>CAWIQZ010000016.1:0-7448 GCA_963838465.1 uncultured Bacillaceae bacterium
AGAGCTTGTTCAAAAAGCCATAAAATCCGAAAAAAAAATAAAAATGCACCTTAGCGAAAAATGGTAAAATGGAAGTGATGAAACGACCAAAAAATACCAATTTGCGAGGTGCATTTTCATGGATATGCAGCTAGAACTGCTTCCTTATCATTACTATAACACACTCGGTTTCGATGTGGAATTGATAGATTATATTGATCATGTCGATGATTCTATTGTCTTGGAAAAAATGAAACCATTATATAAAGACGGTGGTCGCCCGCCTATTGATGCTAGGACGTATTTTCGTATGCATTATTTGTACTTTACTCGTTCTGAAATCACGTCTTTTAGAGAGCTTTGCAGACAGCTAAGGGACCCTAAGAATCAGGCATGGCGCAACTTCATCGGCACTCCAAACATAAAGGATGTTCCTGTTCATTCGAGCTTGACTCATTTTCGTCATACTCTGACACCCGAGCACTTTTATAAAATCTTATTCGATTTCATTGGTCAAGCCCTGAAACTGGATGGCTTTTTAGAACCAACTCTTGCGGGAATTGATTCTAGACCCGTCTTTGCTCACGTGAATGGCTATAAAAAGAAACGTTGTGCTTGTGAAGATAAAGAGACATGTGAATGCGAAAAAATGTATTCGGATCCCGATGCCAAAGTAGGCGTTCAGCGGAATAAAGCCAATCAGAATACATTTTTTATTGGCTATCGAAAACATTCGATTGTTTGCCCCACACCCTCGGGTCCTGTTGTTCTCTTGTCCATTATTCTTCCACCAGATACTCACGATGTCGATGTTCTTCTTCCGTTGGTTGAAAAACTAAAACAAATCGGTGATTTGAAGGTAGAGTATCTTGTGGCAGATTTAGGCTATTTCAGTGCCGAACACCAGATAGAATCTTTACATAAACATGATGTGGCTGTCGTAACAGATTTCAAAAAGAATACCATCATCCCAGAAGCATGTTCCCCAGAAGGGCAACCGGAATGTGAAGAGGGCCATAAACTCCTATGGGATGGATTTGAGAAGGAAACCTATACGTCTTGGTTTCATGGTGACGAAACCAAATGTATGTCCTGTCCATTACAGGCTACTTGTGATAAGCAATTCGGTTTCTCCTTTGAAGAAAACCCATTCTTCTATGGTCCTGTTCCACAAGGATCAGAGCTTCAAAATCAAATGTTGAACTTTCGTAAGCAAGTGGAACTATCTTTTGCACATGAATCCAATCAGCTCGATTCTGTGATGCGACATAAAAAGGTGCCAGTAAAGACCACCAAGAGAGTCCAATCTTTCTTCATCATGAGAGATTTGTTTCGACTCATTCAACGGATGATCAAACACATCCGAGATACCGTCTTACCTGAAAATCATGTTGAAGCTATAAGGGAATTGCAGGAAATGCAAGTGGAACAGCTTTCCTTGCCAATAGCTGGCTAATTTAACCCCAATCAAACCTTTTTCAAAAAATTGTCTATGGTCCAAGGGGGAAGTCTACCCTTTTTTAGGTGTGATTTTGAGTGGGGCGAAGGTAATTTTTTTGTTTGACATTATTTTACTTTCATTTCCATTAATGGGGGTGTAGTCAACTGATTTTCTAGTTATGATTTGATTAAAAAGGTACTTTTTGAACATCCTCTTAAAGCATCGATCGTCACCATGTTCTCTAATTGCCTATACACTTTTTGCAATTTCATAAAATGAATCGCAGCAATACCGATAATCAACGTTAAAATAAGACCAATGAAGGTAATCAGTTTTGAGCGTTGACCTGCCATTCTTGTACGATTCCATGCATCGTTTGTAATGGTTGTTATCTCTTTTTCAATTATGGTATGGATTTCTCGGTAATGATCCATTTCACGTTTCCCCTCGTCTAGACGTGCTAGAGCAAGATCTGTCTGACCATTTTCGACTAGCGTAATTTGCGAGAGAAAAAAGTCTTGAATCTTTTCTATTTGTGGTAGAGCCACTTCATTAATTAAAGTCTGCATAACTGGGTAATTTACCTGATGTTTCTCAACCAAATCTAAATTGCGCTCTAATTGGATTTTTCCTAATTCAAATGCTGCGAGGTATTCTTTATCCTCTGTTGCGATAAACCCTCGAATACCTGCCTGTTGATTAAGAAGAGCGGTAAGCAAATGATCTGCAGACCGTGAGATAGGGAATAGTATCGAGAAGAATCTTATCTGTCTCGTATTCCACTTGTGTAAGTGATATGTAACTACTGACACTTGTAGTAATAAGGAGAAAGATAACCAATGTTAAAAAAAAGCTCATCATATTGTTTCGGAATCGTTGCATGTTATCCCCCAGTTAGCTATTTTTTAACAAGTGTGCGAATTGTTGGATCTTTCTGTCCTAATGGTAATTTTCTCTGTCTATAAGGGCAAAAAAAATGCGTGTAGCTCCTTTTATTTCTCTACATCTTTATACCCTATATGATAATATTTAACTATATTCTACAAATTTCGTACATATGAAAAATGTGGTGTATGTCTAAATTTGACGAAAAAGGGGGAGCGTAATGAAAGGATCAATCGGACAAAAAATTATTACTGCATTTATTATTGTATCAATCCTTTTTGGAGTTGCCAGTGGATATGCATACTATAGTTTAAAACAAATGGATGAATCCTATAGCAGCTTAATTGATGGTGCTGAAGAACTACGTGCGTTTGCACTTAGAATTGAGGGCAACGTTAATCGCCAAGGTGGAAATATTAGAGGATATCTTTTAAATGGTGACGAAGAAATGCTTGATGCCTTTTATGCAGCTAATGAAGAAATCAATGGGTTTATTGATGAATCGTTAGCTCTAGTGGAGCAGCAAAATTCAATTGAGACTTTGGAGCTATTAAGACAGCAAAATATCCAATATCTCGATCGGGCCAATGTTGTAATCAACCAATATAATTTGGATCCGGATGCAGCAGTATTAGCAGCAAATGCTACGGTTATTCCAATAGGAAGAGATATGCGTGATGAAGCTGCTGCTTTTGTGCAAGTGATTGAAGAGCACTTGCAAACGACTCAAGCTGAAGTAACTGCACAGACAAATCAATCAATTATGATATCGACTATCATTAGTGCTGTTGCTTTGATCATTGCCATCGCTTTCGGCATCGTAATCTCTATCAATGTCTCTCGACCGCTTAAAGAAATGACAAGGGTGGCAGAACTAGTAGCAGATGGCGATTTGACAGTATACATTAAGGAGCCAAAAGGGAAAGATGAAATAGCGAAACTAGCACAAGCATTCATTGTGATGAAGAATAGTCTACGCACTTTAATTGAACAGATATCTAATAATTCGAGCCAAGTAGCTGCCTCATCAGAAGAGCTTTCGGCTAGTGCTGAACAGACGTCCCGGGCAACAGAACAGACTGCTGGAGCGATTGAGGACATTTCTAAGGGATCTGACCAACAAATGAAGGCTGCTACTGAAAGTGCTAGTACGCTTACTGAAATGACTGAAGGGGTTAAAGCCATTGCGGAAAGTTCATCAATGATTGAGACACTTTCTTCAGAATCTCTTTCTGATGCAAATGAGGGTGGTAGCCTAGTACGTGAAACTGTTACACGTATGAATTCAATTGATCAATCGGTTCAAGATACAGATAGAGCAATTCAGCTGTTATCAAATCGAGCAACAGAAATTGGCTCGATTTTGGATGTCATTCATTCCATTGCTGATCAAACTAATTTGTTGGCGCTTAATGCAGCGATTGAGGCAGCGAGAGCAGGTGAACATGGTAAAGGATTTGCCGTCGTAGCCGATGAAGTTCGCAAGTTAGCAGAACAATCTGCGGGTTCGACATTGAAAATTAACGATCTGATCGCTGAAATGCAAAAAGAGACAGAGAACTCTGTTGAGATGATGGAGTTAGTAAAAACGGAAGTAAACAGTGGACTCGAAACAGCTACTGAAACAAGGCAGCGTTTTGATTCCATTATTTCATCGATTCAGGAAATGACCTCGCAAATTGAATCGATGAATCACACGGCACAAAACATCGCGCGAAAATCTGAAGAAGTAACAAACACCGTTAACAACATGACGAACATTGCTAAGCATACGTCTGAGCATACGATGTCTGTTGGTGCAGCAACAGAGGAAACATTAGCTTCGATGGAAGAAGTATCTTCCTCTGCAACAGCATTAACGACGATGGCAGAAGAATTGCAAGAGCTGATTCGAAAGTTTAAAGTAGAGTAGGAACAGAAGAGGATGACTTTCTGAGTAACGAGTTCAGTTTTGGAAGGGAAAACGTTAAATATAAGATTAAATAACATAGTAATTGGTCATGTATTTAACATACAAAAATGCTCGGATATCAACATCTGAGCATTTTTCTTTATTTAATGTTTATTTCATTAAAGCACCCTATAGCTTAAGAAGAGCAGTGCTTCTCTAATAGCTGGTTTAGTTAAATTATCTGATATAAAACAAATGGCAGGTATAGAGATCATTCTTCTATACTTGCCATTAACAACCAGATTCTAAAGTAAACTTGTCTATATTAATTATTGCTTTCATTTGTTGTAATAAATCGAGTCCGATAATACCTTCCAAATCAAACACATAGTTCAGTGCACCAATTTCTAATAAAAAATCTTTCGTCTGCATATCTCCAATTCTTACTGCGTCAACTGTTTTCGAATATACAAACTCTGAGTCTCCAACTCCACTAATACGAAATATCATATCATTTTCTTCAGCTACAATTCCAATTGATTCAGCTAAGTCTGTTGAAACGCACCCTCCCTAAACTGAACTCGATACTTTCTAAGTTATCCTCTATTCTAATCAATGCGGAGCTTCCTCTTGGCGTAAATAACGCTTATCTTTCATAAATAAACTCCAGAACCAAATGAAGACGGGAATTAAGATGGCCATTCCAAAACCATATCCAATCATAAGAGATCGAAACATAGTATCGTTTGTAAAAGCATCATAAATCGTTAAATCAGGATATAAAAAATAAGGCATGTGTGCGGAACCATAAGCAAAACTAGCTAAGCCGAATTGGAGAGCAATCAGGATGACAGCTATTCGCGGGTGTCCGACGCTAGCTTTTTTTGAAGGCCACCAAAGGGCACTATAACCAATAGCAAAGGCCAGTAAAGAAAGAGAAAATAGCAGCCATTCATTTGTCATGTTTTCAAACATCCAAAAAGCCTCGGGAATGAGCGTAAATATAGCAGCTACAGCAAATGATAACGTAATAGGTCCGAGTATAATCGCATTTCGACGGTACACATGATAGGTTTCCTCCGAGTTTGCTTCGCGAGCATAGTCGCTTAAGAGCAAGGAAGATAAAAATAATTCAGTACTAAGACCAAAGCCTAAATGAGTATAAAAGGCTGGGCTGATAAAGAGCTGATCAACTAAAATGTACTGAGTCTCTCCAACGGTCTCGACAAATCCACCAATAGCTGCGGGCAAGATACTGACGAGCAATGCTGGAATGAGGAGCCCAGTGACTCCAGATATGACAACGAGCATATCTGTATACTTTTGTACCGAATACGAATAGACCATAAAAGCACTACGAATCGTCAGTAAAATTAAAACGAGGCAAAAAGGAACGATCATTAATGTCCCAAGTGAAAAAGCTGCCCCAGGGAAGAAACCAACTAACGAAACGACGAGCAAAACAAGAAACACATTTGTAACTTCCCATGAAGGAGATAAATACCGATTTGCTACGCTTGCAGCTTTCGTATCAGTTCGCTTGCGATAATACATTGCCCAAAAGCCAGCCCCAAAATCGATTGAGCCAGCTACTGCATAAATAAATAAAAATGCCCAAATAATCGTGATCGCAATATAAACATTTTCCATAGGTGTACTCCTAACTTTGTGTTTATGCTAGTCTACTGCAATACCTAAATCGTTTGAAACAGGGTTACGGTAGAAATAGAAATACATAACAAGAGCTGTGATCACAAGAAGGGTGATATATAAGCCTATAAATAAGACAAATAACATGCCTAAGTGCCCAGAATTCGTTGCTGCTTCAGATGTCCGTTGAATGCCGTGGATTGTCCAAGGCTGCCTACCAGTACAACTGAAAATCCATCCCGTTTCAATTCCTATCATAGCTAAAGGACCAGAAGCAACAATGCCTGCTAACAACCATTTTGGAAATGGTTGTTCTTTTTTTTCTTTTTTTCGGAGAATGAACCACATGAGCCATGCAAGAGCTGCAATTCCTAGCAAAGTCATGCCAATTCCAACCATCACATTAAATAAAGTATGGACAAATAGAGGAGGCCAATCATCTCTTGGAAAATCATTTAATCCTTGAATAACCCCATCTGTTGATCCAGTTGCAATCCAACTTAACATTCCTGGAATTTCGATACCTCCTACAACCCTTCCTGCTTCTGGACTTGGTGTTCCGAAAATGGCTAATGGCGCATTTGATTGCGTTTCAAATAACCCTTCTGCAGCAGCAAGTTTAACAGGTATGTACTCATGTAGCATAACAGCGGTCTCGTGCCCATTGAGTGCTGTAAAGATAGACATCACTAATGCAACAGCAAGACTAAGCATCATTCCTTTGCGATGATAAGCCTTTTCCCGATCACTAAGGTTGCCGCGAAGTAACTTATATGCTGCTACAGCCGCAAGGATAAACGCTCCAGTGAGATAGGCGCTTAACGTAACATGAAAAGCGGTAACAAATACACTTGGACTAAAAACGGCAGCTAGTGGGTCGACATTCGCAATCTCACCGTTCACAATATTGAAGCCACGTGGTGTATTCATCCAAGCGTGTGCATCTGTAATCAAAACAGCAGATGCAGTCGCCCCTAATGCAACAAAAAACACACTGACAATCCTCATGGTCGAAGAAAGTCGATCAGCTGCGTACACATAAATCGACAAAAATAATGCTTCTAAAAAGAAAGCAAAAATCTCAATTTGAAAGGGGAGCGCAATGACTTGGCCGACAATTTCCATAAATCCAGGCCACAAAAGTGAAAGCATCACACCAACAATGGTTCCAGATGGAATCGCCACTCCAAGTAAAATCGCCACTCCTTTTGTCCATCTCTTTGCAAGTGTTCCATAATCAGAATCCTTGCGAACAACTCGCATGATTTCCGCTAAAAGAATCATAAACGTGATACCAACTCCAAGAGTGGCAAAAATAATATGAAAAGCCATTGAAGAACCAAAAAGCATACGTGCAAGCATAACATTATCCAATTTTTATCTTCCTTTCATAAAACGATTCAAAAGTGGAATGGTTTTCTTGCTTTACTGTGTGTAAACTTTTTCATTCTATGCACAATTACATAACATAAAAAGAGCCAACCTACCGTTGCGGTAAGCTGACTCCTTTGGGAATATTTAGTCCTCGAATTGAGGTTGATCAAATGGTCTGTAGTATAAACTAATTCCACCTGTTCTCAGTAATAGCAAATTACTGAGCCT
>CAWIQZ010000017.1:0-1171379 GCA_963838465.1 uncultured Bacillaceae bacterium
AGAAGCACGAAGCTGACGAAGAGATGCGAAGGTTATCTGTAGCAATTTGGTTAAGTTATGAAAGGGCGCACGGTGGATGCCTTGGCACTAGGAGCCGAAGAAGGACGGGACGAACGACGAAAAGCCTCGGGGAGCTGTAAGAAGCTTTGATCCGAGAGATATCCGAATGGGGAAACCCACCATCCGTAATGGGATGGTATCCGTATCTGAATATATAGGATACGAGGAGGCAGACCTGGGGAACTGAAACATCTAAGTACCCGGAGGAAGAGAAAGCAAATGCGATTCCCTAAGTAGCGGCGAGCGAAACGGAAACAGCCCAAACCAAGAGGCTTGCCTCTTGGGGTTGTAGGACATGTCGATATGGAGTTACGAAAGGAACGAGCGTAGGCGAATCGATCTGGAAAGGTCCACCATAGAAGGTAAAAGTCCTGTAGCCGAAACCACCGTTCTCCCTGAGACGGATCCTGAGTACGGCGGGGCACGAGAAACCCTGTCGGAATCCGGGAGGACCACTCCCAAGGCTAAATACTCCCTAGTGACCGATAGTGAACTAGTACCGTGAGGGAAAGGTGAAAAGCACCCCGGAAGGGGAGTGAAAGAGATCCTGAAACCGTGTGCCTACAAGCAGTTGAAGCCCGTTAATGGGTGACAGCGTGCCTATTGTAGAATGAACCGGCGAGTTACGATGTCGTGCAAGGTTAAGCTGAAAAGCGGAGCCGTAGCGAAAGCGAGTCTGAATAGGGCGAATAGTACGTTGTCGTAGACCCGAAACCGAGTGATCTACCCATGTCCAGGTTGAAGTGCGGGTAAAATTGCATGGAGGACCGAACCCATGCACGTTGAAAAGTGCTGGGATGAGTTGTGGATAGGGGTGAAATGCCAATCGAACTCGGAGATAGCTGGTTCTCCCCGAAATAGCTTTAGGGCTAGCCTCAAGGTGAGAGTTCTGGAGGTAGAGCACTGAATGGACTAGGGGCCCCACAGGATTACCGAATTCAGTCAAACTCCGAATGCCAAAAACTTATCCTTGGGAGTCAGACTGCGAGTGATAAGATCCGTAGTCAAGAGGGAAACAGCCCAGACCATCAGCTAAGGTCCCAAAGTATACGTTAAGTGGTAAAGGATGTGGAGTTGCCCAGACAACCAGGATGTTGGCTTAGAAGCAGCCACCATTTAAAGAGTGCGTAATAGCTCACTGGTCGAGTGATTCTGCGCCGAAAATGTACCGGGGCTAAACGTATCACCGAAGCTATGGATTGACACCATATGGTGCAGTGGTAGGGGAGCGTTCTAAGTGCAGTCGAAGTCAGACCGAAGGGCTGGTGGAGCGCTTAGAAGTGAGAATGCCGGTATGAGTAGCGAAAAGACAAGTGAGAATCTTCTCCGCCGAAAGCCCAAGGTTTCCTGAGGAAGGCTCGTCCGCTCAGGGTCAGTCGGGACCTAAGCCGAGGCCGAAAGGCGTAGGCGATGGACAACAGGTTGAAATTCCTGTACCACCTCCTCACCGTTTGAGTAATGGGGGGACGCAGAAAGGATAGGTAAGCGCGCTGATGGATATGCGCGTCCAAGCAGTTAGGCTGAGAAGTAGGCAAATCCGCTTCTCTATAAGGCTGAGCTGTGATGGCGAGGGAAATCATAGTACCGAAGTTCCTGATCCTACACTGCCAAGAAAAGCCTCTAGCGAGGTGAGAGGTGCCCGTACCGCAAACCGACACAGGTAGGCGAGGAGAGAATCCTAAGGCGCGCGGGAGAACTCTCGTTAAGGAACTCGGCAAAATGACCCCGTAACTTCGGGAGAAGGGGTGCTCTATTAGGGTGCAAGCCCGAGAGAGCCGCAGTGAAAAGATCCAAGCGACTGTTTACCAAAAACACAGGTCTCTGCGAAGCCGCAAGGCGAAGTATAGGGGCTGACACCTGCCCGGTGCTGGAAGGTTAAGAGGAGGGGTTATCCGTAAGGAGAAGCTCTGAATTGAAGCCCCAGTAAACGGCGGCCGTAACTATAACGGTCCTAAGGTAGCGAAATTCCTTGTCGGGTAAGTTCCGACCCGCACGAATGGTGTAACGACTTGGATACTGTCTCAACGAGAGACCCGGTGAAATTATAGTACCTGTGAAGATGCAGGTTACCCGCGACAGGACGGAAAGACCCCATGGAGCTTTACTGTAGCTTGATATTGGATGTTGGTACAGTTTGTACAGGATAGGTAGGAGCCTTGGAAACCGGAGCGCCAGCTTCGGTGGAGGCGTCGGTGGGATACTACCCTGACTGTGCTGACATTCTAACCTCGAGCCGTGATCCGGTTCAGGGACAGTGTCAGGTGGGCAGTTTGACTGGGGCGGTCGCCTCCTAAACAGTAACGGAGGCGCCCAAAGGTTCCCTCAGAATGGTTGGAAATCATTCGTAGAGTGCAAAGGCATAAGGGAGCTTGACTGCGAGACCTACAAGTCGAGCAGGGACGAAAGTCGGGCTTAGTGATCCGGTGGTTCCGCATGGAAGGGCCATCGCTCAACGGATAAAAGCTACCCTGGGGATAACAGGCTTATCTCCCCCAAGAGTCCACATCGACGGGGAGGTTTGGCACCTCGATGTCGGCTCATCGCATCCTGGGGCTGAAGTAGGTCCCAAGGGTTGGGCTGTTCGCCCATTAAAGCGGTACGCGAGCTGGGTTCAGAACGTCGTGAGACAGTTCGGTCCCTATCCGTCGCGGGCGCAGGAAATTTGAGAGGAGCTGTCCTTAGTACGAGAGGACCGGGATGGACACACCGCTGGTGTACCAGTTGTTCCGCCAGGAGCATAGCTGGGTAGCTACGTGTGGACGGGATAAGTGCTGAAAGCATCTAAGCATGAAGCCCCCCTCAAGATGAGATTTCCCATGGAGTTAATCCAGTAAGACCCCTTAGAGATGATGAGGTTGATAGGTCTGGTGTGGAAGCGTGGCGACACGTGGAGCTGACAGATACTAATCGGTCGAGGACTTATCCAATACTATTCTTGACAACATGTTTCTTGCATCACGATGAAAGGTGACTTCGCTAAATACGTTCACGTCCTGTGAACAACGCCAAGTACCTACGTCGTGTAGGCATTATCTAGTTTTGAAAGAATCATTTTTATTGGGGCCTTAGCTCAGCTGGGAGAGCGCCTGCCTTGCACGCAGGAGGTCAGCGGTTCGATCCCGCTAGGCTCCACCAATGATTATTTTACGGAGGAATACCCAAGTCTGGCTGAAGGGATCGGTCTTGAAAACCGACAGGCGGGTCAAACCGCGCGGGGGTTCGAATCCCTCTTCCTCCTCCATAATGAATTTATATATTATATACATATTTGAAAAAATGATTGTTTCTTGTCATAATGGAGAAAGATATCCTTAATATTAAAATTATTATCTAAGTATTTTAATTTAAAGAACGATCATTAAGATAATAATACTCTATAACGACGCGGGGTGGAGCAACGAGCAATTCAACATTGGATTAGCTACGAGTAACATCGACGCATAAGTCATCATTGAACAAGCTTGTAGAGGAAGATGTCCTCTACAGTAAAAAACATCATCCGATTACTTTTATAACGACGCGGGGTGGAGCAGTCTGGTAGCTCGTCGGGCTCATAACCCGAAGGTCGGCGGTTCAAATCCGTCCCCCGCAACCAAAATGGTCCGGTAGTTCAGTTGGTTAGAATGCCTGCCTGTCACGCAGGAGGTCGCGGGTTCGAGTCCCGTCCGGACCGCCATTATTTCATTTGTGGATTTTTAGTGGAGGGGTAGCGAAGAGGCTAAACGCGGCGGACTGTAAATCCGCTCCCTCAGGGTTCGGCGGTTCGAATCCGTCCCCCTCCACCATATTGCATATTGGGCTATCGCCAAGCGGTAAGGCAACGGATTTTGATTCCGTCATGCGTTGGTTCGAATCCAGCTAGCCCAGCCAAAATTGCGGAAGTAGTTCAGTGGTAGAACACCACCTTGCCAAGGTGGGGGTCGCGAGTTCGAATCTCGTCTTCCGCTTTATTTTAAAAAATTTGCGCCCTTAGCTCAGCTGGATAGAGTGTTTGACTACGAATCAAAAGGTCGGGAGTTCGAATCTCTCAGGGCGCACCATGTTTTTGAAACTATATTTATAATATGTTTTTAACATGCGGGTGTAGTTTAGTGGTAAAACCTCAGCCACAAGCAATGCATCTCTCGAATAAGCTACGAGTTGTCTCGACGCATTTACTTCAGTGAAATGCAAGCAGAGGAAGAGACATGATTTTAGCGTAAATTGATTTTGAGGTAATGAATTTTATTGTGCGGGTGTAGTTTAGTGGTAAAACCTCAGCCTTCCAAGCTGATGTCGTGAGTTCGATTCTCATCACCCGCTTTTTTGTTACTGTGGGCCTGTAGCTCAGCTGGTTAGAGCGCACGCCTGATAAGCGTGAGGTCGGTGGTTCGAGTCCACTCAGGCCCACCATTCCACAGTAGCTCAGTGGTAGAGCTATCGGCTGTTAACCGATCGGTCGTAGGTTCGAGTCCTACCTGTGGAGCCACGGAGAAGTACCCAAGTGGCTGAAGGGGCGCCCCTGCTAAGGGTGTAGGTCGTTTACGCGGCGCGAGGGTTCAAATCCCTCCTTCTCCGCCACTTTACAAATAGTGGCCCGTTGGTCAAGCGGTTAAGACACCGCCCTTTCACGGCGGTAACACGGGTTCGAATCCCGTACGGGTCACCATATTTTCTTTTAGGAGAGCCATTAGCTCAGTTGGTAGAGCATCTGACTTTTAATCAGAGGGTCGAAGGTTCGAATCCTTCATGGCTCACCATTTTAATTTGCGGGTGTGGCGGAATTGGCAGACGCGCTAGACTTAGGATCTAGTGTCTTAGGACGTGGAGGTTCAAGTCCTCTCACCCGTATTATTTTAAGAATCCTACATTTGTAGGGTTCTTTTTTACTAATCAGAAGTATAAAAATGCGATAACTTTCTGAACGGTTAAAAAGTCTAAGGCTTTTGCTAAAAACTTGTCAATAATCAAAGTTTTTAGGAGAAAAGAGAGAATCTAATGGCTGTAGTAGACAGCTTGGATGATGGTTAATATTTACTTAGCTGTGAAAAAAATTTTATTACTACTGAAAACGATCTTCTTCTGCCTTTATATAGGGAGTATAATCAGTGCAAATAGCAACAAGCCAAGACTCTAAACGTATCGTTTAGAGTCTTGGCTTGTTGTCTTTTAACGGAACCTCATCAATGCCACCTGGATGAAACGGGTGACATTTACTGATTCTCTTTAGAGTTAGCCATCCACCTTTTATTGCACCAAATCGCTGGATCGCCTCAATGCCATAATGGGAGCAGGTTGGATAAAATCGACATGTTGGTGGTTTTAATGGTGAAATTATTTTTTGATACACTTTAATCATCATTAGTAAAAGTTTTTTCATCTTTTTTATCAACCTTTCAAAAAAATAATAAAAAAGAAGCAGGAATTTGTTTATCTATGTCTAATTATATCAGAGAAACAAAAAAAAGAGCATGAAAGGAGGAGATGCGATGAATGATGTCATTTGTTGTCCGTAACTTTCGGTTGTGCTGCCCCTTTTAAACATCCCCTGTATCCTTATTTCCTATCCTCCAAGCTCCACTTCTCACTTTTTTCTACTACCAATCTTTATTGAGGTGATGACAATTGAAAAAATATTTACGAAATGAACGAGGATTTACATTAATTGAAATGCTTGTAGTATTGATGATTATTTCAGTGTTGCTTTTGATCGCCATTCCGAATATGACGAAGAATAATGAAGTTGCTGCTAACAAAGGCTGTGAGGCAACTATAAAGCTATTGCAAACACAGGTACATGCATACGAAATTGAACAAGGAGAAGTATTACAAGACCTTAGCCTCCTTGAAGGTAGCTATGTTGAAAGTATTGATTGTCCAGACGGAACAACCCTCGAGATTAATAATGGGGTTATCACTCGACCCATCAACAGGTTCATGACCAAAACAGCATCAGGATTTACTCTAATCGAAGTACTTGTATCCCTCTCCATTCTTTCGATTTTACTCCTCTTACCAATCATGACATTACCTAATTTAACATCAACATCCCATCAAGCGGATTTGGCTGCAAAGCAATTAAAAGAAGATCTTGCTTTTAGCGCAACAAGTAGCAATGTCATCAGGTCGTCAAACTTTTGTTCGGATAAGTAATCAATCAAAGGATTATGTGATCAGATCACTCAGCTTTTGATGTGTATTTAGAAAGACCATATATAAATGATGAGATGTTTATTGAAGCAGCTTCCCTTGGTCTATCTTCCATCTCCTTTTTAGCGAATGGTCATCCTAGTCAATCAGGTACCTTTATATTAAGGGTTGGGAGATCGTAGCTATCGATTTACGATCTATCTTGGGAAAGGAATGATCTCATATAGGGAATTGTAACGGGTTTACCCTATTAGAAGTGATGTTTGCTTTCGTGATTCTGATGATGATTTGTGCAAGTGTTTTACCACTGCTTACGATTGTCTATCAAGAACGAATATCGATACAAGAAGAAGCTAAAGTGTTATATCGATTAGAAGAAGAGGCCCAGCAATATAGAGCGACCGTGTATGAACCATCATTGGGCCAAAATAATATTACAGTTCAAAGAACAGAACTTAGAAATGGCCTTGTACGCTTTTGCTCACAATGGACTGGAACGAATGGGAGGGAATATGAACATTGTTTGCTGGCAGCGAGGTGAGCGTGGCTTCACCTTAATTGAAATGCTCTTGGTTTTGTCCTTTTTGCTCCTTCTATTGTTTTTCTTTCCATCATTAATGAAGACCGTTGTTACTGGTTATGAATTTGGACAAGATCCATCTAGAGATGTAACCGTCTTTTTCAATCATTTATCAATTGATGTACGAGAAGCAATAGAAGTGGAGACAGGGCCTAATAGTCTAATCATAAATAAAGGTCCCAGGGAGCTTTATCTTGTTGAGCTTATATCTTCAAAGCAAATTAGACGATTGCGTAATGGGGCGGGACATGTACTCATGCTGGAGCAGGTGGAGTCCTTTTCTTGTCAAGCAATGGAGCAGCTCGTCCGCTGTGAAGTAGAATTGGCGAGTGGAAAAAAAGTGTCAAGATCAATGGTTATGCTTTATCCTGTTGTAAGTGAGGAGGGTTAGCATGAACCAAAAAGGATTTATTTATCCATTGACAATCCTCATCGGCTTCCTGATTTGTGTTATTGTTCTCCATCAAATTGCGGCATATTTGACAGAAAAGCATTTTATATATGAACAGGAACGAATGATGCAACTTGAATCATTGCTTCAAGTGGCCATTACTGAATTTCAAAAAGAAAATTATGAGCCTTCAGTTGATGAGCAGCATGTCTACTTTTATGACACTGGAACGGTTACCTTTCGCATTCGCGATTATCATGATGGCTTAAGTAATATTTCGGTGAGAGCAAAGCTTGAAACTGGTCATGAACGGTTAGCTGGATTCCACTATCATTGGGAAAATAAAGCATTGGAACAATATTGGGAGATTACAAATTCTACTCTATCCATTTTACAACGAAATATGTACGAGTATAAGATATGATTGCTAAACTGGGCTCATCGGTAACAGAACAGTAAAAATCCTTTCACCTTATATGACTTGCGTATGAAATTGCTTAGTTTTATTTTGGGCATACTAGCTGCTAGAACAATAAGAGGTGATTTTCATGTCATTTAATGACTATGTTAAGTTTGTGACGCAGCAGGTTGTACTAAAAATGGAACAGCCGAAAGAAGTGAGACAATCTGAAAGAGCTGAGCGAAAAGCAGAGCGTCTTCCTTTTCGATTTCGGGTATTTGGCTTAATCCCACTCGGTTTTTCTTTGTTTTGGAGAAAACGGGTTACCCGAAAAAGCAACAACTAGATAAGAGGGAGGAGATGTCTGATTGATAGCATCTCCTTGTCTTTTCTTCACTAATCAGCGTAAAAATCATGGTGCCTTTCTGAACGAATAAAAAAGACTAAGGCTTTCGCCATTAAGGGCTTGGCGATAAGCCAAGTTTTTCTAACCGAAGTTTGAAGGAATCAATCGAAAAATGCATGAAATTACCAAGGAATTATATTAAAATGTAGAATAGATCATCTCGATTTTAAGAATGAGTGTCTCAACATTCATTTTATCTATGTTCGATGCACTTTGAATGATGGGAAGGTATTTTTTCATTATTTTTCGGAGAGCCTAGCTTTAAGGAGAATAGAATATGAGTGATTGATCGGCTGAAACCAGTTCATTTACTTTCTAAAAAGTAAATCGTGACACAGTTTTGCCATTGTTCAAGCATTTACAAGTAAAGTGACAGTCGTATATAATAAGGCTGTATTAATCATTTGATATCCTAAACAATTACTACCAAAAATGAGGCAGTAACTTGTGCATGAAGGAGGGGGAACCAAATGGATCGTATGTATCGTGTTTTAGCATTTTGGACTGGGATTTTTGCAGTGCTATTTTTTGCTGGTGATATGTTTAACATGGCATTGTTATTCTTTGCACAAACAGGTGCATTATTAGCATTAAGCTATCTAAACTTATCTGAGCGCGTGTATGTGTACATTTTTGGCGCCTATTTAACGATTTTCTTTGTAGGCTTCACGTATTATTCAACGTTCTTGTTAGTACCGAGCTTCGGTGGTCATTAAACGTCGTGGTACATAGGCACGTCAATGAAGAAGGGGCTGACTCCACTAGTCAGTCTCTTTTGCGTTTTATTAAGAATGATTCTATAGATGTCCAATTGAACGGATTCATTGTCATCGATGTGATTTTGGAGGTCTTTTTTGCCTCGTTAGAAACTTAGCTTTTTCTTCCGTTTTAAGATAGGCAAATCTTTTAAAGTGAAAAAAGCCTAGCTAATCGCTAGACTTCCTTAAAATCCCGATAAAAATGGGTTCCCATCCATTTCTTGGCCAATCGTAGTAGTTGGACCATGGCCGCAGGCGACTACAGTTTCTTCTGGCAGATCTAGTAGTTTTTGGTGAATACTTTCAAGTAGCTGCTTTTGGTTGCCACCAGGTAAATCAGTTCGACCGATACTTTGGGCAAAAAGGGCATCCCCTGAAAATACAATCGCTTCTTTCTCGAGATAAAAAGAAACACTTCCAGGAGAGTGACCTGGTGTTTCGAATATGTTAAACACATACGAACCGATTGTTAGTCTACCTTCTTCACGAATAATGTGGTCAGCCTTTTTCACTGTAATGGCTTGTTCTTCTCCAAAAAAATTTGTAGATCTGTTCTTTATTGGATCAAGAAGCCACTCCTGTTCATTTTCATGGAGATAGACTGGAACTGAAAAAGCGTCGCGTACATCGTCGACTGCACCTATATGATCAAAATGTGCATGAGTTAAGAGAATAGCTAATGGTTTAAGTCCTTGATTGTTAAGCCATTGAACAAAAGCTTCTCCATCTCCACCTGGATCAAAGATAATGGCTTCTTTGTCATCATTTTCAATGACGTAGCAGTTCGTTTGCAGTGGACCTAGTGGAATTTGTGTCCATTTCATACTAATACCCTCCAAGTCAATTTATGATAGTTCCATCATACAATACAAGACCCTTCTCGACAAATGAATAAAAAGAGAGTAAAATAAAAGCAAATTGTCCAACCTACATAATGAGAATCAATTGTACCAGCTTTGTCAAACTTAGTGGATGACATCGTTCTCATATAGCATTATAATTGGACTGTCAAGCTTGGTACTGAGTTTTTACATAAGGAGGCGGAGTCAGTATGTTCTTATCTATTACACTTTTACTTGTTGCTGTATTATGTGCTGTTGCGATCGTTCGTGAGCTTCGTAGAAAGAATTTTATCGCAGTCGGTTTTGCTGCTCTTTCATTTGTTGTATTTGGCGCATTTTCAATTGCAACGATTATTTCGATTATCACAACTGGTGGAGGCGCACCAGGAGGTCATTAGACCGCCGCATGGAGATTGATTTAAAAAGAGACTGACCCTTAATGTGGTTAGTCTCTTTTTCTCATTAGAACACCTGCTGCTGAAGATAAAACATTCCTCCGTTAATGACTGACACATGAATATGAGGCTCATACTGCTCTTTTAACGCTTGCTTTTCAAGGTGATAGCTTTCTGGTTTTTCTTCTTGATCTTCATAAAATCTCTCTAATAATGCTAAATCAGCTTTCATTCTATCTATGGCAGCTCTAGCCCAAGAATCATCTTCCTTTTCAGCATACAGCTGAACCATTTTTTGAAGGCGAATATACCCACTTTTAACGGTGATTAATGGCGATAATGTAAAACAAAAATCAGGAATTCTCGGTGTTAATTCTTTTTTGTTCAGCTTTTGATAAAATTGTTGGACGATTTGACCATGAATCAAGTTAAGGCCGAGCGAAAGTAGTACGTCTTTTTTTCGATCACATTGAAAAGAGATTTTTACATTTAAGCAGAACCAAGGTTGAAGAGGGATCGACTTTTGCCCTGTTGCCCCGACTTGCTCATACATTCGAATGTATCCACCTAGTGTTCTGGTTGATACGAATAATTGTCTTAGGCGAGGGGAACCAAAATGAATCGGCTCTCCTCTCACAGTATCAGGCGCTTGTGCTTGGTCTGTCACAAAGGTTACTTTCATTGGTTGAGGCGTACCACCAGTTTTCTCTAAGTAATGCCAGTAAAAAGGACGGTTCATCAACAGCTTGTCTAGCTCAATCGAGAGTTGAATGTTCAGATAGCCTTGGTTCTTTTCAAATATAGGGCTATCATTTGCTTCAAAGTACCGCTCTAAAAAATCATGAACTTGATGCTGTAGCATCGATTGCTTCATCCTTTCTCTCAATGGTTTCTGCAGCTTGATTCATGATAGCTGCAAGATGATCAAATTTTATCCGCATTTCTCCTTCAGAATCTGATTTTAGTAAAATGTCCTGAACGTGTTCCTCAATAGAGGGGAGGGCCATTTTTGTTAAGATATCATCTAATTGGCCAACAACTGCTTCAAAAAGATGGATTTTTTCATAAAGCAATGTGAGAATATGTTGCTCGACAGTATCCGTAACGGCAAAATTATAAATATGGACATCATTTTGTTGTCCGAGTCGATGAATGCGTCCAATCCGCTGTTCAATTCTCATTGGATTCCAAGGTAGATCATAATTGATGATATGACTGCAAAATTGTAAATTAATTCCTTCTCCTCCGGCTTCTGTTGCAATTAATACTTGAGCTTGATGTTGAAAAAGCTCACGCATCCAATCTTTTTTTCCGCGCTTAAAGCCCCCACGGAAAGGAACGGATGAAATCCCATTTTGCTTCAAATACCACTGTAAGTAGAGTTGAGTTGCTCTGTATTCCGTAAAAATAATCACCTTATCTTGGATCTTTTGGATGAGCTCTAGCGCTTTTTCAGCTTTAGCATGGCCGTCCACTTCACTTATTTTTCTTAGTAAGGCTTCTACTCTAGGTAAGGAGCGACCTTCTTTTTGGGCTCGTTCGATCATATTTTTTAGCGTTGTAAAGACAGCTTCACGACTGCTACAAAGCTCTCTTTTTAATGTGAGGAGAGCGAAATGATTGGTCTCCTCACCTAATTGCTCGATCTCATTGTAAAAGGAGCGCTCACTTTCGCTAAACATAATAGGGACGGTTTCAACAATCCGTTTCGTCCATTCGATTCCCGTTTCTTCTCGGCGGTTTCGGACCATGACTTTGTTGATCAGCTCTTTTAATTTCTCCTGGTTCTTTGGCGAGCGTTTTGATGTGCGATATTCCTGTTCAAAGGACGTGATATCACCTAAATGACCAGGTTTTAATAATGAAACTAAATTGAAAATTTCCTCTAACTTATTTTGGATAGGAGTTGCTGTAAGTAAGAGGCAGAATTTCTTTTTTACATGACGGATAAATTCATAATTTTTTGTTTTCGGATTTTTGAGCTTATGTGCTTCGTCAATAATAACAAGATCATATGGCTGCTTCAAAACGATGTCACGATGAGGTTGTCTTTTTGCCGTATCAATTGAAGCAACAACGACATCATATTGCTCCCACACATACGCTTTTTTTTGCGCAATAGCGGGAATATGAAACTTCGTATTTAATTCAATGGCCCATTGAGAGACAAGAGAAGCAGGCACGAGAATAAGAGCTTTTTTAACAATCCCACGAATCATATACTCTTTCAAAATGAGTCCAGCTTCAATCGTTTTTCCTAGACCGACTTCATCTGCTAGTATTGCTTTCCCATTCATTTGTTCAATGACCGTATTTGCAACCTCAATTTGGTGAGGGAAAGGCTTTAATTGTGGCAGATGTTGTGGTGCTAGCAATCCATGAAATTCTGGTATTGCTTGATGTTCCTCAGCCTCATAAGCAAGCTTGAACAGTTCCCAGTTAGACCATGGTCCATCTTGATCAAGTCGTTCAAAAAAAATATCTCCCCATTCATCATCAAAATGAATATCAATCATTATTTTTGTCATCCTTTCAATTCTTAACATCCTGCAATATCCGAATGAAAAAGTCATTACTTTATTTAATTATCTGATTTGACAAATAAATAGTTGCACCAAAATGGGTATCTTGATAGGATAATAATATAAATTCCGAATCTATATAGCGAAAAGAGCTTAGTTTACTATTAGTATGTACCAGTTGAAGGAAATCATGTTGTTAGGCACCAATAAATTAAATGATTAGCGGATGAGAATAAGGGGAGAGATTGCAGTAGATTGTGCAACGCCGAAGGAGCAAGCTTAGGTAACGTGTTTCCTAAGCGAATCTCTCAGGCAAAAAAGACTCTTGTTTGACGCAGCTCTGGAGAGTGCTCAGGTGAGCCACCCACGAAGACACTAGATTCGTTCGTTCGAATGTAGGAAACTTTCTGGTTACAGGACAGGGTTATACACAAAACGTGTATAACCCTGTCCTTTTTTCATTTTTATCAAAAGAAGAGGAGGAGTAAAATGACAGAATTACAACGAACACCCTTATACGAACAATATAAAGCAACAGGGGCCAAAACGATTGATTTTGGTGGATGGGATCTTCCTGTTCAATTTTCAAGCATCAAGGAAGAACATGAAGCGGTCAGAACAAAAGCGGGCATATTCGATGTTTCGCATATGGGCGAGATTGAAGTTAAAGGGCCAAACGCACTTACGTATTTACAAGCATTAGTGACGAATGATGTTGCCAAAATCGTTGATGGGCAGGCTCAGTATACAGCGATGTGCTATGAGGATGGTGGTACGGTCGATGATTTACTGATTTATCGAAAGTCTGAAACAGAATATTTGCTCGTCATTAATGCTTCCAATATTGAAAAGGATGTTGCATGGATGGAGCAGTATTTAATTGATGGGGTAACAATTGTGAATGTCTCAGACCACATCGCTCAATTAGCGATTCAGGGTCCGCTAGCTGAACAAATTTTGCAGAAGGAAACGAGGTATAACCTATCATCTATTCCTTTTTTTCGCTTTGCAGATGGTGTTGAGGTGGCGGGTGTACGGGCACTTGTCTCACGAACAGGCTATACAGGAGAGGATGGCTTTGAGCTTTATTGTGATGCGGATGACGCTGTGCAGCTATGGCAGGCATTACTTGAGGCTGGAAAGGACGAGGGGCTTGTTCCGTGTGGACTTGGCGCACGCGACACGCTTCGTTTTGAAGCGCGACTTCCGTTATATGGTCAAGAGCTAACGAAAGACATTTCCCCATTAGAAGCTGGCATTGGCTTTGCCGTAAAAGTTGGTAAGAATGCTGAGTTTATCGGAAAAGAAGCATTGAAACGAGAAAAGGAGCAAGGTCTAACTAGAAAGCTTGTCGGTATTGAGATGCTAGAAAAGGGGATACCGCGTACTGGCTATGAGGTATATGCTGACGACAAACAAATTGGATTTGTCACAACTGGTACACAATCACCGACCCTCAAGAAAAATGTCGGGCTTGCAATGGTTGATCTTGCTTATACCGAGCTTGGAACCGAAGTCGATGTTCAGATTCGAAAAAAACGCTTAAAAGCAAAGGTTGTCAAAACACCTTTTTATAAAAGATCGTAAACAGGATGGTCGAAATGGGTAAAAGCTATTGTACATTACGTAACTATTCTCTCGACACTAAATGAATTCATTTTGATCACTGTTAAAAGATAGGAGGAGTATTTCATGAACCATCGTTACTTACCTATGACTGCTGCTGATGAAAAAGAAATGCTTGATACAATTGGAGTTCAGTCCATAGAAGATCTTTTTTCCGATATCCCTGAAACGATTCGTTTTAAAGGGGAATTGAAGCTAAAGGAGGCATTACGTGAACCCGAGCTAATTCACTATTTTGAGGGTTTAGCAAGCAAAAATGTGTCACTAAAGAAAACGCCATCATTTTTAGGTGCTGGGGTATATGAGCACTACATTCCGTCAATTGTCGATCACGTCATTTCTCGTTCAGAATTTTATACAGCCTACACACCTTATCAGCCGGAAATTTCACAAGGAGAGCTTCAAGCCATTTTTGAATTTCAAACAATGATTTGTGAGCTGACGGGAATGGATTTGGCGAATTCCTCGATGTATGATGGGCAAACTGCATTAGCTGAGGCTGCGATGTTGAGTGCTGGTCAAACGAAGAAAAAAACGATTCTTGTTTCAAAAGCCGTTCATCCAGAAGCACGTGCAGTCTTGCAAACAAATGCCACTGGTCAACGTTTACAAGTTGTAGAAATTGACACGAGAAATGGTGTAACAGACCTTGAGCAATTAAAAGAAGCTTACAATGATGATACAGCGTGTGTCATTGTTCAGCACCCGAACTTTTTTGGACATTTAGAACCATTAGCAGAACTTGAAGCAATCACGCATCAAGAAAAGGCGATGTTTGTTGTCTCAAGTAATCCACTCGCGCTAGGTATTCTTGCACCTCCTGGTCAATTCGGCGCTGACATTGTCATTGGTGACGCACAGCCTTTTGGGATTCCGACGCAGTTTGGGGGACCGCATTGTGGTTACTTTGCAACAACGAAGAAATTAATGCGTAAGGTGCCAGGGCGTCTTGTCGGTCAAACAACTGATGAGCATGGACAGCGTGGTTTTGTATTGACGTTGCAAGCGCGTGAGCAACACATACGGCGTGAAAAAGCGACATCTAATATTTGTTCGAATCAAGCGTTAAATGCATTGGCAGCAGCTGTTGCGATGACGGCGATTGGGAAAAAAGGTGTAAAAGAAATGGCCTATCAAAATATTCAAAAGGCTGCTTATGCGAAATCGCAATTAAAGAATTGCGGAGTTGAGCTTGCTTTCGAACAACCGAGCTTTAACGAATTTGTCATAAAGGTGACAAAGCCTGTAGCCGAAATCAATCAAAAATTGCTCGAAAAAGGGTTCATCGGTGGCTATGATTTAGGTCGTGACAATGTGGAATGGACGAACCATATGTTACTTGCTGTTACAGAAGTGCGAACGAAAGAAGAAATTGATACCTTTGCACAGGAATTGGGGGAGTTAATATGACGACAAAAGATCAACCACTTATCTTTGAACGTAGTAAACCGGGACGGGTCGGGCATAGTCTCCCTATTTTAGATATTCCAGAACAAAATATCGATGACTTAATTCCAAGTGAGTACTTACGAGAAACGGAGCCAGAGCTACCAGAGGTTTCAGAGCTTGAAATCATGAGACATTATACGTCTTTGTCAAAGCGCAATCATGGCGTCGATTCAGGCTTTTACCCACTTGGCTCATGTACGATGAAATACAATCCGAAAATCAATGAAAACATTGCTCGTTTGCAAGGATTAGCGCATATTCATCCGTATCAGCCTGTTGAGCAGGTTCAAGGTGCACTTGAATTGCTTTATGACTTACAAACGTCTTTAGCAGAAATCACTGGAATGGATGAAGTCACGGTACAACCAGCAGCAGGAGCACATGGTGAGTGGACGGGATTGATGATGATTCGTGCCTTTCATGAAGCGAATGGTGATTTTCAGCGGACAAAGGTGATTGTGCCAGACTCTGCTCATGGAACAAATCCTGCTTCTGCAACGGTTGCTGGCTTTGAATCGGTGACGGTGCGTACAAATGAGGAAGGTCTCGTGGACTTGAGCTCATTTACGAGAGGTCGTCAGTGATGAGACAGCTGCTTTAATGTTAACAAATCCGAATACATTAGGATTGTTTGAAACATATATTAAAGAAATGGCAGATATTATTCATGAAGCTGGTGGAAAGCTTTATTATGATGGAGCGAATTCCAATGCGATTCTTGGTATTGCTCGTCCAGGTGATATGGGCTTTGATGTTGTCCATTTGAACCTTCATAAGACGTTTACAGGTCCGCATGGTGGTGGTGGCCCTGGCTCTGGTCCAGTTGGGGTGAAGCGGGATTTAATTCCTTACTTGCCAAAGCCACTGATTGTGAAGCGTGATGACCAATATGACTTTGACTATGATCGTCCACATTCAATCGGTAGAGTGAAGCCGTATTATGGAAACTTTGGTATTAATGTGCGGGCATATACGTATATTCGGACAATGGGACCAGAGGGTTTACGAAAAGTATCTGAATATGCTGTTTTAAATGCCAATTACATGATGCGGAGACTGCAACCGCATTATGATTTACCTTATACACAGCATTGTAAGCATGAGTTCGTTATTTCAGGACGCCGACAAAAGAAGCTTGGTGTACGTACATTGGACATCGCAAAGCGTCTTCTAGACTTTGGCTATCATCCGCCGACCATTTATTTCCCATTAAATGTCGAAGAATGTATGATGATTGAACCAACAGAAACAGAATCGAAAGAAACATTGGATGAGTTCATAGAGGCAATGATTCAAATTGCACGTGAAACAGAGGAAAATCCAGAAATTGTTCAAAATGCTCCTCATGATACGGTCATATCGCGATTAGATGAAACAACTGCAGCACGCAAGCCGATTTTACGTTATGTCAAGTCTTAATGGCGAAATCTTTAGTCTTTTTAATCGTTCAGAATAATACCTTTCTGATTCGTTCAAAAACCTGAGCATCATGCTCAGGTTTTATACGTATACAAATAAAATTGATTAACATTCCCTATTTTTATTTTTAAAAGATGTTTTTATCGATCATCTATTATTTATAGAGCCTGTAGACCAATTGCTAAAATGATTCGTTTTGGAAAGTTAGTTTATTTCAATTAGCTATTGTACACAAGTTTAAAGCTTATAGTCGACTTTTTTCGTGTTATCTTGACAATATTAGAGAATTTTATGTATGATTTACCTAATTATAAGTCGGAATGTAAGGTTGAGTAGTTACATGGTGGATAGGTTTGATAATAAATATCAAACAATGGAAGAAAATAGATTTTAGACATACATTCACAACTTGGAGGTGAGTTTCTTGTTAGAAATTAATTCGACAAGTGTGTCTGACCAGAGTATGACAATATATTTGAAAGGATATATCGACATCACTACTGCAAGCACCTTAACTAGTTATATTGAACAATTAGATAGTCTGAATGATTTAAGATTGAATATCAACTTTAAGGATGTTACGTTTGTTGATTCTACTGGTATTGGAGCGATATTAAAAATCATATTTGCTTCGCAAGATAATGGCTATAACGTTGTTTTGGAAGAAATGAATGATGAATTGAAAGAGATCTTGGAAATGGTCGGAGTTTTTAGGATTCTTGAAGCTGTTCAAAGAGATTAAGCATATATGTAAGACTTCTGAATAACGGCAAACCTATTCGAAAGATAGGGACGCAAAGCCACGGACCTAATGCATTTACTGCAATGGCAGCCGGGTTACCGAGAAGGATGGTAACGATAGAGGATGTCTCATAAGGGTCAGACCCCGGGTAGTGAACACCATACCTTGTGCTTAGTAAATGTATCAAGCACATCATTGCGTGTACGAGGGGTCAGACACTTTCGCATTGAGACCATCCTCTTTTCTTTTATCTAATTCATAAAGAATCTCAATCATGATGCCTTTCTGAACGTTTTAAAAAAGGCTAAGTTTTTCTAACCGAAGGGATGGTTAGTCATGTCAATTATTAAAATTTGCTACTTCATATTGCTAGGCATGGCTGGAGGATATATTGCATTACATTATCTTGAATCATCAACCATGTTTATCATACTAATCTGTGCGGCTGTCGCCATTTTGCTAAGCTATTTCTCAATTCGTTTATCGAACCGAAGCGTGTTCTCAGGTGGGATCCTCTTTTCTTTCTTCCTTTTTGTGATTTTCGGTTTTGAAGCTGTCTTTCTATTTGAAATCATTGTCGCAATCGCAAGCATATTTAAAGTGAGCAAGGTGCAACATCTCTTTAAACAATTTGGACTTGCCATTATCGCTATTGCCGTTTCAGGAAATCTCTATCTTTTACTAGGAGGAGAAATAGGGGCACTTTTTTCTGAAAATATCATGGCCATCAGCGTCACAATGGTTATTTATAGTTTGATGAATGGCCTATCATTAACATTGTTTGATGTTAATCAATTGACATCATATCAGTGGGCGCAGTCTCTCCCAAAGCTTAAAGAGGCGTCTCTGATGTATTTCGTTTCGACATTCTTAAGTGTAAGATTAGCATTTCAATACAATCAAAATAATATTGCTCCATTTTTAATGGATGTGCTGTTTTATGTTTTACTTTGCTTGCTGGGTTATTACATGTTTTATCATTTTAAACAAATTCGTAAATCCTATTTAACATCATTAGAATCGTTAACCGATTTAATGGAAACCAAGCTGTCCCTAAAAAAAGGACATTCTCGCTCTGTTGGCAAAATCGCTAGAAAAATTGCGCAAGAGTTGCAATTATCGAAGGCGGAAGTAAATGAAATTCATACTGCTGCCTTGTTACATGATATTGGGAAAATGGCAATGAATGAAAAATTTATTCATAAAAAAGAAGCAATGAAAATAGCCGAAATAGAAAATTATGAAAAACATGTTTTATATGGTGAAAAAGTCGTGCGAGAAATGACCCGATCTCCTAAGGTAGCTAGTTACGTTCTCTATCATCATGAACATTGGGATGGGAAGGGCTTTCCAAAACAATTAAAAGGTGAAGAAATTCCTTTAGGAGCCAGAATTATTTCCATTGCCAATGAAATGGAGTATCTTTTACAAAAAAACAGGAATCGTGAAGAGTGCACAGAATTTTCGAAAATGGCTTATAAAAAGCTCGATCCACACCTTGTTCGTTTGGTTTTAGATATTGATTTATTATCGAAGATTCAACGTGAGACACCTACACTTAGTATAGAGGAAGAAAAAGAAAGTAGCGAAGGAGAAGAGAAGAAGAGAAGAGAAAGTCTCGATCACTCTAAAGTACTAGATTCCTATCCTATTGATAAAATTGTTTATTATGACGGAGCGATAAAAGATATTCATGGTGTGGATATTCAACTACCAGAACAAAAGAAAATGATCAAGTATGCACGAATAGCAATAAACAAACAGCAAGTAGTGAGATGTTTTATCGAGCCAGCTAATCAAGCGATTATTTATGACTTATATTGTATTCCCAAAGATGGTTTTGCTATTCTAATCTTTTTTAATGTTAGTAATTTACTGCAAATCGAACAAAAGCAGGACTATATGGTGCATTCAATCTATAGTGATGTGATGTATGCAGTTACACAAAAAAAGCTGTTACTTTTAGATGATGAAGAAATCAAACGTTATTCAAATTTTTCCTTTTTATATAGTTGCTCCATACAAACGACCCAAGACATTCCTAAATGTAGAAAATGGATAGAAGAATTATGTCATTCTCTGAATCTATCAAATAAATTAAAATTTAATCTCCTTCTCTGTACCTCTGAAATCACAACGAATGTATTGAAGCATGCTAATGAAGGCGTGATGGAAGTTTACATTGAAGAAGATGTGCTACGCATTATCGTAAAGGATAATGGAAACGGAATTGAATTGTCTGATATTCCAAGATCGACTCTTTTGGCTGGTTATTCCAGCAAAGCTTCGTTAGGCCATGGATTTAGTCTCGTTTTAAAGCTAATTGATAAGTTAATTCTTAGTACAAGCTCAAAAGGAACAACGATCATCCTTGAACAAAAAATAGAAGACATAAATAACAAAGCAGAACCTCCAAATCAAAAATCAGCTGAGGGTGGTGAAATATGGAAAAAAATAATGTCTTAAATCAATTAATTTTCAGAATTGGATTCGTTATTTTAATTGTTTTGATTGCTACTTTAGCGATTGCTTATTACGTTGTTCATTCTGAGTTTCAAGAACAGCAGTTTGAACAAATTAATACGATGCAAGAAACGGTCGTTCAAGCGATGGAAAATACGCATGCTTCCACAAAAGCCATTGAGCATTTAATTGACATGAAGTTATTAACGGCTTCAAAGGGCATTGCTGAACAACTAGAAGGAAAAGAAATTGATGAAATCACGACAGCAGAATTGAATGAGTTAAAAGAACAATGGAGTTTATATGATATTTCTTTATTCATGCGAGAAGACAATGACATTGTTGTTGCAAAAGCAACAGACCCTAATGAGATAGGTCTAAGTTCAAAGGACTGGGGCTATTGGTTTACGGCATTTAATGAACTAATGGATGGAGAAGTCGTTTCTGTCGAAAAAGGGTTTTTCAAGGGGAATATTGGGTTGGACCTATTTCAAGATCGGAGTGGGAAGATCGATACTATAAATATGCTTATTACTATATGGAGGATACAGATATATTAATTAATCCATACGTGATTGATGAGGAAATTTATCTGTTAACGTATGAGCTAGGTGCTAATGCCGTTATAGAAAAGATATTAAATGAGAATCCGGAGTTTGAGGAAATTGCTGTCATTAATGTTCACGCATGGTTAAGAGGAGAAGAAAATGATGTGGTTGAGCCAGAATTTGATTTACCAGTCCTATATGGAAATCATGAGATCTTAAATGAACAAGATGAAGCATTATTTGAACAAGTGTTAATAAGCGGTAACATAGAAAGCATCCTTTTTGAAAGAGAGGGCCAAAAAGTAAAGAAAACGTATTTCCCATTATCTGAAGATAGGGTCATGACGATTGTCTCAAACCTTGATCGAATGGAAAGTCTTGAAAAGAAAATGGGAGCTATTATTGTTATTTCCTTTTTGCTAATCTTTGCTGTTCTTATCTTTATGATTCGCTTAATTGCGAAACGTCAGTTAAAGCCACTTCAAACGCTATCTACGCATATTAAAGGGTTATCTGAAGGCGATTTCACACAAAAGATCATTATGCCAGAAAAGAATGAGTGGGGATGGCTGGCAGAGAATATGAATGAAATGACAGAGTTGATTCATGATTTAATTGCTGATATGAAAAAAGAAATTCATTCCTTACATTATGTGTCAGGGATGCTTGCGAATCAGTCAAATGAATCAATGGAAAAAATGAAAGATGTGTCGATCAAGATGACAGATGAATCGAGAGTGTTTCTAATTGAGCTTAATGGAAGACTTGAAGAATTTTATTCAAAGTCAATCATTCAATAAATGAATCAAATATAGAAAGTCGAGCGATGCATCAAGTTGATGAAACTGTTATGGATATTCAAGAGGATCTTCAATCATTCATTCGTTATTCTGAAGAACATGCCTACAACATTTCGGATCTCAGTGTGATGCTGCTTCATACAATTAATGAGCTATCAGAAGCCATTGAACATTTAGATCATTTGTCTGAGAGTCTAAAGGAAAAAGTAAAAGTGTTTAAGGTTAATGAATAGATTTTGTTGATAATAAGGAGGCTGTTATGGACTTTAGCGATCGCTTGACTTTTGTCCATAAGGAGAATTTTGGCGAATCGAACATTGATTTATATGAAAAACAGCTAACGCGAGAAATTAATTTAGCTAAAACGATTCAAACTCGTTTACTGAACGGTTCAAATCCGACACTAAGTAAAGGTGAAATTACCGGTACATCTATACCAGCACGGTTAGTTGGGGGAGATTATTATGATTTTTATCCTCTAGTTGATGGCAAGTTACGAATTGTCATTGGTGATGTGATGGGAAAAGGGATTCCAGCAGCGATGCTAATGATTTTAACAAGAGGTGCATTTAGAGCGGCGGCGGAGAGCCAAAGTGGACCGAGTGAAACCTTGACAGCAATGAATAATGCTCTTTATGAAGATTTAAGAGGGTTAGGATCCTTTGTGACTGTATTTTGTGCAGATTGGGATCCGCAAAAGGGAGTATTGACCTTCTCTAGTGCCGGACATAATTTACCATTACTTATACGTAATCATGAAATCATTGATATGCCTAACGTATCAGGGGTTATGCTAGGTGGATTACCGAATCAAATCTATGATGTTGAAGAAATAAAACTAAAGGATTCCGATACTGTTTTTTTCTATACAGATGGTATTATTGAAGCTGAAAATAAGAATAAAGAGCAATTTAAGTTAGCGCGCTTAAAAAAAGTCTTAACAGAGAAAGAATGCTGCAATGCTCATCAAATTGAAAAAAAAGTGATTCAAGAGTTACAGAATTATATTGAAGAAGTACCGCAAAAGGATGACATTACCATGATTATTTTAAAAACGTAGAAAGAAATACTCGTTGGTACAAATGAAAGGACTTCGTCGTTTAACTAGCAATGAAAGGTGGTTTGTTCATGAGTAGTATTCTATCAAAAGGAAAAGACGTCGCAGAAGCAATAAACATTGCTTTAGAAATATTAGATACTACTAGAGATGAAATTGATGTTGAAATTATTGACCATGGTAGAAAGAAAGCATTTGGCCTTGGGAACAAACCGGCAGTAGTGAAAGTAACGAAAGTAAATAAACAGCAGAAACAAGACTCGAAGCCTGTATTTGACGAAACAACCTTGTTTGACGAGTATAATAATGGATGACGATGTGATTCATCCCAATGAAGATTCAACAGAGCCATTTGTTTATGAGCAAGAGAGTGAATCATTAACTGGTAAAGTATGGGTGAAGGATGGTCGCATTCAATGTAAGGATGATCCACATTCATTTCCAATTATTATCGTTCCGGATGATGTAGGTGTCTTTCTGAATGAGCAGTTAGTGTTTGGATCGATTCTTATTAAAGAGAATGATTCCATTCAAGTTTCACTTGAAAATATGATTGTAGATACAACGTGGGAGATAGAGGTAGATGAGAAGGCGACAGAGGCCTTATTGCGAGTGAACCCTGGATGTATTAAGTATCGCACATTAGTAGATCAAGAACCAGCGCGTAAGATAAGTTTAACGATAGCAGAACGGCTTGAAATAAATAATACGATTAAAAAGAATGAAATTTTGGATCAGTTAAAAGAATTAGGGATTGTATATGGGATTAATTATATTGAACTTGAATTAGCTTGTCATGCAGTGGAACCAAGCGTCTATCAAATTGCAAAAGCATTGCTTCCAACAGAAGGAAGTAACGGCCAGTTTGTCAGTCGAATTAATGTAAACGAGTACAAGCGACAGCCGCAAGCACGAACTGACGGTACCGTGGATTTTCGTGAATCACAGCAGATTTCCGTTATAGAAGAGGGTTTCGTTATCGGTGATGTTATCTCTCCAGTCCCTGGTAAACCTGGAATGAATGTAAGAGGAGAACCGTTAGAGCCAGCGCCAGTCTTTCCAATAAAATTAAGGCCAGATAAAGGAGTTTTTTATTTACAATCTGAATCACATGTAGTAGCAACTCAATCTGGTCGTCCTCGAATTGAAAAGCAAGGGTTGATGGTACGGGTCTCCGTTATGCCAAAGTTATTTCACGAAGGGGATGTCGATCTTTCATCAGGAAATATTCGTTTCATTGGTGATGTTGACATTAGTGGCAGTGTGGAAGAACAGATGATTGTTGAAGCTGAAGGGGATCTTTTCGTTAAGGAAAGTGTCAATCATGCGAAATTGTCCTCGGGCCAATCAATTCATGTGAAGCAAAACTTAATTGCAAGCGAAGTAACCGCTGGAAAGAGTAATTTAGTGATTTCCGAATTGGCTCAACTAGTAGGTGAGATGAAACAACAATTACAAAGTATTATTTTGGCAATTGGGCAATTGTATCAAACGCCATCCTTTAAAAAGTCGGATTTTTCGGTTATGGGGCTTAGCTCTTTATTAAGAATATTAATGGAGAGAAAGTTCAACACTTTTATCCCATTAGTGCAGAAGGTCATGAAAAGAATTGATCTGACAAAAGAATATTTAGATCATGAGTGGATTGATCTAAGAGAGAGATGCTATCAGACATTTCTCGTGATGGATCCAGATCAAGTGAGAAGTATTGAAGAGTTAAAAGCTTTATATCGAACGATGGACAGCTTATATAATATAAGTATTGTTCCACCACAAGAAAACGTGCTCATTTCAGCAAATTATGCCCTAAATTGTCGGATATATTCAAGTGGAGATATTATGATTTACCAAGGCTGCTATAATTCAAACATTCATGCAAGCGGAAATGTAAAAGTGGACGGCTATGTGCTAGGAGGGACGGTTTTTGCGGGAGGTGGGGTAAACATTGCAGAAGTCGGGTCAAAGGCCGGGGTAAAAACAAAAATTATTGTACCAGATGATCGAATGATTATTCTCGGTGCAGCAATGGAAGATACAGTGATTCAAATTGGGAAAAGAATCCATCAATTTTCAATAGCAACCTATCATGTATCTGCAAAGCTAGATAAGCAAGGTCAACTACTGATTCATTCTTAAAAGGAGGCGATAGTTCGTGTTTACATATATAATTAATGAGGAAGATTCTAACCGTGCCGTTGTACTGTTTAGTGGAGATATAGATATTGATGGTACAGAAGTGATGTCAGAAGAGATTCCGCAACAGCTACATGGATTCGATAAGGTAGAGTTCAATTTTAAAGATGTTCACTTTTTAGATTCAACGGGGATTGGATTATTTATGAAGTTAGTTGAAGGTGTGAAAGAGCGTGAGACAGAGGTTGTCATAACGAATATTAATGAAGATGTGAATCAATTATTCACAATCCTGCAAATCCCTAAAATCTTAGGTGAAGAATTATTTGAGGAAAAGGAAGAAAAAGAGAATGAAATGTAAAGGTGAAGGTGGGAGCATGTGAGACTTTTAACCTCTTTTTAAAAGAAAAAAGGGTGACTTAAACCATTAAGTCTGATTTTTAAAAGACAATATACAATCGCTTTATTGTCGGAATCAGATTGTTAGGAGTCACCCTCATGTTTATTTCTTTTTAATTTTACCAGACCACTTTTTAAAACCGCCTTGTAAGTGATAAAGATTTTCGACGCCACGCTTCTTTTTCAAAAATTGAGCCGCTTGTCTGCTTCTTGCTCCTGATTGACAGTATAAATAAACAGGTTGATCTGTACGGATTTCATTCATCCGTTGTCGCATTTGAGACATCGGAATGTTTCTTGCCCCTAGTATATGACCACCCTCATATTCACGCGGTTCACGAACGTCAATAAGCTGTGCTTTTCGATAGCCTTTGACAAAATCCTCTTGTGATAATGTTGTTAAATATTTCGGTTTGTAAAAGCGCTTAGCGACAAGATAGACAACGAGACCTAGAAGAATAATCCATAAAAATTCCATTCGTTTGTTTCTACACTCCTTTACATACTTAAATCCTTTTTACTAATACCTGAAGACTAGTAATGCATAATGACCTACTATCATAAAAGCTAGCTTCCGCCTTTCTTATTATAATGGGCGGCATGCAATTACGCAATGGGTGATACTAGATGCAGATAGCTTGGCGATACCCTTTGTCTTTGTTAAAATGAATGAGTGAAAAAGCTGACGGAAAGAAGCGATGTACATGAAAGAAACATGGCGATTTATTGATTCGGGTGCCTGTTCACCGGCATATAATATGGCGTTGGATGAAGCGCTGCTCGATTGGCATAGTAAAGGCTTGATCCCGCCTACGATTCGGTTTTATGGTTGGAATCCGGCAACATTATCGATTGGTTATTTTCAAAAAGTAGAAAAAGAAATCAATCTTGATAAGGTAAGAGAATATGGACTAGGCTTTGTGCGTCGACCGACGGGTGGCAGAGGTGTTCTTCACGATCAAGAGCTGACCTATAGTGTGATTGTTTCCGAGGCACACCCTGAGATGCCTGCAACGGTAACAGAAGCGTATCGCGTCATATCAGAAGGGATATTGGAAGGATTCAAGGATGTGGGTCTTGATGCCTGTTTTTCCATTCCTCGAACGGAGGAAGAAAAAAGTGCGCTTAAAAATCCACGCTCAGCTGTTTGTTTTGATGCACCTTCCTGGTATGAGCTTGTTGTTGAGGGAAGAAAGGTAGCTGGTAGTGCGCAGACGAGGCAAAAAGGTGTCATTTTGCAGCACGGCTCTATTATTCTCGATATAGATGAGGACAAGCTCTTTGATTTATTTAACTATTCGAGTGAGCGTCTCCGTGAGCGGATGCAAAAAAATTTTAAAAATAAAGCTGTTGCGATTAATGCACTAAGAGACCAACCTTTATCAATGGTTGAAGCAAAAGAGTCCTTTCGTCGTGGGTTTGAAAAAGGATTGAATATTGAGCTAGAGCCTTATACGTTAACAGAGGAAGAAGAAGAGCTTGTATGGAAGATTGCACGCGAACGCTATGAACAGGATGAATGGAATTTTCGAAAATAAGGGCAGGCAGTGAGCAAAATAGGTTCACTGCCTTGGTTGTTTAGGTTAAAGAAAAAAGTTCTATTTTATTAAAAATGGTGTATAGACTATTTACTATGGCTAGGAAGAAGATCACGAAACTTTAATTGTAGATCCTTTGTCACAGGCCCTATTGCGTATGTTGTATTAACTTGCCCATTTATTGAGACAATGGGGGTAATTTCCATTGTGGTACTCGTAATGAATGCTTCATCCGCATGTTCAAGTACATCCACTGGAAATGATTCTTCGACAACTTTGTATTGATGGTCTCGTGCAACCTCAATGACTAGTTGTCTTGTAATCCCATTTAAGATCAGGTTCGTTGCAGGGTGAGTGTAGAGCACGTTATCTTTGACGAGAAAGAGATTGGATGACGATCCTTCGGTTATGATCCCATCACGCTGCATGATCGCTTCGTCGCACTCATTGTCCGCCGCTTCTCGCTTCACCATGACATTGCCTAATAAATTGATTGTTTTAATGTCACAGCGAAGCCAGCGAATATCATCGGTCAGCCAGGCACTAATTCCCTTTATCTGTGCTTCGTTGCTTGGAAGAAAAGGTTGGGTGAAAGCAGTAAGCACAGGAGTACTTTGTCTAGAATACAAATGATTTCGAGGCTCGATTCCCCGAGTCATTTGCATATAGATGAGCCCATCGACTAGCTTATTTTTATCCAATAGTAATTTGATTAATTCGTTAAGCTTAGCTTCAGTATATGGTAGAGTGCATATCAAGTTTTTTTGAGCTGGCAATAAATCGTTTCATATGGTGCTCAGTTGCAAACGGTTGCCCATGATAGACACGAATGACTTCATAAATACCATCTCCAAAATAATAACCTCTGTCATCGATATGGACATGGGCGTCTTCTTTACGTACTAGATCTTGATTTTGTAAAATGTATGTCATTGTCATTTCTCCTTCATTATGTTAATAACGAACATCTGAACACTTGGAAAAAATTTTGTCAATGCTTTCGTTAAAATTCGTCAATCGATGACAGGACAGCTAGTTGAAAATATTGATAATCTGGCAACAGACAAATTGGTTCAAATTGTCGAGAAAAAACGGATTAAAATCAGTTAAACTCATGAATGCTTCATTTTTTGATTCATTTCTCAGTTGACAAATTTCATAGAAAGATGATTCGACACACAATATATGGGTATTTTAATAAAAAGGAACACAATATGTTGAATATTGGATTGGGGTTGTGGTAAGCTTACCCAAGAAATTAATTCATGGTAAATGAAGCAACGATGATTCAGCATGAAAATAATCTAATAAACTGAAACAAAGAAAGAGGAGGAGTGTCGTAATGGCGATGACGATGTCAAATGTGATGCGTCTAAATGTAGAGCGATTAAATGAGGATATCGCTCAATTTCCACAAGTGCATCCTATTACAGAGGATATGCACATTACAAAGAAGGGTGTATCCCGACTCGTAATGCTAGACCGCTATACGTTTAAGGACACGGAAAAAAAGACACTAAAGGAAGGGGATTTTGTCGTTTTAACGGTCAAAGCGGATCCAAAGTTTCCTGCTAGAGGCTATGGGTTTGTCGTTGAACTTGACCGCAGTCAGAATCGTGCCAAGGTGTTAGTTGATGAAGATTTCCGTGGAGTGTTAGAAGGGGAAGAAGCTGAAACAGGAATCGTCTATCGTTCACTTGATACGATTGAAAAGCCTCTTGAAATGTATTATGAGCAAATTGCTAAACGTAATGCAACAGGGCTCGCTTCTGTTGAAACAATTGAAGAAAAGCGTCAAGAAGCGTTTGAACAATTTTATGAACAGCTTGTCTCAATGAATTTTATTCCTGCTGGTCGTGTGTTGTACGGAGCTGGTGCACAAACGGATGTTACGTATTTTAACTGTTATGTGATGCCTTATGTGCAAGATTCTCGTGAAGGGATTTCTGAACACCGTAAGCAAGTCATGGAGATCATGAGTCGTGGTGGTGGTGTTGGAACGAATGGTTCGACACTTCGTCCGCGTAACACGCTTGCAAGAGGAGTCAATGGAAAATCCTCTGGTTCGGTTTCTTGGCTTGATGATATTGCCAAATTGACGCATCTCGTCGAACAAGGTGGTTCAAGACGTGGTGCTCAAATGATCATGCTTGCCGATTGGCATCCAGATATTTTGGAATTCATTATTTCGAAAATGCAAAATCCACGTATTTTACGATTCTTACTAGAGAATACAACAGATGAGCACATTGAAAAGCTTGTAAAAGACAAGCTAACATTCACTCCGTTAACAGCGGTTGAAGAATCGATGTATCAAGGAATTGTCAATTATAAAACAATTGAAGGTCAAGGCGGTTTTGATCCGAAGGTGATTCAAGACGCAGAAGAAAAGCTTCAAGTCGGAGGCACGTATTCTGTTAATAATTCAGAATTCTTAACAGGAGCGAATATTTCCGTTTGTTTAACGAAAGAATTCATGGAAGCTGTTGAAAACGATGGCGAATATGCTCTTCGTTTCCCAGATGTAGAAAATTATAACGACGCTGAAATGAAAGCATACAATGAAACATGGCATGAAGTTGGTGATGTTCGTGAATGGAGCAAACGTGGTTTTGGCGTAAGAACATATCGTGTCATTAAAGCGAAAGAGCTATGGAACTTGATTAACATTTGTGCGACATACTCATGCAGAGCCAGGTATTTTCTTCATCGATAATGCAAATGACAAAACAAATGCAAAAGCGTACGGTCAAAGTGTTGTTGCGACGAATCCTTGTGGAGAGCAACCGCTTGCTCCTTATTCGGTTTGTAACTTAGCTGCGATTAATTTAGCGGAAATGGCGAATAAAGAAACAAAGCAAGTTGATTTTGACAAATTAAAGCGAACGGTTGAAGTTGGTGTTCGTATGCAAGACAATGTCATTGATGCGACGCCTTATTTCCTTGAACAGAACACAAAACAAGCTAAAGGTGAACGCCGTGTTGGACTTGGTGTTATGGGCTTACATGATTTATTGATTTATTGTGAAACTGTATATGGTTCAGAGAAAGGCAATCAGCTTGTTGATCAAGTATTTGAAACGATTGCCACAACGGCTTATCGAACAAGCATTGAGCTAGCAAAAGAAAAAGGAAGCTTTCCGTTTCTTGAAGGAAAAACGGATGAGGAAACAGCAGAGCTTCGCAAAGCCTTTATTAATACAGGCTATATGAAGGAAATGCCAGAAGACATTCGTGAAGGATATTCTTAGAGTATGGCATTCGTAACTCTCATTTATTGACAGTTGCTCCTACAGGAAGTACGGGAACGATGGTTGGTGTTTCAACAGGTCTTGAACCTTATTTCTCCTTCTCTTATTTCCGAAGCGGACGTCTCGGTAAGTTTATTGAAGTAAAGGCAGAGATTGTCGAAGAATACTTACAGGCACATCCAGAAGCAGATGCCAATCAGTTACCTGAATGGTTTATCTCAACAATGGAGCTTGCACCAGAAGCACATGCAGACGTTCAATGTATCATTCAACGCTGGGTTGATAGCTCATTATCTAAAACCGTTAATGCCCCACGTGGCTATACCGTTGAGCAAGTTCAAGGCGTGTATGAGCGTCTATATCGTGGTGGCGCAAAAGGTGGTACAGTGTATGTTGATGGTAGCCGTGATGCTCAAGTTTTATCATTAAAAGCAGAAGATAATAGTTTTGATGAGCAAGCCACTCAAACGGCGACAAAGGAACGGAAAGTCGTTCTTAGTCAATACAGTCGCTGACATCAGATCGACAGACGTAACGATCGGCTCTGAAGTGGGCAACAAATGTCCTGTGTGTCGAGAGGGTACTGTTGAAGATATTGGTGGTTGTAATACGTGTACAAGCTGTGGTGCACAGCTGAAATGCGGGCTGTAAATCTTTTTAGGCTTATACAGCTGTGGATTTGAAATAAAGTCGTACCGTTTGAATAAAGTTATACCGTTTGTAAAAAAGTTGCACCGTTTTACCCCTTTGGATATCGATTATCAAAAGGGGTGTTGGCATCACCCTTTCCTTCTAACAAACTAATTAATCTGGAAGTAGAAACCTAAGCCTAGAGGTCCTAGTCCTAGATAACCTTTTGTGTTTCAAAAACGAGGCTTTTACTTTTGGTACTGGGGATTGGTTTGAGTTAATTTAAAGTACTGTTATAAAATTTTTCCCTTGGTGGTTTGCTAAAACTCTTCTTATTTTGCTTAGTGTAGGATTGATTTTCTTAGGGATAATGCTTAGTTTTTTGCCTTAAATTGATTTGTTATTTCGCTAACGGAGAGCGTTACTTTTGTAGCCAATCAGATTTATTTCCATCGTAAGAGCCATTCTCAAATAAAAGAGGAGAATGGCTCTATAATTTTTCTGTATGAAGTTCAATTACTGAAACAATTTCTTCAAATGTATATTTATGATTTACAACATCAACGGTAAAGTCTTGTTCTTCTTCAATTCCCATTGTCCATTTATAATGGTTTATTTTCAAGAAAACAATTAACGAAGCAAGAGCAGTTCGTTTATTGGCATTGTGAAAGGCGTGGTTCTTTGCGATTGATTCAAATAGAGCTGCTGCTTTTTCATATACAGTAGGGTAAGCATCATTTCCAAATAAAGATTGTTTTGGTCGGTTAATAGTTGAATCAAGTAAGTTTGGATCTTTTACTCCCAGAGGCTCATCTGGAGAATATAAGCGGATTTGTACTGTATTAATTGCAATGAATTGGTTTGTTGTAAGATAGATTACTTCATCCATTATCTGTCCACTAATCCTTTAAATGCTTTATCATGTTCCTTAACAACTTCATTTAGGATATCCATAAATTCAGCATCAACACCTTTAGGAAGTGTTATTTGTTCTTTTTTTCTTAGGATAATTTTACCATCTTTGACTTCGACTTGAACATCATCACCTTGAGCTAATCCAACTTGTCTAAGGAGTTCAGTAGGAATTGTTACTCCATAGCTATTTCCGATTTTTATCACTTTTCTTTCAAATTGTTCCAATGTAATTGCACCTCTGTTATAATGTTATAACAATTATAACGAAATTCAGTGATCAAATAAAACTATAGTCATCTGTTTTCAAAAAAGCTTAGGGCGACCTAGGCTTTTTTTTGCATTATTTTCACTCAAGACTGCACATGCTAAGAAAAAAGAGGTGCATGAGCATGAAGGCATTTTCGCCACAGCTTGTCTATATCGAACCAGGTGCACTGGAATATCCACTCGGTCGTCAATTAAAAGAGAAATTTGAAAGGGAAGGTCTTGAAATTCGCGAAACAACCTCACATAACCAAGTTCGCAATATTCCGGGTAACAACGAGCTTCAGCAATATCGCAATGCTAAATCAACTCTCGTCATCGGTGTCCGCAAAACATTGAAATTTGATACATCCAAACCGTCTGCGGAATATGCGATTCCATTGGCGACAGGCTGTATGGGGCATTGTCACTATTGTTACTTACAGACAACACTTGGTAATAAGCCTTATATTCGCACATATGTAAATCTAGAAGAAATTTTTGAAGCAGCCGATCAATATATAAAAGAACGAGAACCAGAGGTGACACGATTTGAAGCTGCCTGTACCTCGGATGTTGTTGGCATTGACCATCTAACTCATTCGTTAAAAAAGACAATTGAACATATTGGTCAGACGAATTCAGGAAGGCTACGTTTTGTGACAAAATACAAACATGTCGATCACTTACTTGATGCTAAGCATAATGGTCATACACGCTTCCGTTTTAGCGTGAATTCTGATCATGTCATTAAACAATTTGAACCAGGGACATCATCATTTCTTGAGCGAATTGAAGCTGCTGGAAAAGTAGCAAAGGCAGATTATCCGTTAGGCTTCATTGTCGCCCCGCTTATCTTACATGACAAATGGAGGGAAGGATATTTGGAATTGTTTGAACGGTTAGAAGCCATCTTGCCACCGTATGCCAGAAAAGATTTAACGTTTGAGCTCATTCAACATCGTTTTACAAAAACAGCTAAAAATATCATTCAAAAACGCTATCCGAAATCAAAATTGGAAATGAATGAAGAAGAGCGAAAGTACAAGTGGGGACGTTATGGTCGTGGAAAGTATGTCTATAAAGATGATGAAGCTGGGGAATTGAAGGAAACCATTCAATCATATATCGATCGTTTTTTTCCAGAAGCGAAAATGGAGTATTTCACTTAAAAGCTAAGTAAATGAACTCATTTTGTAATCAACATTGTCCTGCATCTACATTTTGTTGTAAAATGAAAGTGTTGCACATTTTCAGATAGACACACCGGATATGATCGATCGTGGTTAACGAGTGTGCCTGCCTATTAAGTTTTTCTTGATGGGTGAACAAATTGGAGGGGACCTTATGCCAACACCTAGTATGGAAGATTATTTAGAACGAATTTATATCTTGATTGAGGAGAAAGGCTATGCACGTGTCTCCGATATCGCAGAGGCATTAGAAGTCCATCCTTCATCCGTTACAAAAATGGTTCAAAAGCTTGATAAAAGTGATTATTTAATTTATGAACGCTATCGCGGACTTATTCTAACAGCTAAAGGAAAAAAAATAGGCAAACGATTAGTGTATCGTCATGAGCTACTTGAGGATTTCATGCGACTTATTGGTGTGAATGATACCCATATTTATCAAGATGTTGAAGGGATTGAGCATCATCTTAGCTGGGATGCGATTGATCGGATTGGTGATCTTGTCCAATACTTTCAAGAAAAAGAGAAGCGTGTGGAAGATTTAAGAGACGTTCAGAAACGAAATGAAGAAGACGAAGCATAGAAAAAGCATCTGCAATTAGCAGATGCTTTTTTTATTTAATCAGGCACGTCCTCCTTTTATCCTTACATAGGCTTTAAAAGGGGGCGATAAGGATGAAAATTGACGGGGTATTTGCCGGTGGTGGAGTAAAGGCCTTTGCCTTTATTGGCGCTTTACAGGTGATGGAAGAGAAGGGATATGAATTTGAACGATTAGCGGGAACGAGTGCTGGTTCGATTATTGCAGCTCTTATAAGAGTAGGCTATAACAGTAAAGAATTGTTTCCCTTGCTAGATTGTCTTGATGTGGAGGCATTTAAAGATGAACGAATGTCTTTTTTGCCCTTCCCGATTGCGAAATGGATTCATCTTTATTTCCGCTTAGGGATGTATAAAGGAGATGCTTTAGAAGCATGGATTCGAGATGTGCTTAAGCGAAGAGGGGTGCAAGTGTTTGGTGATCTCCCGAAGGATTCACTGCGAATTATCGCATCTGATCTATCAAAGGGAAGATTGCTTGTATTACCAGATGACTTAAAAGACTATGGCATCATTCCAGAGAAGTTCTCCGTTGCAAGAGCTGTTCGGATGAGCTGCAGCATTCCCTTTTTCTTTGAACCAGTCAAAATGTATGATCGCACAGGGAGGAGGGAGTAGCTCTTATGTTGTCGATGGGGGCGTGTTGAGTAATTTTCCAATGTGGCTTTTCATGGATGGAAAGGTTAAGAAATGGAAGAGGCCTGTTATTGGATTTCAGTTGACTCCTGAATTACATGAAATCCCAGCTCATTCGATTTACAATGCTGTTTCGATGTATCGAGCCTTATTTGAAACAATGAGCTCAGCACATGATTTACGTTATATTTCAGAAGGACCATGCGAAAAATATTGTCTTTATCCCTGTCTTAGATGTGAAAGCAACAGACTTTCAATTATCGGAAGCACAAAAAGAACAATTAATGGTGTTAGGAAGGGAAGAAACTGCACAATTTTTAGCAACATGGACACATTAAAAAGAAGAATCGAGCGTTAAAAAAATGCTCGATTCTTCTTTTTGTTTTTCCTACCTTCAATAACGGTCAAATGATGAGCTTCCTTCCGATTTGTAGCAGGGCGTGCAGACTTACTTTTCACAGCTCTGACTTTTTTTCCTCGATGCATAAAGGAAGGAGAAGTAGCCGCTGTGGTGTTGGAAGTAGGAGCGCCAGTGGACGGTCGCTTAGTACTTGTTCGCTTTGCTTTTCGCAATTGGGCACGAGTTGGGCCAGAACGTTTTGGGAATAAGCTTGTTCCGTAGCGCTTGGCCATGACCCAACGATAAATGAGAAAAATGACGGCAACAAACCCGACAATCATTAGCATTCTCGTTAAGAATCCTAGTGGGTTAAACAGTAACTCAAACCCGAGTCCAATGAAAGCGAGTAACATGATTACCGGAATGATGTACCTCATAAATGAACTCATCAATCTGCACACCTCCAATAGAAATGACAATCAAAGGCTAGACAATTTCAGTCGCTTCTTTACTTTCTTGTTCATAAGTAGATTCACGTTGAAGCATTTCGTTAAAAGAGGCAATCGCTACTTCAACCTGATCATCTTTTGGTTCTTTCGTCGTCAAAAGCTGAAGAGAAAGTCCAGGATAGCCAAGCCATTTTAGAATTGGAATATCTCTTACCTTATTCGTTAACTGTAGGACTTCATAAGAAATACCAAGGACGACAGGAATTAATGCAATCCGATGAAGCAGACGTTCCCAAATATTATCAAAAGGGACCATTAAGTAAATGAACACTCCAACAATAACAGTGAACAAGATAAAGCTACTTCCACAGCGATAGTGAAGCCTTGACTGACTTTGAACGTTTTCGACTGTTAACGGTAAATCACGTTCATAAGCATTAATGACTTTGTGTTCAGCCCCGTGATACTGAAAGACACGTCGGATTAATGGTGTTAAAGAAATAAAATAGATGTAAGCAAGTAGGAGGATTAATTTAATCAAACCTTCTAATAAATTTTGAGCAACATGTCCTGGGAAGATAAAGCTAAGACTCTCAGCGATGACTGCTGGAATAGCGGTGAAAATGAGCTTTCCGAATACAAATGACAAAATTCCAATAACAGCAACTCCGAATATCATCGTAAGCTTTGACGATTGTTCTGCTGGAACAATTTTCTCGTCATCAGCTGGATCAACATCGTAACGATCTGTAGAGAAGTTTAAATGTCTCGTTCCGACACTACTTGCCTCAATGATCCCTACTACCCCGCGTAGAAGTGGAATTTTTTTCAGTTTCTGAACCCAGGGCTTCGGGTTTTTCTTTACTTCAAAGGAATCATATGTTCCGTCCTTACGTCTAATCGTTGTAACAGTTGTGTGTTTTCCGCCGAACATAACACCTTCAACGACGGCTTGCCCACCGTATGCGGGCTTTGCTTGTTTTGACATGATGACACCAGCCTATCTACTACTATTGATTTACTCTCTATTCTACATGATTTCGAGAAAATCCTCTATTGTAAATACTCCGTATCAACAATGTTTAGGCATTCTTCATTTACTATACCCATTTATTAAGGTATTCATGCATCTAGGAAAGTCGAGATTTTCATGACTTTTCAATAGTGTACTCGGGACATACTAAGCATGGGAGGTGTTGCATTATGGGAAAACAGGAACTTGATCAACATAAACAAGAAGAACAAATGTCATTTGCCACAAAAGTAGCTCTCATTGGTTTGTATGGAGGATTAATTTGGTCATTAGTCGGGTACTTTGCTTTCTTTTTTAACTTTATTCGAGTCGGACCTGCACTAGTATTAATGCCATTTGCTCTAGGTAAGTGGAAAGATACGTATATAGGTCAGTTAGTCGGAATAGGGATCATCGCAATCCTTTCTATCGGAGTGGCATATTTTTATAAATTAATTTTACAAAAATTTCATAAGCTTTGGGTTGGAATGGGATTTGGGTTGGTGCTCTGGTTTTTTGTTTTCTATCTTTTGAATCCACTCTTACCTGGTCTCAAATCGATTCAAAATCTTGATTCAAATACGATTGTTACATCGATTTGTTTATACGTGCTATACGGGGTTTTTATCGGTTATTCGATATCTTATGAGTACGCAGAACAGCATCGGCATAAATAATGAAACGTGCTTCTCTTATTTCGATTCATCCATGACTTTGTGCTACAATTAAGTAGAAAAATAAGAAATGTGCAAGAACTCGCATGCTGACTTTTATTTGAAAGATAGCACACTCATTTTATGGACTCTGATCGGGGGAGAAAAGAAGATGAATCGAATGGAGAAGCTACGAAATCACTTTCATGAGCAAGGCATTGATGGCTTGCTTATTACAAGCTCTTATAATAGACAGTATATGACTCAATTTTCTGGAACTGCTGGTGTGGCACTTATTTCGGAAAAAGCAGCCATTTTCATAACGGATTTTCGCTACATGGAGCAGGCTAAAGATCAAGCAAAGGACTATGAGATCGTTCAACATACGGGTCCTATTTTCGAAGAAGTCGCCAAGCAGGTCGAAAAACTCGGACTGAAAAAAGTTAGGATTCGAACAATCACATCTTACATATGAAGCACATCAACTTTATTCGAAATGTATTAAATCGGCTACTTTAGTGCCGACTACGGGATTAGTTGAAGCGATTCGAATGAAAAAGGATGAAAATGAAGTCAAGATTATACAAGATGCAGCGAATATTGCTGATGCAGCTTTTGCTCACATCATCCATTTCATTCGCCCAGGCTTGACTGAGCTTGACGTTTCAAATGAATTAGAATTTTTTATGAGAAAGCAGGGGGCAACGAGCTCGTCCTTCGACATGATTGTTGCTTCTGGTCAACGCTCTGCCCTTCCGCATGGTGTGGCAAGTGAGAAAATAATTGAAAAAGGGGAACTTGTGACACTTGATTTTGGTGCTTACTATAAAGGGTATTGCTCCGATATTACTCGTACAGTAGCGGTTGGCAAGGTCAGTGAAGAGTTGAGAGCGATTTATCAAACGGTTCTTGAAGCTCAGCTCCGTGGGATGAGTGGGATCAAACCTGGATTAACAGGCAAGCAAGCAGATGCATTAACGAGAGACTATATTACAGAAATGGGCTATGGAGATTATTTCGGTCATTCAACTGGGCATGGTTTAGGAATGGAAGTTCATGAAGGTCCTGCGCTCTCCATGAAGTCTAATACAGTTCTTGAGCCGGGAATGGTCGTAACTGTAGAGCCAGGTATTTATATTGCTGGTGTTGGGGGAACGAGAATTGAAGATGATACGCTCATTACAGAGGATGGCAATCGTTCCTTTACTCACTCACCAAAAGAGTTGCTTATTATCGGTGAATAATCATTAATTTAGTTGAGAAAGTTTTTCCAAGCTGTGGTATAGTTAGGATTGTGACTGAACATCTGAAAAAATCAGGTGGAAAGATGGAGGAATAATTACATGATTTCAGTAAACGATTTTAAAACAGGTTTAACCATTGAAGTGGATAATGGACTTTGGCAAGTTATGGACTTTCAACACGTAAAGCCAGGTAAAGGAGCAGCGTTTGTTCGCTCAAAACTGCGTAATCTTCGTACAGGAGCTGTTCAAGAAAAGACATTCCGTGCAGGTGAAAAGGTTTCAAAAGCGCATATTGAAAATCGTAGAATGGCTTATCTTTACGCTAGTGGTGATATGCATACATTCATGGATAATGAATCGTATGAGCAGACAGAATTGCCAACAGCCCAAATTAAGCATGAGCTTCAATTCTTAAAAGAAAACATGGTTGTTCAAATTATGAGTTTTCAAGGTGAAACTCTTGGTGTAGAAGTACCAAATACAGTTGAGCTTGAAGTGACAGAAACAGAGCCTGGTATTAAAGGTGATACGGCTTCAGGTGGAACAAAACCTGCAACATTAGAAACGGGTTTAACGGTTCAAGTACCTTTCTTTATCAATCAAGGTGATGTTCTTATTATTGATACAAGAAATAGTTCATATGTTTCGCGTGCTTAAGCATTTCATAAAAAGGTGAGTTCGTTCATTGTTGAACGAATTCGCCTTTTTTACTTATTCAGTATATAAAAATCCAAGTCCCTTTCTGAACGATTAAAAAAGACTAAAGGTTTCTAATGACCAAAAATACATATATCTATCTTAATGAATGATTCACGCGCACAAATACCTTATAAACAAAGGTGTTTGTGCTTTTCTAGTTCTGAATTGGGTTGTCCTTTCATAAGGTTGTACAAAGCGATTTTAGTAGAGGTGAATAGATGAAGGTCTGGTTTGAAGCATTCGAATGGACGCTACTCATCATGGTTGGATTACGAATCGTATCAGGTCTTATTGAATTGACGGCAGCTGGTCTGATGCTCAAATTTAATAGCATTGAGAAAGCAGTTGGTCTCAATGCGATACTTGTCATTATCGGTCCGACTATTTTTATGATATCAATTGTAATTGGACTTATTGGACTGTCTGATCGATTATCTCTTTCAAAGTTTTTTTTGATTGGAGCTGGAGTTTTACTTATTTTAGTTGGAATAAAAAAGGAATGAAAGGGTGTTAGGGTGATGTTAAATGAAGTGATCCAGATATTGCCAGAGAGCATCCGACAATTGCTTAGGCAACTCCAACCAAATGTCATCGAGCAGGTTGAGGAAATTCGCCTTCGTGTCGCTCGTCCTTTAGAAATCATCGCAGCTGGAAAACCTCATTACCCTATTGAAAATAGAGATTATTATATTGTCAAAGCAGACGATGCTAAATTTTTGCTAAGTCAGCTAAGCCAATATTCCATGTATGCCTTTGAAGAAGAACTACGGCGCGGATTCATTACGATTCAAGGTGGACATCGGGTTGGATTAGCAGGAAAAGTTGTGCTAGACCAAGGGCATGTAAAAACATTACGTGATATCAGTTCCTTTAATATTCGAATTGCGAGGCAAACAATCGGTGTAGCAGAGAAGCTTGTCTCACAACTATATGACAGCAGATGGCTTAGCACCATTTTTATTGGTCCACCTCAAACCGGAAAGACGACAATGCTTCGCGATGTTGCACGATTAATAAGTGAGGGAATGCCTAGTCGAAACATTCCCCCACTAAAGGTAGGCATTGTAGATGAACGTTCCGAAATTGCTGCAAGTATGAAAGGAGTGCCGCAACTTGACCTTGGCATGAGAGTCGATGTGCTAGATGGCTGTCCGAAGGCAGAAGGGATGATGATGTTAATCCGCTCCATGAGTCCAGATGTCCTCATTGTCGATGAAATCGGGCGAAGGGAAGATGTGATCGCTGTCCAAGAAGCGCTGCATGCTGGTGTGAAGGTCATGACAACTGCTCATGGCTTTACAGTGGAAGATGTTGAAAACAGACCTGAGCTCAAGGTGTTATTTGATCTTCAAGCATTTGAACGCAGTGTGGAGTTAACGAGAACGTTGAGACCTGGAGTGGTGAGACGAATTCGTAATCAGTACCGGAAAGATGTGGTTTTGACGTGAAGCTTATTGGAGCAGTTTTCATCATTCTGGCAACAACTTGGGTCGGGTTCGAGTGGGCAAAAAGGTTGAGTGAACGACCGAAGCAGCTGAGACAATTAAAGGTAGCCATTCAATCCCTTGAAGCAGAAATGATGTACGGCTTAACTCCTTTAGCAGAGGCCAGTGATCATATCTCTAAACAATTACCAAGACCTGTATCTTCCTTGTTTTCACAATTTGCAGAGCGACTGTTGAATAAGCAAATGACTGCTTACGAAGCTTGGGAGGAGAGTATTCGTGAAACCTGGGGGCTAACGTCTCTTCTTGAAAGTGAGAGTGAAGTGATGATGCAATTTGGTGCAACGCTAGGACAGCATGATCGTGAACAGCAGCAGAAGCAAATCAAATTAACTCTTGCTCATCTTGAACGGGAGGAACACGAGGCGAAAGACAGGCAGCTTCGTTATGAACGAATGATAAAGAGCTTAGGGTTTCTCACTGGGTTGCTGATTGTCATCTTGATGCTGTAGAGGAATAAGCAGAGGAGGAGACGTTTTGGTGTATGATGTGAACACCATTTTTCAAATAGCAGGAATTGGAATCGTCGTTGCGATGATTCATACAGTCTTGAAGCAAATGGGAAAAGAAGATTGGGCACACTGGGTAACCTTGATTGGTTTTGTGGTTGTGCTTTATATGGTCGCAACAATTGTCGATGATTTATTTCAAAAAATTAAAGGAGTTTTCCTGTTTCAAGGGTGAAGGAGTGAGTTGCAATTGACATTATCCAAATTGTTGGGTTAGGCCTTATTGCAACATTCCTAGCCCTTGTTGTGAAAGAACATAAGCCATTATTTGCTTTTATGCTGACAGTATTTGTTGGAATTCTTATTTTTCTCTTTCTTATTGATGAAATCACGAAAATTATTCAAATGCTCGAGGGAATTGCTACCCAAGCAAATATGAACATGATGTATTTTCAAACGATTTTAAAAATCATTGGCATCGCTTATATTGCCGAGTTTGGTGCTCAAATCGCAAAAGATGCAGGACAAGCAGCCATTGCCTCCAAAATCGAACTGGCAGGGAAGATTTTGATCTTAGTGATGGCAATTCCGATTTTAACAGCTGTGATTGAAATGGTCCTCTCGCTGCTTCCGAGTTGATATGTTAAAGAGCAAGTGAAGAGGAGGTGATGAAGTGATCAGATGGTTCATAATACAAATCGTCGTCATAATGGCATTTCTCGTTTGTTTCGGATCAAATGTCTACGCCGAAGGAGAGCCAATGGACGAGCATCGCTTTATTGAAAGACAAATGGAACAGCTACAACTAGACGAGGTTCAAATCTATTGGGAGGAAATCTCGACAGAATATGGTGGTTTTTTGCCAGAAAGTCAAAAAGGATCGTTCATGGAGTTCGTTCGTGGTGAAAAACAGTTTTCCATTAATGAATGGGGTATTGGTCTCGTCCGTTTTTTATTACATGAACTCCTTGTGAATGGGAAGCTACTTGGGTCATTGATACTGCTTACGGTGTTCTGCATGATTTTACAGTCCCTTCAAAATGCTTTTGAGCAGCATACGATTAGCAAAGTCGCTTATGCGATTACGTATATGGTGCTCATGATTATTGCCTTAAATAGCTTTCATGTTGCGATAAGCTACGCATCAAATGCCATTAATAATATGATTCACTTTATGATTGCCTTGTTACCTTTACTGCTTGCTATGATGGCTGCGATCGGGAATATTACCTCAGCAGGCTTGTTTCATCCACTCATTATTTTTTTAGTGAATACGAGTGGTTTGCTGATTCAGTATTTTGTTTTGCCAGTTTTATTTCTATCAGCTGTTCTCAGTATTGTCAGTACGTTGACCGAACACTATAAAGTGACAAAGCTTGCGACGTTCCTGCGTAATATCGCTGTTGGAACACTTGGTGTTTTCCTAACTGTTTTTCTTGGAGTGATTTCGGTACAAGGGGCATCAACGGCTGTTGCAGATGGCATTACTGTTCGAACGGCTAAATTTATTGCTGGAAATCTTGTCCCTGTCGTTGGTCGAATGTTTACTGATGCGGCAGACACCGTCATGAGTGCCTCACTACTTTTGAAAAATACAATTGGGATAGCGGGGCTAGGCATTCTTCTGATGCTTTGTGCCTTCCCAGCGATGAAGGTCCTATCGCTAGCGATTATTTTCAACTTGGCTGCTGCTGTTCTGCAACCATTAGGCGGTGGACCGATTATTGAATGCTTATCGATCATTGGAAAGGCGGTTATCTTCGTTTTCGCTGCAATGGCGATTGTTTGTCTAATGTTTTTCTTAGCGATCACCATTATGATCGCTGCAGGAAATGTGTCCTTAATGATGAGGTAGAGGGGAGGAAGGGTGCACGTGGTTTTTTTGACGGAATGGCTGACAAATATTATTCTTCTCATCTTACTGGCCACAATCATTGAATTAATGCTTCCTAATTCAACGATGCAGCGTTACGTCAAAATGGTTGTAGGCCTTTTACTCCTTGTCGTCATGCTTCAGCCACTTCTAGCAATTTTCACAGAAGACGTTGATGCTTGGCTCTTTTCCATATTAAATGAAACAAATCGAACAGAACAATCAGTAGCAAATACAATAAATTTGCAAAAAAGAGAAATAGAGCTCGGACAGCGTGCATATATTTCTGAACAGGTGGCTGTCCAATTAAAAAGTCAAGTGGAAGAAGCGCTTCAAGAAGAGTATGCTCTGAAGATCGTTCGTGTCAATGTGGAGCTTGCTAATGATACAGCAGAGACTGTGACAGAGCAGGAAATCAAAGCGATTTATGTGCATGTTCAGACCGCTGAGACAAAAGCAGATGTTGAAAAAAGTGAAGAGTATGGAGATGTACAACCAATTGAAGTTGTTCAAATTAATACCTCTCAAACAACCCCAGTTGAAACACTTGAGACGAGCAAAGACTTAGAGTCTGTAAAACAATTTCTTTCACAGTATTGGCACATTCCTAATGAAATGATTTTACTAGCGTGGGAAGGGGGGAAACGAGCAGAATGAATCGTCATGAACAGAAGGACCGACAATGGCTACAAACGCTTTTGAAGAAGCCGGAAGATGGAAAGAAACGAAGGTGGCCTCTCCATTATGTCTTGCTTCTTGGCTGTGTGGGAGTGGCACTCATGATTGCAGGAAACCTTCTGACCAATCCAGTAGAGGATCCAGCACAATCCTTACCCGTCTTTAATGAAGAAGAGGAGAGTGATGAACCTGTCTTTGGAACGAAAACATCATCTGAATCTTACTCCATGGAGGATTATGAAATACGCTATGAAAATCAGTTAAAAGAGGTGCTTGAGCAAATTGTTGGATTATCTGATGTTTCTGTGATGATAAATTTAGCAGAGACCGAGCGCCATGTGTATGAAAAAAATACGAACATGAAGCAACAAAATACAGATGAGACGGATCGAGAAGGTGGGACAAGAAAGGTAGAAGATCATTCGCGAGATGAACAGCTTGTCATCGTCCGAAATGGTGATAAAGAAGAACCGATCCTAATTCAAAAGGAAAAGCCAGATATTCGCGGCGTTCTTGTTGTTGCCAAAGGAGTTGAAAATGCCCAAATAAAAGGGTGGGTTGTTGAAGCAGTTAGTCGAGTACTAGATGTACCATCTCATAGAGTTTCGGTGATGCCGAAAAAAACAAAGGAGGATTTATAATGGTATTAAAAAAGCAAACAGTTTGGTTATTAACAATGTTAAGTCTGATCGTTGTCCTTTCCGTTTATTACGTTACATCTCCTAATCAGATACCAGGTGATGAAGTGGCACTCGTTGGTGAAGAGAATCAAGACTTAGAAGCAGGAATGGAACAATTGCCAGCTGATACCAATGAAACAGTCGTTAATATGGCTGAAGAGTTAGATGAAGCAGTGCAAGGAAGAAGTGACAGACGCGAATGTTATTTCAAGTCTCTCTTCAGAAGATGCTTTTGCGACTATTCGCATGAATTTACAGGCTTCGCGTGATCGAATGGCGGAAGAATATACTCAAATTGTTGCTTCGGCTGAAACATCGGCGGTCATGAAGAGTGAAGCGCACGATAAAAGCATGGATTTACAACGACTCGCGCAAAATGAAGCGACACTTGAAACGTTGATTAAAGCAAAAGGATATGCCGATGCTCTCGTCATGGCAGAAGAGGATCAAGTTCGTGTCATCGTTCAAACAGAAGAATTATCAAAAGTCGAAGCAAATGAAATTCTACACATGACATTTGATCAGTTAGGAAAAGGTTTAAATGTCGCGGTGTCTCACCAAGCCTCTTCTAAATAAATCGGCAGAGAAAGAGCTTAGATTCACGTTGAAAGTGAGTAAACAATGAAATGAAGATGCAACTCCTCATTTGTCTATGATATAATACGCAAAGTAACTTACTCATGAGGAGCGATTGTAATGGAATGGAATGATTTAACTGAAGGAGCGAAAGCCGTCCTTGAGCAAACGCGCAATATGAAGAACGATAATATTCAAATTGTCGAATTCGAAATTGGCTTCAAGCAAGAATTTGAAGCTGGAGATGGCGATACGTATGCAGTCTCGATCCAGGAAGAGGATTACGAGAATTTAAAGCGCTATACAAAGGAAAATGAATATGGCGACAAATATCATATGGCACGTAATAAAGATATTGTCAAAATCATTCTTCTAGAGAATGGAAAAATTCCAGATAATCTATCCGAGTTTCCCGTTTTTCGTCAATACAAGAAAGAAGCATTAATGAAAACCGAAGTCGAAAGTGATAGCGTTCAGGAATCGACGGAAGAATAAGGATGTCCCTCCAGTCACGTGGAGGGTTTTTTACTTATTAGAATTAAGAGGGATCATGACATCTAATGTCGAAGTTAACAAAGACGTCCGATTAGAGTATGATATAATATGAAAAAATAAATTAGGAGTGTACATATATGTTGAAAGTTCAAGAGTTAAAGGAGCTAATAAGAGCTCTAGATCAATCAAGTGTGGACGAGCTTAAATTTGAGCAAGATGGGACAAAGCTTGTGCTCAGAAAAAATCAACAACTAAATGCTATTGTTGAAAAAAATATAGAATCAAAAGAAGTGGCTGAAAGCCCTGCTCCTGCATCTGTGAGTCAACCAGTGCATGTTGAAAGAACAAGCGCAGCTCCGGCTAAAGAAGAAAGTCAGCCTGAAGCGAAGGTTGCATCTACTCAGGTACATACGATCAAGTCGCCAATGGTAGGAACATTTTATTCAGCTCCTTCACCAGACGCTGATTCATATGTGCAGGTAGGTTCAAGTGTAACAGATGAGTCCATTGTTTGTATTGTTGAAGCAATGAAGTTAATGAATGAAATTGAAGCGGAAGTAAAAGGCAAAATCATTGAAGTTCTTGCTGAGAACGGTGAGCTTGTTGAATATGGTCAGCCGTTATTTGTTGTAGAACTTTCATAACAAAAGAGGCTGTTCACTCACATAATAGGAGAGATACGATGATAAAAAAAGTGTTAATTGCGAACCGGGGGGAAATAGCGGTGCGTATTATCCGTGCCTGCCGGGAACTAGACATTGAAACAGTTGCGGTATATTCGGAGGCTGATAAGGATTCCTTACATGTTCGATTAGCTGATGAAGCATACTGTATTGGACCGACTCCCTCTAATAAAAGCTATTTAAATGTCACAAATATTATGAGTGTCGCGACCTTAACAGAAGTCGATGCCATTCATCCAGGCTATGGTTTTTTAGCTGAGAATGCTGATTTTGCTGAGATTTGTGCAGCATGTAACATTATTTTTGTCGGTCCCAGTCCATCAGCTATTAATCAAATGGGAACAAAGGATGTCGCGAGAGAAACGATGGCAAAAGCTGGCGTTCCAATCGTACCAGGCTCAAAAGGTATTGTTGAAAATACAGAAGCAGGTCTTAAGGTTGCAGATGAGATTGGTTACCCCGTTATCATTAAAGCAACTGCTGGTGGTGGTGGCAAAGGAATTCGTGTTGCGAGAACGCCAGAAGAGCTTAAAAAAGGAATGAATATTACACAGCAGGAAGCGGCAACCGCTTTTGGAAATCCTGGTGTATATATTGAGAAATTCATCGAAGATTTTCGCCATGTGGAGATTCAGATATTAGCGGATAATCATGGTCATGTCATTCATCTTGGCGAGCGTGATTGCAGTATTCAACGGCGTTTACAGAAGCTATTAGAAGAGACACCTTCACCGGCAATAACTCCAGAAAAACGAGCAGAAATGGGCTTAGCAGCAGTAAATGCAGCAAAAGCTGTTGCGTACTCCGGTGCTGGAACCGTTGAATTTATCTATGATCATCATAATGGTGACTTTTACTTCATGGAAATGAATACGCGTATTCAAGTCGAGCATCCTGTTACAGAAATGGTGACAGGAATTGATTTAATCAAAGAGCAGCTCCGTGTGGCTAGCGGTGAAAAACTTTCACACACGCAAGAAGATGTGACGTTCCAAGGCTGGTCGATTGAATGCCGAATTAATGCTGAAAATCCTTCCAAGAAATTTATGCCTTCCCCTGGTAAAATTACCAATTATCTCGCGCCAGGAGGATTAGGGGTTCGGATTGATTCTGCTGCTTATCCGGGATATGTGATTTCACCATTTTATGATTCAATGATAGCAAAAGTGATTACACACGGAGCGACACGTAAAGAAGCGATTGCGAAGATGAAGCGTGCGCTTGAAGAATTTGAAGTAGAAGGTGTTGAAACAACGATTCCATTTCATTTACGCCTTCTTAATCATGAGACATTTACTTCAGGTGACTTTAACACGAAATTTCTTGAAGAGCATGATGTCATGTCTGTACAATTAAAATCAACAACTGACAAATCGGAGGGGTAAACATGAATGAAAATCATATTGTCGAGCTTGAGGAACAGAAGTCAGAACTTGGCAAAGTAGAAATTTCTCCAGAGGTCATTGAAGTGATCGCTGGTATCGCAGCATCAGAGGTAGACGGTGTTGCGACCATGCGCGGTAACTTTGCAACTGGAGTAGCTGAAAAACTTGGTCGTAAAAATCATGGAAAAGGCGTAAAAGTGGAGCTAGGTGAAGAAGGGATTACCGTCGATGTATCAGTTGTGATTAGCTATGGTGTCTCTGTTCCAGAAGTGGCAAAGCTTATTCAGTCAAACATTAAACAAGCATTGCAAACAATGACAGCGATTGAGCTTCAAGCCGTTAATGTACATGTTGTTGGTGTTCAATTTGAGTCAGCTGAGTTGGTAGAAGAGGAATAGTCGAATGTATAAACGAAAAGCGTGATTTGGAAGCAGTTCAACAATGTGAAACGTGAGCTCAAGCATCTAGAGGCGTTTATTGTTTATGATGATACAGACAATCCAAACTGGACTTAATAGACTCATGGACTAGGCAGTTTGGGGGAAAATCATTTCTTGAATGATTAACGACGATGGTATCCATTGAAGTACTTTTCCCTTGAACGATCCCAGCATAAGTTGATGTAAGGTTGAGAATATCGACGAGGATGAGTACATTTCGTTAGCCCTTGGGCACGACGATCACAAATAGGTTTGCTTCTTGGGTATCTGGCTGTCTCCACTGGTGTACCATCTCCAAAACACCAAGGGCATTTGGATCCCCAAGTAGACCTAATCTCGCTGAAACTTCAAGAAATTAGGACTGAAAAAAACCAATAACCGATCTCCTGGCAATTGCTTTTGTTGTGAACCATAACGAGTAGCCCTGTCCACTAACTTATGGACTATACTAGGGTTTTTAGGTACAGCTATTTCACTCTTTTTAGGCTTTTTCTTTCCTTTGGCTTTTTTCTTTTGGGCTTGACAACATCCTGTACTGGAACAACGAGCATTAAAGGACTTAAAAGGCATATAAAAAGACATGATTGACAAAGAAGGAGAACTCTGAAAATGTGAATCCGCTTACGAGTAGTAAGCTGGAATATATTCCTCCCACAAATGGTTGACACAATCCATGATCCAATTCATTTTGACACAAACTAAGTATTGATATATATTTAAAATAAACTAACTACATATTGTTATGGACAGGTGAAGGTGATTCAATAGATAAAGTGTCTGTTTCTTAGGTTACTAGTGAGTGCTCTATTTATTTTTAAGCGCAATGTATGGTGTTTACTAGTTGGCTTCAGGCCTCGATGAGTCTTCTTCTTAAAAGGGAAGTTCGGTGTAAATCCGACACGGCCCCGCCACTGTAAAATAGAGATTATTTTTCACCCAACGATGCTGGCCTTTGAGGATTAGCTGCTTATTGGAAGGGAAGTAATATCTTTAAGTCAGAAAATCTGCCTGCTTCGTTGACACTGTAAACCTACGAGAGATAGGGAGGTGTTGAGATGGCAGCATTGTTGAGGAGCATTCAATTTGATTCTCATATCATATGGCATTTCTAACATTCTTGTGAATCGTTAGAAATGCTTTTTTTATCTAAAAAAAGTGTAGAAATGATGGTAACTTTCTGGACGATTAAAAAAGACTAAAGCTTCGGCAGTAAAGACTTGGCGATACCAAGTTTTTCTAATATTTTAGAGGAGATAAACATATAAGAGAGTTGGGAGATGATGGGTAAAAATACGTTTAATCTTTTACAGTGATCATATGTCTCTCTTTTTAAAGTAGAAGCAGGAGTTGGAAAAATATTTATAACTTTTTGGATTGGAGGAATAAGGGGAAACTAAACCCTAATCATATTATGAAAGGTATACTAAAATTATCAAACTTAATATTCTTTTATGTATTCTTGCTCTTTTTATTGATCGGTTGCAATTCTCCGACTGAATTTGAATTGAACTCAAGTTCAGGAGCTAACAATCAGGAAACCGAAAATGAGGAAGAAGGAGTTACAACATTACGGTTAGGCTGGCCAACAGATGGTGGTTTTCCAACTCCATTTGCTTTTAGTTCAACTGGACCAGCAGGATTCTTACGTGTTAGCTATCTTTATGATTCATTAACATGGAAGGATCAAAACGGAATTATCCCTTGGCTTGCTAAAAATTGGGAGGTATCGGATGATGGGTTGTCCTATAAGGTTCATCTAAGAGAAGGAGTTACTTGGCATGATGAAAAGCCATTAACTTCAGCAGACGTAAAATTTACATTTGATTATTTTGCTTTGCATCATTTTCTTTGGGGAGACATTAGTATGGTAAATAATGTTGAAGTTATTGATGAAACGACAGTAGTCTTTCATTTAAATGAACCATTCTCTCCGTTCGCAGAAGAGGTAATGGGAATCATTCCAATTATCCCAGAGCACGTTTGGGGAAGCGTGGAAGATCCTAAATCTTTCCGAGAAGAGGGATCAGTCATCGGATCTGGACCATACATTCTTGCAAGCCATCACCAAGAATCTGGACAATATCTTTTTAAAGCAAATACTAATCATTTTAGAGGGGAACCAGTGATAGATGAGATTTCTTACATTACAGTAGGTAACCGCGCATTAGCACTAAAAAATAAAGATATTGATGCCATTTGGACGAACAATTTTAATGATATGCAAGAGCTAAAAAAAGCAGGATTTCAAGTAATGGAAAGTGATCCGCATGGAAGTATCGTTCGTGTTGTGTTTAATATGGAAGATCAACTATTAGGTCAAAAGGAAATGAGACAAGCGATTGCCTATGCACTTGATCGGGCGACAATAGCTGAAAAAGTTTTGGGTGGGAATGTTGTTGTTGGTAATCCTGGAGTGATTCCACCAGGTTCTCCATGGTATAACGCTCATACGAAACAGTACGATTTCAATGTAGAGAAAGCAAATGAGATGTTGGACGAACTCGGATTTACAGAACGTAATCAAGACGGGGTTCGAATAAAGTCTGAAGGGCAAGAGTTAGCATTTACTATCATGATCTCCTCAGATGAACGAGATGCGCATTTAATGAAAGAAATGTTGAAGCAGGTAGGAGTGCAGGTCAATATTCAAAAGGTAGACATAGCGACATTTACTGCGGCCATGAGTGAAGGTAACTATGACATGGCGATTACCAGTCATGTTGGAGTTAGCGGGGATCCTGATTTCTTACGACGCTGGTTTACTAGTACTGATTATAATGCAAAGGCTTCTCATGGGTCTATTTTACAAAATGAAGAATTTAAAAGACTCGCTGAGAAACAATTAATTTTATCAGATGTTGATCAAAGGAAACAGGTTGTTGGTCAAATGCAAGAGGTGATAGCTGAAGAAATTCCGACTCTAGCAATCTACCATCGTCCATTCTATTGGATGTATGATGAGTCGACATTTAATGGATGGTTTAACACTTGGGGTGGTATAGCCAATGGCATTACCTCTTGGGAAAATAAAGCCGCATTTTTGCCAGATGACAAGTAAAAAAATTGCCTATCATCTTCTGTTGTTCTTCTTTATCATTGCACTTAATTTTTTGCTACCTAGGTTAATGCCCGGAGGCCCTACGGCTTATCTTGAGGGAGGCGGGGATGATTCACCGATGCGCATCATCTCTCAAGAGCAAAAAGAACAATTACTAGCTTATTATCATTTAGATCAACCATTGTACTCGCAGTTTGTGCACTTTATTAAAGAAATAGGAAAGTTAGACTTAGGAGCATCCATCCATTATCAGTCATCTGTATCAGGGGTGATTTATGCTCACGCACAATGGACATTTCTATTAGTAGGAATTTCTATTTTCCTTTCTGTATTCATTGGTATCTTTATGGGTGTTTTTTCCGCTTGGATTCAAGGAAGCAGGAGGGACTCTGTTTATTTATACATTCTTCCTTGCTATAGGTGCTATCCCAACATTTGTGCTTGCTATGATTTTGCTGCTTTTTTTCAGTATTGAATGGAACTGGCTTCCCCTTGGTGGAAGTGCCACTCCTTTTGCCGAATATGGAAATGGATTATCTGGTTTTTTGCTAAATCTCGAGGATATTATTTATCATGCTACGCTACCAATATTGACTTTAACATTGGCTAATAGTCCAAGCATCTATTTACTAATTCGGAGTTCAACTTTATCTGTACTTAATGAACCTTTCATGATAATGGCAAAAGCTAAAGGACTTTCGACAGGACGACTTCTTTTGCATCACACGATGAGAAATGTAATACTTCCAGTCGTTACCATCATCAGTCTGCGAATTGGATTTTTGTTTACAGGTGCAATTCTAGTCGAAACTGTCTTTTCTTATCCAGGCATGGGGAACTTGATGTATACAGCGATTATGGCTCGTGATTATCCTTTAATGCATGGGCTTTTCCTTGTTATTACGATTACCATCGTGAGCATGAACCTGCTTACTGAAATCATTTATCCTATCTTGGATCCGCGAATTCGGAGGAAGGAAATGAAAGATTATGCATAGGTTAGGGATCATTAGCTTATTTGTATTCATCATAATTGCTGTATTAGCACCTTTGATAAGTCCGCATGATCCCGGTTCTTTTGATCGGACAAACCTTGACAGCACCAAATGAGATTTATCTACTAGGTACAAATGATTTAGGACAAGACATACTTAGTCAGCTCATTCATGGTACAAGAACATCTCTTATTGTCGGAGCGGTGGTTGCTTTACTCAGTACTTTTCTTAGTGTGACAGTTGGATTATTCTCGGGATACAATCGTAGGTTAGATCCCTATCTAATGGGGCTTTGCAATATGATTTTAACCATTCCTAATTTATTGATCGTCATTATTGTTGTCGCTTTTTCGGGCTCAAATTTATGGAATGTGATTTTCGTTTTAAGCTTATTTTCATGGCCAGCGTATGCAAGGATTATCCGTTCACAAGTATTGTCTGTGAAAGAGAGAGAGTATGTGAAAGCAGCAAGAATGTTTGGGGCTAAACAAACGTACATCTTGTATAAGCATATTCTGCCAAGCCTCTATCCACTGATTTTAGTTAAATTTGTAACTACAGCCCAATACGCGATTGCTGCTGAGGCTAGCCTTTCTTTTTTAGGTCTTGGTGATGTAACAGAACAAAGCTGGGGGATTATGCTGCATTATGCTTTTCAATCGGATAGTATTTTTATCAGCTCAGCTTGGCAATGGTGGGTACTTCCACCGACTATATGCATTGTTCTCTTGACGTTAAGCTTCTCTTTTCTAGGATATAAAGTAGACGAAAAAACGTCTTTGCAAAGAAGACGACATAAAAAGCAAATTAATATAAAAGAGGATGGCAAGCATATTAGTCATGGTCAAATGCAAGCGGAAGCGGAATATAATGTTTTGCTTAAGATTAACAATCTTCGAGTAAGCTTTCCAATTATCAAAAGGAAGCGAGGAGAAGATAGTAAACCTGTTGCTGCATTGACTGATGTATCACTTACTCTTTATAAGGGTGACGTTTTAACTTTGATTGGGGAATCTGGTTCGGGAAAAACGACTTTGGCAAGAGCAATAGTAGATATGTTACCTACAGCTGAAATAACAGGAGCGATTTATTTTCAAGGAGAGAGTGTAATGGATATGAAGCTTAAGAATCGCAATAAGCTTCGCTGGATCGATATATCAATCATATTTCAGGACTCAAAACAAGCGCTTAATCCAGTTTTAAAGGTTGGCGACCAAATCGATGAGGTATTAACGCGTCATAAGGGTATGACAAAAAAAGAAGCTCAAGCGAGAACAAAGCTCCTTTTGCAAGATGTTCGATTAAATACCTCGATTGTGGAATATGTATCCTCATGAATTAAGCGGAGGAATGTGTTCTCGAGTTGCGATTGCGATGGCATTAGCTTGTGAACCACAGCTGTTAATTGCAGATGAACCAACAAGCTCTTTAGATTCGCTAACAAGAAAAGCAGTGATGACTTTACTCCATGACAAAATAAGCCAATATAATCTCACATTATTGTTAATTACTCATGATATGAGAGTGGCAGAGGAATTTGCAAATAAAATTGCTGTGATAAAAGACGGAAGGATTGTAGAACAGGCATCTGTGCGTGAGGTGTTTAATAATCCTAAGCATCCATATACAAAGAAATTAGTCGGAATAAAAGCACGTTAAAGGGGCATAGATGTTTCAATTAAATCATATCTCAAAAACGTACTTTAATAGAAAAAAGAGGATAATAGCTTTAAACAAATTAATTTAACCATTTATCAGAGAGAAATTCTTGCCATTGTCGGTGAGAGCGGCTCTGGAAAATCAACTTTGGCTCATTTAATTATGAGGCTTGAGAAACCTGATGATGGTGACATTTCATTTAATAGTATGAATATTTTTCATCCTTTAAAGGGCTTCGATTATCATCGAAAGGTGCAAATGATTTTTCAACATCCAGACCGCTCGTTAAACCCTAGAATGACAGTAGAAGAATTGATTCTAGAACCGCTCGTTATTAATAATGATCTGCAAATAAAAAACAAAAAAAGAAACGCTAAAAAAACTGTGGGACATGGTTTTGTTACCTATGTCATTAGCCAACCGTCTTCCAAGTGAATTATCAGGAGGACAGAAGCAAAGGGTAGCAATTGCTCGAGCATTAGCATTAAGGCCTCAGTTATTAGTAGCAGATGAAGCGACATCTTCTTTAGATGCTCTAACTGAGCTAGAAATGCTCGAATTACTAAAAAGCCTTCGTAATGACACTGGAATTAGTATTTTGTTCATTACACACAATTTAGAAATCATTCGTTCAATGGCTGATCGAGTTGGAGTCATGCATGCTGGAAGATTAATTGAAATAAGTGAAACGAACAAACTTTTTACTCGTCCTTTAGAAATATATACGAGACAGCTTTTAAAACCATTCTTAAACACTCAGTCAAGACAGAGTGAGATAATGTTTTAAAAGGATTTTATAAATTATCGCCAAAAGCTTAAGCGTCCAATCATCAGTTGTAGCTGAAACAAGGATAAACGTACAGTGAATTATTAAATCGTCATCATAGGAGGGTTTCTAATGGAAATAAAAACAGCGAAGGCTGGGTTTTGTGTAGGGATCAAGCGAGCATATCAAGGAATGAACCGTATTGCAGCAACTCGAGATGAAGTAAATGTCTTTCATAGAGTTGCGACATCTGCACAAGCTCGGGAATGGGACACGTTAAAAAGAATTGAAAAAGAGGATCCCGAACTTTTTAAGCATTATCCGAACCTACATAATGTATCAGTGATCGACAATCCTTCAAGTATTAAAAGTGGAGAAGATGTTGTACTGGGATTTCACGGCGTGGAAAAAAATATTAAAGAACAGCTTATTACAAAAAATATTGAAGTGGAAGATTTACAATGTCCGTTTATTTCAAAGTATAACGCTACCTTAGAGGAATTGGCTTCTGGAGGAATGAACCTCATTGCTTTTGGTAGGGAAGACGATCATCATTGTTTGGATGCTCAAAGAGTTTCGAAAGAGTATGGTCGGGAATGTGTTACTGTTGAAAAAGCTGAAGATATTGATCAAATTGATTTCGTAACAAAGAATCATTGGGCTTGTGTAGGATCAGTGACGGGAAATACTCAGTTATGGAATGATGTAGTAGCTAAGTTAAATGAGAATGACATTCCAATTAAAATTGTCGAGACGGTATGCAGAGATTCTTTTAAAAGGCAGGAAGAGGCAAGTCATTTAGCCAAGGAGGCTGAAATTGTGTTAGTTGTTGATGACGGTGGTGGGGCATCAATAAGCGTGTTTGAGGTTTGCTCAAGTGTTAATGATACGGTCTATCGAATTAGTTCAAAAGAAGACATCAAGTCGGAATGGTTAAAAGAGATTAAAACGGTCGCCATTGTTGGAGGCATTCTTGTTCCGCAATGGACAATTGATGAAGTGGCGAATCATGTTAATCTCTTAAGCTCTAGCTATTAAGGTGAGGTCAAAGTAATTAGTCGTTTTTAAAGCCCAAATGGAACATGGGGAATATATCTTGCAAAGTAAAGCAAACCGTCGAGAATGATATTCTCAACGGTTTTTATTATGGGGTTTAAAACGTAAGCCCCCATTCAAACAACGCATATAAACACGCAGCACCTCTTGGTATGATACATGTATCATACCAAGAGGTGAGTGGTGTCGGCTACACGGAAAGGGCAAAAAGAAAGGCATAAAAGCCTTAAACAACAAGTTCTGTAGGGTTTGCTTAACGAGTACAGATACTATATAAGACCATTTTGAATAGAATTTTATAGTAGTAACGTCCCTATTTAAGGCGCACTTTAGTCGACAAAATTAATAATTTTAAGTGTTTTAATGTTTATAAAAGAACATAGACAATTGAATGAGATGACCTTCTGGCTGTCTTTTCGTTTTTTCTGGTTATAATAGTAGAAAACAGGAAATTCAAACAACTGACTATGAAGAAAACGAAAGTTCTAATCAATTGAAATCTAAATTGTTCTGTTTTAGGTAAACATGTTATGCTATTATCAACATATTAAACGTGCAGGATTGCATACTTAAAGGAGTTTGACTAGATGAATCGAAGAGTAGCAAGATTAAGAGCAGCACAAGCGCTCTATCAAATTGACTTAACAGAAAGTGATATAGAGTCAGCAATTGAGAGCGTGGTAGATGAAGGAGAGAAGCCTAGCTCGTTTATGCTTGATCTTGTTCATGGCACAATGGATAAAAAAGCCGTGATTGACCCAGTAATTTCAGAAAGCTTACAGGGATGGACACTTGATCGAATGGGACTTGTAGACCGAGCGATTGTTCGAATGACGCTGTATGAAATGAAATATATAGAGGATATTCCGATGAACGTTACGTTTAACGAAGGAATTGAATTAGCAAAAGCGTTCGGAGGAGAAGAATCTGGGCGCTTTGTAAATGGGGTTTTATCGAAGGCAATGGAGAAAGTGCAAGATTTAAACGAATAATTAATGAGGAGTGAAAATCATGTCAGCTGTATTATTAAATGGAAAAGAGCTAGCTGCAAAAAAAAGAGAGCAGCTTAAGAAAGATGTTGAAGAACTTGCGACAAAAGGGATTACACCGGGGCTAGCTGTTATTCTTGTCGGGGAAGACCCTGCATCAAAGACATACGTCGGTGCAAAACAAAAAGCATGTGAGCAAGCGGGAATTCATTCAGTCCTCATTAAAAAATCAGATACGATTAGTGAAGAAGAGTTGTTAGCTGAAATTGATCGTTTGAACGAGGACCCAACTATTGATGGTATCCTTGTCCAGCTTCCAATTCCTAAGCATATATCAGAACAGGCTGTAATCGAACGTATTGCTCCAAATAAGGATGTAGATGGCTTTCACCCGATTAATATCGGTAAAATGATGACAGGTGAGGATACCTTTCTTCCGTGTACGCCTCATGGAGTAATCGTGATGTTAAAAGAAGCAGACATAGAGCTAGAAGGGAAGCATGTTGTCGTTGTTGGTCGAAGTAATATTGTCGGCAAGCCAGTAGGACAGCTGCTTTTAAACGAAAATGCTACTGTTACATATTGTCATTCACGGACGAAAGACTTACGTGCAATGACGAAGCAAGCAGATATTTTAATCGTTGCGATTGGAAAGGCGAACTTTATCGAAGCGGCCGATGTGAAGGAAGGTGCTGTCGTCGTCGATGTCGGCATTAATCGCGTAAATGGCAAGCTTTGTGGTGACGTTGATTTTGATAGCGTAAAAGAAACAGCATCCCATCTAACACCTGTCCCTGGTGGAGTTGGTCCAATGACGATTACGATGCTTCTGGAAAACACGGTTCAATCAGCGCGAAATCGATAATAGGAGTGACAGGATGGCAACAGAACACGTATTAACGATTTCTGAGGTGACTCGTTATATTAAAGCGATGATGGAAGAAGATGTGGTTTTACAGGATGTATGGTTACGTGGTGAATTATCGAATGTGAAGTTACATAGTCGCGGACATTTGTATTTTACAGTAAAAGATGACAAATCACGTATGCAAGCGGTGATGTTTGCTGGTCACAACCGTTACTTAGCATTCAAGCCTGAAAACGGGATGAAGGTTTTACTTCGCGGTGAGGTGAATGTGTACGAGCCATATGGCCAGTACCAGTTTTATGCGAAGGAAATGCAGCCTGATGGCGTCGGTAGCTTGTATTTAGCTTATGAAACACTTAAAGCAAAGCTCGAAGGTGAAGGATTATTTGCATCAGAACGAAAAAAGCCGATTCCGACGTATCCTAGTCGAATTGCGGTTGTTACGTCGCAAACGGGTGCTGCGATCCGTGATATTGTCACAACGCTAAAGCGTAGATATCCTGTTGCCCAAATGACATTATTTCCTGTGCTTGTTCAAGGCGAACAAGCACCGTCTTCGATTGTTTATGCGATTAAACAAGCAATCGCCGCAAATTGTTTTGATGTGATGATTGTAGGACGCGGCGGTGGATCGATCGAAGAGCTATGGGCATTTAATGATGAAGGTGTCGCAAGAGCTATCGCTGCCTCTACTATCCCGATTATCTCTGCAGTTGGTCATGAAACGGATTATACCATCAGCGATTTTGTAGCGGATCTTCGTGCACCAACACCAACAGCAGCAGCTGAACTAGCGGTTCCAGATCAAAATGAACTGCTTCGTACACTTGTGAATTTGCGCAAGCGATTAACTCAATGCATGAAGGATCAAATAGCTAGAGAGGGTTCAAAGCTTGAAAGGTTGAAGCGTTCTTATGCGTTTAAATATCCAGAACAACTTGTCAGGCAAAAAGAACAAGAGCTTGATGGCTATCTTGATCGCTTAAAACGTGTGGCAAAACACTCTCTCCAAGACCAGGCAAGTCAATTACTGCACTTGGAAAGAAGTCTTAAACGCTTGCACCCAGATATTCAAGTGAAGCAAGCAAAGGAAAAAACAAATCAGCTCCATGTAGCATTAGTAAAAGCGATGAAGGATCAATTGAACACGAAGCGTCAGCCTTTTCAAAAAGCAGTTGGAGAATTACAGCTGCTTAGTCCTTTACGATTAATGGAACGTGGGTACAGTTTAGCGTATGATCATGAACGACAAACTCTAATAAAATCAACGAAGCAAGTAGAGGTTGGCACTCAACTTAACATTCGTCTTAAAGACGGAAATATCCAATGTCGTGTTGAAGAAAAGCAGCCTTTTGAATGAGGAGGGGATAAGAATGGCGGAAAAGACAGAGCTTAGCTTTGAGGAAGCAATGGCTGGATTGGAAGAAGTAGTAGAAAAACTAGAACAAGGTGATGTGCCATTAGAGAAAGCAATTTCGATGTTTCAGGAAGGAATGGCTTTATCAAAGCAATGTCATGAAAAATTAGAACAAGTTGAGAAGCAAATGGATCAAATTCTTCATGTGGATGGAGAGATAGAGCCTTTGGAATTCCAGGAGGACGAGTAAACGTGAACGCAGCGCTTGAAAACTTCCTATCAGAAAATAAAATTCAAATTGAACAACGCCTTCCAAAGCATATCGATCAATTGCATGCACCTACATCCTTAAAGGATGCGATGACATATTCTTTAAATGCAGGAGGAAAACGCATTCGACCGATGCTACTACTTGCGACCCTTCATAGCTTTGGTCAATCAGTGGAGCGAGGATATGATGTAGCTTGTGCGATTGAAATGATCCACACGTATTCACTAATTCATGATGATTTACCGGCGATGGATGATGACGATATGAGAAGAGGGAAACCAACGAATCATAAGGTTTACGGCGAAGCGATCGCCATTTTAGCGGGCGATGCCATGCTGACATATAGCTTTGAGCTTATTGCGAAATCGAACATAGCTGACCTCTCTGCTGATCAGAAGCTTTTGCTTATACAAGAGTTAGCTCAAGCCTCAGGACCTGAAGGAATGGTTGGAGGTCAAGTTGCTGATTTGGAAGGGGAAAATAAGACATTATCGCTTGATGAGCTCGTCTACATCCATCACCATAAGACAGGCGATTTGCTAACCGTATCCATTGTTGCTGGGGCGATTATTGCTGGTGCGAATGAGAATGATATTGCTAATCTGCGTTTGTTTGCAAAAGAATTAGGTCTGCTCTTTCAAATTAAGGATGATATTCTTGATGTAGAAGGTGATGCAGAAACAATTGGTAAGCCAGTTGGAAGTGATGATGGCAATAATAAGAGTACATATCCAAGTCTTTTAGGAATGGATGGAGCAAAAAAGAAGCTAGAGGAGCATAAACTAAATGCAAAGCGCTATTTAGCTAAAGTAGGGATGGATCAACAGCTGCTTGTCGCATTAACTGACTATGTTGCAGAACGTGATCACTAGTGTGTAGTAGGGGTTACCATTGAGTAAGGACCGTGCACATGTTATAATGGCGATATTCTTGAGTGGTGCAGTATTCTAGTCAGTTCTCCTTTCTTGAAGGCGGGGCTAAAAATCCGCCAAAGGGCACATCGATGAAGCTCCTTGTGTTGGCTTGAGGCGCCCAGCCTTGGGTCGATGCTGGGAGAAAAGGTAGTAGGGCGATCCGCAAAGGCATGTGGGCGATGACCCTCCTACTGTGGAGGCCTTTTGCTCGGGCTTTACACGTGTAAAGTTCCAGAATGAAGGGTATGAACCTGCAAAGGCAAGCTAGGGAGCTTGTCTGCAGCGTAGCCTGCCTTGAGTGGAGGCAGAGGGGATTATGGACAATGGATTCAGATGCTGTTGGCCAACAGAATGTGAATCTTACTCATATGAAATCTACTCTGCAAAAGAGGATAAAAGATTGGCACGGGACTGTTGAGGAAATCTCCTAGACTGTTCAATAGACATTTAAAGAGGATTATAGTGTAGACTAAGTGGTAATCCAGTCTGGCGTATGGTGACAGCGTCGACTTCAGTATAAAGGGAAACCGCCATTACGGCGACGTGATGGAGCTGATTTGGGAAATCCTACTGGACCTAAGCTACAGAGTTTACTCTTTAAATGACCACTCTATATCTTTACATAGTATGAATGAATCTATAGATAAAGGTGATACAGAAGCGCTTATGAAACCTCTTCAGAAATCAATACGATGGAGCTTGGGAATAGCCGTTATCACTCTCGTGTTAGCGGCTATTTTTTCCATTATTTCAACGTTTATATTAAGTGGAGTTACATGGGCGATCGGAATGGGGATTGTCTTAATCATTGTCTTTATAGGGGTGTTCTTTGATATAATGGGGGTAGCTGCAACAGCTGCCGATGAAAAGCCTTTCCATGCAATGGCTTCAGAGCGATTGCCAGGGGCAAAGCATGCTGTCATGATCACGCGGAATGCGGATCGATTTGCTAACTTTTGTAACGATGTGATTGGGGATATTTCTGGAATCATTAGTGGTACCGCCTCTGCTTACGTTGTCCTGCAACTGTCTTTTCAATTAGGATATAGTGAGACTTCTGGACAACAATTTGCCATCTCTATTCTTTTTACTAGTATTGTTGCAGCCTTAACGGTAGGTGGAAAAGCGCTAGGGAAAACCTTCGCTATTCACTACTCAACACCGATCATTTATCAAGTTGGTAGATTATTATATATTTTAGAGGTAAAATTGAAAATAAAAGTGGTTTCAGTAAATGGAAAGACGAAGAAAAAAGACAAATTGACTCGAAAGTGAGGGTTCCTTCATGAAGCTAGAGGAATTTATTGACCCGGGCGTACTGAAGAACTATTCAAAAGCACAGCTAGAAGAGCTTGGTGAGGATATTCGCCATTTCTTAATTGAAAAGCTATCCGTTACCGGTGGTCATCTAGGTCCAAATTTAGGTGTCGTTGAGCTTACATTAGCCTTACACCACTTATTTGATAGCCCAAAGGATAAGTTTATTTGGGACGTTGGTCATCAAGCATATGTACACAAAATTCTTACAGGGCGAGCTGATCAATTTGATAAGCTCCGTCAATATAAAGGATTATGTGGATTTCCAAAAAGAAATGAAAGTGAGCATGATGTTTGGGAGACGGGGCATAGCTCGACATCTCTTTCTGCTGCAATGGGAATGGCGACGGCAAGGGATCTAAAAGGAACGGATGATAATGTGATTGCGATTATTGGGGACGGTGCGTTAACTGGTGGAATGGCACTTGAGGCTCTAAATCATATCGGACATGAGCAAACAGATTTAATTGTGATTTTAAATGACAATGAAATGTCGATTGCTCCAAATGTTGGTGCTCTGCATAGTGTATTAGGTCGATTGCGTACAGCAGGCAAATACAAAAAAGCGAAGGAAGAGCTTGAACAGCTAGTGAAGAAGATTCCCGCTTTCGGTGGTAAGCTTGCTTCCACTGCAGAACGTGTAAAAGACAGTTTAAAGTATTTACTCGTTTCAGGGATTTTCTTTGAAGAGCTTGGCTTTACTTATTTAGGACCAGTTGATGGACATGACCTTGATGACTTAGCTGAGAATTTAAAATATGCAAAGAAAACAAAGGGACCAGTTCTCGTTCATGTATTAACGAAAAAAGGGAAGGGCTATGAGCCGGCAGAAAATGATGCAAAAGGAACGTGGCATGGTCTTGGCCCCTATAAAATTGAATCTGGAGAAGTTGTCAAGAAGCCTGGACCACCGAGCTACAGTGGTGTATTTGCTGAAACATTAAAAAAGATTGCTCGTGATGATAAGCGAATTGTAGCGTTAACAGCCGCCATGCCAGGTGGAACGAAACTGGATGCTTTTGCAAAAGAATTTCCAGAGCGAATGTTTGATGTTGGGATAGCAGAGCAGCATGCAACGACGATGGCAGCTGGGCTGGCAACACAAGAAATGAAGCCGGTTTTTGCTGTTTACTCTACGTTTTTACAACGTGGCTATGATCAAGTTGTCCATGATGTTTGTCGCCAAAATTTAAATGTCGTTTTTGCGATTGATCGTGCGGGTCTAGTTGGAGCTGATGGAGAGACTCATCAAGGAGTGTTTGATATTGCTTTCCTTCGTCACCTACCAAATATGAAGATTTTGATGCCAAAGGATGAAAATGAATTACAGCATATGATTTACACAGCGACACAATATGATGATGGACCGATTGCCGTTCGTTATCCACGTGGCAATGGCTACGGTGTGAAAATGGATGAGCAACTGCAACGTCTTCCGATCGGTAAATGGGAACATTTACAAGAAGGAACAGATGCCTGTATTTTAACGTTTGGGACAATGCTACCAGTGGCAGAAGAAGCGATTAGTCAGCTTACGTCTCAAGGTTACTCGGTTAAGCTCGTCAATGCGAACTCAGCTAAACCGTTAGATGAAGAGCTTTTACATGATCTCGGAAAGCAAGGGATACCGATTTTGACACTTGAAGAGGCAGCGCTTCAAGCTGGATTTGGAAGTGCCGTGCTAGAGTTCTTCCATGATAATGGTTACCACAACATTGAAGTGAAACGTATGGGAATACCTGATAAATTTATTGAGCATGGTAGTGTCTCGCAATTGCTTGAAGAAGTTGGTCTAACTTCAGCAAATGTAGCTGAACAGCTAATGATCATGCTCCCTAAAAAAAGACAAAGGGCTTAAGCGTTATGACAAAGAAAGAACGTGTAGATGTCTTACTCGTTGAGCGAGGCCTTCTTGAAACGAGAGAGAAGGCGAAACGTTCCATAATGGCTGGACTTGTCTTTTCTGGAACAGAACGAATAGACAAGCCTGGCTTGAAGGTGGAGAGAGAACTTCCCCTAGCTGTTAAAGGAAACCCACTGCCATATGTCAGTCGCGGCGGATTGAAGCTGGAAAAAGCAATTGATGAATTTCAGCTATCCTTACACAATAAAATTGTCTTAGACATTGGCGCATCAACTGGTGGTTTACCGACTGCTCGCTACAAAATGGTGCCAAAACAGTATATGCGCTAGATGTTGGCTATAATCAGCTAGCTTGGAAACTGCGGCAGGATGAGCGCGTTGTCGTGATGGAACGAACAAATTTTCGTTACGTCAAACCAGAGGACTTAACGGAAGGTTTACCACAATTTGCAACAATTGATGTTTCTTTTATCTCGTTAAAACTTATTCTTCCTGTTTTGAAAACGATCCTCGTTCAAAAAGGTGATGTGCTTGCGCTTGTGAAGCCACAATTTGAAGCTGGCCGTGAGCAAGTAGGGAAAAAAGGAATTGTCCGTGATAAAAAAGTTCACGTAGATGTGCTTAAACGAATGACTGATTTTTCACTAGAACAAGGGTATGATGTTTGTGCACTGAGCTTTTCACCGATCAAAGGCGGGGAAGGAAATATTGAATTCTTCATGCACTTGCGTCTCGATCGTGAGAAAGAGCAAGGATCAATGCTTGAAAATCGTTCAATTGACGATATCGTTGACACCGCTCATGAAGAACTTAAGACGAAAACTGAAGAATAATACCAAAAGCGATCTCTTTCTCAATTATGAGAGAGAGGCGTCTTTTCGTCTATAATCGATTCATTACGTTCACTGGATTGTTTTCTTCTGAGATGTGTTATAAGCTAGTAACGTGCTTGTTTGTGCAACAGTGGAATAGTTTGGAATATAATGATACAAGTTTATTGAGACGCATAGTTAAGTATAAGGATTGTACTATTCTGTTGTATTGTAAGGCAAATACGTAGATAATATAAGTATGAAAAGAGAAGAAACAGGTGGTATACAGATGAATAAAGGACAACGACATATTAAGATTCGAGAAATTATTACGAATCATGAGGTCGAGACTCAAGACGATTTAGTCGAACAATTGCGACAGGCTGGTTATAACATCACACAAGCAACGGTATCACGAGATATTAAAGAACTGCATCTTGTAAAGGTTCCGATGATAGATGGACGATATAAGTATAGTTTACCAGCAGATCAGCGCTTTAATCCATTGCAAAAATTAAAACGGTCATTGATGGATAGTTTTGTTAGTATTGATTGTGTCTGATAATTTGGTCGTGATGAAAACATTACCTGGAAATGGAAATGCAATTGCGGTGTTAATTGATAATCTTGATTGGGAAGAAATTATTGGAACGATTTGTGGAGATGATACGATTTTAATCATTTGTAAGGAAAAAGAAGACGGACCAGTTATTACAGAACGTTTTTTAGAGATGCTATAAGGGTGGGACATGCATGCTAATCGAATTATCGATCAAACATTTTGCGATTATCGAAGAGCTAACGATCTCGTTTGAAAAAGGATTAACCGTTTTAACGGGCGAAACAGGTGCAGGTAAATCAATTATTATTGATGCTATTGGCTTATTGTTAGGTGGACGTGGATCGGCAGAATATGTGAGATATGGGGAGAAAAGAGCAGAGATTGAAGGGCTTTTTATTGTTGAAGACGATCATATTGTGATCGAAAAGGCAGCAGAACTGGGGATTGATGTTCGAGACTCGATGTTTATTTTAAGACGTGATATGACTTCGCAAGGGAAAAGTATTTGTCGGGTAAATGGCAAGCTTGTCACGATTGCCATACTAAGGGAAATCGGACAAGCACTTGTCGATATTCATGGTCAGCATGAGCACCAAGCATTAATGCAGCCAGAGCATCACTTATCGATGCTAGATGGATTTGCCCATAAAGAGTTAGTGAAAACACAAGCTGAATATCAAGCTATTTATCAGCGTGCTCTTCAATTGCAAAAGCAAGTCCGTAATTTAAGTGAAAATGAACAAGAAATGGCACAGAAGGTCGATTTGTTTCAATATCAGCTTGAAGAAATTGAGAAAGCGCAGTTAGAGCCGAGCGAAGATAAGCAATTATTAGAGGAACGTCATAAGCTGGCGCATAGTGAGAAGCTGTTTTCACTACTTGAAGACAGCTACCACAGCTTATATGGTGAAGGCAGGGGTTTAGATTTTCTCACCACAACGGTGTCTCACCTTGAAGAAGCAGCTTCGATTGATGAAGAACTTCGTGAGATACATGAATCTGTGAGCAATAGTTATTTTCTTTTAGAGGAAGCTGCGTTTTCGCTTCGAGATCGAATTGATAAAGTTGAATTTGATCCAAGCCATCTTGAATTTATCGAAAGTCGCTTACATGATATCCAACGATTAAAGCGAAAATATGGTTCATCCGTTAATGAAATCCTTGAATATGCGGCGGAAATTGAGGAAGAATTGGATTCGATTATTCACAAAGATGACCGCATTGAAAAATTACAACAGCAATTGGATACATTTGGCAAGATTTACTCGTTGAAGCAAAAGCTCTTACTTCCATTCGGAAAGACGCAGCGATCGCACTAACTGAAGCGATTCACCAACAGCTCCGTTCACTTTACATGGAAAAAACGCAGTTTGAAGTTCGTGTTCAAGAACGTTCGATCGGAAAAACGACACCAATCGTTAATGGACAAGCTGTTCCATTTGGACAGGATGGGGTTGATGCAATCGAATTTTATTTGTCGACTAATCCTGGTGAACCTATGAAGCCGCTTGCCAAAGTAGCCTCTGGTGGTGAAATATCACGAATTATGCTTGCGTTAAAATCGATTTTCTCTAATCAACAAGGAATTACCTCTGTCATTTTTGATGAAGTTGATACAGGAGTAAGTGGTCGCGTTGCACAAGCGATTGCTGAAAAAATTCACGGCATCTCAATTGGCTCTCAAGTTCTTTGTATTACTCATTTACCTCAAGTTGCGGCAATGGCCGATACGCATCTATTCATTGCCAAGCATGAAGCAAATGAACGTGTGACAACCTCTGTAACGCCATTGTCACTTGATGAAAAAGTCGATGAGATTGCGCGAATGATATCTGGTGTTGAAATTACTGATTTGACGAAGGAGCATGCGAAAGAGTTACTTGAATTAGCAGAACAGCATAAACAACCAGTATGAAAAGCTAGCCAATTAAGGGTAGCTTTTTTCTTTTACTTAAAGTTATAAATGTTGTGCTGCAAGGCAACATTAGTAGTACAGCCATTTTCGGAGGTGTGGGCAAGGAGCTAGGAGAGTGAAGTGAGTGAGAGGCGATATCATACGAAAAACAATAGGTGTCTTCCTTCTTGTCGTTGTCGCAAGCTTGGGATTTTCAGATGAAGTACGGGAATGGATTGAAATTCCGACAAGCATGGTCATATTTGAAGGAGATGTCGCACCAATAATAGAAGCAACACAGTCACTAAAAGCAGTGACAGTTTCTACAGCACCATCAGCTACTGCTTTTCAACCAATTGGCGTTAGCGATGAATTTCCAAAACAACAAAAGGTCACAGTAGAAGTCGCTGGATTTCCAGTAAAAAGTATTGATGTTAGTGTTCTTCCAAAGACCGAAGTCATTCCTGGTGGACAATCAATTGGTGTAAAGCTGAATACAGAGGGTGTGTTAGTCGTCGGACATCATTTGATACAGACGGATGATGGCGATGAATCTCCTGGAGAAAAGGCTGGAATTGAAGTCGGAGATATGATTACAAAAATTGACGAGCATGATATCCAGCGTATGAGTGAAGTAGGAGAATATGTACAAGCAGCGGGCGAGGATGGTCGAAAGCTTTCAATTGAAGTAAAGCGTGATAAACAAGTTTTAGAAAAAGAATTAACGCCATTAAAAGCACAAGGGGAACATTCTTATCGAATGGGTTTGTATATTCGTGATTCGGCTGCTGGGGTTGGGACGTTAACCTTTTATGATCCAATCTCAAAAAAGTACGGAGCGCTCGGTCATGTTATTTCTGATGTTGATACACAAAAACCAATTGTGGTCCATGATGGGCAAATTATTCGCTCATCTGTCACCTCAATTGAAAAAGGGAGTAATGGTGACCCAGGTGAAAAACTGGCGAGCTTCTCTGCTCAAAGAGATATTCTTGGAACAATTGAGAAAAATAGTTCTTTTGGTATTTTTGGGACATTAAATAAAGTAAATCTGAAAAATAAGATTCATGATAAGCAAATGCCTGTAACTCTATCTACACATGTTAAGGAAGGTCCAGCTAAAATTCTAACAGTTGTCAATGGAGAGGATGTCGAGGAATTTGACATTGAAATTATTAGTTCAGTTCCGCAAAAACAACCAGCGACAAAAGGAATGGTCATAAAAGTAACGGATCCTAAGTTACTTGAAGCAACAGGGGGAATAGTACAAGGAATGAGTGGAAGTCCAATCATGCAAGATGGGAAAATAATTGGTGCCGTGACACATGTTTTTGTTAATGACCCAACTTCAGGTTATGGGTGTCATATAAGTTGGATGTTAGAAGAAGCTGGCGTTACCAAACCGATAGAAAATGAAACAGGAGCCAAAGCGAGTTAATCGTTTTGGTTCTTCTTATGTTATAATAAAGAAAATTCGACAAATACACGTTCGGATAATTGTCAAATATCGAATATAGTCGAAAAAGAAAGTAAAACAAAGAATACATTAGAAAAACTAAAAAAAATAAATAAATTTAATGAAATTAAAAAGGATATCTTGAATCACTGTCGAAATCGTAAAGTATGACATTTTAACAGGAAACGAGGAGGCTTATTTGTGCAAAAAATAAATATTTGTATTGTAGACGATAATCGTGAATTAGTGAATTTGCTTAATGAATACATCTCAACTCAGAATGATATGCAAGTCGTTGGTACTGCTTATAACGGTCAAGAGTGCTTATCTTTAATTGAGGAAAAAGAACCAGATGTGTTAATTTTGGATATTATTATGCCTCATTTAGACGGATTAGCCGTATTAGAGAGAATCAATCAAATGAATATGAGTAAGAAGCCTAATATTATTATGCTTACAGCGTTTGGTCAAGAAGACGTTACAAAAAAAGCTGTCGACTTAGGAGCTTCTTATTATGTATTAAAACCATTTGATATGGAAGTATTGATCTCTAATATTCGAGATATTAGTGGACAAAAACGATCTTTTATTCAGAAATCATCTTCACAATCTTTTACGTCTCACTTGCGCCCTGATAACCGCGGTTTTAACTTAGATGCAAGTATTACGAGCATTATTCATGAGATCGGTGTACCGGCTCATATTAAGGGGTATATGTATTTACGAGAAGCAATTACAATGGTTTATAATGACATTGAACTTCTTGGCTCGATTACGAAAGTGCTATATCCTGATATTGCGAAGAAATTTAACACAACAGCAAGTCGAGTTGAAAGGGCTATTCGTCATGCCATTGAAGTTGCCTGGAGCCGAGGGAATATTGACTCGATATCTAGCTTGTTTGGCTACACTGTCAGTCATTCTAAAGCAAAACCTACAAACTCAGAGTTCATCGCAATGGTTGCTGACAAGCTGCGAATTGAGCATAAGGTTTCTTGAAAGAGTAAGGAAAAAGATTAATAACAATATAAGACTGACTCATCATTTAGAGAGTCAGTCTTATTTTATTTAAAAGAGAAGAGTAGTCTGTTTAGAATCGAGATAAGATAATCTAAGAAGTGCAAAAACGTAAAGCCAATAGCCAAGACGAATTTTTCTAAACATAATTTATTCGGGAATTGCTTATATTATGATCAAACGGTACAAAGAGGGTTATGATATGGCAGACATAATTAAAGGACCGATCTATGAACATGAAAAGACAAAAAAACTACTGCACTTATTTACCTAAGGACAGCATTGTTTTTCTATGGCATCAAGATTTGGACGGGGTAGCTGTTGACGGATTGATTGAGGCGAGAGTAAAGGCTGTCATAAATGGCAAAGAATCAATGAGTGGTCAATATCAGCATCATCATGTCAAAAGACTCCTGCAAGCTGGAATTGCCGTTTTTGATATCGTGAATCATTCTCGTAAGCATAAAATGTATCAAGGTGAAATAGCTTTTGTTTTTAAAAATGATCTTTTTATTCGAGACAAGCATCGTCCGTATTATGTAGCACAGTTACTTGCTTATGACCAACAGTTGATTGAACAGAAGCTTTCATGCGCTAATTTGCATTATTCCGAGCAATTTGCTCGTTTTGTTGAGAATACGCTAACATATGCTGGACGTGAGAGTGAATGGTTTCAAACGAATCCGCAATTTCCCCTTTCTCTTAAACGAATTGAGGGGAAAGAGGTCTTTATCGTTGCAAGAAATACGTATTATGAGCAAGATATTTTGGCGTTGCGCTCTACGTTAAAACGAAAAGATACGATTGTGATTGCCGTTGATGGTGCAGCTGACGGACTGCTAAAATATAAAATTTGTCCTGATTTTATTATTGGAGATATGGATTCGATTAAAGAAAAGACATTACATTGTGGAGCCGTATTATTATGTCATGAGCATCCGAATGGACAATCTCCTGGAAAAGAGCAATTGAGTGCAATGGGTATTGAAGCAGAAACCATTCGTTTTGTTGGAACGAGTGAGGATGTAGCGATTGCCGCTTCCTATTGGTCAGGGGCCGACCGACTTTATTTAATTGGGTGTCGAATGGGGATGACAGAGTTTCTTGAGAAGGGGCGAGCTGGAATGGGTGCGACTTGGCTTTGTCGTCTGCAAGCAGGAGACAAGATTACAGATTTAAAGGGGATCCACAAGCTAACAAGTCGAAGAAGTCCATTTCCTAGTAAGAGGACATATGGTCAATGGAAACGATTCTTACTAGAAACCTTACACAAGCTCATAATAGAACGAATTCCATTACTAAAGAAAAAGGAGGTCCTTCGCCATGATTAATGTTTCCTTTATTATTCCTGCTTATAATGAAGCTGATCGGATAAAAAATACGTTAAAGGCCATCCGACGAATAGCCTCGAATGCTGAGATTATTGTTGTAAATGATGGTAGTACTGATAAAACGAAGCTGGTTGCAGAAAAATATGCGGACAAGGTCATTACGCTCCCAATTAATCATGGAAAAGGCTTTGCCTTGCAAGTCGGATGGCGAGAGGCGAAAGGGACCTATATCGTCTGTCTTGATGCCGATCTTGAAGAGAGCGCTAGTGAGATCACCTTCCTGCTTGTCCCCCTTGAAAAACAAGAAGCGGATGTGGCAATTTCCATTATAAAAGCAGGGAAGGGGGCCGGAATTGGGATTGTCAAGCGGCGTGTACAAGCAATCGTCTACAGACAGACAGGTGTAAGAGTAGAAGCACCTTTATCAGGTCAACGAGTATTTCATTGTAAGTGGCTTCCGATTTTACTTGCTCGTTCCTACAAGGGGTTCGGTGTCGAGGCACAAATGACGATTGACTTACTGCGGGCAGGTGCAAAGTGTGTAGAAATCCCAACGATGATGACCCATCGAGAAATGGGAAGAGATGTGAAAGGTTTTCTTCATCGATTTAAGCAATGGATCGATATTGAGAGACAATGTCGAGGCGCTCGGTTATGATTCCTCTTCTTATTACATTACCAATTATTGCTTATTTAAGTATGGTTGCTTTTCATTCAATGAACCTAACTGTCATCAATTATGAGTTCAGATGGGTTCCTTATAGCTTAGGAGCAGTCGTCTTATATAGTTATGCGGTTCTTTATGCCTTTCCCCCTTATCCAACGGAGGTCTTATCCCTACCTGCTTATTTATTTGTTTTCGGGGTTTGGTTATTAGGATTTATTGATGATCGTTTTGGAAAACCTTTTCCGAAAGGGCTTAAAGGGCATATCAGTTATGTGACAGAAAGGCGCATGATTACAACAGGCTTATTAAAAGCAATCGGAACGGTAATCTTTGCCTTGCTCTACCTTTGGACAAAGCAGCCAAGCTCTATTTTAATAAGTTTACTTTCCTTTTTTTTGTTAACGGGTCTTCCTCATGTTATGAACTTATTTGATACAAGGCCACTTCGCGTCTGGAAGGTGACTTTTTGTATGACGGTGCTCGTTTTTGTTGTCACACCATTACCGTCCTTTTTATTCATTGTGACATTATTAGCTGTTTTCTATATTTTCTTTGTTTTAGAAGGACATCAAAAAGCGATGCTCGGTGATAATGGGGCGACGACGATTGGTGCTATTTTAGCTATCGTATTCATAAATCATACGTCAGTATCGGTGCAGATTGGAATATTGAGTGTTGTCTTTTTCTTCATCATGCTTGCAGAAAAGTGGTCTATCTCAGCTTTAATTGAGCGTTGGTCTACGTTAAGAGCTATTGATCACATTGGAGTCGTAAAAAAATAAGCAACAAAGGAAAGGGTTCCTTATGTTGCTAGTTAAGAGTTTGGCTTTTTTTTCTGGAAACGTGGAGCTATCTTGCCGTTTTTGCGGTCACGATAAAAAATAAATCCACCAATGAAGCTAAGACCAGCGAGGAAAAGAACAAACCCGACTGAAAATTGAAGGGAGAGATTTGGAAAAGGGCTATTTAATAACTGGAATATTGTATCTCTCATTAATTTTATTCCATAGCCTGCGGTTACGACTGGAATAATTAAAATGACTAATGCAAGAAAACGTCCCATCTTGGTTCCTCTTTCATCTATAGTTTACTTTACCTCTAGTTTAGCGGAAAATTTTCGTCGTGTACATCTTAGTAGTTGCATCTTTGTGTCATTTGCGTAATAGTGAAGATAGAGAATTATTAGTAGCAATTAGGACCCAGTCCTAATTTTAAGGGGGAGTGTGAATGAAGCGGGCGATTATTATTGGCGCTGGTCAAGGAGGTACAGCGTTATTCCACATGCTCATAAGTATGGAATATATTGATGTAGTGGCAATATTCGATCATAACCCTCATGCACCTGGCTTAGAATTGGCAAAGCGCCAGAAAATAAAATCTGGTATTGATTGGACCATTATGAAAGATGATGATATTGATTTTGTATTTGAAGTAACTGGTGATCCGGTTGTATTACAGAAGCTAAGACAGATATTCGATACTAATACAACGATTGTCCCTTCTCAGTTAGCGAGACTCTTCTTTTCATTAATGAAGGAAAAGGATCAACTCATTTTACAATTAAATAAACAAACGTCGATTCAAGAATTAATTTTAAATTCAACACATGACGGCATGATTGCTATTGATAATCAAGAAAGGGTTCTTATCTATAATGAGGCAGCTGCGAAAGTTTCTGCAGTTGATTCATCAGAGGCAATTGGTCGGTTGATTAGTGAGGTGCTGCCATCAAGTGGGCTACCTCGAGTCTTGCGGACAAAAAAGGTTGAGCATCATCGCAGACAGCAGCTGGAAAACGGTGCAACAATTGTGACGACACGAGGTACCAATGATTGAAGAAGGAACGCTGTATTGGTGCACTTGCTGTATTTAAGGATGTTACTGAAATCGTCGAAATGGCTGATCAAGTCACGAATTTAAAAAACATACAAACGATGCTTGAAGCCATTATTCAATCATCTGATGATGCCATTTCTGTCGTTGATGAGCAGGGGAATGGTTTAATGATTAACCCTGCGTATACGTCGTTTAACAGGTTTGTCGCCTGCAGAAGTGATCGGTCATCCAGCAACCGCAGATATATCTGAAGGAGAAAGCATGCATTTGCAAGTACTAGAAACAGGGAAAGCTGTTCGTGGTGTACCTTTGAAAGTTGGAGCGAACAATAAAGATGTCATTGTGAATGTAGCGCCTGTTATTGTTGATGGAAAGACAAAGGGGAGCGTAGGTGTTATTCATGATGTATCAGAACTAACATCACTACACGCGCAACTTGAGAAAGCAAAAAAACGAATTCGAACGTTAGAAGCAAAGTACTCATTTGATGAAATTGTCGGTTCGTCTGCAGAGATGAAACGAGCAATCGAACAAGCTAAGCTTGCCGCTTCGACTCCGGCAACCATTCTTTTACGCGGAGAGTCTGGAACAGGAAAAGAATTATTTGCACACGCTATACATAATGAAAGTCGCCGCAGATCGCACTCATTTGTCCGCGTCAATTGTGCAGCTCTCTCAGAACAGCTGCTAGAAAGTGAATTATTCGGCTACGTTGAGGGTGCTTTTTCAGGTGCGAAACGTGGAGGAAAGCAAGGATTGTTCGAAGAGGCTGATAAGGGCAGTATTTTTTTAGATGAACTTGGTGAACTGTCGAGTGCGATGCAGGCGAAGCTGCTGCGGGTCCTTCAGGAACAAGAAATTGTCAGAGTAGGTGGGACGAAACCGATTTCAATTGATGTTCGTGTCATAGCAGCAACGAATGCTAATTTAGAAAAAGCAATATCTGAAAAACGGTTTCGTGAAGACTTATATTATCGTTTAAATAAAATGCCGATTTTTATTGCCCCACTTAGAGAAAGAGAGGAGGACCTTGAACCATTATCTGCTTACTTGCTTGCAAAGCTAAACCAGGACTATGGCCGGTATGTGCAGTCGATTTCCGAGGAGGCACTTCGACTATTTGAAATCCTATCATTGGCCTGGAAATGTCAGAGAGTTAGAAAATGTCTTAGCACGAACAATGATTTACATGGAGCCTTCAAAACAAATGATCGAGAGGGAAGATCTTCCTTCCCTTTATGATGTTTTAGCACCTGCTGCAAAAATCGCTCAAAATGAAGGACCAGTTAGTCGGAAGTTTACAAGAGATGTTAAATGAACATGAGAAGCATGTCATAATCCGAGCATTGCGACTTAATGAAGGAAATCGAACCAAAACAGCCAAAGCATTAGGTGTCTCTATAAGATCTCTTTATTACAAATTGGAAAAATACAATCTTGCATAATGTTGCATGCATTTTTTTGCACTCCATGATAAATCTTGCATGGTTTTGTGTTTGAATGTGATGGATTAGTGAAGAATAATAGCAAACGATATGAATTCTTGATGTTGGCACAAAATTTGCAATGGTTATGTAGTAGAAAGGTTCATCTTGAAAACAGATGAAAGATCAAGGAGGGTGCATCGTGGAATTATTTTCTTACATGGAACATTATGATTATGAGCAAGTTGTTGTTTGTCAAGATCAATCATCAGGATTAAAGGCGATTATCGCTATTCATGATACGACACTCGGACCAGCGCTTGGAGGAACGAGAATGTGGATGTACAATACCGAAGCAGATGCATTTGAAGATGCTCTTCGTCTAGCGAAAGGCATGACTTATAAAAATGCTGCAGCAGGTTTAAATCTTGGTGGCGGAAAAACGGTTATCATTGGTGATCCACGTAAAGACAAAAATGAAGAGATGTTTCGTGCTTTCGGTCGCTACATTCAAGGGTTAAATGGCCGCTACATTACGGCTGAGGATGTCGGAACAACGGTTCAAGATATGGATATCATTCACGAAGAAACGGATTATGTCACAGGGATCTCACCAGCGTTCGGATCATCTGGTAATCCATCACCTGTAACAGCATACGGTGTTTATGTTGGAATGAAGGCAGCTGCTAAGGAAGCGTTCGGTACAGATGATTTGGCGGGGAAAACAGTTGCCGTTCAAGGGGTAGGGAATGTTGCCTATCATTTATGTAAACACCTCCATGAAGAAGGGGCTGCACTTATCGTCACAGATATTAATAAGGAATCGGTTCAGCGTGCGGTCACTGATTTTGATGCGAAGGCAGTCGATGTAAATGATATTTACTCGGTTGATTGTGATATTTTTGCTCCATGTGCGCTCGGGGCGATTATCAATGATCAAACGATTCCGCAGTTAAAAGCAAAAGTGATTGCAGGAGCTGCAAATAATCAATTAAAAGAAGAACGTCACGGTAACCTTATTCATGAAATGGGTATTGCTTATGCGCCGGATTATGTCATTAATGCAGGTGGCGTCATAAATGTCGCGGATGAATTAAATGGCTATAATCGTGAACGTGCGTCTTAAAAAAGTAGAAGGAATTTATCAAAATGTTGCGAAGGTATTTGATATCTCAAAACGAGATCGTATTCCGACTTTTAAGGCTGCTGATCGGATGGCGGAAGAACGGATTGAACGAATGAGCAAGCTCTCGTCGTCAATTTTTACAAAATGGACATCATATTTTATCTCGTCGCTAATTAAAGAAGCGAGTATGTCGTTGAAGAGTGTGAACGAGGAGGAGATTCTTGGAATGGCTGAAGAATATGATCTTGTTATTTTAGGGGCAGGAACGGGTGGCTATGTAGCTGCCATTCGTGCGGCTCAGCACGGATTGAAGGTAGCCGTTGTTGAAAAAGAAAAGCTTGGTGGACATGCTTGCATAAAGGGTGTATCCCGAGTAAAGCATTGCTTCAGAAGTGCAGAAGTGTTTGCAACAGCAAAACGTTCAGATGAATTCGGCGTTGTATACAGGTGATGTCACTCTTGATTTTCAAAAGGTTCAAGAGCGGAAAGAATCGATTGTGGAACAATTGCATCGTGGTGTTCAGCATTTAATGAAAAAAGGCAAAATTGATGTATTTGAAGGAAAAGGACGAATTCTCGGTCCATCGATTTTCTCTCCGACTCCTGGAACGATTTCTGTTGAGAGGACAGATGGTGAAGAAAACACGATGCTGATTCCTAAATATGTATCTAATTGCTACAGGCTCCTCGCCACGTACTTTACCAGGTCTAGAAGCAGATGGGAAGTTTGTGCTGACTTCAGATGATGCTCTTATCTCTTGAAGCAATTGCCATCATCGATGATTATTGTTGGTGGTGGAGTGATTGGGATTGAGTGGGCATCGATGCTGAATGATTTTGGTGTTGATGTGACAGTCATTGAGTATGGTCCACAAATTCTTCCGACAGAGGATGAGGATATTGCGAAAGAAGCAGCGAAAATCAGTTAAAGAAAAAAGGAATAACATTCGTAACGAATGCGAGGGTATTACCGGAAACATTAGAAAAAGGAGCAAGGTGTGACCATTCGTGCTGAGTATAATGGGAAAGAGCAAATCTTTCCATGCGGATAAACTTATTTTATCTGTAGGACGTAAGCCGAATGTTAGAAGATATTGGTCTAGAGAACACAGATATTCTAGTAGAGAATGGGGCCATCTCAGTTAATGAATATTATCAAACAAAGGAATCTCATATGTATGCGATTGGTGATGTGATTGGTGGGTTGCAGCTTGCTCATGTTGCTTCTCATGAAGGAATGATTGCTGTTGATCATCTTGCTGGAAAGAAACCAGAACCGATTAATTATGATACCGTTGCAAAATGTATTTACAGTCATCCGGAAATGGCAAGCGTCGGTTTGACGGAAGCTGAAGCGAAGAAAGCGAGGATTCAAAGTGAAAATTGGTACATTTCCTTTTAAAGCGATTGGAAAAGCGCTTGTTTACGGTGAAGCAGATGGGTTTGCAAAAATCATTGTCGATGCAGATAATGATGATGTTCTTGGTGTCCACATGATTGGTCCTCACGTAACGGATATGATTTCGGAAGCGGCACTTGCTAAAGTATTGGATGCGGCTCATTTTGAAATCGCTCAAACGATTCATCCGCACCCAACTCTTATCTGAAGTGATTGGCGAAGCGGCCTTGCGGTTGATGGTCTTGCTATTCATTCATAATCAGATTACAGAAGAGGAGGAATCAAAATGACAGAACATCGACATCATGCATTAGGACTTACAGATGAAACGGTTCTAGAAATGTATGAAACCATGTTACTTGCGCGGAAGATTGATGAGCGTATGTGGCTTCTTAATCGTGCCGGGAAAATTCCATTTGTGATCTCGTGTCAAGGACAGGAGGCTGCCCAAGTAGGTGCTGCATTTGCCCTTGATCGAGACAAGGATTATATTTTACCTTACTATCGTGATATGGGGGTTGTCTTAACATTTGGGATGACGGCTCGTGATTTGATGCTTTCTGGCTTTGCTAAGGCAGAAGATCCGAACTCAGGTGGTCGCCAAATGCCTGGACATTTTGGTCAAAAGAAAAATCGCATTGTGACAGGTTCTTCTCCTGTCACAACTCAAGTTCCACATGCTGTTGGGATTGCACTTGCAGGAAAAATGGAAGGGAAAGACTTTGTTACTTTTACGACATTTGGTGAAGGCTCATCCAACCAAGGTGATTTCCATGAAGGAGCTAACTTTGCAGGTGTTCATAAGCTTCCTGTTATTTTCATGTGTGAAAACAATAAGTATGCGATTTCTGTTCCAATTGAAAAGCAGCTTGCTTGTGAGAATGTATCGGACCGAGCAATTGGCTATGGAATGCCTGGTGTGACAGTAGATGGAAATGATCCACTAGCAGTCTATGAAGCTGTGAAGGCGGCAGCTGATCGTGGACGTAGAGGCGAAGGACCATCATTAATTGAAACCGTTTCGTATCGTTTAACACCTCATTCAAGTGATGATGATGATCGTGCGTATCGTCCACGTGAAGAGGTGGAGGAAGCGAAGAAATTAGATTCTATTTATACATTTGCTGACTTACTTGAAAGAGGTTGGCCTCTTAACAGACGAAGTGTTGAACGAACATGGAAGAAGCGCATTGCAACATACGGTTAATGAAGCAACTGAATATGCTGAACAAGCTCCGTATGCTGATCCAGAAGAGTACAATGATGCACGTGTATGCAGAATAGAGAGGAGGAAAGCACAATGGCAGTTATTTCTTATATTGAAGCTGTGACTCAAGCATTACGAGAAGAGATGGAGCGAGATGAAAAAGTATTTGTTCTCGGAGAAGACGTTGGTGCACGTGGTGGGGTATTCCGTGCAACCAATGGATTATATGAGCAATTTGGTGAAGAGACGAGTCATTGATACCCCTTTAGCAGAATCAGCGATTGCTGGTGTTGGGATAGGGGCGGCGATGTATGGCATGCGTCCTGTTGCGGAAATGCAGTTCGCTGATTTTATTATGCCTGCTGTTAATCAAATTATTTCAGAGGCAGCAAAAATTCGCTATCGTTCAAACAATGATTGGCAATGTCCGATTACGATCCGTGCTCCTTACGGTGGTGGGGTTCACGGAGCACTTTATCATTCGCAATCGGTTGAAGCGATTTTTGCAAACGTACCTGGGCTGAAAATTGTCATGCCTTCAACCCCTTATGATGTAAAAGGCTTACTGAAGGCGGCGATTCGAGATGAAGACCCTGTTCTTTTTTTCGAACATAAACGAGCATATCGCTTAATTAAAGGGGAAGTACCGGAAGAGGATTATACTCTTCCAATTGGAAAGGCTGATGTAAAGCGTGAAGGAGACGACATTACCGTGATCACATATGGCTTATCCGTTCACTTTGCATTGCAGGCAGCCGATCGTTTAGAGAAGGATGGTATATCTGCTCATATCCTTGATTTACGTACCGTTTATCCACTTGATAAAGAAGCCATTATCGAAGCGGCAAGTAAGACAGGGAAAGTGTTGCTTGTTACAGAGGATAATAAAGAAGGCAGTATTATGGGCGAGGTTGCGGCTATTATTGCTGAGCATTGCTTGTTTGATTTAGATGCACCTATTCAAGCGTCTTGCAGGACCAGATGTTCCAGCGATGCCGTACGCACCGACAATGGAAAAGTATTTTATGATTAACCCTGATAAAGTTGAAAAGGCAATGCGTGAGCTTGCGGAATTTTAAAAGAGTAGGAGGGATACGATGGCGACAGAAATGACGATGCCCCAGCTCGGGGAAAGTGTAACAGAAGGAACGATTAGCAAGTGGCTTGTCAGTCCAGGAGATCACGTCAACAAATATGACCCGATTGCTGAGGTGATGACAGATAAAGTGAACGCTGAAGTTCCATCCTCATTTTCAGGAACGATTAAAGAGCTTCTCGTCCAAGAAGATGAAACAGTTGAAGTTGGCGTCGTCATTTGCACGATCGATGTAGACGGCGAAGTCGATGCAGATTCAACTCCTTCATCAAAATTAAACACAACAAGAAGTCATGAAGGAATCCTCAGATAAATCCACGGATCAGTCGCAAAAGCGTCGCTATTCACCAGCAGTTCTTCGAATGGCACAGGAGCACGAAATTGATCTTGAACATGTAACGGATCAGGAAAAGGTGGTCGAATTACACGTAAAGATCTTCAAAGTCTGATTGATAGTGGAGAAAGACCACGCCTACAGCAACAGCCAATGTTGAAGAGAAAATCAAATGCTTCTGAGACATTCAGCTAGGATTTATCAAGCATCTAATGAGAGTCAGACAGTCGGCTATGGTCAGGAGATACGAGAAATTCCTGTTTCTGGGATTCGCAAGGCGATTGCGACAAATATGGTAAAGAGCAAGCATGAAGCCCCGCATGCATGGATGATGGTCGAAGTTGATGTCACAAATCTCGTCAATTATCGCAATCAAGTAAAGAAGACTTTAAGGAAAAAGAAGGCTTTAATTTAACCTTTCTACCGTTTTTTATTAAAGCAACCGTAGAAGCATTAAAGGAATTCCCCCAATTAAATTCGATGTGGGCGGGAGATAAAATCATTCAGAAAAAAGACATTAACATCTCGATTGCAGTTGCGACAGAAGATGCCTTGTATGTTCCTGTCATTAAGCAGGCAGATGAAAAAACAATTAAAGGCTTATCGCGTGAAGTTCAAGAGCTTGCTCAAAAGGTGCGTTCTGGAAAATTAACCGGTGCAGATATGCAAGGTGGAACATTTACTGTTAACAATACAGGTTCATTTGGTTCGATTTTATCGACCCCTATTATTAATCACCCGCAAGCTGCGATTCTATCGGTTGAATCAATCGTCAAGCGTCCTGTTGTCATCGAAAGTGATTCAGGAGACATGATTGCGATTCGGAGCATGGTCAATCTTTGTCTCTCGCTTGATCACCGTGTACTTGATGGTCTTGTTTGTGGCCGTTTTCTTGCCCGCGTGAAGGAAAAGCTCGAAAACATGACAGCAGAAACAACATCTATTTATTAAACAATGGTAAAGAGGATCGCTTAGCTCATCCTCTTTTTTGTTTGGAAGTTTACATAGAAATAGGCGAGATGGTTACCCTAGAAACTAATAGGAAGGAAAGGGTGACTAGATCATGAAACGTTTTTATCAACTGTTTCTATTATTTCAAATGACAGCAGTGCTCGTATTTGCCTTTACAATGTTGGCTCCTGTTCAAGCTCAAGTGCCAGAACGAAGAAAAAAATTGCCATCATTGTGAGATGAAAGTGAGAAATGAGTTAAAAGTACATCTCGATTTCTATTATGAAATGTTAATCGAAAAATATGTACCAGAGCAAAGTGAGAAATGGCAAGAGATTCGGACTGAACGTGATCTCTTACACAAAAAACTAAAAGAAGCAAAACAGCGTGGAGAGCTTCTACATGGTCAAAAAAGATGACGAATCCTGGGTTATGGAGCACCGTGAACTCCAGAAATCTTTTAACATAGCGGTTGAAAAACGAGATGAAAAACAACTTCAAAACCTTCTTCCGCAAATGATTGCGCATTATGAAAAACTAAATGAACACTTTATAAGCAACGATTGAATATGACAAAGTCTTCGTAAGTACTCTAATGTAGAGTGCTTTTCTTTTTTAGTTTACAAATCAGAAGAGTTCCGATATAATTCATAATTGTGATAAAACGTAATGATTACGAAAGGGGAATAACTATGAAATTAAAATTAAGTTTATTTGCTGTGATGCTTGTTCTTTCGATGATTCTTGCAGCATGTGGTGGAAATGAAGAGGCTGAAGAAGAGCAATCAGCAGACAGAAGAGCCTGCTGAAACAGAAGAGGTATTGGAATTATACACAACGATTTTTCCACTTGAAGATTTTGCAAAAAAAATTGGGGGAGAATATGTCAATGTAACAAATCTTGTGCCGGTTGGCGTCTGATGCACATACATTTGAGCCGACTGCACGTGAAATGATCAGTGTAGCAGAGGGAGATGCGTTTATTTACAATGGTGCTGGTCTTGAAGGGTTTGTTGATGCTTTAATTGAAACAGTTGAAGGAGAAGGAGTTGCCATCGTTCAAGCTTCAGAAGGAATCGAATTAATCGAGTTATGATGATGATCATTCTTCTCATGGTGAAGAAGGACACGAAGAGCACGGACACGAGGAAGAAGCTCATGGCGATCATGCGCACGAAGAGCAGCGGACATGAAGAGGCACAGAGATGCAGAAGACGCTCATAATCATGATCAAGATCCTCATGTGTGGTTAGATCCATTCTTATCTATTTCTCTAGCTGAATCGATCAAGGATACTTTGATAGAGCTTATGCCTGAGCAAGAAGAGACGTTTACAGCTAATTTTGAACAATTAAAAGCAGACCTTGAAGACATTGATGTTGAATTTCAAGCAATGGTTGATGCAGCTGAAAAAGACACATTCCTGGTCTCTCATGCTGGTTACGGGTACTGGGAGGAGCGTTATGGTTTGAAGCAAGTTGGTATCACTGGTTTATCACCAACAAATGAGCCGTCTCAGCGACAATTACAGGACATCATTGAATTTGCAAATGAATACGGCGTAAACTACGTCATGTTTGAACAAAATATTTCAACAAAAGTAGCCGAAATGGTAAAGGGATGAAGTAGGAGCTGAGCCGCTTTATCTTCATAATCTTGAAGCTCTTGTTGAAGAGGATGTTCAAAATGGAGAAGATTATCTCAGTCTAATGAGAAAAAATATTGAAGCACTTAGAACAGCTCTACAATAAGATTTTATAAAAGAATTGAGACTAATAGAACACGAAGAAAACAAACGTCTATCTACTTTATCGTAGGTAGGCGTTTTTTTCTACTTCTAACTTTCTTTCATGCATGAATAAAGTAAGGTAGTATGTATTACATCTTTGGAGGTGTACAGAATGAGTGAGTTTACGCAAAGAAAATATTTTTATCCGTATGTCGGCCCGTTTGACCCATGCCCTCCGATCACAGTGAAGTCGTTTGAAACGCCGCCTAATTTATATATGGGGTTTCAACCTTATGGACTTACCGCAATTTCAGCCGCATGAAGCTCTGCGTTGTGGAACACTTTGGCCCGCTCTATATTCCCCTTATAGCAACCCTTATCAGCGTGAAAGGGAGTGATCAAAATGAGTCAAAAGAAACTGCCGATGGAATTTTATCCGCTTATGGAGCAGCTTCAAGCTGTTGATTTTGTTTTAGTGGAGCTAACGCTTTATCTCGATACGCATCCAAATGATCAGGCAGCGATTCAGCAATTTAATGAAATGGCTCAATACCGCCAGCAAGTAAAGCAGCAAGTCGAACAATATTACGGTCCCTTGCAACAATTCGGTAATAGCTTTAGTGGATATCCATGGAATTGGAGCGATTCACCGTGGCCATGGCAACTATAAGATAGGACGAGGGGGAAGAAATCATGTGGTTTTATGAAAAAAAGCTTCAATATCCAGTGAAAGTGAGTACGTGCAATCCAACATTGGCTAAGTATTTAATTGAGCAATACGGAGGAGCAGATGGGGAATTAGCTGCAGCGCTTCGCTACTTGAATCAACGTTATACGATTCCAGATAAAGTGATAGGTCTGTTGACTGATATTGGTACGGAAGAATTTGCTCATCTCGAAATGATTGCGACAATGATTTACAAATTAACGAAAGATGCTACTCCAGATCAGCTCAAGGAAGCGGGCCTTGGCGATCATTATGTTAATCATGGTGAAGCGCTCTATTATCAAAATGCCAGTGGAGTTCCCTGGACGGCTGCCTATATTCAAGCAAAGAGTGATCCGATTGCCGACCTATACGAAGATATTGCAGCGGAGGAAAAGGCAAGGGCGACCTACCAATGGATTATCAATCTGTCAGATGATCCAGATCTGAATGATGGATTAAGATTTTTGCGAGAAAGAGAAGTCGTTCATTCTCAACGTTTTAGAGAAGCGGTTGAGATGTTGAAAGAAGAAAGAGATAAAAAGAAAGTCTTTTAATTTATCATCATTTACATGAATTCACCTTCTCCAACATACCTTGCATTTTCTTTTGTAATCATAAGCAAAAAAATTGGTTTTCTCGTTAAAACGAGTTACAATGAAAAGAAATGATATGTTTGAGGGGTGAAGAGTAATGAGAATTCAATATGTTTATGAATGATGTGGTGAAAGTAGCTCGTCAAGAAATGGTTGAGGCTGGCTATGATCAGCTTACATCACCTGAAGAAGTCGATGAGATGGTTAAGCAAGAAGGAACAACGCTTGTGATGGTTAACTCTGTCTGCGGATGTGCTGGAGGAATCGCTCGTCCTGCTGCTGCGTATATGAAGAATTATGAAACGAAGCCTGACCGTTTTGTAACGGTTTTTGCAGGTCAAGATAAGGAAGCTACAGCAAGAGCGAGAGAGTATTTCACTGGCTATGCTCCTTCATCACCATCATTTGCGCTTTTAAAAGACGGCAAAATTGTGACGATGGTCGAGCGTTTTGAAATTGAAGGACATGAACCAATTCAAGTAGTCCAAAAGCTTGAAAAAGCATTTGATGAATATTGTGCTAAATAGAACAAAAAAGGTCTGACTCCTCGGGGTCGGACCTTTTATTATCCTGTAAGAAAGTTTACCTTTATTAAAGGATTAAAGTATGAGTGCAACTAAGGCTTTCGCCATTAAAGCGTGGCGATAAGCCAAGTTTTCTAATGAGGTTAGTGTTAAATCTCTGTTCGCTCTACTAGCTAAACTATGCTATAATAACTCAGAAATTGAAAAAGGGGTGTGCACTACTATGCAAGCGTTATATGATCAGATTCAAGTATATTTAAATATGGATGAGGAAATTTCATTTAAAGAGTTCAGTGACTTCTACAAACAAGTGTTAGACGAGCTTGGGAGCAATCACGAGTCATATGATGAAGAAACGATTTGGAAAGGCTTGTTTATCGTTGAAAATGTGATGTCTAATGCAGAAGGACGTGCAAAAGAAAAAAAGGGTGCTGATTCAAAGAAATACGCGAAAATGGCTCAACGTCTCCAACTATGGGCGAAGAACTTAGCAAGTCGTCTTGGTGAAGCTGGCTATACAGAGGAAGACATTAATGAACGTTTTAATAAAATGTTGGAGGAAGGCGTTCCAGAAACAAAAGCTTAAATCAGTTGTTACGAGGGAGAAAGGTGCTTGACATCTGTTCTCTCTTCGATTACATTAGAAGATGTTGCTTATACATTGTGCGTCTATGGTGAAAGGGATATCATTCGAGATTCCGGTTCTCGCGTTGTAGGTTCGAGTCCTACTAGGCGCGCCAACTTTGAACTGTTTAACCTCTTTTTAGTTTTGACTAGAGAGGTTTTTTGTGGTATCAATTATTTAATTCGTACTCACGTAACCTACACTCTTTTTACAGAAAGCAAGCTTGATGATTATTTTAATTCGCTACAGCGCATAATAACATGTATTTATTACGATAAAGGTTGGTGCAACTACATGACATACATACTTTTAATCATTGGTTTTGGATTATTAATATTCGGAGCTAACTATTTTGTTGACGGTTCATCCAAAATTGCAACTTTCCTTAACGTACCACCAATTTTAATTGGATTAACGATTGTAGCGTTTGGAACTAGTTCACCTGAAGCAATTGTCAGTATAATGGCTGCGCTACAAGGAAGTCCCGATGTAGCAATAGGAAATGTCGTAGGGAGTAATATTTTTAATATCACTCTTGTTATCGGTATAACCGCTATCATCTATTCACTGAAAGTCGAAGATGAAACGATAAGAAAAGAAATTCCTTTTACTTTACTCGCGAGTGCTGCTCTCTTAATCATGATTAGTGATACGGCGCTACAGTCAACAAGCAGTAACATCATCACACGGAGTGAAGGGATAATCTTATTATTGTTTTTTGCTGTCTTTATTTATTATATTTTTGAAGTGGCTAGAAAAAGTCGTAGTGAAAACCCTGTACAGCAAGTAGACGGGGGTGCTGCAAGATGGGGTAAACAAATCTTCATCACTGTCATAGGCCTTGCAGCCATTATTTTTGGAGGAGATTTAGTCGTTAGAAGCAGTACTGAAATAGCTTATTCATTGGGGATGAGTGAAACATTAGTTGGTTTAACAATAGTAGCTGTCGGGACTTCTTTACCCGAATTAGTAACATCAGTCTCTGCGGCTTTAAAGAAACAAAGTGAAATAGCAATTGGAAACATTGTTGGAAGTAATATTTTTAATATCTTTTTTATTCTTGGTATTTCCTCGGTTATTACACCACTTACTGTAGATAATAAGATTTTTATTGATGTCACAGTGATGATCTTGTTAACGGTGTTATTATTATTCTTCTCAAGAACTCAATTTAAAGTTGGTAAATACGAAGGAATGATTCTTGCAGCAGCGTATATCCTTTACTTGGTTTATATTATTATTAGAAATTAATAAAAGGTTGCATAACCAAATGAGCTCTTTTCTCTATGGATTAGACCTTTACCTTAGTGGTGGAGGTCTTTTTTTGAAAAATTCAACACTATTGAGCACTTATTAAGGCTAAACCCACACTTTTACACTTGAGAGTCAGGCTCATTCCTGTATAAAGTGAGAAAGGGAAACAATTAGCTATAAGTACATATGAAGAGGAAAAACTATTAGGAGATGAATGGAGAAGGTAAAGTTGGAAATAAGTCAAGAGATTATTTTATTGTTAAAGTATTTACTATTAGGTGTTTTCCAAGGATTCACTGAGCCTATCCCTGTTTCTTCAAGTGGTCATCTTGTGTTTTTGCAACATTTTCTTGGCGTTGAAATTGAAGGATTGAGCTTTGAGGTATTTGTGAATTTTGCATCTTTGTTTGCAGTTCTAGTCATTTATGGAATGATCTAAAACAGCTTATTTCTGGATTTTATTCGTTATTAGTTAACGAAGGACGAGCATTCTAAAGAGCGATTATCGATTTGGAATGTATATTATTATTGCGACAATTCCAGCAGTCGTGATTGCCTTATTATTTGAAGATTGGATTGCGGGCGAGCTTAAACAGATTCATGTTATTGCGGTTACGCTTTTGATAACAGGTGTTGCACTCTTTTTGATTCGTAATTTAAAAGGCTGGAAGAATGATCATGAAATCACGTTAAAAGAAGTCATCATTGTCGGACTTGCTCAAGCGGTTGCGCTAATTCCAGGAATTAGTCGGTCTGGTGCAACGATTGTAGCGGCGATGGGGCTTGGCTGGAAACAAGAAACAGCCCTACGCTTTTCTTTTTTTCTTTTTATTCCAATTAGTGTAGGGGCGGGGATTCTAGCCATTTCTGATCTTATTCAAGATCCTAATTTAGCAGATTTAGCTGTTCCATATTTACTTGCTTTTGTTGGCTCATTTATTGCGTCTTACTTCTCACTGAAGTGGTTTATGAACATTATGAGAAGTGGTAAATTGATTTACTTTGCACTCTATTGTTTTGTCGTTGGTACAGTTGTCTTGGTGATTCTATAATAGAGGGGGACAGAAGGAATGGCTAACAATAAAATGCTTCAAGTCATCGTCCGCATTCTTATTGTCGCTCTACTTGTCGCACTTGGATGGTTTCTGTTTTACTATCTTGTTACATTAACTTACCCATTCTTAATAGCGGCTGCTTTTGCTTTTTTGATTAACCCGATTGTTACGTTTTTAGAACGAAAAGCGAGGTTGCCAAGGCCTCTTGCTGTATTTAGTGGCATCTTATTTTTATTTGGAATAGTTGGAGGAATCCTTACATTGATTGTTTTTAAAGTCATAGATGGATTTCGATATTTATCCCAGCTTGTCCCTACACAGATTGAACGAATTTCGATCAGTATTCAATCGTATGTGAATGAACAAATCTTTCCGATCTGGAATCTAGGAATCGGATTAATCGATAATCTAGATGAAGCTCAAAGAACGGCGATTGAAGATGGCATCCAGCAATTTGGAGGTCAATTAGCCTCTTTACTTGGAAGAGTTGGTCAAGCAGTAGCCAACGGTCTTTCTCATTTTGTTGGAGCTCTTCCAATCACATTAACGGTATTTGTTTTTATTGTTCTTGGGCTTTATTTTATTAGTAAAGATTGGAACAGATTTCGTATTAGCATTAAAATGAAACTTCCTAATCATGTTGTGAACAATACGATACATGTTCTAACCGACTTAAAATCTAAAGTAATTGGCTTTCTCACTGCTCAACTTATTTTAATTAGTATGACTGCAGGGATGAATTTCATTGGTCTCTTAATTCTTGGAGTGGATCAGCCTTTGACGATTGCTTTAATTATCGGTTTAGTTGATTTGATGCCGTATCTAGGCACAGGAATTATTCTCATTCCTTGGGCGATTTACAGTTTAATAATGGGGGATCTTTTTCTTGGTTTTGGTTTGTTGATTTTATACGGGCTAACAGTCTTACAAAGGCAATTGGCAGAACCAAAAGTGCTTTCGTCAAACTTAGGACTTAATCCATTGGCAACCCTTATTTCATTGTTTGTCGGCCTTCAACTCTTTGGTGTGATCGGCCTTGTAATCGGGCCTGTTGCCTTAGTGATTTTCATTTCTTTGTATCAAGCAAATGTTCTGGATGGGATCTGGAAGTATATCAAAGGGGAAGGACTAAACCGACAATCGTTTACCCAAATGCTGGTATTCACAAAAGCATCGGTATATAATTAGTAGATTGACTCGTAATAATGTGTTTTACGTATACACAAATTCAACGATATAAAGGAGATTAAATAATTGTTTCAATGGCGTAATATCTTTAAAGGTATGATAATGGGGGTTACGGATTTAATACCTGGTGTGAGTGGAGGAACAATTGCTCTAGTACTCGGTATTTATCAATCGCTTGTTGCATCGATAAATGGTTTACTGACGAAAGAATGGAAAAAAAGCATGCTCTTTTTAATTCCGATTGGACTTGGGATCGGAATTGCTTTAATAACCGTTAGTCGTTTAATTGAATGGCTGTTAGCCGAGTATCCTCAACCTACGTTCTTCTTCTTTCTTGGGTTAATTATCGGCATTATTCCGACATTGCTAAAAGATATTAACTATAAGCAAACATTCCGTTCTAGTCACTATATTTTGCTTGTGATAGCGGCAGTGCTTGTTGCTGCTACCGTGTTTGTGAAAGATAATGAGATGGCTACGGTGATGAGCGAATTAACGGTAGGTGATTATGCATTATTGTTTTTCGGGGGATGGCTTGCCAGCTCAGCTATGATCTTACCTGGGATTAGTGGATCATTTATGCTTCTATTACTAGGTCTCTATCCTACAGTGATTAATGCTCTATCTACATTTAATATTCCAGTCATTATAACGGTTGGACTGGGAGTTGCGATCGGTCTTGTACTCACTAGTAAACTCATATCCTTTTTATTAACAACGTATAAGACAAGTACATATGCGGTGATGATTGGCTTTGTTATTGGATCAATTGTTGTCATCTATCCTGGAATTGCTTCAAATGGACTGCTATTGTTTGTCAGTATCCTTACGTTTTTAGTAGGGATCTGTTGTGGCTTCTGTATTAAGCCGTGTTGAAAAAGGAAAAACATTAATATAATTGAGTACTTAGCAAATGGCGTTACTTCTATAGTAGGGGTAACGCTTTTTTGCACTTTAAGAAAGTTTACCTTTATTAAAGGATAAAAGTATGAGTGCAACTAAGGATTTCGCCATTAAAGCTTGGCGATAAGCCAAGTTTTCTAATTGGGGTCATTCAAGTTATTACCACTTCTATTCAAACGTGCATTCGGATATAATAGGAACAAACGTTCGTTGTGAGGTGCTAAGCTTGAAGCAAAACGTTATTTTTATGGTTGATATGGAATCCTTTTATGCATCGATCGAAAAAGCAAAGGTTCATGATCTGTCTGGAAGGCCACTTGTTGTTTCTGGTGATCCAGACCGCCGATCAGGTGTGATTTTAGCAGCGTGTCCTGCATGCTAAAAAAAGAGGCGTTAGAAATGGAGAGCGTTTGTGGGAGGCAAAACAAAAATGTCCAGAAGCGATGGTCGTCAAACCACATATGCAGACTTATATTGATGTATCATTGCAAATTACACACATTTTAGAGCAATACACAAACTTAGTGGAGCCATTTTCGATCGATGAACAATTTGTTGATGTGACTCATAGCCAGGCTCTTTTTGGAAAACCAGAGGAAATTGCTGAAAAAATGATCGCTGAAATTTGGCTTGAAACCCGTGTAAGAGCTCGTATTGGTATTGGAGAAAATAAAGTACTAGCGAAAATGGCCTGTGATCATTTCGCCAAGAGGAATCCTTTAGGAATTTTTTGGTTGAAAGAAGCTAATTTAGAAAAACAACTCTGGCCTTTGCCGATAGAAGCCATGTTTGGTGTCGGAGGGAAAATGGCAACACATTTACGCAATAAAGGAGTTCGGACGATTGGACAGCTTGCTAACACGTCGGTTGAATCGTTAAAGAAAAGGTGGGGAATTAATGGTGAGGTTTTATGGATGACGGCAAATGGAGTCGACCATTCTCCTGTTACAACGCACACCCATGATCGTCAAAAAGCAATAGGGCATGGCATGACCTTGCCGAAGGACTATGAAAAAGAGCAGGAGATTAAAATTATTCTCCTTGAATTGTGTGAAGAGGTTTGCAAGCGCGCTAGAAGCGTTCAAATGATGGGAGCAACGGTATCTCTAAGCTTACAAGGGGCCAATTATGATAAGCCAACTGGGTTTCATCGCCAAATAAAGCTTCCCTATCATACGAATATTACAATGGAAGTGTATCAATATGTGTGTACATTGTTAAAACGATTTTGGGATGGCAAGCCTGTACGACGACTCGCCATATCTCTTTCCCAGCTAGAGAGTGATCGGCTATGGCAGATGAGCATGCTTGATGATCGTGATCGCCACTATCGCCTCGGATATACAATGGATGCGATTAAGCAAAAGTATGGAGATATCTCGATTAGACGAGCTGTTTCGTTCTTAAAGGGAAGCCAATCCGAAGAACGCGCAGCAAAGATTGGAGGACATTATAAATGAGGAAGGCATATTCAATTGATAGTGAGATAGGTAAAGGGCGTTTATAACAAGCAAGCGGCTTCTATTTACGGATAAGGAGTTTCACGATATGATAAAAGAGAGAGCATTGATTGACTTTACTGGCTAAGTAGATCAAAATTAAAGAGAATCATTAGCAATTAAGCAGACTGGAGAGGTATACATTGGATCCGACAGCGAGTATTGATCTAAATCGATTGAAAGCCTATCGAAATGAAGCAACGCGATTTATGATGACGTATAAATTCGCCCTAGATGAAATGAATACGAAAATAAAGATTTTACAAGAAGAATTCCAGCTTATTCATGAATACAATCCAATCGAGCATGTTAGCTCACGCTTAAAATCACCTGAAAGCATTTTAAAAAAGCTTCATCGAAAAAATTATTCTATTTCATTAGACAGCATCAAAGAAAATATTAAGGATGTAGCTGGCATTCGTATCACTTGTTCATTTATTTCAGATTGCTATCACCTAAGTGAAATGATCCAAAAGCAAAGTGATATCAACGTCGTTGAGGTAAAAGATTATTTACGAAATCCTAAGCCAAACGGCTATAAAAGTCTACACCTTATCCTTGAAGTGCCAGTTTTCATGTCAGACCGTCAAGACCACGTCTGTGTCGAAGTACAAATTCGGACAATTGCCATGGACTTTTGGGCAAGCCTTGAACACAAAATTTATTACAAATACAACAAATCGATCCCAGAGCGTTTAATTCAAGAATTAAAAGAAGCCGCTGATTCAGCCGCTATACTCGACCAAAAGATGGAAGACCTTCACAAAGAAGTAGGAGAGCTGAAAGGTCAAGAGAAAACACACGATCTCGAACAGCTCCTTATGAACAATCAAACCATCAACCTTCCTTCAACCTTTTTGAAGTCGTTATTTGGTGACTGAAAATAGTAACAAATGATAAGAGAATCATTGTTTGTAGGCAAAGACATTGGTTCTCTTTAACCCTTACTAAACGAGCTGGGATGCTTTTCCTACCGACACGCTAGAAAATATATAAAAAATAAATTGACATCCTTCTCAAAATCATGTAAATTAATAGATGTCGACAACGACTACATAACATGATCCGTTAGCTCAGCTGGGAGAGCGCCACCTTGACAGGGTGGAGGTCACTGGTTCGAACCCAGTACGGGTCATTTCCTGTTTTTAAAGCCCGTTATATCAATGTTTGTGGTTATGGAACGACATCGATGATTTACCGAAAAGGTTGATCAAGGTGGCGCTCCATCATACGTCAAGGTGTACGTCTTCATTTCGGTGATTTAATCGAGAAGAAGGCGTTTTTTATTGGCTGAACATAGCGAAGGAAGACGAGGTAAGAAAACGAAGGATAAGCGAGTAAGGGGCGCGCGAGACGATTACGATTTAGACGCGTTATTTGAGCGGTTTAAGAATGTGGAAATATCCGAGGGGTTTACACCTAGAACTATCGCGCAGTTCAAAGAAATTGCCGGTTTTTTATTAAGTACGTTGATGAGCGCGGTTTCGCCCATGACGTGCGTTTAATTACCGAGGAGTTTATTCGTGATTATATTACTAACATGCAATCAGAACACGTTCGGTTTATTGGGGGATTTGTAGATAGGAATGGAAAGCTAGTGTATGAATTCCAAACTACATTTAATTCAAGTTTCTGGGAACTGTATCTTTTTGGTGTATTAAAAAATTAAATCAGCAGATTGATTTCATAAAAAATAGACCTGATTTCATTGTAAAAGGGGAAGAGCCATTTTGCATTGAAGCAACAATCGCAAATTCCCTTTAGAATGGACAGGAAGCATATGTTTGAATAAGGAGGGAGTTAGGAGTGATGCTTGAATATATTCAACTAGGATCTTTGTTCATTAGTGGAATTGTAGGAGTTCTGATCGGATTTTTAGGTGCTTTCATATAATTAATCGTCCCTTATTGACAAAATCGGTAAAGGATTTTTTGTTTTACTTACATTTTTTAACATTCTTTAAATTTCTCTGAGCGCAATCCATTGTCACCACCCGAAGTATGTCTAAGAATGTCGGGGTCATATCGACAAAATACGGGTGATGACAGGGACGATGCCAATATTGACCGTTTCTCATAATAGTGGGAAACGGTTTTTGCGTTCTTATTATTGCATACTAAAAAACTTTAACGATGCTTAGAGTCCACTAACATAATTCTTCATGCCAGCTAGATTATCAATCGATGGACGGACTATATACATTTTAAGAGATCTTTGATATATAGTATACAATTATACCGTTTATCGGGAAATCTCGTGCGTGATATGGACTATGGCATTTTAGGTTAAAAAAGAGTAAGAACCATTTGTGAATGGGCGTTTAATGACTTTGTTCCTTTAGTGGGAGCTCTGCGGACATGGAGGAGGGACTAATCAAGGAAGTGCTGGATCGGTCCCTGTGTTCAAGTGCTATAATTAATACCAGTTCTTTCTTTCCTCTAATAGGTTAGAATTAGCTTTATATTTACGCCCCATGTGACTTCACACTAGTTTTTAGTATGTGATAACATGAGTGTTGATTAACCAATAAAATCCAAAAAAAGAATACAAAAAAGGACACCCATCTTGTAGAATGAAGTTTGCCAACCACAAACTCAAGAAGAGGTGTCCCATGAACAAGAATACCATATTCCCGAATTTGCTTCAAAAGATTGTTTTAGAAGAAGAACTAGCAGGCATACAGCGTGCCATTGGCTATCAAGATACAGCGCGCAAACTCAACGTTCTCACTCTTATCAAATACTTAATCTGTGCATCGATGAATGAGTGGAAGAGCTACCGACACTGTGCAGATGCGGGCGATCAATATGGATTGCCGCAGATTAACCATTCCACTCTTTCAAAAAAGGCAAGTGAGTTGGACTACAACATGATGAAAAATCTGTTTCACTTAATCGTTTCCAAGTGCAATCGGCTGACGCGGCGAGCGATGAATCTGTCAAAGGTGAAGGATCTCCTGATTGTGGACTCGACCACGATTACGGTTGGGAAGACACGTCTTCCTTGGGCGGTCTATCATGGCGAACGTTCAGGAATCAAACTGCACGTCAGCTATTCACCCGAAACCGACATGCCTCTTCAAGTCGTTGAATCCACAGGGCTTGTCCATGATGGTCCTGTAGGGGAACGGCTGATCGATCCGCGATTTGTCATGGTAGAAGACCGAGCTTATTTTAAAATCAAACGAATCGATCACTTCGTCGCTGATCAGCAACACTTTGTCATCCGTATGAAGGACAACATCGAGGTCGTCCGCCCTCATTCGTTAAAGCGGTTAGACCAAGCTGGCTCCCCCGTGATCCGCGACATCACCTGCCAACTCGGAACGACGCAATCTCGTTCCAAGGAGCGCCATCGGGTCGTGACTTTTATGGACGATAAGAGACGTGAGATTCACGTAGTCACCAACCTTATGAACGTAGCGCCAGAAGTGATTGCCGACATGTACAAGGCACGGTGGAAAATCGAGTCTTTCTTTCGTTGGATCAAACAAAACTTGAATGTCCCAGTTCTATTTGGCACGACTGAAAATGCCGTCTTCAACCAACTATTCGCTGCCCTTATCACCTATGTGTTACTAAAATGGCTCTATACAAAAACAGCAGAAGGACGAGTTTTCAAACGATTATCGTTCGTTTCTTTTCAACGAAAACTGCTAGATCATAATTTACCAATTGATTGGCATTCTGAAATGGCTTATTTTTTGAAAAACTATCGAACATTCCAAGGGATAGGTCTGTCTAATTTTGGATAATCAACACTCGTGATGTGATAAGGCTTCTCGTCATACAGCCAAGTCGCATGATCAACTCCAAATTCTCTTTCAATCCTTATTTGTCTATCCATCCGCATCGAAAGGATTAGTAGGGAACACACATTCATTAAGCATGATGGCTGATGGATCTCCCGTGATAACAGGAGGTCGACCTTTTGGTAAGTTCCTTTGTGACTGTCGTAAACAAGGTAATTGGAAATGCCAATGTCAACGGCAGTTTTCAGACCCTGATGCCGACTATGGCTGGGATAGTTCTCGTGAAAAGTATTATTATGGTCGAAGTCTTTTCATGGTAGCTGCTTCCGATAGTCTTTATGATTTACCGATTTATCCTAGGATGTATCGTGCCAGTAAACATGACTCTGTCTTGTTTGTCAGTACCTTCCATGAACTCAAACATTGGTATCCCGATTGGACGTTTGGTGAAGTCATCCTAGACTCAGCTCTGGATGCTTATCCGATCTATGAAATGTTAGAACACCATGATGTTTCTGCCATTATTAACCTCAATCCAAGGCGTTCAAAACAATTCATCTACAATGAAATGGACATGAACTTAGACGGCGTTCCGATTTGCCCCATCGGTCGAAAAATGCTCGATTGGGGAGTCGATAAGAAACGATATCGCCGTAAATGGCGCTGTCCAGCTGTCGTTGGAAAATGGACATGTCCAACACCATGTTCAGAATCTGCCTATGGACGGACCTTTTATACATCGACAAAGGATAACCCTCGTCTTTTTCCTAGAGTGAAACGTGATAGTAAGGAATGGGATAAGCGTTATGCTTTACGTACTGGGGTCGAGCGTTGTATCAAACGAAAAAGAATTGATTATCGTTTGGAAGATTCAAGAGGACGCAGTTCAAGACATTGGACTGTTCGATCATATATCATCGGCATGTGTCACCATGCCGATGCTTGGTTCAAGGAAGCAAAAAAGAATCATTTTTCGAGTCTCAATCCAGTAATTACATCTCTTTTGTCCCTATAAACTCATCTTAAAGCACAGTTTTTTAAAATCCACTATCTGTGGTTTATTTAGTTATGCCCTTTTTTGAAAATGGCTTTGAACATTCCAATTTATCCTCAGGAAACCTGCTTTCATCCCCCATTAGTCCCAAAATCAGTTACTTAATTTCCGAGTCTTTATAATTAGAGAATTGTATTCATGAAGATGTTCGTGTATGGTTTAAGTTATGTTAAATCGTTGTAAATAATGAATTTAGGAGGAGCTATGTCAACATTACGAACAATTACAGGGTTATGGAAGAACCATGAAGAAACTAGCGAGCAACCGAAATTACCTAGTCTTAAAACCCGCTATTATAAAAAAAGTAGAGAAGCAATGATTGAAAACGTGAAAAAAATAATAAACAATAAGAAGTTTCCAAATTGGGAAATCACTCAAGTTGATGTTGAGCGTGGAGAAATTTCATTAAAAAAACAGGGTGTTGGCTCTTCAATCATGGTTGTAACCGTTTTTAAACTAAATCCTATAAAATCAGCAATTGATGTGTATTGTGCAAAACAAGGATCTTTTGGGGACTTTGGTAGTAGTTACAGATCCATCCTCGCTTTTTTACACGCACTTGATACGGAAGTAACACCTGAAGATTAGAGAGAGCATGGTAGAAACCGTGCTTTTTTTTATGGTCAAAATAGTGCACCTTTTTAGTCAATCTAGTTAGTATTCAATTTGAAACCGCTTACTTTACAATGTAAATATGAAAGCGATTACAGTCAGAGGCGGTGAGTGAATAGTGAAAATAGACATCGATACAAGAAAAGCGAAAGTGGATATAGATCTGAGAAGAATGGTTAAAAATAAAGGAAAAATGAAGAAAGATATTGTCTTACGCCGCTTTTGTTGGACCAGCACTTATATTTTTCATTGTTATTCAGATCATTCCATTTTTTATGGGTGTTTATTATTCCTTTACTTCTTGGAATGGAATCAGTTCAGCTACGGAATGGGTAGGGTTTGAAAACTATAAAAGGATCTTCACGAATGATGAGAGGTTTTTTGATTCTTTTCTTTTTACAACGAAATTCATGTTTGCTGCAGTAGCTATAAGTAATATTATAGGTTTTTCATTCGCGTTACTATTAAATTCAGCATTAAAAACAAGAAATATCTTAAGGACAGCTTTCTTTATTCCCAATGTTATAGGTGGCTTATTATTGGGTTTTATCTGGCAATTTATTTTCGTAAGGGGTTTTGCTGCAATTGGAGAACTAACAAATCTTTCATTCTTTCAACAAGCTTGGTTAGGGGATGCGAAAACAGCATTTTGGGGAATTGTTATTGTTTTTGCATGGCAAATCAGTGGATATATGATGGTTATTTATATCGCTGCCTTACAAGGTGTAGATACATCCTTATTAGAAGCAGCAAAAATTGACGGAGCTAATGCTTTTACTTCGTTAACGAAAATAATTATTCCTTTAATTTTGCCAGCCTTTACGATTTGCTTCTTCTTAACGATCTCAATGGCCTTCAAAATTTTCGATTTAAACTTATCATTAACCGGTGGAGGACCATTTAACTCAACTCAATCGGTAGCAATTAACATTTATCAAGAAGCTTTTACAAACAACAACTATGGCCTAGGGTCAGCGAAATCGATTTTATTCTTCATTATTGTTGCTATTTTTACAACGTTACAAGTCATGATTACTAAAAAGAGGGAGGTTGAGGCGTAATGAATAAAAAATACACTAAAGGCACATTTATCTTAGAAATCTTTGCGATAATTATTGCTCTCATCTTCTTAATACCATTTTATTTTGTCATTGCAAATTCATTAAAAGGATTCTCTGAAATTTTAATAGATGCTGCTGCATTACCGACTGAATGGTTATTTTCTAATTACGTGAAGGTATGGGATATTCTTGATTTTCCGAGAGCGTTCTAAACTCATTGATTATTACGGTTGTAAGTAATCTTGGTTTAGTCATCATTAGTTCGATGGCAGCGTGGAAAATGGTTCGTACACCGGGAAAGTTCAGTAAAATTTTGTTTGTGTTCTTTGTAGCTGCAATGGTTATTCCATTTCAGACAGTGATGATTCCTTTAGTGAAATTAGGTGGGATGCTAGGGATTATGAATAGTATTCCAGGAATTATTATTATGTACTTTGGTTTTGGGGTTCCGCTATCCTTATTTTTGTATCATGGTTTTGTGAAAACGGTACCAGTTGAAGTGGAAGAATCAGCTCGCATTGATGGTTGTACTCAATTTGGGGTATTTTGGAGAATTGTCTTTCCGCTTTTAAAACCGATTACGGTAACCGTTATTGATCTTGAACACATTGTGGATTTGGAATGATTATTTGCTTCCACTACTAGTTCTACAGGATGCATCATTACGAACGATTCCATTAGCGACTAGCTCTTTCTTTGCTCAATATACAAAGCAATGGGATATGGGTCTTGCTGCACTTGTATTAGGGATTACTCCAGTTGTTATTTTCTTCTTATTTTTGCAAAAGCATATTATTAAAGGAATTGCTTCAGGATCAATCAAATAACTTAAGTTTATAAATTTTGTAGCTATCGCTACAAAAATTAAAATAGTAAGATAAAAATTAGGGGATTAGAGGAGGGCAATTGCAATGAAACATTTACTTTTTCTTTGCTTGTCAATGTTGTTAGCGGTCGGAATTATTGTGGGGTGTTCATCTGACAAAACGGATAACTCTTCGGGCGATACTGGTACAGATGGAAATTCTGATGCAGGTGGTAGTGAAGAAGTGGTTACTTTGAACTTCTTCCAGTTTAAAGTAGAAATTGCTGATCAACTACAAGAAATGCTAAAAGAGTTTGAAGCGGAGCATCCGAATATCAAGGTGAAACTTGAAACAGTTGGTGGTGGTGCTGACTATGGTGCTGCGTTAAAAGCGAAATTTGCTTCTGGAGAAAAACCAGATATTTTCAATAATGGCGGTTTCAATGAACTAGAACTTTGGAAAGAGCATTTAGCAGATCTTTCAGGTGAACCTTGGGTAGAAAATTTACTACCAATTGGTAAAATTCCGATGACCGATGAAGATGGAAAGCTTTACGGGATGCCAGTAAACCTTGAAGGATATGGCTTTATTTACAACAAGGATTTATTTGAGCAAGCTGGTATTACAGAACCGCCAGCTACAATGGCAGAGTTACAAGTAGCTGTAGAAAAGTTAGAGGAAAATGGCATTACTGCATTTGCTGCTGGTTATGGTGAGTGGTGGGTAGTTGGGCAACATTTATTAAACATCCCATTTGCACAGCAAGATGACCCGGTTGCATTTATTGAAGGATTAAACGCAGGAACAGAAACATTTGCTGGAAATAAACACTTTCAAGACTTCAAACAAGTGATTGACATGGAAATTAAATATGGTAATCCAAATCCATTAACAACAGACTATAACACTCAAGTTACACTATTTGCATCGGGTGAAACAGCTATGATTCAACAAGGTAACTGGACTGAAAATATGATTTATCAAATTAATCCTGATATGAATATGGCATTCTTACCAATTCCATTAAACGATGAGGCGGATGCTAATAGAATCCCTGTTGGGGTTCCAAACAATTGGGCTCTAAATAAAAACTCAGAAAACCTAGAGGAAGCTAAACTTCTTTTAGATTGGATGGTTTCTTCTGAAACTGGTCAACGATATATGACTGAAGAATTTGCGTTCATTCCTGCATTTGATAACATCGAACCAGCTGGCTTAGGTCATTTAGGTGAATCGATTCTTGAATACTCTGTTAATGAGCAGACGATTCCTTGGACATGGTTCAGATGGCCAGATGGTGCAAACCAAGATTTTGCAGCTGCAATCCAAGAATATGTGGCAGGTCAAATTGAATATGAGGAAGTTTTAGAAAAATTCCAAGCTACTTGGGATAATCTTAAGTAATAGCTCGAAACAACAGTAGAAAGCATGTCTATACATAGATATGCTTTCTGCATTATAGTTTAATTGTAATGGAACCAAAATTTTCACGAAGAATGTAGTGGTTTTGAAGGGAGGTATTTCGTTGTTGAATACTAGCATTAGAAACAAATTAATTGTCCTCCTATTACTTATAACCATTATTCCTTTTGGAAGTTCCATTATTGTGACTTATTTATATACGAAAGAATCATTAAAAGATCAATCCATACAAGAGAATATTAATTTACTTTATCAGGGAAAGGTAAACATTGAAAGTTATCTAAAAGAATTAAACAATTTTACTTTTTCTTTTTATAATAATTCGAATTTTATGAACTATTTAAGGAAGCAAGAGATAGGTGACTATGGGTCAAGAGGTTTTGTTCATAACGTTATACAATCGCTTTTATATAGTGATGAAAGTGTTTATAAGGTTTCTATGGCGATTGTGAAACAACAGGAATTATTAACGGTCTCAAGGCGTTCGGCAATTGCCTATTCTCGTCTAATCGGTCTAGAGGAAATTGATTATTACAAAAAGGCAAAGGAAAACCCCGCTAATTTATATATGGAACCGTTGAATGAATTTAACCGCTTCACGATTCATCGCGCATTTAAAGATGTTCCTGCTAATCATATTCTTGCTTATGTGTCTTTAGAGATAAGGCCAGATAAGATTAATGAATTAAGTAAGTATCTTTATCATGAGGAAACTGAGGAATTTTATATCTTAACTCAAGAGGGTCATTTAATTTATAGCTCAGAACCTCTGTCAAGTGAAGATCGTTCATTTAAGTGGAAAGAATCCTTGTTAAACTCAGTAGAAACAAGCGGTACTATGGCGTGGAAGGACGAGGACTTTGATGGAGTTATGATTTATGAAACGATCTCAGATGCAACGGGCAACTGGATCTTAGTGAAGAGGATTCCAAATACGACTCTCTATGAAAGTGCATACGGTGTTGCGTTGATTAATATCTTTTTTGGTGTGATTGGATTGGTTCTTGTAATATTAGCAACATTACTTGTATCTTTTAAAATAACATCACCTATAAGAATATTACTACAAAATATTAAGCAAGTTGAAAAAGGGAATATGCAAGTACAGTTTCAAACTCTTGGGAAAGATGAAATTGGCATTCTTGGGGATCGTTTTAAGACAATGATTGAAAAAATTAATCAGCTAATTAATAGAGAATATAAATTAGAACTAGAAAATAAAACGAATCAACTAAAGGTACTTCATTCGCAAGTTAATCCGCATTTTTTATATAATACGTTACAATCAATAGGGACAATGGCATTAAAAAGCAAGGTGCCTGAAATTTACTCTTCGCTTACGGACCTCTCGCAAATTATGAGATATAGCATGAATATGGAGGAAGATATTGTACCACTAGAAAAAGAAATCAATTACACAAAAGCATATATGTTATTACAAAAACAAAGATTTGGCGAAGATTTAGAATATCAATTAGATATTGATGAAGAGGTGCTGAATATCAAAGTACCCAAGATGATATTGCAACCTATTATTGAAAACTACTTTAAACATGGATTTGATGGGAGAGATCATATCGGGAAGCTAGTTGTAAAGTGTAAATTAAAAAATCAAATGTTGTTAATTTCCATTAGTGACAACGGTCATGGTGTATCTGAAGAACGTCTCAAAGAGATAAGACAGCATTTAAATGAAGAAGAGAACCGGAGTTTAAGTGGAGATAGTATAGGGTTAAAAAATATCTATGAACGATTAAAGCTTTATTATGAAAATGATATTACGTTTAAATTGAAAAACCGAGATTCGGGAGGTTTCCTTATCACAATTAGATTACCGATAGAAATGGGGTTTTTTCATGAAGGCCATAATCGTTGATGATGAAAAACATGTCCGCGAAGGACTTCTGTTGTTAGCTGATTGGGAAAAACTAGGGATTAACACTATTTTAGAAGCGGCGGATGGTAACCAGGCCATGCAACTAATCTCGAAACATCGACCAGAGATTATTTTTACAGATATGAGTATGCCAAGGTGTGATGGAATAGATCTTTTGAGATGGATTTATGAAAATGAATTAACAGCTAAAGTCATTGTTATAAGTGGTTATGATGATTTTAAATATACTAAAAATGCCATTATGTATGGGAGTTTTGATTATATTTTAAAGCCAATAAACCCAGCTGAGCTTAACGAAACGCTAACTAGGGCTGTCGTAGAGTGGAAGCAACAGAATAGTGCTAGATTATCTACTTTAGAAAATAACCGAGCGGTTTTGGATCATCTACTTTCAGATAGTTTGAGTCAACCTCATTTACCTGACCGAGTCTCCTCACAGCTGAATGTTGTTATCTGTAAGCCATATTCAGTGGCTATTATTCAAATGGCAGGGATTATTCAGACGGCATATAAGAAAAATGCAGATATAGCGTTCGAGAAGGTTATAGAGACTTGTAACCAGTTCCTTACAAAAAAAGATAAGGGAGTGGCATTCAAAAACACGTACAAGGATGAGGAATTGGTTTTGATCCTTTGGAAGACTCCGGATGTAAAAGAAATCATTAATCAAGTTGTTCTCGAGATTAAACGAGCAAATGAATTAGATTGTTTGATTGTAGCAGGGGAATCATCTGATCAGCTAATGCTTGCTTATGAGTCTGCTAAAAACACACTAGATAAATTTAATCTACTAACGCTAACGGTTCAAGCTAACGAGGGAGAGCATTACGATTTAGCGTACCTTCTAGATTTTTCAGTAGAAGTTAAATGGGCCATTCAAAGTGGTAGTGTGGAGCAGCTCGATCGTATATTAGATAAAATTTTTAACAAGATTGAGGACCGAGGCCATTTTACTATGGGACAGCTTGAGGTGTGGGAGACACAATTTGATTTATTAAAAGCACATTGGTTAAAAGAGTATGAGATTAATCACTCAGACTCCATCTATGAAGGAATTCATTACTGGGATCAAGACGGTCGTTTTTCTTTTTGCTCTTTTTAAGAAAGACAAAAAGGAAGAGTTTTATGAACTTATGAAGTTGGTGTATGACTGTAATTATTCAACTAAAAAAAATACCGTTCAGCAAATTGAAGAGTATGTTAGAAGTAATTATCAACAAGATATTAAATTGCATGAAATAGCAGATCGTTTTTTTCTAAGTAGGGAGTATATCTCAAGGAAATTCAAACAAGAATACCATGAGACTATTACTGATTATGTAACGAAGATTAGAATTGAAAAAGCAAAAGAATTATTAGGGAATCCTTTCTTAAAAATTTATGAAATTGCTGAAACGGTTGGCTATCAAAATGATAAATATTTCATAAAGGTATTTAAGAAACGTGAAGGGCAAACACCTAAGGAATATAGATTATCCTTACAAAAGAGCTAGAATGTTGTAAGGATGTATCCTTCCTTCAAGAAAAAATTTTAGGTGTTGTCATTCGTATCGTTTTGAATTAGACTGAGAGTACAGTTGCTTTTTCTTTTTTTGGAAAGCGCTTGCACTCTTGGCGAAGGAGAGACTAATGGCAACGATAGAAGATGTCGCTAAACGGGCTGGATTATCAAGATCGACTGTATCTAGGGTAATCAATCATCACCCTTATGTATCAGAGGAAAAAAAGAAATTGGTTTATGATGCTATGAAGGAATTAGAGTATCATCCTAATTCATCAGCACAGAGGTTAAGAACGCAAAAGACAGATACGATTGCTGTACTTGTTCCACGTCTAACGAACCCATTTTTCCCTTTCTTAATAGAGGGGTTAGAAATGATAGCGGTGGAATACGGTTTCCAACTATTAATCTGTCAAACGCATCAAGACAAGGAGAAAGAACTTAATTTCTTGAATTTATTACAAACGAAGCAAGTAGATGGTCTCATTTTTACATCAATTGAAAATGATTGGGAAACAATTGCTACCTATAAAGAATGTGGTCCGATTATTCTATGTAATGAGTATAGATCGGAGGCTACATTCCCAGTAGTAAAACTTGATCAGGTTAAGGGAAGTTATTTAGGAACTTGTCACCTAATTGAAAAGGGGCATAAAAAAATAGCATATTGTGGCGGTACAGCAAGTGAACTTGGAATAGACCGTGAAAAAGGATTTAGGAAGGCTATTAATGAATTTGGTCTAGAGGTAAGGGAAGAATGGGTTTTCCGTGATGCTTATAGTATTGATTGTGGGAAAAGAGTCCTAAGAGAAATACAAGCAATGGAAGACCGACCTACAGCTATTTTTACAGGTAGTGACGAAATTGCTGCGGGAATAATTAAACAAGCAAAAACTTCAGGTGTAAAGATTCCTGAAGAGATTGCAGTCATCGGATTTGATGATCAACCGATTGCTGAATTAATGGAGCCGACATTGACAACAATTAGGCAACCGATTAAAGAGATGGGACAGAAAACAATGGAAGTTATGCTTTCAATGTTAAATAATCCTAGTGGTAACGAAAAACAAATCATTGAATTACCGATACAAGTGATCAGTCGAGAATCTGTTTAATGTTAGTATTTATGGGAACGATCCCACACTTCTGAAGCGGTTTCTCATGTGTTTTATGGGATCGTTCTCATACGTATGAGAACGATCCCATAAAAGCTGCAATTCAATTAACTTATAGGGGGAACTAATATGTTAAACGTAACAGTATGGAATGAGAACCTTCATGAACAAAAGAATCCGGTCGTACGAGATATTTACCCAGAAGGAATCCACGGCGCTATCGCTAGCTTTCTACAAGAAGCAAAGCTAGATGTGAAAACAGCAACACTCGATGAGCCTGAACACGGACTAACTGAAGAGGTTTTGAACAATACCGATGTTTTAATTTGGTGGGGACATCTTGCGCATGATGAAGTAGAGGATGTCATTGTGGAGAAGGTGAAGAAAAGAGTATTAGAAGGAATGGGATTAGTCGTTCTTCATTCAGGGCATTTTTCTAAAATTTTCAAAACGTTAATGGGAACGAGTTGTGATTTGAAATGGCGTGAAGCAGATGAAAAGGAACGCATTTGGATTATTGAACCAAGTCATCCGATTGTAGAAGGAATTGGTGAATACATCGAACTTGATAAAGAAGAAATGTATGGTGAGCACTTTGATATTCCTACACCTGATGAACTAATCATGATGAGTTGGTTTGAGGGCGGAGAAGTGTTTAGAAGTGGTTGTACGTACCAAAGAGGCAATGGAAAGATCTTTTATTTCCGTCCTGGGCATGAGACATACCCTACGTATCATAATAAAGAAATTCAACGAGTAATCAAAAATGCAGTTGAGTGGGCAAAGCCAGTCAATCGCTCTTATCCTGTTTATGGTAACGCTAAGCCGCTTGAGGAAATTAAAGCAAAATAGAAATCGCGATTTAGTATCAGTTAATTAATTTTTGGATAAAAACCATTTAAATAATAGGGGGAAACATAATGAGTAAATTAAAAGTAGCTGTTATTGGTTGTGGGAGCATTGCCAAGTACCGTCACTTACCGGAGTATGCCAACAATAAAGATGTAGAAATTGTCGCTGTTTGTGACATTGTTGCAGAACGGGTAAAGGAATTCGCAGACTTGTATGAAGTAACTGCTTATACAAGATATGAAGAGCTACTTGCCAATCCTTCGATTGATGCAGTGAGTGTATGTACACCAAACTATTTACATGCGCCGATTTCAATTGCTGCCTTACAAGCAGGCAAGCATGTACTTTGTGAAAAGCCAATGGCAACATCACGTTTGGATGCAGAGAACATGATTAAGGCTGCACAAGAAAACAACAAAAAATTAATGATCGCACATAATCAACGTTTCGTTCCATCTCACCAAAAAGCGAAACAATTGATTAAAAATGGAGAAGTAGGAAAAATATACAGCTTCCGTACGACGTTTGGCCATGGTGGTCCTGAGGGTTGGAGTGCTGATGGAGCTGAAAGTTGGTTCTTCAAAAAAGAGCAAGCGTTTATAGGTGCAATGGGAGACCTAGGTGTGCATAAAACGGATTTGTTAAGATTCATCTTAGATGAAGAATTTGTTGAAGTTGGTGCCTTTATTGAAACAAGCGCGAAGAGTAACGCTGATGTGGATGATACGGCAGTATGTGTGTTAAAGACAGAAAGTGGTATTATTGGAACTTTAGCTGCTAGTTGGTCCTATGTTTCAAAAGAAGATAATTCAACAATTATCTACGGTGAAAATGCAATTCTTCGATTAGAGGATGATCCAGTCAATTCACTTGTCGTTCAATATAAGAGTGGCGAAGTCGTTAAATATGAGCTTGGTGGTATTCAAACAAATGACTCGGGTGGTCAAACGAACACACAAGTCATTGATCAATTTGTTAACGCTATTATTCAAGATGTTGAACCAGCTGTTTCAGGAGAAGAAGGGATGAAATCTCTACAAATAATATTATCTGCACTAGAATCTAGCAAAACGAAACAAATAGTTAATCTTTAAATAAAGGAGAATCAGATGAGTAAAATTAAAATGGGAATCATCGGTGCTGGAGGCATTGCTCAAGATCGTCACATCCCGGCATACCTACAATTAACGGACTCTGTCACTCTCGAAGCCGTTTGTGATATGAATATGGAAACGGCACATGCAGTTGCTCTTAAGTTTGGGATCAACAAAGTGTATGCGGAATACAAGGAACTATTAAGTGAAGTTGATGCGGTCACCATTTGTACCCCAAATAAATTTCATGCTGAAATCACCATTGCTGCTTTAAATGCCGGTGTTCATGTTTTTTGTGAGAAACCGATGGCGCTAAATACAAAAGAATGTGAAGAAATGATAGAAGCGGCTAGAACAATCAGGTAAAGTTTTGGCGATTGGGTATCATTATCGTTTTATGAAAGATTCACGTGCTGCAAAAAAGGTTATAGTAGCAAATGAAATTGGTGAACCAATTGTAGCTAGAGCACAAGCACTAAGAAGAAGAAAAGTACCAGGTTGGGGCGTTTTTACGAATAAAGACCTTCAAGGCGGGGGAAGTCTTATTGACTGGGGTTGTCATTTTTTAGACTTGTCTCTTTGGTTGCTAGGAAATCCGAAACCTGTTGAAGTAATTGGAAAATCATACAATCACTTAAGTAAGATGGCAAATCAAGTGAATCAATGGGGAGAGATTAACCATGAGACATTTGAAGTCGATGATCATGTAACAGCATATATCACCTTTGAAAATGGAGCATCGATGCTGTTTGAAACGTCTTGGGCAGCCAATATTAAAGATGATATTGAAAGCGTTAGTATTTCTGGACTAACAGGAGGCATTGACTTGTTTCCATTTGAACTTAACCAAGCGAGACATGGCATGCTCATCAACAGCCAGGCAAATTGGATATCGGGTGAAGAAAATCCTGGGCTTAATCAAGTTAGAAATTTCATTGAGACGTGTTTAGGAAAAGAGGAACTAGTCGTCAAACCCGAAGAGGCTTTACAAGTTTCAAAAATTATTGATGCCATTTACTTAAGTAGTGAGACTGGTAAGAGTATTAAGTTAGCATAGAGGAGCATTCCTGTAATGAAGAAATTTGAGGGTTGAACAAAAAAGAGCCCCCTTGGTATGATACGAGGTGTCCAAAGCTTCGAAGCAAAAAAGGACCCTTAATTGATACCCAAGGAGGACTCAAAATGAATTATACACAAAATCAAAAAATCTCGCAAATCACACCATCAACTTTAATTATTGGCATTGATATTGCCAAAGACAAACATGTAGCACGAGCTCAAGATGATCGAGGAATCGAGTTTGGAAAGCGTTTGATCTTTGAAAATCGAATCCATGGCTTTCCAAGCGTTATTAGATTGGGTGGAACAACATCAAGAAAACAGAATAATAAAAATCATGTGATTTTCGGTGTTGAACCAACAGGACATTATTGGTTGAATCTAGCTTATTTCTTAACGGCTAAAGGATTTGACTTTGTTTTAGTTAATCCGATGCATGTAAAGAAAAGTAAAGAGCTTGATGATAACTCTCCAACGAAAAACGATACGAAAGATGCTAAAGTGATTGCACAGCTGATAAAAGATGGGCGATACTCCGTACCAAATCTCTTAGAAGGCATTTATGCGGAACTAAGAGAAGGCGTCAAATTAAGAGATCAGCTCATTAAACAGCTAATGATCACCGAAGGTCGTATTCAAAATCATATTCAACGTTATTTTCCAGAGTTTTTCGATGTTTTTGGAGACTGGGAAGGAAAGGCTGCTCTTTGTACGTTAAAGATGTTTCCGTTCCCTTCACAAATCAGGAGATGGACACCAGAGGAAATTCTTAAAAAGTGGAAGCCTTTTGTTCAACGTGGAGTAGGAATAAAACGAGCAACGAAGCTAGTGGAAACAGCTAAAAAGAGTATTGGTATTCAAGATTGGCTTACGTTTGCCAAACATGAAATTGATTTTCTACTTGACCAATATGAGCTTTATAAGGAGCAACTGGAACAGTTAGATCAAGAAATAGAAGCACTTGTAGAAACGATACCAGGGGCTCAAGAAATGATGAAGATTTCAGGTTTAGGGACAACAGTTGCTCTATTCTTCGCTGAAGTGGGCGATATAACAAAGTATAGCCACCCACAGCAATTAGTGAACCTAGCAGGGCTCTCATTACGTGAACATAGCTCCGGGAAATTTAAAGGACAAACTAGAATCTCTAAAAGAGGACGGAGTCGATTACGAAGAGCCTTATATCTAGCTATTCGTCCCCTCGTCGCTCATAATCCAACCTTTAAAGCTTTGCATCATTACTATACCAAACGACCTGAACGCCCATTAAAAAAGCAACAATCACTCATTGCCTTGTGTTGTAAGTTACTACGTGTTTTATTTGTCATTGGTCAAAAACAGTGTGAATTTGATGGTTCAAAACTATTAAGAGGAATACCTCAAATAGATACATTACAGGCTGCTTAAGCTTTAAGAAGATCACTTCTGAATACATGAATCTCAAGAACAAACACCAATAGTGCAGAGTCGGAGTTTATTTATTCCATTCGGGCATATGACCCAGCATAGGAGCATATCCGACCTCCACCTCATGGATACGCAGGACGAAGGAATGTATGGATCCCAATCCGGTGAGATATGGGAGGGTTAGCGACCGTGAGTTGTGTGGAGATATTACGCACGGTTATATTATTTTTTTCCAAACAAAACCAGTTTGGGCGATAGGATGGCCCCCACCCTGTAAAAAATTTAAAGATATTCAACGTCTATCCAGTATTTTATGTGAGTCTACTATTGGGTGTTAAGAAATTTTGAGAATACGTGAGTATTCAGGAGATAATTTAACTTTATAGAGGGAGGATGGCAATGAAGTTAGGTGTATTTACTGTATTATTTTCAGAAAAAAATGTTGAAGAAATGCTAGATTATGTTAAACCAGCTGGTGTAAAGGCAGTTGAAATTGGTACAGGTGGCTATCCTGGGAATGCTCATTGTGACATAGATAGTCTGCTTGAAAGTGAAGAGCTTCGTAAGGAATATTTAGAAAAAATAACGTCTAGAGATTTGAAATAAGTGCTTTTAGCTGTCATGGAAATCCAATTTCACCTGAACTCATCATTTGCAAAAGAGTCTCATGAGGCATTAGTTAAAACAATTAAACTAGCAAATCTTATGAATGTACCTGTTGTCAATTGCTTCTCTGGAACAGCAGGTGATCATGAAGGGGCAAAATATCCAAATTGGCCTGTTACACCATGGCCAAATGAATATGGTGATGTTTTAAAATGGCAATGGGAAGAGAAGTTAATTCCATATTGGAAGAAATGGGGTCAGTTTGCTAAGGATCATAATGTGAAAATTGGCTTAGAGCTTCATGGTGGATTTTTAGTTCATACACCTTATACCCTTCTTAAATTAAGAGAAGAAACATGTGATGCAATTGGTGCAAATCTTGATCCAAGTCATTTATGGTGGCAAGGAATTGATCCAGTAGCTGCTATTAAAATTTTAGGAAAAGCAAATGCGATTCATCATTTCCATGCGAAAGATACGTATATTGATCAAGACAATGTAAATATGTATGGATTAACTGATATGCAGCCATATGGAGAAGTGCAAACAAGAGCATGGACATTCCGTTCAGTTGGATGTGGTCATAGTATTAAAGAGTGGTCGGATATGATGAGTGCACTGCGAACGTTTGGATATGATTATGTTGTGAGTATTGAACATGAAGATCCAATCATGTCAATTGAAGAAGGCTTTACTCGAGCGGTTAAGAACTTGAATTCGATCTTAATAGAAGAAAAACCTTCTGATATGTGGTGGGTTTAATGAAACTAAATCTTTTTTAGAATGTGAAAGAGCATATATATCTTAAATGTAAATAGACTCTTAGGATATAACGATACAGTTATGTCCTTTTCTAATCTTTTTACTAAGTGTCATCACTAGTGTTGCATAAATATTGACTGAATTTTCAGTTTTAAATCTCTTTCCCGTTTAGAGCCAAAAAAGTAAATACCTAATCAAAGGTGGCTCCATCCATTTGGAAATATATTTACAATTAGACAGTTGCGACGACGACAGTTTGTTTATTAAGGAATGGCTTTTCCTTCAATTTTCCGAAGCCAAATATGTGCTGGCTTCCACAAAGCAGCTCTTAAATAACGGCTAATTTGTAAGGTTTTACGCTTGCTTTTTGTCTCGAGTTGAACGAGAACATGTAGGCAAAAAACGATTAATGCGATAAACACTTGATTGTGGATCGCCCATTCACTTTGACCGTAGAACTTTTTGATACTGAGATGCTGTTTGATCCATTTGAAAAACAACTCAATCGCCCAGCGTGATTTATACATCTCTGAAATTTCTTCGGCACTCAAATCGAAACGATTTGTCAGTAACTGAAGTTCATTTCCTTTTGAATCAATCACTTTTAGAAGGCGAAAGTAGTTCTCAGTACGGTTTTGAGTTGTACCAATCAACACCATTTGATCGGACAGAACAGTCGATATTCTCGGGTAGTTTAAAATCGTAAACTTCTCGTATGACTGCGTTTTTACGGAGTCTAGAAAGAAAAAAGTACCCATCATCTGTCATGCGATCAAAGCGTTCATAGTCTAAATAGCCACGGTCAAACACATACATGCATTCCTTGTCATCTACCATGATTTCAAGTTGACCACGATCATGTTCCTTTGCCGTTGTTAGCACAGCCTTTTCAGGATAGGAAATCCCTTTTTCCATAAACACAAGGCGTAAATGTAGCTTTACCCCCGCTTTTGTTTTGCGGAACTTTGCCCACTTATGATTGGTCAAATTGAGTGGCAATGTGCTTGAATCAATGATTTTTAACGGCATGACAAGTTTTGTGTAGTGTGTTTTGGCATGAATTTGTGCGACTAAATCAAGAAAAAGCCTTTGAAATAGATCTGGATTCATGCCATTTAATCGTCGTGATAACTGAGAAATACTGATCGAATCAAGGTTGATCCCTTTTTGAAGCTGGTCATCGAAAAGACAATCACTCAGCGCATGAAGACTTTCTACTTCTTCGTAGCTGCGCAAAAAGTAGTAATTTTAGAAATGATTCTGTCGTTAAGTTTCTTCGTATAGAAATCTAATTTCAATGTTTTCACTTGTTCATCAAATAATTGAAGATTTATTGGTGAAAACCATTGTCCAAATGACGTTTTTCGTGTAATCTTGTCCATGAGTATTGGTCCTTTATTAGTGGATTTGGACGGGATTACCACCTGACTTATCCATTATAAAGGACTTTTTCTTTGCAAAAAATAAAATTATTGAACATTTTGAGTATTTTTAATATTGAAATTAAATTAATGCAACACTAGTGGTTCCTTCCTAATCAATCAGATATAATTGCTGAGAGGGAAGAAATAATAAAACAACTTAAACAAAATGCGATAACATTAGTTGGTAAAATTGAAAAGAGAGACGAAAATTCTAAGAAAGTTTCAAAGTTACCTACACTTCAGGAAAAGGTGAATTTTTTCAAAGAAACAGGGATTGCAGATAAATTAAGCACAATTGAACATCTATCAACTGAAGAAGAGTATCTAAAAAAATCGCTGGAGATAATTACCCAACATAATGTTCAATTTAACGAAATAGACAGCCCTTTTTCGGAAGAATTTGTTCAGAAGACTCCGAATTCAGAAAAATTTAAAGCCGTTACAGAAGTAATAACTAACTTTAACCTAAAACTTAATGAGTTAATGGTTGTATGCCTCACCAAAATGGGAGGAAAGGCCAATTCAATCACCTTTCTCTACCGAAACCGGTAAGAGCTGATCTACATCTTCTCCGTGTATCGTTTCCAAGTTAGATCTATCATTTAGTGTATCTGGGATATAGTCCTTTATTTTACCAACGCTAAATTTTTCTAAACGGTCCTGATCAAGATCCAGTTCAAGGGATATTTTATCTTTTAATTCAACAAATGGAACATCAATATCCGTGATTGTGACAGATTCTTCTACTTGGCCAATCGGACTATCCACGATGCTATTCCCACTGGAAGAAAAAAAGTTGAATACAAAGTCAAATTCGGGTTGGGGATAAAAGTGTATTTCCCCAATATCGGCCGTTATTGTAGTTGCATCACTAAAGAATACGTCCATTTTGTCAAAGGACCATGTACCTTGATTTTCTAGATCCGTATTTTCAATGGGTGAAAAGTTAATTGTAGCTGCTTGTAAATAGTAATGCCGGAATTCCTGCTCGTATTGAACGCTGTTGTCGTCCCACATAAATGAGGTGTTATCTTGATAGGGATAGCCTTTCGTTTCTCCAACGTTTACTTGGTGTATAGAGAGCGGGTTTTGTTTATTGTTTAAGTAGTAAAATGTCACATTTAATTCGGAACCTTCGCCATATTCTATTTCATAGTAATGATCTAAAAAGATGGAATTCTCCAACTGTTTTGACTGTAAATATAAATAATTCCCGATCTAACTCACGAATATCAACACAATTCCGATCCAAAGAAACCTTTCCTTCATAACGAACCCAGCCTTTCTATCAGTCTGCAAATCTAAGTATAATATTACCACATTTCATATCGGTGCCTGTTACCACTCGATATTTGTCGAAAAATGAGAGGATCTACATTGTAGTTTTTAAAAAGTACGTTAAATAAACTAACAAGTATATAGAATATTATGATAATTTAAAGTAAGCTGAAATTACAAATCAAGTAGGGAACGAAACAACTAATCATATAATTGAAGCTAGTTGTTTATTTTTTAGCTTAAATAATTGTATACAAATATACAAAGTCTTATTATTTTTTTTGAAATTTTAATTTGTATATTTGTATACAAATTAAACTTAAAATTAGTTATGGGGGAAGATATCATGAGCGTAATACAGAATCGTAGATTAACAAAGGATATCGCATATTTGGAAGTGAAAGAAAAAATTATTTATGGAGAGTTGAAACCAGATCAAATTGTCAGAGAAGAGCAGCTGGCTACGATGTTGGAGATTAGTAGAACACCACTTAGACAGGCGATTCAAATGTTAGAAATGGAAGAGTTTTTAATTCGACAACCGAACGGAAGATTGAAGGTAGCTTCGGTGTCACAAGAAGAAGTAGAAGAGATTTTTACGATCCGAAGTATGTTAGAAGGAAATATTGCAAGAAATGCAGCAAAGAATGCAACGACACACGATATTGAAGTACTTACTGAAATCTTAGAGAAGCTACGTGAATCTTTTAAACTAGGTTCTAGTCAAGAATTTGTTTCGTACGGAAATGAGTTTCATGATTACCTAGGTGAAATAAGTGGATTAAAAACGTCTGTCAATCTTTTGAATCTTGTAAAGGACCATGCGAACCGATATTGTCGATTGGTCTCCATTTACGGGAAATGGAATGCGCAAGCAGATGAGGAGCATGACTTAATTTTACAAAGTATTAAGAATAAAGACGGTGCCGCAGCAGAATTAGCAATGCGCGATCATATACTGAGCAGCTTAATGGATGTTACGAACAGGATTGAAGAAAAAGTGCAAAATGGGGAGGAATGGGTGTAATCATGGGAACAAACTGGAGTATGGATACACAAGTTATTCACTCAGATCACAAGCCAATTCAAGAACCTCAAGCCATTTCACATAGCATCGTTCCAGCTGTTGCTTATGCATTTCCAAATGTTGAGTCGGCAGCAGCGGTTGTTTCAGGGAAAGAGGAAGGTGTTTATTATGGTCGTTATGGAAACCCTACTTTACAAGTACTAGAGGATAAGATTGCTTCATTAGAAAAAGGAGAAGCAGCGCTCGGAGTAGCAAGTGGAATGGCTGCGATCTCAACTGCTTTACTTGGTTATTTAGCGAAAGGCGATCATGCGGTTGTAACCAAGGATGTATATGGTGGCACCTTTAGTTTTTTAACCTCGCTTGCACCGAGATTTGGGATTGACTTCGATTTTGTTGACTGTACCTGTGAAAATGCAATCGTGGCAGCGATTAAACCAACTACAAAAGTAATTTATATAGAAACACCGTCCAATCCAACTTTAACTGTACTTGATATTTCTGTTATTGCAAAAGTTTGCCACGCCCATAATCTTACATTAATCGTAGATAACACATTTATGAGCCCGTATTTACAAAATCCTTTAGAGCTTGGAGCAGATATCGTCGTGCATAGTGCAACGAAATACATTAATGGACACGGGGATGTGCTCGCTGGTTTTATAATAGGAAAAAAAACGGAAATTCAATTCATGCGAAAAAAGATCATGGGAGATTTAGGACAAAACTTAAATGCATGGGAATCTTCCTTAATATTAAGAGGTTTAAAAACAATGGCACTTCGGATGCAACGACACTGTCAGAATGCCCAGAAGATTGCGGAGTTTTTGAATAATCATGGTTCCATTGAGCAAGTTTACTATCCGGGACTACGTTCCCACCCACAATACGATATCGCACAGCAGCAGATGAAGGGCATGGGTGGTATCGTTTCTTTCGAAGTAAGTGGTGGAATCGAAGCAGGTAAAAGTTTTATTAACAGCTTAAAACTTGCGATTATATCCTTTAGTTTAGGGGATCCAGAAACGTTAGTCCAACACCCAGCAACCATGACACATGTCGCTATTCCAAAGGAAGAACGAGAAAGGTATGGCATTACTGATGGATTAATTAGACTTTCTGTTGGCTTAGAAGATGTGGATGATCTGATCACTGATCTCACACAAGCACTTGCCCAGGTCCAAGTAACGGTAAACGTGAAATCTTAACAGAAAAGGAAGAGGGAATATATGTCTTTATTACAAGAAAAAATAAATAATTTAGAAACACAATTAATTGAAGTCCGGCGAAATCTTCACCGTGAACCAGAGTTGTCCTTTGAGGAGTTTCGTACGACTGAGAAATTAAAAACTTGGTTAACAGCAGCGAATATAAAGGTACTTGATCTTCCTTTACAGACAGGTTTAATAGCGGAAATCGGAACAAAAGAAGGTCCTATTGTAGCGATTCGGGGAGATATTGATGCGCTGCCGATTGCGGAACAAACAGGACTGGATTTTGCATCTGAGGTTGAAGGGAAAATGCATGCTTGTGGTCATGATTTTCATACAGCATCGATGTTAGGTGCTGCCTATTTATTAAAAGCAGAAGAAGATCAATTATCAGGAAAAGTACGTGTACTATTTCAAGCTGCTGAAGAAACCGGGCACGGTGCAGTGTCCGTATTGGAATCTGGTGGACTTGATAGAGTCCAAGCAATTTTTGGTTTGCATAATAATCCCGATTTGCCATTAGGTACACTTGGATCAAGGGCAGGGGCCTTAACTGCAGGTGTTGATCGGTTCGAGATTATCATCAAAGGTGTAGGTGCACATGCTGCGACACCTGAAGCGGGTGTTGATTCGATTGTCACTTCTGCCCAGATTATTATCGCACTTCAAACGATTGTAAGTCGAATGACGGGTGCCAAAGACCAAGTCGTGCTCAGTGTCACAAGGATCGAAGGAGGAAATACTTGGAATGTGTTACCTGAAACGGTTATTTTAGAAGGTACAGTGCGAACGCATGACGAGAATCTAAGAAACGTCATTCCACAGAAAATCAAACAAATGATTGCCGGGATTGCTAGTTCGATGGGGGCAACGGCTGAACTTAAATGGTACCCGGGTCCACCTGCAACGATTAATGATCCGGAGTGGGTTGATTTTAGCCAAGAGATTGCTGAACAACAAGGAATTCCGTTTCAACATTTAGAACCGCAATTTGGTGGGGAGGATTTTGCCCTTTATTTACAAAAGATACCTGGTGCCTTTCTTAACATGGGAACAAATAAGCCTTATGCATTACATCATCCGTGCTTTGATATTGATGAAGGCGCACTAGTACCTACAGCAAAATATTTTTCAGCTTTAGCAAAACAAGCCTTGAATAAATTTGCAAACTAATAGCTAGTTAAAGTAAAGGGGGATTTAGACATGATCGAGATGAAAGGCGTTTATAAAACGTATAAGCGCAAAGCGATCACAACCGAAGCATTAAAAGGAATTGATTTGCAAATCCAAGAAGGCGATATCTTTGGAGTGATTGGTTATAGTGGGGCAGGGAAAAGTACATTGGTCCGACTTGTAAATTATTTAGAGCGCCCAACGAATGGACAAGTGATTGTCGATGGTCAAGCGCTTGAAAGTTTAACAGAAGGCCAACTAAGAACGATGAAAAAACAAATAGGGATGATTTTTCAGCACTTTAATTTACTAGAAACGAAAACGATCTATGATAATGTCGCGATTCCACTCGTATTATCTAAAAAGCCAAAACAAGAGATTAAAGCACGTGTCGCAGAGCTCTTAGATTTTGTTGGATTGAGCGATAAAGCAACAAGTTATCCAAAAGAGTTATCCGGTGGTCAAAAACAACGGGTAGGGATTGCAAGAGCATTGGCATCCAATCCAAAAATACTACTTTGTGATGAGGCGACATCGGCACTTGATCCACAAACAACACAATCCATTTTGCAATTGTTGAAAAGAATAAATACCGAGTACAATATTACGATTATGATTATTACCCATGAAATGCCTGTGATCCAGGAGGTTTGTAACCGAGTGGCTGTAATGGAGGCAGGAGAAATTATTGAGCAAGGATCTGTATTAGAAGTATTTGGCCATCCAAAGCATCCAACATCAAAAAATTTCGTGAAAACGGTCATTCATAACAGCATTCCAAACAGTGTTCGACGCACGTTAAAACGCAGTGTAGACAGCCGGGTATTTCGGGTGGAAGTAACCGGAGATAAGGCTTCGGAACCGATTGTTAATCAATTAATAAAACAACACGATGTCGAAGTTAATATTTTATTTGCGAATATGACAGAAATTCAAGAGACAACACTTGTGATTATGTATATGCAATTTGAAGGTGATTCAAAGATAACCGACCAAGCATTACAATTTTTACAAGAAAACGGTGCTAGTATTGAGGAGGTTGTTGAATAATGTTTGAAACAGCAGTTACGCTGGACCAATTTATGCAGGCAAGTATTGATACGCTTTATATGGTGGGAATGTCTTTATTAGTAGGGGCGATCATTGGGATACCAGTTGGAATTCTCCTAGTCGTAACAAGACCTGGAGGTATCATAGAGAATAAAACAGTCTATTCGATTATTAATCCAATTATTAACGTCGTTCGATCTGTTCCATTTATTATTTTAATGGTTGCAATCATCCCGTTCACGCGTATGTTGATTGGCACATCGATTGGTACGAATGCAGCAATTGTTCCGCTTATTATTTTCATATCACCTTTTATAGCTAGATTAGTAGAAAACTCTTTATTAGAAGTAAATCCAGGAATTATTGAAGCAGCAGAATCAATGGGCGCAACGCCGTTTCAAGTTATCTGGTACTTTTTGTTACCAGAGGCATTTGGTTCTTTAATTCTCTCAATTACCACAGCTACAATTGGGTTAATTGGTGCGACCGCAATGGCCGGAACTGTTGGTGGCGGTGGTGTCGGTGACCTCGCGATTGTCTATGGTTATCAACGATTTGATACTTTTGCGATGGTGGCAACCGTTGTAATTCTAGTACTTTTTGTTCAAAGTATTCAATCTTCAGGAAATGTGTTAGCACGTAAAGCAAGACGCGATTAATAAAAAATAAGGAGCGTAATGAATGAAACATTTAACGAAACAACAACGATTTGAAAAGCTTTTAACAGGGGAAAAAGTCGATCGATCCATTGTTAGTGGATGGCATCACTTTTTAGATAAAGAACAAACAGCGGCAGACTTAGCGGAAGCAACGATTGAATTTGCCAAGCAATATGACTGGGACTGGATCAAAATCAATCCTCGGGCTACCTATCTCGCGGAGGCATTTGGCAATACGTATGATTTCAATGATTACCAATGGGTATTTCCAAAACAAACCCATGCTGTCATTGAAAAACCATCCGACGTTTGGAATTTAGCTGAAGTCGAGGTGGAGCAATCGGCTCCTTTACAAGAACAACTCGAAGCAATTAAGCTGATTCGAGCAGAATTACCAGAAACACCGATTATCCAGACACTTTTTTCACCACTAACGATTTTAATGTTTCTAGCCGGAAATTCTTCGTATGTGGATAAAACGATGTATGGCAGTGAAACGACGGTAAATATTCAGGAGCTTTTAGCAATAGAGCGTTCTGGAGTGCATCATGCCTTACATGTGATTGCGATGACAATGGCCAACTATGTGAAGGCATCAGAGGAAGCAGGTGCGGATGGTATCTTTTATGCGGTTACTGGAACGGCACACCCGGATTTGTTTGATGAAGCAACATTTAATGAATTTTCGCGTCCTTATGATTTAATCGTATTAAATGCGATGCAAAAAGGAAAAAGGATTTTGCATACTTGCGGGGGATACGCACAACCAGCACGATTTGATGATTATCCAGTTGAGGGGATTAGTTGGGATACCGAGGCAGAGGGGAACCCAGGACTAGAGCTTCCATTGAAAAAAACAAAAGTAGCTGGTGTCGATCATCAGATTTTTGCAGATACAGATACGAGAGAGATTGAAAAACAAGCCAAGCATGCGTTTGAAATAATGAAGGATCAGGCCTTCTTATTAGTTCCAAACTGTGCAGTTTCTGTAGATGCCACCGAACAAGCTTTAACGGCGTTAAGAAAAAGTGTTTTATAATTCAATTGGGTAATAATGTTTTACTAATATAAAAAAATGAAAGTGGGGACTAGAATGAAGAAAGTCTTATTGGGTTTGACAATTTTATTGGTATTGTTTTTAGCTGCATGTGGAGAAGACGATACAGGTGGAGAAGAGAAAACAGATCTTGTATTTGGATTTGGTGTTGGAACGTATGAGGAGCAATTTCGCAAAGGAATTTTACCGATTTTAGAAGAACAGGGGTACAATGTTGAAATTAAAGTCTTCTCGCAGAATATGCAAGTAAACCCGGCGATGGCAGAGGGTTCTATTGATGCCAGTGTATTCCAAAGTACTGCATACATGGAAGGGATTAATGAGGAGTTAGACATTGAGATGATGCGCCTTGCTTTCTCTCCAGGTGCACCACAAAGCTTACGTTCTGTAAATCATGACTCACTAGATGCAGTAGAAGATGGCATGTCAGTAGCGCTACCAAATGATCCTGTTAACCAAGAACGTGCTGTCCATATTTTAGAAGATCTTGGCTGGGTTACTGTAGCAGAAGATGCTGGTACTACCGATTTTAGTTTAAATAGTGTCGAGCCAGCTGCCTATGATTTAGATCTTAAAGTTTTAGATCCTGCACAAATTTTGGTTTCACTAGAAGATGTTGATTTCGGTGTTGTAAATGGAAATTATATTGCGGACGCTGGTATGATTATTGCGGATGCTCTACAAGTTGAAAACACACCTGAAGAACACCGTATTATTGTAACTGTTTTGGCTGAAGATCAAGATACTCAGTGGGCACAAGATTTGAAAGCAGCATATGAATCACGGGAATTTGAAGAGTTTATTTTAGCTGAGGAAAAATACGATGGCTTTATTCTGCCTGAGGCTTGGGATAATAACTAAAGGATCGGTTTGTGTAATAAGTGGGGGGATTTCCTACTTATTACACTTTTGAATTTAAGAGGAGGTTTTACAATGGAAGTAGAACGTAAAAATGTCCACTTTATTGGTGGCGGACAAATGGTAGAAGCAATTATTCGCGCAATTTTGGAGAATAAAACCGTAATGAGTGATCAAATCACTGTAACAGATATTTCTCAACAGCGTAATACATATTTGAGTGAGACGTATCAAGTAAAAGCGGATGGGAATCAAGCAATCGCGATGGAACAAGCCAATCTTATTGTCATTGGTGTGCGTCCACAGGATGACTTGGCTTCTGTTGGAAAGTTGATTCGTGCCCATAGTAAAAAGGATGCAGTAGTTGTCTCGATTGTTGCGGGTGTGACGATTGAAAAATTGGCATCATTTGTTGGCGAAGACCGACCGATTGTGCGAGTGATCCCAAATACGCTAACAGATACAGGATTTGGTTATAGTGGAGCAGCTTTAAATGAGTATGCTTCAGCCGAGCAGGTGGATGGTTTTTTAAATGGATTTGGGAAAGTAATGTATGTCGAAGAAACGTTGATTGATATATTTACAGGATTTGGGGTTGCTGGACCGAACTATATCTACTATTTTATCGAATCCTTTGCAGATGCAGGTGTATTAGCTGGTTTGTCACGTGATCAGGCTTGGAAACTCACATTAGAAAATATCGTAGGTTCGGTTGCAATGTTGAAGCAATCTGGCAAACATCCTCGCCAGTTAATTGATATAAATAATTCTGCTGGTGGTGTTGGAATTAATGCGTTACACGAACTGAATAGCTCTGACTTTGCGGCTGGCTTACAACGAAGTGTGTTAAAGGCGGTCAAGCGGACGAGTGAACTCGGGGAAAATTAAAGGGGGTTTTTGGATGGCAACTATAGAATGGGATCATACGGTCCATTATGTTAATGACTTAGAGGCGACGATTGAGAAGTTTCGGGAATACGGTTTAATCGCTTTTCAAGGTGGATCACACAAGCAATGGGGGACCTACAATGCTTTAAGTTATTTTGATCTTTGTTATATTGAGTTTTTAGGTGTCGAGGATCGCGCGTTAGCGGAAAGTATTGACGAACCAAACGATGTGGTACGAGATTCAGTGAAATTGTTACCAGAAAATGAGGTATTAAGCAGAGTTGCATTGAGGACTGATGATATTGATGCAGTAGCTGCGCATTTGTCAGGGTTTGATTTGGATATGTCGGCAATTATGGATGGAAAACGACTAGATGCACAAGGGGATTTAATCGAATGGCGCATGATGACAATTGCAGGTGAATATGAGGGTGTTCCTTATCCATTTGTAATTCAATGGAAAGGAACCGATCAAGAGCGAAGAGAAAGATTGATTGAAAATGGTGTTATTCAAGTACATCCGGCTGGGGATGTTTCGATAATGGAAGCGGTATTTCATGTCAGCGATCCAGTTGCTGTAGCGAAGCATTGGCAGGAAATGTTTGGATTTACGACTGTGGGTGATAGTGCTGATGCAGCAGAAGTTACGCTTGCAGTTGGAGAGCGAACTTTTGTTTTTAAACAAGGAAAAGAAAACCGAATGCAACAACTTATCTTTGAAACAGATGCAGACAACCTTAAAGGAAAAACATTTTTAATCGGAGAAGGCGAATACGTATTTTAAACCGGTGTAGGGTAGTGTCTCATCGTGCGGGCGGCGGTGTCAGGATGGCGCCAATTCATTCGGGCGGTGGACAGGCACCACCCGAAATTTGTCGAATGAGATTTATGTACTAAGGAGGGGTTTTGTTATGGATTTTACTAATAAAGTAGTGTTAATTACTGGTTCGGGAGCAGGGATTGGACGTGAAACAGCTCTTCAATTCGCTGACAATGGTGCGAAGGTTGTTGTAAATTCAAGGAGCACACGAGGTTCGGAAACATTAAATCTATTAAAAGAAAAAGGCGCAGATGCTATTTTTATGCAGGGTGACGTTTCCAAAGTTGAGGATGTTAAAAAGATGGTGCAGACAACGATCGATACGTATGGTCTAATCGATATACTCGTAAATAATGCAGCAGTAGTTCTACCTGGAACAGTTGGTAACACGTCCGAAGAAGATCTATTAGAAACATTATTAGTGAATGTTCAGGGAACGTTTTTAGTATCGAAATACGCTATTGCTGAAATGAAAAAACAAGGTGGGGGAACTATCGTTAACGTTGGATCGGTAGCTGCAACGAAAGGTCATAAAGATCGAAGTGCATACTCCGCTTCAAAAGGCGCAGTCCTCGCATTAACAAAATCAATGGCAATCGATTATATCGATGATAATATTCGAGTGAACTGTGTTTCCCCAGGTACAACGATTACAGAAGGTGTTCAGGCCAAAATTACAAATGCTGAAGATCCAAAAGCAATGGAGGCTATGTATTTAGCTAGACAACCAATGAATCGACTAGCGCAGAGTTCTGAGATTGCCCATTCCATCCTGTTTGCATGCTGTGAAGAAGCAGCATTTATGAACGGAAATAATATCATAATCGATGGTGGATTGTCGATATAAATGAACCGCAATAAATCAATGTCCAAGTGGTTACCATGGTACCAATAATCGTTATTGCACCTGTAATTAAGCAATATTGTATCTCTACTGTTTTCAAAATTGTCCTTTTCATCAAGAAAGGGGGCAGTCCCAAAAGCCCTGAAAGACTAAAAATCACGCAGACCTGGTTGCACTGGTCTCCGTGATTTTTGTTATGCATTTTTTCATTCTCTTGCGAGTGGCGGTCAGCCGCCACTCGCTTCCTCATATTATGGGCTAACGCCACAAGTCCAAGCTCGATTTTCACTTTATCATTTCCGCGAAGGTGCAACCTTCGAAAGTTGAGATTTTGTTTGACCTGACCAAATACGCTCTCCACATCAATTTTTCTTTTTTGGTAGAGCGTTCCGCCTTCTTCACTATTCAATTTGGCATTTTGTTGTGCTTTAAAATCTTCCTGAATCCGTGATGAAATCATTTCCAAAATTGCTTCCAAAGCCTGTTATAATAATGTTATCAGCTGATTTATGTTGATAATTTTATTTCACCAGGCAGGTGTAGAAATTGGTTAAGTTTATATTAGAAAATTCCGATGATACATTGACGACCCATTCAGGTCTTGGTTTAATAGGTTTGCTTTTATCAAAGACAAAGTTTCACAAACGTTTTTCATCCTTAAAGGTTCCAGAAATTAAGTCATCTCCGAAGATTCTTAATGGTGATGTTACCACTTCTTATGTGGGTCTATTGTGTCAAGGTAAGAATGATTTCGACCATATCGAACAATTTCGAGACGATCCCTTCTTTTATCGTGCATTGGATATTAAATTGGTTCCATCAAGTCCCACACTACGGCAACGTCTCGATCAAATTGCCAAGGTGACTGGATGGAAATCCATTGTTCTAGAAGAATCGGCTAAACTAATACGGCAATTTGATTCTCCTGTCACTCCAACAGTAACTAGTGATAAAAAAACATACGTGCCTTTAGATATTGATGTATCGCCATTTGATAACTCAAATACCAAGAAAGAAGGGGTTAGTCGCACATACAAAGGATGTGATGGGTATTCCCCTAACTTTTCCTATTTAGGTCTAGAAGGCTACGTTGTAAATATGGAACTTCGGGAAGGAAGCACACACGTTCAAAAGGATACTGAGAAATTTCTTGAGAACAGTATTAACTATTCTCGGATGATTACGGACCTATCGTTATTAGTCCGTATGGACGCAGGAAACGATAGTGTCGAAAATCTAAAAGTTTGTGTAAATGAAAAGGCCGATTTTATAATTAAACGAAACCCTCGCCGTGAAAAGCCCGAAAACTGGCTCATGGTAGCCGAACAATTCGGCAAATGCGTTCAGGAGCGAGAAGGAAAACGTGTATTCTATGGTGCTTTAGAAACAACTCCAAAGGGAATGAAAAAAGCCATTCGCCAAGTTTATAAGGTAACGGAAAGGACGATCGATAAAAACGGACAAATCCTCTTAGTCCCAGATGTTGAGTTTGAGAGCTATTGGACTACCCTACCTAATGAAACAGAGGAAATAATTGGCCTATATCACGAACATGGCACTTGTGAACAATTCCACAGTGAATTAAAAACAGATTTAGACCTAGAACGTTTTCCTTCTGGTAAATTTGCCACCAATGAATTGATCTTACATCTTGGGTGTTTAACCTACAATCTCCTTCGGGTTATTGGCCAAGAAAGCCTAAAATCAGGAGATGCACCACTTAAAAGAAAGGTTTTCCGTCGCCGTGTAAAAACAGTAATCCAGAACTTAATTACACTGGCATCAAAAGTTGTTAAGCACTCTCGGAAAGTTTACTTAAAATTCGGGAACTATAGTCCTTGGTTTTCCACTTTTAAGCGTCTGTATCTTTCATTTTCGACATAAGTCTAGGAAACTGAATAGATAATAAGACCTGTAAAAAAATTGTCTGAGCAGGTTTTATTTGGCGTCCTCAAAAACGAACGTATTTAACTTAAAAAGCAATGAAATGAAAGAAAATTAGGATTTATCAAAATCGATGGAACCACTGCTTTTTATCACGGATTCAGGATCTTCATAGACTGGATTAAAGTGAACCTGCCGATTCCCTTTCGCTTTTGTACAATCCGATTTAAATGGACACCCTTCACAAGACTCACATTCATAGATTTTATAATCTCGTTTATATCCATAACGATCCGTTTTCTTGCTATACATTTGAAAAACAACCTTCCGATTATTTGGACACCAATACAAATCTTCTTTTTCATCGTAATTCCAATTGTGTGGATGATACAGTTTCTTAGAAAAAGAACGCTTTTGTTCTTGGCGGTAGGTATTGTAAGGGATTAATGTGTTAAACTCTTCCTCTTCCATAGCGAAATAATTGGATTCACTTCCATAACCAGCATCGGCAATAACGGTCTCTGGTAAAGGGAGATTTGTTTCTTTCAATTGGGCAATATGTGGCTCGAGACATCGAGTATCCGTTGGGTTATGATGCACTGTGTAAAAAAGGATAAATTGATCTTGTGTTCCTACTTGCCAGTTGTAGCCTGCTTTTAATTGTCCATTGTTCATATGATCATCTTTCATACGCATGAAAGTCGCATCTGTATCTGTTTTCGAGAAACTATTGCGCTCGCCAAAAATCCCCACTTGATGTTCATATTTTTGAAGACGGGGAAGGTAATCGTTTAATAGAGTTCTGTGAGTCTTCTGTAGAGAACGTACTTCTTTTTTCTTCTCTTTTTTTGTCACAGGTTCTTTGATCTCTTCAAGCTTTTCTTCTTGCGTTTTCATTTCTTCCTCAACCTTGTCGACAACCATTTGAAGAGCTTCACTAGAAATACGATCTTTCTCAAATCATGCATCCTCTTGCTTTAACGAAGTAAGATCCACATGGATCGCTTCGTCAATGGCTTGAAGCATCTCCTCTACCTTAAGTTGAAGCTTTTCCTCATAATTAAGGACGCTTTTTTTTCACACGAAAAAGAATATTTATTCGCATTGGCTTCGATCTTTGTTCCATCTAAGAAGTAATGCTTTCCATCAATGTATCCTTCCGTAATAAGGAGTTTGGTTAGTTCCGTAAACAGCGTATCCATTAACGGTTTTAAACGTTCGGATCGGAATCGATTAATGGTACGAAAGTCAGGAGTCTGTTGAGAGGAAAGCTACATCATTGGAAGATTTTCACGTAGAGCTCTCGCAATATCTCGACAAGAAAACATCTTCTGTGTATATCCGTATAGAATGATTTTGGTCATCATTTTAGGGTGATAGGCAGGTCTTCCACCACCCTTATACACATCAAAAAACAGATGATCATCCAGCTGGTTCACCATGTCGTTGACCACACGAGCGACATGATTTTCTGGAATTAAATCTGAGTAATCCATAGGAAGAATCAGTTGGTTCATGTTATAATCTTTAAAAGTAGCCAATTGGTTGCACATAAAAAATCGCTCCTTGTTAAAATGTTTTGTTGTGGTGACTTCATTTTAAACGATAGAGCGATTTTTTTGTGCACTTTTTTATATGAAATGAATGAAAAAGAGGGCTGCCCATAAGGTCATTTTATGACCTTATGGGACAGCCCCACTATTTACTAGGACGACGAACCTGTCCCCTAATCTACCGGAATCTCAAAAAACTGATTATATTCTTTTACATAATGAACCCCACCAATGTAGAGCCGATCTGGTTTTGCTTCTGTGTGAAAAAACAATGTGCGTTCTTTTAAGAATGGTCCGTTCTCCTGTTGAATCTCACGCTGATTAATCGTAGTCAAAAGTTCGGTCTTCTCCTTGTCCGTTCCGATATACACATCATCTAGTCGGAATGACTCTTCTGTCAAAATGGTCACCTCTGTTGTGTCTGAAGTGTGCTCGATTTGTTTGACCGTAATTTCTTCTCTGTCTATCATCGTCTATACAGGATCCTCATTCAAGTGCTGTAGCGTACCATTCATGACCTCATCAAACCCGAAAATTTTCTTTCCGTAAAAGGGAAACGCATTCTAATGGTAGCCAATGGTGAAAAATAAGAACATGACAATCGCTGCTATGATCCACTTTCCCTGAAAATGCCGACGTTGTTTCGTATGGTTTAGTGCCTTCCGTAAGCGCGCCTCTACTTCAGGAGGGGATTCTACCTTGTCGATGCGTTGTTTCTCTTCTTTTAGCTTTTTTTTCGATATTATTCATCTGCATCCGCTCCATAGAGAGTTTTCATCTTTTTTAAGCTTTGAAAGATTCAAGATTTGACGGTTCCAATGGATACGTCTGTCATCTTGGAAATAGATTTATAGTTTAAATCATGGAAATGCTTTAAAGCAATCGCCTTTCTTTGATGTTGATTAATACGAGATAGTAGATCCTGAAGGTCGAGTTGCTGCTCACGAACGATATATGGATTTGTTGAGGCATCTGGTTGTTTTTCTGAGTCTGTTTCATCAAGAAAAATGAGCTTTTTCGATTTTTTAATAACAATTTGCAACAATTCACTAAAATCGTGTTCGTCCAATTATAAAAGGCTTCTGCTTTTTATAATTGGTGTATCTTTTCATAGGCGAGCACAATCATCTCTTCTAACGCATCCATAGCATATATATACGCTAATCGATAATATTGATCTTTTCTCTTCATGATCAATTGAAGCAAGGCTTCTTTGTCTCATTTTTTCGCCTTTTTCACGAGCCGATAGTCCTCCATCTCTTCACCCCCTTTCCTATAAGAGGATGTTCAAAAAGTACCTTTTTAATCAAATCATCACTAGAAAATTAGTTGACTACACCCCCATTAATGGAAATGAAAGTAAAATAATGTCAAACAAAAAAATTACCTTCGCCCCACTCAAAATCACACCTAAAAAAGGGTAGACTTCTCCCTTGGACCATAGACAATTTTTTGAAAAAGGTTTGATTGGGGTTAAATTAGCCAGCTATTGGCAAGGAAAGCTGTTCCACTTGCATTTCCTGCAATTCCCTTATAGCTTCAACATGATTTTCAGGTAAGACGATATCTCGAATGTGTTTGATCATCCGTTGAATGAGTCGAAACAAATCTCTCATGATGAAGAAAGATTGGACTCTCTTGGTGGTCTTTACTGGCACCTTTTTATGTCGCATAACAGAATCGAGCTGATTGGATTCTTGTGCAAAAGATAGTTCCACTTGCTTACGAAAGTTCAACATTTGATTTTGAAGCTCTGATCCTTGTGGAACAGGACCATAGAAGAATGGGTTTTCTTCAAAGGAGAAACCGAATTGCTTATCACAAGTAGCCTGCAACGGACAGGACATACATTTGGTTTCGTCACCATGAAACCAAGACGTATAGGTTTCCTTCTCAAATCCATCCCATAGGAGTTTATGGCCCTCTCCACATTCCGGTTGCCCTTCTGGGGAACATGCTTCTGGGATGACCGTATTCTTTTTGAAATCTGTTACGACAGCCACATCATGTTTATGTAAAGATTCTATCTGGTGTTCGGCACTAAAATAGCCTAAATCTGCCACAAGATACTCTACCTTCAAATCACCGATTTGTTTTAGTTTTTCAACCAACGGAAGAAGAACATCGACATCGTGAGTATCTGGTGGAAGAATAATGGACAAGAGAACAACAGGACCCGAGGGTGTAGGGCAAACAATCGAATGTTTTCGATAGCCAATAAAAAATGTATTCTGATTGGCTTTATTCCGCTGAACGCCTACTTTGGCATCGGGATCCGAATACGTTTTCTCGCATTCACAAATCTCTTTGTTTTCACAAGAACACCGTTTCTTTTTATAGCCATTCACGTGAGCAAAGACGGGTCTAGAATCAATTCCTGCCAGAGTTGGTTCTAAAAAGTCATCCAGTTTCAGGGCTTGACCAATGAAGTCGAATAAAATGTTATAAAAGTGCTCGGGTGTCAGAGTATGACGAAAATGAGTCAAGCTCGAATGAACAGGAACATCCTTTATGTTTGGAGTGCCGATGAAGTTACGCCACGCCTGATTCTTAGGGTCCTTCAGCTGTCTGCAGAGCTCTCTAAAAGACGTGATCTCAGGCCGTGTAAAGTACAAATAATGCATACGAAAATACGTTCTAGCATCAACAGGCGGGCGACCACCGTCTTTATATAATGGTTTCATTTTTTCCAAGACAATAGAATCATCAACATGATCAATATAATCTATCAATTCCACATCGAAACCGAGTGTGTTATAGTAGTGGTAAGGAAGCAGTTCTAGCTGCATATCCATGAAAATGCACCTCGCAAATTGGTATTTTTGGTTGTTTGGTTACTTCCATTTTACCATTTTTCGCTAAGGTGCATTTTTATTTTTTTTCGGATTTTATGGCTTTTTGAACAAGCTCTATAAGAGTAACGACCTTATTAAAAAGTTCATTTTATTTTTAGGGTTTGGGTATTTTGTCTATTAGTATTTTATCTTAAGACAGTTGAAAAATGTGGTTCGATAGCAAAAAAGGAGGATGATTTTCCTATATAGGGGGAGGAAAAGATTAATATTGATGACATCTGACAGCCTTTGCTTGGACTGGAATTATGTAAAATTTACTTTCAGAAATACAGTTATGGTAGGGTATAAACTAATTGAAACTCTTGAATTGGAGAAAGTCTGTGGTCTCATTTTGATCACAGAGTTAATTAATTTTATAGAGTTTTATATCACGTGCTTCGTTTGATAATCAAAACTAGTCACTAAAAGGTTAATTGCTAATCTTCAACATTCTGATGTTGGAACTTTCTCAGAGTAATGCTTGTGCATTTTTTAAAGGTCTTTGTAAAATAGTTTTGATCATGAAAATTGAGTAGTGTAGAGACTTTTGAGATCTAATATAGTCTGAGAAGCTAAGTAAAGACTTATTAGGAACAAACGAAACAAGAAAGATTTTAAACGATGTGTTTCCAGGGCTTATGCATAATTCCTTTGTTTTACAGCATATAGATAAGCCGATTAGTTAGCTTACACAAATTCCAATCGTTTCAATGTTTGTTTCAGAAGAAAAATTAGCTAGAATAGGCTGATTTATTAGATGCAACATCAACATGGAGCTATTTGTCTAAGAAAATATAACAAAAAGTATGAATGAGTACTGTAAGCAAGCATCTCACATTGAGGTGCTTTTTTATATCTTGGTGGGTGCAACGATTTTATGAGAGATGAATAATAAAGTTAAAGATACTAGGCGAGTTACTTATTTTATGAGAAAATGAACTAAAAATGTGAAGGCCTGTTACGGAAGAAATTTTTTTTAAGAAAAAGAGAACACGTCAATAAACGAGGAAGACTATAATATGTTTAATGAAGACAAACACGCTTGATTTTATAAGGGTTTCTTTATTTTTTTCTAAGAGGTGATACTAATGAAAACATATCTTGATATAGAAAATGGTGTTGTGCCTTCTGTCTGTTCTCTTGATTGTCCAGACCAGTGTGGGTTACTTGTTCATAAAAAAGATGGGAAGATTGTCAAAGTGGAGGGTGATCCTCATCATCCTGTGACAAAAGGAAGTATTTGCAACAAGGTTCGAAATATGAGCGAGAGACTCTATGATGCAAAGCGATTAAAAACACCAATGAAACGCGTCGGACAAAAAGGAGAAGGGAAATTTGTTCCGATCAGCTGGAATGAAGCGATTGATACGATTACAAGCCAATGGAAAAAGCTAATCGCTACAGAAGGTCCAGAATCGATTCTTCCTTACAGCTTTTATGGCAATATGGGGAAATTAACAGCAGAAGGAATGGATCGTCGCTTTTTTCATAAGCTTGGAGCAAGTCAACTAGATCAAACCATTTGTTCTGTAGCTGGTGGAAAAGGCTATAGCTATACAATGGGGGGATCATACGGTACCGATCCAGAAGAGATGCTGGAAACAAAATTATTTATTATGTGGGGAATTAATGCCGTAAGTACAAATATGCATCAAATGACAATCGCCCAAAAAGCAAGAAAAAACGGTGCTAAAATCGTCGTCATTGACGTCCATAAAAACCAAACAGGGCGAATGGCAGATTGGTTTATCCCGATTCTCCCAGGTACAGATGGGGCACTGGCACTTGGAATTATGCATATTCTCTATCAAGAAAGTTTAGTAGATCGCTCATTTCTAGAAGAATATACAGTTGGTTTTGAAGAATTGGAAACCCATGTGAAACAATATCCTCCAGAACTTGTCTCCGATATTACGGGTGTGCCTATTGCAGACATTTATAAGTTAGCTCGCATGTATGGTGAGGTTTCTCCTACAATGATTCGTATTGGAAATGGGCTACAGCATCATGATAATGGCGGTATGATTGTACGAACCATCTCATGTTTACCAGCTTTAACGGGACAGTGGGGAGTGAGAGGTGGGGGAGCGCTCAAATCGAATGCTTCTTTCCTAAATTATAATAAAGCTGCATTGCAACGTCCTGACTTAAGGAAAACACAAACTCGGACGATCAATATGAATCAATTAGGAAAAGCATTACTTGAAACGGAAAAGCCGATTTACTCCTTATTTGTCTATGGTTGTAACCCGGCTGTTGTTGCGCCAGAAGCTAATAAGGTAAGAGAAGGACTAGCAAGAGAAAACGTATTTATCGTTGTCCATGATTTATTTTTAACAGAGACGGCCCTATTCGCAGATATTGTCTTACCTGCAACATCCGCCTTTGAAAATAGAGATTTTTATACGTCATACTGGCACCATTATATCCATCTTCAAGAGCCAGTTATTGCGCCATACGGGGAAAGTAAATCAAACATGGAGGTCTTTCGGTTACTCGCAAAAGCAATGGGATATGATGACCAGCCGTTTAAGGATGATGACGAAGAGTTAATCAAGCAGGCTTTAAGTCGTCAAGTAAATCCATATTTAATGGATGTAACCTATGAAAAACTAAAGGAAAATCAATTTATAAAAGCAACGAATACAGAGGGAATTCCTAAATAACTTGTCTACTCCGAGCGGAAAGATTGAATTATATTCGAAGCAGATGGAAAAAGACGGATATCCCGCTCTACCAACCTATATTCCATTATCGAAAGAAGAGCAAGATTATCCGTTTCTATTTGTTCCAGGACCAAACCATAACTTTTTAAATTCGACGTTTTCTAATAATGAGAAACATATTAGCCTTGAAAAAGAACTAAAATTGTTTATGAACGAAGAGGATGCCCAGAACATGCAAATTGAAAATGGTTCGATGGTTCGTATATGGAATGAACGCGGAGAATGCGAACTAAAGGTGTTTGTTGGAGATCAAGTCTTACCTGGAGTTGTTGTTACGCAAGGCTTATGGGCAGATATGGCAGACAAAAAACAATTGGTGAATGCCCTCACACCAGATCGATTAGCTGATATGGGCGGAGGGGCGACATTTTTTTCAGGAAGAGTGAATGTGGAAAAAATGGACTAAGAGAGGTACGGAGTCTGATTATAGATCTCATGTTATAACTTTCCAAAAATAGTAAATAGGTAAAGTTTAGGACAATCTATGTCGAGACGAGTAAACTGTTCAGATAATACCCTGCAACAAATTATTTTTTGGCATTTTAAAGATGATGCATAATATATGGGCATCTTATATTTCAAAAACGATGGCAAAACATAAGGCTATGTGTGCCGTCGTTTTTTTATACTTTAAGCGTACTATGTCAATTACTTTTTTAGAAAATTTATTTATACCAAATAAACCCGTCTTAGGTAAACGCTTATAAAATGGAGTTGGTAAAGTATCAAACGTCAACTTTAAATTCGAAGATGATTGGGAAATAATAAGTATTAACAAAAGAACTGGACAAAAATAAAAGATCCTGTCAAACTTAACTAGAAAGTACCCATTTAAAATAAGGGATAAAGATAAATATTAGTGGTTTCGGATACAAGAGAGGGTGAGAGAATGAGAAAAAGTCTGTTTGTTACTGGAGATGAAGTAAATATCATAGCGTCCGGTGAATTAGTAACAATCTATAAATGTCAGTATGTAAAAAATATGAAAAGATATTCTTATACTGTCAATGAGTACCCAAGTACCTTTTTCTTTGAAGAAGAATTAACGAAAGAATTCCATAACAAGTAATCATGGTGTATTTACATGGAATAATTAAGTATACATGCATCCGAGTAAACGGGTGTTTTTTTATTGGTATGAAACTCAATACCTTTTAATAACTCAACATAAAAGTCGATTTGTCTGGCATTTCAAGTATAATGAACATATTCAGATTTTGCATATGATGTTTCCTTTGAGAGAATTCTATGTATAAGGCGGATAATACAAAAAAACGAGGTTAGTACATGAGTGTAAGAAATTTTGAGGATTATAATTTAAGTGATGAAATAAGAAGAGCACTTGTTTTATTAAAATACGGGACCCCTACAGAGGTTCAAAGTGAAGTAATACCAAAAGTAGTGGACAATCAAGATCTTGTAGTGAAAGCTCAAACAGGCAGTGGTAAGACTGCATCCTTCGGTATACCTATTTGTGAAATGATTGAATGGGAGGAAAAGAAGCCACAAGCATTAATTTTGACGCCAACTAGGGAGCTTGCAGTTCAAGTTCGAGAAGATCTAACGAATCTTGGAAGGTTTAAACGGATCAAAGCTATGGCGGTTTATGGAAAAGAACCTTTTGCGAAACAAAAAGAAGAATTAAAACAAAAAACTCATGTAGTCGTCGGTACACCTGGCCGTGTGATGGATCATATCGAAAGAGGAACACTAGTTTTAGACCAAACAAAGTATCTTGTTATAGATGAAGCTGATGAAATGCTTAATATGGGTTTTATCGACGAAGTAGAATCTATAATAAAAGAACTTCCTGTAAACAGAGTAACGATGGTTTTTTCTGCCACATTACCTAAAGATGTTGAAAATCTCTGCCATAAATACATGAAAAATCCTATTAATATTGAGATTTCTACTGCTGGGATAACAACGAGTACAATTGAACATCGTTTAATCGAAGTGAAAGAAGCAGAAAAGATTTCACTGCTTAAAGACGTGACGGTCGTTGAAAACCCAGAGAGCTGTATCATTTTTTGCAGAACCAAGGAACACGTCGAGACAGTGTTTACCGAATTAAAGGAATCCAATTATTCTTGTGAAAGACTCCATGGAGGATTAGAACAAGAAGATCGGTTTGCAGTTATGGATGGTTTCAAAATGGGGAATTTTCGATATCTTGTGGCAACCGATGTAGCTGCGAGAGGAATTGATATTGATAATGTGACACTTGTCATTAACTATGATGTTCCTATGGAAAAAGAGAGCTATGTTCACCGAACAGGAAGAACCGGGCGTGCCGGTAATAGAGGAAAAGCGATAACGTTTGCGACATCTTATGAAGGGAAATTCATTAAAGCAATTGAAGCATACATTGGCTTTGAAATACCTATAATGGAAGTGCCTAGTCATAAGGAAGTTTCTAAGGGAAAAGCAGCTTTCGAAGAAAAAACCAGAGGCCGCCGAGTCGTTAAAAATAATAAAACTGCACGAATAAACAAAGATATCATGAAACTTCATTTCAACGGCGGAAAAAAGAAGAAGATTCGAGCCGTAGATTTTGTTGGAACAATTGCGAAAATACCTGGAGTAACAGCAGATGATATTGGAATTATAACGATCCAAGATCATTTATCATATGTTGATATTCTTAATGGAAAAGGCTCGATAGTCTTACAAGCCATGGAAAAAACAACAATCAAAGGAAAGAAGCTGAAAGTTAGCACTGCAATTAAATAAATCCTAAATTGGGACGATTATGCCAAGTATAATTGTCCCTTTATTATTTTCTAAGTGAAAGGATAATATCTTGTAAGTATTTGAGTTCGCCAATGAAACAGCTGATCAAAGACAATAAGATACATTCTTGAGTGTCTGGATGGATTTAGAAGGGAATATTGTAAGCTGTAATAATTCATTTGAAAAAATATTAGGTTATCGTCAGGAAGAATCCTTTCGTTCATATGTCCCATTTGTTGCTGCTAATTATCTAGAGATGACGAGACAATTTTTCCAAAAGGCAAAGGAAGGAACACCTCAAACTTATGATACAGTGGGGATTCATAAGCGAGGACATGAAGTGTATTTAAGAGTCACAAGATCAGCATGTCATCCTTCGAGTGAAGGATGAAGGTTGTGGAATTCCGAAAGAACGATTACAAAGGTTAGGGGAGCCATTCTACTCTAGTAAAGAAAAAGGAACAGGTCTGGGTTTGATGATTTGTTATAAGATTATCGAAGAACATAAAGGGGAAATTGTGATTGATAGTGAAGAAGACAAAGGCACCATTGTAGATATTTGGTTGCCGATCAATCCTTCATGAGCGTTACAAATGGGGCAAATCTTCAATAAAGAAGGGTTGCCCCATTGTTATGGTTTAAATGGTTAAAGCAGGACTCATTTTCAACGTATTTCATCCAATTTTCTTGCTCTAAAAACACGATATCCTATTTTATTTCCGTATGCTCGTAATAGTTTTTGATGAGATTGCATAACTGTCTCCATTTTTTCATTGTAATCGATATTGTTTTCTCGGTTTATTGATTCCTCTTCGTCAAATTCATATTCTTCTAATTCCTGAAAAATTGAATTGGATTTTAACATGTCAACCGTGTTAAATCCTGCCATTTTCATAGCTTTGACCCACTCATCCTCTCTTAATATATCTGTAACTCCGTAAAAATCGATTAATTCTGCTTTCCCTTCTTGGCTTAACGGTTGTTCAATAGTCATATCTATATTTAGTAACACGCCAGAAGGCTTTAAAACTCGAAAATATTCACTTAATGATTTGGGGATTGTCGTAAATGCTGTGGAGGATTCCGCGATAATATAATCAAATGAATGAATTGAAAATGGTAAATGTTCAACTGTACCTTCAAACAATTTTATAGGAAGATTTTCATTTGAAAATGTTTGTGATGCAGCGTTAATCATTTCAGGATGATTATCAATGGCATACACCTCACAACGAAAAGCTTTGGCTAAGTAGGTTGAAGTTTGCCCAGTACCGCAGCCTGCATCTAGAATAGTCGTTTGATCATTAATCTTCTCAGCTTGGAAAATTTTTTTTGTAAGCGCCATTCCCCCAGGATGCGCTCCATCAATTTTGTAATAAGCTAAAGCATCTTGATAGGAAGCTCTCACGATAACGACTCCTTTTTAGAATATAAGATAATTTATTTTATGAACATCGACAAAACCTGCTACACCTTCAAACAATTCCTCGATATATTTGTGCGCCATTTACTTTTCCACTTCTGCCTTGTGTATCTATCTATTCACATTACGTGTTCGGACATAACCTATTAGTGAGCATGACAATATCAAATAAAATGGAGGTATCGTTTCTATGTCAGCATCACGTTTTTATAACATGTGTAATCAAGGTATTGGAAGGGCAGTAGAAATAAAGATGCATGATGGTTGCGTTCATCGAGGGATTATTGAACGAGTTACACCTGATCGAGTGTTCCTTCGTCCATTAACAAGTGCAAGAAATTTTGGCGGGTTTAGTTATGGCTATTACGGTGGCCGTGGTTGGGGCTTTGCGGCAGGGATTGCTTTAGGAGCGATAGCGGCTTTAGCTTTTATTCCTTTTTTCTGGTAGGTTAATAAAATTAAGTGCGGGTATCACATTTTTCAATAGGGAAGAAAACGAGAAGAAGGTGTCTCATAAGGTCTAATCCCAGGTAGAGTACAAGGGATTAGACACTTTCGTTATGAGACATTCTCTTAAAAGTGAAAAAGAAAGGACAAATCCGAAGACTCATGCCTTTCTTCATTTCAATCAATCTTAATATCCATTTGAGCAAGAGCAACCTATAATAATAAGTAGAACAAAAATGACAACGACAAATGCAAATTGATTTCCATGTCCACCACTCATTATAAACACCTCCATCTTAAAGTAACTCATTCACTTTTGATACTTAGTCATCTTTTTATCAGTCTTTAATGCCTCCTAGTGCGTTACTTTTCACCTCCTATAAAGGAGATTTGAGATATAATTAATCGCAATCTCACTATAAGATATGTGTTCAGAAAAAGTTTGAATGGATAAACATCTAGATTATGAAAAAATCCATATTGACCCAGCGTTTTTAATTAATGAATTGAAAGTCTTTTCTTCTCTTTTCAAGTTTCATGCTTATGAGATGAATGACAGGAATACTCAATAAGGACTCCTTTATCAAATAGTCGTCAAAGTCATGTTTATGCGATTTTTTATTGGACATAATTTGGATATGACTTTTGAAATTCATTTCAAGGAGGATGAACGATGGACGACAAAAAAGAAGAATTATTTGGCACATCGATTGAAGGAGTTGGTGGTCCAAATGATCACCGAACAGGCACGGGTGAACAAGAAGATTCATTAACAAATCGTCAAGGGCATCCAGTCACTGATAATCAAAATGTGAGAACGGTTGGAAATAGAGGCCCGACTACGTTAGAAAACTACGACTATATTGAGAAAATATCCCATTTTGATCGGGAGCGTATTCCTGAAAGAGTCGTGCATGCACGTGGAGCAGGTGCACACGGTTATTTTGAAACGTATGGAAAAGTTGGCGATGAACCTGTTTCTAAATACACACGTGCAAAAGTATTTCAAGAACCTGGAAAGCGTACACCCGTTTTTGCTCGTTTCTCAACTGTAGCAGGAGCAAAAGAATCTCCTGAAACAGCCCGTGATCCGAGAGGCTTTGCGGTGAAGTTTTATACAGAGGATGGAAACTGGGATTTAGTCGGAAACAATTTGAAGATTTTCTTTATTCGTGATCCATTGAAATTCCCAGATATGATTCATGCTTTTAAACCAGATCCTGTTTCAAATATCCAGTACCCAGAAAGAATGTTTGATTTTGTTTCGCAGTCACCAGAGTCCCTCCATATGATTACATTTCTCTTTTCTCCATGGGGTATTCCGGCAAATTATCGTCAAATGCAGGGCTCGGGCGTTAATACGTATAAATGGGTTAATGAGGACGGTGAAGCTGTTTTAGTGAAGTATCATTGGGAACCAATCAGTCAAGGCATTCGAAATCTTACCCAAAAAGAAGCTGAAAAAATCCAGGGAGAAAATACAAGCCATGCTACTCAGGACCTTTATGATGCGATTGAAAAAGGTGATTTCCCAGAATGGGAGCTTTGTATGCAAATGATGAGCGATGACGAACACCCAGAGTTGGACTTCGATCCGCTTGATGATACAAAGCTATGGCCAACAGATAAATTTCCATTTCTTCCAGTAGGGAAAATGGTGCTAAATAAAAACCCTGAAAATTATTTTGCAGAAGTGGAGCAGGTCGCATTTGGTACAGGGGTGCTTGTAGATGGGCTTGATTTCTCTGATGACAAAATGCTACAAGGTCGAACCTATTCTTATTCAGATACGCAGCGTTACCGAGTAGGCGCAAATTATTTGCAATTGCCGATTAATGCACCGAAAAAACGTGTAGCAACCAATCAACGAGACGGACAGAGTGCTTATTATGTCGATACTCCTTCAGGTAGCAATCCACATGTTAATTATGAGCCTTCCATTCTAGATGGGTTAAAGGAAGCGAAACAAGTTGGCAAAATCCATCAGCCTCATTACAATGATAAATTGTTCGGGAATCTATTGAGCGTACGAATCATTATGGACAAGTTGGAGAGACGTATCGACATTTTGAAGAATGGGAAAGAGAGGAGCTCATCAGTAATCTTGTTGCTGCCCTGGAAGTAAGTCATGAGAACATTCAACAACAGATGATCGAGCATTTCACAAAAGCAGATCCAGACTATGGGAGTCGTGTATCAGAAGGTTTGGCTAAAGCGATGAAAGAGATGAAAAATCAGAAGAATGACCACACGACGACAGTTGAGGCCAAAAAAGCCATGTATAGCGCTCAACGAAAAGGACATAAAGCAGATCCGTATTAATGAAACGTGCTTTATAACGAAAATAGTGGCATTTCTCTTGATGAAAATCCACTCTGGTTTCTCAACTAGAGTGGGTTATTTATTTATGTGGTGTGGTAGGAAGATAAAATAATATAAATACGTTAAATTGGTAAAATTATCTGTAATAGATGTAAGTAAGATGGTGAATTAAATAACATGCATCTAAAATTTACCTTGAGAAACTTTTTTTACCGCTTGTAACTACTCTAGAAGAAGGAAAAAAGGTTGCTATAGACCCACTCGTTATTTACTTGATATTCTATTCGAGTAAATAAAGCGGAGGATACATATATGGATGAACAAAAATATAAAAACTTAAAGCTTGGTGAACGAGGAGCGATTATTAGTATTGTTGCTTATCTTTGTTTATCAGCATTGAAGCTATTTATTGGGTACGAGGCGAATTCAGCGGCCTTGAGAGCAGACGGTTTAAACAATGCAACGGATATTGTTGCTTCGATTGCCGTTCTGATCGGTCTTAAATTATCTCAAAGACCTCCTGATCATGATCATCATTATGGTCATTTTAAAGCTGAAAGTGTCGCTTCACTAGTCGCTTCCTTCATTATGATGGTTGTCGGTATTCATGTTTTATTTGAAGCTGTTACCTCTATTTTCATCGGGGAAAATAAGTCTCCAGATATGATCTCTGCATGGACGGGTATTTTTAGTGCTGGCGTGATGTATCTCGTTTATCGATACAATCGGAATTTAGCCAAGAAAATTGATAGCTCAAGCTGTGATGGCTGCCTCAAAAGATAATATTTCGGATGCATGGGTTAGTATTGGAACGGCGATTGGGATTTTTGGTTCTCAATTAGGTCTGCCATGGCTTGACCCACTGGCAGCATTTGTCGTAGGGATTCTTATTTGTAAAACAGCATGGGAAATATTTCGAGAGGCATCTCATCATTTAACAGATGGATTTGATGAGAAAGCAGATCGAATCTTATGAGGAAAGTGTTCTTTCTATTTACGGTGTAGAAGATGTAAAAGTAATTAGAGCAAGAAAGTATGGCAATAACGCTGTTGTAGACATCGTGATCGGGGTAGATGCTAAATTGAATATAACAGATGCTCACGATATTTCAACAAAAGTTGAAGAGATCTTATTAAAGGAACATGGAGTGTATGATGCTCATGTCCATGTTGAGCCCAATTAACAAGTAAAGTTAGGATGTTTAAGAGACGCCACTGTCGGGAAGTTGACATAGTAAGGAGGGATTACTATGGAAAATCGTGAAAAAGAAAAAATTCTAGAGGATCGAAATAATAAAGATAAAGCATTTAAACAGGATAAAAAGAAACAGAAAGAGCGAGATCAAGTCCTCATGCCAGTTGACGAGTTGCCTTTGGAGGAAATTAAACAAGAAGCAGAGGAAGAAAGAAACAAGAAGGAAACAAAAAAACATTCATCTAGTGATAAATAAGGTCAAGCTGTTAATTCAGCTTTAACCTTATTTTTTTAAATGAACTTTTACAAATGAATAATATTAACAAATTAATGAGCTTTGTCATGAAAATCTTTAAGAGAGCATGGTAGATCAAACTAATGTATAGTAAATAGTCAAAGATTGTATAAATATATTGAATATTGTAAGATCTGACTTTTCTTGTAGAATTAATCGAGGATATCATTTAAAAGAGAGGAAAGAAATGTTAACAGTAGACATATTTTTCAAATAGTTCACATGATTTCTATTGATTAATCTTTTCTAATTTAAAATTAAGATTAATGATGGGGAGAACCATGAGAGTATTTAACAACTTTAGAATAGCGACGAAAATTAATACTTTAGTGATTTTCATCTTACTTGTTTTTTCAATCTTACTTGGTATTGTCATTCAAATTCTTGTCACTGCAGGTGTAAAAGAGAGTGCCATTGAAAAAGCACAATCGGATATGTATTTATCCTATCAGGCGATCAATCATGAATTTCCTGGTGAATGGACGATTACGGGTGGGCAATTATATAAGGGAGATTTCCTGGTTAGTGATAACCATGAAATTGTCGATTATATTGCCGACATGACTGGTGGGACTGTAACAATATTCCAAGGTGATACTCGAGTAAGTACGAATGTTGTGGTCGACGGTGATCGAGTGGTAGGGACTCAAGCCTTCTGATGAAGTGATTCAAACTGTATTAAATGGTGGGGAGGATTACTTTGGTGAAGCAAACGTGGCAGGTACAATGAATCAGACTGCTTATCAACCGATACTTGATGAAAATGGTGAAGTGATCGGGATGTGGTTTGTCGGTGTTTCTCAAGTTTTTATTGATGAGACAATTGGCAATATTTTCAAAGGGTTTTTAATCGTATTAGTGATTGGGATCGGTTTAGCTGTTGTTATTGTCTTTTTATTCGCAAATCAACTGAAGAAACGTATGAATACAGTTGCGAATGCGCTTGAAAATGCAGGTGATGGTGATTTTACCACTACCTTAGATGATCGTGCAAAAGATGAAATTGGTCAATTGTCACAAAGCTATAATCAAATGAGAGATAATTTAGCAACTCTTATTAAACAAGTCATGGATACATCAGAACAAGTAGCAGCTTCTTCAGAAGAGCTATCAGCTGGCGCAGAGGAAACGAGCAAGGCAACAGATCAAATTTCTGAATCGATACAGTCGATTGCGTCAGGTTCTGAAAATCAAGTAAGTACAACGATGAAAGCAAATCAAGCAGCAAGTGGAATTTCATCTGGTATGGAACAAATTGCTGTAAGTGTTGAAAATGTGAATCATTCCTCAATGAGAACAAGCGAAAAGTCAAAAAGTGGATATGACGTTATTCAACAAACGGTATCGCAAATGAGTTTAATTGATGATAAAACAGGGGAAATTTCAACGGTTGTTGAGCAATTAGGTAGCAAATCAAATGAAATAGGTAAAATTATCTCACTTATTACTGCGGTTGCAGAACAAACTAATTTGCTAGCGTTAAATGCGGCAATTGAGGCAGCAAGAGCAGGGGAACATGGAAAGGGATTTGCGGTAGTAGCTGATGAAGTACGTAAGCTAGCAGAGCAATCTAGTAGTTCAGCAAGTCAAATTAGACAATTAATTCAAGATATTCAAAATGATATAAGTAGATCGGTCTTATCAATGAATGAGACAAAGGAAGCAGTAAAGGATGGGATTACATCTGTAGGTCAAGCAGGTAATGAGTTTGAAGATATCTCAACATCTGTTATTGAAGTGACGGCACAAATTGAAGAAGTATCAGCAGCTGTGCAACAAATAACTGCTGAAATGGAAACAATGGTGACGTACATTAATGATGCATCGAAAATTGCAGAGGAATCAGCGGGTTATTCTCAAGAAGTTGCAGCTTCGGCGCAAGAGCAAAATGCTACGATGGAAGAGATTGCTTCAGCATCAATGACCTTATCAGCCATGGCAGAAGATCTCCAGGAATCTGTGAAGAAATTTAAATTATAGAAAGTAAATAATTCTGTTGTCACAAAACCCTTCCGTTATACTAAATGGAAGGTTTTTGACTTGAGTTTTTATAAATGATTATAAAATACTAATATTTGGAAATTAACCTAGGTTTTTAACAAAAGATAAATGGCACTGAAGCTTTAAGAAAATGTTTCTTTTGATTGTTTTTCAAAATAAATAAAAACATTCGTAATCATTTTAGAAATGATTGTGACGATAAAATAACTTAAAAATAAATGAAAGTAATTCGCGCCATTACTTAATTGAAAAAGCCCAAGAGCTGACATAAGTGGTTTAAAGATAAAGGCTAATAATAGGCTAAGTCCGAACATATACAGATAATAATTTTTTTGATGATGCAAAATCCATTGGTAAACAAGCATGTATGTGACTGGAATAAATGAAACATCTAAAGCAAAGCTAACCGGCATGATTGGAAGAACTTTGTAAGGGTAAAACCACCATGCTTTGCTTACGCCAAATGCATCAAGATACGTGAACCATACATGGACATTAAATCCAAAAAAACCTAAAAGTAATGCTTTCTTTCGATCAATTACAAGATAAAGTACAATCAGTGGTATGACGAGTAAAGCAAGGTTTACCCAGAATTCCCAGGTGCTTAAATTAGAGTATTGATGCCAATAATGATACCAAGCATTTGTGAATTCAAGCTGACTAGCTTTTAAATGAGCAATTTCTGCTTTTTGAGTAGCAACCATTTTTTTCTCCTTATCATTCGAAATATGATAGTATATTTCCATTTTGCATACGAAATTATACTTTATCCAATGCAGAATTTATTTTGAAGGGTATCGTTAAAATAGTCATTCGGGAAATCCTACCACTCATAACTTGTTTGTAACAGCTCATAATAAGTAGATGGAAGATCAGTAAATGACTGAGAGTAAATGAATCAAAGTGGAGGAATATAATGAGTGGAAAAAAGGATATCCAACAAGGAAAATACGATCAAGTTGAATTTTCAAATGAGTTAGCTGATGCAAACGATAAAGAAGCTATCGCTCGTATGAGGGCAGCTGACAAGCGTGCAGAGATGAATAAGAAGAAAAATGAGTAAAATAAAGAGTCAGCAAAAATGCTGGCTTTTTGCTATTTATATAAGATATCTTTTACTTAGTGTACATCATCGAAAATGCTGAAGTTGCCTGTCGGTGTTTCTTTAATAACTTTTTCGACTTCAAATCATTTAATTAGCAAGAAAGAAAAGTTGTTTATCGTTTCTATAGCTCGGGTATTAGTTACGTGTAGACAAAATCAAGAGGTGTATAAAAATGACAAATGAAATGAAAATTAATAAACTAATTACTTACTTTGAAAATAAGTTTTCGAGAAGCTTGAAATTTTTTGAAATCGAAATGATAAAAAATATGATTGAGAATAAGAAAGTGAATGGATAATAGGTAAAAATGAAACAAGCTTATTGAAGCTGAAAAGGGAAAGGTTTGCTTTGCTTTTTCTTTATTTTTATTAAATGCTATCTTTTTGTCGGTGATAGTGCTATACTAAGGTTAACTTATTTTTGATCGTTCTTAGGATAAAGATGGATTGCTTTTAATCAAGTTTCCTCTTGAATGTTATTAATGACAAGAATAGTAATAAATTGTGTGGATTTCACACTACAGGAGGAAAACAATATGTCTCAAGGTACAGTAAAATGGTTTAACGCAGAAAAAGGTTTCGGTTTCATCGAACGTGAAGATGGTGACGATTTATTCGTCCATTTCTCAGCTATCGCTGGTGAAGGTTTCAAATCACTTGATGAAGGTCAAGCTGTTACATTTGATGTAGTTCAAGGCGACCGTGGCGATCAAGCTGCTAACGTTAAAAAAGGCTACTAATTGATAAAAACCCTCAGAGATGAGGGTTTTTTTGTTTTTGCTATCTTAAACGATACTATCCACAATCTCTATCCTATGTTAAACTATTTGTCTAAGTGATAAAGGTGGGATTTGATGAATAGATGGGATGCCTTTGTCCGTTCCTTAGAAAGGATAGAATGGACAGACATTGGAATTGCAATAGTTATATTTTTGGTTTTTCTTTTATTTCGTAAGCTGTTTACAACATATATTTTTAAAATGATTGTCGTGTTCTCACGAAAAACACCGACTGAGGTATTTACGAATATTCTATTGGCATATGAGCGACCGTTGCGAACGTTTTGGGTTGTCTTAGGAACATACTTAGCTCTTGTTTATTTGCCGTTCAACATTACAACAATTGAGTTTGTCGAGAATTTATATAGCTCGTTTATCATTATGTTGATCGGCTGGGGGCTTTACAATTATACATCTGTACACTCAATGGCGTTTATAAGGTTTGCGAGGAAAGTTGAAATCGATGAAGATAGCATGCTTGTTCCTTTTGTTTCTAAACTAGTACGCTTTGCCGTTATTGCATTGGTTGTAGTTGTTGTTGCAAGTGAATGGGGCTATAATATTAGTGGGTTTATAGCTGGTCTGGGACTTGGCGGACTTGCGTTTGCGCTTGCTGCTCAAGATACGATCGGAAATTTCTTCGGTGGAATTATTATTATCACGGAGAAGCCTTTCTCAAAAGGGGATTGGATTGAAACCCCATCTGTTGAAGGAGTTGTGGAAGATATTACGTTTCGTAGTACGCAAATTCGAACGTTCTCAGACGCAGTCGTTACTGTACCAAATTCGACATTATCGAACGAACCAATAACAAACTGGTCGCAAATGAAAAAGCGACGCATCTCGTTTTCACTTGGGATTGAGTATGGTACTCCTAGTGAGAAGCTTGAAACATGTGCAAGAAGAATTGAATCATTCCTTCGTTCTAATGATGAAGTTGATCAAGATCTGATTATGGTTCGCTTTGATCAATTTAACGAATCTAGTTATGATATTTTTCTTTACTTCTTTACGAAAACGACAGCCTGGGCTGAATGGTTTAGAGTGAAAGAAGAAATAAACTTTAAGATACTTAAAATTCTTGAAGAAGAAGGAGTATCAGTATCCATTCCTAGTAGTAGTATCTACCTTGAAAATGAAGAGCAGATGAAACAATTTGAAGGGAAAATAAAAAAGGAGAGCTCAAGCGAAAGCTGAGCTCTTTCTTTTGGCTAATCAAAAAGTATAAAAATCATGGTAACTTTCTGAATGATAAAAAAGACTAAAGCTTTCGTTATAAAGACTTAGCGATATGTCAGTTTTCTTATTTAGTTGATCATTTGAAATGAGAAGAAGGATAACATGTCTATGTATTCATAACAAAATGGAAAATCATTTTTGCTAACGTTTCTGATAAGATGTTCAAAACAGTTTCAATCAACTATAATAAAAGAAATGACCATCAAGGGAGTTTATGATGAGATATACATTAATTGATAATGTTCAACAAGGGGAACGATTAGGGAAGCATATTTTTGCTAGTGATGGACGAGTGTTACTGCAAAAAGGTGCGCAATTGACAATTGGAATACTGTCTCGACTTCGTCACATGGGGGTACAAGCCATCTATATTATAGATGAACGTGTGGAAGATATTGAGATAGAAGAAGTTGTATCTGAATCGGTTAAGCGTGAAACGATTGCGACATTAAAAGATTCTTTTCATTTTGTTCAATCTGGGAAAAATCTTGATTTTCAATCGATTCAAAAATCTATAAAGAGTATTGTAGACGAAGTATTAATGAATCATCAAATCCTATTAAGCTTAACAGACATTCGAACAGAAGATAATGATCTTTATATCCATTCTGTTAATGTATGTATTATTTCAACGATATTAGGAGTCAAGGTCGGACTCGATCGAACGAAATTACAGGAGCTAGCAGTTGGTGCTCTTCTTCATGATATCGGAAAAATTATTCCGTCAAGTAATTCTGAAGTAGAAAAAATGGAGGATGATCATACGTGGAAAGGTTTTAATACTTTACGAAAAAATAAAGAAATTAGTACATTGTCTGCCCACATCGCTCTCACTCATCATGAACATATAGATGGAACTGGCTATCCTAGACAGCTGAAGGATGAAGAAATTCATTACTTGTCAAAAGTTGTGGCGATTGCGAATGTGTATGACCGTTTGATCTCTACTGGTTTAAATGATCGAAGTCTATATCCGCATGAGGCGTGTGAATATTTACTTGGGTTGACGAATATTCAGTTTTCTCATCCGGTTATGTGGCGTTTTTTACGAGCTGTTGCCTTTTATCCGACCGGAAGCCAAGTGAAACTATCGACGAATGAAACAGGAATTGTAGTTGGTCAACATTCTGGATTACCTCAACGTCCTATTATCCGAGTCTTTCAAGTGACTGGATCTGAATCTGAGGATTATGAAGTAAAGCATGTAGATTTAGCAAAGGAAACGACGATTTTTATTGACAAAATACTTAACTAATGAAAAAGGAGAACCTAAGGCGGCTATCGAGATAGTAGTCTTAGGTTCTTTTCTATTTATTTTTGGCTCCAAACGTCTAACTTTTTGGGTGAAAAAGGATTTAATCTGCGTCAATAAGGGAATGTTCTCATATATAACCGTACGAGCTACATATAATGAGTCATTGAGATGAAATAATAGATGATAAATAGATCGGTTGCTTGTCACTTTTTTAGTAGCAATCATTTGAATAAAGGAAGGTGAATAACGATGATAGTGAAATCGTGGGTCGGCATTTGTTTCGTCCTTCTGTTAGTAGCGTGTGGGCAAGTATCTGGTGAAACGAAGAATAATGTGCAGAATGAAGAAGAGGATAGCTCTACTGGCTCAAGTGACCGATCATTTCTTACGTTTTCATGGATTGAGCAAGGTTACGACGGTGTCTTTGCGCCTGTGCAACTTGATCTTGGTCAATCGAGCGAAGAAATAAGCGCGACTTTTGGACCCCCTTTAGATCAAGGAAGTTATGAAGGAGGGAACTATTGGAATTATGGGGATCTGACTTTATTTATTAATCCAATGACAGATCGCAGTGTAGCGATTGCATTAAATATAGAAGATCGACAATTAACAGAAGAAGATTTAAAAAGAGAGCTAGGTACTCCAGATCGAAGTGAATTAAATAACATGGATGGATATTGGATGTTTGTATATGAGTTAGATCAATATGAACTGATGTTTGAAGCAAAATCAGAAAGTGAAACGATCCTATATGGATGGTTAATACAAAAGATGTAATGCATAAGCTTAATCATGATGGTTGAAAAGGTCTGCTTCCGGTAAATGCTACGCATAACAATTGTAGCTAGTTGGAGTAGACCTTTTTGTACGTTTATTAAGAGTTTATTTTAATAAACGGCTAGCTCGATCATGTAATCAGTCTACCGTTTCTATATCAAATGATGAGAAAAGTTCGTTCGATTTCAAATAGTAAAAAGAAGAAGATTCAGAAAAAAATAAAAAAACAGTTGCTTTTTAATTCAATACTGTTATATTATAAATTAATAAGAAGATAACTGTATTAATACAGATTAGATTTATAATAGTTATGCAGTTATCGAATAAAAATTGATTGACCATTCAAAAATAATGAGTAAAAAGGGAGAGGGTAACATGACGAAACAATCAATTCAAGAGGAAGCACGACAATTGGAGCAGCGATGGGCAGAAGAAGAAAGATGGAATGGGATTGAACGAACGTATTCAGGTGAGGATGTTGTTCGCCTGCGCGGTTCCTTGCAAGTCGACCATACTTTGGCGCGAGTAGGATCAGAAAAGCTATGGGAAATGTTGAATCGAGAAGATTATGTGAATGCCTTAGGAGCATTAACTGGGAATCAAGCTGTACAACAAGTAAAAGCAGGATTGAAAGCTATTTATCTTAGTGGTTGGCAAGTTGCTGCTGATGCGAATTTAGCAGGGCAAATGTATCCAGATCAAAGCTTATATCCTGCAAATAGTGTGCCGAATGTTGTAAAACGAATTAACCAAGCTCTTCAGCGTGCTGATCAAATTCAGCATATGGAAGGGGAAGGGGACATTGACTATTTTGCACCAATCGTCGCTGATGCTGAAGCTGGATTTGGTGGACAGCTTAACGTCTTTGAATTAATGAAGGGCATGATTGAATCTGGTGCTGCGGGTGTTCATTTTGAAGATCAGCTTGCATCAGAGAAAAAATGTGGTCATCTTGGTGGTAAGGTTCTTATCCCGACTCAAACAGCGATCCGCAATCTAACTGCAGCTAGATTGGCAGCTGATGTAAGTGGTGTAGCAACAATTGTTGTGGCGAGAACGGATGCAGATGCAGCAGACTTAATTACAAGTGACATTGATCCATCTGATCATCCGTTTATAACAGGGGAACGAACTCCAGAAGGCTTTTACCGCACGAATGCTGGAATTGAACAAGCGATTTCTCGAGGACTTTCTTATGCTCCGTATGCTGACTTGATTTGGTGTGAAACCTCTAAGCCATCTCTTGAGGATGCAAAACGATTTGCCGATGCGATTCATGAAAAGTTTCCTGGTAAGATGCTTGCCTATAATTGCTCGCCTTCTTTCAACTGGGAAGCTAATTTAGACAAGGAAACGATTGAAACGTACCAAATTGAACTAGGGAAAATGGGCTACAAGTTCCAATTCGTTACACTAGCTGGCTTCCATTCCTTAAATCATAGTATGTTTGAGCTTGCTCGAGGCTATAAGCAGCGCGGCATGGGAGCTTATTCTGAACTACAGCAGGCTGAATTTGCAAGTGAAGCGAATGGGTACACAGCGACGCGCCATCAGCGTGAAGTCGGAACAGGGTATTTTGATGAAATTTCACAAGTTGTCTCTGGAGGAACGTCTTCTACTACCGCATTAAAGGGATCGACTGAAGAAGCGCAATTCGAAAAGAAAAGCCATTCCTTTTCTTAAATTTTTTTGGAATATCTGTTATATAACAAAATAAATATAATAATTTGCTATATAACATTTGTGGTGAGCGGGGATCGACTCTTTAGTAGGGTCGATCTTATTTTTTAACTAATCAGAAAGAATGAAAATCCTGACTACTTTTTGAACGATTAAAAAAGATTAAGGCTTCCGCCGTAAAGAATTGGCGATAAGCCACGTTTTTCAAATTCTGCTGATGCTTTGCAATGGTCATTCTCTTTATGAAAATAGCGAAAGAATAAATCGTTGTTTTCATTGCAATTTGTCGCTTGAATCTTTATCATAATGAAGAGATTGTTTTAATAGTGTTAGGAGGAAAAGATAATGAAAATGATGGATGCAAATGAAATTATTCAATTTATTTCAAACAGTGAAAAGAAAACACCTGTAAAAGTACATATTAAAGGTGAGTTAGCAGGAATTGATTTTGGTGCACAGACAAAATCATTTATTACTGGTAATGTTGGTGTTTTATTCGGTGAGTGGAGCGAGATTGAAGCTGTTCTTAATGAAAATGAAGCGAAAATTGAGGATGTCGTCGTTGAAAATGATCGTCGTAATTCAGCGATTCCGCTTCTTGATATGAAAAATATCGAAGCACGTATTGAGCCAGGTGCGATTATTCGTGATCAGGTTGAAATCGGTAAAAATGCCGTCATTATGATGGGTGCGAGCATTAATATTGGTGCAGTCGTTGGCGAGGGTACAATGATTGATATGAATGTTGTCCTTGGTGGTCGTGCAACCGTCGGGAAAAATTGCCACATCGGTGCAGGATCGGTATTAGCTGGCGTAATTGAGCCACCATCTGCTAAGCCGGTCGTTGTAGAAGATGATGTTGTGATTGGAGCAAATTGCGTCGTTTTAGAAGGTGTAACGGTTGGAGCGGGCGCTGTTGTCGCTGCAGGTGCGGTAGTAATCGAAGATGTGCCACCAAATACTGTGGTAGCTGGTACTCCTGCACGAGTGATTAAAGAGATAGATGAGAAGACAAAAGGTAAGACAGAAATTAAGCAAGAACTTCGTCGTTTATAAGAAAGATAACTAAATAAGTGAGAATAAACGAAGGCAGCTTTGTCGATAGGTTTGATAACCTTTCGACAAGGCTCTTTCCTTACATAGAACGAAAGGGGAACAAGGCAGTGTCAAATTGGATTTTGCGCGACCAACAGGCCATCATGTCAACGTATGGACGACTTCCCATCGTCATTGAACGAGGGGAAGGAAATTATTTAATTGATGATGCTGGAAAAAAATATCTTGATCTATTTACTGGATTAGCGGTCAATATTCTTGGACATTCTCATCCTGCATTAATGAAGGCTTTAATTGATCAAGGTACGAGCTTTCTTCATATTTCAAATGTTTTTTATAATCAACCGGCGATTCGTCTTGCTGAGAGCTTAATCAAGTATTCGATTCCTGGGAAAGTGTTTTTTACTAATTCAGGTGCTGAGGCAACGGAAGCGACACTAAAATTAGTTCATAAGTGGTCAAAAGAGCAAAAAGAAAAGCGTCATGGTGTCGTCGTTTTGAAAAATAGCTTCCACGGTCGAACACTTGGAGCTCTTAAACTAACGAGACAGCCTGGTGTTTATCAAGATTTTCCGGTCACAGATGTTCCGGTATTTGAAGTGGAAGCTCATGACTCGTCCGCGCTTGAAGCGGTTTTCCGTGATCATCAACCAGCTGCTGTTATTGTTGAACCTGTACTTGGTTCTGGTGGGATCGTACCGCTAGAAAAGTCCTATCTCCAAGAACTATCAAATCTTTGTCATACTTACAATGTGTTATGCTGCATGGATGAAATTCAAACTGGTATCGGTCGTACAGGGGAATTTTTTGCTTATCAGCATGCTGGCATTGAACCTGATGTGATCTTATTTGCAAAAGGGATTGGCGGAGGACTACCTTTAGGAGGCATCATTGTCGCTGAACGTTTTTCTCACCTGTTTAAGCCTGGTGACCACGGGACAACATTTGCGCCTTCTCCTCTAAGTGCTGCTTTAGGTAATGCAGTCATTGATGTGTTAATGAATGAAGGTCAGCTTGTTAAGGGTGCGGAAATGGCTACTCAGCTTTTATCAAAAATTGAACACTTACAGCAGAAATACCCGAAGCTCCTAAAGGGAGTGAGAGGAAAAGGAATGATGCTCGGAATCCTCTTACATGCAGAGGCTGCTGCTGTTAAACATATTCAACGTCAATTACTTGAAAAAGGAATTATGGTTGATGTCACCCAGCAAACGATTATTCGCTTACTGCCACCATTAACTTTGAAATCTGAAGAGGTAGATTTTTTTATTGACTGCATTAGAAGAACAGATTCAAATGCTACAAAAGGCAGGGGAATGATCATGATTTCCTCAGAAAAACTTATTCACATGAGACGAGAGCTTCATCAGATTCCGGAATTAGGGTATGAAGAAGTGAAAACACAACGCTATTTGCTTGATCAAATAGAACAGATGAACGATGAGTTCTTAACAATCGAGACGTGGAAAACAGGTATATTTGTGTATGTACAAGGAAGAGAGCCTTCTAAGACGATCGCTTATCGGGCGGATATTGACGGGTTACCGATTGAAGAGCAAACAAGCTATACGAGTTTTCGTTCGAATCATAACGGCGCGATGCATGCATGTGGGCACGACCTACATATGACAATTGCATTAGGTGTACTTGGTTATTTTGCTGAAAATCAGCCTAAGTGGAATCAATTATTTATTTTTCAACCTGCTGAGGAAGGTCCAGGTGGGGCGAAGCAGATGCTTGAAACGGAGCAGTTGAAGAAATGGTGGCCAGATGAAATGCTCGCTCTTCACATTGCTCCAGAGTATCCTGTTGGAACAATAGCGACAAAGCCTGGATTGCTTTTTGCGAATACGTCAGAATTGTTTATTCGGTTGAATGGGAAAGGTGGACATGCCGCTTTCCCGCACACTGCAAATGATATGGTTGTTGCATCAAGCCACCTTGTTACCCAATTGCAAACGATTGTCTCACGTAATGTGAATCCATTAGATGCTGGAGTTGTTACAATTGGTGTGATTAAAGGTGGAACAAAGCAAAATATTATCGCTGAGACGGCTGTGATCGAAGGTACGATTAGAACGCGTTCTATTGAGACGATGCAGTTGATGAAAAAGCGAATTGAAGCCATTGTTCAGGGCATTGAAGTTGGCTTTGAGTGCGAAGCGTCAATTGACTATGGAGCAAATTATTGTCAAGTGTATAATGATGAAGAGGTAACCGCGTCATTTATCGAATTTGCTGAAAGAAATCAATCGGTTAATCTTGTTATTTGTCCAGAAGCTATGACTGGAGAAGATTTTGGTTATTTTCTTGAACGGATCCCTGGAATGATGTTCTGGTTAGGTGTTGATAGCGAATATGGGCTTCATGATGCGCGACTCGAGCCGAAAGAAGAGGCGATTCCATTTGCTGTTCAAACGATTATTGATTACTTAATAGAACGTGAAAGCAAGTCATGAGATGTTAATTGGAATAAGCTGGCTGTTGTGATCAACAAATAGCTTATTTTGCCCTTTAAAACAGTTTAACAAAACACTTTCTTCGCTAACTGTACGCATATGATTATGCTGTTTTTAAATGTTACAAAAAAGACTAGGGCATTAGTTCTCCGGCAAGTTAAGTTTCTTAAAAAGAATAAAGTTTTCATTTCTGGAGATGGTAAGGAGTGCAAATACATTAATTAGCGGAGGTGCTAAGATGCCAAGAATCGGTGTCGAAGAATCGTTAACAGATGTTTCGCAACAACTACAATCAATGGGATATGAAGTGGTTCAACTAAAGCAAGAGTCTGATGCAAAAGGCTGCGATTGCTGTGTGATTACAGGGATAGATCAAAATATGATGGGTGTACAAGATGCAGAAATTCAAGGATCAGTCATTAATGCACATGGAATGACGTCTCAGGAGATTTGCCAACTAGTCCAAGAGAAAGTCGAACTGCAGCAATAAAAGAGATCGGATGTCTCAGCTTTTCTATATGAGACATCCGCTTTGTCTATTAAGTAGATTGATTCTTTCTTTTCAATGTACACTTGATGAGGGAATGGAATTTCGATATTATTTGCATCTAGTGTTTTCTTTAATTCTTTACGCAATTTACGTTCGACAGCCCACTGTGCCATATTTTCTGTTTTGGCTATAATGCGAATGACGACATCAGAATCACCAAGTCCTTGTACACCAATGACATTCGGTCCATCCTTGATCGAATCGTCTTCTGCGGCTAATCGATCACAAGCTACTTGAAGAATGTCAATCGCTTGATCAATATTGTCATCATATGAAATGCTTATGTCGACGAGGGCGCGCATATTTCCACGCGAGTGATTACTGACACTGCTAATTTCTCGATTAGGTATATAGTGTAACGTTCCATCAAATCCTCGAATTTGCGTTGTACGTAATCCGACCTCTTCAACGACACCATCAACACTACCGGCTGTTATATAATCGTCGACATCAATTTGCTTCTCAAGCAGTAAGAAAAATCCGGTAACAACATCACTAACTAGTCCTTGGGCACCAAATCCGATAGCAAGTCCAACAACACCCGCACCAGCGATAAGTCCAGTGGCATTAAGCCCGAAAATACTGATGACAATTGTAATAAACACAAAGAACAAGAACATATGAAAAGGCATTGATGGATAATTTTTCTAATGTTTTGACCCGTCCCGGAGACATGTTTTTTTGTTTCTTCATTTTAGAGAATCCGCTTTTAATAAGTCGTTTTCCAACGGCGCTGGTAATTAAGAAAGCATAATTGCTAGCAATACTTGTCCAATGATCATCGCTAGTCCAATGATAAAAGCTTCTTCAGTCCAACTATTCAACCATTGTTCCATCCTATCACTCCTTATATAACAAGTATTAAAGTCTATAGGGGAGTATATCCTGTTTTTTTAAGACTGAAACATCAAGTGAGAATGAAAAGCAAATAAGTCGCTTTATTAGGAAGACATTGTTATAATAAAAAAATATGCCTGTCGTTTAAATAAAGGGCAGTAGGGTATACTACATATGTCTCTAAATTGTGAATAAAGAGGCAATTTTTGTTTATATTAATTATTAGTTAATATTGACTGGTAATTAATCTTCTTTTATAATGACGGCTGTAGAAGATTTTTAATTTTTTAGGAGGTTTGTACATATGACTGATAAGCGTATGGTAGGAAAACAAGCACCAAGATTTGAAATGGATGCAGTAATGCCAAACAAAGAATTCGCAAAGGTAAGCTTGGAAGAAAATATGAAGAACGATAAGTGGACGGTTCTTTTCTTTTATCCAATGGATTTCACATTTGTGTGTCCAACAGAAATTACGTCACTTAGCGATCGTTTTGATGAATTCGAAGACCTTGATGCAGAAGTAATTGGTGTATCTACAGACACAGTTCATACGCATAAGGCTTGGATCAATACATCACGTGATGACAATGGTCTTGGCGAGTTGCAATATCCACTTGCTGCCGATACTAATCATGTTGTATCTCGCGAGTATGGTGTACTAATTGAAGAAGAGGGAATTGCTCTACGTGGTCTTTTCATTATTAGCCCAGAAGGTGAATTAATGTACTCTGTTGTTAACCACAACAACATTGGACGTGATGTTGAAGAAACACTTCGTGTCCTTCAAGCTCTACAAACTGGCGGATTATGCCCAGCAAACTGGAAGCCAGGTCAAGAAACACTTAACGTCTAAGAAGATGAAAGTTGAGGTCTAGCAGCAATGTTAGGCCTTTTTTTCTCTAAATATAAAAGGTATAACATGAAATGATTAATGGTAGTAAGTATCGAGGAGGAGTAATATAAAATGGCTTTAAAATTACGTTCGCAAATGCCTGAGCTTGATGGGGCAACAACTTGGTTAAATGGTGAATTAAAAAAGAGTGATCTTGTAGGTGACAAACCAACACTGATCCACTTTTGGTCAATTAGCTGTGGTTTATGTAAAGAAGCAATGCCAAATGTTAATGAATTTCGTGATGAATATAAAGATAAGTTAAATGTGATTGCTGTTCACATGCCAAGATCTGAGAAAGATTTAGATTTAGATGAAATTAAGAAAGTAGCAGAAGAGCATAGTATTTCACAACCTATTTTTGTAGATAGTGAACACAAGCTAACGGATGCATTTGAAAATGAGTATGTACCAGCATATTATGTTTTTGATGAAGAAGGTCAATTACGTCACTTCCAAGCTGGTGGCGGCGGTATGAAAATGTTGACAAAGCGTGTAAATCGAGTGCTAGGAATTAAAGAATAGTTATGATGGAGGTTGGCTTATAGTAGTCAGCCTCTTTCTTATTTTCTCGGTGTATTAGGTCTCACCATTTTTTTCTTCTCTTGATATATATAAAGAGAGGTGAAGATGATGAATGTAATTGATAAACGTAATTCTCTTGCTGCAAACCGTTCGAGATCTTATCGGAGAAGAGCAAAGAGTTCGATTCGTAATATTGCGATTCACCATAGTGCAACGATGACTGGTAGTGCAGAAGCATTTGCTCGTTACCATGTGAATGAGTTAGGTTGGCCAGGCATCGGTTATCATTACGTGGTCGCAAAGGATGGTACCGTAAGCCTATGTCATGACTTAGAAGTAGTCAGCTTTCATGTGGGTAATAGCAATGGATATACGGTCGGTATTTGTATGGTAGGGGATTTTCGAAATGAATCATTGGATGTACGGCAAAAAGAAGTGACTATCGAGCTTACAAAACGATTAATGAACGAACTAACGATTCCAGTTGAAAATGTATGGGGACATAGTGAATTTCCAGGATATTCTTGGAAACCATGTCCATCTATTAATATGGAAAGTTTCCGGATTCAATTAGAGGGAGTAAGTGGATCACGATCTACTGTAACGACTTCTCATTCTTCTTATGTTGCAGGAGAGAGACAGCGTACGATTCTTACTAGAGGGGATCAAGGAGACGATATAAGGGCGCTACAAGAACGGTTAGAGGAGTTAGGTTTTCAGCCAGGACCAATTGATGGCATTTATGGTTCTTTGACGGTTGATGCTGTTAGTCGCTTTCAGCGAGCGGCTTCGATTTTAGTAGATGGGATTGTTGGACCACAAACGAGAACAGCTCTTCAAACTTTTCAAGCTCTGCCTGAACAACCAGAGCAAGGCTCCCCAACGGATGAACCTGATGAATTGGAAGAACTATACCAGGGGGAGTCAAGACGAATGTTGCGTTACATTCGACCAATGATGCGTGGAGAGGATGTACAAATTGTCCAGCAAAAAGTTGGGGCGGTTGTTGATGGGATATTTGGGCCAGAGACAGCAGAGAGGGTTCAAGCATTTCAACAAAGAGAAGGATTAATGGTAGATGGGATTGTTGGTCCGCAAACGTGGCGAGCTCTCGATCGAGTTCAGTCATCTGCAGGGGCTCGTTATGAACGGTTACTCTCGTTGCAAACACCATATGTGAGAGGCGATGATGTAAAACGTGTCCAACGAGCTCTCAATATTAGTGTAGATGGTCTATATGGTCCTATTACTGAAAGAGAGGTTCGGAATTTTCAACGGAGAGAAGGAATTGTAATAGATGGGATCGTGGGTCCTAGAACATGGCAGCGATTGTTTCATGAATAGCCTGTTTTTGAGGTATCTCATTCTTGTATATTAAATTTTAGGCAGTAAAAAAGGGATAACACGATGGGTTTTAACCATTGTATTATCCCTTACTATTTGTAAAACAAACAGTGGAACGAACGATTACACTTCCATAATGATTGGAAGAATCATCGGTTTACGTTTTGTGCGCTCATATAAGAATGGTCCAAGTAAATCGGTAATCTCATTTTTGATTTCGGACCATTGAGATGTTTTACGCTCCATTACATTGTGAAGATGTGTTGCTAGAAGTTTTTGTGCTTCATGAATTAAGTCACTGGATTCTCTCATATAGACAAAACCGCGAGAAATAAGATCTGGTCCAGCAGTTACTTTGAACTCTTTCATATTTAAGCTAACAACCACAACCACTAATCCTTCTTCGGATAAGATACGACGATCTCTTAAAACGATGTTACCGATATCGCCAATTCCATTTCCATCTACATAAACAGAGCCGGATGGTATCTTACCAACGATGCCAGCTTCATCTGGATGAAGGGCAAGAATATCCCCGTTATCCATAATAAAACTGTTTTTCTCATCAACACCGCAATCTTTAGCAAGTTTAATATGCATTTTCAGCATACGATATTCGCCGTGGATCGGCATGAAGTATTGAGGCTTCATTAAACGAAGCATAAGCTTCTGCTCTTCTTGACCGCCATGTCCAGATGTATGGATATCATTTAATGGACCATGAATAACATCAGCGCCAGCACGATAAAGCTGGTTAATTGTTTTACTAACGCTTAAAGTGTTACCTGGGATTGGGGAAGAAGAAAAGACCACAGTGTCACCAGGAATAATTTGAATTTGACGATGAGTACCATTAGCGATACGTGAAAGTGCCGCCATTGGTTCACCTTGACTACCAGTACAAAGAATGGTCACTTGATTATCAGGTAGTTTATTTAATTGCGATGGTTCGATAAAGGTATTCTTAGGAGCGTGAATATAGCCTAACTCTTGTCCGATTGTCAAAGCTGATTCCATACTTCGGCCGAACACAGCTACTTTACGTCCATGATGAACTGCAGCCTCAACTACTTGCTGCAAACGGTGAATATTTGAAGCGAACGTTGCAAATATCACACGACCATCGACTTTCCGGAAGATCGTATCAATGCTTTCTCCGACTTTACGTTCAGACATTGTAAATTCCGGGATCTCACTATTTGTACTATCTGAAAGAAGACATAAGACACCTTCTTCCCCGATTTTAGCCATTTTTGTTAAGTTAGCTGGTTCACCGACTGGCGTAAAATCAAACTTAAAATCTCCTGTATGAACGATATTACCAGGTGGTGTTTTGACAACAATTCCATACGAATCAGGGATACTGTGCGTCGTTCTAAAAAAGGTCACGGAGGTTTTCGTAAACTTAATAATTTGATCCTCATGAATTTCATGAAGCTTTGCTTTGCGAAGTAATCCGTGTTCCTCAAGCTTCCCTTTTAATAAACCTAATGCTAATTTCCCACCATAGATCGGGATGTTTACCTCTCTAAGTAAGTAAGGAATGCCGCCAATGTGGTCTTCATGCCCGTGCGTGATAAAAAGACCTTTAATTTTATCTTCGTTTTTAGCTAAATACGTATAATCAGGGATAACATAATCAATGCCAAGAAGCTCGTCCTCTGGAAACTTTATTCCGGCATCAATTAATATAATCTCGTCTTGGAATTGAACGGCATACGTATTTTTACCGATTTCGCCTAATCCTCCAAGAGCAAAAACTGCAGTTTGGTTATTTTTCACTTGTTTCATTACTTAAATAGACTCCACTTTGAATGTTTCACTTTTTTGTTCATATTCAAGATAGGCCCCAGAGATTGGTGTGACAAATTCGATATTATAGTTCCGTGGGGCAAGCTTCTTGCGCACGTCAGCCTCAGATTCGCCTTCCACAAATACAGATTCAGTATATTCACGAACCGGAACTTCATTAAATTTCTTTTGAAAAAATACTTTAAAAATCATAGTGCTACCTCTCCTTAACGTTGGTTATATTTTCATTATAAAGCAATTGGCGATGTATTTCATGTTTTTCTTTAGGTTCAGAAACGTTTGTTTATTTTCTTCGGCAATTATTTCACTACTACAAGCATTCATTGTAGACTGAATAATTGGGTACTATACTTCAATAAGGCGGTTTTTTGGTAACAGATTACGACAACTATTTACAATTTTTTTGCGGAGTTTCTTCAACATAGGATCCCTCCTTAATAAGTTATTTGGATTTCTTAATGATTTTAAATGCTAATAATGACCAACTAGAGAGGTTTTTGTTATGCATAGTATGTGTTTGTTCATGATTCTCTGTTCAAGGGAATAATTGGAATGATTTTGGCAAGGCGACAGTAAAGTGAATAAAGAGATGAAAAAGCAGATTAGAATGTGATAATACATAGCTCAATAAAAAAAGACCGTAAGCGATTTCGCTTACGGTCTACAGTTTTCTATACGATTATTTTTGAAGATCGATTTTAAATTTATCTTGGAAGCCTTCAATACGGTCATAGAACATGATTCCGTTTAAGTGGTCAAGCTCGTGTTGAAAGACAATTGCGACTAAGCCTCGTAAGCGCAATGTTACTTCTTCACCTGCTAGCGTTGTGCCTTTAATCGTTATTCTAGCGTAACGAGGAACAGCACCAGGTATATCGCGATCAACAGACAAGCAACCTTCTCCACCATCTAAATGGGTTTCTTCAACAGAATGGCTAATAATTTTCGGGTTGAACAGACCCATACTATATAATTGATCTTGTTCATCTGTCACATGAATAGCAAACATTCGTTTTGATACGCCAATTTGAGGGGCGGCAAGACCGACACCTGGTCTTAGGTCATATTTTTCTGCAATTTCTGGATCTTGACTATTTTGAACAAACTCAAGCATTTTCTGAAGAATGTCTCTATCTTCTTTATTTGCAGGAAGAGTTACTTCCTTAGCTACTTCTCGAAGAACAGGATTGCCCTCTCGAACAATATCTTTCATCGTTATCATCTATGTATCACTCCTTTTGCGCTTACGTTAACTTTATGAAGAAATAAAGGAAAGATCAAGTAGTTTTACATAAGAACGTTTTTTTAACAGAAAAAACAGAAGTAAGTTTGAGTAACCTTACTTCTGCAACACCATTCTATCATTAGCAGTGACCAAAACGTGAAGCACCAACAATGATAAGCAGGATGAAAAGAACAACGATTAAAGCGAAGCCTTTTCCTGCTCCTCCATGTCTATAACCTGGTTCGTATCCTGCTCCTGCAACAGGACCACCACCATATCCATACCCGCATGGATCGTAACAGCAGTTTCCACCGTATCCGTACATCATACATTCCTCCCTTTTAACTTGGCACCGCAATTGGTTGCGATTCACTAACTACAATATGCGTATTTAAAGAGGGCGGTTGGATGAATGCCTATTTTAGCAATTTTTTATTTATATTGTAGACAGTTTCATAATGAAAAAATGCTTTTCATATACTAGCAACGTTTAAGTTTCAAAAAAGTATTGTCATTTCGTTTTTGTTGATTTAGTGTAGTGGGATGGTATGTTGTATAGATAAATGAATTGGGGGGAATCAGGTGGGTTTTAAGAAATGGATGCCGATTTATGTGATTGCATTAGGATTGCTTAGTGCATGTGGTGAAAAGCCAGCTGAGACAGTTTATCAACATTTAGAGACGGCAGTTGAACTTGAAGCACCTTTTGAACAGCAACAGGAACCGTTACAACAGGCTGAGCAGAAAGAGAATGAACTTTTTGAGCAGATCATTGCATTAGGAATGGATGAATTCGAGCAAATATCTTCTTTAGCTGATGAGGCCCTTGTGTCGGTTGAATCTCGATTGACGATGGTTGAAACGGAAAAGGAAAGCATAGAAGCAAGCTATCAAGAGTTCTCGGAGATTGAATCGTTGGTGGGGGATGCGGAGGAAGAATGGAGTTCAACCCTTGCCGAACTCAGCGAATCTATGGAAGAACGTTATCATACGTATCAAGAATTGTATTCGGTATATACGGAAGCCCTAAACAAAGATCGAGCCCTTTTTGAGATGTTAAAAGAAGAAGAATTAACAATGGAAGATCTTCAGGCACAAATTGATCAAGTGAATGAATCGTACAGGGATGTTACTGAGAAGAAAGAACAATTTAATCAGTCTACAGATGAATATAACGAAATGAAACGATCATTTTATGAGGCAGCTGAGCTAAATGTACGCTATGAATAGGTACAAGAGCAGCTGCTCTTTTTTTTGCTCTAAGAAAATTTGACTTATTAGAAACTTTGCTAAAAGCGCTGAGGTCCTGTTAGACCAAGGAAACTTGCAAAAATCGTTCATGTCCTAAAACCATAGAAACTTCGCTAAGTTCGCTCACGTCGTGTGAGCGACGCGAAGTTTTCTAATATCTCATCATCGTACATTAATGATTTCTTTTTGGTCAAAAAAGGCTAAGGCTATCTACGTAAAGATTTGTCGGTATTCTAATTTTCTCTAAAAGGAATTGACATAAAACTGTACTATTATTAATGGGTATTGATATATAACACAATTTTCGAAGTGATTAAATTTATTCTCGAAATATTTTCGATGGAAACGACTAAACAAAAGAATTGACGGATTTCGATAAAGTGATGTAGACTTATTTTCATAAGCTATATTGTATTACTCTCTAGATAAAATAACTAATACAGTTTAATTTTTATCTGAGAATGTCAAATGGCAATCTTTTTTCACATGCCGAGGGGCAAATGCTACTATGGGAACCTCTATTCGATAAAAGATAAGCCTGTTTCATTGTTTAGCTTAATGGTTATGGATTAGTAGGGATTGGGTATCCTATTGGGAGAATTGACAAGTGGATGTAGAAGGATATTGCCAACATTGTCGTAGATGGAAAGAACTATTGTAATGAATCTTTTTGAATAAAAAGGAAGAGGTGAAGGTAATGAGTACAAAAACGTTAGAACAAGTTGAAGATCAATTTGAAACGTTTCAAATTTTAAATGAAGAAGGCGAAGTCGTTAACGAAGCTGCAATGCCTGAATTAAGCGATGAAGAGTTACAAGAATTAATGCGTCGTATGGTTTATACACGTATTTGGGATCAACGTGCGATTTCATTAAACCGTCAAGGACGTCTTGGTTTCTATGCACCCGTTGCAGGACAAGAGGCATCAATGCTCGGTTCACAGTTTGCATTAGAAAAGGAAGATTGGATTTTACCTGGTTATCGTGATATTCCACAAATTGTTTTCCACGGACTTCCATTACACCAAGCATTCTTATGGTCACGTGGACATTTTGCTGGTGGAGAAATTCCAGATGGATTAAATATTATGGTTCCACAAATTATTATCGGTGCACAAATCATTCAAACGGCTGGTGTCGCTCTTGGACTTAAGCGTAAAGGAAAAGAGAATATTGCGATCACATATACTGGTGATGGTGGAGCTTCCCAAGGTGATTTCTATGAAGGGATGAACTTTGCTGGTGCATATAACGCTCCTGCGGTGTTTGTCGTTCAAAATAACCGTTTTGCTATTTCAGTACCTGTTGAAAAGCAATCAGCTGCTAAAACAATTGCACAAAAAGCAGTTGCTGCTGGTATTGAAGGAATTCAGGTAGATGGTATGGACGTTCTTGCTGTTTATGCTGCAACGAAACAAGCTCGCGAACGTGCATTAGCTGGAGATGGTCCAACACTTAATTGAAACAATGACTTATCGTTATGGTCCACATACAATGGCTGGAGATGATCCGACTCGTTATCGTTCTTCGGATCTTGATGATGAGTGGACGAAAAAAGATCCACTTGTTCGTTTCCGTAAATTCTTAGAAAGCAAAGGTTTATGGAGTGAAGAAAAAGAAAATGAAATTGTTGATCAAGCAAAAGAAGATATAAAAGAAGCAATGAAAAAAGCAGATGGAACTCCTAAACAAAAAGTAACGGATCTTAATCGGTTTCATGTTTGAAGATTTACCAGTAAATCTTCGTGAACAAATGGAAGAATATACAGCAAAGGAGTCGAAGTAAGCTATGGCGCAAATGACGATGATTCAAGCGATTACGGATGCAATGCGTAATGAGCTTAAGAATAATGAAGATGTTCTTGTGTTTGGTGAAGACGTCGGTCAAAACGGTGGCGTATTCCGTGCTACTGAGGGCTTACAAAAAGAATTTGGTGAAGAGCGTGTATTTGACACGCCATTAGCTGAATCAGGTATTGGTGGTTTGGCAATTGGTTTAGGCTTAACTGGATTCCGTCCAGTTATGGAAATTCAATTTTTTGGATTTGTATTTGAAGTGTTCGATTCTGTTGCGGGTCAAATGAATCGTCTGCGTTATCGTACAGGCGGAAAGCAACATGCGCCAATTACTGTTCGTTCACCATTTGGTGGTGGAGTAAAAACACCTGAAATGCATGCTGATAGCTTAGAAGGTTTGATGGCACAAACTCCTGGTTTAAAAGTTGTTATTCCTTCAACTCCATATGATGCAAAGGGATTATTGATTTCTGCGATTCGTGATAATGATCCGGTCGTTTACCTTGAGCATATGAAGCTTTACCGTTCATTCCGTGGGGAAGTACCTGAGGAAGAGTACACAATTCCGCTTGGAAAAGCTGATATTAAGCGTGAAGGTAAGGATTTAACTATTGTTACATACGGAGCAATGGTCCATTCTTCACTAAAAGCAGCAGAAGAGCTTGAAAAAGAAGGCATTGATGTCGAGGTTATTGACTTAATGACAATCAGCCCACTAGATATTGATACGATTATTGCTTCTGTTGAAAAGACAAATCGTGCAATTGTTGTTCAAGAAGCACAAAAACAAGCTGGTATTGCGGCAAATGTCGTTGCTGAAATTACTGAACGAGCGATCCTTAAGTCTTGAAGCACCAGTACTTCGTGTAACAGCTCCAGATACCATTTATCCATTTGCAGCTGTTGAAGATGATTGGTTACCTGATTATAAAGAAATAATTGAAACAGCAAAAAAAGTTATTAATTTCTAATCAATAGATATTTGAATGAAAAGTAAAGATGTTAGGTTTCCTTTTTTTAAAAAGAAGAGGAAAGATGAGAGTCTTTCCTTTTCCGCTAATTGTAACTTAAGGAGTTCATAATAAAGGAGGCACTTCAAGTGGCATATGAGTTTAAACTGCCTGATATTGGTGAAGGTATTCACGAAGGTGAAATTGTAAAGTGGTTTGTTAAACCAGGTGATGAAATAAAAGAAGATGATATTCTTCTTGAAGTTCAAAATGATAAAGCAGTTGTAGAAATCCCTTCTCCTGTTGACGGGAAAGATCTTAGAAATTAAAGTGGAAGAAGGAACAGTTAGTATTGTCGGTGATGTACTCGTTACAATTGATGCTGGCGATGCAAATCCAGCTGAAGAAGAAAGTGCTCCAGCTGAAGAAAAAGAAGAGCCTAAAAAGGAAGAACCGAAAAAAGAAGAAGCTCCGCCAAAAGAGGCTTCTGCTGATACAACAAGTGACGATGAAGATAACGATACACGTATCATTGCCATGCCATCTGTTCGTAAATATGCTCGTGAAAAAGGTGTAAGCATTCAGAAGGTAAACGGTTCAGGAAAAAATGGTCGAATTCTTAAAGAAGATATCGAATCGTTCCTTAAAGGCGGGTGCAACAGCTGAGACAAATGCTGATTCAGACGTCTGCAGAGGAAAAAGAAACACCAAAAACGGATGCAGCTAAAAAGTCAGAGCCTACTGGCAATTCCTGTTGGTGAACTAGAAGAGCGTGTACCATTTAAAGGAATCCGTAAAGCAATTGCAAAAGCAATGGTGAACTCTAAGCATACTGCTCCTCACGTTACTCATATGGATGAAATTGAGGTTTCCGACGTTAGTTGCTCATCGTAAACAATACAAAGAAGTTGCTGCTGAACAAGGTACAAAGCTTACTTACTTACCATATGTTGTGAAAGCATTAACGTCAGCCCTTCGTAAGTATCCTACACTTAATGCGTCAATTGATGATGCAAACGAAGAAATTGTCTACAAAAAGTATTTCAATATCGGTATTGCTGCTGATACAGAGCATGGTCTTTTCGTACCAGTCGTCAAAGATGCAGATCGTAAATCGATCTTTGCCCTTGCCGATGAAATTAATGAGTTGGCAGTTAAAGCTCGTGATGGTAAACTTAGTGGTGCAGAAATGAAGGGCGGTTCCGCCACTATTTCTAATGTAGGTTCTGCTCGTGGTCTATGGTTTACACCAGTTATCAATCATCCAGAAGTCGCTATCCTAGGAATTGGACGTATTGAAGAGAAGCCAGTTGTGAAAAATGGCGAAATTGTAGCAGCACCTGTATTAGCGTCTATCTATTAGCTATGATCACCGTCTGATTGATGGCGTAACAGCTCAGAATGCATTAAACCACGTGAAGCGTCTATTAAATGATCCACAATTATTATTAATGGAGGGGTAATGCATGGTTGTCGGAGATTTCGCAAATGAAGTAGACACACTTGTCATCGGTTCAGGTCCTGGAGGTTATGTTGCAGCTATTCGTGCAGCACAGTTAGGACAAAAAGTAACAATTGTTGAAAAAGGAGAAATGGGAGGCGTTTGTCTAAACGTTGGTTGTATCCCTTCAAAAGCATTAATTTCTGCTGGACACCGTTATCATAATGCACTGCATTCTGATGATATGGGGATTATTGCTGAGAAAGTATCTCTTAATTTTGAAAAGGTTCAAGAATGGAAGGCATCCGTTGTTAAAAAATTAACAGGTGGAGTGGAAGGTCTTCTTAAAGGAAATAAAGTTGAAATCGTACGTGGTGAAGCATATTTTGCTTCTGAAAACTCTGTACGAGTCATGGATGATAAGAGTGCACAAACATACAATTTTAAAAATTGTATCATCGCTACAGGCTCAACACCGATTGAGATCCCTGGTTTCAAATATTCAGAACGTGTCATCAATTCTACTGGTGCACTTTCTCTTAAAGAAGTTCCTAAGAAGTTGGTTGTTATTGGTGGGGGCTACATCGGTATCGAACTTTCAGGTGCTTATGCGAACTTGGGAACAGAAGTTGTCGTTCTTGAAGGTACGAAGCAAATTCTTGGTGGCTTTGAGAAACAAATGGCTAAGCTTGTTGAGCGTCGCTTGAAGAAAAATGGCGTTGATTTTAAAATGGAAGCGATGGCTAAAGGTGTTGAAGAAACAGCAGACGGTGTTAAAGTTACAGCTGAAGTAAAAGGCAAGGAAGAAGTATTTGAAGCTGATTATGTTCTTGTTACAGTTGGACGCAAGCCAAATACGGATGAGCTTGGTCTTGAGCAAGTAGGGATTGAGTTAGACGATCGTGGTCTTATCAAAATAGACAAGCAATGCCGCACAAATATTAAAAACATCTTCGCTATTGGTGATATTGTTGCTGGACCACCACTTGCACATAAAGCTTCTTATGAAGGTAAAATTGCTGCAGAAGCGATTGCTGGTGAAAAATCAGAAATTGATTATCTTGGCTATTCCAGCAGTTGTCTTCTCTGAACCAGAACTTGCTACTGTCGGTTATACAGAGGCGGAAGCAAAAGAAGCTGGGTATGATGCCGTTGCATCTAAATTCCCATTTGCTGCAAATGGCCGTGCGTTATCTCTTAACGATGTCAGATGGCTTCATGAAGCTTATTACTCGTAAGGAAGATGGACTAGTTATCGGTGCTCAAATAGCTGGTGCTAACGCATCTGACGTTATCGCAGAGCTTGGACTTGCTATTGAAACAGGAATGACGGCTGAGGATATCGCATTAACGATTCATGCGCATCCATCACTCGGTGAAATTACAATGGAAGCAGCGGAAGTTGCTCTTGGAACGCCAATTCATATTGTAAAATAAGTTAAAATGCAAAAGCTGACGTTATAAGTCCCTAAGTTTTTCTCGGGATTTAACGTCAGCTTTTTTTATTCCACTAAAACCTACTTGACAACTAGGAATAATATGAATAATATATAAGTAAGAACTTAAGCTGATCGGAGAACCGAAGGCTGCAATCACATTTATTGATTGTAGCCTTTTTGCCCTCATGACGAGGGTACTTGAGAATTACGTTAAAAACTTTTTCAACAAGCTAAGTATTTGTAAGAAATCATTAAGAGAGGTTCGTGATTTTGTATGCTACATTCTTTTAAAAATGTATTTAATGCCATTTCAAAAGCACATGCTCATATTCCGTATCCACTCTTATTTACAGAACAATTTATGCAAGCATATACTGATTTTGAGAATTGGGAGGCACTTATGGAATTTGTCGACATGCGTTTCCCAAACGAAGAAAAGCTAGAGCAGCTTTTTCAAGAGCAACCATCATTACGTGCACTCCATTCGTTTTGGAAGCTGGTCAGAGATGAAGCAAAAAGCTGAGGAAGCTTATTATGAGCGAGAACGATTTGGCTTGTACCCAATTCACTAAGTAAAACGAATGTTTTCAGCAAAAAACCAGACGGATAGATCCGTCTGGTTTTTTGCTGAAGAAGGTAGTTAAGAAAGAATACGATTTACAGGAAGAATGGCTTCTTTTTCTAAATGATATATTTCAATTAAATGTGCTAATATTTCGTCTTTTGAGTGTGCGCCTTCTATTCTTAGGTTTTCTTGCTCTCCTGTTAAAACGAGCATAGTTGGAAATTCTTCAATTTTATAATAGCGAATGATCTCACGTTCAGTAGCGTCAATAATAATAAAAGAAGGAGTATCAGCTAAGTACGTTCGTTGTAACTCTAATAAGGCTTCGTAATAGCCATTTTCATTCTGTAAGGTAGATGAGTCTGAAAATAGGACTGTTAATGTCTCTTCCGTATACCCTTCCAGAGGATTTTCTAATGTCGAAGCCGATGATACACAAGCGTTTAATAAAACAAAAGAACTAATGATCATCATTCCAAGAAACTTGTTCATCATGTGTCACTTCCTTATTAGAAAAACTGGGCTAATCGCCAAGTCCTTAATGGCGAAAGCCTTAATCTTTTTTTATTCGTTCAGAAAGGTATCATGATTTTATACTTTCTGATTAGGTTAAAAAATACATCTAATTTAACTTATACCTTATTTTAACATGTACTAAACCTATTCGGACAACTAATAATGTAAATGTAATCAAATAGAAATATTATAAATAAAAGCAAGAAACTGGCTATTTTTTTACCAGTCTTCTTGCTCGTTTTAATTCTTCTTTTTTAGAGTCGCTTTTTCTTTTTTAAACGCTATTTTTTCTTCTTTTAATTTTTCACGTTCTTGTTTTAGTTCATATCGATCTTGACGGATACGCTCTTTTTCCGAAGCAAGTGTAGGTTTTTCAGTTCGTAATGATTTCATCAAAGAAAAGATCATCAGTATCATGATGAATGTAAATGGTAAAGCGGCGATAATGGCTGCCGTTTGTAAGGCTTGTAAACCTTGCTCAGAAGACAATAAGACTGCCGCTGTAGCGGAAATAATAAGTCCCCAAACGAATTTAACCGAATTCGGTGGATTTAAGTCACCGTTCGTTGTTTGCATACCGAGTACAACAGTAGCAGAATCAGCAGATGTGACAAAGAAGGAAGCAATTAAGAAAACAGCAATAATGGAAAGGAGCATTCCGAGTGGAAATTGTTCTAAAACAGCAAAGAGGGCTACTTCCATTCCTAAATCTGACATCATCCCCATAATATCAGCCGTTCCTTCACGCTGAAGATGAATGCCTGTCCCTCCGAATACGCTAAACCAGAAAGCACCAAATACAGCTGGTACAGCAAGAACCCCAATAACGAACTCTCGAATCGTACGACCTTTTGAAACACGGGCTATAAAAGTTCCGACGAATGGTGCCCATGAAATCCACCAAGCCCAGTAGAAAATGGTCCATCCTTCAACCCATGTTGTTTCCGGGTTATAGACGTCTAAACGAAAACTCATACCCGCAAGGTTTTGTAGATAACTGCCGACACCTTGGGTAAACACACCCATAATATAGCTTGTTGGTCCGAAGAAAAGAACAAATAACATTAAAATAACAGCAAGATAGACATTTGCTTTACTAAGAATCCGAATTCCTTTATTAAGACCAGTTTGAGCTGAGATCATAAATAAAGCAGTGACAATTAAGATAACAAGTAGTTGTAATAATGTGCCATTCATTGTTTGCAAGCCAGGCGCTAAATAAGAAAACACCGGCAGTAATTTGAGCAGCACCAAAGCCTAAGTGAAGTGGCAACTCCAAAAATGGTAGCAAAGACGACAAGAACGTTAATGCTTGTGCCAATTCCGCCATTTGTACGTTTACCAAGAAGCGGCTCTAATACGGCACTTATCACACCTGGTGTATCTTTTCGAAATTGGAAATAGGCTAGTGCAAGGGCTACCACTGAATAAATAGCCCACGGATGTAAGCCCCAATGAAAAATTGAATAACGCATTGCTTCCCCAGCAGCTTGGTTTGATCCAGGTTCTGCAGATGGCGGATCAAAGAAATGATACATTGGTTCAGCGACACCCCAGAACACGAGGCCAATTCCCATCCCCGCAGTGAATAAAAAGGAAAACCAAGTAAGATAATTGTATTCTGGCTTTTCGTCTGGTTTTCCTAATTTGATTTTTCCATACGGACTAAAAATAAGATAAAGAGAAAAGATCAAAAACCCTGTTGCAGCTAGAAGGTAAAACCATCCAAGCTCATTCGTAATAAAACCTTGAATGGCTGTTGTGACAGTTTCAAGATTGGATGGAGCAGCCACTCCCCAAATTATGAAAGCAAGGGCAATTGCAACTGAAATTGTAAACACTGGTGTTATTTTATTCATTCCACATACCACCTTTCAACTTTTATGCACAAGGTAAACCATAGCATAAATTGTCTAATCATGACAAACAATATGGAAAACTGTGAGAGTTAAGAAGCTGATAATGTCTTGATTTATTCCCTATATACCCAAAATGCAGTCATTCGTATAGTAGTTTCTTTCTGAAAATATAAGGTGGGTATTTTGTTTCTTGTATCGAGTATCGCCTTTCATCTGCTGTTATTAATGATAATTCGGTTAGGACTACATGTAACGACATCAGTTCTTGGAAAAGTTGAGAAACAAATGTGCTTTGTTGCTTCTGAGTGGATCTTGTTTGTTTTATTTGCTCAATGGAAATGAGATGGGATGTGGTCACTTGATGATAGTGGTCATACATGACAGCTCGCAAGGAATCAATTGAATCTCGAATTAGTTTCTTTTCTGCTACGGTTAAAGGCTGATTGATTCTCATATGACAAATTTTGCCTAAATGAAATAAGATAAGGTGTAAATAATCGAGTTTCTTTTTCAGATAATCAAATGAACGTCTTTCAAATTCAGTTGAACGTCTATATTGCCATTCATCTTGTTGAAATTGTGAAAGTTGATAGGCTTTCGTTAATTCTTCAAGTAAATGACGATAATAATGGGTTCGGTCAATTGTTTGCGTTTGCTCAACTAAATGAGATTCAATCGTATGAGAGAAATAATCCGCTGCTTTTTTAAAAAGAATATCTACCTTTGCAACGAGAATTGGTCCGAATTTCGGTGGGAGAATAATAAAATTCACCAAGGTTGAGACGAAAATACCAATTGACGTTCCCGATATACGAGCGATGAAATCAAACAAAGCATTATCTGTTGTGTCGGGAATCATTGCTACGGCAGTAAGGGTGGCAACAAGCGTTCCAGTGTCAAATTGTAGTTTTGAACAAATGATGATAGTAAGCATCGCAACGATCGCATAAGAGAGAGCATTTTGTCCAAAAACAACATTAGCTGTTATGGCAAATGTAGCGCCAAATGCTGCGGCAGGGAGACGTATCATTCCTTTCTTTAAAGAAATAGCTGCTGTTGGTTCAGTCGTCACAATAGCAGTGATAACGGCAAAAGTGGGAGGCAGATGTAGTAGATGGCAGAGGAACGCTGTAATGAATACAGCAACCCCTGTCTTAATAACCCGTCTTCCAATCCAACTTTTCATATGTAATAAACTCCTTATGTGTGGCTTTGTTGACATGGTGCGGTGATGAAAACGTAAAGTGGTTTTCCTTTTTAGTATGGGGAACAAGCATGCCTGTTATACTCACCTATACCTATCAAGGAAACTTTGATATGATGGGTGTCGGATATATGTAAGTAGGAGGGGAATAAACATGCGTTACATGACGGTGTGTTTCCTGGCTGTCTTTATTCTAGCTGGTTGTCAAGCAAGTGGCAGTGCAGGAGGAACTAGAGGAATCTATACAAGCAACAGAAACGCAGACTGAGGTAGATAGTCAGGAAGAAAGAGGAGAGGAACCAGCTTCAGAGGTAGCTGAGTTGGAACCGGTCGAGATGATAGAAGTGGAGCCGGTGATAGGTTATCAGATCAATAAAGACAATTGGAAAGTTCAACCATTGCAAGATGAAAATGAGCAGGTTGCATTATTAACGATTGATGATGCCCCTCATCAATTTTCAGTGGAGATGGCTGAAACGTTACATGAGTTAAATGTAAATGCTATTTTCTTTATAAATGGGCATTTTATTGCGGATGAGGATGGAAAAGAAAAACTTAAAAGAATTCATGACTTAGGTTTTGAAATTGGAAATCATACGATGAGTCATCCGAATATGAGTCAAATCTCAGAGGACGAACAGCGCCAAGAAATTGTGGAGCTGAATGATGTAATTGAAGAGATAATCGGAGAGCGTCCGCAGTTTTATCGAGCGCCATTCGGTGTAAATACAGAAACGTCTGAGGAAGTTATGGCGGAACAAGGGATGATATCGATGAACTGGACGTATGGCTATGATTGGGAAACAGAGTATCAAAATGCGGAAGCTCTAGCGGATATTATGGTGAACACACCTTATTTAACAAATGGAGCCAATCTACTGATGCATGATCGCGAGTGGACAGCACAAGCACTCGAAAATATTGTGAGTGGCTTGAAAGAAAAAGGATATGAGATTGTCGATCCTAACCAAATTGAGACAAAGTAAAAAACGAAAACAGTTAAGAGCGATCGTCGCTTCTGCTGTTTTCTTTGTATGTTAAAGCATTAGATGATTGTGGAATGTATTCATTTATTCAATGATCCGTTCGTAGCTTGTCAGTGTATAAATAAAAAAGGTAAAATAGTCGACATATGACGATTTGTAGAGGAAGGTTGGCAAGAAAATGAAAGTAGTTGTAAAGATTATGTTCACGGTTATTCTTTTATTTATAGTAGGTTGTCAAAATCAATCCCTTAATGAAGATGGAGTAGACAATGACGAGAAAGCTGTTGTAAATGAAGAAAATGAACATGAAAAGCAATTAGCAATTGAGATAACTGAGTCAGAGGCTCGTTTTGCACTCGAAGATTTAATGGAGATAGTTGACGGAAGTTATCATTTCGATGAGCTTCATCGGACATTAACGATATCACATTCAAGAGAATGAATTTTATTTAATTGATCAAGTTCCAGTATTGGAGAGAAACGGGGAGTATCTTCCTACTGAGGATATTTATTTGATTACTAAAGAGGAAGAAGGAAAGGAAGAGATTTATTTAACGGTTGAATTTCTTGAAATTGGTTTGGGGGTACCTGTGCAATTTGGCGATGATCAGGTCGTATTTGAATGGTATGGACCAACCGAAAAAGTTGGCGGATCTCCTGAATCGTTTGATTTTGAACAGTGGACTGTTGATGACATGGTTGAACACCTATCTTTCTTAGAAAAGCCGATAAAAGATGCGCAAGTTAGTAAAATCATAAGTCATTTACCAGGAGCACCGCGAGCTTATCGGAATGGCTTCCACGAGGGAATTGATTGGTACGATTTTGCTTCTGGAGGCAATATTAATACAAATACCCCAGTTTATGCGATGGGGGACGGGGTCGTTGTAAGAGCTGATCATGACTTTGAGGAGTATGAATCACCGAAAGAGCGCAACATTGATTTAGCCTATACTTCAGAGCTTGGAGAGACTCCAGAATTTATCTTTGATCGTTTAAGAGGAAGACAGGTTTGGGTGCAATATCAAGGTGGTGTAATGAATCGTTTTGCTCATTTAGATGCGATACCAGAAAATGTACAAGTCGGTGATCGAGTCAATGCAGAAACGATTATTGGATATGTAGGAAATTCTGGTACGAGCGGCGCTGTCAATCAAGATTTATCTGAATTGCACCTTCATCAGGATTTACTTGTCTATGGAGAATTATTTTGGAAGCCATTAACACAAGATGAAGTACTTGAAGTGTTAGAACGAATTTGGGATTAGGTGATGAAAATGAGGATTAACCTCTAAAATCGACAATAGCTGTCGTAAGGTTACACCCTTTTACAATTGTTTATGATAAGATAAAAGAAGAATAAAGCTAGAGTTTATCGTATCACTAACACTTATTTGATGTCGTTATTGGTCGTGACAGGTTATTATCAGTTTTATATTGGGATTGCGAGGAAATTTGCTAGAGGACAAATCGATTTCTGTTAGTATTTATGAATGAAGATATCTTTTAGAGGTTTGGACTTGTATTTAAGAGAACGATCCCTTATGAAGAAATTTTAAATTGTAGCTATCGAGGAGATCTCGTTTTTCAAATGAAAATCTGCTTTTTTTACCGTTTTAGAAGCAACTAAGAAATGCTTTTAAATGAGATAGTATGTGACAAGAGAACTTGTTATATTGAGAAAACACATTCACCTTTAAAGAAGGAAATTATAAGCTTCTTAACTATTAAAATCACAATTGATGGGTATGTCTTATCTTTTCATCCATTAAATTGTGGTAAGGGTTAGAATGCTTAGGCTATGGTCACCTTCTTTTATTGTGCTATTTATTTTTTTAATGTGTTATACAATTTAGGCTTGACGTCTTTAATAGTATGTATTATTATACTTATAAGCAAACGCTTACAAACTAGCATAAAGGGGATGGCTGAGAATGGGTACAATCATTTGCCAATCATGTAATAAAACAATCGAAGTGTTCGAGTGTGAGAAAGTAACAAAACTTTATGCGAAGGGAAATGGATGTGCACATTGTAAAATGACTGAACAGAAGAAATAAAATAATAAAGCTGAGAGACATAGGTATAGTCTTTCAGCTTTTTCTAATGGACATGGTTTATTATTGAATCGCTTGATGTTCTTTAATGACTCTAAGGTCTGGAATGTCTCATCTTCGGGTCCTTGAACAGGTAAGCCTGCTTTGATGTTTTTTTGAATATAGGCAAGATTTTCTTCTGTGATAACCTCACCTGGAATAAAAATTGGAATCCCTGGTGGATAAACCATAATGAATTCAGCAATAATCCGCCCGGTTGATTCATTAAATGGAACAATCTCTGTTTCTGCATAAAAAGCGTCTCGTGGTGAAAGGGCTAAGGTAGGAATATCTGGAACATATACATGAGTAACTGATTCTGTTCCCAATTGTTTGCCGTGCTCAGAAGCTAGCTGAGTTAACGCGTTAATAAGGATATCCATCTTCTCTTGGGTATCACCGATCGTCACGATACAAAGAATGTTATAAAGATCAGAGAATTCGACTTCAATTGAAAATGTTCACGGAGCCAAATTTCAACCTCATATCCGTTAATGCCTAAATCCTTAACTGATATGATTAATTTAGTCGGATCCATATCGTATGTTGCTTTCGTTCCAAGAATCTCCATTCCCACACAAGATAGATGTTCTATTTCATTAATTCGCGCTCGCGTTGATTCAGCGAGTTTGATCGCTTCGGTTAGAAGCTTCTCCCCTTCGGTTGCTAATCGTTTTCTTGCGACATCAAGTGATGATAATAGTAAATAGGATGTCGAGGTTGTCGTTAGCATACTAATAATCGATTGAACACGTTTCGGTGACACCAGCCCTTCTCTTACATTTAGTATTGAGCTTTGTGTCAACGAACCGCCAAGCTTATGAACGCTTGTTGCAGCCATATCTGCTCCAGCTTGCATCGCGGAAAGGGGAAGCTTGTCGTGAAAATGAATATGGACACCATGTGCTTCATCTACTAGAACAGGAACTGCATAAGAGTGAGCGATTTCAACAATTTGTTCTAAGTTTCCTGCAATTCCGAAATAAGTTGGGTTAATAACGAGCACCCCTTTTGCATCCGGGTGTGCTTCAAGTGCTTTTCCGACAGAATCAGATGTGATGCCATGAGAAATTCCTAATTCTGGATCAATTTCAGGATGAATAAAAATAGGAGTTGCTCCAGAGAAAATAATCGCTGACATAATGGATTTATGCACATTTCTAGGGACGATAATTTTATCGCCAGGACCACAAACAGACATAATCATTGTCATGATTGCACCGCTAGTTCCTTGAACAGAAAAGAACGTATGATCTGCTCCGAAGGCTTCGGCGGCGAGTTCTTGTGCTTCTTTAATAATACCATGTGGATGATGAAGATCATCAAGTGGTGCAATATTAATTAGGTCAATGGAAAGAGCATTATCTCCAATAAATTGGCGGAATTCAGGATCCATTCCTGCTCCTTTTTTATGACCAGGAATATGAAATTGAATAGGTTGTTTTTCGGCGTGATGTAGGACACCGGTGAACAACGGAGTAAGTTGTTGTCGTGACAACAGGTTCACCTCATTTATCAGCTACATATTTATAAAAACAAAATTGAGTATATCAAAAATGCTCGTCTGTGCATAGAAGAATGATGCTTAAAGCATGAACAAAAAATGAATTAATGTAGCTTTATTTTTTGTACTCGATAAAAGTGTTGTCACAATTTAGTGGATATAAGTAGACATAGCCAAATTTTCTATAGTAAATATGATAGGATAAGATATAGAAAAGGCCTTTATTCTATTTTAATCAAGGGGGAAGATTATATGTGGAAAACTAGAGTCACTGATTTATTAGGAATCAAATATCCAATCGTTCAAGGTGGGCTTGCTTACCTGGCTTATTCGGAATTAGCAGCTGCGGTTTCTAAAGCTGGTGGTCTTGGTCAAATCACTGCGATGTCATTATCATCTCCAGAAGAACTTAGAGAAGAAATTAAAAAGGTTCGTGAAAAGACGGATAAGCCTTTCGGTGTGAATTATGCCATTGGTCAGCACGGGCGTTCATTTCGAGCATATGCTAGACGTGGCGATTGAAGAGGACGTACCTGTCATTTCAATGACTGGTGGGAATCCAGCACCGATCTTTGAGCAGTTAAAGGGTACGTCGATTAAGAAATTGGTCCTTGTCGCAGCACGTAGACAGGCAGTGAAGGCGGAAGAGCTTGGTGCTGATGCAGTTATGGTTGTTGGTCAAGAGGGTGGGGGTCATTTAGGAAGGTCTGACACAGGGACTATGGTTCTCATTCCCCAAGTTGTGGATGCCGTTTCCATTCCAGTCATCGCATCAGGAGGAATAGGGGATGGCAGAGGTTTAATGGCGGCCCTTGCTCTTGGTGCAGAGGGAATTGAGATGGGAACGAGATTCATCGCAACAGAGGAATGTGTTCATGCTCATCCTGTTTATAAGCAAAAGATTATTTCAGCAAGTGAAGAAGATACGACAGTAATTAAGCGTTCAATTGGTGCTCCAGCACGAGCACTTCATAATTCTTGGACTGATAAGATTCTTGAAGTTGAGGCATCTGAACCTACATATGAAGCATTAAAGATGTATATAAGTGGAGAAGCGAACCAATCCTATATTTATAATGGAAAAGAGGAAGAGGGCTTTGGCTGGGCTGGGCAAGTTGTTGGACGAATTCAAGAGGTCCTGCCGGTATCAGAGCTTATGAAACGTATCATTGATGAGGCAGAAGAACATTCGCAACCGGTGGTAAATAAAAGAGAGAATTAAGTTAGGAGTGAGTCATTTTGGAAAAGAAATTGCCAATCTCACTTGATTGGTCAACAGAAGAGGTGATTGATGTTCATTCAATTTTTTGAAACGATTGAAAAAGCTCATCATAATAAAGTCGATCGAGAGAAGCTTCTTGCTCAGTATCGTCGCTTTAAAGAGATTGTCCCAAGTAAAAGCGAGGAAAAACAGTTATTTAAACAATATGATGAGGAACTTGGACTATCTTGCTATCATATCATTAAGAAAGCACGAGAAGGAGCATAAGTCTGTTACTTGACTAAAAGAAATGAAGAAGAGAATATCCAGTCAAAGTCTGATCCCGGGTGGTGAACTCGATGATCTGCTTAGAAAATCAAACAAGCACATGATCGTGTATACTAAGGATCATGTGCTTGTTTTTGTTACGGTTATTTGAGAGATGTTTCAGCCGTTCTCATAGCTACTTGATAGAACGGGAGGAGCTGTTGATAGGTCTCTTTTGCGTAATCAACAAGGGCATTTCCATCTTGTAAAAGAGGATCATCTCGCTTAATATGACGACCAATTAATAACTCAGCCTTTTTCACATCACGAAATCGCTTAAGGTAGGCTGTACAGTTCACTCTTATCTAAGCTTGAAATAACGTCTGCATCTTTCTTCATATGATCGAGGGAAAGAACATAATCTGAAGGTAGTTCTTCAAATAATGAATCAGCTTTTCTATAAAGGATGTCGGCAATGGCAGATTTATTTGGAAGCTCATAAATCAAAGCAAGCCAAATAAAAAGATGGTCATCAAACAAACCTAATTGAAAGTGAGGGTGCTTTTTATACCCTCTTTTATTATCACAAATCGCCAACCAAGTGTCATTTGGTGGGTTAACCTTTCTTCTTGCATGCTTGGCAATATGAAGATACATTTCATTGCCAACAAGCATCGAAAGATCACTAGCCAAAATCTCTCCAATTTCCTGGAATTTTGGTTGGATATGTGTCTGAATCCCTTCCATTCTCTCATCGAGTCCATCAAGAAGAAAGACATCAAAATCTCTTTTTAAAAATCCTGTCACACTCATCATTTCAACCTCACTTTATTAGTCTTTCATCTATCCTATCATAACTCGCTTCTGTTTAACGACTTATTTGCATATGGGAAAATTGATATAGGGAAATTTTTCTCAGTGTGTTTTTTGATTGCATTTTCTCCGTTTTTCACATATGCTATAATAAATAACTGAATAATTTAATTAATTGTCATTAGAAATAAACGAGCTAATGGCGAGATAATTGTAAGGGAGTGTAGCCATATGGAACAAGTCATGCAAGCATTTAGACGTAAAGACGGAGAGATGAGAATTCCTGTGTTGCGACTCGAAATAGACTATGAGCTTGCAACCCTACATGATGCTATGCTTGCGAAAGATTTGCTTATGATGAATGAAACGAAACATCGACTTGAACAATTGCGAAAAGAACTTATTTTATTAGAAGTATAAAGGGTGTTATAAAGGGAGGAATGGGTACAGTATAATGGCTGTACCTTTTTCATGTTTCTTAAAAAGCGATGTATTTCGATTTTTCTAAATAGCTATTCTATGTCATAATGAATAGAGATAGATTAGCTCCATTCCATTTTGAGGAGGGTATGTATATGTCAATCAATTGGCTAGAGCTTGAAAAAGTAGCACGCGCATGGACGTATGAAGCCGCAGAGATTATTAAACGTTCACTCGCAAATCCAATCCATATTGAAACAAAATCCAATCCTAATGATTTAGTAACAGAAGTTGACCGCGCCATTGAATCATTTTTTTATGAACATATTCAAGAAACGTATCCTGAGCATCATTTCCTTGGTGAAGAAGGGGTTGCTGAGGAGATTCAATCTTTAAATGGTACTGTTTGGATTGTTGATCCGATTGATGGAACGATGAATTTTGTTCATCAAAAGTACAATTTTGCTATTTCAGTTGCAGTCTATCATGATGGAGTCGGCATGATTGGCCTTGTGTATGATGTTATGACGGATGAGTTATTTCACGCTGTGCGTGATCACGGTGCATACATAAATGAAATAGAGCTTGTTCCTGTGAAAGAAAGACCACTTCATGAATCAATTCTAGGCTTAAATGCAAGGTGGCTAGTAGAAGAGAGAAATCAATACCGTAATCCGTTAAAAGCACTTGTTCGAGATGTGCGGAGCATAAGATCCTATGGTTCTGCTGCAATTGAAATTGCTTATGTGGCGGCAGATCGACTTGACGGATACTTAAGTGTGAACTTATCTCCTTGGGATTATGCTGCTGCAATTGTTTTATTAGAAGAAGTGGGATGTCAAGCTTCAACGTTTAGAGGCGAGCCATTGTCATTACTAACCTCAAGCACTGTTATCGTTGGAAAGCCACATCTTCATAAAGAAATCATTTCTTCCTATGTAGGAGAGGAGCTGTAATAGATGAAACGAGTAGGATTTATTGGTTTAGGAACGATGGGGCTTCCGATGACTAAGCACCTTATTGACGCTGGATACGAAACATTTGTGGCTAGTCGAAGCAGGGGGCCTATAGAAGAAGCAATAGCATATGGAGCGAAGGAAGCGCATTCACCTAAAGAATTGATGGAACAAGTTGATATCGTCATGACTTGTTTGCCTTTACCAGAGACGATCATTGCCGTTTATGAAGGTGAAGATGGGCTCATTGCAGGAGCGAGTGAAGGTAAAATAATCATTGACCATTCCACAGTTAACCGTGAGACGAATGAACGTGTTGCGAAACTGTTAATGGAAAAAGGTGCTGCCTTTATCGATGCTCCAGTGAGTGGTGGTCCGATGGGAGCTAAAGCTGGGACATTAACGATTATGTGTGGTGGACAGCAGGATGTGTTTGCAAAGGCTGAACCTATTATGAAGGCGTTTGGAAGTTATATTGTTCATGTCGGTCCAACAGGTAGCGGAACAGTTGTGAAATTACTAAACAATATGTTAATTGGTGTTCATCAATCAGCCTTAGCTGAATGTTACGTCATGGCTGAAAAAGCTGGCGTCGATCCGGCTATAGCTTATGAATTAATTAAGAAAAGTGCGGGTTTCTCAAAAAGCATGGATTGGTCTGTTGATGCGATTTTGGACCGCGCGTTTGAGCCTCGTTTCTCGATTAATCTCTTACATAAGGATATTCGTCTAGCACTCGATCTTGCTGAGGAGATCGATATGCCACTTGAAATGGTCAAGTTAGGAGAGCGAAAAGTGGCAGAAGCAAAAGAAAAATACGGTGATCAAGATGTATGTGCCATTGTTCGACCGTTAGAAGAAAAAACAGGTATTACGTTAAAAAGGCATAAATAGAAAAAGAGGGTGACAATGAGTCACTCTCTTTTACATTTCACTAGATTCTCTAAGTTTTTTACGTAAAGTAAAGCCAAGTCCTGTGGCAATAAAAACACCAGCAAGGGCTAATAATGCAATAAGAGGACTTCTTTCAGCGATCGCAACACCTATACTCATAATGCAAATGACCGTAATGACTGCAAGTGACAGAAACAACATATTCTCCTTCTTCACACGCTTTCCCCCCTAGAAAACAATCACTTTTATTAGTGTACCGTGAAAAGGAAGAAAGAAAAACCCCAACATTGTGACAAATCGGTTAAACATCCTCATTGACTTGTGAAATCCTCATAATAATGGTAAGGAATCTTAAGTAGAATAATAAATGTATGTCCATAACAGAATAAAAACAAGGTAAGATTCGACTTTTCTTTGAATGTTGTTTCAATAAAATGAAATTATGATATACTTGTACAGTTAATGAACAAATAAGGAGAGAATAACATGAAAACTCGTAACGATATACGTAATATCGCCATTATTGCCCACGTAGACCACGGAAAAACGACTCTTGTTGACCAACTTTTGAAACAATCAGGTACTTTCCGTGATAATGAACAAGTTGATGAACGTGCGATGGACTCAAATGCCCTTGAAAAAGAACGTGGTATTACAATCCTCGCTAAAAATACAGCAATAAATTACGGAGATAAACGTATTAATATTATGGATACGCCAGGACATGCAGACTTTGGTGGAGAAGTAGAGCGAATCATGAAAATGGTTGATGGTGTGCTGCTTGTCGTAGATGCTTATGAAGGCTGTATGCCACAAACGCGTTTCGTACTAAAGAAAGCTCTTGAACAAAACCTTACACCAATTGTCGTTGTCAATAAAATTGACCGTGATTTCGCGCGACCTGCTGAAGTTGTTGATGAAGTCATCGACCTATTCATCGACTTAGGGGCAAATGAAGATCAATTAGAATTCCCGGTTGTTTATGCTTCTGCTATTAACGGTACATCAAGCATGAATGCTGAACAGCAAGATGAAAACATGTCTTCGTTGTTTGATACAATTATTGATGCGATTCCAGCACCAATTGATAACAGTGACGAACCTCTTCAATTCCAAGTAACGATGCTTGACTATAACGATTATGTTGGAAGAATTGGAATTGGTCGTGTATTTAGAGGAACAATCACAGTTGGTCAACAAGTTGCGTTAATGAAGCTTGATGGCTCTGTGAAGCAATACCGTGTAACAAAAATGTTCGGTTTCCTAGGATTAAAGCGTCAAGAAATTCAGGAGGCAAAAGCTGGAGACCTTATTGCGATTTCTGGTATGGAAGAGATTAACGTCGGAGAAACAGTTTGCCCAGTCGATCATCAAGATGCTCTTCCGATTTTACGTATTGATGAGCCTACCCTTCAAATGACATTCCTAGTGAACAACAGTCCGTTTGCTGGTCGTGAAGGGAAATTTGTTACAAGCAGAAAAATTGAAGAACGGTTAAAATCTGAACTTGAAACAGATGTGAGTCTTCGTGTGGAAAACACAGAATCACCAGATGTGTGGATTGTTTCTGGACGTGGAGAGCTACATTTATCGATTTTAATTGAAAATATGCGTCGTGAAGGATTCGAGCTTCAAGTATCAAAGCCAGAAGTTATCATTCGTGATATTGACGGTGTAAAATCAGAACCAATGGAACGTGTACAAATCGATGTTCCTGAGGAATATACGGGTTCTATCATGGAATCGATTGGGGAACGTAAAGGTGAAATGATAAATATGACGAATAATGGTAGTGGCCAAGTTCGTCTTGAATTTTTAGTTCCGGCGCGTGGTTTAATTGGTTATACAACTGAATTCCTTTCACAAACACGCGGTTATGGGATTATCAATCACTCGTTTGATAGTTATGCACCATTGATGCCTGGACAAGTCGGTGGTCGTCGTCAAGGTGTTCTCGTATCGATGGAAACTGGAAAGGCTAGTCAGTATGGAATCATGCAAGTTGAAGACCGTGGAACAATCTTTATTGAACCAGCTACTGAAATTTACGAAGGTCAGATCGTTGGTGAACATACACGTGATAACGATCTTGCTGTTAACATTACGAAGATGAAGCAGCAAACAAATGTGCGATCTGCTAATAAAGATAATACAGTTACGATGAAGAAGCCTCGTATCATGAGCTTAGAAGAAGCGCTTGAGTATTTAAACGAGGATGAGTATTGTGAACTTACTCCTGAGTCTATTCGATTACGTAAGAAGATTCTCGTTAAATCTGAGCGTGAAAGAGAAGAAAAGCGAAGAAAGTTAGCAGTAAAATAATTGACTGATGTATGATGAAAGGTTAGGTGACGATGGTGGATAACCAACAGTTAACCGAACAAGAATTAGAAGGGGCAACATGGCTGATGCGAGCAACTGTAGAAAATCCGTGGTATGGTTTCTTTGCCTATATCGCCATTGTCTTGTTAGCTGTCGTTGTATTTAAGTTAGGATTTGCTAGAGAGTTACCGATTTTAAAAAAGATTGTTGTGTATCTCGCATTAGTGATTGGATGTTTCGTTCTTTGGATGATGGAATTTGCTTTTGGAGCGCCGATTATTGTTGTGTTAATCATTTCTGCGGCTTTTCTCGGTATTTACCGGTTTCGATTACACCTTCATCGTAAAGAAAAAGAACAAGCTATGATAAAAAGAGCGGATGGATTTATATCCATTCGCTCTTTTCGTGTTGTTCAGAGGCTAAATTAAAGGAACCTGTCGCTTTTCTTTCTTCTGTTCGTTCTGTGATCCGCTGATGACAGGTATCGCACATATACGTATGAATTGGTCGATTGCGCAATTTTTTTGCAAGCGGTAATTGATCATCCAGATTGTCGATTTTTTCACAAAGAACACATTTAACTCGCATCTTACAACCACTCCATTCTTCTTCTATTGTAAGCAATAAAGAAGAAAAAATCTATCTGTTATCATTTTTTCAATCAAAGCGAAGAAATGGTGTAAAACGAATCGTTTGTTAGTATGAGAAAGGAATTCCGAAGAAACGAGTTTTAAAACAGCCAAAAAATAGGTATAGTATAAAGAGGATGACTCTAATTTTGAAATGGAGGGTATGAAAATGGCAAACGAGGTTGAACAATGTTTATCGGAAGACTTATTCCCCCTTCTTCAAAAAGAACGCTATGTCACCATAGCCACAATGGATTATGAAAAGAAAACACCAAATGTAAATGCCATTTCTTGGGTGTTTGCGCCAAATACGACGGTCATTCGTTTTGCAATGGATAATCGCTCGCGTATCATCGAGAACATTAAAGCAAACAATGGAGTTGTATTAACAATAATTGCAAATGGTTCGACTTATTCAATAGCTGGTAATGCAAAGCTATTGATAGAAAAAATGGTCGGTGTTCCGTTGAAGCTAGCACTAGTTGAAATGACAGTAACCGAGGTTCGCGATGTGATGTTTTACGGAGCGAAATTAGTGAATGAGCCAATCTATGATAAAACGTATGATGTAGAAGCAGCTGCAAAATTAGATCGTCAAGTAATGGATGCCATGAAGAAAGCCTAGTCGTGTTGATGACTAGGCTTTTTCTGATCTAATCAGAAAGTATAAAAATCAGGATACATCTCTAAATGAATATAAAAGCAACGTTTTTCAAACTATTTTAAGTTTGTGTTCGGGATTCATTCGTCTAACTCAATCTGCTTGCACATACATTCAATATTAAGATGTTTATTGAACAAACTTACATGTACCGACCTACTCTGTTTGCATAACTTAATAGTAAGCAATCGATAAACGATTCTTTAGTCAGGAGGCGAAATGTTGAAAAAAATCTACGTTTTGGACACAAACGTACTCTTACAGGATCCTTACTCCATTTTCTCATTTCAGGATAATGAAGTGGTTATACCAGCTATTGTGTTAGAAGAGATTGATACAAAGAAACGCTACATGGATGAAATTGGACGAAATGCTCGTCAATTTTCAAAACTTATAGATAATCTGAGAGGAATGGGAAAGCTGCATGAAGGTGTCCCGATTGAGGCAGGGGGAAAAGTAAGAGTTGAATTAAATCATAGGTCCTTTCAGCGGTTAAAAGATTCTTTCGCAGAAATGACGAATGATAATCGAATCATCGCTGTTGCCCTTAATTTAATGTTAGAAGAGCAGGAGCTTGATGCGGGCAGACAAGTTATTCTTGTTAGTAAGGATGCACTAGTCCGAGTGAAGGCTGACGCATTTGGATTGGCTTCAGAAGATTTTTTGAGTGATCGTGTCGTTGAGTTTGATCACGTTTATCCTGGCTATGTTGAGGTTTACGTAGATACTGATGTGATGAAAGCCTTCTATGCAAATGGCGAAGTAGCCATATCAGAACTGACTAAGCATCCATTTTATCCACATCAATTTATTATCATGAAAGATGCATTAGGAAGCTCAAGTTCGGCCTTAGGAAAAGTTGAGCCTGATGGGAAGAAAGTGAAGCCCTTTGTATGTGATCCAGATCAAGTGTGGGGGATTCGTTCTAGAAATGTTCAGCAACGTATGGCACTTGAATTGCTCTTACGGGATGATATCGCTCTAGTCACAATGGTCGGAAAAGCTGGGACTGGGAAAACGTTACTTATCGTTAGCTGCAGGATTAATGCAAACGGAGGATTTAGGTAAATATAAAAAGCTTGTTGTGGCTAGGCCAGTTGTACCGCTTGGAAAAGATATAGGTTATTTCCCTGGTGAGAAAGAGGAGAAGCTTAGACCATGGATGCAACCCATCTATGATAATCTCGAGTTTCTATTCAATACGAAAAAGCCTGGTGAATTAGATCAAATTCTAGCTGGAATGGGATCGATTCAAGTAGAAGCATTGACGTATATTCGTGGTCGGAGTATTCCCGATCAATTTATTATTATTGATGAAGCGCAGAATTTAACAAAGCATGAAGTGAAAACGATTTTAACTCGTGTTGGTGAAAGAAGTAAAATTGTCCTCATGGGCGATCCGCAACAAATTGATCATCCTTATTTGGATGAATATAATAATGGGCTAACCTACGTAGTCGAGAAGTTTAAGGATCAAACAGTAAGCGGGCATGTGAAATTAGTCAAAGGAGAGCGTTCGGGGTTGGCTCAGCTAGCTGCTGATTTATTATAGGCATCGGTTTTGGAAGAGAACTAAAAAAGTGTCTGATTACCGAAGCGTACTCATCCTACCCTCTGTTCGTGAAAGAAACGACGGATGAGGGGACGGTGAATACATGAGGCAGACACTTTCGTATTGAGTCACTGCATAAGAAGTTAGGTCAGGTCTTTTTTATCTATTTTAAGGACGCTATTATGACTTGGAAACGGTGAAACGAACGACCTTTTTTAACGGTGTCTCACGATTTCTGCCATCACCAAAGTAAAGGTGGACTGGTCCATCTTTTTTAAGTGGCTGACCTTTGTAAGAAAAGCCAACAATACATGCTTCGGCTTCTGAAAATGAAATCATGTGACTACGACCATCTTCTTGCATAACTTCTACTTGACTTACTCCAGTTTTTGGCTCTGCGTTATGTAAGAAAGGCTTTAATGGCATGCCAAACGAACCGTTAATAAGTTTTTGTTTTTCATACTTAATGACATTGCCATTTGAATTTGGACGAGGTGGTGCAGATCCTTCTGTAATCTCTTTGTCCCACTGAGCAGAAATGGCTTTTTTATAAGCCGTTTCTTCATCATCCATCGTTTTTATCTCATCAAAATAAGTATCAAGATCTACCTTGCGCTCATCAAATATCCAAACAGTCGGATCAATGGTGAGTGGATGGTTTACATCACCATCAATAAAAAAAACAAACTCTTGCATACGTAATCCCTCCTTGACGATATCCTTTAAAGTATAAAGCGTTTCAATCTTTTTGTCACTTTTGGTAAAGCTATGAATATGAACGAATAATGAAACGCGGAGTGATCATAATGGTATGTCGATATGGAGACGATTTAAAAGAGATGGTTGAACAGGTAAGAGCGTATACGAAGAATGGGAAAGTAGCTGATTACATCCCAGCACTTTCGAAAGCAAATGCAAATGATATCGCTGTTGCGATTTATGATGGGAATGATATTTGCTTTACTGAGGGTAATGACGATCAATTGTTTACATTACAAAGCATCTCGAAGGTTTTCACATTTGCATTAGCCTTGATCGACTGTGGTGAAAAAACAGTGTTTAGCAAAGTTGGGATGGAACCAACAGGTGATCCTTTTAACTCGATTTCCAAGTTAGAATCTCTTATTCCTTCAAAACCATTAAATCCGATGATTAATGCAGGCGCCCTTGCAGTAAGCTCGCTAATAAAAGGAGAACACAGTCGCTGAAAAACTAGATCGGCTCTTGCGTTTTGTGAGAGAATTAAGTGGAAACGAACAAGTTTCCTATAATAAAGAAGTAGCTGAATCTGAATTTCATACGGCTGATTTAAATCGTGCTTTGGCTTATTTTATGAAACAGCATCGGCATCATTTCAGGCAATGTTGAAGAATTATTAGACTTTTATACAAAGCAATGTGCGATTGAAGTTAGTTGTAATGATTTAGCAAGAATTGGCTATGCTTTAGCACATGAAGGATGTCATCCAATGACAAACAAGCCGATTATTCCACGAGACATTGCTCGATTGGTGAAAACATTTATGGTTACGTGTGGGATGTATAATGCTTCTGGTGAATTTGCGATACGTGTAGGTATTCCAGCAAAAAGTGGCGTTTCTGGAGGGATTGTTGGTGCTGTTCCCCGCAGGATCGGTATTGGAATTTATAGTCCAGCACTTGATGAAAAAGGAAATAGCCTAGCGGGTATGAAATTACTGGAACTATCTCTCAGAGCGATATCAACTTAGTATTTTTTAATGTAGCATGTAAGAAAGATGATATGGAGCGATGTGAAAATCATTGCAATTTTTCAAGGGAAAAAGATACTATTAAAGATAAGGATATTTCACATTAAGGAGGGGTCGACATGTCAGCAGAGATGGTGACTGGACATAAAGATAAAGCATTTGCCCTTCTGAAATCAGATGCGGATAAAATTTGTCAGTTAATTGAAGTACAATTGGAGAATTTAACGATGCCTCAATGTCCTCTTTATGAAGAGGTGCTTGATACACAGATGTTTGGTTTGTCGAGAGAAATTGATTTTGCTATTCGACTTGGCTTAGTTGAAGAAGAAACAGGAAAACAAATTCTTGGCGAATTGGAACGAAAGCTAGCTGATTTACACGAAGCATCCATGCGTAAATAAAAACCAAGCTATACTAGTATAGCTTGGTTTTTTTTACGCTTTAAGAAAGTATAGCGAAACAGAAACTTAGTTAAAACGCTCACGTCGGATAGACCTAGATCACTTCGCTAAGAGTGCTCACGTGTTAGATTTAGGAAACTTCGCTAAGTACGCTCACATCCTAAAAAACTTGGAAACTTCGCTAAAACCGCTCACGTCCTGTGAGCAACGCCAAGTACCCTCGTCGTGAGGGCACAAATTCGAATTATCTAAAAATAGTTTGCAAAAGTGGAGATATTTTATCTATACTATAATAAAGCTAAAGACTAGATATTTCATGGACTGAGCAGGATAGCTTGAGCTTACATAAAACAAACGTACAATGGGAAAAGACAAATTGTGGAGAGTAAAAGAGGAGGTCTTTCATGAACGGTTTAACAAACATCAAGAAAGTACTAGTAGCAAATCGTGGGGAAATTGCTATTCGTATTTTCCGCGCATGTACAGAGTTACATATTCGAACAGTAGCTATTTATTCAAAAGAGGATACGGGTGCTTACCATCGTTATAAAGCAGATGAAGCTTACTTAGTTGGAGAAGGAAAAAAACCAATTGATGCATATTTAGATATTGAAGGCATTATTGAAATTGCAAAGCTTCATGATGTAGATGCAATTCATCCAGGATATGGCTTTTTATCAGAGAACATTCATTTTGCAAGACGCTGTCATGAAGAAGGAATTATTTTTATTGGTCCAGAATTAGAGCATCTTGATGATGTTTGGTGATAAGGTTCAAGCTCGTGAGCAAGCTATTAAAAGCAAATCTTCCTGTTATTCCAGGTAGTGATGGCCCAGTTGAGAGTTTGGAAGATGTTCAGGCTTTTGCTGAGGAACATGGCTATCCATTTATTATTAAGGCTTCTCTTGGTGGTGGCGGACGAGGGATGAGAATCGTTCGAACTGCAGAAGATTTAAAAGAATCGTATGATCGTGCAAAATCAGAAGCGAAATCTGCTTTTGGAAATGATGAAGTTTACGTTGAGAAATTCATTGAAAATCCAAAGCATATTGAAGTTCAAATTTTAGCAGATAAGCACGGAAATATCGTTCATCTATATGAGCGCGATTGCTCTGTTCAACGTCGTCATCAAAAGGTAGTGGAAATAGCGCCAAGTGTCTCATTAACGGATGAAGTTCGAGAAAAGATTAACTGATGCTGCTGTACAGTTAATGAAAAATGTCAATTATGTAAATGCGGGAACAGTTGAATTTCTAGTCACAGAAAATGGAGAATTTTATTTCATTGAAGTAAATCCGCGTGTACAAGTAGAGCATACGATTACGGAAATGGTAACAGGTATTGACATTGTCCAATCGCAAATTTTAATTGCTGATGGGGAACCATTACATGGACCGAAGCTAGGTATTCCAGAGCAAGAGAAAATTGTTTGTAATGGATTATGCGATTCAATCTCGTGTGACAACAGAAGATCCAAGCAATGGATTTTATGCCAGATACAGGGCAAATTAATGCGTATCGTTCAGGTGGTGGCTTTGGTGTTCGTCTTGATGCAGGAAATGGCTTCCAAGGTGCAGTCATTACTCCTTATTATGATTCTTTACTTGTAAAGGTTTCGACTTGGGCGCTTAACATTTGAAAGTGCTGCAGCAAAAATGCTACGAAACTTAAGAGAATTTCGAATTCGTGGAATTAAAACAAACATTGCTTTTCTTGAAAATGTTGTGCAGCATCGTCAATTTTTATAATGGTGAATACAATACATCATTTATTGATACGACACCTGAGTTATTTGTTTTTCCAAAGCGAAAAGACCGCGGAACAAAAATGCTTTCCTTTATTGGTGAAACGATTGTCAACGGCTATCCAGGTCTTGAACAAGCGAAAAAACCAATTTTTGAAAAAGCACCCATTCCGAAATTAAAATACACAGATCCAATTCCAAATGGAACGAAGCAAATTCTTGATGAAAAAGGCGCCAGAGGGATTAGCAAAATGGGTAAAGGAGCAAAAAGAAGTTTTACTGACGGATACGACATTCCGTGATGCGCATCAATCATTACTTGCGACACGTATTCGTACGCATGATTTAAAGCAAATTGCTGAACCAACAGCACGGATGCTTGCCGAATTTATTCTCAATGGAAATGTGGGGCGGAGCAACGTTTGATGTAGCGATGCGTTTTCTTACATGAAGATCCATGGGAGCGCTTATTAACACTTAGAAAACAAGCTCCGAATGTCTTATTCCAAATGCTTATTACGTGCATCAAATGCGGTTGGATATACAAATTATCCTGATAATGTAATTGAGGAATTTGTTGAAAAATCAGCAGCTGCTGGAATTGATGTATTCCGTATTTTTGATAGCTTAAACTGGGTAGAAGGGATGACGACTTGCCATTGATTCTGTACGGAAGAGTGGGAAAATTGCCGAAGCAGCTATTTGTTACACAGGAGATATTTTAGATCCGTCTCGATCTAAATATGATTTAACGTATTACAAAAACTTAGCAAAAGAGTTAGAACAAGCAGGTGCTCATATTCTTGGGATTAAAGATATGGCTGGTTTACTAAAGCCAGAAGCGGCTTATCAACTTGTTACTGAACTGAAAAGTTCCATTGATATTCCGATTCATCTTCATACACATGATACAAGTGGAAATGGTATTTTCACGTATGCACGTGCGATTGAAGCAGGTGTTGACATTGTCGATGTAGCAGTTAGTTCGATGGCAGGACTTACTTCACAACCAAGTGCAAACAGTCTCTATTATGCATTAAGTGGTTCAGAGCGTCAGCCAAATGTTAATATTGAATCGCTTGAGAAGTTAGGTGAATTCTGGGAAGATACTCGTAAATATTATGCTGGGTTTGAAAGTGGCATGAATGCACCGCATACAGAAGTATATGAGCATGAGATGCCAGGTGGACAATATAGTAATCTGCAACAACAAGCAAAAGCTGTTGGTCTTAGGAGCTCGTTGGAATGAAGTGAAGAAAATGTATCGAACGGTGAATGATATGTTTGGTGATATTGTGAAAGTAACACCTTCCTCTAAAGGTTGTTGGAGATATGGCGCTTTATATGGTTCAAAATAATTTAACAGAAGAAGATGTGTATGAAAAAGGAGAAACACTAGATTTCCCTGATTCTGTTGTTGAGTTATTCCAAGGACAGCTAGGACAACCATATCAAGGATTCCCGCAAAAGCTACAAGACATTATTCTTAAAGGACGTAAACCAATTGAAGGTACGACCTGGAGAAACAATGGAACCAGTTAGATTTCCAAGAAATCAAGGAAGAGCTATTTAAGAAATTAGATCGTCAAGTGACAAGTCATGACATGCTTTCATATGCTCTTTATCCAAAGGTATATCTTGGATTTTGAACAGTTCCGTCAACAATTTGGAGATGTTTCCGTTCTTGATACACCAACATTCTTCTATGGTCTACGTCTTAGGTGAAGAAATTGAAGTTGAAATTGAAAAAGGAAAAACATTAATTGTGAAGCTTGTCTCTATTTCAAAACCACAAGAAGATGGAACTCGTATCGTTTACTTTGAATTAAATGGACAGCCACGTGAAGTTGTTATTAAAGATTTAAATGTAAAAACAACAACGATTACTACGTCCGAAAGTAGATAAAGATAATCCGAATCAAATTGGTGCTTCGATGCCTGGAACGGTTGTGAAAACGCTTGTTGACAAAAGGTGATAAAGTGAAAAAAGGTGATCATTTAATGATTACAGAAGCAATGAAGATGGAAACGACCGTTCAAGCTCAATTTGATGGAGTGGTAAAAGAAGTGTTTGTAAATGACGGAGAACCGATTTTAACAGGTGACTTATTAATTGAATTAACACAAAATTAATCAGTAAGACTGAGGGAGAATAGCAAGATATCCCTCAGTCTTATTACGCTAACCAGAAAATATAAAATCAGGGTACTTTCTGAACGACTAAAAAGGACTAAGGCTTTCATCATAAAGTTTTAGCGATAAGCCAAGTTTTTCTATTGTTTCTTTTACCGTTTTTTAGGATTCTTTTGTGTAATATATGTTTAATGTTTATGTAGGGGTGAGGAGCTTGAGAGAATAAATAGCCGTCTGGTTTAGACGAGATTTCCGATTACAGGATCATACAGCTCTTTATTATACAATTGAAGAGACTAAAAAAAGTGGTAAAAAATGGATTGCGTTTTTTCATTTAGATCCTCCAGAGCATTTAAAAGGCTCGCCGCATGAAGATTATTTTTTTCAAACGGTTGGACAATTCAAGCAACGTTTGCATGATATAGGGATCACACTACATATTCTAACGGGGGAAATAGAAGAAGCGTTAGAAAAATTGAAGGAACGACTACCAACTATTAGTGACATTTATGTTAATCTTGATCGAATTGGAGAAGGAGCAAAGAGAGACGAGAGTGCAAGACTGGTTTGTAAATCACTAGGGGTATCCTTTCATGGCTTCGATGATGCTTATTTAACAGCGCCTAATCAAGTGTTAAAAAAGGATAAAAGTTATTATAAAGTGTACACACCGTATTATCATGCTTGGTCACAATTAAAGAAGAAAGCTACCCTTGTTTTGTCGAAGCGGAGATGATAAACGCAGCAGCAAACGTTTCTAAAGTGGATGAGGCAGGGGAAAGAGCCTTTGCACAATTGCTTAAGAGATGTACACGTACTTGGCAATCAATAGGTGAAAAAGAGGCATTAAAGAAACTTGATCTCTTTGTCGAGGAGAAAATTGATCATTATGAGCTTTACCGAGATTATCCTTCTATTACGGGGACTAGTAAATTATCCCCTTTTTTAAAAGTTGGCGCGATTTCGCCACGTACCATTTTATTCAATTTGTGGGATAAAGAGGATAAAAAAGGGGGAGAAGCATTTATAAAAGAATTAGCGTGGCGCGATTTTTATCATATGATTCATTATTATTATCCAAATTGTAAAGATCAAGAAGTGAGAGCTGAATATCAAGCCATTAGCTGGAATCAAAACAAACATTTACTTGAAGCATGGTGTGAGGGAGAGACAGGCTTTCCGATCATTGATGCTGGAATGAGACAGTTGAAGAAGGAAGGGTGGATGCATAATCGCCTTCGAATGATTACCGCTTCATTTTTAACGAAGGATTACTTGATCGATTGGCGATTAGGAGAGCGTTATTTTGAGAAAATGCTTAATTGACTATGACCCCTCGTCTAATATAGGGGGGTGGCAATGGTCGGCGTCCGTTGGGACAGACGCTGTTCCGTATTTTAGAGTATTTAATCCGACGACCCAATCAAAGCGATTCGACAAAAAAGGGGAGTATATTCGCAGGTATATTCCTGAGCTTAAAAATGTGGAGGATAAGTATATTCATGAGCCTTGGAAAATGAATGAAGGGGAGCAAAAAAAAGCTGGTTGTGTCATCGGTAAGCATTATCCTAAGCCGACAGTTGATCATCACATTCAGCGAAAAAAAGCGATTTCTCTGTTTGAGGAGTATAGAGACCAGTAAAAATGGGTACAAATGAAAAATGACAGCAGATGCAGATGCTGTCATTTTTCATGATGCTACTTATTTGATTTGCGTAACAAAATCATCGCCATATACGATAGCGCTGAAAATAAGACGGAGATAATAAGAGCATGTAATAACCCTATTGATAAATTCTGATTTTGTGTAAAGACGATTGAAACACCAGTAATCAACTGAACTGTCACAAGAATAAACGAAAGAGTGCTTGTCCAGACAAGAATTCGTTCATGCTTAAAACGGCGAATCGTCCAAATCATCATAATGAATAAGAGTACTAAAAGGATAGTACCAGCAATTCGATGAAAGAAATGTACACCTATGATTCCTTCAAAGCCTGGGAATAATTGACCATTACAAAGAGGAAATCCAGAGCACGCAAGAGTTGCTCCCATGTGTTTCACGTAAGCCCCAGTATAGATAACCGCATAGCAATATGCGAAGACGAAAATGAAATAATACTTAAAGGCACTTGTGACTCGGGCAGTAACTTGCCGCTTTCTCCCATCCTCAAATGATAAAATGGTTAACAGAACGACAGCTGCAAGTGACATCGCTGAAATACCGAAATGTAGGGCTAAGATTGCTTTTGATTGACCGAATACGACAGCTCCTGCTCCAAGAAGTCCTTGGAAAATGATTAGGATAACAGCCATAATCGACATAAATCTTGCTTCTTTGACATGCTTCAATTGCTTCCAAGACCAAATGGCAAGAACGATGATCATCGCACCGACCAATCCAGACACAATTCGATGACTGTACTCGATAATCGTTTCAATGGCTGGACTTGTCGGAATGACTTCACCAAAGCATAATGGCCATGTTGCTCCGCAGCCTTCGCCAGAACCGGTCTTTGTAACAAGTGCGCCTTGTAAGAGAACAATAAGAACACCGATAGAGGTCAGAATGCCGTAGATTTTTAATCTTTTATGCATTCAATTCACCTTTCCTTCTATAAAATTGTCGAAATTTATGCTAGAGTAAGCAAAGGTAAACTTACATAGCTTTCATGTTGATCTTAAAAATAAACCGTATAAAAGTCAATTTCACTAGAGATGAATTTTTTATAAGAGATGCTCTAAATGTGAAGATAATGTGAAACTCATGAATTTGATGAAACAAAGTAGATTTTGAGATATAATGTGATGGTGACAGATATTAGGTGAGCTATTATTGGCGCTTAAATTATATTTTGTAGAAATGTGTTTGTTAATAGATTCTACAAAGGGGGTGAAGAATTGATGAATAAGACCAATACAGTGTTTGAAGCGACAGAAGTTATGAAAGCTGGTCCAGATTCATCAGTTGCTGCTGAGCAGCAAAAGTCTTGGAAGGACTATCTTGTGCTTGCCAAGCAGGGGATCGTCACATCTAATTTGATTACAACATTTGCTGGTATTTATTTAGCTGCAGTTTATACAAGTGACTGGCATAGGATCACATCTTGCTTCAATGGTGTTCGCTTTGCTAGGAGCTGCTCTTGTGATGGCAGGAGGATGTACATTAAATAACTATATTGATCGCGATATTGATCACATCATGGAACGGACAAAGGACCGACCAACAGTGACAGGTCGATTTTCAGCGAATCATGTTTTAATAGTAGGCTTAATACAAGCAGCTCTAGGGATTGGTTTCTTAGCGTTGACGACTCCTACTGCTGCAGTTATCGGCTTAATTGGACTTTTTATTTATGTTGTCCTTTACACGATGTGGACAAAGCGAACGACGACGTTAAATACAATCGTTGGAAGTTTTTCAGGAGCTGTTCCACCACTTATTGGATGGGCTGCCATTGATGGGGGATTACATTCATACGCTTGGTTGTTATTTTTCATTATGTTCTTTTGGCAACCACCGCATTTTCTTGCTCTTGCGATGAAGCGTGTTGAAGAATATCGTGCTGCTGGAATACCGATGTTGCCAGTCGTTGCTGGTTTTGAAATGACAAAGCGTCAGATGGTTGTTTACGTAGCGGCACTATTACCTGTTTCCTTAATGCTTTATCCATTTGGACTTGTTTATACAATTGTAGCAGCTATTCTAGGGGTGGGCTGGTTAGCACTTGGAATTGCTGGCTTCAAAATGAAAGATGATATCAAATGGGCAAGATATATGTTTGTTTATTCATTAAATTATTTAACGATTCTATTTGTTCTTATGGTCATTGTTCACATTTAAGTGAATGTTGATTAATAGATATATTTAATTGTAGTGAACTACTACGTTACGAAAGTGAGGTTGGATTGACAGATGAAACTTTGGAAAACTGCATGGCGTTTTCTACCTCTTTCATTACTAGCATTCGTATTAACGGGCTGTATAGGAGAGACGAACTTAACTGCCCTTGATCCAAAGGGACCACAGTCACAATGGATTTTTGACAACATGCTTTTATCGTTGTACATAATGGCATTCGTGACAATTGTCGTATTTGCAATCTTTTTCATTATTCTTGCAAAGTATCGTCGTAAGCCTGGAGACGATGAGATTCCTGAGCAAGTACACGGGAATACGGCACTAGAAATTACTTGGACAGTTATTCCAATTATCTTGTTAACAATTTTAGCTGTTCCGACAATTACAGGAACATTTATGTTGGCTGATAAAGAGCCAGACCCAGAAGTAGGCGAAGATACTGTTCAAATTAAAGTGACTGGTCACCAATTCTGGTGGCAATTTGATTATGAAGAGGAAGGCTTTACTGCTGGACAAGAAGTGTACATCCCAGTTGGTGAGAAGGTTATATTTGAATTGCATGCACAAGATGTTATTCACTCATTCTGGGTACCAGCTCTAGGTGGTAAGGTTGACACAATTCCAGGGATTACAAATCATTTGTGGTTAGAAGCTTCTGAGCCAGGAACCTTTAAAGGGAAATGTGCAGAGCTTTGTGGACCTGCGCATGCTTTAATGGACTTTAAAGTAATTGCTCTTGAGCGTGACGAGTATAATGCTTGGGTAGAAGGTATGCAGGCTGAAGTTGCTGAGCCAACTGAAACTCTTGCTCAGCAAGGTCGTGAAATATTTGGTCCAGATGGTCTTAGTTGTATTGGATGTCACGCAGTTGGCGGTGTTGGAACAGCAGCTGGTCCTGCTTTAACGAACTTTGCTGACCGTGAAGTTATTGCTGGATATCTTGAAAATACAGATGAGAACCTTGAAGCATGGATCCGTAATCCAGAATCATTAAAACAAGGCAATGAAATGCCTCCGTTCCCAGATATTAGTGATGAGGATATGGAAGCGCTTATTGCTTACTTGCGCTCGTTAAGCGTAATGGAAGAATAAGTGATTGAAATGAACTTAAAAGGAGGTTAACCCCTTGGCTACACAGAAAAAGGAAAAAAGCGTCGTCTGGGATTGGTTAACAACAGTTGACCATAAAAAACTCGGAGTCATGTATTTGATTGCAGGGGCGCTTTTCTTTGTTAAAGCTGGTATCATGGCATTATTTATGCGTATCCAGCTTATGTTTCCAGAGATGAATTTTTTAAGTGGTCAAACATTTAATGAATTCATTACAATGCATGGTACGATTATGCTATTTTTAGCTGCAACACCATTATTATTTGCATTTATGAACTTTGTCATTCCATTACAAATTGGAGCCCGTGATGTTGCGTTTCCATTTGTGAACGCATTAGGTTTCTGGATTTTCCTTTCTGGTGGAATATTACTTAGTATGAGTTGGTTCTTTGGTGGAGGCCCAGATGCTGGTTGGACAGCTTATGTTCCATTATCAAGCCGAGATTATGCGTGGAGTTGGTCTTGACTTTTATGTACTAGGTTTACAGGTATCAGGTATCGGTACACTTATATCAGCGATTAACTTTCTAGTTACGATTGTTAATATGCGTGCACCTGGTATGACAATGATGCGCTTGCCATTATTTGTTTGGACATCGTTTATTACATCAACGTTAATTTTATTTGCATTTACACCACTTGCTGCTGGTCTTGCACTTCTAATGCTAGATCGAGTATTCGATGGTCAGTTCTTTATCGCGAATATGGGTGGTAATGCTGTTTTATGGCAACATATTTTCTGGATTTTTGGACACCCAGAAGTTTATATTCTTGTATTACCTGCTTTCGGTATTATTTCTGAGGTTATTCCAGCTTTCTCAAGAAAGCGCCTATTTGGTTACACAGCGATGGTATTTGCAACGATGATTATTGCTTTCTTAGGATTCATGGTATGGGCTCACCATATGTTTACCGTTGGCATGGGTCCTGTTGCGAACTCTATTTTTGCGATTGCGACAATGACAATTGCTGTTCCAACAGGTATTAAAATATTCAACTGGCTCTTTACAATGTGGGGCGGTAAGATCACATTTAATACAGCAATGCTATTTGCGTCTTCTTTCGTACCGACATTTGTACTTGGTGGGGTAACAGGCGTTATGCTTGCGATGGCCCCAGTTGATCATCTTTACCATGATACGTACTTTCGTTGTTGCCCATTTCCACTATATTATTGTTGGTGGTATTGTTCTTGTCACTATTTGCGGGTCTATTCTATTGGTATCCGAAAATGTTTGGTCATATGTTGAATGAAACACTTGGTAAGCTGTTTTTCTGGATTTTCTATATTGGCTTCCATTTAACATTCTTCATTCAGCATTTATTAGGTCTAATGGGAATGCCTCGTCGTGTATATACATACCTTGGCGACCAAGGACTTGATGCGTTTAACTTAATCAGTACAATTGGAACATTTTTCATGTCTGCAGGTGTTATTCTACTTGTGATTAACATTATTTACTCTGCATTTAAGGGAGAGCGTGTAACAGTTGCAGATCCTTGGGATGCTCGTACGCTTGAGTGGGCAACGCCGACTCCTGTACCAGAGTATAACTTTGCTCAAACTCCACAAGTTCGTTCACTTGATCCATTGTTCTATGAAAAGGTTCATGGTGATGGCACGATGAAGCCAGCAGAACCTATTGGAGAGATTCATATGCCTAATGGCTCGATTCTTCCATTAATTATTTCAATTGGACTTTTCTTTGCTGGATTTGGGTTTATTATGATGAACATGGAAAATCCAATTATGAATCCTTGGATTGTGGCAATTGGTGGTTTAGTGATTACATTCGGTGCTATGTTTGTTCGTTCTATAAAAGAAGATCACGGTTATCATATTCCAGTTGAGCAAATTAAAGCTGATCTTAATCGAAAGGAGGGAACTAAGAAATGGCGGGTGCAGTTGATACTTCAAAAGGGCTTCCTTCTCATCCAGAGAGAGCCACATTAGAAGGGAAAAACAAGTTTCTCGGTTTCTGGTTCTTCCTTGGCGGTGAAACGATTTTATTTGCTACATTCTTCGGTACTTATTTAGGACTTCGTAATGGTGTAGCAGATGGTCCAACTTCTCAAGAGATATTCCATTTAGATCTTGTATTTATCATGACAATGCTTCTTCTTACAAGTAGCTTGACAAGTGTTCTTGCAATGTTTGCAATGAAGAAAAATAAGTTTAAGACGATGATAACTTGGATGTGGATTACCGTTCTTCTTGGTCTTGGCTTCCTTGGATTTGAAATTTATGAGTTCTATGTGTATGTAAATGATTATGGACTTGGATTTTCGACAAGTGCGTTTGCTTCCTCTTTCTATTCACTTGTAGGATTGCACGGTGCTCACGTTGCATTTGGTTTAAGCTGGATTATAGTATTACTTATCCGCTACAGCAGAAGTGGGATCACATTAACAAATGCTCCTAAATTTTATCTTGCTAGTCTTTATTGGCACTTTATCGACGTTGTGTGGGTATTTATCTTCACAGTCGTGTATCTTATGGGAGTAGGAGGTTGATCATATGGCAGATCATTTAAGTCAACCATTTGAAAAAAGTGCAATGACGGAAGAAGAAAAGCGTCAAATCAATAAGGAAATTAAAAAGCAAATTGTTGTTTTTGCCTTAATGATTTTCCTAACAATGATGTCGTTTTTAGCTGTTGGTGCGGATATTATTCCTCGCACTTTTGCGATTCCGTTTATTCTTACTCTTAGCAGTTATTCAATTTGCGTCTTCAGTTAATTTTCTTCATGCATCTGAAGGATAAGGATCATGGATGGGCTACTGCATTTATGATTTCTGGGATATTTGTTACAATGCCAACAATAGCGGCATTAATGTTATTAATTGGTGTTGTAAAGTACTAATAGGTACTTTAAACAAGAATAGCTCTCGTCATATGACGAGAGCTATTTCTATGCCCACAGGACGTGGGTACTTGGCGTTGTTCACACGACGTGAACGGTATTAGCGAAGTTTCTTAGGTCAATCTGACGTGAAATTAGCGAAGTTTCTAGTTATGTCTATCTGACGTGAAGTTTAGATTCTTAGGTTATCTAACTGAATGTTGAGTTCGGTCGTATTAGCGGAGCAACCATTGTTCATCATATTGTAAAGAGCTGATTTAGGTGTTAGACTACTTGATCATGTATAATAGTAACGAGAAGAGTAGGAGGCTATTGTTAGCCGAAAAGGAGTGAGAAAAGTTGAGACAACAAAACCAAGCTGTTATGCAACAAGCACATAAAAAGCGAAATTATAAGCCAGCTATTATTATTTTAACGATCATCGTGAATGGACTAGTTGCCTTGCTATTTGGATTACCAGGAGTGGAGAATTTTAATGCTTTTGATGTCACAATTCTGCCGATGATGAATGCGATTTTTAATAGCTTTACGTTTCTATTTTTGGTAGCTGCTTTAATGGCTATCCTTAAGAAAAACGTCACGGTTCACCGTCGTTTTATCTATGCTGCATTTATTTCGACGACTTTGTTCCTCGTGACGTATGTTACTTATCACTTCTTGTCAGCATCAACGCCATATGGGGGAACGGGAGTGATGGCTAGCTTGTATTACTTTATTCTCATTACACATATCATTCTAGCGGCGGTTATTGTACCCCTGGCATTAACATCGGTAGCTCGTGCTTGGAATATGGAAAATGAACGTCATCGCAAGATTGCACGCTGGACCATGCCGATATGGCTATATGTAAGTATTACAGGTGTCATTGTTTATTTGATGATTTCTCCATATTATTAAACGTAAGAAAAGAGGATGAGCGAAGACTCATCCTCTTTTCTTATATTTTAAAGTTAAATTTAATAATGCCAGCTTCTTTTGCCGAGGTAAAGGCGATTACAATCAGTGGACCGATGACAAACCCCATAATACCAAAAAGCATCATCCCGATATACATCGCAATTAACGTTGCTAATGGTGATAAGCCGATATGAGTACCCATCACTTTAGGCTCAACAGTACGTCGAATGATGAGAAGGACGGCAGCTAAAATGAGTAGTTGAGTACCGACACTAATATTTCCAGCGATTAATTGAAAAATGGCCCAAGGAGCTAAAATGACAATTGATCCAATCAATGGAATGAAATCAATAATCCAAATAATAAAGGCCATTAGTAATGCGACTTCCGGTACGATTAACAGTAACCCAATAAATGACACGATAAAAATAATAACACTGACAAGAAACTGAGCTTTGAAAAAGCCCCATACGACATAAGACAAACGAGAGGTCATAAAATTAACCTTTTCTTTTGTTCGATCTGATAAGTAAGCATATGATTTTTTCTTTAAAGAAGGAAGTTCAAGCATAAATAAAAATAAAGCAATTAAGTAAACGATAAAGGTAACAAAGTAACCAGGTATGCTAGATATAAGCGCAGCCGCATCATTGATTAAATTTCGATCACTGATTGTCGTTCGCATTTCATTCAATGCGCGTGTTACTTGAATATTAATTTCCTGAACAATTTCAGGAGGAAGGTGCTCATATTCGCTTTCAAGGTCACGTTGGAAATTCAACCATGCACGGTTAAGATCATTTATGTATTGTGGTAAATTTTCTACAATTTCTGTTCCTTGAGTCACAGCCTTTGTTGTTAGGTAATACCCTGTATAGCCAATGAAACAAACAAATAAGGTGAAGATAATCATAACAGCGATATTTCTCCGGATTTTTGCTCGTTTATGAAGAGCCTGAACAGCCGGTGATAGCATCAGAGCAGTTACTAACGCTGTAATAAGCGGTAACGATACTGGTAAGATAAAATAAGCTGCAATTAGAACTGCTAGAACAGAAATGATAATAATTATGGTACGTCTTTTAATAAATGCAGCCAATGGGGAGACTCCTTTCTCATACACATTAAATCTATCTATATTATAGTATGAAGATGAAATAATGAACAAGTTAAGACTTGCCTATTTCCTAATAAGTTCACATTTCTGTCTCTTCGTGCAGCATTTATTTACTAATATTGTATGATATAATCATTCGGTAGTAGATAGAGAGAAGTTAAAAAACGAGGGGCGTTTTTATGAAAAGGATGAATTTGTTTTTGGCTTTCACATTTCTGATATTGCTTATGACTGCATGTAGCTCTTCAGATTCAGAACAGTTAAAAGAGATAGATGGTCCTGCTGCAGAAGAAGCCGCATTATTTGTTGAATCATATAAGAAACAAATGGTGGAAGCTGTCAATACAGGCGATTTCAATGACCTTGAATCTTATTTGATCACAAACAATAGCTTCTACCATTCCTTAAGACGCTATGTCAGTGATTTACACAGTGATCACATTGCAAAGGAGCTTGTTTCCTTTGATGTTGTGACGGTTTTGGTAGACGAGATTGATGGCATTTATGTTGATGCTAATGAAAAAGTAAAGCTGATTGAAACAAATGGGGAACAAGAGATAGAACGAAATGTTCAATTTGAACTCATTCGTGGTGGAGATGGCTCCTTAAGAATCGTCACAATAAAGGAAAGAAAATAAGACAATGAGGATGACTATCCTCGTTGTCTTATTTATAAAGAGTTAATGGGGTTTCCTTAATTTGATTCAAGGCTTGTTTTAAGTAGTTCAAGTTTTCTGTTGCACTTATCGATAATAGGCTGTGGGAACGTTTCTCCCTCATATTCAACACCATGTGGGTAATAATGCTTTCCAAGCATTGGTGTCATTAATTTAACAATTGTATCGTCCTTAGGAATATCACCCTTAATTGCATAAGCAGGCAAACGAAGATAATAAATATCCCCTTGGTTTACAATTTTGTAATCAAATGTTACGCGCTCATAATCCCATTGACCTGCATGGACAAGACCAATAGATTCTGCAGCGTGACGAATGGTTTCAAATTTATACTCTTTATCTGCAAGTTCAATATGTTCAAATTTCACTACAAAGTCGCCTCCAATTTATCTTTTATGTACTCTACTTATGATAGTATGAAAAGGCTTCAGTTGCAACGTCTTAATGGTGAATGTTTTATGGAGAATTTGCTAACTAAGCAGAAATAGAAAGTGAGTTCCAAACAAAAAGAAAAGCTGGCTATGTTCACAATAGTTGAATCATGACTATTAAAATAAATGTTTAGTCTTTTCCATTAGGGAAAAAGGAATGAACATACTTCTTTATATTCAACAATTTCTTCAAAAGAGAGACAGAATGTTACATTGTTAGTGAAAGGAGTTAGGCTAGAATAGTTCGAACTAAGTTATGGAGGTAGAAACAATCCCTCATTTATTGACTCGCTTTATTAAGACTCTATCGCAAACCGAAATCACATGAGAAAGAGGGAGAAGAATATAGATGAAAAAAGTGTATGTGATTTTTGTTGCAGTTGGCTTGTTTATTTTGCTGGTTTCATTTGAGACGATTTTCGAGGAGGAGATCAAGCAAAGCTTTGAGCAGTCTCCTATGTTCGTTGAGGAAAATGAAGAAGAAATAAATCTTGCTGAAGAAACGAGAGAAATTGCTGATGAACGACCAACTATAGAAGAAAATACTTTCTCATTAGATAATCATGCAGATTTCATTGGAATGACAGCTACAGAGGTTATCGAAGAGTTTGGGGAACCAACAAGAAAGGATTTATCGGCTTATGGCTATGATTGGTGGATCTATCCTCTCTCTGAGGAAACATATATGCAAATTGGAATTGAACAAGATGAGGTTGTAACCGTATTTATGACTGGTGATTTCGAAGGTAATGCTTTTTCTTTTGGACAAACGTATCAAGAATTAAATGAGAAGCTATCTTTTCAAGATCGAGTGGACATGAGGGCAAGCGGCGCCTTTTATCAATTTGAACTCTCAGATGAAGATCTACGAATGCGCCCTCTCGTTGAATTAAATGATCAATGGGTACAGCTTTATTTTGATACATTCACAGGTGAACTATCAAGTATTCGCATGATGACAGAAGAGATCCTTTTATTACAGCAACCTTACTCGATTGTTTATCGGGGAACGTTACCAGAGTCGCCATCATTTAGTGAAGAAGAATGGGCAACAATCGAGGAAGGCGAGGCTAGACAAATATTTGATGTTACGAATATGATTCGAGTTCGTCATGGAGTTGAACCTTTGGAATGGGGAGAACAAACCGCTAATGTTGCTTATTTGCATAGTAAGGATATGAGTTTGAATCGTTACTTTTCGCACACATCCCCGACATATGGAGAACTTATAGATCGTTTTGAGAATGGCGATGTTCGTTTTAGTCTTATTGGAGAAAACATTGCAGCGCTGTATGTTGATGGTGTAGCAGCTGTTGAAGGATGGCTAAATAGTGAAGGCCATCGGGTGAACCTGTTACATGAAGAATTTACACATTTAGGAGTAGGTGTCTATCGCGATCACTTTACGCAAAATTTTATGACTCCCTAGGAATAATGAATAGAGGCGAGCGCCAAGCAATCGTAAAATGCTTAGGCATTCGCCTTTTTGTTAACTAATTAGCAAATCATGGTAACGTTCGAAACGATAAAAAAAGCCAAGTTTTTCTAAGGTCGTTTGATCAAGAAAAATGTTCCTGTGCCCATTGCTACGAGCTTCTCCTTTTCATCATACACTTTTGCTTCAGCAACGCAAAGCTGTCTTCCTTTATGTGAAAGGGAAGCAACGCATCGCAAATAATTTCCTACACCGGGTTTGATATAATGAATATTCATTTCTGCTGTTACTGCGGCCATTTCGGTCGAAATTGATTGATTGATCAAGGAACCCATTGCTGTATCTAGCAATGTTGCTGTCATTCCTCCATGAACCATTTTAAGAGGATTTTCAATCAAAGGTTGAATCGGCAAGAGAACCTCATAATCACCATTATCAAGAAAACGCGTTTTTATTTGTGTCATTGCTGCTAAATATGTTCGATATGTACCTTCTTTTTTTGCTGTCAATCCGTCTATCATGTTCGATAATAGTTGACGTTCTTCTTCATTAGTCATAGCAAGGTAATGATCAATCTTTTGTCGTAATTGCTTATTCGTTCCTTCATTCATCTGGTTCTTTTCCTCCATTGTTGTTAGGCTTCAATCATTCATTTCTATTGTAGCAAACTAATTATGAACGGTGCTGCAAAAACATATGATAAAAATGGGCGAACTAAGGACTGGGTTTCTTTGTAAACTATAGTATGAAAAGAAAAGGAGGGTGAGGAGATGGAATCAAATCAAGGGTTACATCCTTCTGTTCAACAATTCAAGGAATTTATGAAAGAGCATCCATTACTTATAAATGAAGTGAGGGACGAAAGGAAGTCCTTGCAAGAGCTCTTTGAAGAATGGATGGTTCTTGGCGCTGAGCATGAGCAGTGGCAAGCTTTTCGTTAAATCTGAATTAACAGATGCAGAGCAAGAGGATTCTCAGGATACTGAGCAGGAAGAACATTCTTCACAAAATGCGACTGATACACTTAGTCAAATTATGTCTATGATCAAACGCATGAATGTACAGGACTTACAAAATCATCTTACGCAATTCAGCTCTGTTTTATCAAATGTTCAGAATGTCATTCAAACCTTTCAACGTCCGAATAATCCAGCCTAGTCGCAGTCCACAAGATCATCCGTTTTCATTTCGACGTGATTAATTGAGTGGGAGGAGATGAGTGTTTGAGAGCAGAGATTCAGCTTGTATTCAATGAATATCCAGAATTACGCCAATATGTGAGACAGCATCCGAGCTGGTATCGTCGCTTGAGCCGTGAGCCTAGTCAACTATCAGCCTTGGAAAAAGAAGCAAATTATTTTTATGGACGAACGCTACCTCAACGTGTAGAAAAGGTCCAAAGCCATCTTAGGTTTAGCGATGATGATGATCGAAATGCTTAAGATGGGTCAGGCAACAGTTGCTCAGGCACAATAATCGTTGAATAAGTCTGATCCGAGCTTGCAACCTATTGCATACCACGATTCGTTGGAGGTAATAGTGAATATAAGCTAGTTTCAGACGTTTTTTATTCGCATAGTAAAGCGATATTTGAGGGAACCTATGAAACGATCATATGATGAAAGGACTGTAAGCAGATGAAACAGTTGATCGTTTTTTTGATGTGTTCTGGGCTTATATGCTTCATACCAATAAACGGAGTATTCGCTTCTGTGCCAGTTACGAACCAAACGAGTGTAACGATTATCCCACTACAAAGCACAGGTGTTATAAGTGTCACTGCAAGTGAGGAAAGAAAAATGACTGTCCAATATGATATACGAGAAAATCAACTTTTTGTAGAATGTCTCATAAATGGTTTTTTGTTTTCAGAAGAAAAGGCCGGGACACAGCATAAAGAAGGTGAAGGCCATCTCCGGCTTTATATCGATGAGGAGCATATTGATACGCTATATCAGCCTGCCTTTATTGTTGAAGGCTTGTCAAAAGGCAAGCATGACATTAAAGTGATAATCGTGAAAAATGATCGAACGCCTTATGAATTGGAAGAAACATTTCAAGTTCACATATGAGTAAGATTGTTCTCAAGGTATTGATAAATGCTTTTCTCTACAGAGACCCCGAGCTGTTGAAAGCCTTGATTGCCAAAAAGAGTATTAAACTCAAGAAAGTAAAACTTACCTCCGACCGAAACAACATCAAAGCCTGCATGATTTATGCCTAAACTTCTAGCTGTCTTACGGACAAGCTCAACCGCTTCTTCAGGAATATCCTCAAATGAAATACGAGCGCCTTGAGCGACATTATTTCGAAAGGTATTACGTTCATTAATTCGCCAATAAGCTGCAATAACCTCATCTCCGACGAAACAAACTCGTAAATCACGATCGATCGGTAAATATTCTTGAACATAGAAATACGGGTTATTCTCGGCATATTCATTAAATTGCTTATGGTTTTCAATTAGAAAAACACCTTTACCCATTGAATTACGGATTTCTTTTGCAACAAAAGGGAAAGGAAATTCATTAAACACCCGATTAATATTATCGTGATTACGACCTAATATGAGTGTTTTAGGAACGTGATCAGGACAAACGCTCCATAATGCTCGTGTAACCTCAATTTTATTAAAGCCAAGCTGTATCGACTGGATACTTGGAAATATTGTTTTTTTCATTCCATACACGAGTGCGTTTACTTGCCAATTTTCCGGAAAGAGACAAAAGTCTGCTTCTTCTATCTTCGTACGTTCTTCAAACATGTGTTCAGGCTTCACATATTTAATGCCTGGCATTCCAATTGTTCGAAAAGGATTAAATGTAACAATTTTCACCTTTCATGCACCTACTTCTTATATACTGTACTTAGCGAGGTTCTCTTCACAACTCGTGAGCGGTTTTAGCGATAATAGACGAATGAATTATAGTCGTAGTGAGGAGGATTGTCAATCTTTGTTGAAGCTAAGTGGCGTGATTCCTTTCTTGATATCTTTAGCAAAATAATTAAGCCTAAAATTAATGCTTGTTTAATGTCGTCTTTGGCGTCTGCATGTTATAATTGATGTGAGGAGGTGTGGCTAATGCTCGCAACCATTTCGACATACGAGTTAATTGAAGAAGCAAGCGAACTCGGCCAAGTAGTTCTCCAATCTGAGCCTTTTCATACGTATATTAAGACGAAAAAAGAGCTCGAGACTGATCCGGAAGCGCAAGCGCGAATTCGTCGATTTAATGCGATGAAAGATCAATTTGAAGAAGTACAACGCTTTGGTAAGTATCATCCTGACTATGATAAGGTATCAGCCGATATTCGTCAGATCAAACGAGAGGTGGATTTATCACCAACTGTTGTGGCGTTCAAAAAAGCAGAACGTGAACTTGAATCTCTCTTAAATGAAGTAAGTGAAGTCATTGCAAGAGCTGTATCTGATACGATAAAGGTGCCTACAGGCAATCCGTTCTTTGATAATATGTCTTGCAGCGGTGGCTGTGGATCAGGTGGAGGATGCGGGTGTAAATAGAACGTAGAGGATGTCTCATAAAGGTCTGACCCCGATAGTGAACACGATTTGTACTTAAATCGTGAGGGGGCAGGCACTTTTATTTTGAGACATCCTCTTCATTTTTAAAATTAATCAGAAAATACAAAATTCATGGTATCTTTCTGAAAGATTAAAAAGACTAAGGCTTTCTAATGTCGATTTTTTAATCGTACACAGTCGGTACAACCGTTTCCGCAACAAAATAGTTTCTCCTGCGGGACATAGAAACGGGCACGATAAATGTGGTCAGGTGATTGAAAACGAACGAAGACAATCTCACAAGAAAGACGTTTTCCTTTCATTGCTTTACTCGCAGCATGCTTTAATTCAGCTTCAAGCTGATCCTTTGTGCTAGTTGTTTCGATATAAAGAAATGGAAAACCACTATAGATCTTTTTTTGGATGGACATAATCGATTGATTTTCTTCGAGGAAAGAGAGAAATTGACTCTAGGTCAAATCTAGTTTCATTATCAGCATCCTTTTACGTTAGTCGATAATCTTATCATACTAGAAAAAAGGGAAGATGGCGAAAGAACGAAGGATTGATGTCAGCACTTGAACATGCTAGACTGAAGATAGGATACAGGTAAAGGAGAACTAATTATGTTAGGGATAGAGCGACAAGGAATCGCCGTTTGGCTGACATCTTTGAAGTTTGCTAGACAGCTTCGACGATTTGGGAATGTTCACTATGTATCGAAGAAAATGAAATATGTTATTTTTTACTGTGATCAAGAAAAAGTCGATGATACGATTCAAAAGTTACAGTCATTTCACTTTGTACGTGAGGTAAAGCCTTCAATGCGTCCATTTATTGCGACAGAGTATCAAAATGCCAAACCAGACAAAGCAAAAGAATATGATTATAAGATGGGAATATAACCAGGTTATCAATCAACCTGGTTATTTAATTTGCTAAAATGAAGAGAATAAACGGAGAAACTGCAGAAAAAGGGAGTCTATGAGCTCGAATAGACTGGAAATCAAACTTGAATACTTCGGTTTACGAAATATATAATGGAGATATAGTAAGGAAGTGGTCTTATGAATGGATGGAAACGTAATTTACGTATTTTGGTCGTGAGTCAATTTTTAGTCATGAGTGCTATGACAATGATTATTCCTTTTCTCCCATTATATTTACAAGAACTAGGCGTTAATAATCCTCAAACCCTTAGCATTTGGGCGGGGGTTATTTTCGGAGCTAACTTTTTAACTGCCTTTTTATTCTCTCCACTTTGGGGACGTATGGCAGATAAATACGGACGAAAAATGATGATTTTACGCTCGGGCTTTGGTATGGCTTTAATTATCAGTCTAACAGGATTTGCCACTGGCCCGATTTCTCTTCTTCTCCTCCGCTTGTTAAACGGTGTTATTTCCGGCTTCATCCCCGCATCTATTGGTCTTGTTTCAACAAACACTCCAAAGGAAAAAGTTGGATATGCACTTGGTCTTCTGCAATCGGGTACGGTAGCGGGAGCGATTTGTGGTCCGTTAATTGGTGGAGTATTGGCACAGGCATTCGGATATCGAATGATTTTCTTCTTAACAGGCTTCTTTATTTTAATCGCTACTCTTGTTGTTCTTTTCTTTGTGAAAGAACAATTTATCCCGATTGCCACTACTGAGAAAACAAGTACAGTACAGGATTTCAAAACCGTTTCACAGCAGAAGCCGGTCTTATCACTTTATCTGGTGATCTTTTTGATTCAATTGGCAGTTATGGGTGTGAATCCTCTTCTCTCACTATTTGTTGAAGAATTGACCCCACAACAGCATGTTGCTTTCTATGCTGGATTAGCGATTTCTGTGATGGGATTTGCCAATATGCTTACATCACCACAGCTTGGAAAGCTTAGTGATAAATTTGGAGCGCATCATATCTTAATTTACTCGATGCTTGGTGTTGCCCTCTTCTCGATTCCACAAGCATTTGTAACAGATATTTGGCAATTAATTGTCTTGCGCTTTTTAGTCGGTTTATGTCTAGGAGGCTTACTCCCAGCTGCCAACACGCTTATACGCATGCACGCACCATCTGGGATGGAAAGTCGCACATATGGTTTCTCAAACAGTGCAATGTATTTAGGTACGATGATTGGACCGATAATAGGTGGCTGGATCGTTGCAAATATTGGCGTTAGAGGCTTATTTCTTATTTGTGCATTTGTCTTATTAATCAATGTAGCAATTGTTAAGTTGAAAGTTCTTCCACCAGCTGATCGAACTTTTCTTGCTGAAAAACGCATTCATCAAAAACGAAAAAAAATCGCCCACCATTCTTAAATGTGAGGCGATTTTTTTGATGAGAGTGGGCCTTTTAAAGGATGAAAAAATTCATCATCTATAGTGATTATTGGAGTGGTGGTATGTAACGATTTAGGCGAAGGACACCAATGAGGTATTGATAGAACAAATCTAGCTCTTCAAACTGTGAGGAAGCTTTTACCTCTAATCGGTGAATCGGTTGATTGAGGTCAGTAGAAAGCTGTTCGAACAATCGGTATCTTTCGGTTTTCTTCACATCCGGTTGATAAAAGCCTTCCAATGATACGTATAATGGCATTAACTTTCCGGGATCAGCGGGTTTTAAAATCACAACAAGGGAGCATTTTTTCTCAGACTGAATGGTTGTATCTAGTCTTACTAACATATGAATACGAGAGTGGTTAGACCTAGCAATTTCCATTAGTTCATAAAGATCAGAATATCCTTCACCCAAATAAATAAAGCGTTGAATCATAGCAGCGCCTACTTTCTAAAGAGGAATCTACGTGAAAATGTAGCATGATTTTGGCGTTATGTCGAGAAAAAACCTCACAAGGAATACCTTGTGAGGTGCCTACACACATACTATTTGTATGTCATTAGGCTAAGGGAGAGGAGAAACCGGAGGAAGAACTTATGGGGAAACGTAAGCCTTCTCCGCGGTTGTCGCAACACTACAAGAGTGCTACTAATTGAAGTATGGTCGAATGGTTGTTTATTCATACATCGATTTTTACTGTATAAGTATGTGAATGTTTTTATATTTTAGTTTATGATAGGATTAAGAAGAAAATGGATGAGAGTAAGAAGGTGGATATATGTGAGAGTGATATCAGGAGAAAAGCGTGGATTACATTTGAAAGCCGTCCCAGGAGCATCAACAAGACCAACAACAGATAAAGTAAAGGAATCAATCTTTAATATTATAGGACCTTATTTTAGTGGAGGAATGGCACTAGACTTGTATGCTGGTAGTGGTGGACTTGGGATTGAATCGTTAAGTCGTGGAATCGATCACGTTATTTTTGTTGATCAAAATCGTAAGGCAATTGAAATTATTAAACAGAATATTGCCTATTGCGGATTTGAAAAACGAGTAGAGGTATATCGGAATGATGCAGAACGAGCATTGAAAGCGCTGATTAAAAGAGAAATTTCTTTTACTCATATCTTTTTAGACCCACCATATGCAAAAGAAAACATCGTAAATGAAATTCGTATTGTTGTTGATTTTAAACTACTTGCACGTAATGGCATAATCGTTTGTGAGCACGCACGATCAACCGTACTTCCAACAGTCATTGGTGAGGTGTATAAGCAGCGAGAAGAAACATATGGTGATACAACAATTTCGATTTATACATATGAAAATGAAGGAAATCAATAAGGGGGGATTTGTAATGGCAAGTATAGCTGTTTGTCCTGGTAGCTTTGATCCTGTTACATATGGTCATTTAGATATTATTTCAAGAGGAGCAGCTGTTTTCGATAAAGTGATTGTCGCTGTTCTACATAACAGAAATAAAGAACCGATGTTTTCAATTGAAGAACGAGTTGCTTTACTTAAAGAAGTAACGCAGCACTTAGATAATGTTGAAATTGATTCATTTAACGGTTTGTTAATCAACTATATGAAAGAGAAACAGGCAAATACGATTATACGTGGTTTAAGAGCTGTTTCAGATTTCGAATATGAAATGCAAGCAGCCTCAATCAATAAAAAGCTCGGTCCAGAGATCGAAACGTTTTTCATGATGACGAATAATCATTACTCTTATCTAAGTTCGAGTATCGTCAAAGAGGTAGCAAAATACGATGCAGATGTATCTGATATCGTGCCAGATGTTGTTGCACAGGCTCTACGTAAAAAATTTAAACATGAAGCTTAGAAGCAAGGCTGACAAAATGCTCAGCCTTGCTTTGTGCCTACAGGACGTAGGTACTTGGCGTTGTTCACACGACGTGAACGGTATTAGCGAAGAGCCCTCAGGACGAGGGTACTTGGCGTTGTTCACACGACGTGAGCGCACTTAGCGAGGTTTCCCTTTACATGAAGCAACGGTATTAGCGAAGTGACCTAGGTCTAACCAACGTGAGTGAACATAGCGAAGTTTCACCTACTATAAGCTAGTGCTCGTACAGTTGAAAGCATGATAAAGAGGATAAGCATGACCAAAGTAAATACAGATCCGAATTCTACGACTATTCCCCAAGCAGACTGAAGCCAGGTACTGGTTGGTTCTTTTAGAAATACAGGCAAGACATTCCAGTTTTCTCCTAATGCTTGCTGATTTACATATAATGGCTTCCATAAGAGAAAAGCAAATAAGGCAGCAAAAAAACCATGGAGTATTCGAGCAAAAAAGAATGGTTTAAAACGAATATCCGTTTCTGCTAAAATACTGGCAACTTGTGCTTGAACAGAAAAGCCACTAAAAGCAAGGAAGAAGCTTGTGACAATTACTTGTTCAAGTAAATGGACAGTCGTCGTTTGACTAACCATTTGAGCACCAAGGGTGATTTCAAATAACCCAGAAATAAGTGGAATGCTTAACTCATTTGGTAAATGAAAGAAAGTAAGTATAATGGAAAACATAGAAGCAAGTATTGAAGTAATCCCAACAAGACTTAAAATTTTATTTAATACAGAGAATAAAATAATGAACCCACCAATCATCAGCAATGTTCGTACTGACGAATGAACAGCATCGCCAAGCAGTTTACCAATTGGTCTGCCGTCACGAATCCGTTCATCATGCAGGAGCTTGAGTGCATGTGAGAGTCCACTGAATGTTGCTTTTTCAGTTGGGCTAGCTGCTTCTTCTTTGCGTCCGTGAAAACGCATGAAAAGACCGACAGCATATATTCCCTAAATAGTGGGCGAGAGCAAGCACAATTCCTAAAGCAGCGTTATGAAAAAAGCCTACAGCAATCGCTCCAAAGATAAACAATGGATTCGACGAGTTCGTAAAGCTAACGAGACGCTCCGCTTCAATTCTAGAGAGTTTTTGTTCTTGACGTAATCGTGCCGTTATTTTAGCTCCAGCAGGGTTACCCGAAGCAAGACCCATAGCCCAAACAAAACCACCAACTCCTGGTACACGGAAAAGTGGTCGCATAAGTGGTTCTAGTAGTGCACCGATAAATGTCACAACGCCAAAACCAATTAATAATTCTGATACAATGAAAAACGGTAAAAGCGATGGAAAGACGACGTCCCACCACATTTGCATCCCGCGAATGGAAGCATCGAGGGACTCTTTCGGAAAGAGCATTAATGAGGCTGCTAATAAGATACTAACAAGAGCAAGAAAAATCGTTTTACTTATCGATAAAGGCATTGAAGTGCGGCCTCCTTTATGTAACCATGCCTACAGGACGTAGGTATCTGACGTTGTCCTCACGACGAGGGTACCTGGCGTTGCTCACAGGACGTGAGCGCACTTAGCGAGTTTTCCCTTCACACGACGTGAGTGAACGTAGCGAAGCTTCCTCTCTTATCTATACGTATACAAGCTCGTAATAGACCATATCATTTAGATTAAGTCAATAAAAAGGGAGGAGAGATGACAATGACAAAGGCGCGCCCTAAAATAGGTCTGGCTTTAGGTTCAGGGGGAGCTCGTGGCTTTGCGCACGTTGGTGTATTGAAAGCTCTTGAGAGGGAAGGAATCCCTATTGACTTTATTGCTGGAAGTAGTATGGGAGCGTTAGTAGGAAGCTTATATGGTGCGGGTCAATCTGTTGAAAGCCTTGAACAATTTGCGACGTTATTTCGAAGGAAGTATTATGTAGATTTTATCGTTCCGAAGCTTGGCTTTATTGCAGGAGAGAAAGTAAAGGAGCTTATACGATTACTTGCTAAAGGAAAAAAGGTCGAAGAATTAACCCCACCTGTCGCGATTGTCGCCACAGACATAAAAAAAGGTGAACGTGTTGTGATTAAAGATGGAGATGTTGCCAAAGCTGTAAGAGCAAGTATAGCCATTCCAGGCATTCTTGTCCCAGAAAAATGGAATGAGCGCTTACTCGTGGATGGCGGGGTCATAGATCGTGTTCCTGTCTCCGTTGTCAGGCAGATGGGGGCAGATATTACGATTGCAGTGGATGTCTCTCACTTTCGAACAGAGCCTGAATTACATACCATTTATGATGTGATTATGCAAAGCATGGATATTATGGCGCGTGAGATGATTCGCCATCAAGAAATTGATAGTTCTGTCATGATTCGTCCTATCGTGAAACACTCAAGCTCGCTTGCTTTTTCTGAAGTTGAAAGCTTCATTCGTTGCGGAGAAGAAGCGACACTCGAACAAATGGAGTCGAATAAAACACTGTATAGCAACCTGGGAGGAAAGCAACCATGGGAACAACAGCTAGACCAATGATCAAAAAAAGATGGATTGTCCTCATTATTACCTTACTATTTTTGCACTTTTTTCAACTACCATATTATTATTCTCAACCAGGAGGAGCGTTGGTATTAGAAGATGTCATTTCAGTTGAGAATGGTTACGAGGAAAAAGGCTCATTTATGCTAACGACCGTTCAAATGGGAAAAGCCAATCTATTCTTCTATGTTTGGGCACATCTAAGCCCGTATCGTGCACTTTTTCCAGAAGAACAGCTTCGATATGAAGGTGAGACGGAAGACGAGTATCACCATAGGCAGATTATGGCAATGACGAGTTCGCAAGAGACAGCAAAGATCGTTGCCTATGAACGTGCAGGAAAGCCAGTTGACTATGAATATAAAGGGGTTTTAGTCACTACCCTGATTGAGGGAATGCCAGCAGCGGAGATTTTGCAGCCTGGAGATCATATTATTGAACTTGAAGGCGAGCAAGTACAAACAGCTGAGCAGTTAATTGAGCGTCTCCAAGGTAAGACGATTTCAGATACTGTTGAATTAACCGTAAATCGAGATGGGCAATTACAAGCATATGAAATTGGATTCTCGACGTTTCCAGAAGCCTTTAATGCACCAGCTGACCGAGTTGGAATTGGGATTTCAGCTCCGATTACAGATCGTGATGTTACCTTCGACCCTCCTGTTGAGATAGATACGGATCAAATTGGCGGTCCATCTGCTGGTTTAATGTTTTCTTTAGAAATTTATAACCAGCTCGTTGCTGAAGATTTGACGAAAGGTTATAAAATTGCTGGGACTGGTACGATAAATGAAGATGGAAGTGTAGGACGAATTGGTGGAGCAGGCCAAAAAGTAGTTGCGGCTGATCGAGCTGGTGCGGCTTATTTCTTAGCTCCTAATGAGGACGGGGCTCCTGACTCTAATTATCAAGAAGCGTTAGCAGCAGCAGAAGATATTGGAACAGATATGGAAATTATCCCAATTGATTCATTTGATGAAGCATTAGCATTTTTAGAGTCTTTACCTTCACATGAATGAAAATACAAAAAAGGATCTGTTCGGAAAAACAGATCCTTTGCTTTTGACTCTTGATAGTCAATCACAAGCGAATGGGTGAACGTTCAAATTCTTGTTTCATCTGAGTTGCACGTAATGAAGAAGGTAGTGGGCTGAGATAAACATTCGTTGCTCGTTCTTCGATTTGAGCCATTACTCCTTTTGCTTTAGCTTGTCTAGTAAGCAATGGAGACTTGACGCTTTTTTTTCGTATTTTTGAGAAAGGCTTGTCCTTTTTCATTCATACCGAGTAACCGAATCTGGGGGAGAGTAGGTTCTGAAAGTCCTTCTTCCATTTCTTCTTTGGTAGTGTTTGTTAATATGTGAGTCGCAAGTCGTTGGAGACGCGTCCATGTATAACGCTTTGTTTTCATTTTCTCCATCCAATCGTGAAAAGAAGTGGCAATTTTCATCATGTCTTTGACACGGTATTCTAACCCTTCCTCACATTCATAAATGAGTTGTAGCTGTTTAGCAGAAGTTGACGTGACCTTATAATGAAGGGATGGATAATAATGCTCCCATGTATGCAGCAATGAATAGGATATGGCATATTCACGTAAAAGCTGTAAAGTTGTTGCTGGCATGACGTGTTCAATCTCTTGTAGTCCGTTCTCTTTTTTTAGTGCTTCACGGATACTAGTTGCGCTAGCGATTGATGCAGTTGGAAGATCTTTGTCATGATAATGAGCTTGACGACGATGAATTGTCGTTGCTTTGATTTTATTTCCATCCTCGTGAATCGCTTTGACATAATGGTAGCCTAAAATATTATTAGGTTCACTAAGAGAAAGTACAGAGGAATTCGTGTCTAGTTGTTTAAATGCTTCTGAAGCAGCGCGTGGATAACTGTAGCCTTTTTTTAGATGATCCTTTACTAGTCTGTTAAATGTAGGTTTTTTCTCATTCATGACATTCACAAGCTCTTCAAACTCAGTGATGTTACCAGACTCACTGCCAAAATTAATCGAGTCGACACCCATTTCGGTTAAAATGGAAACAGCCCCTTTAGCAAATAATTCTGCTTTTTGGGTAGAATAGAGATAAGGAAGTTCAACGACTAGATCAATTCCACCAGCAATGCCATCTGTGTTCTTTGCCATTTGGATACGATTGCGGGCTCTCCTCTTTGTAAAAATGATCCGCTCATGACCGCAATCACAATATCTGAATTCGTTTGCTCTCTTGCCTGACTGCGCATGATAAAGATGACCATTATGGAATGGATTGTATTCAACAACAATACCGACAGCTTTCATGTACATAGTTCCTTTCTGCCCCACTACGACGTGGGTACTTGGCGTTGCCCACAGGAAGTGGGTACTTGGCGTTACTCACAGGACGTGAGCGAAGTTAGCGAAGTTTCCTTTACTCTTTAAAAAGTACATGCTACAATAAACGACATGTTCCAAACAAGTAGTAGCTCTCTTTTCTCATTATAGACAATTTGCTGTAAAGAAAAAAGGTTGACAAACAATTTTCATAGAGCTATACTTAATTTTGTTGTCTTAGAGGTGATTGACAATGAGATGGTCACTACAGCAATTAAGCGCAGCTAAGCGTAAACCATTTACATTTGATGAAACGATTGATTTATCAAGCTTGAAAGAATTGAATGCTGAAATTCGAGAGGTATCTCCTATTCGTGTGAAAGGGGAAGTCATTTATACTGGCTCACTACTCACATTTACGCTAGATATTACGGGAGTGCTCGTTCTTCCATGTGCACGAACATTAGCTGATGTGGATTTCCACATTGATTTACAAGTCATTGAGCAATTTCATCCAGCAAATGAGTACATGAGAGAAGAATCTGAAGAGGATGATGTTCACTTTTTTGAAGGAGACATCATTGATTTAGTGCCTTCTATTGAGGAACGTATTTTACTTGAGATTCCAATTCAAGTATATGCAGATGAAGGTGCCGAACGGCAAGCGCCACCATCTGGGGAAGATTGGGAACTTGTGACCGAAGAACAGCGAAAGAATCGAATTGATCCTCGATTAGCTGATTTAGCTAAGTTTTTCGACAAAGATTAGAAAATCGAAGCACCGGCAATGTTCGGCCCTTCATTTCATACAAGCCAATTTTATCTGAAAGAAATTGGTATGAGTAGAATTCTGTAAGGAGGTGGGAATGATGGCAGTACCATTTAGAAGAACATCTAAAACTCGCAAGAATAAGCGTCGTACTCACTACAAGTTAGCAGTACCTGGTATGACTAAATGCCCTGAGTGTGGAGAATTAAAGCTTGCTCACCGTATTTGTAAAGAGTGTGGCTCTTACAAAGGCCAAGAAGTGATCAGCAAGTAATGAATAGGTTTGATAAGGCGAAGAGTAATTCACTCTTTGTCTTTTTTTTCTTTGATTGCAATAGAACAACAGTAAAGTAGACGCTGGAGAATGTATAGCAGATGAACTAGAATCATCGAAACGACGCTACGTTTACTCGTTTGTTAGAAAGAGGTAATCTATTTATTCTGAGAGTATGTGAATACAACTTGAAAAATCGGTAATAATCCCTTAATAGAATAAAGTCTAAGTGATTCAACTTTTTTGCTTACAGTGCGTCTTTCTACTCTATTAGATGCATATGAATAAGCAAGTGGGACTTTGAGGAGGGATTCTGTGACAACGATTCGTCAAGATGCATGGAGTACAGATGAAGATTTAATTCTTGCGGAGGTCGTCCTTCGCCATATAAGAGAAGGAAGTACTCAGCTGTCAGCATTTGAAGAAGTAGGAGAACGCTTATCAAGGACGAGCGCTGCTTGCGGATTTAGATGGAACTCAGCGATTCGAAAAAAATATCAGTCAGCTGTTGCCCTAGCTAAAAAACAACGCTCAAAAGGAAAGAAAGCTCCAGATTTAAACGTTTCTAGTTGGAGAGAAGAAAGTAGTGAAGAATTGAGTGAGGTAGTTGCGCCAGTGTCTGTCATAAAAGAAAGACAACTCGATCCACAACAAATTGAAGAGATAGAAGAAAATCCAGGTTCACTAACGATGGAGAAAGTATTGTCTTTTTTAAGGGAATATCACGAGAATAGACAAAGCTTACTTACCCCGATCGAAATGGAAGAACTGAAAAATGAAAATGAACAATTAAGACGTGAACTTGAAAAAGAACGAAAAGAAAAACGTGTGATGGCTGAAGACTATAGGACCTTATTATCAATCATGGATCGAGCACGTCAAATGTCATTATATGAGCACGCTCATGAATCATAAAAACACACATGGACGCCAACAAGGCGGTCATGTGTGTTTCTTCTGCCTACAGGACGTAGGTACTTGGCGTTGTTCACACGACGTGAACGATTTTAGCGAAGTTTCCATGCCCTTAAGACGTGAGCGGTTTTAGCGAAGTAACCGGTCTCTAGGACGTAGGTACTTGGCGTTGTTCACACGACGTGAACGATTTTAGCGAAGTTTCCATGCCCTTAAGACGTGAGCGGTTTTAGCGAAGTAACCGGTCTCTAGGACGTAGGTACTTGGCGTTGTTCACACGACGTGAACGGTTTTAGCGAAGTTCCCATGCCCTTAAAGACGTAAGCGCACTTAGCGAAGTTTCCTTCCAAACGAAGTGAGTAATATTACCGAAACTTCAATTACATATCCTTCATAGATTCAATGTTAATAGGGTCTTGCTCTGTTTGTTGTTCTCCTACACCATCTGGGTACCAAACAAATGGACTTTCTCCACGATCTCGTGTCGGTTGATAGGTGACTGCTTCAAAACCAAGATGACTCCAGAAATCACTAGACCCTTGTCTCGCATTTGTTTTAATAGGAAGGTTAAAGGACTTAGCAAAGTTAACTAAAGCTTGACCGTATCCTTTTTTTCGATAAGGTTCAAGAACCTCAAGTTTCCAAAGCTCTAGATAATCTTGTGCTGGCTCGAAGTAACGATCAAATTTCCCTTCAATTCGATACAAGCTCATTCGTGCAACAAGTTTCTTTCCAAAATAAATACCATAAAAAGGAGATTCACTGTCATTCTCGATGATATTTGCTTCTAAATCACCTTTCATTGAAAGTTCAGCAGCACCGAATTCACGAAAGTTCTTAAACTCCTCTAGTGTCTTATAATTAACAAGTAAGCGTGTAACTTCAAAATTCTCCATCATGAATTCCTCCTATGTGTGTAAGCATTCTCTATTTTCTATTCCTATTTTACTACATCTTTAAATGAAAGCGTTTAAAATAGATGATTTTTTTGCAGAAAATAAATAGTCGTAATAATCAGAAATTATTTAGTCGTTCGATTTTTAAGAGAATATGGTACAATTTTCATAAAAAAGAGGAGCGTTGAGTGTGAAAGTTGTCGTTATAGGCTCTGGTTCAATTGGAATGTTAATGGCTTTCTACTTATCTAAAAAAGGTCATCCTATCTCGTTACTGACAAATCGTAAGGAGCAGGCCTTGTTAATAGAGGAAAATGGATTACATATGATTCATCAAGATCAACAAATTGAAGTGGTATCTGTTGATGCACATCCTTTTTCAATCACTTCTGAATACGAACAGATTGATTTAGCCATTATAGCTGTTAAATCCTATCAAGTAAAAGAAGTCTTAACCAAAATAGAGCATATAAACGTTCGTTCGATTTTGTTTGTCCAAAATGGGATGGGGCATACTGAACTATTTTCGCAAGTTACGATTCCAGAATTAAGTGTTGCCGTTATTGAGCACGGTGCATTAAGAATGAATGATTATACAGTATCATCATACAGGAATAGGCCAATTAAGGTGGGGATATGTCCGTAAATTGAGTAATCAAGTAGAAGCGATGTTTTCGAATTTGGATAATCCGCTTTTTCCCATACGTTATGAACAAGATTGGCAGAAAATGCTTCAGCGTAAGCTCGTTGTCAATGCATGTATTAATCCATTGACAGCTTTACTACATGTGAAAAATGGTGAGTTAATAACAAATATGCATCACCTTAAAATGGTGAAAGCTGTTTTTCTTGAAGTGATGACCATCCTAAATGTAGGCAATCAACAAGAGATGTGGGAACATGTTTGCGATGTTTGTCAGCATACTTCTGAAAATCGTTCTTCGATGCTATCGGATATGGAGAACAACAGACAAACAGAAATTGATAGTATTTTAGGGTATTTAATACATAAGGCAGAACAACAGCATGATCAGGCTGATATTCTCACATTTCTATATCATGGTATAAAATCGAAGGAAGAGCAATTTAAGCAGGAGGTATAAAAGGATGACAAATGTAGTCGCATGGTTAATAGCAACGATTGTCACTCTCCCGCTGTTAGGGTGGTATTTAATCTACATCATCTCAGTAAAAATGAACAAAAATAAGTCTAAATCGATTCGCCTTGCTTCAGATTGGTCAATGATTCTTTTCATGGCAGCAGTGTACTTTATTATTTACGAATTATGGGGGCGATCCTTTCTTTGGATTATTCTAGCTATTTTCTTCTTCATTGCATTATTATTTACTTGGATGCACTGGAAGGTTTCTGATGACATTCATGTTCGTAAATTATTTAAAGGGATTTGGCGTTTTAATTTCATTTTATTTTTACTTGTTTATCTTATTTTAAGCAGTTATGGACTTATTTCGAGAATTATGAGCTAGCAGAAATAAATCATAGTTCGTTACGTTTGGTCAATAGACACAGACTTTGCTATGATAAAGGTGAATTTAAGTATCGCGAAGGGACGTCTATATATGAAAGTAAGAGAAGTAGATCTTTCATCTAAGGCAGGTTTTATGAAAGATTATTTAGATGGAAGTGAAGAAAGTGAGCGTTTTCTAGATTATACATTTCATGATGAAGGTAAATTTAAAAGGAGAACCGATGAACTTTTTTTGCGTTCATTTCAACGAGAACAGCTTGCGGATTATTTCACAAAGGTTCATCACGATCTTTCGTACAATGAACAAGCATTGGCTCAAATAGAGAAGCTGCGCCTGCCACAGTCTGTTGTTGTTGTCGGTGGTCAGCAAGCAGGTCTTTTGACTGGACCGCTCTACACTGTTTATAAAGCGATGTCGATCATTAGTTTAGCAAAGCAACAAGAAGAGCAACTTGGAATTCCTGTTGTTCCTATTTTTTGGATTGCTGGTGAAGATCACGACCTAGATGAAATCCGCTATGTATACAGAGATAAAGCAGGACAATGGAAAAAGCATATATTTGCAGAATTAATGGAGTCTAAATCGGCTTCGGATGTTCAACTAAATCGTCAAGAATTACATAAGTGGTTAACAGATGTGTTTGCTTCTTTACCAGAAACAGCTTATACAAAGTCCTTAATCAATCTGGTGGAAGGTTTTCTAGAAACTTCTAAAACGTATACTGATTTTTTTGCGCAATTGATGAACAGCTTTTTCGGCAAAGAGGGGCTTTTGTTATTGGATGCTCATAACCCCGCTATTCGTAAATTAGAGCTCGGTTATTTTGAAAAATTGATTCATGATGTGGAAAAGGTTCAAATGGCTCAGCAAAATGGAGCACGGACGTTTTCTGAAGCTGGATATGGTGAACCGATTGTGACAGACGTTGAGAATGCTCATCTATTTTTACAAGTAGATGACCAACGAAAGCGCCTTGATTACCAACATAATAAGTTTATCGTGCGAGGAAGCGAATTAACCTTTTCAAAGGAAGAATTAGTGCAGCTTCTTCATGACCATCCTGAACAATTTAGTAATAATGTTGTCACCCGTCCATTAATGCAAGAATGGCTACTTCCAGTGTTAGCTTTCGTATCAGGTCCTGGCGAGCTTTTGTATTGGGCTACGTTAAAGGAGGTATTCCATCATTTTCAAATGAGCATCCCTCCAATTATTCCAAGATATCAAGCGACATTTGTTCCAACTGCAGTTGGGAAATGGCTATCAGAAGTCTGATTATGATCTTGAGCCTTTTCTAAAAGGCGAAATGGAAGAGCTTCGTGAAGCATGGTTAGCAAAAGCGAATCAATTTCCAATTAATAAAGTGGTAAGTGAAGCGAGAAACGGAATCAGAAATGAGCATCTTGCATTAAGGAAACTAGCAACAGAAATGGATCCAACTTTAGCTGCATTAAGTGAAAAAAATGCGGAAATCATTGAAGGACAACTGAATTTCCTCGAACAAAAAATGGAAAGATTTGTTCGACAAACCCATGAGCATGGCCTTTCAAAGTTCAATGAGACGGGGCGTTGGCTATATCCAATTAATCGACCGCAAGAACGGATCTTTCACCCTATTTTATTAATTAATATGATTGGTATTGATGAATTTCAACGATTATTATCATTAAATATGTCTTTAGATCCGAGTCATAAGGTCTTCTATTTGTAAATACTTGTTTATTTCTCCTGTCGAAAGAACGAGAGTGAAAAACCTTGCCTTTTGGCAGGGTTTTTTTGTTGCTGAAAAATTAAATTTTTTAGTGGTGAAAAGTGGGGGGATGTGGTAACTTTAGGGTAGTAAGTGGGGGGAGTTGGATCATCGATGTTTATGGGGGAATATCGCCATAACGTAGACGAGAAAGGACGTATGATTGTTCCTGTTAAATTCAGGGATGATTTAGGCTCGTCCTTCGTCGTAACCCGTGGTCTAGATCGTTGCTTGTTTGTATACCCACTTGAAGAATGGAAAAAGCTCGAAGACCAATTGAAAAATCTTCCCTTCACGAAAAAGGATGCACGTGCTTTCACTCGTTTCTTCTTTTCAGGAGCGACAGAATGTGAATTAGATAAACAGGGGAGAGTAAATATTGCTTCTCCTCTTAGAGAATATGCACAGCTTGAGAAGGAGTGCGTCATTATTGGTGTCTCTAATCGAGTTGAAGTTTGGAGTAAGAGCATCTGGGAGACGTACTTTGCCGAATCCGAAGATTCCTTTAGTGAAATAGCGGAAAATATTGTTGATTTTGATCTTTAGAAATAGGAACGAGCGGAGGTGAAAATGTGTTCCGTCATGTAACGGTATTGAAGGAAGAATCAGTAGATGGTTTAAACATTAAACCAGATGGATTGTATGTTGATTGTACACTTGGAGGTGCTGGACATTCTGCCTTAATTGCGGAACGGCTTGGGGAGAATGGGCATTTATACGCGTTTGATCAAGATGATGTAGCACTTGAAGCTGCGAAAGAGCGATTACATATATACGAGAATAAAGTGACGTTTATCCGAAGTAATTTTCGTTTTTTGAAACGAGAGCTTGCCAAGCATGGTATTTCAAAGGTTGATGGCATTTTATTTGATTTAGGGGTATCAAGTCCCCAGCTTGATGAGGCTGAAAGAGGCTTTAGCTACCACTTAGATGCTGCATTAGATATGCGGATGGATCAGACAGCTGCATTGACTGCCTACGATGTCGTGAATGAATGGTCATTTGAGCGTCTTGTTTCGATCATATCAAGATATGGTGAGGAACGATTTGCTAAACAAATAGCAAGAAAAATAGAGGCTCATCGCGAGCGTGAACCAATTAAAACAACAGGTCAACTCGTAGATATTATTAAAGAAGGCATTCCTGCACCAGCTAGACGTAAGGGGGGACACCCTGCCAAGCGCACCTTTCAAGCGATTAGAATTGCGGTTAATGATGAACTCGGAGCATTTGAGGAAGCCTTGGAAGACGCAATTACTCTTTTAAATAAAGGTGGACGCTTGTCCGTGATTACGTTTCATTCCTTAGAAGATCGACTTTGTAAAGAAATCCTCAAAGAAAATAGTAAAGGACCTGATTTACCTCCTGGCCTACCTGTTGTTCCTGAAGGATTTGAACCAGTTTTATCATTGGTGACAAGGAAACCAATTGTTCCATCGGTAGAAGAGCTTGAGGAAAATAATCGCGCACGTTCAGCAAAGCTTCGCGTAGCAGAGAAACGTTAAGGGGGTAAACGAATGAGTATGGTTGCACGTAAGATTCAAGAGCAAGAACAAAAGCAGATACAAACAACGAAGCGTATTCGCAAAATTCGTAGTCGGGTCACATTTGGAGAAAAAGCGATTGTGGCGATGATGGCGATTGTGACATTGATGGTTTTAAGCGTCATTGTACATAATTATGTGTCAATCTATAGTACGAATCAGGAAGTATTTCAGTTAGAAGCTGCGATTGGGCAACAAACTCAACTGAATGAAGGATTATCTCTTCAAGTGGTTGAGTTAAGTGCACCTGATCGTATTCTCTCTTTAGCATCCGAGGAGCTTGGCATGACACTTGATGATAATAAGGTGAAGGTTGTCCAAAACTAGTTCAATTATGAGCTAGTTTTTTCCACTAAAAAGGAAGAGTTCCTCGTAGTATTAAAGACGCATCAGTGAGGTGTAAAGATGGAAATAAAAAGATCTGTAACGAATAAACGAGCGGTTGCTTTGTTGCTTATTGTGATGACTGTTTTTATCATTTTACTTGGACGTATTATTTATATTCAGACAGCGAAGGAAATAAATGGTCAAGATCTACAAGCGATGGGTGAAGAACGCTGGACACGTTCACAAGTTTTAGAGGGAACTCGAGGCACGATTTACGATCGCTCTGGCAGTGCACTAGCTCAAGAATTAAATTCATACACTGCCTATGCTATTTTAAATAAAGAACAGAGCCTTCATGTAAAGGATCCAGAAGAAACGGCGAAACGTCTATCTCCTTATATTGAGATGCCAGAGGATGAATTAGTTCGATTGCTGTCATCAGATCGTTTTCAAGTTGAATTAGGCTCTGGGGCGAAAAATATCACGCATGAGCGCATGAAAGAAATACGCGATTTAAACCTTGAAGGGATCTTCTTTCGGCAAGAGCCTAGGCGTTATTATCCAAAGCAAACCTATGCCTCACATGTAATTGGTTATACAGAACGTGATATGGCAACGTCAAGAATGGGTATTGAAAGAAGTCTTGATGAACAATTACGCGGAGAAGATGGCTCGATTCAATACCAAAGTGATCGAAAGGGGATTCCATTGCCAGATCCAAATCGCCACATGACACCAGCTAAAAATGGCTACGATGTTTATTTAACATTGGACTCAAATATTCAAACAGCACTAGAGCAAGTTATGACTAAAGTCGAAGAGGAATATGAACCCTGAAAAAATGATCGCAATTGTGGCTGATCCTAAAACGGGTGAAATTCTAGCGATGAGCAATCGTCCTAGTTTCAATCCGAATCATTATGAGCAGATTACCAATTATATGAATTATGCTGTATCTGATCGTTTTGAACCAGGTTCAACAATGAAAATGTTTACGCTGGCTGCTGCGATTGAAGAAGGTGTTTATAATGGACAGGAAACGTATCAATCTGGACGGATTAAAATTGCTGATCAAACGATTTCTGATCACAATCAAGGTCGGGGATGGGGAACGATTACGTTATGATGAAGGAATGTTACGTTCATCGAATGTTGCTTTCTCAAAGATAGCCTTGAAAAACTAGGTCCTCCAAAAATTTATGAATACTGGCAGCGTTTTGGTTTTACAGAACCAACAGGGATTGATTTACCGAATGAAGCGGATAGTTTAATTGCTAATCAATACACAGTTGATGCGGCAACAACTGCATTTGGACAAGGTACAGCGGTTACTCCGATTCAACAAATTCAGGCAGCGACGGCGATTGCAAATGATGGAAAAATGATGAAGCCTTATATTATCGATCGAATTGTAAATCCAGAAACGAACAAACCATTGTCAAACAAACAGAACCAGAGCTTGTTGGTGAACCGATTTCTAAAGCAAACAGCAGAGCAAGTCTTAGATTTGCTAGAGCAGGTCGTGATTGCTCCAGAAGGAACAGGAAAGCCTTATTATATTGAAGGGTTCGATGTTGCTGGTAAAACAGGAACAGCGCAAATTAGGAATCCTGATGGTCCAGGTTATATTCGTGGTCATGGTGAGAATATCTTCTCATTTCTTAGGGATGGCACCTAAAGATGACCCACAAGTAATCGTTTATGTTGCTGTGGAAAGACCTAAGTTCGAACTGCATGAGCTTGGATCAGAACCTCTGCGCATGATTTTTAACACGATTATGAAGCATAGTCTCCAATATTTAAATATTACGCCAACGAGTTGAAGAAATAGAGGAAGAAATTGAAAGCTGGTTTTGAGACAGGAAACTATGTAGGTCGTTCAATCGATGACGTGAAAGAAGAGGTTAAGAGTAGCGAGTCGAAATGTCTGGTGCTTGGAGATGGTTAAAAAGTTGAAGCGCAGCAGCCTGTAGCTGGAAAAGGGAATGTTACCAGGAGAGCGTTTATTATTACGAACAGACAGTGAACAAGCCGAAATGCCTGATATGATAGGCTGGTCTAGTCGTGATGTTCGGAAATTTGCTCAGGTGATGGAAATGAATCCAAGTATTTTTGGTCATGGTTATGTGACGACTCAAAGTATTGAAGCTGGCACGTACAATTCAAAATGGTGAATACATTGTGATTGAATTAAGTCCCGAAAGCATAGAGAAAATGATGATGAAAGAGAGGAAGAAGCAAGACCAGAATGCAGAAGAGGAAATTGCAACTGAATAACGAGCAGTAGTCTTCAACTCGCACTCCTGTTCTAACCTCATGCGTACAAGCATACGTTAGAAACAAGCCCTGTCAAATTGAGACGGTACTTGATTCAAAAAGAAAGCGGGAGGTATAGGTGGTGCGAGTTTCTAATGTAACGGTTCGAAAACGGCTTATTCTTGTACTTGTTTATTGGACTGGCTATTTTCTTTGTCATTGCACTAAGACTCGGCTATGTTCAATTTGCACTTGGAGATTGGTTAACAGATCGAGCAGAGGATTCATGGAGTCGTGATGTTCCATTTGAAGCAAAAAGAGGCGAGATTCGTGATCGGAATGATGTCGTTCTAGCGACAAATATAAGTGCTCCTTCGGTTCTCGTTGTTCCAAGACAGGTAAAAGATCCTGTTGATACGGCAGAGAAATTAGCTTCCAGTTTTAGATATGGATCGTCAAAAAAGCTTATGAGTTAGTGACAAAAAAAGAATCGATCGTGAGACTTAATCCAGAAGGAAGAAAAGTGACGAAAGAGAAGGCGAGTGAAGTAAGAGCACTACGTTTAGCGGGTGTCTATATTGCCGAAGATAGTAAAAGACATTATCCATTTGGTAGCTATCTCTCACATGTTTTAGGGTTTGCTGGGATTGATAATCAAGGTTTAACAGGACTAGAATTATTCTATGATGAGCAATTAAAAGGTGAAAAGGGACATGTTTCTTTTTTTTCTACGGCTAAAGGGAACCGAATGCCTAATTTAGCAGATGAATATACAGCACCTCTTAATGGATTAGATTTACGTTTAACGATTGATAGCAGCGTGCAAACGATTATTGAGCGCGAGTTAGATATCGCTGAAGCAATGTATAATCCAGATGGTGCGATGGCGATTGCAATGAATCCGAATACGGGTGAAGTGTTAGGAATGAGTAGCAGGCCACATTATAACCCAGAAGAATTTCAGCAGGTTCCACCAGAAATATACAATCAAAATAAACCTGTTTGGATGCAATATGAACCGGGATCAACATTTAAAATTATTACGCTTGCTGCTGCACTTGAAGAAGGAGAAGTTGACCTTGAGAGGGATACATTTTACGATCCAGGTTATATAAAGGTTGCTGGTAGGAATTTGCGTTGCTGGAAAAAAGGCGGTCACGGACAGCAAACATTCCTAGAGGTTGTACAAAATTCTTGTAATCCTGGTTTTGTAGTGCTAGGAGAACGACTTGGTAAAGATCGATTATTTGATTATATTGAGAAGTTTGGATTCGGTAAAAAGACGGGTATTGACTTGCAAGGGGAAGGAAAAGGCATTTTATTTAATCGTGATCGAGTTGGACCTCTTGAACAAGCGACAACGGCATTTGGTCAAGGAGTTGCTGTCACTCCTCTGCAACAAGTAACAGCCGTATCAGCTGCTATTAATGGAGGCTATCTGTACCAGCCTTATCTAGCAAAAGAATGGATTGATCCGTTAACTGGTGAGGTTGTTGATAGTCAATCTCCCATTAAAAAGCATCGAGTTATTTCAGAGGAAACGTCAAAAAAAGTACGTGATGCTCTTGAGAGTGTTGTCGCTCTTGGAACAGGAAAGGGAGCATTTGTCGATGGATACAGAGTAGGCGGAAAGACTGGAACAGCACAAAAGGCAAAAGATGGGCGCTATTTAGAAAACAATCATATCGTCTCCTTTATCGGTTTTGCTCCTGCTGATGATCCGCAAATTGTTGTTTATGTAGCAGTCGACAACCCAAAAGACACATTGCAATTTGGTGGGATTGTTGCTGCACCAATAGTCGGGAAAATTATCGGTGATAGCCTCCGGGCAATGGGAGTAGAAAGACGTGAGCACCAGATCGAAAAAGAGCTTACGTGGACTGACGAACCATTAGTTGAAGTTCCAGATTTAGTCGGAAGAACGAAAAGAGAGATCCATGAATCGTATTATGAATTAAAAATAGAAGTGGATGGGGATGGGCAACAAGTACTTGCGCAATCACCAGAACCAGGAGTAAAAGTCACAGCAGGATCAACAATCCGTCTTTATATGGGTGACAAATAAGGAGAGACCGTCTAAAATAATTCTATGTGTCTGTTAAGTTGTTTAAAAAACACAAGGGGCGCAAATAAGATTGTGATATAGATGGATTGAGAGGTTTTAAAGATGATGAAGCTAGCAGAACTATTGCAACCATTACGTTTTGAAGTGAATATAATTAATGAAAACCCAGAAGTGACCTCATTAGAGATGGATTCAAGGCAAGTCACAGCAGGTACTGTATTTTTCTGTGTAAAGGGATATACAGTTGATGGACATGATTATGCGAAGCAGGCAGAGGAGCGTGGGGCAGTGGCTATTATCGCTGAACGCCCTCTTTCTGTTTCAGTGCCAGTCATTGTCGTAAAGGATACGAAGCGCGTAATGGCAAAATTAGCTTGCCACTTTTATCAAAACCCGACAGCTGATTTACAGCTAATTGGCGTAACGGGAACAAATGGTAAAACGACCGTTACTCACTTACTTGAGCAAATGATGCAAGATTCCACGAAAAAAACAGGGTTAATTGGAACGATGTATACGAAAATTGGTGACACTCAATTTGAAACAAAAAATACTACACCAGAGTCATTAACGTTACAACATCTTTTCAAGGATATGGTTGATGCTGGAGTTGAGACAGCTATGATGGAGGTTTCCTCACATGCCCTTCATCAAGGAAGAGTGCGTGGGTGTGACTTTGATGTGGCTGTCTTTACGAATTTAACGCCAGATCACCTTGATTATCATGATTCAATTGAGGCTTATTTATATGCAAAAGGCCTATTGTTTGCACAAATGGGAAATACGTTTTCCAATAAGGTTGCTGTTTTGAATGCGGATGATGTTGCCTCGGATGAGCTTGCACGAATGACAACAGCAGATGTTCTCACTTATGGCATCAAGGAGCAAGCAGATGTAATGGCAACAAATATCGAAATGAACGCAAATGGGACAACTTTCACTTTATCTGCTTTTGATGAAAAGGTAACAATTTCTATGAAGTTAATTGGAATGTTCAGTGTGTATAATGCTTTAGCAGCTTCTACAGCTGCCTATGTTTCAGGTATCTCATTAGAGGGTATAAAGAAGAGCTTGGAGCTGGTAAAAGGAGTTGCGGGGCGGTTTGAAACAGTTGATGTTGGTCAAGATTTCACCGTTATTGTTGATTATGCTCATACATCAGATAGTCTGGAAAATGTCTTGAAAACAGTGACAGGCTTTGCCAAAGAGAAGATTTATGCTGTCGTAGGCTGCGGCGGAGATCGTGATCGTACAAAGCGACCTGTTATGGCAAAAATTGCTGTTGACTATGCGGACCAGGCTATTTTCACATCTGATAACCCTCGTTCAGAAGATCCAGAGAATATTATTAAAGACATGGTTGCTGGTGTGATAGACGGTCAATATGAGGTCATTGTTGATCGTGAAAAAGCAATAAGGAAGACGATTAGCGATGCTAAAGCGGGAGATATTATCGTGATTGCAGGTAAAGGACATGAAACATACCAAATCCTTCAAGATAAAACCATTCATTTTGATGATCGGGAAGTAGCAAGACAAGCGATAAAGGAGCGGATGGCTTCATGTTAAGCTCTACTTTATTAGCTGGATTAACAGATTCAATTCGATTAGAAGAAGAATCACCTAAGCATTTTACCTCTGTGTCAACGGATACACGACATTTAACGAAAGGTGCCTTGTTTGTCCCGTTGATTGGTGATCGCTTTAATGGTCATGATTTTATTGATGTGGCGATAAAATCAGGTGCTTCTGCTGCCATATGGCAAATTGACCAGCCTTTGCCTAAAGAGTTGCCTGAAGATTTTCAGCTTTATTTTGTCAAGGATACGCTCATCACCCTACAGCAAATGGCTAAAGCCTACCGCCAAAAAGTGAATCCGAACGTGATTGCTGTTACGGGGAGTAATGGAAAAACAACAACGAAAGATTTACTATCAGCAGTTCTTTCTTTGCACGGTGAAACATATAAAACACAGGGAAACTATAACAACCATATTGGACTTCCTTTAACCCTATTATGTATGCCGTCAACGAGTAAATATGTCATTCTTGAGATGGGTATGAGCGGATATGGAGAAATTGCCTTACTAAGCCAGCTAGCGATACCGGATGAGGCGATTGTGACGAATATTGGTGAATCGCATATGGAACAGCTCGGTAGTCGCGAAGGCATTGCAAAAGCGAAAATGGAAATTTGTGAAGGACTCAAAGATGGGGGTTCGGTCATACTTGACGGAGATGAGCCTCTTTTAACTCCTTATATGAATGATCAGAGCTATTCTGTCGGTTTTTCAGATGCTTGTGATGCTGTCGTATCAGCGATTCAACCAAGCGAAACAGGCTATTCTTTTACATATGCCTCTACTAGTCGATTCGAGATTCCGTTGCTCGGCAAGCATAATGTGAAAAATGCAGCGTATTGTATCGCCATCGCAAAAAAATTAGGATTATCAGATGATATGATTCGTCAAGGGTTGCGCAACGTTTCACTTACAAGTATGCGTTTAGAACGTCAACTTGGTAAAAATGGTGAAACGATTATTAATGATGCCTATAATGCAAGTCCCACATCAATGATTGCGGCGATTGAAACATTGAAAGCTCTTCCTGATTTCAATAAGCGAATTGCCGTGCTTGGTGATATGTTTGAATTAGGCCAAAATGAAGAAGCGATGCATAGAAGTGTTGTTCAGGCTATTTCTGCGCCATTAACCCATCTTGTTGTTGTTGGCGAAAAAGCACAATGGATTTCAGACGAATGGAATAAAAGTGCGGATCAAACAATTGCAATGTATTCAACTACTTCTAAAAGTGATGCAGCAGCCTATTTACGGACGATTGTTGACGAGAAATCTGCTGTCTTATTTAAAGCATCTCGTGGGATGAAGCTTGAAGAAATTATTGAAAACTATCAGTCAAAGGAAAGGAGGAATGACTAGTGATGCTAGAGCGTACATTGCTTCTCACACTTGTTTTATCATTTGTCATTGCAGTCATTCTTTCACCACTCTTTATTCCATTTTTAAGAAGGCTTAAATTCGGACAGAGTATACGTGAAGAAGGACCAAAATCTCATCAAAAGAAAAATGGTACCCCAACAATGGGTGGTATTGTTATTGTTTTATCGATCTTAGCAACATCTTTATTTATTTCATTACGGTTTCTTTCCTTTAGTCCGGAAATCTTATTACTCCTTTTAGTAACGGTTGGATTTGGTCTGGTTGGTTTCTTAGATGATTATATAAAAGTTGTAAAGAAGCGAAACCTTGGTCTAACATCGAAACAAAAATTAGTCGGTCAGCTTGTTATCTCCGATTTTATTTTATCTTGGTCTTATTCAGATGGATTTTTCTACAGAAGTATCGATTCCAGCAACATCTTTTTCAATTGATTTCGGTTGGTTCTATCTTCCGTTAATTATCATTATGCTTGTTGGCGCATCAAATGCTGTTAATCTTACCGATGGTTTAGATGGGCTTCTTGCTGGAACAGGGGCTATTGCATTCGGAGCATTTGCTGTACTTGCTTGGCATGCAGGCTTTATTGATGTGTCTATTTTCAGTGCGGCAGTTGTCGGAGCTGTACTTGGTTTTCTCGTTTTCAATGCGCATCCTGCAAAAGTATTTATGGGAGATACAGGATCACTTGCATTAGGTGGAGCCATTGCTGCGATTGCGATTATGACAAAGATGGAAATATTGCTCATATTAATTGGTGGCGTTTTTGTGATCGAGACACTATCAGTTATTATTCAAGTGATTTCTTTTAAAACAAGAGGAAAACGCGTGTTCAAAATGAGTCCCCTTCACCACCACTATGAATTATCTGGGTGGTCAGAATGGCGTGTAGTTGTAACCTTTTGGTTTGTGGGAATGATCTTAGCCGTCGTTGGAATCTATATAGAGGTGTGGATGTAAATGAAGTCAGATAAACAGTTTAATGGAAAGAAAGTTCTAGTTTTAGGACTTGCAAAAAGTGGGGAAGCGGCTGCGAAATTACTTCATAGACTTGGAGCGCATGTCATAGTAAATGATGCGAAACCGTACGAGGAAAATAGCCAAGCGCAAGAGCTCGAAAAACAAGGTATTCAAGTGGTCTGTGGACATCATCCCACTTGAATTACTGGATGAATCATTTGATTATGTTGTCAAAAATCCAGGGATTCCGTATTCAAATCCAATGGTAGAGGAAGCGCTTAAACAGAGGATTATCGGTCGTGACAGAAATTGAGCTTGCATCAATGTTAAGTGAGGCAGAGATTATCGCGATTACTGGTTCAAATGGAAAAACGACAACAACAACACTGATTCATGAGATGTTAAAAGACAGTGAACGTCGAGCCATTGATTGCGGGTAATATTGGAACGGTTGCCTGTGAGGTAGCTGAGAAAGCAACTGCAAATCATGTAATGGTCTTAGAAGTTTCTAGCTTTCAATTAATTGGTACAGAGCAATTTCAGACCAAAGTAAGTGTGCTTTTAAACATATTTGATGCTCATCTTGACTATCATGGTACAAAAGATGAATACGTTGCAGCAAAAGCAAAAATAACAGTGAATCAGCAAAAAGATGATATTTTGATTTTTAATGCTGATGATAAGTTCGTGTCACAAGATAGCCAAAAAGTAAAGCGACACTATTCCTTTTTCGGCTAAACAATGCTTAACGGAAGGTCTATTTATTGAAAATGGATTCATTTACTTTGATGACAGCCGATCATTCATACAAGTGAGATTGTATTACCTGGTGCTCATAATCTTGAAAACATATTAGCTGCTATTGGAGCTGCATGACAATGGGTGCGAAAAAAGAGCAAATTGTAGATGTCTTGACAATCGTTTAGTGGGGTCGAGCATCGATTGCAGTTTGTTACAGAATATGAGGGACGTCGATTTTATAACGATTCAAAAGCAACGAATATTCTTGCCTCGAAAAAAGCGTTAGAGGCATTTGAGCAGCCAATTGTTTTGTTAGCGGGTGGACTAGATCGAGGCAATGAATTTGATGAGTTACGTGCGTCATTCAAGAAATGTACGGACACTTGTTACATTCGGTCAAACAAAAGATAAATTGGCGAAAACGGCAAAAGAAGCAGGCGTACAATCCATTATTTTCGCAGATTGGATGGAGGATGCAGTTCAGATTGCATTTGAACAATCTAATGCAGGAGAGGTGATTTTGTTATCACCTGCATGTGCGAGTTGGGATCAGTACAAAACATTTGAAGAGCGTGGTGGACGATTTATAACTGCGGTTGAAAAGTTAAGCTCGATTTAACGATGTATTTAAGGTCTGTCCAATTAAAGGACAGGCCTTTCATTGTAGAAGCTGGTTAGTTCCTAGTTGGAGAGTAGAATATGACTTGCAGGTTTTAGGTTGAGAGCATAGGTTAAAGACGAGTTTTAGATAGTCTAAAAGATAAGTGGACATGTTTTCAAGCTTTGAGCATACGTTTAAGGTGAGGGATTATAAGGTTGTGCTCACTATTTAAATCGTGTTGGATTGAGGTGTTTAAAATGCCGAAGACAAAAACAGCACCAGATTATGTATTAATGTTTGCTACTCTTACATTGTTAGCCAGTTGGACTCATAATGGTTTATAGTGCGAGTGCAGCATGGGCAAGCTATCGTTTCGATGACTCTTTTTTCTTTGCAAAGCGTCAATTATTTTTTGCGGGTGTTGGTGTGGTCGCGATGCTCTTTATCATGAGAGTTGATTACTGGACATGGAGAACATGGGCTAAGCTTATTTTGATTATTTGTTTTCTCTTATTGGTCATTGTCCTCATTCCAGGTGTCGGACTTGTTCGAGGTGGGGCAAGAAGTTGGTTAGGAATTGGTGCCTTCTCGATTCAACCTTCTGAATTTATGAAAATGGCGATGATTGCTTTTTTGGCAAAGTATTTATCTGAAAATCAAAAAAAGATTGTGTTATTTAAGAAAGGTCTCCTTCCGTCTTTATCACTTGTAATGCTTGCTTTTGGGATGATCATGCTGCAGCCAGATTTAGGGACGGGTGCGGTAATGGTTGGTACATGTGTCGTGATGATTTTTGTCTCAGGTGCTCGCTTAAGTCATTTTGTGTGGTTAGGACTGATTGGTGTAGTCGGTTTTGTTGGACTTATTGCCTCAGCTCCTTATCGTATTAAACGAATTACTTCCTTTCTGGACCCCTGGTCTGATCCACTTGGAAGTGGATTTCAAATTATCCAATCGCTTTATGCAATAGGGCCAGGAGGATTAATGGGGATGGGGCTTGGGGAAAGCAGACAAAAATATTTCTATTTACCCGAGCCTCAAACAGATTTTATTTTTGCCATTTTATCTGAAGAGCTTGGGTTTATAGGTGGATTTATTGTCATTGTTATTATTTGGAATTTTGTTATGGAGAGGGATCGAATTGCTTTAGGAGCACCTGATTTATTTGGGAGCTTCTTGGCAGTAGGGATTATTTCGATGGTGGCTATTCAAGTGATGATCAATATTGGTGTTGTGACAGGACTTATGCCTGTTACGGGTATTACCCTTCCCCTTCTCAGTTATGGTGGCTCTTCTTTAACCTTAATGCTTGTTTCGCTTGGCGTATTGCTAAATATAAGTCGATATACACGGTTTTAGAGCATGTTTTATAATCCTCGTATTGAACTTATAGCGTGTTTTAATAACATAACGAATGTAAAGCGTTTATATCTTTTTCTTGTTGCAATGTACGCTGCTGTCAAATGAATAATTTTGATAAGTAAATGTTTTAAACACAAAAAATAACACAGGTTTCGTGTATAATACATGTTCTGTTCATGATAAAATGGTTAATCAATTTTTGGAGGAAACTGATGAGAGTAGTTGTAAGTGGTGGTGGAACAGGTGGACATATTTATCCTGCCTTATCGTTAATTAAAGAAATTAAAAAACAAGATTCAAATGCGGAGATTTTATACATAGGAACAGAACGTGGTCTTGAAAATGATATTATTCCAAGAGAAGGAATTCCATTTGAAACGATTGATATTTCAGGTTTTAAACGAAAGCTATCAGTCGAGAATGTGAAAACAGTCATTCGTTTTTTCAAAGGAACGACTCGTGCAAAAAAACTGATGAAATCATTTAAGCCAGATGTGGTGATTGGAACAGGTGGATATGTTTGTGGACCAGTTGTATATGCGGCTGCTAAGCTTAAGATTCCGACAGTCGTCCATGAACAAAACAGTGTTCCTGGACTAACAAATAAATTTTTAAGTAGGTATGTGGATCGAGTCGCTATTTGCTTTGAGGAGGCAAAGCGTTATTTTCCAGAACAAAAAGTTGTCTTTACAGGAAATCCACGTGCATCAGAAGTGTTACATGTCGATCGAGAAGCAGGTAAGACAGTCTCTTGATCTCGATCCATCGAAGAAGACGGTTCTTATTGTCGGTGGAAGTAGAGGGGCGCGACCGATAAATGAGGCATTTCATTCAGTCATGAACGAATTTGGAAAAAAACATTATCAAGTTGTGTATGTGACAGGAGCTGTTCATTATGATGCGGTTATGGAATGGCTGTAAAGACAGCAGCCAAGTAATGTGATTATTAAGCCATTTATTCATAATATGCCTGATGTGTTGGCGGCTGTTGATTTGATTGTTGCTCGTGCTGGGGCAACAACACTTGCTGAGATTACAGCACTTGGTCTACCGAGTATTTTGATTCCGAGTCCGTACGTGACAAATAATCATCAGGAAAAAAATGCTGAAGCGCTAGCGTGTAAACGGGGCTGCACTTGTTCTGCGAGAGCAAGAAATGACAGGTCAAACATTGCTTGAAGAAATTGAACGAATTTTTTCCGTAGAGGGGAAATGGGAAGAAATGCAAAAATCTGCTAAGAAATTAGGTGTTCCTAAAGCAGCATTGAATCTTTATCAAGTGCTTAAATGATGTTTCACGCTAAATAGGCATAAGCATAAAATAGAAAAATGAAAATAGAGTCGTTTTAAGGATGAAATGAGGGAAGATAGTATGAAACAGTTTATTGAAGAATGAAGAAAGAAAAAGTAGGGATCATAAAAGAAAACGAACCGCTGTCTAACCATACAACGTGGAAAATTGGAGGGCCAGCAGATGTTTTGCTCGAACCAAATAGTGTTGAAGATTTAAAACATGTGATGGAATTGATTGATCGATACCAAGTGCCTTGGAGAGTGATTGGAAGAGGTTCCAATTTACTAGTGGCAGATGGTGGGATTGAAGGAGTTGTCATTAAATTAGGAAAAGGAATCGACGACCTTGAGATAAAGGATGAGGTCGTTCGGGTAGGTGGAGGGTATCCACTGATCAAGCTAGCAACAGTCATAAGCCGTGAAGGACTATCAGGATTAGAGTTTGCTGGAGGTATACCTGGGTCTGTAGGGGGCGCTGTTTTTATGAATGCAGGAGCCCATGGTTCAGATATATCCAACATTTTAAAAGAAGCACTCGTTCTTTTTCCTAGATGGACGATTAGAATGGATTTCAGCAAAAGATATGGAATTCTCTTATCGAACTTCTCGATTGCAGAAAGAAGAAGGGATATGTGTGGAGGCTGTTTTTCAATTAAAGCATGGGGAAAAAGAAGAGATTGTCAATCATATGCAAGCAAATAAAGATTATCGACGTGAATCACAGCCATGGAAGTATCCGACTTGTGGGAGTGTATTTCGTAATCCATTACCTAACCATGCTGGAAAGTTGATTGAAGAAGCTGGTTTAAAAGGCTTTCAAATTGGTGGGGCGCAAATTTCGCTGATGCATGCGAATTTTATTGTGAATATTGATCAGGCAAAAGCTCAGGATGTTCTTGATTTAATTTCTCATGTGAAAGAGACGATAAAAGCGAAATACAATATCGATATGGAAACAGAAGTTGAAATGATAGGTAGGACGAACGAAAAAAACATTTAATAAACCTCTATTTTCTCATGGAATATGCTACAATCAATCAAATTAATTGCTCGCGACATGAGATTATGGCGAACCTGCATGAACGTGGGCAATCTTATTTTTAAGTTGTCTTATCTAGAATATTTCCGGGGGAGTAATTATGAGCAAGGAAAAGGTTGTTACAATACATGAGACGAATCCCGTCGCTAAAAGATCAGCGTAAACAGCGTGCTAATCGGCGTTTGCTGTTTTTTTTATCTTTCTTTTTCTTGTTACTTTTACTTATGGTTTATTTTCAATCCCCATTAAGTCACGTAAGAAATATTACTGTTAGTGGAACTCAATTTATTGTAGAGGAAGAAGTGATTGAACTATAGTCAAATTGATGACGAATGAGTATATGGAATATTAATAAGAAGAAATAACGAGTAGATTATTAAACCATAGTGAAATTGCAGAAGTAACAATTGAACGACAATTTCCAAATACGGTTCATTTAATAATTGAAGAACACGCAAGAATTGGCTATTTATATCGTGATGATAAGATATTATCCCATACTTGAAACAGGACAATATTTAAATGAATTACCACGCCATCAGTTTCCGTCTGATGCTCCTTTATTAATTGATTTCGATCAAGGGTGATGCAGTTAGCGGAATTATCAGCAGAATTACACAAAGTCCCAATCATTTAATCGAGCGAATCTCAGAAATTGTTTATGACACCAACCGAAAGCGACCCTCTATCCATCATTTTATATATGACTGATGGATTGAAGTTCACACTTCAATAAAAGGATTTTCTACAAATATGGCTCCTTATCCTTCAATTGTGAGAGAGCTGGACAGACATAGAGAAGGGATTCTTCATATGAGAATGAGTCCTTATTTTGAAGAATTTAATCATGAGGAGGAGGAAGATAAAAGTGAAGGTGAAGGGTAAACATATTATTCTATCCTTCGTCTTACTTGTGACTGGATTTATCTTAGCGCTTAGCTATGAATTGACAAACGAGAGTCGTGCAACGCTGATGCCTGGTTTTGAGCGTCAGTGGGAATATGAAGATGAATTAAGAAATCAAATGATTTTGGAACAATCGGCTAATCGAGAGTTACAAGATGATTTGCGACTTTATCAGGCTCAGGTTAGGGAGCTTGAGAATAGTTTGGCTTCAATTGATGAAGAACAAGAGGTAAAGACACAGAATTTACTCGAGGATCATTGAGCGGCTAAGAAAAATTGTTGGACAAGTCCAAGTGAAGGGACCTGGAATAGAAGTGTCATTGGAAGATGCCTCTTATCTGCCAGACGGAGCTAATCCGAATGATTATATTGTTCATGAGTTTCATATTCAAAGTGTCGTACATGAATTATTCGTTGCTGGTGCTGAGGCCATTGCGATTAATGGATATCGCCTTACTTATCAATCGTATATTCAGTGTGTAGGTCCTGTTATTAGTGTTGATGGAAATACATCTTCTGCACCTTTTGTTATAACGGCGATTGGTGATTCTGATCATTTAGAAGCTGCATTATCTTTATATGGCGGTGTGAAAGATCAGCTTTTGAATGATGAAATCAGTGTGCGGATTCAGAAAAAAGAATACGATTTCACTAGACCCTCATTTGGCAGAGAGAGGGTGATGGTATGGATAAAAAATGGATTTTTACATTTATTACTTTTGTGATTGGTTTCATGCTAGCGATTCAATTTCATACAACGCAAGAACCTGTCGTTAGAGATACACGAGATATTCGGGAGTTACGAAGAGAGTTGTGGCAGAGCAGGAAAGACGTCAGCAATTAAATGTGAAATTGAAAAAGTACAACCGTTACTTGTCCCAATATGAACAGACATTAGAAAGTCGTGAAGATGACATTTCTGATGTACTTACAAGGCAAATCGAAGAGCTAAGAAATGGAGGCAGGTCTTGAGGAAAAGTCTGGTGAAGGGCTTAGTCATTACAATTGATTCACTTTACAATGAACAATATTTTGGACAGGCGAGACGAACGCCTCCTGCTGAGGTATTTCGTTATTTAGTGAATGAATTAAATATTTACGGGGCCGATGAAATTGCTGTGGGAAATGAGCGAATTATTTCAACATCTGCTTTTCGAGATGTAAATCAATATTACCCATCTAAATAGCCGTCGACTGCCTCCTCTTCCTATAGAAGTGAAAGTTCTTTCTGAAAAGTCTGAGACCCTCCATAACCAAATGGTCGTATCAGAGTCGGTTGAATACTTTGAAATTAGAAGGATTTTCAGTTACGTTTGAAATCGTTGATGAATTGGAATTGCCAGCTTACGATCAAACACCACGCGTTCGCTATATGGAAGAAGTGAAGGAGGGGTAATCAATATATGTGGTTACCAATAATAGGACTATTAATAGGGATTTTATTAGGACTTATGACGGAATTTCGAGTGCCTGCTGAATATACAAGTTATTTATCGATTGCTGTACTCGCGGCTTTAGACACATTGTTTGGTGGGATACGTGCTTATTTACAAGAGACATTTGACTCAAATGTCTTTGTTACAGGTTTTTTCTTTAATATTCTTATTAGCAGCAGGTTTGGCTTTTCTAGGTGTCCATCTTGGTGTAGACTTATATTTAGCGGCAATCTTTGCTTTTGGCGTTCGCTTATTTAATAATATTGCCGTTATTCGTCGAATGTTGTTAACAAATTGGCAAACGAAGCAACAGAAAAATAGTTAAGAAGTGACATTAGGAATGAAATTAGCCTAATAATGAAAACAAAAAAATAAGAAAATCAGTGATTTTAAAAGGAAAACAGAGTTTAATGTTGAATTATTCTAGTATCTATGTAATTTTAATGAAGGATACAGGATTTAAAGGAAAGAATGAAATTAGTGGTCAGTGCTATAATTGACAAATAGACGATTGATTATACAAGGAGGTGCCATAGATTGAACAGCAATGAGATTTACGTAAGTTTAGACATCGGTACATCCAATGTCAGAGTGATAATTGGAGAAATGTCAAATGGAACGATGAATATTATCGGAGTTGGGAATGCCAAGTCTGAGGGTATAAAGAAAGGCTCAATTGTTGATATAGATGAAACCGTTCAGTCGATTCGAAGAGCAGTGGAACAAGCTGAACGGATGGTAGGTCTTGCTATTAAGCAAGTGATTGTTGGGATCAATGGTAACCATGTTCAGCTTCAGCCTTGTCATGGTGTGGTAGCTGTTTCAAGTGCTGATAGAGAAATAGGCGATGAGGATATTGCAAGAGTAATTGATGCAGCGCAAGTGGTTTCGATTCCTCCTGAACGGGAAATTATTGATGTGATACCAAAACAATTTATTGTAGATGGTCTTGATGAAATTAATGATCCTCGTGGAATGATTGGTGTCAGACTTGAGATGGAAGGTATGATTATAACTGGTTCAAAAACAATTCTACATAATTTACTTCGATGTGTTGAACGAGCAGGCTTACAAATTGCTGATATTTGCTTACAGCCTTTAGCAACTGGATCTGTCGCAATATCAAAAGATGAAAAAAGTTTGGGTGTTTGCTCTAGTTGATATTGGTGGAGGATCTGTGACGATTTCTGTATTTGAACAAGGGACATTGCAAGCGACATCGGTCTTACCTGTTGGTGGAGAGCATATTACAAATGATATTGCAATTGGTTTACGTATATCGTCTGAAGAAGCAGAACGAATTAAGATTAAGCATGGTCATGCTTATATTGATGATGCTTCAGAGGAAGAACGTTTTAACATCGCGACAATTGGACGAGCTGATCCAGATGAATGCTCTCAATATGAGCTTGCTCATATCATTGAGCCAAGAGTGGAAGAAATGTTTGAATTGATTTACAGAGAAGTGAACCGTCTAGGTTATCGTGATTTTCCAAGTGGATATGTCTTAACTGGTGGAACAGTAATGATCCCAGGTGTGTTAGAATTAGCAAGTGAGCTCTTACAAGGAAATGTACGAGTTGCGATTCCGGATTATTTAGGTGTGAGAGAGCCACAATATACAACAGGTGTAGGGCTTATTCAATTTGCATATAAAAATGTAAAAGTTCAAGGAAAAGAAGTGGCAGCATCTGTTAGTTCAGCAGAAGCTTATCATGAACCAAAACGTGAGCGAAACGATAAATCATGCAAATCGTTCTGAAGAACAGCCAAAAACAAAAGGAAAAGTGAAAAACTGGTTTAAAGTCTTTTTTGAATAGTTTGAGACGGGCATATCAGTCTGATTAGGGGGACCTTATATGTTAGAGTTTGAAATGGATATGGATCAATTAGCGCAGATTAAAGTAATTGGAGTTGGCGGCGGCGGTAGCAATGCTGTTAACCGAATGATTGAAAATGGATTACAAGGTGTGGAGTTCATTGCTGTTAATACGGATGCACAAGCTCTTACATCTTTCAAAAGCCGAAGCAAAGCTGCAAATTGGTGGAAAATTAACTCGCGGACTTGGTGCAGGTGCAAATCCTGATATCGGGAAAAAAGCTGCTGAGGAAAGCAGAGAGCAAATTGAAGAAGTTCTACAAGGAGCAGATATGGTTTTCGTTACAGCAGGAATGGGTGGTGGAACAGGAACAGGTGCTGCACCGGTTATTGCTGAAGTGGCAAAAGAATTAGGGGCACTTAACAGTAGGGGTTGTTACACGTCCTTTTACATTTGAAGGCCGTAAACGCGCAAAATCAAGCAGCAGCAGGTATTGCTGCATTAAAAGAAAAAGTTGATACATTAATCGTTATTCCGAATGATCGTCTACTTGAAATTGTTGATAAAAATACACCGATGCTTGAAGCATTTAGAGAAGCAGATAATGTTCTTCGTCAAGGTGTACAAGGGATATCAGATTTAATTGCTGTTCCTGGATTAATTAACTTGGACTTTGCAGATGTAAAGACGATTATGAGTGATAAAGGCTCAGCATTAATGGGAATTGGGATTGCAACTGGAGAGAATCGTGCTGGCAGAAGCGGCGAAAAAGGCCATTTCTAGTCCATTACTTGAAACATCTGTTGATGGTGCCCAAGGCGTCCTTATGAACATTACTGGTGGTTCTAACTTATCTCTATATGAAGTTCACGAAGCAGCGGAAATTGTCTCAGCTGCATCAGATTCTGAAGTTAATATGATTTTCGGTTCCGTTATTAATGAGAACCTTAAGGATGAGATTGTTGTTACAGTTATTGCAACAGGTTTTGATGAAGCAGAGCCTAAAACACAGCGTACAAGCTGCAACGAAATCGATAAAAAATCAACCTCCAGTACAAGAGGAGCACCCAAAAGAAAATCGTTTTACACAGCAAGCTGCTGCGTCATCTGAACCAGCAGATACACTTGATATACCGACATTTTTAAGAAATAGACGAAATCGTAATCGTTAAGTGAATGATAACAAGAACATGTCTTCTCCCTATTAGGGAAGGGGACATGTTCTTTTTGTTTAATAACAATGTTTACTTGCTTTAAGTTATAACCGACAAGTGGAGCTAGATACTCGAGGATCTTTCATAAAAATATATTGCATTTTTTTGATTATTTCCGGCTGTTATTTCCCTATCCACTCAGATGACAATATGTATGAAAATCTCTTAAAATAACTGGGTTTTACTTGTCATTAAGCGACAGACTTCTTACAAGAATATAAGATATACTTGTTTCAAATCAATGGATGTGAGGATGGATATGACCTTATATATTGATGTCATTTGGTTTATGAACCTCTGTATTGATTACTTGCTCCTTGCATTAACTGCAATCGTGTTGAAAAGGCGATTTCAACATGTTCGGATGATTCTAGCTGCCTTATTTGCATCTCTGATTGTTTTTTTACTTTTTACTCCTTTAGCATCATTATTTTATCAGCCATGGATGAAGCTGCTCTATTCGGCTGTTATTGTCTTCATTGCTTTTGGTTTTAAACGATTGCGTTATTACTTTCAAGGCCTACTCATGTTTTACTTTGTGACGTTTATGACTGGCGGTGGCTTATTTGCTCTTCATTATTTTTGGCAAACAGAGATTGACATTGTTCAAAATCTATCTTTGGTGAATCAAGGTTATTTTGGTAGTGGTATTAGTTGGGTGTTTGTCATGATTGGCTTTCCGATGATTTGGTGGTTCTCTAAGAAGCGCTTTGAAACGATTGAATGGCAGCGAGTGCAATATGACCAGCTCGTTGATGTTGATATTACTATAGCTGGGTATACATTTCGAACGAGAGGTTTAATTGATAGTGGCAATCAGTTAACGGATCCATTAACAAAAAAGCCAGTGATGATTATTGAGTCGAAGCTTTTGTATCCTTTTTTTAAAAAAGAAGCGATTGATCATATTATGACATTCCATGAAGGTGTTTCTGATGAACATGCGGATGAGCGTTTAGTGGAGCGGGCTAGTATTATCCCTTATCGTGTTATTGGTCAGTCTTCTCCTTTTTTAAGTGGAATTAGACCAGATCAGATTGTGATTTATCATCAAGCGAAACGCTTTGAAACGGCAAATGTCATTCTAGGTTTACAGGACAAGGAATTATCTCCAGATGGAGCATTTAAAAGTATTGTACATCCAAAGTTAGTGCTCGGTGTGTCCACTGAAAAGCTAGCATAATACTGTGACTAGGAGGCACAACATGTTAAAGCTAAAAGCAACTTTACTGTGGTACAAAATGATGTATCGACTAGGAATGAAAGCAGATGAAATTTATTACATAGGTGGAAGTGAAGCACTCCCACCTCCTCTATCTAAAGAGGAAGAGGCTGTACTGTTAAAAAAGCTGCCTTCTGGTGATAAAGCGGTAAGGTCGATGTTGATTGAACGTAATTTACGACTTCGTTGTCTATATTGCTCGGAAATTTGAAAATACAGGTATTAATATTGAAGATTTAATCAGTATTGGTACAATCGGTCTTATCAAAGCAGTCAATACATTTAATCCAGAAAAGAAAATTAAATTAGCGACTTATGCATCAAGATGTATTGAAAATGAAATTTTAATGTATCTTACGCCGAAATAATAAAACCCGTTCAGAAGTATCCTTTGATGAACCGCTAAATATTGATTGGGATGGAAATGAGCTGTTACTTATCCGATGTATTAGGACAGAGGAAGATATTATTACAAAGGGAATTGAAGAAAAAGTAGATCGTAAGCTATTAATAAAAGCACTTTACACACTAAATGATCGTGAAAAACAAATCATGGAACTAAGATTTGGACTAGCTGGTGGGGAGGAAAAAACGCAAAAAGATGTAGCAGATATGCTTGGAATTTCGCAGTCCTATATCTCTCGTTTAGAGAAACGAATTATTAAACGATTGCAAAAAGAATTTAATAAAATGGTTTAAAAATATTTCAACTATATTTTCGTTGTCATGACGTGCACGAGTCTTGTTGAGTCACTATTGCTCAACAAGACTCGTGCATATTTTTTCCTTCAAAGGAGATACTTTACAAGACATCATCTCCCACGATTAGGAGGGAAAGAATTGACACGAAATAAAGTAGAAATTTGCGGTGTGGATACATCAAAATTACCTGTCTTGAAGAACACAGAAATGCGTGATTTATTTCAAGCGATTACAAAGTGGCGAAACAAGTGCAAGGGAGAAGCTTGTTAATGGAAATTTGCGTCTCGTTCTCAGCGTCATTCAGCGATTTAACAATCGGGGAGAATTTGTTGATGACCTATTTCAAGTAGGTTGTATTGGTTTAATGAAATCAATCGACAATTTTGATTTAGGACAAAATGTAAAATTCTCTACATATGCTGTTCCGATGATTATTGGTGAAATTCGACGATATTTGCGAGATAATAACCCAATTAGGGTTTCCCGCTCTTTACGAGATATTGCATACAAAGCGTTGCAAGTGCGCGATCAGCTAATGGCGGAAAAGAAACGTGAGAAAGAGCCAACTGTTCAAGAAATAGCAAAAGTATTAGATGTACCAAAAGAAGATGTTGTTTTTGCACTTGATGCGATTCAAGATCCAGTATCTTTATTTGAACCGATTTACAATGACGGTGGTGATCCGATCTTTGTGATGGATCAAATAAGTGATGAGCGAAATAAAGATGTCAATTGGGTTGAAGAAATTGCTTTAAAAGAAGCCATGATGCGACTAAATGACCGTGAAAAATTGATTCTTAATATGAGGTTTTTTCAAGGGAAAACCCAAATGGAAGTTGCCGATGAAATAGGCATTTCACAAGCGCAAGTATCACGCTTAGAAAAAGCAGCCATCCAACAAATGAATAAGCACGCTCAAATTTAAACTATGTTAAGCAGCTATGCGATTCTATTCGTATAGCTGCCTTTTGATATTTTTAGAAACATTAAATACAAACGAACAGATACCTCATGGCAACGTGACTATTCATAAATACGTATTATAACCTTCGCATATAGTAGACTACGGATCATTTTATGAGAGGTGAAAACGAGATGATGAAAATTTCTGAACTCCAAGTAAAAGATATTGTCAATATGGATAATGGGAAGAGATTAGGGCATTTAACTGATTTAGAGATTAATTTATCAACTGGTCAAATAGAAGCTTTAATCATTAATGGTTCTGGGAAAATGATGGGTTTGTTTGGAAAAGAGTCTGAAGAAGTATGATTCCGTGGAAAAATATTATTCGAATTGGCTCTGATGTCATTTTAGTCGAAGTACCTAGTACTTTTGAAAGGAGATCTCTTGCAATTTGAGCAAACATCGACAATGAGAAAGCAGTAAAGGGAAGAAAGTCGTTTCTTGTAACGATCATCATATGATAAAATATAACAAGAACTGAACGTTTTCTTTATCTTTGTATAAGAAAGAAAAAGGAAGGAGAGGGGTTGTCTTGGAACCATTCGTTCAAAGCATAGTCGCTATTTAGAACTCGAGCAGTGGCAGCAAGCTGTCCCTCAGCTTATTGCTGGCTTTGCAACTAGACAGGATGGGCATAGTCATCGACCGTATGACAGTTTAAATCTTGGCTTTCATGTTGGGGATGAAATGGAGAAGGTCAAAAGCAATCGAATGTTGCTTGCTAATGATATTGGGTTTCCGCTTGCACGATGGGTTGGTTCAGAACAAGTACATGAAGCAACGATTCGAAAAGTAACGTCTGAAGATGCTGGTAAGGGGGCTGATTGCCTTGAAACAGCGTTTTCAAGTACAGATGGTATGTACACGCAGATCGGAATCTGTTGCTGACTAGCTTATATGCTGATTGTGTGCCTTTGTTCTTTTATGGCTGCTAACCACCGATTAATTGGTCTTGCTCATGCAGGCTGGCGTGGAACGGTTTACAAATTGGCCCTGCGATGTTGAAGAGCATTGGTAGTAGAAGAAGAAAGATTCCGCTAGCTGACATTTCTGTTGCTATTGGTCCATGTATTAGTCAGACGGCATATGAAGTAGATCAACAGGTTATTTCTGCTGTAAATGGCTGTTTATCAAATACGATGAAGCGACCTTATATAAATCAAGGAAACGGATCATTTCTACTGGATTTACGTGAATTAAACAAGCAATTGCTTATAGAAGAAGGCTTGAAAGAAGAGCAAATTCTTAGTGTCTTCCATTTGTACAGCCACTGATAAACGAATGTTTTCTCATCGTGCAGAAGGTGGAAAGACAGGTAGAATGATGAGTTTTATCGGATTACGTTAATGATAGGTGGTGAAAAGCAGTGTCTGTAAAAGAAAATCTAGCTGAGATTCAACATGAAATTGATGAAATTTGTGAAAGAGTCGATCGAGATCCTAACGCGGTTCAATATCGTTGCAGTAACAAAATATGTTAGCTTAGAAACGACAAAAGCAGCCCTCGATGCAGGCTTGGTTCATATCGGTGAAAACCGAGCAGAAGGAGCTTAGAAAAATGGCAAGCATTCAGGAGAGAGGGATCTGGCATTTTATTGGCTCCTTGCAAACGAGAAAAGTAAAAGAAATCATTGGAAAGATTGACTATCTTCATTCACTTGATCGAATGTCGCTTGCAAAAGAAGTGGACAAGCGTTTAGGAGATGGACAAATAATGAAATGTTTCGTCCAAGTGAATGTATCCGGTGAAGATTCAAAAGCAGGTCTCTCTCCTAATGAAGTGATTCCTTTTATGGAAAATCTTGCACAGTTTAAAGGTATTAAAGTAGTTGGCTTGATGACGATGGCTCCTTTTTTTGAAGACCCCGAACAGACAAGACCAATTTTTAAACAACTTCGTCTTTTACGAGATCGATGTTCAAGCATTGGAGCTTGACCATGCGCCTTGTTCAGAACTGTCGATGGGAATGTCTAATGATTACCGAATTGCTATTGAAGAGGGAGCAACATTTATTCGAATTGGTTCTTCGTTAGTCGGACGAGAATTTTAAATTTTTGAGAGGGGAATGAACATGGGGATGAAATCAAAATTCAAACGATTTTTTGAGTTAGAGGATGATATTCAAGAAGTCGAAGAAGTGGTCGAAGATCATTTTGAGGATCAAGAAACGGAGCCGAAGACTCGTTCTCGTAGTAATCAAAAAAAGGAACAAGCGTCACAAAATGTTGTTAGTTTACAAAGTGTACAAAAGGGCGCTAAAGTTATTTTACTTGAACCCCGTACATATGATGAAGCACAAGATATTGCTGATCATTTAAAGGCTAGAAAAGCAGTGATTATTAATTTACAGCGTATATCGCATGATCAAGCGAAGCGAGTTGTCGATTTTTTAAGTGGAACCGTGTATGCTATTGGAGGAGATATTCAAAAGCTTGGTACGAATATTTTTCTCTGTACGCCTGATAATGTTGACGTGTCAGGGTCGATAACGGAAATGATGCAAGAGCATTTTCAATCGTAGTTTGTCGTAGAAGGTGGTGAGTTTTGATGCAAACAATTGGATTATTACTTTATAATGTTTTATATTTTTATTCTTTTTTCATCATTGGTTATATTTTACTCTCATGGTTCCCTAATGCTCGTGAATCTTCACTAGGTCAGTTTTTAGGAAAAATTGTTGAACCGTATTTGGAACCGTTTCGAAAATTTGTTCCACCGCTTGGAATGATTGATTTATCTCCTATTGTCGCGATTATCGTCTTGCGATTAGCAAGTGGTGGTGTGGCTGCTCTATTTGGTCTTTAAAAGAATGGAGTGAATAAATATTAGTATTTATCAGCATTTTCGAGAAGAAGAACGATCTTTTGTAGATCAAGTGCTTGGATGGCAAGAAGATGTGAAGATTCGTCACCAAGAGCGTTTGTCTGATTTTCTTGATCCAAGGCAGCAAGAAATCGTTCAATCGATTATCGGACATGATGATGATGTTAGCCTCTCTGTTTTCGGGAGGCTCTCGTTATGCAGAGCGTTGCCGTGTCCGGTTAACACCTCCGTATTTAGAGACAACAGATGAGGACTTTCAACTTACGCTTTTCTCAATTGAATACCCAATGAAGTTTGTCACCATCCGAACACCGTGATGTGTTAGGGGCGTTAATGAATCTTGGGTTAAAACGAGAAAAATTTGGGGATATTTTTATTCGTGATGGAATAGCACAAATGATAACTGCAAGAGAAGTGGCTGACTATGTGGAATTCAATGTGCAAGCAATAGGAAAGGCAACGGTTCATTTGCATAGAATCCCTTTATCTGAACATGTTAAGCCCATGGAAGAGTGGGAGGAATTTGCTGCAACGGTTTCGTCGATGAGACTTGATGTGGTCATTGCGCAAATCTATAAGCTGTCACGAACAAAGGTCATGCCTTATATTGAAAAGAATCTTGTCAAAGTAAACTGGAAAATTGTAGACCAGCCAGCTTTCGTACTTGCAGAAGGTGATTACATATCTGTTCGTGGATTTGGACGATCTCATATTATAGCGATTGAAGGTAATGACGAAAAAGGATAAGTTTCGTCTACGATATCGACGAATGAGCTAAGAAAAAGTCGAATGATATAGCAGGTTTTTTAAACGAAGTGTCGAATTAACTATGATCAAGAAGTAGCCGACTAATTTCAATAACACTTATACGAAAATCTATTTACTGATAACCCGGAGGTGGCAAACGTGCCTTTAACGCCTTTAGATATCCATAACAAGGAATTCACTCGTGGATTTCGAGGTTATGACGAAGATGAGGTCAATGAATTTTTAGACCAAATCATAAAGGATTATGAAGCTGTTCTTCGTGAAAAGAAAGATTTATTTGAGCGAGTAACAGACTTAGATGAGAAGCTTGACCACTTTAAAAATATTGAAGAGACATTAAATAAATCGATATTAATTGCTCAAGAATCAGCAGAAGAAGTCCGTCGTAATGCGCAAAAAGAAGCGCAATTAATTGTCAAGGAAGCAGAAAAAAATGCTGATCGGATTATTAATGATGCTCTGGCGAAATCTCGTAAAGTGATGATGGAGATGGAGGAGCTTAAAAAACAAGCTTCGGTCTATAAGATGCGTTTTAAGATGTTGATTGAAGCACAGCTAGAAATGCTTCAAACGGAAGACTGGGACGTTGTCGTTTCAGATTCTAAAGAGGATGTATACGAAGAACGTTCTTGAACCAAAGTAGATCTGGAATAATTGGAAGAATAACAAGCTTTCATTTTGTTAGAACCATTAAACAAATGATGGAGCATCAAGTTTTCCTAAATCTTCTTGCACTTATGAAATGACTGTCATATAATGATATTCATTAATTGAATGTAGTTACCGACGATGATAGGGACGAGTACAATGTGTCTAAACGTGACAAGCGATTCAGGGATGGTGTGAGCCTGAACACGTCTGCATTGGAAAATCACCCTTTAGTTTTGCACCGAAACCATGAGTAGGCTGCAACGAGTCATTCACGTTACGAATGCTTGAGTGGAAAGATGAGAATCTTTTCATGAGGGTGGTACCGCGGGTTAACTTCTCGTCCCTTTTTTGGGATGAGGAGTTTTTTTGTATTAGTGAAGCTATCGCTAAGACCACTCACATCGTGTGAGCAACGCCAAGCACACTCATCCGAGGGCGACGCCAAGTACCTACGTTCTGTAGGTTTATATGAGGAGGAAGAAAGTAAATGGATTACAAAGATACGTTATTAATGCCAAAAACGGAATTTCCGATGCGTGGGAATTTACCGAACAGAGAACCAGAAAGACAAGAAAAATGGAAGGAACTTGATATTTATCAACAAGTACAAAACCGTACAGAAGGTCGTCCTTTATTCATCCTTCATGATGGACCGCCGTATGCAAATGGTGATATTCATATGGGTCATGCACTAAATAAAGTTTTAAAAGATTTTATTGTTCGTTATAAATCAATGAGTGGATTTCATGCTCCATATGTACCAGGCTGGGATACACATGGATTACCAATTGAAACAGCTTTAACAAAAAGTGGAAAGGTTAACCGCAAAGAAATGAGTGTTGCTGAGTTCCGTAAGCTGTGTGAGGAATATGCGCTCAAGCAAATTGACCGTCAACGTGAACAATTTATGCGTCTTAGGTGTTCGAGGAGACTGGTGGAATCCATATGTCACATTGGATAAGAAATATGAAGCACAACAAATTAAAGTATTTGGTGAAATGGCGAAAAAAGGCTATATCTATAAAGGGAAGAAACCAGTATATTGGTCTCCTTCAACTGAATCAGCACTTGCTGAAGCGGAAATTGAATATCAAGATAAACGTTCACCTTCGATTTATGTTGCATTTGAAGTGAAAGATGGAAAAGCGTTCTTGAATGGTGATGAGCAATATCATCATTTGGACAACAACACCATGGACAATTCCAGCGAACTTAGGAATTGCTGTTCATCCAGAACTTGATTATCATGTTGTTCTCGTAAATGATAAGAAATATCGTTGTTGCAGCTGGTTTACTTGAAGCGCTTGAAAAGGAATTTGAATGGGAACAGACATGAAGTTGTTAAAGACGGTAAAAGGAAAAGAACTTGAGCATGTTGTAGCAAAACATCCAATCTATGACCGTGATTCACTTGTCATGTGTGGAGAGCATGTCACACTTGATGCAGGTACTGGTTGTGTTCATACAGCACCAGGTCACGGGGAAGAGGATTTCATCGTTGGTCAAGAAATATGGTTTAGATGTACTATGTCCTGTTGATGATAAAGGGAATATGACAGAAGAAGCGCCTGGATTTGAAGGGTTATTTTATGATGAAGCAAACAAACCAATTACAGAAAAGCTTGAAGAAGTTGGCGCGCTTATGAAGTTAACATTTATTACACACTCATATCCACATGATTGGCGAACAAAGAAACCAGTTATTTATCCGTGCAACAGCACAGTGGTTTGCTTCAATTGAACAGTTCCGTAAAGAATTATTAAAAGCGATTGAAGAGGTAGAATGGGTACCAACATGGGGAGAAACGCGTCTATTTAATATGGTTCGTGACCGTGGTGACTGGTGTATTTCAAGACAACGTGCATGGGGTGTACCAATTCCAGTGTTTTATGGTGAAAATGATGAACCAATTATCACAGATGAAACAATTGATCATGTTTCAGCTTTATTCCGTGAACATGGTTCAAACATTTGGTTTGAGTGGGAGACCGAGCAATTACTACCAGAAGGTTTCACGTCTGAGCATAGTCCAAATGGCATGTTCACGCGTGAAATGGATATTATGGATGTTTGGTTTGATTCAGGTTCCTCTCACCAAGCTGTTCTTGAAGAGCGTGATGATTGCAGCGCCCTGCTGATCTTTATCTAGAAGGATCTGACCAATATCGTGGCTGGTTTAACTCTTCGTTATCAACAAGTGTTGCGGTAACAGGGAAAGCTCCATATAAAGGCGTCTTAAGCCATGGCTTCGCTCTTGATGGTGAAGGTCGTAAGATGAGTAAATCAATTGGGAACGTGGTCGTACCAAATGAAGTAATGAACCAGCTAGGTGCAGATATTTTACGTTTATGGGTAGCGTCTGTTGATTATCAAGCAGATGTTCGTGTTTCTGATAAAATTTTAAAGCAAGTTGCAGAATATACCGTAAGATTCGTAATACATTCCGTTTCTTACTTGGAAACCTGCATGATTTTGATCCAACAGTGAATCGTGTGGAAGCAAGTAAGCTTAAAGGATGCTGATCTCTTTATGCTCGTGAAGTTGAATGAAGTGATTGAAAAGGTGAAGCAAGCGTATGAGGAATATCAATTTTCAACGGTTTATCATACGATTCATAATTTCTGTACGATTGAATTAAGTTCATTTTATATGGATTTAGCGAAGGATACTCTTTACATTGAGCATGCTGATCATCCAGCGCGTCGAGCGATTCAAACAGTGATGTATGAAGTACTTGTCGCGCTTGACAAAGTTGGTTTCGCCAATTTTAAGTCATACAGCTGATGAAGTGTGGGAGCATATTCCTGGTGTTAGTGAAGCAAGTGTGCAGCTTACAGACATGCCGGATGCCGAGTCATATGGAGATGTTGAAGAGCTGAAGACGACTTGGAATCACTTCATGGCAGTTAGAGATGACGTGTTAAAAGCGTTAGAACAAGCAAGAAATGAGAAGAAAATCGGTAAATCATTAACAGCTGCGATCACCCTTTATACGAGTGGAGCTGTTCGTGAGCTATTGACTGCTATCCCATCGCTTGAGAAGCTATTTATTGTCTCCCATGTTGAGCTTGCTGGTGAAGTGAAGGAAGCACCTGCAGAAGCAGTGACGTTTGATGAGCTTGCGATTGTCGTTGAATCGGCTGAGGGAGAGACATGTGAACGTTGCTGGGTTGTCTCAAAAACAGTTGGTGAGAATAGTGAACATCCTACTCTATGTACATCTTGTGCAGAGACGGTTACTAAGTATTACGCTTAATGGCTGACACGGATTGATAAATAAAAAATGATAAAGAACAGGCTGTTGAGGCTATATTCTCAACAGTCTTTTCTTTTGTTTTGACAAAAGTTGTGTCGGCTATTCCTCATACACTTGGCTAAACTACTCATGAACGTTCATTTGTGAACGTGATTGTTTCCATTTGGGGGAGAGTAAATGGCGGACTATTCAAAGTTTAAACAACTGCTTTTACAGCAAAAAAAGCATATTGAAGAGCGGATCAAGCAAGATTTCCGTGATGAAGAAGCACAAACATTATCGTTTTCAACCGGTGAGCTCTCACAATATGATAATCATCCAGCAGATACAGCAACTGATTTATATGAGCGTGAGAAAGATTTTGCCTTGCTTGAGCATTTAGAACGTCAGCACGAAGAAGTCGAGCATGCCTTGCAAAAATTTGAGAATGGAACATTTGGTATTTGTGAAGCGACTGGTAGCGGAGATTCCATATGAAAGGCTAAAAGCAATTCCAACAGCTCGAACCATTGTAACGGTGGCTGAACAACACGCAGGTGGACGTCCATCTGAGGAGGATGTTCTGGAAGGATTTAGAAAATATAATTTTGATGACAGAGATGATGAAACAGAATTTGATGCAGAGGATGCCTATCAAGCAGTTGCGCGTTTTAACGACAATTCGATGGTGTTTGAGGATGCTTCATTAGACGAAGAGGATGAATTAATTGGCTACGTCGAAGAGATAGAGGGTTTTCTTTCTACTGGAATTGAAGGCTATACAGGTGATGAAAATGTTCAGTTTCAGCGTAATGTTCATTATGATCATTATTTAGACGGAAAGTAGGGGGAACTCCCCCTACTTTTTGTGCTATAATGCTATGGTGTGAAAAAGTTCTGGATAGGGAGGACTGGCTTTGAAGTATTATCTCTTAGCACTCGTCATTATTATCATTGATCAAATGACAAAATGGATTGTCGCGACTCAAATGACTCTTGGAGAAAGCATTACAGTTATTCAAGATATTATTTATATCACCTCTCATCGTAATAAAGGAGCAGCATTCGGCATTTTGCAAGGTCAAATGTGGTTTTTTTATATTGTTACGATCATTGTCATTATCGGGATCGTTTATTACATGCAAAAAGAAGCAAAAAACAGCCGCTTATTTGGTATATCATTAGGTCTGATTTTCGGTGGGGCTATCGGTAATTTTATTGATCGTCTGTATTCGTGGAGAAGTTGTCGATTTTGTTGATACATACCCATTTGGATATAATTTTCCGATTTTTAATGTGGCTGATTCCGCACTATGTGTTGGGGTAGGTCTTTTGTTTATAAAGATGATCAGTGATGAGCGTCGCCAAAAGAAGGAGAAAAAGTAATGGAACGGTTTGAATGGACGGTAACACCATGAGCAAAAAACAGAACGGATTGACAAGCTGCTGACTAGCTTAGATAAAAGTTGGTCTCGGACACAAACGCAAGCATGGATTAAAGAGAATCATGTTTTGGTGAACAATGAGAAAGTTAAAAGCAATTATAAAGTGAATGAGGGTGATGTGATTAGGCTTGAGATCCCTGATCCAGAAGAGCTAGAGGTGGAAGCAGAGAACATTCCTCTTGATATTGTTTATGAGGACTCAGACGTGATTGTTGTCAATAAGCCACGAGGAATGGTCGTGCATCCAGCACCTGGTCATTATTCAGGCACACTTGTCAACGCATTAATGTATCATTGCAAGGATTTATCTGGGATTAATGGTGTGATTCGTCCTGGCATTGTGCATCGAATTGATAAGGATACATCAGGCTTAATTATGGTGGCTAAGAACGATCAAGCCCATGAATCATTAGTCGAGCAGTTAAAAGCGAAAACAACGAAACGCCTATATAAAGCCATCGTTCACGGTGTGATTCCACATCAACATGGAACGATAGATGCCCCGATCGGACGGGATAAAAAAGACCGTCAAAGCATGACGGTCACAGAAGAAAATAGTCGTGATGCTGTTACTCATTTTACCGTACTTGAAGTTTTTGATAACTATACGTATGTTCAATGTGAACTTGAAACGGGTCGAACGCATCAAATTCGTGTGCATATGAAATATATTGGCTATCCTTTAGCTGGTGATCCAAAATATGGACCGAAGAAGAAAACTCTTGATATTGACGGACAAGCACTTCATGCAGCTGTTCTTGGATTTGTTCATCCACGTACAGGAGAAGAAATGGTTTTCGAAGCTCCCCTGCCTACAGATATGGAAGAATTACTGCACTATTTACGTACACTTTAATCAAAAGCATTGACAATGCATAGAAATCCTGTCATACTGTACAAGAACTTAATAGTCCTTTAACTACAGTCCCGTGAGGCTGAGAAGGAAACGAACGTAAAGCAGGCATAGACTGTCTGTCTTTACTATACGTCTATCTACCTCTCATGTCTTAAGGACAAGAGAGGTTTTTTGTTTCCGATGTAAGACGGACATGGAGGTGAGCAAATGTCGCGAATTATTTTAGATGAACAAGCGATCCGACGTGCGACAACAAGAATTGCTCATGAAATCATTGAACGCAATAAAGGCGTGGAAGATTGCGTGTTAGTTGGAATAAAAACACGGGGGATTTACTTAGCCAAGCGATTAGCTGAAAGAATTGAGCAAATTGAAGGAGCCAGTATTCCTGTAGGAGAAATTGATATTACTCTTTACCGTGATGATTTAACAGTGAAATCAAAAACGGATGAACCAATTATGCAAGGAACAGATATTCCAGTTGATATTAGCAATCAAAAAGTCATTTTAGTAGATGACGTCCTTTATACAGGTCGAACGGTCCGAGCGGGATTAGATGCACTGATTGATTTAGGTAGACCTGAGCAAATTCAATTAGCTGTTTTAATTGATCGAGGACATCGGGAATTGCCGATACGACCAGACTATGTTGGGAAGAACGTCCCAACGTCTAAAGATGAAAAGATTGTCGCAAAGCTCAGTGAAGTAGATGCAATTGATGAAGTTACGATTGAACAAAAATAAAACGATATAGATACCTCTTTAAAATTAGTCCTGTGAGGCTGACAAGAGAGGTTACACCTATTAACTAGCAGTACTTGTAAATTTTCTTGAAGCATAGGTTATAGGTCGATCCTCTTTGTCGTACAGCAAAGAGGTTTTTTTATAGACATTACAGCTTAGGAGGATGAAGATATCATGAAAACAGTCAGAAAGAAGTAGGAATTCGAGAAATACCAAGAGTTGATAAATGGTTCATACTTAGTTTGCAGCACTTATTTGCGATGTTTGGAGCAACGATTCTTGTTCCGTTTCTTAGTTGATTTAAGTCCGTGCTGTTGCCTTATTATCAAGTGGTTTAGGCACATTAGCTTACCTTCTTATTACAAAAGGACAAATACCAGCTTATTTAGGTTCATCTTTTGCTTTCATTGGTCCTATTATTGCTGCAATGACCTGAAGGTCCAGAAGGTGCAATGGTTGGTAGTTTCTTAGCTGGGTCTAGTATAGGGATTGTTGCACTATTCATTAAGACAAAGTGGTGTAAAGTGGATTATGAAAATCCTACCACCGATTGTAGTTGGTCCAGTCATTATGGTTATTGGTTTAGGGCTTGCTGCGGTCGCAATTGATATGGCGATGAATGTATCCGGGTACAGGAGAATTATAGCACTACACATTTTACAGTAGCGTTTATTACACTTGCTATCACCATTATTAGCTTCCATGTACTTTAAAGGATTTTTCGGTCTTGTTCCCATCATGTTTGGAATTATTGGAGGTATATACAGCTGCATTCTTTTTTGGACTTGTTGACTTGACTCCTATTCGTGAAGCAAGTTGGATTGCAGTGCCAGATGTAATCGTTCCATTTGTTACATATACGCCATACTTTTCATTGGGAGATTGCTCGCTATAATGGTTCCGATTGCTGTCGTTACATTAGCGGAGCATATTGGTGACCAAATGGTCTTAAGTAAAGTAGTTGGAAAGAATTTTATTGAAAAGCCAGGTCTTGCATCGTTCCATTATTGGGTGACGGGGTAGCGACCATGATTGCTTCATTTGATTGGTGGACCACCGAACACAACATATGGAGAAAATATTGGAGTCATTGCCATAACACGAGTCTTTAGTGTGTTTGTTATTGCAGGGGCAGCAGTCTTTGCTATTAGCTTTGCTTTTATTGGTAAAATTGCTGCGCTTATTACGACGATCCCAACAGCGGTGATGGGTGGCGTGTCGATCCTCTTATTCGGGATTATTGCATCATCAGGTTTACGAATGTTAATCGATAATGAAATCAATCATGGGGTGAAAACGTAACTTAATTATTTCTTCTGTCATCTTAGTCATCGGAATTGGTGGAGCATTTATTCAAGTATCAGGATACTGTTCAAATTGCTAGGTATGGCATCTTGCAACGATTATTGGCATTATTCTTCACCAGATTTTACCTGATAAAGAAGCGAGCTATGGAAAAAAATCGTTATGTTGTGAAAACTAATTGAGAGGAACGCTGATTAATCAAAGCAAGATTGAAATAATGATCCCTTTTAACGAGGTACAGAGAGACTTCAAAGGGGTGTACGGTAGATTAGAGAGAGGTTTTTTATCCACTCTAGCTTCCTTATACCCTGAGAGTCACTCTCAGGGTTTTTTATTCAGTGATTTGATAAACATCTGATAGAATCAAGATCTAAGGGTAAAACATCGTAGTTACATATATGCACATTCAAATGAGGAGGCTGATTTGAAAATGATCACAATGACAAAGCAAAGAGAGCTAAGTGGGGAACTTCTTACATTAGAATCAATGTCGACACGAGAAATTTCAGCAATGTTGCAGGAAGCAGAGAGATTTGCCAGTGGGAAATCATGGCGAGCTGAAAAGGATATATTTGTTGCAAATCTTGTTTTTTGAACCAAGCACGAGAACACGTTTTAGCTTTGAAGTAGCGGAAAAACAGCTAGGTTTACAGGTGCTCTCGTTTACTGGTGAAAATTCAAGTGTTCAAAAAGGAGAATCGCTTCTTGATACGGTGAAAACATTCGAAGCTATCGGAGCCAATGTCCTTGTTATTCGCCATCCAGAAAATGAATATTATGAAGAAATTCAGAAGAACCTCTCGATCCCGATTATCAATGCAGGGGATGGAAGTGGCCATCATCCGACACAATCATTACTTGATCTACTGACGATTCAACAGGAGTTCTCTTCGTTTATAGGGTTAAATGTGATTATCGCAGGAGATTTACGCCATAGTCGTGTCGCTCGTTCTAATGCTGATGTCCTTACTCGTCTTGGAGCAAAGGTGAAAATTGCGGGGCCGAAAGAGTGGATGACAGGTTATGCTGACACGTATGAGCATGTGTCACTTGATGAAGCTCTGCCACATGCTGATGTCGTCATGCTCCTACGAATTCAGCACGAAAGACATGACGGGGAGATGACTTGGATCAAAAATGATTATCATCAACAATATGGTTTAACGATCGAACGAGAGTCACAGATGAAGCGCAATGCGATTATTCTTCATCCAGCACCAGTTAATCGTGGAGTAGAGCTTGCTAGTGAGCTTGTTGAATGCAGTCGTTCACGAATTTTTAAGCAGATGAAAAATGGTGTTGCTGTAAGAAAAGCTGTTCTCAAACGAGCATTAGAAATCGAAAAACTTTTATTTTAATAAAGGGGGAAATGAAAATGACAATGAAACTTCAAGGTGGTTCCATCATTTTAGAAGACGGTTCAATGGCGCAAAAAGATCTCTATATCGAAGGCGAAAAAATGTATGTTGAAAAGCCAGCAAATAGCACAGATGAAACAGTGATCAATATAGAAGGAAAGCTTGTTACTCCAGGATTTATTGATGTGCATGTTCATTTACGTGAACCAGGTGGTGAACATAAAGAGACCATTGAAACAGGAACTCTGGCCGCAGCAGCAGGTGGTTTTACAACTAATTGCGCGATGCCAAATACTAGACCAGTACCTGATACAGAAGAGCAAATGGAATGGCTGCAAGATCGAATTAAGGAAACAGGGCATGTTCGTGTGCTTCCATATGCTGCGATTACAACAAGACAGCTCGGTAAAGAGTTAACGGATTTTGCAGCGTTAAAAGAAGCTGGTGCATTTGCTTTTACCGATGATGGAGTCGGTGTTCAATCAGCTGACAAAATGCTTCAAGCGATGACTGAAGCAGCTAAGGTTGACATGGCGATAGTCGCTCATTGTGAAGAAGATACGCTCATTCATGATGGTTGTGTTCATGAAGGCACGTTTTCCGCTAAGCATAATCTAAAAGGGATTCCTTCTGTTTGTGAATCTGTACATATTGCCAGAGATGTTCTGCTTGCAGAAGCAACTGGTGCTCATTATCATGTTTGCCACATTAGTACAAAAGAATCTGTTCGTGTCGTACGCGATGCAAAGCGAGCAGGGATTCATGTGACAGCAGAAGTCACACCGCATCATCTTTTACTTTGTGATGATGATATTCCTAGGACTTGATACGAATTTCAAAATGAATCCCCCTCTTCGCGTCGAAGGAAGATCAAGATGCTCTTTGGGAAGGGTTACTTGATGGAACGATTGATTTCATTGCAACTGACCATGCCCCACATACGGAAGAAGAGAAAGCAGATGGAATGGAGCGGGCACCGTTTGGGATTGTCGGTTTAGAAACAGCCTTTCCGTTACTGTACACGCACATGGTTAAAACAGAAAGAGCAACACTGAAACAGTTAATTGATTGGTTAACGGTGAAACCAGCCGAAACATTTGGTCTTCAATCAGGAGTTTTAAAAGACGGTGAACGAGCTGATATAACAATCGTTGATTTAGAAGAAAATCGCAAAATTGATAAGGATCAGTTCTTGTCAAAAGGGAAAAATACACCATTTAATGGCTGGGATTGTCAAGGATGGCCAGCATATACGTTTGTAGGTGGAAAACTTGTATGGGAGAAAGGAAAGGTGACAAAATGAAACGTCAACTCATTTTAGAAGATGGTCACGTTTTTATTGGTGAAGGATTTGGAGCAGATAAGGTTATGAGTGGTGAGGTCGTTTTCAATACAGGGATGACGGGCTATCAAGAAATTTTGTCAGATCCATCTTATTGTGGTCAAATTGTCACAATGACGTATCCGTTAATCGGAAATTACGGAATTAATCGCGATGATTTTGAATCGATTACACCAGCCATTAATGGGTTAATTGTAAAGGAATATGAGCATGAACCGAGTCATTGGCGTGAGGAAGAATCACTTGGAACGTTACTCGAGGCAAAAGGAATTCCAGGACTTGCTGGGATTGATACACGAAAATTAACGCGTCTTATTCGTGAGCATGGAACATTGCGTGGAAGAATTTGCTCACTGGATGTGAATGTGGAAGAAGTTGTCCAACAATTGAAAGATACAGCTCTTCTAACGAATCAAGTAGCACAAGTTTCAACAAAAGATGCATATCATGCTCCAGGTAGAGGAAATCGAGTTGTTCTTGTTGATTTCGGTATGAAGCATGGTATTTTACAAGAGCTTAATAGCCAGACAATGCGATGTTGTTGTCGTACCGTACAACACAACTGCTGAAGAAATTATTCGCCTTGGAGCAGATGGTGTCATGCTAAGTAACGGACCAGGTGATCCAAATGATGTTCCTGAAGCAATTACGATGATTCAAGAGCTTCTCGGACGTGTACCGATCTTTGGTATTTGTCTCGGTCATCAGCTTATCGCGCTTGCATGCGGGGCAACAACAAGTAAATTACAATTTGGTCACCGCGGTTCAAATCATCCTGTTCGTGAAATTTCAACTGGAAAAATTGCGATTACAGCACAGAACCATGGTTATACAGTCGATCATGAATCATTAAAAGGAACGCGTCTTGAACTAACACATGTGGCTGTAAATGATGGAACAGTTGAAGGTGTGAAGCATCTTGATGCACCAGCCTTTACTGTTCAATATCATCCAGAAGCATCGCCAGGACCAGATGATGCGAATGATTTGTTTGATGCATTTGTGACAATGATGGAGACAGAAAAGAAGCAGAGTGTACTTGCCTAAACGAGAGGAGACAAAATGCAATGGGGAAACGTGAGGATATACAAAAAATTCTAGTGATCGGATCTGGTCCAATTGTTATTGGTCAGGCAGCAGAATTTGATTATGCGGGAACACAAGCGTGTCAAGCATTAAAAGAAGAAGGGTATGAGGTTATTTTAATTAACTCCAACCCAGCGACAATTATGACAGATACAACGATGGCCGATCGTGTATATATTGAACCGATTACACTTGATTTTGTGAGTCGAATTATTCGTAAAGAGCGCCCGGACGGCATTGTTGCGACACTTGGTGGACAAACTGGATTAAATATGGCGATGGAGCTTGAAGAATCAGGTATTCTTGAACGATATCAAATTGAAATACTAGGAACCGAGCTTGATGCAATTAAGAAAGCCGAAGACCGTGACTTATTCCGTACATTAATGAATGAGTTGAACCAACCTGTTCCTGAAAGTGAAATTGTTCATACACTTGAAGAAGCAGAAGAGTTTGTCAAAACGATTGGCTACCCGGTCATCGTTCGTCCTGCATACACACTTGGTGGAACAGGTGGAGGGATTGTCTATAATGATGAGGAATTACAAGAAATTGTCACAAGTGGCTTGAAATATAGTCCTGTCACACAATGCTTAATTGAAAAAAGCATTGCTGGTTTTAAGGAAATTGAATATGAAGTCATGCGTGATGCAAAAGATCAAGCGATCGTTGTGTGTAACATGGAAAACTTTGATCCAGTCGGTGTTCATACAGGAGATTCAATCGTTAGTGGCACCAAGTCAAACGTTGACAGACCGTGACTACCAACGTTTACGTAATGCATCATTAACAATTATTCGTGCACTAGGAATTGAAGGTGGATGTAACGTCCAGTTTGCGCTTGATCCAGACAGTTATCAATATTACATTATTGAAGTAAACCCACGTGTTAGCCGTTCATCAGCGCTTGCATCAAAAGCAACAGGTTATCCAATTGCCAAGATGGCAGCAAAAATTGCCGTCGGTTATAGCTTAGATGAAATGATGAATCCGGTTACTGGAAAAACATATGCAAGCTTTGAGCCAGCACTTGATTATATCGTAACAAAAATTCCGCGCTGGCCATTTGATAAATTTGAATCAGCGAACCGTTCCCTTGGTACGCAAATGAAAGCAACAGGGGAAGTGATGGCAATTGGTCGAAATCTTGAAGAATCACTTACTAAAAGCTGTTCGTTCACTAGAAGCTGGCTATGACCATCTTTATGATAAAAAGATCGCAGAAGCAGACACGAATGGACTTTTAGAATCGCATTCCAAAGGCTGATGATGAACGTCTCTTTGTATTAGCTGAATTGCTACGTCGCGGGGAATCAGTGCAAACTCTTTATGAGTGAACTAAGATAGATCGTTTCTTTATGCAAAAAATTGCGAGAATCATTAAAATTGAACAAGAGCTCGTATCATCGGTTGATGATCTTGAACTATTACTAAAAGCAAAAGAACGAGGATTTTCAGATATCGCCATTGCTCGAATCTGGAATATGGATGAAAAAGCAGATTTACGACCTGCGCCAAGCAAATCATATCCGACCTGTTTACAAAATGGTTGATACATGTGCAGCGGAATTTGAATCGGAAACTCCTTATTTTTACGGAACATATGAAGAGGAAAATGAGTCGATTCAAACAGAGAAAAAGAGCATTCTTGTTCTTAGGATCAGGTCCGATTCGAATTGGTCAAGGGATCGAATTTGATTATGCAACGGTGCATACTGTTTGGGCAATTAAAGAAGCAGGCTATGAAGCGATTATTATGAATAATAACCCAGAAACAGTATCAACTGATTTTAGTACTTCTGATAAGCTTTACTTTGAACCGCTTAACTGTTGAAGATGTCATGCATGTGTATGAACAAGAGCAGCCAGAAGGAGTTATCGTTCAATTTGGTGGTCAAACAGCGATTAACCTTGCTGCCGATCTTGAAGAAAGAGGCGTTACAATTATTGGAACTTCACTTGAAAGCATGGATCGTGCTGAAAATCGTGATAAGTTTGAACAAACATTGCTTTCCCTTGGCATTCCACAGCCTCTAGGTAAAACAGCGACTTCTGTTGAAGGAGCGGTTGCGATTGCTAACGAAATTGGCTATCCAGTACTTGTTCGTCCTTCATATGTACTTGGTGGACGTGCGATGGAAATCGTGTATAAAGAAGAAGAACTACTGAATTACATGAAGAATGCCGTAAAAGTTAATCCGAAGCATCCAGTGCTTGATTGACCGTTATTTAACCGGAAAAGAGATTGAAGTCGATGCGATTTCTGACGGGGAGAATGTCTTTATTCCAGGAATTATGGAACATATCGAACGAGCAGGTGTTCACTCAGGTGACTCAATTGCTGTGTATCCACCACAAACCGTTCCAGCAGATCTGAAGCAAAAACTGATTGATCGGACGATTGCGATTGCAAGAGGCTTAAATATTATCGGACTTGTTAAACATTCAATTCGTGTGGCACAAGGATGAAGTATATGTATTTGAAGTAAATCCGCGCTCAAGCCGGACGGTTCCGTTTTTAAGCAAGATTACAGGTGTACCGATGGCGAATCTTGCAACAAAAGTTATGCTTGGACAAACATTACCAGAACTAGGTTATGAAACAGGCTATCACCGAGAAGCAAAAGAAGTATCTGTTAAAGTGCCTGTATTCTCATTTGCAAAACTTCGTCGCGTCGATATCACTCTTGGTCCAGAAATGAAATCAACAGGTGAAGTAATGGGTCAAGATCAGACATTAGAAAAGGCATTATATAAAGGTTTAGTTGCATCTGGTATGAGTATTCCAAAACACGGATCTGTTTTGTTTACAGTTGCTGATAAAGATAAGGAAGAAGCGCTAAGTCTAGTTGAACGCTTCCACCGTATCGGTTTTGAGATTTTAGCAACAGCAGGAACTGCAGGGTTTATTAAAGAAGAAAACATTCCAGTAACGGTTGTCAATAAAATTGGTGAAGCGAAACCACATTTACTAGATGTCATTCAACAAGGGCAAGCACAATTTGTAATCAATACGTTAACACGAGGAAAACAGCCAGCTCGAGATGGATTTAGAATTCGTCGTGAAGCAGTTGAAAATGGTGTTGTATGTTTAACATCAATTGATACAGCAGAAGCATTATTACGAGTACTTGAATCGATTACATTTTCTTCTGAAATATGCCACAAATGCAAATGTAGAGAGGTGGAGGGACAATGATGAATAAAGGCTTGCTAACTATAACGAAGCAGCGTGCCCTTACTTCACGACGTCATGGAATTAACGTGTGAAGGGCCGCTTACACAACAGATGACAGAACCAGGTCAATTTCTTCATCTACGGATTGATGCAACGGATGACCTTTTGCTAAGAAGACCGATCAGTATATGTGATGTCGATCAAGATCAAGGTCAAGTGACGATGCTTTACCGAGTAGAAGGAAAGGGAACAGCACGTTTAGCTGAGAAGCTTGAGGGAATGGAGCTCGATGTGTTAGGTCCACTTGGGAATGGATTTCCACTAGAAGCAACGAAACAAGGTGAAACAGCACTTCTTAGTTGGCGGAGGGATCGGTGTCCCTCCTCTCTACTACTTATCAAAGCAATTAAAAGCACAAGGTGTAAATGTTATTCATGTACTTGGTTTTCAAAGTGAAAAAGATGTCTTTTACGAAGACGAATTTAACTGAACTTGGTCGAGACTTATGTAGCAACAGTAGATGGATCAAGGGAACAAAGGGATTTGTGACAGATGTGATTCAACATGAAGAGCTGTCATTTGATACACTTTATTCTTGTGGACCAACACCGATGCTTCAGGCGCTTTCAACACTTTATCCTGACAGACGGGTCTTTCTCTCACTTGAAGAACGAATGGGCTGTGGGATTGGTGCTTGCTTTGCTTGTGTTTGTCATGTTGTTGGCGATGAAACAGGGACAAGCTATCGCAAGGTATGTACAGATGGTCCGGTATTTCCTGTTGGGGAGGTCGTACTATGAGTCGTTTAACTGTTAACTTACCAGGATTATCAATGAGAAATCCAATTATGCCAGCATCAGGTTGTTTTGGATTTGGAAAAGAATATGCCAACTATTTTGATCTTAAGAACTAGGGGCGATTGCGATAAAAGCAACGACGGCTGAAGCGCGATTTGGAAACCCTACACCACGTGTTGCGGAAACAACAGCAGGAATGTTAAATGCGATTGGTTTGCAAAATCCAGGGCTAGAATCAGTGATGAGCAATGAATTACCATGGCTTGAGCGCTATGATGTTCCGATTATGGCCAATGTCGCTGGAACAGAAATAGAAGATTATGTTGCAACAACTGCGAAACTTTCGACAGCCAAAAATGTTCATGCGATTGAGTTAAATATTTCTTGTCCAAACGTCAAACAAGGCGGAATTGCTTTTGGGACGATTCCTCATATTGCTGCTGAATTAACACGTGAAGTAAAAAATGTCTCAACAGTTCCTGTATATGTGAAGTTTCACCGAACGTTTCTGATATTGTTGAAATGGCTAATGCGGTCGAAGAAGCTGGTGCAGATGGTTTATCAATGATTAATACATTGCTTGGGATGCGCATTGATTTACGCAAAAAAGCACCGATTTTATCAAATGGATCAGGTGGCTTATCTGGTCCAGCGATTAAACCAGTTGCGATACGAATGATTCATCAAGTTAGCCAAGTTGTCGATATTCCGATCATTGGTATGGGCGGTATTCAAACAGCTGAGGATGTAGTTGAATTTATGCTTGCAGGAGCTAGTGCAGTTGCGATTGGAACAGCGAATTTCACTGATCCATTTGTTTGTCCGACGATCATTGAACAATTGCCAGCTCTACTTGATGAGCTAGGCATTGATAAGATTGAGGATCTAATTGGAGGGAGCTGGAGGGAAACATGCAACGTCCGTTAATCATTGCCCTAGATCTTGATAGCAAAGAACAGCGTCAGTCATTATTAACTGACTTTCAACATGAATCTCTCTATCTCAAAGTTGGAATGGAATTGTTTTATCGAGAAGGCAGACCTGTTATTGAAGAGTTAAAGCAAGCTGGTCATCACATTTTTCTAGATTTAAAACTACATGATATTCCAAATACCGTTCAACGCTCGATGAAAGTATTAGCGGAACTAGATGTTGATATCGTTAATGTTCATGCTGCGGGTGGAGAGAAAATGATGAGTGCTGCACGTGAAGGCTTAGAGCAAGGAACGAAAGCTGGTAAGTCTCGTCCGATTCTCATTGCGGTCACACAGTTAACAAGTACGGATCAACAAATGATGGAAACGCAATTACTTATTGAACGCCCACTTGAAGAAGTTGTTCGTTCCTATGCGGCATCGGCAAAAAGAAGTGGTGTAGATGGAGTTGTTTGCTCAGCAAAGGAAGTACCTCTTATTCAGAAAGAATGTGGTGAGGACTTTTTATACGGTCTGTCCAGGCATTCGCCGTAAAGAAGATCAAGCAGGTGATCAAAAACGGATCGTTACGCCTGCTGAGGCAAGAGAACTCGGAAGTTGGGGCATTGTCGTTGGAAGAAGTATTACGAGTGCTGACAAGCCGTTTGAAGTGTATCAAGCGATGAAGAAAGAGTGGGAGGGAAAATAATGAAAGAACGTATTGCCCAACATTTACTAGACATTGGAGCTGTTCATTTACGTCCAAACGATCCATTTACATGGACATCAGGCATCAAATCACCGATTTATTGTGATAATCGCTTAACCTTGTCGTATCCTCATGTCCGCCGTGATATTATAAAAGGATTTGCTGAGCAAATTCGCGAAAATATCAAGGATGTAGATATTATTGCTGGTACAGCGACAGCGGGGATTCCGCATGCAGCACTTTTAAGTGAAGCATTAGATTTACCGATGATTTATGTTCGAGGTAGCGCAAAAGGACACGGTAAACAAAATCAAATTGAAGGAAAGGTTGAGAAAGGACAGAAGGTTGTCCTTGTCGAAGACTTGATTTCAACTGGTGGTAGCGTGATTCAAGCAGCAGAAGCCCTGCGTGCAAGTGGAGCTGAAGTTGTTGCGGTTGTGGCGATTTTTACATATGAATTTAAAAAAGCTGAAGGTGCGTTCAAAGAGGCAAACTTGCCAACATATATCCTCACAACGTATTCGACATTGCTGAAAGTTGCCGAAGAGAATGGTACACTTTCTACAAAAGAAGTAGAACGGTTAGCTGAATGGCGTAAGGATCCGACCTCAACATCGTGGATGGCCGAACAGTAAATAGAGGGTGACATGATAAGGAAAATGAATGGATAATTCTTATACAAAACGTGCTGACTTTAGAATGAAAGCTAAGGTCAGCACGTTTATTGTCTAGTCAGAAATTATAAAAATCATGGTAACTTTCTGAACGAATAAAAAAAGACTAAGGATTTCGCCATTAAAGACTTGGCAATAAGCCAAGTTTTTCTAATCTTATTTTCGAAGTGAACGAACCAAGTCTTCATCTGGTGTGACAAAAATGGTTGTTTGCTGCTCATAGATGACAAAGCCTGGCTTTGAGCCATTTGGCTTCTTCACATGGCGAACCTTCGTATAGTCAACGGGAACAGAGCTTGACTGCCTAGCTTTACTAAAATAGGCTGCAACAGTTGCCGCTTCTAGCAAGGTTTGCTCATCTGGTTCGGTGCTGCGAATGACCACATGTGAGCCAGGAATATCCTTCGTATGTAGCCAAATTTCATCTTGTCTCGCAAATTTATTTGTAACGTAGTCATTTTGCTTATTGTTTTTCCCAACGAAGAAATCAATCCCGCTTGAGGACGTATACTGCTCAAGCTCTGGTTTTATGTCTTTCTTTTTCTTTTTTAGCTTCTGACGTCTTCTTAAGTATCCTTCTTCAATTAACTCTTCACGAATTTCCTCAATATCTCTAGGTGCTGCATTTTCTGTTTGTTGAATCAATTGGTCAAAATACTCGAATTTCTTCATTCGCTTTTTCAATTTGCTCTTCAACCACTTCAACTGAATTTTTCGCTTTGTTGTATCGTTTAAAGTAAGCTTGTGCATTATCAGATGGTGTTTTCTGAGGATCTAAGGTAATGACAACTGTTCCACCATTTTCATCGTAATAATCCACGACTTCAATTTGCTTGTCACCTCGTTTAACAGTATAAAGGTTTGCTGTTAAAAGTTCTCCTAGTTTTTGATATTCTTTTGCTTGATCGGCATGAATAAGGGTTCTTTCAAGCTTTTTAATTTTTTTCTTGTTTTTTTGCAGCTCGTTGCTTAAGAAACGCTCTAAATCATGTGCCTGTTGCTTTACACGGTCACGCTCAGCCTTTCCGTAGTAAAAGCGATCGAGCAATTCACTTACAGATGTAAACGATCTACGTTCACCAGTTAGATGTGTTAACGGAAGAATCGTAGAAGAATTCTTTCCCGTCGCTTGTGATCATTTCTGGTTTATACTTGATGCTGTTTTAATAATGTCATCACGTCTAAAAAGGCAGCTGGAAGACTCGTACGGTTCACAACTGATCCAGCACGAAAGACGATTTCTTTTGCTAATTGTGGTGAAAGACCAGCAATTTGTTCGACAAGCTGTTGGTCCATTTTCCCAGCATTAAAATCAATTCTTCTAAGTAGCTTGTCCGCATCAAGTTCAAAAGGATTGGCTTTTTTTTGTTCAGGTGGAAGTTTGTACGGTTGCCCTGGTAAGACGGTCCGGTAGCTGCTTTGTGAAAGACTAACATGCTTGATGCTGTCTAAAATGATGCCACTTTCTTGATCGACGAGACTAATATTACTATGGCGTCCCATAATTTCGACATAAAGCTTTTTATATGTTTCATCACCAAGTTCATCTTTACTACGGACATGAAAGACAATGATTCGTTCCATATCAAGCTGTTCAATTTTTTCAATCAAACTGCCTTCTAAATGCTTGCGTAGTAACATACAAAACATAGGTGGGACAGATGGATTGTCATATTTTTCGTTCGTTAAATGAATTCGAGCAAAGTTAGCATTAGCTGATAGTAAAAGCTGATGGTTCTTTCCTTTTGCTCGAATCGTAAAGATAAGTTCGGTTTTATATGGTTGATAAATCTTTGAAATTCTTCCTGACGTTAACAAATGTGCTAGCTCGTTTGTCATCGCCCGTGTCATAAATCCATCAAATGACATGGCTATTTCATCCTTTCCTTGCAATGAGTTGTCTTACTAAACTCATGATTTGCTTACATGAGTATAGCATGTTTTCTCATCTGACTGAATAAGATGGCTTGTATAAGGAGTGTTAAGCCTTCTTTGAAACAGAAATGAGATAGTATGTGGGGTGTCGTGATGAATTGGTATCAGTTAAAGGAAGATGAAGTCACAAAATCAGTTGGAACAAACAAGGAAAAAGGATTATCACAAAAAGAAGTGGAAAAGCGTTTAAAAACATACGGATCAAATAAGCTTGAAGAAGGAAAACGTCCATCTGCTTTGTTTGTTTTTCTTGGTCAATTTAAAGATTTTATGGTGCTTGTTCTTATTGGCGGCGACCTTTATATCAGGGATGCTCGGTGAATACATTGATGCGATAACGATTATGATTATTGTTTTATTAAATGGGATTCTCGGTTTTGTTCAAGAACGAAAAGCAGAAAAATCACTCGATGCACTCAAAGAACTTTCAGCCCCGCAAATGAATGTTCTTCGTGATGGGGAATGGAAAAAAGTTCTCTCTTCTGCAAGTTGTGCCAGGAGATATTGTTAAAGTATCAAGTGGAGACCGAATTGGAGCTGACCTGCGTTTAATTAAGACAAGCGGTTTACGAATTGAAGAATCCTCTTTAACAGGCGAATCAGTTCCTGTTCATAAGCATGAACGTCCTTTAATGAGTAAACAAATTGAGATTGGTGATCAGCTTAATATGGCGTTTATGGGAACGCTTGTGACACAAGGAAGTGGAATAGGGGTTGTCATTGGAACGGGTATGAAAACGGAGATGGGGAAAATCGCTCATCTTTTGCAATCGACGACAACACTAGTCACTCCATTACAACGTAAGCTAGAACAGTTGGGGAAAATTCTTATTGCCGTTGCGTTAGTATTAACTGCTCTTGGTTGTCCTTATTGGCGTGTTTCAAGGACATGATCTTTACACAATGGTTTTAGCAGGTGTTTCCTTAGCTGTTGCAGCGATTCCAGAAGGTTTACCAGCGATTGTGACAGTTGCTCTTGCTCTTGGGGTCCAGCGTATGATTAAGCGTAAGGCGATTGTTCGAAAGCTTCCTGCTGTTGAAACACTTGGCTGTGCTTCTGTCATTTGTTCAGATAAAACGGGTACTCTTACTCAAAATAAAATGACGGTTACCCATGTGTGGACTGGCGGTGAAACAATGGGAGATCTCAGGAGGAGGATATGAACCTAAAGGGATCTTTTCTCAAAATGGAAAGCAAGTTGATCCGAATCAAGATCGGAAGCTTCAACAATTACTTAGCTATGGCTGGCTTTGTAATAACGCGAGCATCCGAGAGAAAACGAGTAAGCAAGGAATGCTACGAAAAGCAGTGAGTGAATATGTGATGGACGGCGATCCAACAGAAGGAGCGCTCGTTGTTGCCGCAATGAAGGCTGGTTATACAAAGCAGTCACTCGATCAATATTTTAGAAGAGTACGAGAATTTCCATTTGATTCAGCACGAAAGATGATGTCTGTCGTCGTTAAAGACAGACAAGGACGTTCTTTTGTGATTACAAAAGGAGCTCCAGATGTCATATTGGGTCAATGTACAAAGATGACATATCGGAGGAGAGAGGAGGCTTTGACATCAGATCGAAAGGCAGAGGTTGAGCGTGTCGTCGATCAATTAGCGAGTCAAGCATTACGAACGATTGCGATTGCATATCGTCCACTTGGTGCGACAGAAACTTGCACACAAGCATTTGAAGCAGAACGTAATTAACCTTTATTGGCTTACAAGGAATGATTGATCCACCTCGCCCGGAAGTGAAGGATGCGATCGAAGAATGTCGCCAAGCAGGGATTAAAACAGTCATGATTACAGGAGATCATAAACGAACAGCTGCAGCGATTGCTAGTCAGCTAGGCATTCTTCCTAATGGAGGAAAAGTGCTTGATGGACAGACACTCTCAAAATGGAGTGTGGCAGAGCTAGAAGAAGTGGTGGATGATGTGTACGTGTATGCAAGTGTTTCGCCAGAACATAAATTAAAAATTGTTAAAGCATTGCAAGCGAAAGGACATATTGTCGCGATGACAGGTGATGGTGTCAATGATGCTCCAGCGATTAAAGCAGCAAATATTGGAATTGCGATGGGTATCACAGGAACAGATGTTGCAAAAGAAGCATCATCACTTATTTTAAGTGATGATAATTTTTCTACGATTAAAGCGGCAATTAAAGAAGGGCGAAATATTTATGAAAATATTCGCAAATTCATTCGCTATATGCTTGCTTCAAATGTAGGGGAAATACTTGTTATGTTTTTTGCGATGATGCTAGGGATGCCGTTACCTTTAGTAGCCATTCAAATTTTATGGATCAATCTTGTCACAGATGGGTTGCCTGCTATGGCTCTGGGGATGGATCAGGCAGAAGGTGATGTGATGAAAAGAGCTCCTCGTAGTCCGAATGAAGGCGTCTTTGCCCGCGGTTTAACTTGGAAAATCATTAGTCGTGGCTTCATGATTGGGGCTGTCACACTCGCTGCTTTTTGGCTCATACTTCAGGCACATCCAGATGAATTAATTCGTGCTCAGACAGTGGCATTTGTCACGCTAGTAATGGCACAGCTTATTCATGTATTTGATTGTCGCAGTGAATATTCCATTTATCATCGTAATCCATTTGAAAATCGTTATTTAGTCGTCGCCGTTTTGATTTCGACTCTATTAATGCTTGCGGTTATCTACTATCCGCCACTTCAAACAATCTTCCATACAGTTCCATTAAATGGACGTGAATGGTTGCTAGTGCTCGGAATGGCTTCGATTCCAACTGTTGTTCTTGGTGGTTTCCAGTTATTTAAAAGGAAGTAGAATGAAGAATCTATTTAAATAGTCAAGCTAAAAAGAATCGCGAAACAAGCCTGTTAGAACATAATCATGTATCTACTGGCTTGTTTTTCATTCCTTATCTGCTTTTTCCCTTGTTGGTCTCCTTGCTTTTCGGTAAAATAGGATGTGGATGTGATAATAATGAAGAGTATGACAGGTTATGGTTCTTCACTCATAAAAGCTGATTTTGGTATGATATCTGTCGAAATAAAAGCAGTGAATCAGCGTTTTCATGAATGTCAAATACGCTTACCGCACTCATTGTTAAGAATGGAAGATTCGATACGGAAAGAAATTAAAAAGCATGTAGCAAGAGGCAAAATCGATGTTTTTATGAAAATAGAAGATCAAAGGAAGACACCACGAAAGCTACGAGTGGATATTGATCTTTTTGAGCAATACATAGAAGCTGCTAAAATAATGGAGAAGGTCATAGGTCAAAAAACAGCGTCTATTCTTGATGTGAACGCTTTACTCATACATAGTGATATTGCTGTTGTCGAAGAAGCAAGTCATGATCAGTGGTTAGAAGAAGAGAATTCCATTTTGCTTGCTCTTACACAAGCAATTGCCTCGTTCAATCAAATGCGAGAGAAAGAAGGACAGTTCTTGCTAGTAGATATGCAAAAATGGTTAACGCATCTAAGTGATTGCTGTGATCAAGTAGAAGCATTATCTCCGATTAGTCGTTGCACAATATCGTGAAAAAATCGAAACGAGGCTACGAGCCTATTTAAATGAGGTCGAGATTGATGAAGTAAGGCTGCTAACTGAAGTAGCCCTATTTGCAGAAAAAGCTGATATTAGTGAAGAGCTCGTTCGTCTGCGCGCTCATCTAAAGCAATTTGAACATTATTGTCAAGCGGAGGATGCTGTTGGTAGACGGCTTGATTTTCTCGTGCAAGAAATGAACCGCGAAGTGAATACAATTGGTTCAAAAGCAACGGATACTAAGGTAAGGCAGCAAGTGGTTGAAATGAAAGGATTTATCGAGAAATTGAAAGAACAAGTGCAAAATATAGAATAGAAACTAGAATTCGAACGAATTTTCGTATATAGTTAGATTAGTTTGGATAACAATGTTGAGAGTGATGCTGCTCTCCTCAAGTGGGGGTATATACAATGAATATTAAATTAATTAACATCGGTTTTGGAAATATTGTTTCTGCAAACCGAATTATTTCTATTGTAAGTCCAGAGTCAGCACCAATTAAACGAATTATTCAAGATGCAAGAGATCGCAATATGCTGATTGATGCAACCTATGGGAGACGGACACGTGCGGTTATTATTGCTGATAGCGACCATGTGATTTTAAGTGCTGTTCAACCAGAAACCGTTGCTCAGCGTTTAACGACGAAAGATGAAGGAACTGAAGAAGCATAAACCCATTGTGTGTTGTGCGTTCTTTTGATAGGATACATAAGCATGCACTGAATCATTCCTGCTTAAAAAAGTATTGAATGATTCATGCAAATTACGTTGGAGGAAGAGAAGAATTCCGTTGATAAGGTTTTTTTCAAGTCCTTTATGTTAATAGGAAAAAAGGTTAGTTTATGTTTTCACGATTGTGTAGGAGGTTTCCATGAAGAAAGAGAAAGGTCTGTTGTTAGTTTTATCGGGACCTGCTGGTGTCGGCAAGGGGACGGTATGTGTGGCGTTACGCCAAGAAGAGACGTCCGTTCAATATTCTGTTTCGGCGACAACTCGTTCTCCTCGTCAAGGTGAGGTTGACGGAGTTAATTATTTTTTCAAAACGAAAGAAGAGTTTGAAAAGATGATTGAACAAGATCAATTATTAGAGTGGGCAGAGTATGTAGGTAATTACTATGGTACCCCAGTTGATTACGTTCGCGAGACGATCGATAGCGGTCAGGATATTATTCTTGAGATAGAAGTCCAGGGTGCACTCAAGGTGCGCGAACGCTTCCCAGAAGGAGTATTTATTTTCTTAATGCCTCCGAGCCTAGCTGAGCTTAGAAGCCGAATTGTTGGACGAGGTACGGAGACAGAAGATATTATTAATAAAAGAATGACGGTTGCACGAGAAGAAATTGAAATGATGAAGAAGTATGACTATGTAGTTGAAAATGATCAGGTTCATTTGGCAGTTGATCGAATTAAATCGATTGTGACGGCTGAACATTGCAAGCGTGAGCGCCTGATTGAAAAATACAAAGAACTGGTGGAGGCTGACTAATGCTATATCCTTCTATTGACTCACTTTTAACGAAATTGGATTCAAAATATACACTCGTAACGGTTTCTTCAAAGCGTGCTCGTGAGATTCGTGAAAACTCAAAACGTGGACCAATGATTGATCGTCCTGTATCCTATAAGCCTGTTGGGGTTGCGCTGGAAGAAATTATAGGGGATCATTTAAAGTTTGAAAGAATCACACCTTTAGACGAGGAAGAATAAGCCGAGATAACAACCTATTTGTTTAAATAGGTTGTTTCTTTTATCTAAACTGTTAAGAAAGTTGTAAAGAAAGTAGGGGAGACGATGGTTAAAGGGAAAAATGTTGTATTAGCAGTTAGTGGAGGAATTGCTGCATTTAAGGCAGCAGCATTAACGAGTAAACTGGTCCAAGCTGGAGCTAATGTCAAGGTAATCATGACGAGTTCAGCCAAGGAATTCGTGACACCACTTACGTTTCAAGCACTTTCACGTCAGCCTGTTTATGAGGACACATTTACGGAACCAGATCCAACGAAAATTGCTCATATTGATGTAGCTGATTGGGCTGACGTCATCGTTGTTGCACCTGCTACAGCAAATGTGATTGCGAAGCTTGCTCAAGGTATCGCAGATGATATGCTGACAACGACATTGCTAGCGACAACTGCTCCAATCTATCTTGCACCAGCTATGAATGTGAACATGTACGCGAAACCTGCTGTTCAGCGTAATATAACGACTTTAAAGCAAGACGGTTATTTGGTCATCGATGGAGCTGAAGGCTACTTAGCATGTGGGTGGACAGGAAAGGGAAGAATGGCTGAACCTGAGGTCTTGCTCCAAATCCTTGAGACACATTTTCAAAAGAACGCGGGACGTTTGAAAGGAAAGAAAGTTGTCATTACAGCCGGACCAACCCAAGAAAAAATAGATCCAGTCCGTTATTTCACAAATCATTCTTCAGGAAAAATGGGGTATGCACTTGCTAAGGCGGTTAGAGAGCAAGGGGGAGAAGCGGTTCTCATATCAGGACCGACAAATCTTACACCACCAGAAGGAGTAAAGCTAGTACAGGTAGAAACGGCACAGGAGATGTATGAAGCGGTGATGCAGCAATTTGATGATACTCATGTCGTTATTAAAGCAGCGGCTGTTGCGGATTACCGTCCTAAGGAAACATTTGATCAAAAGCGAAAGAAGCAGCCTGGTGAGTGGTCAATTGAGATGGAAAGAACGATTGATATTTTAAAGACACTTGGTGAGCAAAAAAACGCACAAATTCTAGTTGGTTTTGCTGCTGAATCAGACCAGGTTGAGATGTACGCTCGTAAAAAACTCGAATCGAAAAATCTTGATTTAATTGTGGCAAACAATATTTTGCAAGAAGGGGCAGGTTTTAAAGGTGACACGAATGTGATTATGACGATTGATAGGGACGGGACGTGTAAGCAATATCCAATGCTTTCAAAAAACGAGGCGGCCCATCATATAATAGATGACATTATTTCTTATGCGGAAAGGCATGATCTCTTATGATCGCTAAAGTCATCGTCGATGTTCCGAGCTCGCAAACGGACAGAGCGTTCGACTATGAGATCCCAACTGAATGGTCGAGATGTGATTCAACCAGGTATGCGGGTTGTCGTTCCATTTGGCCCACGTCAAATTCAAGGATTTGTTGTCGAGATTGTGGCTGAGTCATCGCATGATAAAACAAAACCGATTCACGATGTACTCGATGTGTTTCCTGTGTTAACAAAGGAATTACTAACGCTTGGAGATTGGCTTGCTGAGCACACTCTTTGCTTTAAATTATCGGCTTATCAATTAATGGTTCCAGCAGCACTGCGGACGAAGGTGAAAAAAGAGCTTATTGTAATGACGAAAATCGATGAACTTTCAGCAAGCCTTCAAGACTTATTTAAAGACAATGAAAAAATCGAGTGGTCTGAGCTAATCAAACGTGATAAAACGAAGGTAAAAGAGGTTCAACAGGCAGTAAAAGCAGGAATACTCGAAGTGCGTTATCAAGTCGAGGAAAAAGGGAAAAAAAAGACCGAGCGTTTTATTCGTCTTGCCTGAAAACAGACTTCACTTGAAGAGATCCCAGCTAGAGCAGTCAAACAGCATGAACTACTTGGTTATTTGCAAAAGCATGAAAAAGCGATTCCTGTTCAAACGCTCTTAAAAGAGATGCAAACAACTAGACAGACAGTTACGACACTAATTAAAAAAGGGTATTTGGAGGAGTTTGAGCAGGAAGTATACCGTGATCCTCTAGCTGGGATTGAGTATCAGCGAACGGAGCCATTACAGCTAACAGAGAAGCAACAAGGAGTGATTAATCCGATACTTGATACTCTTGATAAAGGGAAGCATGAAACCTTTCTTCTTCATGGAGTTACAGGAAGTGGAAAGACAGAAGTGTATTTACAAGCTATTGATCAGGCGCTTCAACAAGGGCGAGAAGCGATTGTTCTCGTTCCGGAAATATCACTTACTCCGCAAATGGTCCAACGATTTAAGGGACGGTTTGGATCGAAAGTAGCTGTTCTTCATTCAGGGCTTATCGATGGGAGAGAAATATGATGAATGGCGGAAAATTACAGCGTAAGGAAGTTCAAGTTGTTGTAGGAGCTCGTTCAGCGATATTTGCCCCATTTACGAATCTTGGGATTATTATTATTGATGAAGAGCATGAGACAAGCTATAAGCAAGAAGAAAATCCACGTTATCATGCAAGAGATGTCGCGATTTTTCGGGGGGAATTTCATCAATGTCCTGTCATTTTAGGAAGTGCGACTCCATCACTAGAATCCTATGCACGAGCAAAGAAAGATGTCTATCATCTCTTGCCATTAACAGAAAGAGTGTATAATCGCGCGATGCCAACAGTAGAAGTGATTGATATGCGCGAAGAGCTTCGTCAAGGCAATCGTTCTATGTTTTCTATAACGTTGCTTGAAAAATTAAAAGATCGTTTGGAAAAAGGAGAGCAAAGTGTGCTCTTTTTAAATCGGAGAGGGTATTCAACTTTTGTGATGTGTCGAGACTGCGGATACGTGGCTACGTGTGAGCATTGTGATATTTCATTAACGTATCACCGTAGCCATCATGCTCTTAAAATGTCATTATTGTGGACATGAAGAAAGAATGCCGAACACTTGTGATTCATGTGGGAGTGAACATATTCGTTTTTTTGGAACAGGAACACAAAAAGTCGAAGAAGAGTTAGCACGAGTACTTCCAGAGGCAAGAGTGATTCGAATGGATGTTGATACAACAAGGAGAAAAGGTGCGCATGAAAAGCTGTTATCGGCCTTTGGTCGAGGAAGAGGCTGATATTTTACTTGGAACACAAATGATTGCAAAAGGATTAGATTTTCCGAAAATCACACTTGTAGGAGTGTTAGCGGCCGATTCGATGCTGCATATACCAGATTTTCGTTCAGCAGAGAGAACGTTTCAGTTGATGGAGCAAGTAAGTGGACGAGCAGGAAGACATGACTTAGCCGGGTGAGGTCATTATTCAATCGTATACACCAGACCATTACAGTATCGAGCTTGTCAAGACCCATGATTATGAATCCTTCTTTCAAATGGAAATGGTCCATCGAAAGACAGGGCTTTTATCCCCCTTACGTCTTTATGGTTCTCATTAATATCTCACATCCTGACATTACAAATGTCATTAACGTTTCTGAAAAAATTGTCGCTTTTTTGAAAAGAGAGCTGTCAGAATCAATCGATTGTTCTTGGCCCTGTTGCCTCACCTCTAGCTCGGATAAAAGATAGATATCGCTATCAATGCATGATAAAATACAGAAATGAACCGAAACTGAGACAAACAATGCGAGAAGTTCAACAGCATTTTATTCGTGAAATCAATCAAGGACAGCTTCAAATATCAATTGATTTACACCCTTACCTTTTTTCTTAACTAACCAGAAAGGATCAATATCATGATACCTTTCTCAATGAATAAAAAAAGACTAAGGCTTTCGCCATTAAGGTCTTGGCGATAAGCCAAGTTTTTCTAAACTGGTAGGTGGTTTCAATGTACGCGGTTAGAAAGGTAGGCAAACAAAATGAGAATTATATTTATGGGTACGCCAGATTTCTCTGTACCTGTTTTGAGATCATTAATAGAGGCAAACTATGAGATCGTAGCTGTTGTGACGCAACCAGATCGACCAGTAGGGAGAAAAAAGAAGCTCACGCCGCCACCTGTTAAGGTAGAGGCAGAAAAGCACGGCATTGATGTGCTCCAACCAGAGAAAATTAGAGAGAAAGATCAATTGAAAGCCGTACTGGTCTATAAGCCAGATTTAATTGTGACAGCTGCGTTTGGACAAATTTTACCTAAGGAGCTATTAGACGCTCCGAGTTATGGTTGTGTGAATGTTCATGCTTCCCTTTTACCAAAGTATCGAGGCGGTGCACCGATTCATCAGGCCATCATTGATGGTCAGAAGGAAGCTGGTGTGACCATTATGTATATGGTAGAAAAACTTGATGCAGGGGATATGCTTTCCAAAGTGCGAGTCGCTATTGAGGAAGAGGATCATGTCGGTTCGATGCACGACAAGTTAAGTGAAGCTGGGGCTAAGCTATTACTTGAGACGCTTCCTGCTTTGTTAAAAGGGGAGATTACGCCTGTGAAGCAAGACGAATCAGAGGTGACATTCGCAAAAAATATTAGCCGCGAGATGGAGCTTCTTGATTGGAATCGTTCAGGTGAAGAGCTATATAATCAGATTCGTGGCTTACACCCTTGGCCTGTTGCGTATACATCTCTTGAAGAGAAGCCTTTAAAGGTGTGGTGGGCGAAGAAAGTAGAGGCTCGTAAACGGCTAAGTCCTGGAACGATTGAGCGAATTGAGGATGATGGGCTTGTCGTGGCAACAGGAAGTGACGTTTCGTTGAAAATAACTGATTTGCAGCCGTCTGGTAAGAAGAGAATGACAGCAGGATCCTTTATACGGGGTGCTGGTGCTCATTTAACACAAGGTATGAAGCTAGGAGAATGAAACATGAGTAAACCAATCCGTGAAGTGGCGTTAGACGTCCTTCTTCAAATAGAAAAAAACCAAGCCTATAGTAACCTATTGCTGAATCAAACCGTTAAGCGTTCGAAGCTAGATCAACGAGATGTCGGCTTGTTAACTGAAATTGTGTATGGAACGATTCAACGAAGAGACACACTGGACTTTTACTTACAGCCTTTTGTGAAAAAGGGATTATCGTCGCTTGACGTTTGGGTAAAGGTCCTGTTAAGGTTATCTGTCTATCAAATGGTTTATTTAGATCGTGTGCCAGACCGTGCTGTCGTTCATGAAGCCGTGCAAGTTGCTAAGAAGAAAGGTCATAAAGGTATCAGTGGGATGGTTAACGGCGTGTTACGGTCGATTTTGCGACAAGGACTGCCCTCACTTGAGCAAGTGCAGGATGAAACGAAAAGACTGGCTCTTGAAACGAGTTTTCCATTGTGGCTTGTGACGCGCTGGATCGAGCAATATGGCTTGAAAGAAACCAAAGAAATGTGTGAAACGAGTTTGCTCCCTCCTTCTGTGACGGTTCGTGTTAATCGCATAAAGGCGACGGTTACTGAAGCAATTGAACGTTTATCTGAAGAAGGACTCATTGTATCAAGAGGAGAGCTCTCACCTGATGCAATCGTGATAGAAAAAGGGAATGTGTTTGAAACGGATGCCTATAAAGAAGGATATATCACTGCTCAAGATGAGAGCTCAATGCTCGTTGGTCGAGCTGTAGGTATGCAGCCTGGTATGAGCGTCATTGATGCTTGTGCAGCACCTGGAGGGAAGTCTACGCATTTGGCAGAACAAATGAACGATGAAGGTAAGGTATGGTCATTCGATTTGCATAAGCATAAGGTGAAGCTGATTAGCGAACAGGCAATGAGATTAGGTTTATCGAGTATTCAGGCTGAAGCACTTGATGCGAGAACGATTGGTCAACGTCTAGAAGGAATACAGTTCGATCGTATTCTTGTAGATGCTCCTTGTAGTGGCTTTGGGGTTATTCGCAGAAAGCCTGATATAAAATGGACAAAGAGTGAGCAGGATATTCAGGCAATCCAAGCGATTCAAGCGGATATTCTCGATGCAGTTGCCCCTTATGTTAAAACAGGAGGCACGCTTATCTATAGTACGTGTACCGTTGATAAAGAAGAAAACGAAGAAAATGTGCAAGCATTTCTAGAAAAACATCCTAGCTTCAAACTAGACTCTTCTTTAAAGGAAAGGCTTCCTGAAAGAGTAGTGAAAGCAGGGCGTTATCAAACAGGTATGGTGACGATTTTACCACAAGATTTTCAAACAGATGGATTTTTCATTGCTAGTTTAATTAGACAATAAATGAACGAAAGGTGTGTCCTCAATGGAACAATTGAAAACGGCAGTAAAGCGACCGGAGACGAACCAGCTTCGTTCCATTTACTCGTTACAATTTGATGAATTACAACAGTGGTTACAAGAAAACGGAGAGCCGAAATTTCGGGCCACACAAATTTTTGAATGGCTTTATAAAAAACGGGTGACAGAATTTGATCAGATGACAAATCTGTCAAAAGACTTACGCGAGAAGATGGAGCAATCTTTTACGCTAACCACTCTTAAAATTGCAGCTCAGCAAACGTCAACGGATGGGACGGTTAAATTTTTATTTGAATTGTATGATGGATATACAATTGAGACGGTCGTTATGCGTCATGATTACGGTAACAGTGTGTGTGTGACGACTCAGGTCGGCTGTAGATTAGGCTGTACATTTTGTGCTTCCACATTAGGTGGACTAAAACGGAACCTTGAAGCGGGAGAAATCGTCGCGCAGGTTTTAGAGTCTCAACGTGTCATGGATGAGGTAGGTGAACGTGTCAGCTCTGTCGTTGTGATGGGTATAGGTGAACCATTTGATAATTATGAGGAGCTCGTACCGTTCTTGAAGACCATTAATCACGATAAGGGATTGAATATTGGGGCACGTCATATTACCGTTTCAACGAGCGGTGTTGTCCCTAAAATTTATCAATTTGCAGATGAAAAGCTGCAAATCAATTTTGCGATTTCATTGCATGCACCAAACACTGAAATTAGAAGCAAGCTCATGCCAGTTAACCGTGCTTGGCCCCTTCCTAAATTAATGGATGCCATTCGATATTATATTGAAACGACGGGTCGACGAATTACGTTTGAATACGGTTTATTTGGAGGCGTTAACGATCAAGAGGAGCACGCCGAAGAGCTTGCCGATTTAATTGAAGATATAAAATGTCACGTTAATCTGATCCCCGTTAACTATGTACCTGAAAGGGATTATGTTCGGACACCAAGAGATCAAATTTTTGCTTTTGAGAAGACATTGAAAAACCGTGGAGTTAATGTAACGATTCGTCGTGAGCAAGGGCATGATATTGATGCGGCATGCGGACAGCTTCGTGCGAAGGAGCGAAAAGAAGAGACGAGGTGATTGGTCGATGGAGTTTACATTTAGAACAGATGTAGGAAAAGTTCGGTCACATAACGAAGACAGTGGTGGTGTGTTTAAAAATGAGACTGGCATCCTTGCTGTTGTTGCTGATGGGATGGGTGGACATCGAGCGGGAGATGTAGCAAGCTCGATGGCGACAGATTATTTTCGGACAAAATGGGCAGACCATCCTGACATTACATCTGTTAAGGAAGCAGAAAGCTGGTTACAGAACCATTTTGAACAACTTAACTCACAGCTACACACTCATGCAAAACAAAATGTAGATTGTCAAGGAATGGGAACGACTCTTGTCGTTGCGCTTTGCACGGAAGAGTTTGTTTCCATCGCTCATATCGGAGACAGTCGTGCTTATATTGGTAATGAATTCGGCTTTCAGCAGAAAACAGCCGATCACTCACTTGTTCAAGAGCTTGTTCGATCTGGACAGATTTCAGAGGAAGAGGCAGAGCATCATCCAAGAAAAAATGTTCTTTTGCGAGCGCTTGGGACTGAAATAGAGATTAAACTGGATGTAACGACTCTTCAGGTTGAGGATGGCCAAGTTGTCCTTCTCTGCTCAGATGGACTCTCAAATAAGGTGTCTTTTGATGAATTGAAGGACTATGTACAAAGTCAGCAAGCCTTAGAGAGTATTGCTGAAAAGTGCATCAACCTTGCCAACGAGCGTGGTGGAGAAGATAACATTACCATTGCTTTAGTTTACTATCCGAGCTCAGCTGCTATAGTGGAGAGTCTCACATGATCGGTCAACGAATTAGTGGTCGTTATCAAATTATCGAGCCAATTGGTGGCGGCGGAATGGCGAATGTTTATAAAGCGCTCGATGTCATTCTCGATCGTCACGTCGCTGTTAAGGTCCTTCAACCACAATTTTCTGAAGATGAGCAATTCATTAAACGTTTTCGTCGTGAAGCGCAAGCGGCAACGAGTCTCGCACATCCAAATGTGGTGAATATTTACGATGTTGGAGAAGAAGGCAATACGTATTACATTGTCATGGAGTACGTTGAAGGTCAGACGCTGAAAGAATTAATCCAGTCTCGCGGTCCTCTTCCTGTTGAAGAAGCGTTAGATTACATGGAACAGATGCTCGCAGCGATTGCTCATGCTCATGCCAATCATTTGATTCATCGAGATATCAAGCCTCATAACATCCTTATTCGTCATGATGGGGTATTGAAAGTAACGGATTTCGGCATTGCGAGAGCGATTTCGTCAGCTACGATCACACACACAAATTCAGTGATGGGCTCGGTTCATTATTTATCTCCAGAACAAGCTCGGGGAGGACATGTCACGTATAAATCTGACATTTATTCTCTAGGAATCGTCTTATATGAAATGGTGACAGGTGTTCTACCATTTTCAGGGGATACAGCTGTGTCTATTGCTATTAAACACTTACAAAATGAGGTTCCATCTGCTAGACAGAAGGTGCCGACTTTGCCGCAAAGTGTTGAAAATATGATCCGTAAAGCAACCATTAAAGATCCGAACCTACGCTATGAAACGGTTCAAGAAATGGAGGAAGACATCGCGACTGCATTATCTCCTGAACGGATAGATGAATCCCCATTTGTTGGAGAAGAGGATGAGGAAGCGACAAAGGCTATCCCGATTATTCGCGACGTTCCGGATCAGAAGGATTTAGAAAAAACGGTTGAAGCCTCATCGTTGCCTAAGTCAGTAGCACCTTCTAAACCGAATGATCAAAAAGAACCGACAAATACACTAAAGAAAAAAAGCAAACGAAAAAAATGGTTAACGGTGATTATTGTTGCATTGATCCTTTTTCTAGGCTCGGTGGTAGCGGCGTTTACGCTTTTGCCTAACCTATTTCGGGTTGATGAAGTAGAGGTACCTAATGTCATTGAAAGTCCATATGAAGAGGCCGAAGAGCAATTACGTTCGTTGCAGCTAGTTGTGGAGATTCAAGAGATAGAGCATGATACCATTCCTAAGGATCATGTTGTTCGTCAAGATCCCCAGGCTGGTTCGATGGTGAAAGAAAATGCGACGGTGACACTCTTTGTAAGTACAGGAGTGGAACAAATTGAAGTTGGTAATTACGTAGGGTTACCCATTGATCGAGCAGAAGCACTTCTGACAGATTTGAACTTTAACGTCGAGCGTATTCCAAGAGAAACAAATGATCAGTCACCTGGCATCGTCCTCTCACAAAATCCAAAAGAGGGTAGTATGGAGGTGGCGGAAGAAACAACGATTTATTTAACCTATAGTGTTGAATCAGAGATCCGCCTTCGGAATCTTGAAGGAGAAGAAGAGGATTCTGTCCGTTCCTATTTGAATGAAGTCGGCTTAATCGGCCGATTTAACTCTGAACATTCGCCGACAGTGCAAGCAGGAAGAGTCATTCGACAGACGCCAGCACCTTTTACCATGTTGAAACCGGGAGATGAAGTGACAATTGTCATTTCAGAAGGACCAGAACCAGAGCGAGAACCTGAGACACCAGTACCGCCTGCTGAAGAGCCTACTCGTCTATTTGATGTGGGGCAGGAAGTTCATGTAGAAGAGGAAGATCGTGAGGCGGGTCGATCATATGATATTCGCATTGTCTATCGGGATGCTGACACGAATGGTGAGGAGCGAGTATTTGTTGAGGAAACGATTGAAGAAACGAAGAGATACTCCATTCCTCTGCGGGTAAGTCCTTCTCAAGATGGTTCATATGAAGTATACGTCAACGGGCAATTAGCACATCCTTCAAAAACGTATACGTATAATTAAAGAAATGAATGATTGAAGCTGATTCAAGACCAAAAGGAAATGACACCGAAAAAATAGTAGAGTGTCGTATTTGGAAGGATTGAATCCTTACTGAATCAGCTTCATCCCATTTATCATTTATTGTCTATTTACATACTTCGAAGAAAGTCTTGTCTATCAAAGCTAGGAGGGAATGAATGGCAACAGGAATGATTGTGAAAGCATTAAGTGGTTTTTACTATGTTCATAACGAAGAGGGTCTATTTCAATGTCGAGGAAGAGGAAATTTTCGAAAGCGTCAAATCAAGCCTCTTGTTGGCGATCAAGTAGAATTTGAAGCAGAAAATCGCACGGATGGCTATATTCTTGAGGTGTTTGAGCGTAAAAATGAACTTATTCGCCCACCTATTGCAAATGTCGATCAAGCGATCCTAGTTTTTTCTGCTCTAGAACCAGATTTTAGTCCGTTACTTTTAGATCGCTTTCTTGTTCATATTGAGGCAAATGATATAGCTCCACTTATTATTATTAGTAAGATTGACCTATTAGACACAGCTTCACGCCAAGAAATCGATGAACATAAACGTCAATATGAACAAATTGGCTATCATGTTTTACTAACGTCAACGATGGACATAGACGGCCTCGAACATCTGACTCCATATTTAAAAGGGAAGGTAAGTGTTGTTGCAGGCCAATCAGGTGTGGGGAAATCATCACTTCTTAATCATTTGAAGCCAGAGCTTGCGATTGAAACGAATGAAATTTCAACTCATCTTGGACGAGGCAAGCATACGACTAGACATGTTGAACTGTTACCAATTTCAGGTGGGTTAGTTGCGGATACCCCAGGATTTAGCTCGCTTGATTTTATCCATTTAGAAGCAGAGGACTTATCATCATGCTTCCCAGAAATGGCGGAGAGAGCTTCAGATTGTAAGTTTAGAGGCTGTACACATACATCTGAGCCAGGGTGTGCGGTGAAAAAAGCGTTGGAGCTTGGTGAAATTAACGCGAGTAGATTTGAGCATTACGTACAGTTTTTAGAAGAAATTAAAAATCAAAAACGGAGGTATGATCGATGATTAAAAGTCGCGCCGTCGATTCTGTCTGCTAATTTTGCTACCCTTCGAGATGATGTGAAAGATGTGGAGCGTGGAGGTGCTGATTATATCCATATTGATGTCATGGATGGTCACTTTGTTCCTAATATTACCATTGGTCCGCTTGTTGTAGAAGTCACTTCGCCCTGAAACGCAGCTTCCTTTAGATGTTCATCTTATGATTGAGAAGCCGGATCTGTACATCCCGGCATTTGCAAAAGCAGGGGCGGACATTATTTCGGTTCATGTTGAAGCATGTCCGCACTTGCATCGAACGATCCATCTTATTAAGGAACAAGGGGTAAAGGCTGGAATTGTCCTTAATCCGGCAACGCCTGTAGAGACAATTGAACACATTTTAGCTGATGTTGATTTAGTCTTGCTGATGACTGTTAATCCTGGGTTTGGTGGACAACGTTTTATCGAATCAGTCTTGGCGAAAATTGAAAAAGTGGCTACGATGGCTCGTTCCCGTGGCTTAGACATTGAGATTGAGGTTGATGGGGGAATAAATCCCGAGACTGCTAAACAATGTATTGCTGCTGGTGCAAACGTGCTTGTCGCAGGTTCAGCAATTTTCAATCAAGACGATCGAGCTAAAGCGATTTCGTTGATTCGTGGTTAAGGTAGAAATGTTGACTGAACGATTCTCGGTTCTATAATGAGACGATTTATAATAGAATATTTTTGGTGGAGTCGAACCATAACGGGCGACTTCTTTTTTTGTATCTTTTAATTTGATGAAGAACATAATCTTTCACTAGACATATATTAAGGTGTAGGGCATATGCATATGGATAGAGAGACGAGGATACAATTGCTCATGATTCGAGATATAATAAACACCTGAAAAAATAGGTATAGTTTATTGTATTTGCATATATTAGTAAAAAAGAGCAATGATCATTATCCTTATCATGATTCTTGTCTGGACAAATGGCTGAAAGGATCGGATAAAAACATTCACGTTCTAAAGGCACGAAGCATGTTTGTTTACGGTTATCCGCATGGCTATTCACGTTGAGGAGGAGGAGCTATGAAATTCTATACGATCAAGCTGCCTAGGTTTTTAGGTGGGGTTGTCAAGGCAGTACTGAACTCATTTAAAAAAGGGTAAACAAAAAAGCACCAATTAGGTGCTTTTTTGTTGCAATGTCATTAAACGCGTTCTACTTTACCTGATTTAAGTGCGCGAGTAGATACATAAACACGTTTTGGCTTACCGTCTACTAAAATACGTACCTTTTGAACGTTTACACCCCAACGGCGCTTCGTTTTATTCAGTGCGTGAGAACGCTTGTTGCCGCTACGAGCTTGCTTTCCTGTAATATAACATTTACGTGCCATAATATGCACCTCCTTATTCCAAATACGATAACTATTGAAATCATACTTAAACATAGTAGCATAGCACTTTTAAGATTGCAAGAGGTAGAAGGAAAGTTTATCAAGTAATATTGCTTGACAGCTTATCGTCAAGTAGAACGCTCAAAACCGCTTTTAAATTCGCTTATAGTATAGTAAAATGGCGATAATGCATAAAGTTTGGGCTTCGAAAGGGAGGAATAGGAATGTCAATTGAAATGAAAACTCAGCTTGGTGTTGTCGATGTTTCAAAGGATGTCGTTGCTACAATTGCAGGCGGGGCTGCGATCGACTGCTACGGAATCATTGGTATGGCATCGCAAAAGCAAATTAAAGATGGCTTGACTGACTTACTCGGAAAAGAGAACTTCCGTCGTGGCGTTGTGATTCGTGAGGACGAAGAACAAATTCATATCGACATGTACATTATCGTAAGCTATGGCACAAAAATATCAGAGGTAGCTTACAATGTACAAACAAAAGTCAAATATCAGCTAGAACAAATGTTAGGTCTTGATGTTGATTCCGTGAACATCTTTGTTCAAGGGGTCCGCGTTACGAACGCATAAGTGGGTAGTTAGGAGGAAAAGTTTGTGGCAATAAAACAATTAGAAGGTAAGATGCTCGCTCAAATGTTTATTGAGGGAGCATCCAATTTGTCAAGGCATGTGAAGGTAGTTGATGCGTTAAATGTTTTTCCTGTACCAGATGGTGATACAGGAACAAATATGAACTTATCGATTACTTCTGGTGTGAAAGAAGTAAAACAAAATGTTCATGATGAAGCGAGTAAAGTCGCTGCTGCATTTGCAAAAGGCTTGCTGATGGGGGCACGTGGAAATTCAGGAGTAATCTTCTCACAGCTTTTTAGAGGCTTTTCAAAGCAAGTAGAAGGTAAAGCAGTGATCACGGCAGCAGACTTTGCTGCAGCGCTTGAGCGTGGCGTGGAAACAGCTTATAAAGCTGTGATGAAGCCTGTAGAAGGGACGATTTTAACCGTTGCGAAAGAAGCCGCGAAGCATGCCCTTAAAACAGCGAAAAAGCATGATGATCTTATGTATGTAATGGAAGAAACGTTAACAGAAGCAAAGGCTTCATTGAAGCGGACTCCGAATTTATTACCTGTTTTAAAAGAAGTAGGGGTCGTTGATTCCGGTGGACAAGGTCTTGTCTTTATATATGAAGGGTTTCTTGCAGTCTTAAAAGGGGAAGAATTATCATTAGACGGCGTTGCTGATCTACCTTCAATGGAAGACCTTGTGAAGGTCGAACATCATAATGTCCAAAGTCATATGGCTACGGAAGATATTGAATTTGGGTTCTGTACGGAAGTGATGGTTCGTTTTCAAGATGAGAAAACGGCGAAGAATCCGTTTGATGAAGATAGAATTCAGACATGAATTAAGCGCACTTGGGGATTCGCTTCTCGTCGTTTCTGATGAGGATCTTCTTGAAAGTACATATTCATGCTGAGCAACCAGGTGAAGTGCTAACGAAAGCTCAACGCTTCGGTGAATTAATTAATATTAAAATTGAGAACATGCGTGAACAGCATACTCATCTTCTCGACGAAACGAAAGCTGTATATGAACAGAAGGCAGAACCAATTAAATAAAGAAAAAAGTGAATTTGGGATCGTGACTGTATCAATGGGTGACGGTATTGCTGAATTGTTTAAAGGCTTAGGTGCTGGAGTGGTCATTTCTGGTGGACAAACGATGAATCCGAGTACAGAAGACATCGTCAAAGCAATTGAAGAAGTTCATGCCAAAAATGTGATCATCCTTACCTAATAACGGAAATATCATCATGGCTGCTGAACAAGCTGCGCGCGTTGTCGATGAGAATGCAGTTGTCGTTCCTTCAAAGACAGTTCCACAAGGTCTTGCTGCTTTGTTAGCGTTTAATCCAACTCAAGGATTAGCTGACAATGCAGAAACAATGAACGAAGCGATGACAGCTGTAAAATCAGGACAAGTAACGTTTGCTGTTCGTGATACAACGATTGATGGTATTGAGATTAAAGAAAGACGATTTCATGGGGATTGCTGAAAAGAAGATTGTTAGTTCTGGAGCAGATATGATCACTGTAACAAAAGAACTCTTTGCACACATGCTCGATCAAGATAGTGAAATCGTTACTCTTCTTCAAGGTGAGGATGCGAACGATGAGCAGACAGCGCTGTTGATTGATTTCTTGGAACAAGAGCATCCAGATGTTGAAGTGGATGTCCACAAAGGCGATCAGCCGCTTTATTCGTATATTATCTCTGTCGAATAAAAATTATGGGGAAGGATGGGGAGACGAATGACGAAAGTGAAAATTGTAACAGATAGTACAGCTGACATTCCCGCTTCATTAGCAGAAAAATTAGGGATAACGGTCGTGCCTCTAAACGTCATTTTTTCTGATGATGAATCATATGAAGATGGAGTAGATTTAACTTCGGAACAATTTTACAAAAAAGTTGAACAATCCAATATTATTCCCTCCACTTCACAGCCAACTCCTTATCAGTTCGAGGAAGTATATCGTTCGTTAATGGATGAAGATACGACAATCATCTCCATTCATTTATCTGCAAAACTAAGTGGAACGTTTCAAGCTGCCTCAATTGCAAAACAAGCTATGGATGAGGAAAATGCGATCCACGTCATTGATTCAAAGCGAGCATCTTATGCGATTGGGATCATTGTCGTGGAAGTGGCAAAACTAGCAAATGAAGGCAAGTCGATTGAGGATATTTTGGCACGATTAGATGAGCTACTGCATGATACGAACGTCTTTTTCATGGTTGATACACTTGAATACCTTCAGAAAAATGGACGAATCGGGAAAGCGTCGGCATTGCTTGGGACAATGTTGAAGATAAAGCCTATTCTTTCGTTATCGGCGGAAGGTGAAGTGTATTCTCATGAAAAAGCTAGAGGTCAAAAGAAAGCATTAAATCGGATCGTGGAATTGTTAAAGGAGCAATACGGGTCAGAACCTATTCATTTAGGGATCTTTCATGCTGTAAATGAGCCTTTGGCAAAAGAGCTACAAGAAAGATTGAATGATGGATTTAATGTGCAGTCGGAGGTTATTACGGCAATTGGTGCCGTGATTGGGGCGCATGTTGGTCCTGGTACGGTGGCAATTACGATGACCAAAGCTTGATAAACTAAAAAGATATTCCTGCCTTTTTCGTTTGGGTAGGAATATTTTTGTCTACCTATATAGTGAAGGAGGTCAAATGATATGAAGTATCGAACTGTTTTTGATATTATTGGCCCAGTTATGATTGGTCCATCAAGTTCTCATACCGCGGGTGCAGCAAGAATTGGTCGCGTTGCTCGGACACTTTTTGGACAAAAGCCAGATCGAGCAGATGTCTATTTATATGGTTCTTTTGCAAAAACGTACCGAGGGCATGGAACGGACGTGGCGATCGTTGGTGGTTTGCTCGATTTTGATACATTTGATTCCCGGATACCGGATGCTTTAACGATTGCAGAGCAGGAAAATATCAAGATAGTCTTTCACGAGGAAGAAGCGATTGCAGGTATTACAAGTCGGATTCCGTGTGATGAAGTGATTGTTGCCATGTATCGAATAGGACAAAGCATGCCCGAAGCATTAAGGGAAACAGCACAAGGAGGTTTAGCGGCGACTCCAACAGGGCGAGAGCTAGAAGCTTCAATCTTTGGAGTGTCGCTTGATAAGAAATGAATGAAATGATGAAACAACCAGTCATAGCGGTGGATGGCATTGGCGAGGAGACGGCCAAGCAATTACAAGGGCTTCGCATTACAACTGTAGGTGAATTATTGGAGCACTTTCCATTTCGTTATGAAGATTATAAGTTAAAAGATTTACATGAAGTCAGACATGAAGAGAGAGTGACCGTTGTTGGAACTGTTCAAAGTGAACCATCGATTCGTTATTTCGGAAAAAAGAAAAACCGACTTTCATTTCGATTTCTCGTTAATCAAGTTCTGATTACGGTTACTTTTTTTAATCGTGCTTTTTTAAAAAATCAAATCGCTGTTGGGTCCGAACTAACAATCACAGGTAAATGGGACCAGCATCGGATGACGATTACTGGAAGTGAATGCCGCCAAGGTCGAGAAGACCGAGAGCAAACGATTGTACCGATTTATTCTGTAGCAGGAAAATTAACAACGAAATCAATGCGGAAATACATGTACCAAGCGATGAAGCAGTTTGGTTCCATATTCCAGATTTCCTGCCTGCTGAACTACTGGAAGAATATAAACTTCCTAAAAAAGAGAGGCTGTAACGACGGCTTCATTTCCCTCCCAATTCGGAGTCGATGAAGCATGCAAGAAGACGAATGGTATACGAAGAGTTTTTGCTTTTTCAATTGAAAATGCAAGCATTCAAAAAAGCAAACCGAGAGAATACAAGCGGTCGATCACTATCGATTTCAGAAGAGGATATGACCTTGTTCATTCGACAACTGCCATTTCCATTAACTGGAGCACAGAAGCGGGTCGTACGAGAAATTATTGATGATCTGCGTTCGCCTTATCGAATGAATCGTCTTCTTCAAGGTGATGTTGGCTCTGGGAAAACGGTTGTAGCAGCTATTTGTATGTATGTCGTCATTCAAGCTGGTTTTCAAACTGCGCTTATGGTTCCAACAGAAATTCTTGCAGAACAACATGTTCAATCATTACAAGCATTGTTTGAACCGCTCGGCATTCGAGTTGAATTATTATCGGGATCAGTGAAGGGAAAGAAGAGAGCAGAACGACTACAGGCCTTGGAAGAAGGTGAGCTTTCTCTCGTTGTAGGAACGCATGCATTGATTCAAGATGATGTCATCTTTCGAAAGCTCGGCTTGGTGATTACAGATGAACAGCATCGCTTTGGCGTCGAACAACGGCGAGTGTTACGTGACAAGGGCGAAAATCCTGATGTCTTGTTTATGACAGCAACGCCGATTCCTAGAACACTCGCGATTTCCGTTTTTGGTGATATGGACGTATCGATTATTGATGAGATGCCAGCTGGGCGAAAAGCGATTGAAACTTACTGGGCAAAGCATGATATGCTCGAACGTGTCCTTGATTTCATTGATAAAGAATTGCAAGCCGGACGGCAAGCTTACGTTATTTGTCCTCTTAATTGAGGAATCAGAAAAAATTGACGTCCAAAATGCAATAGATGTGCACATGATATTACGACAGCACTTTCAAGGAAAATGGAATGTCGGATTAATGCATGGACGCCTTCATTCTGCAGAAAAGGAAGCTGTTATGGAATCCTTCAGTCAAAATGAATCGCAAATTCTTGTTTCAACGACAGTAGTTGAGGTAGGAGTAAATGTGCCAAATGCAACGGTCATGGTCATTTATGATGCAGAGCGCTTTGGTCTTGCGCAACTTCATCAATTACGAGGTAGAGTCGGTCGTGGCGATGCTCAGTCATATTGCATTTTGCTAGCCGATCCTAAGTCTGAAGTTGGGAAGGAGCGAATGAGGATTATGACGGAAACAAATGATGGATTTGTCCTTTCCGAACGAGATTTGGAATTGCGAGGTCCAGGCGACTTTTTCGGGGCAAAGCAAAGTGGATTGCCTGACTTTAAAGTGGCAGATGTCGTTCATGATTACCGCGCGCTTGAAGTGGCGCGTCAGGATGCGGCTAAGCTTGTAAATTCGACTGATTTTTGGACTGAACAACGTTATGCAGGTTTAAGACAATATATTAGTGAACAGGGGATATTAGATGGGCAAAAACTTGATTAACTATTGAAATCGAGGATGAGCAACTATATACTACTCTTAGTACCTAGTCATATAAAAAGTGGATGGTGCATGCCTTGAAAAGAAAAAAGAAAGAACGACAAAAGCTACTAAAGAAAACACTAGAAGAGAATCCTTTTATGACAGATGAAGCACTCGCTGATCAGTTTGTCGTCAGTATCCAAACGATTCGTCTTGATCGAATGGAGCTAGCTATTCCAGAATTGCGTGAAAGAATAAAAGATGTGGCCAAGCAGCAGCTTGATGATGTTAGGGCATTATCGCCAGATGAAGTCATTGGCGAAATTGTTGATCTCCAGCTAGATGAAAGAGCCATTTCTATTTTAGATGTAAAAAACGAACATGTTTTCTCTCGAAGTGGGATTGCCCGTGGGCATCATTTGTTCGCACAAGCAAATTCACTTGCCGTTGCGATCATTAACGATGAATTGGCGTTAACGGCAAAAGCAACGATTCGCTTCACACGACAAGTGCAAGCTGGTGAACGTGTCGTCGCGAAGGCACAGGTGTTTGACAATAATGCAGATTTCACAACGGTTGATGTGAAGAGCTATGTTGAGCAAGAGCTTGTGTTTTCTGGTGATTTCATTATGTATCGAACAAATGGAAAAGAGAAAAAAGGAGAGAAAGAAAATGAAGTTGTCGATTGATGCAATGGGAGGCGATCATGCCCCAAAAGCCCAGGTGGAAGCTTCACAGAAAGCAATTGAAGCATTTCCAGATCTTGAAATTACTCTTGTCGGAAATGAAGAAGAAATAAAGAAACACCTAACTGAAACGACACGAATAACGATTTTACATACGACTGAAAAAATTGAAGATACAGACCAACCGACGACAGCAGTGAGAAGAAAGAAAGATTCTTCAATGGTTCTTGCTGTACGTGAAGTAAAAGAAGGGCGAGCAGATGCAAGTATTTCTGCAGGTAATACGGGAGCTTTGATGACTGCAGGATTGCTGTATGTCGGTCGAATAAAAGGGATTGACCGTCCAGCGCTTTCTCCAATGCTACCAACATTGGATGGGAATGGTTTTCTTTTGCTTGATGTAGGCGCTAATATGGATGCAAAGCCAGAGCAGCTCCTTCAATATGCGATTATCGGGAAAACGTATATGGAAATGGTGAGAGAGGTAAAACAGCCTCGGATCGGACTTCTTAATGTTGGAACAGAGAGTGGAAAGGGAAATGAATTAACAAAGGAAGCCTTTCCACTTTTGGAAAATGGAGACTTTCACTTTGTCGGTAATGTCGAGGCTCGTGATCTGTTAAATGGAGTAGCAGATGTTGTCGTTTGTGATGGCTTTGCTGGGAATCTTGTTTTAAAAACGATTGAAGGAACAGCAGGAACTTTGTTTTCTTTGTTGAAAAAAGAATTAACGAGTTCATTTGTTAATAAACTAGCAGCTGGTGTTTTAAAGTCTAGTTTTAAAGAAATTAAGAATAAGCTGAGCTATTCGGAGTACGGTGGAGCAGGTTTGTTTGGATTAAAAGCTCCTATTATAAAGGCTCACGGCTCCTCAGATGCGACAGCTATTTTTCATGCCATTCGCCAAGCGAGGGAAATGGTTGAACAGCAAGTCGTAACGATTATTAAAAATGAGGTAGCAAAGATTGAGGATAAGCAAGAATAGAGGAGGATTTTGATGGGGAAAGTAGCCTTTTTATTTCCGGGACAAGGATCACAATCTGTTGGCATGGGTCAAGAGCTGATTGAACAGGAGAGTAGCAGTCAAGCTATCTATGATCGTGCAGATGCAAAGCTTGAATATGCGCTTTCGACGATTATGCTACAGGGACCTGAAGAGACGCTAAGACGAACGGAGCACACTCAACCTGCTTTAGTAACAATGAGTACGGCTGTCCTTCAGCTTCTTCAAGAAGAAGGGATTACAGCTGACTATGTCGCTGGACATAGCTTAGGGGAGTATAGTGCACTCGTTGCTGCAGGTGCGATGACGTTTGAGGATGCTGTGTATGCTGTAAGAAATCGTGGACTTTTTATGGAGGAGGCTGTGCCCTTCGGTGAGGGTGCGATGGCTGCTGTATTAGGATTAGAACGTACTGCTCTTGAAGAAGTATGTCAAGCTGTATCAGCAGAGTCAAATGAAGTTGCTGAGCTTGCAAACTTAAATTGTCCTGGGCAAATTGTTCTTTCAGGTTCAGCTAAGGGAATTGAGCTGGCGAGTGTCAAAGCGAAGGAAGCGGGTGCTAAAGCGTGTGATTCCCCTTCAAGTTAGCGGTCCGTTTCACTCATCCTTAATGAAGCCAGCAGCAAAAAAGCTTGAAGGTATCCTTGAAAGTATTAAGATCGCTGAAGCGAAAATTCCAGTAATCGCTAATGTAACAGCGGAGCCAGTGCAGGAGTCTGCGCATATTCGTACAAATTTAATTGAGCAGGTCTATTCACCAGTCCTTTGGGAAGATACAATTCGTACACTTTTAGATGCTGGTGTCGATATATTTGTTGAAGTTGGCTCTGGTAATGTCTTAACTGGACTTGTGCGAAAAGTGGAGCGAAGAGCGAAGGCGCTTGCTGTAAGCGATCGTGAAGGAGTTCTGAAGGTGAAAGAAATGTTAAAAGAGGTGAATGAATAATGCTCCAAGGCCAAGTAGCTATTGTGACAGGTGCGTCTAGAGGAATCGGCAGAGCGACGGCACTTGAATTAGCGCGTCATGGTGCTAATGTCGTTGTCAATTATGCAGGAAATAAAGAAAAAGCGGAGCAAGTGGTCGTGGAAATCAAGGAGCTTGGAGTTGATGCGTTAGCGATTCAAGCTGATATTTCCAACAGTGAACAGGTTAAGGAAATGGTGAAAGAAACGATCGATGCATTTGGCAGAGTTGATATCCTTGTTAATAATGCAGGAATAACAAGGGATAATCTACTCATGCGAATGAAAGAAGAAGAATGGGATGCGGTCATTGATACGAATTTAAAAGGTGTATTCAATTGTTCAAAAGCGGTCACTCGTCAAATGATGAAGCAGCGTTATGGGAGAATTATTAATGTTGCCTCTGTTGTAGCAACGTTAGGAAATGCTGGACAAGCGAATTATGTCGCGGCAAAAGCAGGAGTGATTGGCTTAACGAAGACGATGGCGCGTGAACTAGCAAATCGTAATATTCACGTAAATGCCGTTGCTCCAGGCTTTATTGAAACAGATATGACAGATGAGCTTGGCGAGGATTTGAAAAGACAGTTATTGACACAAATTCCACTTGCTACGCTTGGAAAACCAGAGCATATTGCAAGCGTTGTCCGTTTCCTTGCAAGTGCAGACGCTGATTATATGACAGGGCAAACCTTTCATGTCGATGGTGGTATGGTGATGCCGTAAATTCGAGGGTTATAAAGGAGAAAAGAGAGCTTGACAGAAGTCACGTTCATCGGTAAAATTCTTCTAGCCTTCATCTAACGTTAATTTTGAGAGGAGGTGAACGGAACATGGCAGATACATTATCACGTGTAACAAAAATTGTCGTTGATCGTCTTGGTGTTGAAGAGGCTGAAGTAAAGCCAGAGGCTTCATTTAAAGATGATTTAGGCGCAGATTCATTGGATGTGGTTGAACTTGTAATGGAACTTGAAGATGAGTTTGATTTAGAAATCTCTGATGAGGAAGCTGAGAAAATTTCAACTGTTGCTGATGTCGTTGATTACATAAACAGCCGTCAGTAGTGAGTGAAGAGGATGTCTCCAACCGCAAGTGTCTTACCCCTAGTCCACTCGATGATGTGCTTGATTCATATCTAAGCATAAGGTATGTTATTCACTACCTGGGGTCAGACATCATGAGACATCCTCTTGCTTTAAATGTATGAAGAACCGAGTGGTGCGTCGTCCCTCGTCTCTAGACGTGATAAAACAATCAACGGTTACTAATTATTTATGATGTTGGAGGTTACAATGCCACAGTCTTCGAAGTATCAGCGTAAACCGAAGTCCCATCAATCGAGTGATCGAAGACGGGGATCGAGAAAAATGATTTTAACAGATGAACAGAAACAACAATTTGATGTCTTAATGGAACGAACTGAGTTGACTTTTGAAAACCGAAAGCTCCTAATCCAAGCTTTCACCCATTCATCCTATGTGAATGAGCACCGAATTTATTCTTTTCAAGATAATGAACGATTAGAGTTTCTAGGAGATGCCGTTCTAGAACTTGCCGTTTCTCAATTTTTATTTAAAAAATTTAATGCAATGAGCGAAGGAGATATGACAAAGCTTCGTGCTTCCATCGTTTGTGAGCCTTCACTAGCCCGATTTGCTGAGGAATTGCGTTTTGGTGAAGTTGTATTACTTGGAAAAGGAGAAGAGATGACTGGTGGAAGAGCACGGCCTGCTTTACTGGCAGACGTTTTTGAAGCATTTATTGGTGCCTTATACCTCGATCAAGGGCTTGAAGTTGTTTACCAGTTTTTAAATCAAACGATGTATCCAAAGATTAACGATGGTGCTTTTTCGCATATGATGGATTTCAAAAGTCAGCTACAAGAGTTCATTCAGCGTGATAATCTCGGTCAAATCCAATATTTATTGTCCAAGAGCGTGGACCTGCACATAATCGTGAATTTGTTTCTGAAGTGCAACTAAATGAAATGGTGCTCGGAGTGGGGACTGGACGTTCCAAGAAGGAAGCAGAGCAACACGCGGCACAGCAAGCTTTGATGAAATTAAGTGAACAGGAAAAGCTTAAATAAGAAAACGTCCTCTCCGTGATCGAGAGGACGTTTTCTTATTTGCGTAGTCGACCAAGTTCTGACACAATCGCATCGAGCTCACTGACTGAGAATGAATTCTTTTTTTTAATCATTTCATAAATATCGCGCAAATCTTCATATTGATCGGTATCAAAGCTTTTGGAATTAAGCGCACCAGCATTAACAATTTGCAGCTTTACTTTTGATTTCTTCAAGCATAAATTCAATATTTTCACGTGTATTAGTAGTTAAATCCATAGCTCACTCCTATTTGCAACTAGATATTCTTATCGTATCATAGTGTTAAGAGGTTGTCCTATATTTTCTATAGCCGATATAAACGAAGATTGGAAAAGGGTGAGCTTTTCTTGATTGAAGCGTGTAACAAAGGTGAGAGTAGGAGGAGATTGTTTCCTGATTCGTTTAAATGGTGGATATTATAGATTCGCTTCATATGGTAAAATAGATAGGTTGTTAATCATGGTTAGGGGGAAAAAGTATGTTCCTCAAACGACTTGAAGTCGTAGGATTCAAATCTTTTGCAGAAAAAATTAATATTGATTTTGTTCCGGGTGTCACGGCAGTTGTCGGACCTAACGGAAGTGGAAAAAGTAATATATCTGATAGTATTCGTTGGGTGTTAGGTGAACAATCAGCGAAGTCACTTCGAGGTTCAAAGATGGAGGATATTATTTTCGCGGGAAGTGATAGTCGTAAACCACTTAATTATGCAGAGGTCAGTCTTGTTCTTGATAATGAGGACCAACATCTTTCCATTGACTATAGTGAAGTAAGTGTCACACGAAGAGTGTATCGTTCAGGTGAGAGTGAATATTTGATTAATAAACAACCTTGCCGTTTAAAAGATATCGTTGACTTGTTTCTCGATTCGGGTTTGGGCAGAGAAGCCTATTCCATTATTGGTCAAGGGAAGGTTGAAGAGATTTTCAGTAACAAGGCAGAAGATCGTCGAGTCATTTTTGAAGAAGCCGCTGGTGTCTTGAAATATAAAACGCGAAAAGTGAAGGCAGAAAAACGATTAATTGAAACGCAAGAGAATTTATTTCGCGTTGAGGACATTCTACATGAGCTAGAAGGGCAAGTTGAGCCTTTCAAATTCAGGCTTCTATCGCGAAAGATTATCTACATAAACGCGAGGAATTAAAAGAAGTTGATATTGCCTTACTCGTTCATGAAATTAATGAGCTTCATGGTCAGTGGGAAAATGAAAAAGAGAAACTGGCTCATGTTCGAGAGCAGTACGATGTACAACAAAATAAGCTCGAAGACATGGAAGAACAGCGTTTGACATTACGAGACAAATCAACTGCACTATCGTCACAGTATAACGAGGCGCAAGATAAGCTTCTTCATGCAAGTGAAGAGCTCGAGAAAAGCGAAGGGAAGCGCCAAGTGCTGAATGAGCGTAAGAAAAATGCGTCTCAAAATAAAGAGCAGCTTGAACGTGCACTGAAGGATAAGGCAGCCCAGCTTGCTCAAACAAACGAGGAATGGCGCCTAGAAAAGACAAGGGAAGAAGAAGCGAGTAGCTGTTTGAAAGAATTAGAAGACATAGTGGCTAAGAAACAACAGTTAATCGAACGAGCTAGCTCAAACACGGAAGAAGAGATAGATCGTTTTAAGGCAGATTACATTGAAGTTTTGAATGAACAAGCGAGTATACGAAATGAACGCCGCTATCTTGAAGAGCAATACAGACAGCAACAAGTGAAGCAAGAACGGTTGTTAGCTGAGAATGCAGGGTTGCTTGCAGGTCGTGAGGAAGTTGTGGAACAGCTTGAGAACGCCAAGCAGGAAGCTGCTTGAGAAGGAAAAAGATCTGGAGCAAATCGGGGAAGAATATCGTAAGCTTCAACGCCAACACGAATCACGCAAGACGCTCTACCACCAAAAGGAATCGAAGCTTTATGAGACCTATCAGCTGACACAGCGTTTGCAATCTCGAGCAGATGTTTTAGAAGAAATGCAAGCTGATTTCTCTGGGTTTTTCCATGGGGTAAAGGAAGTGCTAAAAGCGCGTGGAAGATTATCTGGGGTACTCGGTGCTGTAGCTGAGCTTATTCAAGTTCCCCAAGAGTATGAGACAGCAATTGAAATTGCTTTAGGCGGGGCTTCACAGCACATTGTAATGGAATCTGAAGGGGATGCACGAGCAGCCATTCAATTTCTGAAACAAAACAGGATCGGTCGAGCGACATTTTTGCCTTTACCAGTTATGAAACCGAGAACGATCCCTCATATTCAATTACAACAAATTGAAGGTCATTCTGCTTATGTTGGTGTAGCAGCTTCTTTATTAACGTTTGATCAAAAGTATGAGAATGTACTCTTTCATTTACTCGGGCACGTGATCCTTGCACATGATTTACAAGGCGCCAATGAGCTAGCGAAGATAACTGGGCACCGCTTCCGTATCGTTACGCTAGAAGGTGATGTTGTTAATCCAGGAGGTTCGATGACGGGAGGGTCTGTCAAACAACAGCAAACGCCATTACTAGGACGTAAGCGAGAGCTTGAGGAATTGAAACAGAAGCTTGATAAACTTACTCGCGTGTCTAAAGAGTTAGAACAAGAAGTGAAACAACTGAAAGAAAAGAATGTTGCAGAGGAACAGCAACTTGAAACATTGCGTACAAAAGGTGAAGCAATACGCCACGCCGTTCAAGAAGCAAAGGCAAATGTTCGAGATCTTGAGCGAGAAGTTGAGCTTTCACAGGATCAATTCTCGAGATTTGATCGCGATAAATCAGGATTTATGGATGAAATCAATCGAATTCAGACTCGTCTCAAACAACTAGAGGAAACGTATGAGGAGGCAACTAGTCAAGCGGTAAAACTTGAACAGCAGGTGAAGCAGCTTGAACAGGAGCAGGTGGAACAGCGTCATTCAAGAGAGACTTTGCAAGAAGAACTCGTCGCAGACCAAATTGCTTTCGCAACAGCGAAGGAACGGTTCGTGTCCATTAAAGAACGAGCAAAGCGATTGACGCAAACGAAATCAATCTTAGAAGAAGAGCTTCAAGAGGTTCGTGATCATTTTGAATTACTCGTTGGAGAAATGTCTGATCGTTCGAACGGGGAAAGTAGTTTAGAAGAACGGATTAAGCAAAATCGAGTGCAAAAGCTGGAATTAACAGACAGACTTGCGAAAATGAAGCAAGAGCGCAGTGCACTTGATGAGGCTTATGTCAATCTTGAGCAGGCTCTTAAAAAGCAGCAAGCTGATCATACATTTTTGGCGAATGAGTGTCGACAAATTGAAGTGAAAGTAAACCGCATGGATGTTGAGCTAGACAACCGTCTCAATCACCTTCGTGAGGAATATGAGCTTTCATTCGAGGCAGCTAGCAACCAGCATCAGCTTCAGATGGATCCAGAAGAAGCAAGAACGAAGGTTAAGCTGATTAAGTTGGCGATTGAAGAGCTTGGTACTGTCAATCTTGGGGCAATCGATGAATATGAGCGGGTGCGAGAACGCTTTGACTTTTTGAGTGAACAGCGTCAGGATTTACATGAGGCAAAAACGACCTTGCATGATGTGATTGCGGAAATGGATCAGGAAATGACCAAACGTTTTCATGAAACGTATATCCAAATCCGTGCTCATTTCCAAACCGTTTATCAACAATTGTTTGGTGGTGGAGAGGCTGATTTGGTGTTAACGAACCCAGATAACCTCCTTGAAACAGGCGTTGACATTTTAGCGAGGCCGCCTGGGAAAAAGATGCAGCATCTCGCTCTTTTATCTGGAGGCGAGCGCGCATTAACGGCCATCGGTCTGTTGTTTGCCATTCTTTATGTCCGTCCTGTTCCGTTCTGTGTTCTTGATGAAGTTGAGGCGGCCCTTGATGAAGCAAATGTTAGCCGGTTTGCTCACTTTCTTAAAGATTTCAGTGGAGCGACTCAATTCATCGTTATTACCCATCGTAAAGGAACGATGGAAGAGGCGGATGTTCTCTATGGTGTGACGATGCAGGAATCAGGTGTTTCAAGACTCGTTTCGGTTAAATTAGAAGAATCAAAAGAATTAGTAGAAAGTTAGGTGATGTCCAATGAGTTTCTTTAAGAAATTAAAGGAAAAATTCACAAATCAAACGACAGAAGTGTCGGATAAATTTAAGCAAGGATTAGAAAAAACGAGGGATTCCTTTGTCGGTCGCATGAATGAGCTCGTTTATCGTTACCGTAAAGTAGATGAAGACTTTTTCGAGGAATTAGAAGAGCTCTTGATTAGTGCCGATGTTGGTGTGACAACGGTGATGGATCTTATTGAGGATTTGAAGGATGAAGTCAGGCTACGAAATATTAAGGACACAAAGGAAATTCAGCCTGTCATTTCAGAAAAACTCGCTGAACTGCTTGAAAAAGAAGGAGATGATACATCGCTCAAGCTTCAAGAATCGGGTATGACCGTTATCTTAGTCGTCGGTGTAAACGGTGTAGGAAAAACAACGAGCATTGGTAAGCTTGCGCATCATTTAAAGCAGCAAGGGAAGTCTGTGATGATGGCTGCGGGTGATACATTCCGTGCAGGGGCGATTGAACAGCTTGAAGTATGGGGAGATCGTGTTGGTGTTGATGTGATTAAGCAACAGGCTGGTTCTGATCCAGCAGCTGTGATGTATGACGCTCTGCAAGCGGCGAAAGCACGGAACATTGATGTCCTTCTTTGTGATACGGCGGGAAGACTGCAAAACAAGGTGAATCTCATGAACGAGCTAGAAAAGGTCAAACGTGTGATTGAACGAGAAGTTCCAGGAGCACCACATGAAGTTTTGCTCGTTCTAGATGCGACAACTGGTCAAAATGCGATGTCGCAAGCAAAGACGTTTGGTCAAACGACAGATGTATCAGGTATTGTCTTAACGAAGCTTGATGGAACAGCGAAAGGCGGGATTGTTCTAGCGATTCGTCATGAGCTTGACATTCCTGTGAAATTTATCGGTCTTGGTGAAAAGGTTGACGATCTGCAACCGTTTGACGCTGATCAATTTGTATATGGATTGTTTAAAGATGTCCTAGAAGCAGAACAGGAAGATAGTCAATAAGAAAGCGACGAGGCTCTGCTAGTAGGATGAAATCTAATATAGGATAGAAATTTGTTTAGGTATAAGTGATCCTTTGTTAAGAAAAAAACTTGACAGTATCGAAGCGATGTTGTAACATGATATCTCGTAAAGGGAAATCACTTAACAAGGGGTTGGTTATGTGTTAGATAAGACGCTCCGAATGAATCTTTTATTCGATTTCTATCAATCCTTGCTAACACAGAAGCAGAGTAAATATATGTCCTTGTATTATTTGGATGATTTCTCTTTAGGTGAGATTGCCGAAGAGTTTGATATTAGTCGTCAAGCTGTTTATGATAATATTAAACGAACAGAAGCAATGCTCGAGGAATATGAGAACAAGTTGAATCTTCTTTCTAAGTTTGAGAAGCGTTCAGAACTTGTCGCTCACATGAAGCAGGCAATCGAAGGCAATGCGACTCCTGAAGAGATCATGTCAATGCTTGACTCTCTTGAGAAATTGGATTAGGAGGCGACAACATGGCATTTGAAGGTTTAGCGGAGCGACTGCAAGATACATTAACAAAAATTCGTGGTAAAGGAAAAGTAAGCGAACAAGACATCAAAGATATGATGCGTGAAGTTCGACTCGCTTTACTAGAAGCGGATGTTAACTTTAAAGTTGTGAAGCAATTTATTGCAAGTGTGAAAGAAAAGGCACTTGGGCAAGAAGTGATGAAAAGCTTAACGCCAGGTCAACAAGTCATTAAGGTGGTTAATGAAGAATTAACGGCTTTAATGGGAGGCGAACAAAGTAAGATCGCCGTTGCGCAAAAGTCCCCAACTGTTGTGATGATGGTCGGCCTTCAAGGTGCAGGTAAAACAACAACGACAGCGAAACTGGCAAATCACCTAAGAAAGAAGCATAATCGACAGCCACTACTAGTAGCTGCTGATATTTATCGCCCAGCTGCGATTAAGCAGTTAGAAACACTGGGCAAACAATTGAATATGCCGGTCTTTTCTTTAGGGGATCAAGTTAGCCCTGTTGAAATTGCCAAGCAAGCAATTGCGAAGGCGAAAGAAGAGCATCATGATTATGTGCTGATAGATACAGCAGGTCGTTTGCATATTGATGAAACCTTAATGGATGAGTTGAAGCAAGTAAAAGAGCTAGCTAAGCCAGATGAAATTTTACTTGTTGTTGATGCGATGACTGGTCAAGATGCGGTTAATGTTGCAGAGAGTTTTAATGAGCAGCTTGATGTGACTGGTGTCGTCCTTACGAAGCTTGACGGGGATACTCGTGGTGGTGCAGCTATTTCAGTTAAAGCTGTCACAAATACACCGATTAAGTTTGTCGGGATGGGCGAAAAAATTGATCAACTTGAGCCGTTTCACCCAGAGCGTATGGCATCTCGAATACTCGGAATGGGTGATGTGCTAACGCTAATCGAGAAAGCACAGTCGAATGTTGACGAAGATAAGGCTCGTGAACTTGAGAAAAAGATGCGCACGATGGACTTCACATTTGATGATTTCCTAGAGCAGCTTGATCAAGTCAGAAGTATGGGTCCGCTTGATGAATTACTGAATATGATGCCTGGCTTAAACAAAGCAAAAGGCATGAAGGATTTACAAGTAGATGACAAGCAAATTGGTAAGGTCGAGGCGATCGTCCGTTCTATGACGAAAAAGGAAAAGAAAGATCCTAGTATCATGAACGCAAGTAGACGCCGTAGAATTGCAAATGGTAGTGGAACGACAATTCAAGATGTAAACCGACTATTAAAGCAGTTTGAAGACATGAAGAAAATGATGAAACAAATGACCGGTATGACCTCAGGTAAAGGAAAGAAACGAGGGAAAGGTCTTGGCGGCTTTAAGCTTCCATTCTAAAACTGAAGTCCTTTTTTCTAGTTGAAAACTAGAAAAATTGATGATATTATAAACTATTGTGTGAAATATTTTTGGAGGTGTCCCACGAATGGCAGTAAAAATTCGTTTAAAGCGTATGGGTTCAAATAAGGCCCCATTCTATCGTGTAGTAGTAGCAGATTCTCGCGCACCGCGTGATGGTCGTTTCATCGAAGAGATTGGAACGTACAATCCATTAACGCAACCAGCGAAGGTTGACATTGCTGAAGAGAAAGCACTTGACTGGATGTTAAAAGGTGCAAAGCCTTCTGATACAGTTCGCAATCTTTTCTCGAAAGCAGGATTAATGGAAAAGCTTCACAACGCAAAAAACCAGAAGTAATTCTTCTAAAAGGAGAATCTTATGAAGGCGTTAGTTGAACACATTGTAAAAGCACTTGTTGACCAACCTGAAGATGTTCAAGTTGAAGAAGTACAAGAAGGACAAACCCTTTGTTTACGATTAGCTGTTCATCCTGATGATATTGGGAAGGTAATTGGTAAGCAAGGTCGGACCGCTAAAGCGATACGCTCGGTTTTACATGCCGCAGCACCATCGCAGTACAAGCGAGTGCGATTAGACATCGTGGATTAGCAGCGCAGAAAAAAGGGTGAGGGGAAACCTCTCCCTTTTTCTATTGCTATGAGTTCATCATCGTAAGGGACAAATGGATTAATCTTCATCATGTGGAAATAAGTAGGACAATGAGGTGTAAAATGAAGCTACTTCGAACAGTTACCATTAAACATATCGTAACAGAAGAAAAAAAAGCAGAAATCATTGCTGAATTCGAAGCTGAAATTACCCAAAGTGAACGAGAGCTTGAACAATTAACATTCCAGTTACATAAAGCAACAAAGGATATAGCGAATAAGCATGAACAGCTTGCTTTACGAGCACGCTACAAAGAGGAAATGAAGCAGAGAGAAGAAAAACTGCGGACGATCTCTTTCAAAGTACAACAGCTACACAAGCTAGAGCTTGGCTCAGAGATTAGCGCAGGAACAGCAGATAGTATTGTTGAAGTTGAAGTTGGCGATCATTGGCCGGATCTCGATCAAAAAACAGAACTCATCATTAAAAATGGTATTGTCCATGAAATTCGAGAAAGTAGGAGTGAGAATGACGAATTGGTATAAAGTCGGTAAAATTGTCAACACACACGGAGTGAAAGGAGAAATTAGAGTCATTTCTTCAACAGATTTTGCTGATGAACGTTATGCTATAGGGACGAATCTGATGATTAGGCATGAAGGACAAACAGAAGAGACATCCGTAGTGGTTCGTCATCATCGTCGGCACAAAAATTTCGATCTTCTTCAATTTGAAGACTACTACAATATTAATGATGTGGAGAAATTTAAAGGAGCCACCTTATATGTGTCAGAAGATGCAGCTTGAAGAACTAGATGAAGGTGAGTTTTATTACCACGAAATCATTGGATGTACGGTGGTCACTGAAGAGGGTATCGAGCTTGGGAAGATAAAAGAAATCATTGAAACTGGTGCAAATGATGTCTGGGTTGTCCAACGCTTAGGTGGAGGAAAAGATATTTTACTACCTTATATAGAAGACGTCATTAAGGAAATTAATATCGATGAAAAGATCATTCGTGTTCACTTATTGAATGGATTAGTCGAATGAAAATAGACGTATTGTCGCTTTTTCCTGAGATGTTCACAGGAGTATTTGGCTCGTCGATTTTAAAGCAAGCGCAGGAACGAGATGCTGTATCATTAAGTGTTGTTGATTTTAGGTCGTTCGCTGATAACAAGCACTACAAGGTCGACGATTACCCATACGGTGGCGGAGCGGGGATGGTTTTACGTGCACAGCCGATTTTTGATGCGGTAGAGGATTTGAAAGCTAGCAAACAAAACAAACCCACGTGTCATTTTACTTTGCCCGCAAGGAGAACGCTATTCGCAGCAAAAAGCGGAAGAATTAGCAAATGAAGAGCATCTTATTCTCCTATGCGGTCATTATGAAGGGTATGATGAGCGCGTGAGAGAGTATCTGGTTACGGATGAAATTTCAATTGGAGACTATGTTCTTACAGGTGGTGAGTTGGGAGCGATGGTGATTGTTGACAGTGTAACACGACTTTTACCTGGTGTTCTTGGTAACGAAGAATCAGCCTTAACGGACTCTTTTTCAACTGGTCTACTTGAACATCCTCATTATACGCGTCCTGCTGATTTTCGTGGGATGAAAGTACCAGATGTTCTTTTATCAGGACATCATCAGCGGATTGATGAATGGCGGGAGCGGGAATCGCTACGAAGAACATGGTTAAGAAGGCCTGACCTAATCAAGCAGGCTAAACTGACGGAGATTCAACAAAAATGGCTGGATGAATTTGAAAGAAATAGCTAAACTGTCTTGTGTGAAACATTAAAATATGGTACTATATCACTTGTGGCTATTAGCCAGTGATTACGATGTTCCGCTGCGGGTTAACCTGATAAGAGCATCTGTATGGAAGGAGTGGAATTATATGAACAACATTATCCGTGAAATTACTAGTGAGCAACTACGTAGTGATCTTCCAGCGTTTCGTCCTGGTGACACTTTAGTTATCCACGTTAAAGTTGTTGAGGGAACTCGTGAGCGTATCCAGTTATTCGAAGGCGTTGTTATTAAGCGTCGTGGTACTGGTGTTAGCGAAACTTTCACAGCGCGTAAGATCTCATACGGTGTAGGCGTTGAACGTACATTCCCATTACATTCACCTAAGATCGCTAAGATCGAAGTGAAGCGTCGCGGTAAAGTACGTCGTGCGAAACTTTACTATTTGCGTAACCTACGCGGTAAAGCGGCTCGTATTAAAGAAATCCGATAAAAAACCAAGGAAGGAGCTTAGGGAACTAAGCTCCTTTTTGTGCACTAATCAGAAAGTATAAAAAATCATGGTAACGTTCTGATTGATAAAAAGACCGAGGCTTGCTATGAAGACTTCGCGATAAACGAAGCAATTCTAAAAACATTTAGCGTCATTGAAAGCACAAAAAGCATGTGCAGACGTATTAAGAGGCCTTTTACGCAAAGATGTGCTTTTGATTAGAATATGGTAAACTAGTGCTTGTGATAAATAATTGGAGGACACTAGCATGAGTGAGGGAAAAAAAGAATCTTGGGAATGGCTTAAGGCAATCGTTGTTGCTTTACTCCTTGCCTTTCTAATACGCCAGTTTTTATTTGCACCAGTGATTGTTGATGGTGAGTCAATGATGCCAACGCTTGAACATAATGATCGGATGATTGTCAATAAAATCGGCTATATGTTTAGCGAACCAAAACGATTTGATATTATTGTCTTTCATGCTCCAGCTGGTAAGGATTACATTAAGCGTAGTTATTGGACTACCAGGAGATACGATCGAATATCGAAATGACACGCTTTACGTGAATGGTGAAGAGATAGACGAACCGTATTTAGATGATTTAAAAAAGGTTTATGACGGAGAGTCACTTACAGGTGATTTTCAGTTAGTTGATATTACGAGTGAGACGGTCGTCCCTGAGGATCAATTGTTTGTTTTAGGTGATAATCGTCGTCATAGTAAGGACAGTCGTGATATCGGAACCGTTGATATTGATGAAGTGATAGGAAGGGCCAACATTGTTTTTTGGCCACTTTCTAATATACGTAGTGCAAAGTAGGTGTAGGGTTTGACTATTCAATGGTTTCCAGGTCATATGGCCAAGGCAAGAAGAGAGGTAACCGAGAAGCTTAAGTTTATTGATGTTGTCATTGAGCTCCTTGATGCGAGAGTTCCTTTGTCCTCTCGAAATCCAATGATCGATGACATCGTCTCGCATAAGCCGAAGCTGATTTTATTAAACAAAGCCGATTTAGCAGATCAATCGATGACAGAAAAATGGAAGATATACTTTGAGAAAAAAGGGGCTATGGTTCTGGCAATTAATGCTCAAACAGGGAAAGGTACAGAGAAAATCCCTGCTGCGTGTAAAGCGCTAGCCACACCTATTCTTGATAAAATGAGAGCAAAAGGAATGAAACCAAGAGCTATTAGAGCAATGATCCTTGGTATTCCGAACGTAGGCAAGTCGACATTAATTAATCGTCTTGCTTCCAAACGAACGGCACAGGTTGGTGATCGTCCAGGTGTGACGAAAAAGCAGCAATGGATTAAGGTTGGGAATGAATTAGAATTACTTGATACGCCAGGGATTTTATGGCCTAAATTTGAGGATCAAGTCATTGGTTACCGCCTCGCAGCAACGGGCGCTATTAAAGATGAGCTCCTTGATTTTCAAGACATTGCGCTCTTTTTATTAAATTATTTAAAAGACGTTTACCCTTCGTTGATTCAAAAAAGATATAAGGTCGAGGAGATTCCAGAAGACGGTCTAGCCCTTTTTGATGAAATTGGGAAAAAACGAGGTTGCTTACTTGGCGGTGGCTATGTCGATTATGATAAGGCAGCAGAAATTATTTTGCGTGAGATGCGCTCTGGCATGCTTGGCAGAATCTCATTAGAGTCACCAGAAGCATAGAAGGTTAGCCGATGAATGAGCTTTAATAGGCTTTTTCGTCGGTTTTTTCTATTCATAATGGTTAACAGGACGAAGGATAACTAGCAGGCTTGATCACTTTTTGAATAGGCTTTAGACGAACATTGAAATTGTCGATATACATAATAAGGAGAAGATGACGGTGACCTTTTCGATCAAACAAATTGAAGAGCTACTTTTTCAACAAAATAGAAGAGATGATGCTTTTTTCAAAATGCTTCGGCAAGATGAACGCAAAGGTGTTCAAACGTTACTGAAGAGGTATGATTCACATCAAAAAAAGCAAATGATGCTCGAAGCGATGCATGAAAAAATGACTGAACACGAAAATCAACTGCGTCTAGAAGGATATTTTCATATCGCGGGTTTAGATGAAGTTGGGAGAGGGCCATTGGCAGGGCCGGTTGTTGCAGCAGCTGTTATACTCCCTCCTACATTTAAACTATTAGGCTTGACCGATTCGAAGAAATTATCAAAGCAAAAGCGTCAGGAATTTTCTGCTATGATTAAGCAAGAAGCGATCGCGTATTCAATTCAAATGGTCCATGCAACTGAAATCGATCAAATAAATATTTATCAAGCGACAAAAAAAGCGATGAATAAAGCGATTGTAGAACTTGATCAAAAACTGATCAAAAACCTGATCATTTATTAATTGATGCGATGGCCCTAGACGTATCACTCCCGCAAACCTCACTTATTAAGGGTGATCAGCGAAGTGTGACGATTGCCGCTAGCTCAGTTTTAGCAAAAGTAACAAGAGACGATTACATGAAAAAGCTAGATCAAGACTTCCCAGGCTATGGATTTTCGCGTCATGTTGGCTATGGGACAAAAGAACATTTGGAAGCGATCAAGCGTCTAGGATTAACGCCTGAGCATCGTCGTTCCTTCCAACCGATTAAAGAATTTGAGCAAAGGTAAGGATGTAAGGAGGTGAGTAGAATGATTCAATCCCACGTTCATAATCAGCGACCAACAGCTACAGCGAGTATTCAGCCTACACGTCCTATTACTTTAACAACGGGACACGTGTTTCAAGGGCAAATCACAAAGATATTTCCTCATAACACCGCTGCGCTTTCCATGAATGGGATGAATATCACAGCGAGACTCGAAGCTGCTCTCACAGCTGGACAGCGCTATTGGTTTGAAGTGCAAGAAGGAACGGGAATCCCTCGTTTACGTGTTCTTGATGACAATGGAGTGAGGCAACGAGAGGGACTTCCGTCACAGCCTTCTGTGGAACGTCTGATGCAACAACTGGGTATCTCACAATCTAAAGGGATGGAGACGTTTATTCGTCAATTGTCTGAGCAGCAAATTCCATTTACTCGCCAATCGATTATGACGGGCACTCAGGTACTTGAGCAGCTTAACCAGTTTAATGATAAGGGCTTGCGTACCTTGGTTAGTATGATGGAAAGACAACTTCCACTGACAAGAGAGACATTTCAAGCATACCAGGCTATTTCTCAACATCCCTCTATTAGCCAGCAGTTACAGCAATTATCGACTCAACTGTCTCAATCGGCTCATCCTGTGGCTCAGCAGGTGAGTGATTTAGTTGCAAATCTATTGAAACCAAGTACAATTCAAAGCGCTCAATCTCCAATTACACAATTACTATCGCTATATGCAGGGCAAGACGCATCAAATGAAGCTAGACAAGGTGCTGAACAGTTGCTTACCCGTTTAGGTGTAGTACGAGAAGGGACAAGTCAAACGCAGATTCATGACCAATTTAAGCAAGCACTGTTGAATCCCGCTAATCGAGACATCGTTTCGCAATTATGGCCAAATCATACGAGTAGTCAAGGGATGGACTTGGCGAAGCTTGATGCGAAAGTCCTGTTTGAAACAATGATCTCGCGGTTATCTATTCCTGCTGGGAAAGAAGGGATCTCGCAATTACAAAACCTTCTTAGTCTTTTGCAAGTAAGAGAGGATGCCGCACAGGTTCAGTCACGCTGGATTCAATTACCTAATCAACCATTAGCTTCGGCAGAAAGAATGGCTTTACAGCAAACCCTTGAAGCAGTCACCATCTTTTTGGGCTCTACCGGTCAAGAGCGGACGACAGCTGGATCTCACTTACAATCGATTCTAAACATGCTTGGCTATCAGCATGAGCATGATGTTACTCGTTTTTTGCAAGGAGATTTGTCAAAAGAGAATCTCTTTTCTGAACGACTAAAAGCATTGCTTTTACATTTACAGCAACAGGATTTGCCACAAGGATTAAAAGAGCAAGTGAATCAAACGCTTCATCGCTTAACGGGTCAGCAAATGCTTGCTCAAGAGCAAACAGGACCGTTTCAACAATTTATTATGCAAATTCCACTCTCAATTGGAGCTTATCAAACGGACATGACGATGCAGTGGGAAGGGAAAAAGAAAGCTAATGGTGAGCTTGATCCAGATTTTTGTCGCATTCTTTTTTATTTAACATTAGAACGACTTGAAGAAACAATTGTTGATGTACAAATCCAAAATCGATTTGTTGCTGTGTCCATTTATAATGAGCAAGAAAAACCTCAGGCACTTATTGATCTACTTATCCCTTCGTTAAAGCGTTCACTCGGAGAACGAGAATATCAACTGTTATCCGTAATGTGGAAAAAAATGCAAGAAGCGCAGAAGACTCAGCAGCAAACAAAGAACGCCTATCAACAAAGCGTCGGTTATCAAGGAGTTGACGTTCGAATATGAGTCATCATCACAAAAAGAAACAAGCAGTAGCTCTTCGTTATCATGCTGAAAAGGACGTCTCCCCGAAAGTAATCGGGAAAGGAAAAGGATTAGTCGCAGATGAGATCATCGCCCGAGCAAAAGAGCATGATATTCCGATTCAAGAAGACCCGTCTCTAGTTGAAATGCTCGGTCAGCTTGAATTAAATCAATCGATTCCTCCTGAATTATATGAGGTCGTTGCAGAAGTTTTTTCGTTTATTTACCGGATCGATCGTAATGGATAAATAAGCTGGTATTGTTACCATGTCCTGCTATTGGACATACTAACGATGCCAACTTTTTTTCATCCATTAGTTGGTAAATGAAGGAAGGAGGTTATGAGCTTGAAAGAGAACAAATTAATTGTTCCAGAAGCAGAAGCGCTAATGAGCACTTACAAGGAGGAATATGCTCATGAATTTGGCATTCTTCATTCTGTACAGGAATCTGATGCAAAAGCGATAAATATGACGAAAAATCTGTTGCAAAAAACGAAAAAAGATCAAAAATCAGAAAAAAATGAATGAAGCAAAAAAAAGAAATAAGAAAAAATTTTCACTTATTTGAAATTGGAGGGGATTGCCCCTCCCAAAAACATTAAATAAGTGCTAAAATAGAAGAGGATTTTGCCATTCATTATCGAATTAGTAGAGTGGCTTTAAATTACATGCAACTGATAGGAGGATGGAGAGAGAATGAATATCCATGAGTATCAAGGGAAAGAGCTCCTTAGACAATATGGCGTTGCTGTTCCAAATGGAAAAGTAGCGTTCTACTGTTGACGAAGCAGTAGAAGCAGCAAAAGAATTGGGTACTGACGTATGTGTCGTAAAAGCACAAATCCATGCAGGTGGCCGTGGTAAAGCTGGTGGCGTTAAAGTAGCGAAAAATCTTAGATGAAGTTCGTACATATGCAGATGAAATTCTTAGGTAAAACGCTTGTCACTCACCAAACAGGTCCAGAAGGTAAAGAAGTAAAGCGCTTACTTATCGAAGAAGGCTGCGATATTAAGAAAGAATACTACGTAGGTTTAGTATTAGATCGTGCAACTTCAAGTGTTGTCATGATGGCATCTGAAGAAGGCGGAACGGAAATTGAAGAAGTTGCAGAAGCAACTCCTGAAAAAATCTTCAAAGAAGTGATTGACCCAGCAGTTGGTCTTCAAGGCTTCCAAGCACGCCGACTTGCTTTTAATATTAATATTCCGAAAGAATTAGTTGGACAAGCTGTTAAGTTCATGATGGGCTTATACAAAGCATTCGTTGAAAAAGATTGCTCAATTGCTGAAATTAACCCACTTGTTGTAACTGGTGATGGGAAAGTTATGGCGCTTGATGCAAAATTAAATTTTGATTCAAATGCATTATATCGTCAAAAGGATATTCTTGAATATCGTGATCTTGAAGAAGAAGATGCAAAAGAAATTGAAGCTTCTAAATATGACCTTAAGCTATATTTCTTTAGATGGAAATATCGGTTGTATGGTAAATGGTGCAGGACTAGCAATGGCAACAATGGATATCATTAAGCATTATGGTGGAGATCCAGCTAACTTCCTTGATGTTGGGGGCGGTGCGACAGCTGAAAAAGTAACAGAAGCATTCAAAATCATTCTTTCTGATGAAAATGTAAAAGGAATTTTCGTTAACATCTTTGGTGGAATTATGAAGTGTGACGTTATTGCAGAAGGTGTTGTGGAAGCTGCGAAACAAGTCGGTTTAGAAATTCCTCTTGTTGTTCGTCTTGAAGGAACAAATGTTGACTTAGGTAAGAAGATTCTTAAAGAATCTGGCTTAAATATTACTGCTGCTGATTCAATGGCTGACGGCGCACAAAAAATCGTTTCATTAGTGAAATAGAAAGGCGGGACACAGAGAATGAGCGTATCTCATTAATAAAGATACAAAAGTAATTGTTCAAGGGATTACAGGTGCAACAGGATTATTCCATACAAAACAAGCTGTTGAATACGGAACAAAAATTGTTGGTGGTGTAACTCCAGGTAAAGGCGGAACAGAAGTAGAAGGAGTTCCAGTATTTAATACAGTTGAGGAAGCAGTAAAAGCAACAGGTGCAAATGCTTCTGTTATTTATGTTCCACCTGCATTTGCTGCAGATGCGATTATGGAAGCTAGTAGATGCTGAGCTAGATTTAGTTATTTGTATTACTGAAGGATATTCCTGTACTTGATATGGTCAAAGTAAAGCGTTACATGGAAGGCAAGAAAACTCGCCTTATTGGACCAAACTGCCCAGGTGTTATTACTCCTGAAGAATGTAAAATTGGTATTATGCCAGGATACATTCATAAAAAAGGTCATGTAGGAGTTGTTTCACGTTCTGGTACATTAACGTATGAAGCTGTTCATCAATTATCTACAAGCTGGAATTGGTCAATCTATCTGCTGTTGGTATTGGTGGAGACCCAGTTAACGGAACAGACTTCATTGATGTATTAAAATTGTTCAATGAAGATCCAGATACGTATGCAGTCATCATGATTGGTGAAATCGGTGGAACGGCAGAAGAAGAAGCAGCTGAATGGGTAAAAGCAAATATGACTAAACCTGTTGTTGGCTTTATTGGTGGTCAAACAGCTCCTCCAGGAAAGCGTATGGGCCATGCTGGTGCGATTATTTCTGGTGGTAAAGGTACAGCTGCTGAAAAGATCAAAACGATGAAGAGCTGCGGCATAAAAGTAGCTGAAACACCATCTGTTATGGGTGAAACACTAATTTCTGTTTTAAAAGAGAAGGGTTTACTTGAAAAATGTATTACTCACGAATCAGCAAACTAATTAGTCTGTGTGGAAAGTCTTCCGATTTGGAGGCTTTCTTCCTCATTTTTATTGCTTTGTGATTATTCAATAAATGAAATCATCATAAGAAGGAGTAGTAGTTCAATGGTTGAATTTAAAAAGCGACTTCTTCATCTCCACAACTGTCGGGGGGTTAGTTGGAACCTTTTACACAAAATCCTTCATTATGATCAAACCCTTCATGACCTTTATCAATACACCGAACAGCACTTGCAAAGCTTATTTCATCTTTCTCCTACAAGAGCCCACAGTTTGTTTCATGACCTTCACACTTATACCTCTGAGCAAATCAGTTCCTATTATTCAAAAAAAAGCATTCAACCAATTACCGTGTATGATCCCGAATACCCTTCGCTGTTAAAATATATTTATGATCCACCTTTTGTTTTATATATGATGGGGGTGCAGCAGATTTTAACAAGTGAAAAATGTCTTGCTGTCATTGGAGCAAGAAAACCAACAGATTTAGGATTACGAAGTGCATCCTGTCTCATTCCCCCTCTTGTTCAACAAAATTGGACGATCGTTAGTGGGATGGCAAGTGGCATTGATACCTCTGCTCATCTCGAAGCAATTAAGGCTGGTGGCCAGACAATTGCCGTACTTGGATCAGGGTTTGATTTTATTTATCCAAAAGAAAATGAAAAATTATTTAAGCATATGTCAGCGAAACAAATAGTCCTCTCCGAATACCCTCCATATATCCCTCCAAATAAGTGGCATTTCCCTGCTCGAAACCGAATTATTAGTGGACTCTCTAAAGCAGTATTAGTCATAGAAGCAAGAGAAAAAAGTGGCTCACTCATTACAGCAGATCAAGCGCTAGAGCAAGGTAGAGACGTATTTGCGGTACCTGGATCTATTTTTTCAGCACAATCAGCTGGGAACAAATCAATTAATTCAGCAAGGAGCAAAATTGGTCATGACAGAGGACCGATATTTTGAATGAAATAAGAGAATAATAGTAGTTCTGTAAAAGGAATGAAAAGAAAGAATAATCGCTCATTTTCTTTCCCTAATTCTTGAAGTAATTTTCATATTCGGTTTGACAAATAGGAGAAAGTCTGTTTAATAATAGGGAAGATTTTAATATATCTTCGAGAGAGGGAGCTGCTTACATGGCCGATTATTTAGTAATCGTTGAATCTCCCGCCAAAGCAAAGACCATTGGAAAATATTTAGGTAAAAAATATATTGTAAAAGCTTCAATGGGACATGTTAGAGACTTACCAAAAAGTCAAATGGGAGTAGATGTTGAAAAAAGTTTTGAACCAAAGTATATTACGATTCGTGGAAAAGGCCCTGTTTTAAAAGAATTAAAAACAGCTGCAAAAAAAGTGAAAAAAATTTATCTCGCAGCTGACCCTGATCGAGAAGGTGAGGCGATTGCTTGGCATCTTAGCTCATAGTCTCGATATCGATGAACACTCTGATTGCCGAGTTGTTTTTAATGAAATTACAAAAGATGCGATTAAAGAATCATTTAAAACATCCACGCCCGATTAATATGGACTTAGTTGATGCGCAGCAAGCAAGACGAATTCTTAGATCGTCTAGTTGGCTATAACATTAGTCCATTATTATGGAAGAAAGTAAAAAAAGGATTAAGTGCCGGACGAGTTCAATCTGTTGCGGTTAAAATGATTATTGAACGCGAAAAAGAAATTAAAGCATTTGTTCCAGAAGAATATTGGACCATTCAAGCACAATTTTCTACAAGGATAAAGAAGTGTTTGATGCGAACTTTTATGGAATCGATGGAAAGAAACAAGAATTAAAATCAGAAGAAGAGGTTAAGAGATGTATTACTCAAGCTATAAAGGTAATCAATTTGATGTTACAGTCTGTTAAAAAGAAAGAACGAAAACGAAATCCAGTCACGTCCTTTTACCACATCATCTCTTCAACAAGAAGCAGCACGAAAATTAAACTTTCGAGCAAAGAAAACGATGATGATTGCTCAACAGCTATATGAAGGAATTGAACTTGGAAAAGAAGGAACAGTTGGTTTAATTACGTATATGCGTACGGATTCAACACGGATTTCAGAAACAGCTACAAACAGAAGCAAAGGAATACATTGAGACCAACTATGGAAAAGATTATACTGCGTAAAGAAAAACGAGTCATTAAAAAAGATAAAAAAGCTCAAGATGCGCATGAAGCGATACGTCCGACATCTGTCTTTAAGGATCCGAAGATCGGTTAAAGAGTTTTTATCACGAGATCAATTTCGACTTTATAAGTTAATTTGGGAGCGATTTGTTGCAAGTCAAATGGCACCAGCTATCATGGATACGATGAGAGTTGATATTGAACAGAATGGAGTGTCATGTTCCGTGCAACTGGTTCAAAAGTGAAATTTCGCTGGTTTTATGAAAGTATATGTTGAAGGAAATGATGATGGTAAGAAAAGAAGAAGATCGCTTCTTCCTAACTTAAAGGAAGGGGAAAAGGTTGTAAAAGATAGATATTGAACCAAAGCAGCATTTTACACAGCCACCTCCAAGATATACAGAAGCTCGTCTTGTCAAGACAATGGAAGAGCTAGGGATTGGACGACCATCAACTTATGCCCCAACTCTAGATACGATTCAAAAGACGTGGATATGTTGCGCTAGAAAATAAGAGCTTTGTTCCGACTGAACTTGGAGAAATTGTTCTAGAACTGATCGTTGAATTTTTCCCTGAAATTATTGATGTTGAATTTACTGCAAAAATGGAAAACGATCTTAGATCGCATTGAAGAAGGCCAGCAGCAATGGGTCACAATTATTGATGAGTTTTATCATGGATTTTGAAAAGCGCTTAACAGTAGCTGAAGAAGAAATGAAGGAAGTTGAAATAAAAGATGAACCAGCTGGTGAAGATTGTGAAAAATGCGGGCATGAAATGGTCTATAAAATGGGGCGATATGGGAAATTTATGGCGTGCTCTAATTTCCCTGAATGTCGAAATACAAAAGCGATCGTAAAAGAAATTGGTGTGAAGTGTCCGACATGTAAAGAAGGAAATATCGTTGAGCGAAAAAGCAAAAAGCGTCGTATTTTTTATGGATGTGATCAGATATCCTGAATGTGAATTTATCTCTTGGGATAAACCGATTGCCAGAACATGTCCAAAGTGTGACAAAATGCTCGTAGAGAAAAAGACGAAAAAAGGTGTTCAGGTGCAATGTTCAGCATGTGATTATAAAGAAGAATCTAATTAATTAGCAGATTAGACACTTTTGTGTCAATTATCACATGTAAAAGTGTATGATTCGAGCGAATAAGTTGAAAAATAGTGGTAAGACGTATTATGATGATAGGGTTAAAAGTGACAGTATTGAATGGATAGTAGACAAATGTAGCCTTCACCTCAATTAGGGTGAAGGCATTTCTACGGTTAGAATAAGAGAATGACAGAGTAGATGGAGGGATTATTTTGACACAACAATATGTAAATGTAATTGGTGCAGGGCTTGCAGGAAGTGAAGCGGCATGGCAACTGGCGAAGCAGGGGATTCAAGTTCATCTATATGAAATGCGCCCGGTAAACAAACCCCTGCACATCATACAGATAAATTTGCAGAATTAGTTTGTAGTAACTCATTAAGAGGCAATACATTAACAAATGCAGTTGGTGTTCTTAAAAGAAGAGATGCGCAACTTGATTCTGTCATTATTCGCTCAGCGGACGATGCTGCTGTTCCTGCTGGAGGAGCTTTAGCTGTTGATCGTCATGAATTTGCTGCAGCAGTAACAGAGCGAGTGAAACACCATCCGAATGTAACTGTGTTTAATGAAGAAGTAACGACGATCCCAGAAGGACCAACAATCATTGCAACAGGGCCACTTAACATCACAGCATTTATCCGAGCAATTAAAACTTACAGGTGAAGAGTATTTATATTTCTATGATGCTGCAGCTCCAATTATTGAAACAGATAGCATTGATATGGATAAGGTTTATTTAAAATCACGATATGATAAAGGAGAAGCGGCCTATTTAAATTGTCCAATGACAGAAGAAGAATTTGATCGTTTTTATGAAGCCTTAGTTGCTGCTGAAACCGTTCCATTAAAGGAATTTGAAAAAGAAATCTTTTTTGAAGGGTGTATGCCGATTGAAGTAATGGCCAAGCGAGGAAGAAAAACAATGTTATTTGGACCGATGAAGCCAGTCGGTCTTGAAGATCCAGAAACAGGGAAACGTCCATATGCTGTCGTGCAACTTAAGACAAGATAATGCAGTCAGGTACATTATATAATATTGTTGGCTTTCAAACTCATTTAAAATGGGGACCGCAAAAAGAAGTCATTCAATTAATTCCTGGACTTGAGAATGCTGAAATTGTTCGTTATGGTGTGATGCATCGAAATACATTTATCAATTCACCAAATCTTTTGAAGCCAACATATCAATATAGAAATCGCGATGATTTATTCTTTGCTGGTCAAATGACAGGAGTAGAAGGGTATGTTGAATCAGCGGCAGCAGGTCTTGTTGCAGGAATTAATGCAGCAAGGTATGTTCAAGGAAAAGAATTAATTACATTCCCAGACACGACAGTAATCGGAAGTATGGCTGGATATATCACAACAGCAAATGCGAAAAATTTCCAACCGATGAATGCGAATTTTGGTTTACTTCCTCCCCTTGAAGAAAGAATTCGAAATAAACAAGAACGATATGAGCAATTAGCTCAACGAGCATTAGAAACAATTCAGAATTTTATGAAAAAATTGTAAACATCGTTGTCAGGGCTACTAAATTATGATAGAATTTAGTAGCTCTGTGAGCTGAGAGGGGGTATGGTGTTGAAAAGCAGTCCTGGCTTGAGCTTTTTATGAGTATTTACAAATTGAAAAAAATAGCTCGATACATACAACGAAGAATTATGAACGAGATATCGTTGATTTTGAACAGTTTATGAAAGCAACGAAATCGAACATTTTGCATACAGTTACTGTATGCGGATGTGCGTGCTTATTTAACGACGTTGCATGAAAAAAAGTATGCAAGGAAAACGGTCTCACGAAAGATCTCTGCTCTTAAGGAGTTTCTACAATTTTCACATGCGAGAGAAACGTGTGTCAGAGAATGTATTCACCACTATGTTCCTTCCCAAGAATGAAGGACGATTACCCACATTTCTTTACGAAGAAGAAATCCAAGAATTGTTTGCTTCACTAATAGGAGATAAGCCGCTTGATCAACGAGATCGTGCCATTTTAGAGCTATTATATGCAACAGGTATTCGTGTAAGTGAGTGTAGTCAAGCTAACAATACAGTGATATCGATTTCTCCATTGGGACAGTATTTGTCATTGGTAAAGGAAGGAAGGAACGTTATATATCCGATGGGTTCCTTTGCTGCAGATGCCTTGACGAGATATATTCAAGATGGAAGAGAATCCCTTCTTAAAAAAGGCGAATACATCATCACCTTCTCTTTTTCTAAATTATCGTGGGGGTCCCCTTTCTGATCGAAGTATCCGGAACATCGTCGGAAAGCGGATGGAGAAAGCTGCCTATAATAAACGATTACGCCCACATGATCTAAGACATTCATTTGCCACGCATTTATTAAATAATGGTGCAGATTTACGTGTGGTACAAGAGTTATTAGGTCATGAAAACCTTTCTACCACTCAAATCTATACACATGTGACGAAAGAACGATTACGTGACGTATACAAACAGCATCATCCTCGAGCATAGAGGAGATGAATAAGGAGGATGGATATGATGTCAAATCATTTCATGCAACAACGATATTTGCCGTTCAACATAATGGAAAGTGTGCGATGGCAGGAGATGGTCAAGTAACATTCGGAAATGCCGTTGTCATGAAGCATACAGCCAAAAAAGTCCGTCGATTTATCAAGGAAAAGTGCTTGCAGGATTTGCTGGATCTGTTGCAGATGCCTTTACATTGTTTGAAAAGTTTGAATCGCGGTTAGAGGAATATAATGGGAATTTGCAACGAGCTGCTGTTGAACTAGCGAAGGAATGGAGAAGTGATAAAGTTCTTACGAAGACTTGAAGCAATGTTAATTGTGATGAATAAAGAGCATTTGTTACTTGTCTCTGGAACTGGTGAAGTGATTGAACCGGATGATGGGATATTAGCCATCGGCTCGGGAGGAATTATGCCTTAGCAGCAGGGCGGGCGTTAAAAAAACATGCTCCGCATCTAACTGCGAAAGAAATTGCTCGGGCTGCGCTTGAAACAGCTGGTGAGATTTGTGTCTATACAAATTCAAATTTAGTTGTTGAAGAATTAAGCTAAATCAGATGAACAATTCCCTATTGGAGAGTGATTGAAGTGAAAACGAACTTAACACCTCGTGAAATTGTTGAGCGATTAGATCAATTTATAGTTGGTCAAGAACAGGCAAAAAAGCAGTGGCGATTGCTCTACGTAATCGATATCGTCGTAGTCTTCTCGATGAGAAAATGAAGGATGAGGTGACACCAAAAAATATTTTAATGATTGGTCCTACAGGTGTTGGCAAAACAGAAATTGCACGAAGACTTGCCAAATTAGTTGGAGCGCCATTTGTTAAGGTCGAAGCAACAAAATTTACAGAAGTTGGTTATGTAGGTCGAGATGTAGAGTCGATGGTTCGTGATCTTGTCGAGACGAGTGTTCGAATTGTAAAAGAAGAAAAAATGGCTCAGGTTCGCGCACAAGCTGAAGAAAATGCGAATCAGCGTCTCGTTGAATTACTCGTTCCATCACGAAAAAAACAATCAACTTATAAAAATCCATTTGAAATGATTTTTAGACCAACAAGGGATCAACACGAAATGAGCAGCAAGATACAACTGAAGATCAACAATTTAACACAGCAGCGTAGACAGATGGCACATAAACTTGCGCTAGGGGAACTAGAAGATCATATTGTCACGATCGAGGTTGATGAACAATCACAGAACTTTATCGATATGTTTCAAGGCGCAGGTATGGAACAAATGGGGATGAATATGCAAGAAATGCTTGGTGGAATACTGCCTAAAAAACGAAGAAAAGACGACTTCCCGTTGCAGAAGCGAGAAAAGTATTGACAGATGAAGAAGCACAAAAACTGATTGATATGGATGAAGTAACGCAAGAAGCTGTTACAAAAGCTGAACAATTGGGCATTATTTTTATAGATGAGATTGATAAAGTAGCAAGTAAAGGTCAGCAATCTGCTGATGTATCCCGTGAAGGAGTACAGCGCGATATTTTCCCAATCGTTGAAGGATCGACAGTTGTGACGAAATATGGTCCTGTGAAAACAGATCATGTACTTTTTATTGGAGCAGGTGCTTTTCATATCGCCAAGCCATCTGATCTCATTCCGGAATTACAAGGGCGTTTCCCAATTCGTGTTGAGCTTGCAAACTTAACAGTGGATGATTTTGTGCGTATTTTGATTGAACCAAACAATGCTTTAATTAAACAATATGTGGCCCTTATTGAAACAGAAGGTATAAAAGTTTCATTTTCTGACGATGCTGTTCATAAGATTGCGACTATTGCAACGGAAGTCAATCAAGATACAGAGAACATTGGGGCAAGACGTTTACACACAATACTTGAACGGTTGTTAGAGGATTTATCATTTGAAGCTCCGGATATTAACTTAGAAGAAATTGTCATTACACCTCAGAATACGTAGAAGAGAAACTTAGCGTCAATTGCAAAAAATCGAGATTTAAGCCAATTTATTTTGTAAAAAAATTCTAGGAGGAGAAAGAAATGGATTTATTAACAAGAACAAGAAAAATTAATGAAATGCTACAAAAAACAGGAGGTCAACATGTTAATTTAAGAGATATGGCGGAAACGTTAGTGAACAATTAGCTCTAAATCTTTGTCGTGAGTCGTAGAGGGAAATTATTAGGTTATGCGATCAAACAAGAGATTGAAAATGACCGTATGAAGAAAATGCTTGAAGATCGACGATTTCCTGAAGAGTATACAGATGGCCTGTTTAAAATTGAAGAAACATCAGCGAATCTTGATATTGAAAGTGAATTTACAGCATTTCCTGTTGAGAACAAGGATTTATTCCAAAGTGGTTTAACGACAATTGTTCCTATACAAGGTGGGGGACAACGACTAGGCACATTGATTTTAGCTCGATTAAATGATTCCTTTAATGATGATGATCTTATTTTAGCAGAATACGGGGCAACAGTAGTTGGAATGGAAATACTACATGAAAAAACACAAGAAATTGAAGAAGAAGCAAGAAGTAAAGCTGTCGTTCAAATGGCTATCAGCTCGCTTTCTTATAGTGAATTAGAAGCTGTTGAACATATTTTCCAAGAGCTCGATGGAAAAGAAGGATTACTTGTGGCAAGTAAAATTGCTGATCGTGTTGGGATTACTCGCTCCGTTATTGTTAATGCACTTCGTAAGCTTGAAAGTGCAGGTGTGATTGAATCGCGTTCACTCGGTATGAAAGGAACATATATCAAAGTATTAAATGATAAATTTTTATTAGAATTAGATAAATTAAAACAAAATAAGTAGAAATTAAAGGACGTATAGATCTATACGTAACCAGAAGGATGACTCAAACCCCAGTTAATAAACACGATACCATGTACAATTTAGAGCTTATGTATATGAGGTGTTTGTTAAGGGATACATATTTGAGTCGTCTTTTTTGTTGTTAAGAAAAGAAGCTGCTGTAATCTTTAATGGAGAAGAAACTGTTTATCAGTAAGGTTAGACAAAATTCGAGTTTGCTTATTGAATATTCTTGAAATTCATGGTGAAAATAATCAAAAAGTTGTTAAAACGCCATCAGCTAGCGATACTCACAAAAGTTTCCAAAGAAACTGGTTCAATCGTGTCTAAAATTGTAATATAATGTAGACAGAATTAAATATGTGGTAAGGAATTGAGACAAAAGTCCACAATAATCCGTAGTCCTTTTTTATCGAATCTTCATTTCTACTAAACGGTGTTAGACTTTTATCTGTAGTTTGATTACAATTTGCATAAAGCGCAATTTATGTCGAAGGATGTGAAAAAACATGGATCTTTTTGGAAGTTCGACATTTAAGGTATTAGAGCGAGGACTAGATGGTTCGCAACTGCGACAACAGGCGATTTCCCAAAATATTGCCAATGTTGATACACCAAATTATAAAGCGAAAAACGTAACGTTTAAACAAACATTGAGTGATGTCATGAATCAATCACCATTGCAAGCATATCGGACAAATGACAAGCATATTAAATTCAGTTCAACGACGAACTCTCCTATTGTCGAAACAAATAGACAGACAATGTATAACCATAATCAAAATAATGTTGATATCGACCTTGAAATGGCTGAGTTGGCCAAAAATCAAATTTACTACAATGCTCTAATCGATCGAATGAATGGTCGTTTCACAAGCTTACAAACCGTTATTAGAGGAGGCAGATAAACGAAATGACGATTTTTAATGGATTTAATACAAGTGCCTCTGCATTAACGTCTCAGCGTTTGCGTATGGATGTTATTTCAGCTAATATGGCAAATGCTGAATCAACAAGAGCAACGATGGTTGACGGTCAATGGCAGCCTTACCGGCGTAAAATGGTGATGATGGAGCCAAATGAAAAGCAGCCTTTTTCTCAATTTTTACATCATGCACTAGGTAAGACAAATAGTGAAGTTGGCAATGGAGTGAGAGTGTCGGCAATTGTTGATGATCAAACTCCTTTTAAGCAAGTCTATAATCCAGAACATCCAGATGCGAATGAACAAGGATATGTTCAATTACCAAACGTTGATCCGCTAAGAGAGATGGTTGATTTAATGAGTGCGACGCGTTCTTATGAAGCCAATGTGACGACGTTAAATGCATCAAAAAATATGCTTTTAAAGGCGCTAGAAATTGGTCGTTAGGGGGTAAATAAAGATCATGGAAATAAGAAGTCTACAAACACCTTTTTCAGTTCAGAATCAAATGAATGTCCCAAACACTCCAAGAGTAACACCTGGTGAAGCTCAAGAGTCGTTTAAAGTAGCATTGAGCCAAGCGATTGAAGATGTTAACACTCTTCAACAAGAATCTGCTACAAAAACAGAGCTATTAGCAAGTGGTAATATAGATAATCTTCACGATGTTATGATCACAGGTCAAAAGGCTAGTATTACATTACAGGCAACTGTAGAGGTTAGAAACAAGGTCATTGAAGCGTATCAAGAAATCATGAGAATGCAAGTATAGTGTTTGCATAAAATGGGGATTTTATATTCTTTATTATGTAACATAACAATGCTACTTAGGCTTTCGCCATTGATATATGGTGATAAGCCGATTTTTCTTTAACTAATCAGAAAGTATAAAGTCATGATAGCTTTCTGAACGAATAAAAAAAGACTAAGGCTTTCGCTATTAAGGATTTGGCGATAAACCAAGTTTTTCTAATTTGTTTTTAGTTCGTCGTGATCGTTGTTGGGACGTAGGAGGGCACATGAAAGAGAAACTTTCACTTTATAGACAAAGAATAACAGAATACTGGAGTGGTAGGTCAAACAAACAAAAGGGCTTGTTGCTAGGCTCCGTTTTTGGGGTACTTGTCATTATTGTCCTTTTTGCCTTCTTTGGTACAAGAACAAGTTACGAACCGCTTTATAGTAACTTAACGCTTCAAGAGACAGGGCAAATTAAGGAAACATTAGACGCGCGTGGTATTCCTTCCACCATTTCTGATAATGGTACAACCATTCTCGTTCCAGACACTCAAGTTGACGGATTGAAAGTCGAGTTGGCGGCTGAAGGAATTCCGAGAAGTGGTAGCATTGATTATACGTTTTTTCAAGAACAAATGGGTTTTGGGATGACTGACAATGAATTTTCAGTTATGGAACGAGCGGCTATGCAGACAGAGCTAGCTGGTCTCATTCGTAATGTAAATGGTGTAAACCAAGCAAAGGTGATGATCACCTTACCTGAGGAGAGCGTTTGGCTAAATGCAACTCAAGAGTCAGCAACAGCAGCGATTGTTTTAGACTTGGCACCAGGATATCAATTAGAGCCTGGTCAAGTAAAAGCACTTTATCATTTAGTGTCTAAGAGTGTGCCTAATCTGCCTATAGAAAATATCGTCATTTCTGATCAAATGTTTAATGATTATGTATATGAAGATGAAAATAGCACTGATTCTACTCTTTCAGTCTATGAACAGCAACGTGCTATACAGAGAGATATTGAACGTGATCTAACTCGTAATCTTCAACAAATGCTTGGAACAGTTGTTGGGCGCGATAAAGTGTTGATTTCGGTTTCAACAGATATTGATTTCACCCAAGAAAATCGCCAGGAGGCATTAGTTGAGCCGGTAGATCCTGAGAATATGGAAGGGATCGCGGTCAGCATTGAACGAATTGAAGAAACCTATGCTGGTGAAGGCACTGTTCCAGGAGGAGAAGTTGGTGTTGGTGATGAGATACCAAATTTCCAAGGGGGATTTGGACAGGGGCCTTCAGAATGGGAACGAACAGAAGATCGAATTAATAACGAAGTCAATCGAATTAATCGAGATATTGTTGAAAGTCCTTATAAAATTCGTGATTTAGGTATTCAAGTGATGGTTGAACCACCTGAAGGAGTAGAAGAACTCCCACAGGAGCAACTCGATGACATTCAGCAAATTTTAGGAACCATTGTGCGAACGAGCATTTCAGGTGTGTATGCTGATGAATTAACGGAGGAAGCGATTAATGAAAAGATTGTTGTTTCTTCTCAACTATTTAATGGCAAGCTTGAAATCGAACAGCAGCCAGTAACAGCGATCCCATTATGGTTATATATTGTAGGTGGAGTTCTTGTCCTCGTTATTCTCTTACTTGCATTCTTACTCTTTAGAAAGCGTAAAGAAGAACAAGAAGAAGTATTGACGATTGAAGAGGAAATGAAAGAAATTCCAGATCTACCTGATGAAGATAGTAGTTTATCAGCAACAAAGCGTAAGCAATTAGAAAGAATGGCACAAGACAAACCAGAAGAATTCTCGAAATTATTGCGTACTTGGTTATCAGAAGATTAGGAGGAATGTAATGTGGCTACGATATCCAAAAAAGAACTTTCCGGAAAGCAAAAAGCAGCAATCCTCCTCATCTCACTAGGTCCAGATGTCTCGGCACAAGTCTATAAGCATTTATCAGAAGAAGAGATTGAACAACTTACTCTAGAAATTGCCAATGTTCGAAAAGTAGATAGTGGAATGAAAGAAGAAATTTTGGAACAATTTCATTCTTTAATCCTAGCGCAAGACTACATTGCTCAAGGCGGTATTGGCTATGCAAAAAGCATTCTTGAAAAAGCATTAGGTGAATCAAATGCAATGGACATTATTAACCGTCTTACTTCAACATTGCAAGTACGGCCATTTGATTTTGCCCGAAAATCAGATCCATCGCAAATTTTAAATTTTATTCAGAATGAGCATCCACAAACGATTGCGCTGATCTTATCATATTTAGAATCTGTTCAAGCAGGACAAATATTATCAGAGCTGCCACAAGAAGTTCAAGCAGATGTGGCAAAAAGAATTGCTTTAATGGACAGTACATCACCTGAAATTGTGAATGAGGTTGAAAGCATTCTCGAACAAAAGCTATCTTCGACATTAACACAGGATTATACAGATGCTGGTGGTATTGAAGCTGTTGTTGAAGTGCTTAATAGTGTTGACCGTAGTACAGAGAGAACGATCCTAGACGCGCTTGAAATTCAAGATCCAGAGCTTGCTGAAGAAATTAAGAAACGAATGTTTGTCTTCGAAGATATCGTGACGCTTGATAATCGTTCGATTCAACGAGTGATTCGTGACATTGAAAATGAAGATTTGCAGCTTTCACTTAAAGTTGCAAGTGAAGAAGTGAAAGAAATTGTCTTCAGTAATATGTCTCAACGGATGGCCGATACCTTTAAAGACGAAATGGAATTTATGGGTCCTGTCCGCTTACGTGATGTTGAGGAAGCTCAATCACGAATTGTTGCTGTTATTCGTCGTTTAGAAGAAGCTGGTGAAATCGTCATTGCACGTGGTGGAGGAGACGATATTATTGTCTAAGATTATTAAATCACCCAATACTGTACCCGCAAATAACGAGATTAAAACCATAACAATTAAAAATCTTTTTGAAAAAAATGATTTTCAACCGATTGATCAAGAAGTGGATGAACAATCAGTTGAAGTAGAGCAAAAAGACCCAACGAACGAAGAGTTAGTGAAAAAAATGGAAGAGCAACTCTTGGAAGCCGAAGCGCGTGCTAAGCAAATCATTGCTGATGCAGAGAGCGCGTTCTCAGCGAAGTCGAAGAAGAGCTTCAATTAAAACGCCAGCAAGCAGAAACTGAAATGGAACAAGCAATAATAGCTGCTCGAGAACAAGGCTACGAAGAAGGGTTTGCACAAGGTCAAATTGATGGTCAACAAACTTACGACAGCTTGATTGAACAAGCAAAGACGATCATTAGCCAATCGGAACAAGAATTTGAAAAAACAATTGATTCTGCAGAGCCAGTCATGATTGATTTGTCCATTGCTTTAACGAAGAAAATGATTGGCTTGAATTTAGAAGAGAACCCTGCAATTTGGTCGGCTCTTCTCAAGCAGGTTATGTTAGAAGTTCGTGAGCATGAGCATGTCAAACTTTATGTACACCCAGACTGGTACATGCAAACAACGCAACAAAAAGAAGAACTAGAACAACTGCTAAGCCATACAGAAAAGCTGTATATTTATCCTGATGCTGGTTTAATGGAAAATGGCTGTATTGTTGAATCAAAATATGGACGGATCGATGCGACATTAGATCGGCAGTTACATGAATTAAAGACACAGCTATTCGAGAAGTGGAGGGAGGGGCCTAATGAACGTACAGGAGCTCATTAAAGAAATCCCCTCGTTGTCTGCTTATAAATGGTACGGAAAAGTAACAAGGGTCGTTGGACTTACGATTGAGTCAAAAGGACCGCAAGCCTCAATTGGTGATCTTTGCTACATAATCGTTGGGAAAACAAATAAAATCAAAGTAAAAGCAGAGGTTGTTGGCTTCAGAGATGAATATGTTTTGCTCATGCCTTTAAATGGGACGATGGAAATTGCGCCAGGGAGCTTAGTAGAAGCAACAGGGAAACCATTAGAAATCAAAGTCGGAACTGGTTTAATCGGTAAAGTCATTGATGGTTGTGGACAGCTACTTACCCATGAAGAGCTACCAAAAGGTCTTACGTCATTCCCAACGGATAACAACCCTCCTAATCCTTTATTAAGACCACGAATACATGAAAAGATGTCTTTAGGTGTTAGGGCGATTGACTCCCTTTTTACGGTGGGCAAAGGACAAAGAATTGGGATTTTTGCAGGGAGTGGCGTTGGAAAGAGCACATTGCTTTCAATGCTAGCAAAGAATTCTGCCGCAGATGTTAATGTCATCGCGCTCATTGGAGAGCGCGGTCGAGAAGTGAAGGATTTTATTGAACGGGATCTCGGTGAGGAAGGATTAAGTAAGACAGTATTAGTCGTTGCGACGTCGGATCAGCCTGCATTAATGCGGATAAAAGGAGCGATGACAGCGACAGCGGTAGCAGAGTATTTCCGTAATCAAGGGCTTAATGTCAATTTGATGATGGATTCGGTTACGCGTTTTGCGATGGCTCAACGTGAAATTGGTTTAGCTATAGGAGAGCCGCCTACATCAAAGGGATATACGCCTTCTGTTTTTGCGATGCTACCTAAGCTACTAGAGCGTTCTGGTACAGACGCGAAAGGGAGTATTACAGCTTTTTATACAGTGTTAGTAGATGGTGATGATATGAATGAACCGATTGCTGATGCGGTTCGAGGTATTTTAGATGGTCATCTTGTGCTTGATCGAAAGCTGGCAAATAAAGGCCAATTTCCAGCAATTAATGTCTTGAAAAGTATCAGTCGTGTTATGGCAGATATCATTGATGATCAGCATCGACAAGCAGCAGATCAAGTTCGCCAATACTTATCAACCTATGACGACAATGAGGACTTAATTAACATCGGTGCGTATAAACGCGGTTCTTCAAAAGAAATTGATGAAGCGATTAAGATGCATCCAACAATTATTTCTTTTTTAAAGCAAGCAACAACAGAAGAAACAACTGTTGATCAGTCGATTAAAAGGTTGGTTGAAGAATTTGGAAGGGGCGACCATTGACGATGTCATTTCAGTTTACGCTACAAAAAGTAATGGAGCTTAGAGAAAGAGAAAAGAATAATGTTCAATCGGAGTATCAGGAAGCAATGACGAAATTCGAAAAAGTCGCTACGGAGCTATATGAAATGCTAAAGCGTAAAGAAGAACTAGAAGAAAATGCACGTGAGCAAGTAACAAAAGGGACATCGATTTATGCACTTCAACAAAATCAGTCCAAGCTACTTCGTCTTCAGCAAGAAATACTAGTTCAGCAACGATCGACACAGCTTGCCAGAGAAAAGATGAATCGAAAGCAGCAAGATTTGATGAACATATCAATTGAATACAAAAAATACGAAAAAATGAAACAACTAAAGCACGAACAATTTGAACTTGAAGAAAAAAGACTTGAATTATTGCAGATGGACGAATTATCACTTCGGTTATATGCAAATCGGTGAAAATAGGTGAGTATATGAGTGAAAAAGAAAATTCTAATAGCAAAATACAATGGTTCTTTCTCGTCATATTCATCCCAATTGTGTTTACGGTCATTTTATTTAGTGTCATTTTATCACTGCTTGGCTTCAATGTTATAGATAAAGCGAAGGAGTTTGGATCAAATGTCCCGTTTGTTTCAGAATACTTTTCTGAAGAGCCTACTGATGAGGTAGAGCCAGACGTTGATATTGAACTGCTTGAGCAGACGATAGCTGAACAACAAGCCGAAGTAGATCGATTACAAGGGGAAATTCAACAACGAGACGAAGAAATTGCAAGATTAGGCAATGAGCAAGCTCAACTAGAACAGAGTCAGATCGTAGAAACAGAGTTAGCAGATCAAGCTCAGCAGGAACTGGAAAATATCGCCAAAACATATGAGGCGATGTCTGCAAAAAATGCAGCAAGTATCATTTCAGCTTTACCTGTTGAGGAAGCACTTCTTCATTTATCACAAGTTTCAATTGAGGTACGAGCGAGTATATTAGCAAAAATGGAAAGTGAGCAAGCTGCTGATATTATGAGTCGACTAGCGAATCAATAGCTTCAAAAGGCTTTGAAAGGGGGTGAAAAATTATGAACCCGATACCTATGGTGACCACATCAACTTCCGTAAGCAATCCTCACTCTATAGCCAAACAGATTGTAAGCCAATCTTCAAGTTCACCATTTGCACAATTACTAGGTAGCTTTATCAGTGGTCAGAGTAATGGATCTGAGTCTATGTCATTAACAACGTCATCGTTGAAGCAATTACTAGGGGGTCAGACAATTGATGCTGAGCTTCCTTTAAGTAGTAGTGAAGACCATGCTGCTTTGATCTCGGAGTTATTAACACAAATGGAACTAGATGGAATTATCATTGATGGCGAGATGATTGAAAGCAGTGAAGGAGCAAAGCTGCTTGAACTACTACCGGTGGAATGGCAACAAGAGCTTCTAGCTTTGACGTCTATAGACAATCGTCATGCGGAGGAGTTAATGGAGGACTGGACTGATTTGCAGCAAGTACTTGTCGTTTTGTTAGCTGCTGCTTCGCAAGAACAACAACCATTAACGCCGCGATTTGCTGAAAAAGATAAGTTTTTACAACAATTACAACAGCTTTTGGCCAAAATGCTTCCGAATGTCCCTTGGAATCCTAATGGAAAACAGGCTTCTACCATGCTTGAAGATGTGACAAAGTATATCGAATCGAAATTACACGTTAATCCGAATGGACAGGCAAATGGACAAGCATTTACCGAGCTGATGACGAATAAGACGAATTCTGTCTTGCCGTTACCAAATGCCTTTGTCGCACAAACATCATCTGATAGTCCAACACAAGGCTTAAATCTTAGTCAGTCAGGTCAAGAGCTTGGTCAGAGTCTTTCTCGTGTAGAACAAGCTGCTATTCACATTGGTGATAAGCTACCAAAGGAAGTTCAACAGCAACAATTTCTAAGACAATTTCAGTTGATTTTGCAACGTGGCACACTAACTCAAAATCAACAAGGAATGAATACTTTATCAATTAAATTGTATCCGGAGCATTTAGGCAGATTAGATATACAACTGTCACAAATAGAAGGAACGATCATTGCTCGGATATTAACAGGGAGTTCGGCGACACGAGAGCTTATCGAGGGTCAGCTTGCTCAGTTACGACATGCTTTTGCACAACAGCAAATCTCGGTAGAGCGAATTGAAGTCGTTCAACAGCATCAGCAATACGTCGGAAAAGAACAAAATGATCAATCTTCACAGCAAAACGATGATCAATCAAAACAGCAAGATGATGAGAATGAGCAAGAGCAAGCTAGTTTATTTCAAGATGTTTTAAATGAAGTAACATTTAATGAACAAGTGTAGGTGATAGCAATGAATACGATCCATGAAGGACTTCTACTCAATAATCAGACGAAGCAAGCGAATCAACAGAATCAAGGAATCTTGGGGAAGGATGACTTTCTAAAGATTTTAATTACTCAACTGCAAAATCAAGATCCATCTAATCCAATGGATGATCGTGAATTTATTGCTCAAATGGCCCAATTTTCCTCGCTCGAGCAAATGACAAATATGAATACGGCCATTCAAAAGCTCGCCAGTCTTCAATCAAGTCAAAATCTCGTTCAACACAGTGAACTTATTGGAAAACAGGTTCAATGGATGAGAGTTGTTGAGATTGATAAATATCGGTCGAAAATTGAATATGTCGATAACGTTGTCAAGTCGGTCAAGCTTGAAACGGATGGTCAACTTCGAATTCAGCTTGATGATGGGCGCTGGATTAGTAATGAACAACTCGTTCAAGTGAGTCAGAAAGCAAGTGAGCCAGCTGAGAAAACTCCTGAAGAACCGGTAGAGGAACCTGTTGAGAGTGTTCCAACGAAGGAAGCATAAAAGGATGTGAGCTTATGGATCCAAGGATTCATCTTCAATCATTACATGCGCTTCCAAAACCATCTCTCAAGTCTGTCCATGATGCAAGCAAGCAGACAAATCAATTTCAGCAGCTATTACAGAATGAGCTGCAAGAAAAAACGGAACTAAAATTAAGTAAGCACGCGAAGCAGCGTATGGATATGAGAGGAATTGAATTTTCCACAGAAAAGTGGTTGACAATTCAAGAAAAGGTGAACGAAGCGAAACAAAAAGGTGTCAATGATTCATTGGTTATTACGCATGATGCCGCGCTTGTTGTCAGTGCGAAAAACGATACCGTTATTACTGTTTTAAATCGTGAAGAAGCACAATCGCAAATTTTCACAAATATAAATGGAACGATTTTAATAGATTAAAAGGCTGGACCCGATAAGGGAGGTCTTACGGCTGCCGACTGATTGAAGCAGTCAATAAGAGGAGGAAAAGTAATGTTACGTTCAATGTACTCAGGTATTTCAGGAATGAGAAACATGCAGACAAAGCTTGATACGATTGGGAATAATATCGCCAATGTCAATACATTCGGCTTTAAAAAAGGGCGTGCCACATTTAAGGATATGGTTAGCCAGCAGATTGCTGGGGCAAGCTGGACCTGGACAAGGAATCTGGAGGTGGAACAAATGCACGTCAAGTTGGTCTTGGTATGCAATTAGCAACAATTGATACGATTCATACACAAGGAAGTCTTCAAAATACGAATCGCGAACTAGATTTAGGGATTTCAGGTGATGGTTATTTTAGACTAGCAGAGATGCGGCAGGTACCACGGCTGAGAGGATTTCTTATACGTCGAGCAGGGAACTTTTATTTAGATCAAGATGGAGATATTGTTAATACGTCTAGATGGGCTATACTCGTTACTTAGATGAGGTAGGAGCAAGATATTAACTATTACCTGCCTACGATCACAAAGCTTCAGTATTAGCCAAACAGGAGAAGTAAATGTGATTAACTGCAGCTGGAGAACTTAAATAATGTTGGTACGATCTCATTAGCATTACTTTGCAAATCCTGAAGGCTTGCAAAAGGAAGGAAGTAATCTTACTATCAAGTAACGTGCTGAACTCTAGGTGGAGCTGCACAAGTGCGCACATTCCAGGTGCCAACTGGTGCACAGGCACACATTAGTAGCTGGTACGCTTGAAATGTCAAACGTTGATCTTTCAGAAGAATTTACGGAAATGATCGTTGCACAGCGTGGTTTCCAAGCGAATACACGAATTATTACAACATCAGATGAAATTCTTCAAGAGCTTGTTAACTTAAAGAGATAATGAGTGACTAAAGTGCTTTTTTACAGCTGATTCGTAACGCATTCACTTAGAATCTAATGATCAAGGAGGTTTGGGCTAGGGTGCAAACACCTAGCCCATCCATTATATATGATTGAACTTATTCGCTTAAATGGTCAACCGTTTCTTTTAAATGCGATGCTGATTGAACAAATCGAAGCATTTCCAGATACAACGATTACATTAATGAGTGGGAAAAAAATCGTCATTCGCAATGATATCGATGAAGTGAAGAAAATTGTGAATACGCAATTTGCAAAAATTGGTCTTATTGTCGTTCATAAAGATGTGGAGGGTTCCTGATTGCTCAAAAATAAGCTTGTTAACATTATGCTTGTTATTCTCGTTTCGCTAACGCTTGTTGGTGTTTTAACATTTGTGCTTGTTAATCACTTCACCAATCAACCGGATCCGAGCGCAGAACCAACGATTGATGAAATCATTGCCCAGTCTTTCGAGACAGAGGAAATCACAACTAATCTTTTATCAAACGATTTCGTTCAAGCTAAATTTCGAATTCATGTTGATAGTCGAGATGCACTTGAAGAAATTCAAAAGCGTGATTTCCAAATCAATAATATTATTTTACGTGCTCTTTCAGGCAAACAGTCCTCCGAATTAGCTGGTTCAGAAGGAATTGAAGCATTTGAAGCAGATATACGCGATCAGCTGAATGAATTAATGCAAGAAGGCTCAGTGGTTCAAGTTTATACAACGAGCTGGGTTATCCAATAATATTGTTGCATCGAGATTGAGAGGTGAGGTTCTTGGCTGACGTTCTATCACAAGGTGAGATAGATGCGCTGTTATCGGCAATTTCAACCGGTGAAATGGATGCTGATGAACTTAAGAAAGAAGAAACCGAGAAAAAGGTAAAGGTATATGATTTTAAGCGAGCTCTTCGCTTTTCAAAGGATCAAATTCGAAGCTTATCTCGAATTCATGAGAATTTTGCACGACTACTCACGACTTATTTCTCTGCTCAGCTAAGAACGTATGTTCAAATATCTGTCACTTCGGTTGATCAATTGCCTTATGAAGAGTTTATTCGGTCGATTCCGAAGATGACAATCCTTAATGTATTTGAGCCATATCCATTAGATGGTCGTCTACTAATGGAGGTTAATCCTAATATTGCTTACGCGATGCTCGACCGCTTGCTTGGTGGAAAAGGGATTAGTATTAATAAAGTTGAGAATTTAACTGAAATTGAAACGAGAATTATGTCTCAGTTGTTTCAACGAACATTAGATAGCTTTCAAGAAGCATGGAGTTCCGTGATTGAAATTGATCCGATTATGGAAGATATCGAAGTAAACCCACAATTTTTGCAAATGGTCTCGCCGAATGAAACGGTTGTTGTCATTTCCTTGTCAACAACAATTGCTGAAACGTCAGGAATGATTAATATTTGTCTTCCTCACGTCGTGCTCGAAGAGATTTTGCCGAAGCTATCGATTCATTATTGGATGCAAGAAAAGAAAAAACAACGTACAGCAGGAGAACAAGATAGCAATTGAACGAAAAGTTCGCCAGGCTCCTTTATTAATTCAAACAGAGCTTGGACGTTCGGAAATGTCGATTCATGAGTTTCTGCATTTAACAAAAGGAGATGTGATTGAATTAAATCAATCAATCAATAAACCTTTGCTCGTAAATGTAGGTGGTGAGCGAAAATATTATGCACAACCAGGGAAAATGAAAAATAAAATAGCTGTTCAAGTGACAGAAATAATAGAGGAGGCAGAAAATGATGAATGATGATATGCTTTCCCAAGATGAGATAAATGAATTACTTAAAGGCGTAAATAGCAGTGACGAAGAGGATTCTGATTTCAGAAGAAGCGGTATCACCAAGTGTAGACGACGATTCTTTAAGTCTTGGAGATTATATTTCTGAAATCGAACAGGATGCACTAGGTGAAATCGGAAATATCTCCTTCGGAAGTGCTGCAACAGCATTATCTACTTTATTAAATCAAAAGGTAGATATTACAACACCACAGCTTTCTTTAATTATGAAAGAGAAGCTTGAAAGGGAATTTCCTCAACCGCATGTTGCGATACATGTTCAATATACTGATAGGGTTTGAAGGAGTTAATTTACTAGTCATTAAAACAGACAGATGCAGCAATCATTGCTGATTTAATGCTTGGTGGAGATGGAACAAACCCAGCACCAGAATTAAGTGAAATGCATATCAGTGCCGTACAGGAAGCGATGAATCAAATGATGGGTTCAGCCTCTACCTCTATGTCTACCATTTTCAATAAAAAGGTCGATATTTCACCTCCAGGTATTGATTTAATGGATTTAAAAAGCATGAAGGGACAGATAATGTACCTGAAGATGACATTCTCGTTAAAATTTCGTTCCGATTAAAAGTTGGTGATTTAATCGATTCGAATATCATGCAGCTTGTTACGGTGACATTTGCTAAAAAACTAGTAGATGAATTAATGAATCCAGGTAGTAGCCCGGCTATTGAGGAACAACCTCAACCCAAAGAGGTTCCATCAGCTCCACCTGTTCAACAAGCGACTCCGCAGGTCAATGAACATGTGCAGCATGAAGAACAGTATTTATCCGCTCAACACCAACCGATATATGAGCAACGTGCACAACAGCATTTAGGTGGTGCGTCCTTTCAGCAGCACCAGCGTCAAGTAGATATCCAACCAGCGGCCTTTTCGACATTTGAAGCACCACAATTATCGCAAGGTGAGTCAAATAATTTAAACATGCTGTTAGATATTCCTCTTCAAGTAACAGTCGAATTAGGACGAACAAAACGGTCAATTAAGGAAATTCTTGAGTTTACACAAGGTTCAATCATTGAACTTGATAAGCTTGCAGGTGAGCCTGTTGACATCCTTGTTAATCAAAAGCTAATTGCAAAAGGTGAAGTCGTGGTCATAGATGAAAACTTTGGTGTCCGTGTAACCGATATTGTTAGCCAAGAAGATCGAATTCGAAACTTAAAATAAAAAGGAGAAGTGATTAACAGATGTCGGCAAAAGTATTAATCGTGGATGATGCTGCATTTATGAGAATGATGATCAAAGATATTCTTACGAAGAATGGTTTTGAAGTCGTCGGTGAAGCAAATGATGGTGCTCAAGCTGTTGAGCAATATCAGGAATTATCTCCTGATCTTGTCACAATGGATATCACGATGCCAGAAAAAGATGGAATTACGGCTTTAAAAGAAATAAAATCCTTCGACCCAAATGCAAAGGTCATTATGTGTTCAGCAATGGGACAGCAAGCAATGGTCATTGATGCCATTCAGGCAGGGGCAAAAGACTTTATTGTGAAACCATTCCAAGCAGATCGCGTGTTAGAAGCGATTAAGAAAACACTTGGATAAGTTGATAGAAAGCAAAAAGGGAGAGCAGATCACCTATGCGAAAAATAGTAACTAGCGTTGTACTCACGCTGCTCCTCGCCATAGGATGTCCATTTCAGCTAGCCTCAGCTGAAACGACAGATGAAAACAGAACTGTCGAAGAATCTTTAAATAGAGAAGAGCCGATAGAAGAACCAGATGAAAATCTTCAAGAGTCACCAGAGATCATTAATGAAGATCAGCCTGCTGCGGCTACAAATGAACCAGGTGTTTTTGAGCCTCAGAATACATTTTTGATTTTTGTACAAATGATTGCTGCTTTAGCCTTTGTTGTTTTCCTTATTTATGCTTTACTACGGTTTTTAAATAAGCGATCTCAGACTTATCGCTCGACGCAAATGCTGCAAAATATCGGCGGAGTTCCACTTGGGGCAAATCGCTCCGTTCAGTTAGTCAAAGTTGGTGACCGTTTATTAGTAGTAGGTGTAGGAGAAACGATCCAGCTATTAAAAGAAATTGATAATGAAGATGAAATCGAAAAGCTGCTTATCCAAAAGCAGGAGCAACTTGAGCAATTTGATCAACCGATCAATAAGGTATTCAACTTACTAAAAAATCGATTTGGTTCAAAAAAATCACAATCTGTACCTTTTGAAAAACAGTCAAGCAAGTCAAATAACGAAGCTTTTAAAGAATTGCTTTCCAAGCAATTAAAGGATGTTTCAAAGTCGCAGAATAAGCTACATGATGCTGTAAGGGAGCGTGAAAAGTAGTGCTTGATTTCATGATCATACCATCAATCACGAATCTCCCTGCAATAGATTTTGGCAACTTCTTATCAGATGATCCGGCGAATGTGGCAACAACAATCCAGTTATTGCTCGTCCTAACCGTTCTTTCGTTAGCACCATCGATTCTGATTTTAATGACGAGCTTTACAAGAATCGTTATTGTTTTATCATTTGTCAGACAGGGATTGGCGACACAATCAATGCCTCCTAATCAGGTGTTAATAGGAATTGCACTCTTTCTAACATTTTTTATTATGGCACCTATTTTTGCTGAAGTGAACGAACAAGCATTAACACCATTATTTAACGGTGAAATTGACCAAGTTGAAGCATTTGAACGTGGTGTCGTTCCTATGAAGGAATTTATGTCAAAGCATACGAGAGAAAAAGATTTAGCTTTATTTATGGGCTATGCCGGTTTAGAGCGACCTGAAACATTAGATGACATTCCATTAACCACATTAGTACCAGCATTTGCTATTAGTGAATTGAAAACGGCTTTTCAAATTGGTTTTCTTATTTTTGTTCCTTTTTTAGTGATCGACATGATTGTAGCAAGTGTGCTTATGTCAATGGGGATGATGATGCTGCCACCTGTTATGATTGCCTTGCCATTTAAAATTCTATTATTTGTATTAGTTGATGGTTGGTATTTAATTGTTCAATCATTGCTTCTCAGCTTCAATTAAAGGAAGGTGCTTAGATGAGTCCAGAATTTGTTATTAGTATGGCTGAAAATGGTGTTTGGACAGTGTTACTCGTCTCAGGACCACTATTAATTGTAGCGTTAGGTCTTGGGTTACTCGTGAGTATTTTCCAAGCCACCACTCAAATACAGGAGCAAACATTCGCCTTTATCCCTAAAATAGTAGGAGTGCTTGCATGTTTAGTTATTTTTGGTCCATGGATGCTCTCTCATATGATAAATTTCACGTACCAAATTTTTAGTAATCTTCATCGGTATATTGGGTAATGAATGAATTTTATTAATATACTTCCAGCATTTTTCCTCGTGTTTGTAAGAGTGCTAGCTTTTCTTGCGGTCTTACCGATCTATGCCCATCGCTCAATTCCAAACACGCATAAGATCGGACTTGCTATTATGCTTGCTTGGATCATGGTTTTTACACTAGAAGCACCTGTATTAGTGATTGATGCGAGCTATTATCTCATTATCATAAAAGAAATTCTTGTAGGAATATTGGTTGGATTGATTGCGATGATTCTTTTGTACGCTATCCAAGTTGCTGGAGGATTTATTGATTATAGTATGGGTTTTATGATTGCTAATGTGGTTGATCCGCAAACAGGTGCTCAAAGCCCGCTTACTGGTGGATATTTATATACCTTTGCTTTGCTTTTTTTACTGCTCGTTAACGGACATCATTTATTACTAGATGGGATTTTTTATAGCTATCAATTTGTGCCAATGGATCAGGTTTTTCTCCCGTTTGGACAGGAAAACATTGTTCAATATGTGGCCACAACGTTCAATGCCATGTTTATTATTGCGTTTCAGATGGCTTTTCCGATTGTCGGTTCACTTTTTTTAGTTGATGTTGGATTAGGAATGGTTTCGAGAGCTGTACCACAAATGAACGTGTTTGTCGTCGGCATGCCGTTAAAGATTTTAGTAGGTCTTTTGCTGTTAATGGTGTTTATGGGCGTATTCTTTATGGCTGTTCAACGATTATTTGATCAAGTAGTCTTGGCGATGAGAACATTGCTGCAATTGCTAGGGGGGGCATAATTTTGGTCAGATTAAGAGTTGATCTTCAATTTTTTGCGGAAGAGAAGACAGAAAAGGCAACCCCGAAAAAGCGGCAAGATCAAAGGAAAAAAGGACAAGTTGCCAAAAGTACAGATGTAAACACAGCGATTATTCTTCTATTAGTCTTTTTATTTTTATGGATATTTGGAGGAATGCTTGGACAGACAATGTTTGATTTGTTAAAGCATACATTCCAAACCTATTTACTTATGGAAGTCACAGAAACTAATTTTGCAGATATGTTTTTTGAAATCATTATGGAATCAGCTATGGTCTTACTACCGATTATGCTCATTGCGATGATTGCAGGAGTTGTTGCAAGCTATGTTCAGGTTGGAGTACTCTTTGCGCCTGAAGCGATACAAATGAAATTATCGAAGCTTGATCCGATTCAAGGTGCAAAACGAATTTTTTCAGTGCGGGCATTAGTCGAATTATTAAAGTCATTGCTTAAGATTTCGTTTGCAGGAATTGTTGTTTATATTATTATTTGGACTAATTTAGAAGATGTTATGCTTCTTTCACAAAAAAGTGTTGCTGATGGTTTTTATTTGATTGCTAGATTGACTGCTACACTTGGCATTTCAGTCGCCATTCTCCTGCTTATATTAGCTGTTCCTGATTATTTGTATCAAAAATATGATCATGAAAAGCAGATGAGAATGTCAAAGAAAGACATTAAAGATGAGCACAAAAATATGGAAGGCGATCCAAAAGTGAAATCAAAAAGAAAGCAAAAGCAAATGGAAATGGCGATGCAGCGTATGATGCAAGAAGTTCCAAAAGCAGATGTGGTCATCACCAATCCAACCCATTTTGCCGTAGCATTGCGATATGATGAAGAAAAAGCAGATGCTCCATTCGTCGTTGCAAAAGGTGTGGATTTTGTCGCTCAGAAAATTAAAGGTGTTGCGGCAGCAAATGAAGTCATAACCGTTGAAAATAAACTTTTAGCACGAGCCTTGTATCATCAGGCTGATATTGGAGATCAAGTTCCGGAGGATTTATTTAAAGCTGTAGCAGAAGTGTTAGCTTACGTCTATCGTTTAAAAAACAAACTAGTAAACTAATCGAAATTCAATTTATGTTAGGGGAGAAATTTTGTGGGAGCAAGAGACCTGTCTGTATTATTAGGGGTTATTTTAATTGTCGCCATGCTCATCATTCCGTTACCACCTGCGATGTTAGATTTTTTAATTATGATCAACATCTCTCTTGCTCTAATTATTATTTTAGTTGCAATGAATACACGTGAGCCGTTGCAATTTTCCATTTTTCCAACATTACTTCTTCTTGTAACGTTATTTCGTTTAGGTTTGAATGTTTCAACAACTCGTTCAATTTTAGGGAATGCTGAAGCTGGTAATGTAATTGATACATTTGGTAACTTTGTCGTCGGCGGAAATGCACTGGTTGGTTTTGTTGTCTTTCTTATTTTAATCATTATTCAGTTTATTGTCATTACAAAAGGTGCGGAGCGTGTATCAGAAGTAGGTGCTCGTTTCACCTTAGATGCAATGCCGGGAAAACAAATGAGTATTGATGCTGATTTAAATGCTGGGATGATTTCAGATGTTGAAGCAAGGGAACGACGTGAGAAAATTGAACGTGAAGCTGATTTTTATGGTTCAATGGATGGTGCGAGTAAATTTGTAAAAGGGGATGCGATTGCAGGTATTATCATCGTAATTATTAATCTTATTTTTGGTTTAATTATTGGTATGATGCAGATGGGAATGAGTTTAGGAGATGCAGCTACTACGTTCACGTTATTAACTGTAGGGGATGGGCTCGTCAGTCAGATTCCTGCTCTCTTAATTTCAACAGCAACAGGTATCGTTGTTACACGGGCAGCATCTGAAGGTAACTTAGGCCATGATATTACGAAGCAAATATTTGCTTATCCGAAAATGCTATATATTGCTGCAGGAACGATCTTCTTATTGGCGTTTTCACACCAATTAGTTTTATTTTCACTGTTCCTATTGCTGCATTACTTGGAATAGGTGGTTACATGTTATCCAAGCAAGAAAACGACGCATTGCTTGAAGAGGTTTCTAAAGAGGAAGAAGAACAGCCAGATGACATGAAGTCTCCAGAAAGTGTTGTCAATCTATTACAAATTGATCCGATTGAATTTGAGTTTGGATATGGCTTGATTCCATTAGCTGATGCAAATCAAGGTGGAGATTTCTTAGATCGGGTCGTCATGATTCGACGTCAAATGGCACTAGAGCTTGGAATGATTGTTCCTGTTATTCGGATTCGCGACAATATACAGCTTCAACCGAATGAATATACGATTAAAATAAAAGGAAATGAAATTGCAAAAGGCGAGCTCCTACTTGATCATTATATGGCCATGAGTCCAGGTGTTGAAGATGAGTCGATTATTGGGATTGATACGGTCGAACCAGCTTTTGGGTTGCCAGCCTTATGGATCGGCGAAGATATGAAAGAACAGGCTGAACTGTCAGGGTATACAGTTGTTGATCCACCTTCAGTTGTTTCAACTCATTTGACAGAAGTCATTAAAAAACATGCTCATGAATTGCTTGGACGACAAGAGACGAAGCAGTTAATTGATCATTTAAAGGAAACGTATCCAGCGCTTGTTGAAGAAGTAACTCCTAATTCTCTCTCGACAGGGGATATCCAAAAGGTATTGACAAATCTTTTGAAAGAAAATATCTCAATTCGAAACTTGCCGATTATTTTTGAAACGCTAGCTGATTATGGACAGATGACGAAGGATATGGATTTAGTAACAGAATATGTGCGTCAATCCTTATCAAGACAAATTTCAAAGCAAATGACGACTCCTGGAGAACCAATGTACGTGATTACGTTGAGTGGTAGCGTCGAGAAGGCAGTAGCTGAATCTGTTCAACAAACAGAGCACGGTAATTTTATCTCGATGGATCCTAATCTGTCTCAACGTATTTTAGAATCGGCTGCAACGGAAACAGACCGTCTCTCGCAAATGGGTCAAGTGCCTGTTATTCTCTGTTCACCTGCTGTTAGGATGTATGTCAGACAAGTGTTTGAACGCTATTTGCCACACGTTCCAATCTTGTCATACAATGAACTTGAAGCAAATGTTGAAGTGCAAAGTGTAGGGGTGGTGAACGTTGAGTGAAGGTAAAGAAATTCACAGCAAAAACAATGCATGAAGCGATGAAGCTCATTCGTTCTGATTTGGGCGATGATGCTGTTATTTTAAATTCTAAAGAGGTTGAAACAGGCGGATTTCTTGGTTTTTTTACAAAAAAGCAATTGGAGGTTATTGCGGCGATTGATTCTGTTACGGAGCGCATGCCGATAAGTCATCACAGAGAGCAGACGAAACAAATGGCGCAAGCTCGTCAAGCATCTCCATTGCCACAATCTCCACAACAGAAACCAGTTGTTCAAGTGACAAAACCAGAGAATGATAGCTTGAGAAAAGAAATTAATCAATTAAAACAACTTATTCATGGATTAAGTGAGAAGAATGGACTTAGCGGCTCTGGAGCAATGGAATATCCAGAACCGTTTCAGCAAATAAATGATCATTTGCAGATGCAAGGTGTATCAGAGTCGATTCGTTTAACCCTTATTAAGCATGTAATGAAAAGTTGGTATGAACAACCAGATCATGAACGTGATGCGAATAAGGTTAAGGAAGAGCTTAGTCATTACTTAAATGAGTTATTAGGAAATGTGGCAATTGGTGGGTTGACGTTTAAGAAGCAAATTGTCAATATTGTCGGACCAACAGGCGTTGGGAAAACAACAACGATTGCTAAAATAGCTGCACATTGTGTGTTGAAAAAGCAAAAAAAAGTTGCACTCGTCACGACAGATACATATCGGATCGCAGCAGTAGAGCAATTAAAGACGTATGCGAAAATTTTAAACATTCCACTAGAGGTTGCCTATTCAGTTGACGATTTTAAAAGCGCTATTGAACAATTTAAGCATTATGACCTCATTATCGTTGATTCTGCTGGGCGTAATTTCAGAAATCGCTTGTATGTTGAAGAATTAGCTAAAGTGATTGATTTCCAACGCGATGCAGAAACATATTTAGTCTTATCATTAACATCAAAATATGAGGATATGAAAAAAATTGTTCAGCAATTCTCGTTAATTCCGCTGGAAAAAGTCATCTTAACAAAAAAAGATGAAACAAGTTCATTTGGTGCTATGCTTAATATTCCGCTCGAACTTAACAAAGGAATTGCCTATGTGACAACTGGTCAAAACGTGCCAGATGACATAATGGAGGCCACTATTCCATACTTGAAACAATGTGTACTCGAGGTGGACGACAATGAATGATCAAGCAGAGAATTTAAGACGTCTCGTTGATCCAAAAGATACAGCGGAAGCAAAAGTGATTGCCGTTGTGAGCGGTAAAGGTGGAGTAGGTAAATCGAATATTAGTTTGAATTTTGCTATCTCGCTTGCTCAACGTGGTAAACGAGTCGCGATACTGGACCTAGATATCGGCATGGCTAATTTAGATATTTTAATGGGTTTAACGCCTACTTATCACATTATGGATCTACTCGATAATCAATTGTCGATTTGGGATATTATCGAAGAAGGACCTAATGGAATTGCTTATATTGCTGGTGGATCTGGTTTTTCAAAATTTGTAGAATTAGATGAGCAACGTATGCAACGCTTCTTCTCGCAGCTTGAACTGATTGGCCAACATTATGATTATATTATTTTAGATATGGGGGCAGGTGTCTCAAAGGGCAGTATTCAATTTGTCTTAGCTGCGGACGATGTCTTTATTGTGACAACTCCTGAGCCGCCAGCGATGACCGATGCTTATTCGATGGTCAAATATATTTTTATACATGAAAAAGAAAAGCCATTATATCTTATCGTTAATCGAGCAGAGTCAGTAAAAGAAGGAAATCGAACATTAGATAATTTTAAACGAGTCGCACAACAGTTTTTACAGAAGGACCTCTCTATACTAGGCTTTATTCCTAATGATGCAACGGTTATGAAAGCTGTAAAAGCACAGACTCCATTCGTTGTGATGGACAAAGAGGCAAAGGCTAGTAAAGCAATGCTTCAACTTACATCCTCGTATATAGGTGATGATAAAGGGGCTACGACAACGTTTGGCCACTTTATATCTAAGATTAGGAGATTATTCAAAGAAAAAGCTTAGAGGAAGCAAGAATAATCAAAAAGAAAGTTTGTGATAAACGTGGAGAGGACTATTCAAGTACTTGTTGTAGATGATTCTGCTTTTATGCGAAAAGTCATTTCAGATATGCTCAATCAAGATCCGAGAATCCACGTTATTGGAACAGCACGAAATGGACAGGATGCTCTATTAAAACAAAAACAACTCTCCCCAGACGTGATCACACTTGATGTTGAGATGCCGATTATGAATGGGCTAGATACGCTGAAACAAATCATGAATGAAGACCCATGTCCTGTTGTGATGATAAGTAGCACGACAAAAGTAGGAACGGAAAACACGTTAATTGCGATGGAATACGGTGCTGTCGACTTTGTAACGAAGCCTTCTGGAGCTATTTCATTAGATATTAATAGGGTCGAAATGGAAATTGTAGACAAGGTAATTCAAGCGTCAAAAGCCAAGGTACGACACTCTACTCCAAAGCCAATCGTTCAAAAAATAGTAAAGCACGAACATCTTCAAACGCAGAAGAGAAAAGTGATTGCGATTGGAACATCAACCGGTGGACCAAAAGCATTAAAAGATGTCATAACGCAACTTCCAGCGACTATTAAAGCGCCGATTCTCGTTGTGCAGCATATGCCTGCTAACTTTACTAGATCATTAGCTGAACGGTTAAACTCACTCTCAAGCATAATTGTTAAGGAAGCGGAGAATGGAGATCTAATCGAGAATGGCACAGCTTATATCGCACCAGGAGGGTACCATATCGCCTTGCAAAAGATTGGCTCGGCTTACTTTATTAAAACACACCTAGAGGAACCGAGAAGAGGTCATCGTCCATCTGTAGATGTCTTGTATGAATCGCTTGCTACGCTTGCTGATGTTGAGACGATCGCTGTTATTATGACTGGAATGGGTGCAGATGGGACAGAAGGGTTGATGAAGCTGAAGCAGCATGGATCTTGTTACGCCATTGCTGAGGCAGAGGAATCATGCGTTGTGTTTGGGATGCCAAGAGCAGCGATAAAAACCAATTTAGTTGATGAAGTTGTCCATGTACAGGAAATTGCAGAACGAGTGATTCGAAGTGTGTAGAGAAGAGCTAGAGAAAGAGGGTATGGATGATGGATTTTTTGCAAAGATTACAACCTTATCATCTTGATGTATTAAAAGAAATAGGAAACATTGGAGCAGCTCATGCCGCAACAGCCCTATCACAGCTCCTTAATAAAACAATCGATATGAGTGTACCAGATGTGAGGCTTGTATCCTTTCAAGATCTTCCTGATCAAGTTGGCGGAGCAGATACTGAGGTTGCTGCTATTTTTCTAAGAATTGAAGGAGAAGCACCTGGTAGTATGTTCTTTCTGTCGAAAATTGAAGATATGGAACAGTTAATTCGTCACTTAACAAATATCCAATCCTTTCAACTTCAAGCACCACCTTATGATGAATTAGGGATTTCTGCGTTTCAAGAAGTTGGTAATATTTTAGCAGGCTCTTATTTATCAGCCTTTTCTGATTTTACAAATTTGATCTTACAACCTTCTGTGCCTGGATTTAGTGTCGATATGACTGGAGCGATTTTAAATTATGGACTCATTCCGCTGTCCCAAGTTGGTGATTATGCAATCGTAATCGATACTAAAATAAAAGAGTTAGAAGGCAAACAAGGACTCATTTCAGGGCATTTCTTTTTATTACCTGACCCTGATTCATTTGAGGTGATTTTCGCTGCATTAGGGGTGGAAACGAATGAATGAGGTTATTAAAGTAGGGATGGCGGACTTAAATATTGTCTCGCCTCCGTTGACAATACGGACGTCTGGACTGGGCTCTTGTGTGGGGGTTGTGTTATATGATGATAGTACCTCGATTTCAGGGATGGCCCATGTCATGCTACCAAGTTCTTCTCTTGGTAAACAAGTGAATCTTAATGTAGCAAAATATGCTGATACAGCAATACCAGCTTTACTTACTATGCTAGAAAAAAAGGGAGCTAAGCTGTATTCGATTAAAGCAAAACTTGCAGGTGGTGCACAAATGTTTGCATTTTCGACGAGTAATGACATGATGAGAATTGGTCCGAGAAATGTAGAAGCCATTAAAGAAAAGCTTAAAGAGTTGCGAATTCCGATCGTGGCTGAAGATGTCGGTGGCAAAAGTGGTCGAACGATTGAATTTAACCCTGAATCAAAAATGCTCAATATCCGTACAGTGAACCAAGGGACAAAAGATATTTAGACTCTTGAAGTAATAGAATAAGGTAGAACGCGAATCACCCGCAAATTCAAGCATGCCTATCTTTAGCGGGTGATAAGTGGTAGAGGTATCGACAATTTAGATGCATAGAAAAGGAGGTACGAGTATGGCCCAGATAACATCAGAAGACGACAAAAGACTATGGGATAAATGGGTAGAAGAGCGAAGTGATGACGTATGTAATGAGTTGATTCGACGCTATTTACCACTTGTTCATTATCATGTTCAACGAATAGCAATTGGGCTTCCTCGAAGCGTTCAAAGAGATGATCTGTTTAGCCATGGATTAGTAGGTTTATATGATGCACTGGAGAAATTCAATCCTGAGCTAGATTTGAAATTTGATACGTATGCCTCCTTTCGTGTAAGAGGAGCGATTATCGATGGTCTTAGGAAAGAAGATTGGCTCCCAAGGACAATGCGAGAAAAGATTAAAAAGGTAGAGACTGTAACAGAAATGCTTGAGCAGCGCTATGGGCGTTACGTGACGAGTGTAGAGGTAGCCAATGAGCTAGAAATGGACAGTCATGAAGTTGAACATATCATGTCAGAACATCTTGCCTCTAATTTACTGTCCATTGATGAACAAACACATGAGTCAGAGCGACATGAGACTTTTGCTGCTACAATAGAGGACAAGCAGACAAAAACGCCAGAGCAGCATTCTTTTGAAGTTGCAACGAAACAGGAGCTTGCATCAGTTATTCAAGGGTTATCAGAAAAAGAACAGCTTGTGATTAGTCTTTTCTATTACGAAGAAATGACATTAACAGAAATTGGACAAATCCTTAATCTTTCAACTTCACGCATTTCACAAATTCATTCAAAAGCGATTTTTCGACTTCAACAAGCGATGAAGCAAAATGAACATTATTTAACTCGTTAATTCAATAACAGGTAAGGAATTGATGATTATGGTGGACATGGGGAAATTCTATGAGATCAAAGTATCTAATGATAAAATGGAAGCAGTAATAATCCAATTTTCAGCAAGCTCAGAAGATGCGGTTATGACAAGAGAAGATGTGGAGCAATTTATAAAGGATCATGGAATTGTATACGGTCTTCAAGAAGAAATTATAACGAGAATCTCAGAAAATCAGGAGCTAACAAAAGCCAGTGTGTTGGCAAAAGGAAAGCAACCAGAGAACGGTAAAGCAGCCTATTTGCAACCGATTCTTTTTCCGGAACAAATGAGAGAAACAGACTCTCTTAAGAAAATAAAATTAAAAGAATTTTTTGAAATCCCTGCGGTTCGAATCGATGATATAGTTGGGAAAAAAATTGCGGCGACTGCAGGAATTGTTGGTTTTAATGTATTTGGCGAAGAAGTACCTGCTAAGCCAGGAAAAGACTTCAATCTTCGCAAAGGACAAAATACCCGTGTGAAAGAGGAAGAGCAGGCGCTATATTCTCTTATCGACGGCCAGATAAGTGTAGACAAGCACACAGTAAATGTATTACCTACGTATGAAGTGCAGGGAGATTTAAGCTTAAAAACGGGCAATATTGCTTTTGTTGGTAACGTTATCATAAAAGGGAATGTACCCGCTGGTTTTGAAATCCAAGCAGAGGGTGATATTCGTGTTATGGGAATTGTGGAAGCGGCGCGACTGAAAGCTGGTGGAACAATATTTATAGGCGCTGGTATTGTTGGACAAAACAAAAGTCACATTGAAGCGATTGGAGATTTGCAGACGACGTTTATAAATGAAGGGTATGTCGAAGTAGGAGGTAATATTGAAGTTACACAGTCGATCCTACATAGTACATGCATGTCTGGTGGAAAAGTCATTTGTAAACGTGGTAAAGGACTCATTGTAGGTGGCTCTATTTCGGCTGTGAAAAGTATTGAAGCAAATGAAATTGGCAATGATATGCAAACCATCACATCGCTTTTTATTGGCGTTCATGAAAAAACCATTGTACAGCAAAAGCAAATGGAAACGGATCTCACGCGTGCTCAGGATGATTTTAAGAAATTAGCTAAACTCCTAAAAATCTATCTTGAAAAAGAAAAACAGACTGGTCCGTTAGTAGGTCGAGACAAATTATCTAAGCTAAAAGTACAACATTCTTTTAAAATAGCGAAACAATCGATTGATGATTTGTCGGAAAGGCTGAGCGAGTTTAAAGAGGAAGCCGAGTTGGACGATGGTTTTATTTCAGCTGAACGGATCATTTTTCCGAATGTAAGTGTTCATTTTGGTAAATACCGACGTAAAATACCTACGCCTCAACGCCAATCACGTATTTCGGTAGTCAATAGTGACATTCATATTTCGCCCATTTAGGAACGATCATATGTCTTTGAGGAGGAATGGCTCATGAGCGTGCGACCAATTGAAGTACAAGGTTCTTTCCCCCAATCTCAAAAAACAGGAAAAATACAAGACCAAATGCAGCAACGAGGACAAGTGAGTCAAGATATCATTACCCAGCATCAAAAAGAAGCAGAAAAGCTTAAGCGTCAGCAAGTAAATGAGTCTGCTGAATCTGAACAAGCTCGTTTTAATCAAGATGAACGAAAAGAACAGCAAGGTGAACAACATGCTCACCAAAGACAACCAAAAGAAAAGATGGAACCACAAGCGGAACATCCTTATAAAGGAAAGTTTATCGACTTCTCTGGTTGAGAAAGGACAAATCATGAGCATGACATTAATGATCATCAGTTTACTGTTACATGGTGTGACGTTTCTTTGGATTCTTACACTCATGCAGCGGCTTCAACAGCCGGATGCTTCAAAGGCTGAAATCGAGCAAATGAAAAATGAAATGGAAGATTTATTGATTTCCTATACAGCGGAAATGAAAGAAGAAAATGAACGACTTTTGCGGCAACTAGAATTGAGAAATCGAGTGGACAAAGGATCAGAACGTGTACCTTCGCAAGAACAGCAGTCTATGGAAGCAGAAGCTAGAGTAGAGCGAGTGAAGGTGAAGCAAGGCAAACAAGAGCAAGCAAAGCAAGAGCGCTATGAAGAGTATACACCACCATTTATTGATGAATTAAAAGAAGATATTTATTATGAACAATCAGATACAGCAAAAGTATTAGCGCTTGCTGAACAAGGGCTTTCGGTCGAACAAATCGCAAAGAAGTTAAACATCGGAAAAGGGGAAGTGGAGCTGTTACTTAAATTTTATCGGTAACACACTAAATCTCTTGCATCGGTTCTTCCTATATGATATAGTAATCAACGGTGTTAATCACACACGCTTTCTAATTTATGTGATGGTGCTGGATATCCAGTGTTACATAAAGATGAGGAAAGCGGAGGCTAAAAAAACCAAAATTGAAGGAGGTGTTTGATGTGGCAGTAATTTCCATGAAACAATTACTTGAAGCTGGTGTACACTTCGGTCACCAAACTCGTCGTTGGAACCCAAAAATGGATAAATACATCTTCACAGAGCGTAACGGAATTTACATCATCGACCTTCAAAAAACAGTTAAAAAGGTTGAAGAAGCGTATAACTTTGTAAGTGACTTAGCTGCTGACGGCGGAAAAATTCTTTTCGTTGGTACGAAAAAACAAGCTCAAGATTCTGTTAAAGAAGAAGCTGAGCGTTCTGGAATGTACTACATTAACCAACGTTGGTTAGGTGGTACATTAACAAACTTTGAAACAATCCAAAAGCGTATTACACGTCTTAAAAGATATTGAAAAAATGCAAGAAGACGGTACATTCGAAGTTCTTCCTAAGAAAGAAGTTATTCATCTTAAAGAAAGAAATGGAGCGTCTTGAGAAATTCTTAGGCGGTATCAAAGATATGAAAGGTCTTCCTGATGCATTATTTGTTATCGATCCTCGTAAAGAGCGCATTGCAGTTGCAGAAGCTCGTAAATTGAACATCCCAATCGTTGGAATTGTTGATACAAACTGTGATCCAGATGAAATTGATTATGTTATTCCTGGAAACGATGATGCAATTCGTGCTGTTAAATTTTTAACTGCTAAAATGGCAGATGCAATAATCGAAGCTAATCAAGGTGAAGAAGAAGTAGAGGTAGAAGAAACAACAACAGCTTAATTTCATTTACTCAAAAGGTGATAAAGGGGGATTACCCTTTATCACCTTTTTTTAGTCAAAACCGATGGATGACTATGTAGAATCACTTGGTTTAGATGAGTTTCTACGTATACATACTGATACTTTAAGGAGGCGATTTTAAATGGCTGTTACAGCACACATGGTAAAAGAATTACGTGAAAAAACAGGCGCAGGTATGATGGATTGTAAAAAAGCATTAACTGAAACTGATGGAGATATGGAAAAAGCAATTGATTTCTTACGTGAAAAAGGTATTGCAAGAGCTGCTAAGAAAGCAGATCGTATTGCTGCTGAAGGTCTTACTCTTGTCGAAATCAGAAGGAAATAAAGCAGTTATCGTTGAAGTGAACTCTGAAACAGATTTCGTTGCGAAAAACGAAGAATTCCAAAATCTAGTAAATGAATTAGCTAGCACATTCTTAACTAACAAACCTGCTTCTGTTGAAGAAGCTCTTGAACAACCATTTGGCAAGAATGGCGCAAACAGTACAAGAATACATTAATGCATGCTATCGCAAAAATCGGTGAAAAAATATCTCTTCGTCGTTTTGAAATCGTTGACAAAAACAGATACTGATGCATTTGGTGCATACTTACACATGGGAGGACGTATTGGTGTATTAACAGTTATTGAAGGTTCAACAGATGCAGAGCTTAGCAAAAGATGTTGCAATGCATATTGCTGCAATTAATCCTAAGTATGTATCTCGTGATGAAGTATCACAAGAAGAAGTAGAGCGTGAGCGTGAAGTACTTAAGCAACAAGCATTAAACGAAGGCAAGCCAGAAAATATCGTTGAAAAAATGGTAGAAGGCCGCCTAAGCAAATTTTTTGAAGAAATATGTCTTACTTGACCAACCATTTGTTAAAGATGCAGATCAAAAAGTTGGTAAGTATGTTCAAGCTAAAGGTGCGACAGTTAAGAGCTTTATCCGTTATGAAGTAGGAGAAGGAATGGAAAAACGTGAAGATAACTTTGCAGAAGAAGTAATGAATCACAAGTAAAAAGTAAGTAATGAACAGATAAAGGGGAACACAATGTGTTCCCTTTTTTCAAAGAGATTTGCAAACTTCATGTCATGACGGAGGTTTATCATGAGCAAACCAAATATAAACGTGTTGTATTAAAATTAAGTGGAGAAGCATTAGCAGGTGAGCAAGGTTATGGGATTAATCCGACAGTTATTCAATCTGTCGCGAAACAAGTAAAAGAAATTGTTGAATTAGATGTAGAAGTAGCTGTTGTCGTTGGTGGCGGAAATATTTGGCGTGGAATGGCGGGAAGTGAAAGGGAATGGACCGTGCAACGGCTGATTATATGGGCATGCTAGCAACGGTGATGAATTCACTAGCTCTTCAAGATAGCTTAGAGGATATGGTGTTCAAACTCGAGTACAAACATCAATTGAAATGCGACAAGTAGCAGAACCATATATACGTAGAAAAGCAATTCGTCATCTTGAAAAGAAACGTGTTGTTATTTTTGCAGCAGGAACAGGAAATCCTTATTTCTCAACAGATACGACAGCTGCCTTACGTGCAGCTGAAATTGAAGCAGAAGTCATTTTAATGGCTAAAAACAATGTGGATGGTGTTTACAGTGCAGATCCATCAGTTGATCAAAATGCGAAGAAATATGATCGACTATTTCTTATATGGATGTATTAAAAGAAGGATTAGCTGTAATGGATTCAACAGCTTCTTCACTATGTATGGATAATGATATTCCATTAATTGTATTCTCGATTATGGAAGAAGGCAATATTAAGCGGGCTGTACTAGGTGAAGAAATTGGAACAATTGTAAGGGGGAACTAATAATGTCAACAGCAAGTAATCAAAGATGCCAGAGGAACGTATGGCAAAAGCAATTGAAGCACTAAATCGTGAATTAGCAAAATTCGTGCAGGACGTGCAAATCCAGCTTTATTAGATCGAATTACAGTTGAATATTATGGAGCAGCGACACCTCTTAATCAATTGGCAACGATCTCAGTTCCAGAAGCAAGATTGTTAACGATCCAACCTTATGATAAAACATCTATTAGCGATATTGAACAAGCTATTCAAATCAGATCTTGGATTAACTCCATCAAATGATGGAACTGTTATTCGTATTTCGATCCCACCATTAACAGAAGAGCGCCGTAAAGAACTTGTTAAGCTTGTGAAGAGAGCTGCAGAAGAAGCAAAAGTTGCTGTCCGAAACATTCGTCGTGATGCAAATGATGATTTAAAGAAATTGCAAAAAGATGGTGAAATCACAGAAGATGATTTACGTCGTTATACTGATGAAGTTCAAAAGTTAACAGATAAGAACATTGCTAAGGTTGACGAGGTAGCAGAAAAGAAAGAAAAAGAAATCATGGAAGTGTAAGCTAGTTCCATGTAAAATAGACATAGAAAAAGACCCTCTTTATTCTAGGGGGTTTTTTACACTTTCTTACTCGTTATATAGCTTTAACAAGTAAGAAAGACTATGAAGAGATCTGCTGCTACATATATGGAGGGCGTGCAAATGCTTGAAAAGTTAGCAAAATGGAAGTCATCCTTCTCTTCACAAGAAGGAACTGAGAATATAGAACTTGTAAACATACCGAAACATATTGCCATTATTATGGATGGAAATGGTCGATGGGCAAAGCAAAAAGGATTGCCACGAATTGCTGGACACCGTGAAGGAATGAAAGTGATCAACAAAATTGTTCGAAAAGCAAATGAGCTTGGCGTAGAAGTCTTAACATTATACGCATTTTCAACGGAAAATTGGAAACGACCAAAAACAGAAGTCGATTATTTAATGAAGCTTCCAGAGCGTTTTTTAGGTAATGAATTACCAAAGCTACAGGAAGAGAATGTGAAAGTGCGTTTAATGGGTAGTCTTGAGAATTTACCTGAGCATACAAAAAAAGCTATTTTTAAAGCTGTAAAAGAAACAGAAAATAATAATGGACTTATCTTGAATTTTGCTCTGAATTATGGAAGTCGCTTTGAAATGATTGAAGCAATGAAACAAATAGCAAAGCAAGTAGAAGCGGGAACATTAACCTCTGAACAAATTGATGAAGCTATCTTTGAAAAACATATGATGACCGCCGAATTATCTGATCCTGATTTGCTTATTCGGACTAGTGGGGAGATTCGCTTAAGTAATTTCATGCTATGGCAGCTTGCTTATAGTGAATTTTGGTTCACAGATGTTCTTTGGCCCGATTTTAATGAACACCATTTAACAGAAGCCATTGCCGTCTATCAGAAACGTGCGCGCAGGTATGGAGGCGTTTAAGAGAGGGGCGATGTGAGTTGAAAGAACGAATTATAACAGGTGTCATTGGCGGAGCTCTTTTTGTTGGAATGGTTTTACTTGGTGGTTGGATTTTTACCATTTTCATAGCTATCGTTGCGTCTGTTGCCATGATTGAATTATTGAAAATGAAAAAAATAGCTGCCATTTCGTTGATGGGCATTATCAGTTTACTATCGATGTGGCTATTACTTGTTCCAACAAACTGGTTTGACCAAATCGTTCCATCTTATTTTACGAAAGTTGAAATATTTGTCTTTTTGATTTTAGTATTGCTCATGTGTACGGTTATAACAAAGAATACATTCACATTTGATGAAGTTGGGTTTGTCATCCTTTCATCAGTATATGTAGGCTTTGGATTCCACTATTTAATTATGACTCGAGAAATCCCAGAAGTTGGTATGCTCCTTGTCTTTTTTGTCTTATTTCTCATTTGGACAACCGATTCAGGCGCTTACTTTGTCGGTCGTAAGTGGGGAAAAATGAAGCTATGGCCTGATATTAGTCCTAAAAAGACGATTGAAGGTTCGATTGGTGGAATTATTGCAGCGATCATTGTAGGAACCATTTTTTATCTGATTGTTCCGATCTTCTCAAGCTATTTAACAGCCTTGTTTGTCGTCATTGTTGTCTCTACTTTTGGACAACTGGGTGACTTGGTTGAATCAGCTTTGAAGCGTCATTATGCTGTCAAAGATTCAGGTAACATCCTTCCAGGACACGGTGGAATTTTAGATCGATTTGATAGTCTTATTTATGTGATGCCGATTCTTCATTTGCTGCAGCTCCTTTAAAGTGCAGTCTCCTTACAATATTGATTTGTAAATAAAAGGACTATTTGAAAATAGAAGGTGAGTAAGTTGAAATATATAAGCTTGTTAGGGGCAACTGGTTCAATTGGGACACAAACGTTGGACGTCATCCGCAGCCACCCTAATCATTTCAAGTTAGTAGCAATGTCAGTTGGGCGAAATAGTGATTTAGCGATTAAACAAGTTCACGAATTCAATCCGAAGCTCCTATCCGTTCAAACGAAAGAGGATTATGATAAACTGATTCAAGAGGTTCCATCCTCTACAAAGGTTGTATACGGAGAAGAGGGATTAATTGAAGTAGCAACGGAATCGAGTTCGACAATTCTTGTCAATGCTGTTTTAGGTAGTGTAGGTCTTGCCCCTACCCTAGCTGCGATTAAAGAAGGGAAGACGATCGCGATTGCTAATAAAGAAACATTAGTAACGGCTGGGCATATTGTGACTGAAGCAGCGAAAACATACAATGTTCCATTGCTTCCAGTCGATAGCGAGCATTCGGCAATCTTCCAAGCGTTGAATGGGGAGAATACGAAGGAAGTAGAGAAATTGATCCTCACTGCATCAGGAGGAAGCTTTCGAGATCGAACAAGAGCAGAGCTTGAAGGTGTGACGGTTCATGAGGCACTTAAGCATCCGAATTGGTCAATGGGTGCAAAGATTACAATCGATTCAGCAACAATGATGAATAAAGGGCTTGAAGTCATTGAAGCTCATTGGCTTTTTGATATGCCTTATGAGAAAATTGATGTGGTGTTACATAAAGAAAGCATTATTCACTCGATGGTTGAATATATCGATCATAGTGTGATTGCCCAATTAGGTACGCCAGATATGCGTGTGCCGATTCAATATGCCCTTACGTATCCGAATCGACTCAGCAGTCCTTCTAGTGAACGTCTTAACTTATGGGAAATCGGTAAGCTTCATTTTACAAAATTAGATATGGAACGTTTTCGTTGTATGTCATATGCGTATGAAGCAGGACGAATTGGTGGAACACTTCCGACGGTTTTAAATGCTGCTAATGAAGTGGCTGTTGCTTATTTTCTTGAGAATCGTTTATCATTTCTAGAGATTGAGTCAACCATTGAACAAGCACTTGAACGCCATCAGGTTACCTCTAATCCGTCATTAGATGATATTATTGCAGTAGATGAAGAGACGAGAGCTTTTATCCACTCGCTCATCTAATAAGAAAGGTGGACATATAAGCAATGAATACATTGTTATCAGTTATCATCATCTTCGGTCTTCTCGTGTTTATTCATGAATGGGGTCATTTGTATTTTGCAAAGCGTGCAGGGATTCTTTGTCGTGAATTTGCAATAGGTTTTGGACCTAAAATTTATTCATTTAAGAAAAACGAAACCGTTTATACCATTCGATTATTACCATTAGGTGGATTTGTGCGAATGGCTGGAGAAGATCCTGAAATGGTTGATATTAAGCCAGGTTATGAAGTAGGGCTCGTTTTTAATGATACTAGAAAAGTAAGCCAAATTATTGTGAACAATAAGTCAAAGCATCCTGAGGCACATGTAGTCCAAGTGGAGAGAATTGATTTAGAGCGAGAACTCGTCATTGAAGCGTATAATGATGAGGGTGAACGGATTCAGTATCAAATTGATCCGAAGGCAGAATTGATTCAAGATGAAAAAGCGACGCAAATAGCTCCTTGGAATCGCCAATTTGGTTCAAAAACAGTTGGCCAAAGAGCATTAGCAATCTTTGCTGGACCGATGATGAATTTTGTCCTTGCGATTGCTATTTTAATCACATTTGCTCTCTTACAAGGTACACCAGTTGAAGAAGCTCGTATTGGGGAACTTTCTCCAGAAGGTGCTGCATATGAAGCAGGACTTCAAGAAGGAGATCGTGTGCTAGCTATTGACGGACAGCCACTTGATTCATGGGAGGATATGACAACTGTTATTCAGCAACATCCAAATGAATCAATCGCATTTGAAGTCGAACGTAATGGTCAAGCTTTAACAATTCCTGTCACACCTGAAGAAAGAGTGGGGCAATTTGGTGATCCAGAAGGCTTTATTGGAATTGCCATACCAACTGAATTTTCTCTTCTAGGTTCGATTCAATATGGTTTTACCCAAACGTATGCATTTATGACAATGATTTTTGAAGTGCTTGGCATGATTGTAACAGGACAATTTTCTCTTGATTATGTTGCAGGTCCAGTTGGTATTTATAATTATACTGGTGAAGCGGCAGCAATGGGAATTTTCGTTTTAATGCAGTGGGCAGCAGCCCTTAGTGTTAATTTAGGGATTATCAATCTATTACCAATTCCAGCAATGGATGGTGGACGATTAATCTTTATCGGTTTAGAAGCTGTTAGAGGTAAGCCTATTGATCCGCAAAAAGAAGGTCTTGTTCATTTTATTGGCTTTGCGCTTCTTATGCTCTTGATGATCGTTGTGACTTGGAATGATATAAATAAATTTTTTATGTAATCAATTCGAATAAGATAGTTGGAAAGGACTTTTTAGAATGAGACAACGGACTTACTTATCACCAACATTACGGGATGTTCCAGCAGATGCAGAAATTAAAAGCCATCAGCTGATGCTTCGTGCTGGTTTTATTCGTCAAACAGCTTCGGGCATTTATTCCTATCTCCCTTTAGGAAAAAAAGCTCTTCGCAAAGTCGAAGAAATTATTCGTGAGGAAATGAATGATGCAGGAGGACAAGAGGTTCTTATGCCTGCGATTCAGCCTGCGGAATTGTGGGAAGAGTCTGGTCGTTTAGGTGATTATGGTCCTGAATTAATGAGGTTGAAGGATCGCCATGGCCGTGATTTTGTCCTTGGAGCAACCCATGAAGAGGTTATTACATCATTGGTTCGAGATGATGTTCAATCCTATAAAAAATTACCAATGAATCTGTATCAAATTCAAACGAAGTATCGTGATGAGCGCCGACCAAGATTCGGTGTTTTGCGTTCACGAGAGTTTATTATGAAAGATGCTTATTCATTTGATACGACTCAAGAAGGTCTTGATCGTAGCTATGAGGCCATGTATGATGCTTATCAAAACATTTTCTCACGGTGCCAGCTTGATTTCCGTGCAGTAGAGGCTGATTCTGGGGCGATTGGTGGTACGGATACCCATGAATTCATGGTGCTTAGTGAAATCGGAGAAGACACCATTGCTTACTCAGACCAATCTGATTTTGCAGCCAATATCGAGATAGCTCCGGTTCGTGCTACGTATACAAAATCAAATGATGCATTACTTGATAAGGAATTGATTGATACGCCTAATGTAAGAACAATTGAAGAAGTAGCTCAGTTTTTTGGTGTTGATGCAAATCAAACGATTAAGTCACTTCTTTTCATAGTAGACGAGCAAGCCGTTCTTGTTCTTGTCCGTGGTGATCATGATGTAAATGAAATCAAGGTCAAGAATGCTTTTAATAAAGCGAATGTTGAACTTGCTTCACCGGAAAAGACAGCTGAACTTTTAGGCTGTGAAACTGGTTTTATCGGACCAATCGACCTTCCAGAAGCTGTGACCATTATTGCTGATAAAGCTGTTGAATCGATCGTAAATGGTATTTGTGGAGCAAATGAACGGGACAAGCACATTAAAAATGTCAATCCTAGTCGTGATTTCACGGTATCTCGTTATGAAGACTTGCGTTTCATTCAAGAAGGAGATCCATCTCCTTGTGGAAAAGGAACAATTCAGTTTGCAATGGGAATCGAAGTCGGTCATGTCTTTAAGCTAGGCACAAAATATAGTGATGCATTAGGTGCTAAATTTTTAGATGAAAATGGTAAATCTCAAACAATGATTATGGGTTGTTATGGAATTGGTGTTTCAAGAACGGTTGCTGCGATCGTTGAACAGAATCATGATGAAAATGGGATGATATGGCCGACATCTGTTGCGCCGTTTGACATTCATCTTGTAACGATCAATGTGAAGGATCAAGATCAGCATGAACTTGGTGAGCAGCTGTATAAGTCTTTGAAGCAGCAACGCTTTGATGTCCTCTTTGATGACCGTCCTGAACGAGCTGGTGTGAAGTTTAAGGATTCTGACTTAATCGGCCTTCCTATACGTGTAGCGGTCGGGAAAAAAGCGTCAGAAGGGATCGTTGAAGTGAAGGTACGGAAAACTGGCGAAATGATTGAGGTTCCTGTCAGCGACCTACAGACGACTTTAACGTCATTATTTGAACAAATTAGTTAATCACTTTTCTATTCCGCTAACTGGGTGATCACTCACCATGATGAAAGAATGAAGAATAATAAGTAAGGCTGACTCATAACCGAAGTGTTTGATCCCTCGTGTAGACATATCGAACAAGGAAACATTCTTGCAAGTGTCATGTCAAAGATAGCCTGGGATAGACCTTACCTGAGTCAGTCTTTTCTCTGTTTAATAGATTTGAAATAGATGATGGGGAGGGGAATGAGGATGTCTCAAGATGAACAACTACGAAAAGAACGACTACAATTACTTCTCCAACAACTGCAAATGCCGGAAGAATTAATCGCTACCCATTTTCAAGACGGTAAAATTCGAAAGCTAATGATTTCAAAGCAAAAAAGAGCCTGGCATTTCCATATAGAGTTACCTGTTGTTATACCTTCAGCTGTTTATGAGCTTTTTTCTGAACGAATGAAAGTGACATTTGAGCATATTGCAACAGTATCATTCACGTTTCACTATGATAGGAATCAGCTGGAGGAATCAGAATGGATCGATTATTGGCCTTTGATGATTTCGAAGGTATCGCCGATTTCTGAAGGGATTCGCGAGCTGCTTTCCAACCAAACGCCAACCTATGATGGAAAACGACTGATCATTCAAGTTCGTAATGAAACAGAAGCAGTTGCCCTTAAACGAAAGTTGACGGAGCCCCTTTTAAAATGTGTGCAAACGCTAAGCTTGCCAGCCATTCAAATCGATACAGATATCCGTGAATCAAAACAGGAGTTCGAGAAGTTCGTTGAACAGCGTGATCAAGAAGACCACTCGAAAGTTGTTGAAGCGATACTAGAAAAGAAGAAGCTTGAACAACAGACAGAAAAAGAAATCAGTGGAAAAGCTCTTGTTCTTGGGTACCCAATTAAAGATGACCCCATTCCACTTGAAGCGATTGTTGATGAAGAACGCCGTGTGACCGTTCAAGGTTATGTATTTGATGCAGAAACAAGAGAATTACGAAGTGGCCGAACGTTATTAACATTTAAAATAACGGACTATACAGATTCGATATTAGTAAAAATGTTTTCTCGTGATAAAGAGGATGTTCCTCTTTTGCAAGCTGTCAAAAAAGGCATGTGGGTAAAAGTTCGTGGTGGTGTTCAAAACGATACATTTGTACGAGATCTTAGTGATGATTGCGAATGATGTCAATCAATTGTCTCCAGTCGAACGACGTGACACTTGCTGGAGAAGAGGAAAAAAGAGTCGAGCTACATTTGCATACGACCGATGAGTCAAATGGACGCAGTCGTATCTGCTGGTAGGTATGTTGAGCAGGCAGCAAAATGGGGTCATCCAGCTGTTGCGATAACAGATCATGCTGTGGTACAATCATTTCCAGAAGCTTATTCAGCTGGGAAAAAACATGGTATTAAAATCTTATATGGGATTAGAAGCGAATCTTGTCGATGATGGCGTGCCGATTGCTTATAATGAAGCGCATCGATTATTAATGGAAGATGAATATGTTGTGTTTGACGTTGAAACAACCGGTCTTATCTGCTGTATATGATAAGATCATTGAGCTTGCTGCGGTAAAAGTAAAAGGGGGAGAAATCATTGACCGTTTTGAATCGTTTGCTGATCCGCATCAACCACTAACAGCTACAATTATTGAATTAACAGGAATTACCGATGATATGGTGCAAGGATGCACCAGAAATTGAAGAAGTCTTAACGAGATTTCAAACAATTGGATCGGTGATGCCATTCTCGTTGCCCACAATGCAAGCTTTGACATGGGCTTTTTAAATGTAGGATATAAAAAAATCGGTCTTGAAGAAGCAGCGAATCCAGTGATCGATACACTGGAATTGGGCGTTTTCTCTATCCAGAAATGAAAAACCATCGCTTAAATACACTTTGTAAGAAATTTGATATTGAATTAACGTCAGCATCATCGAGCGATTTATGATGCAGAGGCAACAGGTTATTTACTATGTGAAAATGGTAAAAGATGCGACTGAAAAAGAAATCGAGTATCATGATCAATTGAATGATACATATGGGACAAGGGAATGCTTATCAACGCGCAACGTCCTTCTCACATGTACGATTGCTTGCGCAAACATGAAGATAGGGTTAAAAAATTTATTTAAACTTGTTTCAATGTCTCACATTGAATTATTTTTTCGTGTTCCGCGAATTCCGCGCTCACAACTGCAAAAGCATCGGAGAAGGAATTATTGATCGGTTCTGCATGTGACAAAGGAGAAGTATTTGAAGGAATGATGCAAAAGTCTCCAGAAGAAGTCGAAGCAAATTGCTGCGTTTTATGATTATCTTGAAGTGCAGCCTCATGAAGTTATCAGCATTTGATTGAAATGGAGCTCGTTAAGAGATGAAACGGCACTTAGAGGAAATTATCACAAATATTGTAAAACTAGGTGAAAAATTAGACAAACCAGTTGTTGCAACAGGAAATGTTCATTATTTGAATGAAGAAGATAATATTTATCGAAAAATTTTAATTAGCTTCGCAAGGTGGAGCAAATCCATTAAATCGACATAAGCTTCCAGAGGTTCATTTCCGAACAACGGATGAAATGCTAGAAGCTTTTTCCTTTCTAGGTGAAGAAAAAGCGAAGGAAATTGTTGTAACTAATACCAATAAAATTGCTGATATGATTGATGACGTTCAAGCCAATTAAAGATGATCTATATACACCTAAAATTGAAGGTGCAGATGAAGAAATACGAGAAATGAGTTATGACATGTGCGCGAAGCATTTACGGTGAAGACTTACCTGAAATTGTTGAAGCACGTATTGAAAAAGAATTAAAAAGTATTATTGGTCACGGATTTGCCGTTATTTATTTGATCTCGCATAAGCTTGTAAAAAAATCACTTGATGATGGTTATCTAGTCGGTTCACGTGGATCTGTTGGTTCTTCTTTTGTCGCAACGATGACTGAGATCACAGAAGTAAATCCACTTCCTCCACATTATGTTTGTCCAAATTGTCAAGCATTCTGAATTCTTTAATGATGGTTCAGTCGGTTCAGGCTTTGACTTGCCTGATAAAGATTGTCCAGAATGTGGAACTCCTTATAAAAAAGATGGACAAGATATTCCGTTTGAAACGTTCCTTAGGTTTTAAAGGGGATAAGGTTCCAGATATCGATTTGAACTTCTCAGGTGAATATCAGCCACGTGCCCATAACTATACAAAAGAGTTATTCGGTGAAGATTATGTATATCGTGCAGGAACAATTGGTACGGTTGCGGAGAAAACGGCATATGGATATGTGAAAGGATATCAAGGAGATCATAATCTTGCATATACGAGGTGCAGAAATCGATCGACTTGTATCTGGTTGTACAGGCGTGAAGCGAACAACAGGTCAGCATCCAGGTGGAATTATTGTTGTTCCAGATTATATGGATATCTATGATTTTACGCCCAATTCAATTTCCAGCAGATGATAAAAATTCTGAATGGAAAACAACGCATTTTGATTTCCATTCCATTCACGATAATTTGTTAAAACTAGATATTCTCGGACACGATGATCCGACTGTTATTCGGATGCTCCAAGATTTAAGTGGAATTGATCCAAAAACGATTCCAACAGATGATCCAGAGGTAATGAAGATTTTTAGTGGCACCAGAATCATTAGGTGTGACCGAAGAACAAATTATGTGTAAAACAGGAACGCTTGGTATTCCTGAATTTGGAACGAGATTTGTTAGACAAATGCTTGAAGAAACAAAGCCAACTACATTTTCAGAGCTTGTGCAAATTTCTGGTCTATCTCATGGTACAGATGTATGGCTTGGACAATGCCAAGAGTTAATTCACAATGGAACATGTGACGCTTAAAGAAGTAATTGGTTGTCGTGATGACATTATGGTGTATTTGATCTATCAAGGACTTGAACCGTCTCTAGCGTTTAAAATTATGGAATCTGTTCGTAAAGGAAAAGGGCTTCCGCCTGAATGGATTGAAGAAATGAAAAAACAAGATGTGCCAGAATGGTATATCGATTCATGTAAAAAAATTAAATACATGTTTCCAAAAGCCCATGCGGCAGCCTATGTATTAATGGCCGTGCGAATTGCTTATTTTAAAGTGCATCATCCTATTCTTTATTATGCATCATATTTTACTGTTCGTGCAGATGATTTTGATATGGATGCGATGATTAAAGGTTCAACAGCAATCAAAGCAAAAATTGAAGAAATTAATGCAAAGGGACTTGATGCATCACCAAAAGAAAAGGCTGTCTTAACTGTTCTAGAACTGGCACTTAGAAATGTGTGAACGAGGGTTTTCATTCCAAAAAGTCGACTTGTATCGTTCAAGTGCAACTGAATTTATTGTTGAAGGAACGTCCTTGCTTCCTCCATTTAACGCAATGCCAGGTGTTGGAACGAATGCTGCCTTAAATATTGTGAAAGCAAGAGAAGAGGGAGAATTCTTATCAAAGGAAGATTTGCAGCAACGAAGTAAAGTTACTAAAACTGTCCTTGAGCATCTTAGATGAGCAAGGTTGTTTAGCAGGAATGCCTGATTCAAATCAACTCTCTCTCTTCTAGATACGTAACAACAGCCTACCTTCATTTGCAAAGCAATAAAGAGTATGGTATTGTATTTATGGTAATACTAAGAATACGTTACACAAAAAGAGTGGGGAAACCCACTCTTTCGTTGTACTTTAAGAAAGTTTAACGAAACAGCAACTTTGCTAAAAGCGCTCACGTTCTGTGAGCAACGCCAAGTTTTTTAATTCATTTTACCTTAATATTGTAAATAGGCCTTCGTTATTAAATCGAATAGCTACTTACGCAAATCGATTCGGTTTTTATACATGAAATAGCTTAAACAGCAAGGAGGGTACAGATTGAGTAAGAAAGTAACTGATTTAGTAAGTGAGATTGTTACACCGATTATTGATAAGCTTAGTTTAGAGCTTGTTGATGTTGAATTTAAAAAAGAGGGGCCAAATTGGTTCCTTCGCGTATTTATTGATTCTGACAAAGGTGTCGACCTTGAAGATTGTGGACAAGTGAGTGAGCAACTGAGTGAAAAGCTTGACGAGCTTGATCCGATTGATCAAGCTTATTTCCTCGAGGTTTCGTCACCTGGTGCCGAACGCCCGCTAAAGAAAGAAAAAGATATTAAAAAGGCGATCGGAAAAAATGTTCATGTCACAACATATGAGCCCATTGATGGGGAAAAGAATTTGAAGGATTGCTTACTAACTTTGATGGTGAACAGCTTGAAATCAATGTAAAAATTAAAACAAGAATAAAGACTTATACGATTCCTTATGAAAAAGTAGCGAAAGCAAGACTGGCGATTATCTTTTAATTGACTAGAGGCTTATCAGCTAAGCTTGATATTGAAAGGGGGAAATAAAGTCCATGAATAGTGAATTTATGGATGCATTAACAACACTAGAAAGAGAAAAAGGGATTAAAAAAGAGGTTATTATTGAAGCAATCGAAGCAGCCCTTATTTCTGCATATAAACGTAATTTAACCAAGTTCAAAATGTGCGTGTTGATGTAAATCGAGATACAGGAACAATTCGTGTCTTTGCAAGAAAGAAGTTGTTGAGGAAGTATTTGATCCAAGACTAGAAATATCGTTAGAAGAAGCACAAAAAATCAATCCGAATTATGAGGTTGATGATGTTGTTGAGATTGAAGTAACACCAAAAGATTTTGGACGTATTGCTGCCCAAACAGCAAAACAAGTTGTAACACAACGAGTTCGTGAAGCAGAACGTGGAATTATTTACTCTGAATTTATTGACCGTGAAGAAGATATTATGACTGGGATTGTTCAACGACAGGATCATCGTTTTATTTATGTCGATCTAGGTAAAGTTGAAGCGTTACTTCCATTGAATGAGCAAATGCCTAATGAGACATATAAGCCTAATGATCGAATCAAAGCTTTTATTACAAAAGTTGAAAAAACAACAAAAGGTCCACAAATTTTAATTTCACGTACACATCCAGGACTTTTAAAACGATTATTTGAAATAGAAGTACCTGAAATTTACGATGGAACAGTTGAAATTAAGTCAGTTTCTCGTGAAGCAGGGGATCGTTCGAAAATCTCTGTTCATGCTGAAAATCCAGAAGTCGACCCTGTCGGTGCTTGTGTTGGTCCACGAGGACAACGTGTACAAACGATCGTCAATGAGCTTAAAGGGTGAAAAGATTGACATTGTTCGTTGGTCTGAAGATCCTGTTGAATATGTCGCAAATGCGTTAAGTCCATCTAAAGTGCTTAAAGTGAATGTAAATGAAGAGGAAAAGATGACCCAAGTCATTGTGCCAGATTATCAACTTTCACTAGCAATTGGTAAACGTGGTCAAAATGCACGTTTAGCGGCAAAGCTTACTGGATGGAAAATTGATATTAAGAGTGAGACAGATGCACGAGAACTGGGATTGCTTGATGATGAAGGATTTGTTACCGTTCAAGGGCAAGAGCCTTCAAATGAAGACAGCCTTGTTTCAGACGTAGAAGGTCATGAGCAAGACTAAGAAAAGGAGATGGAGCAGATGAAACAGCGCAAAGTTCCTCTTCGAAAATGTATTGTTACAAATGAAATGAAGCCGAAACAAGAACTAATTCGGATCGTTCGTTCACCTGAAGGTCGATGTTTCCGTTGATCTTAACAGGGAAAATGAATGGTCGAGGTGCTTATATTAGCAACAGTGAGGAAAGCTTCGAGCTAGCAAAGAAAAAAGATGTCTTGTCAAGGCATTTACAGGTTAAAGTCAGTCCAGAAATTTATGATGAGCTTCGAGAAGCAAGTAAACGAGGTCGAAAAGGATGACACAACCACTACCATGGATTTCTTTACTTGGCTTAGCAGCACGAGCGCGAAAGCTTGTAACTGGAGAAGAGCTCGTGTTAAAGGAAGTAAGAAGAAAATCTGTCCGATTAATTCTTCTTTCTGCTGATGCCGCAGAACAAACAAAGAAAAAAGTATTGGACAAATGCGCTCATTACAATATTCCCGTTCGAATTGTCTCGGATCGTGGGACGCTTGGACAGGCGATCGGGAAAGCAGAGAGAGTCGTCATTGGCGTCATGGATGATGGATTTGCGAAGAAAATGACCGCATTACTTGACCAATGATTTTGGAGGTAAGTATATGAGGAAAATGAGAATATATGAGTATGCAAAAGAGAAAAATGTTGCAAGTAAAGATATTATCGATCAATTAAAAGATTCAGGTGTAGAGGTGTCAAATCATATGTCTGTTATTGATGAAAAGATGATGAAGGTGCTTGAAGGTGATAAGGCTAATGTCAAGTTACAAGTACTAGTAACGTGGAAGAAGCTAAGAATGAAGAAAAGAAAGAAGTTCAAGAAAAGCAGTCCTCCTAAGAAGAATGATGGAAATCGTAATCAGGCTTCAAGACCTGGACAAGAACAATCGCAAAGGCGGAGCAACAGCAGCAACAGAATCGTGGTAAAAAGCAGCAAAAACAGCGCGGTGGAGAGCAGCAACGTCAAGAGCCACCGAAACCAAAACCACTACCAGAAAAAATTACGTTTGTTGAATCTTAACAGTTGCTGAATTAGCTAAAAAACTGCATAAAGAACCATCTGAAATTATTAAAAAACTATGTTCCTTGGTGTAATGGCAACAATTAATCAAGAGCTTGATAAAGATACAATTGAATTAATTGCTGGTGATTATGGTGTTGAAGTTGAAGAAGAAATTGTAATTGATGTAACAGACATTGAAAGTTATGTAGATGAAGATAAAGAGGAAGACTTACAAGAGCGTCCTCCTGTTGTAACAATTATGGGACACGTTGACCATGGTAAAACAACCTTACTTGACTCCATTCGTCATACAAAAGTGACAGAAGGTGAAGCTGGTGGAATTACACAGCATATTGGTGCTTACCAAGTTGAAACAAATGGAAAGAAAATAACATTCCTTGATACTCCTGGTCACGCTGCATTTACAACGATGCGTGCTCGTGGTGCACAAGTAACAGATATTACGATTCTTGTTGTCGCAGCTGATGATGGTGTAATGCCGCAAACAAAAGAAGCAATTAGTCATGCAAAAGCAGCAGGAGTTCCAATTATTGTTGCTGTAAATAAAATTGATAAAGAAGCAGCTAATCCTGACCGTGTCATGCAAGAGTTAACAGAATATCGAACTTGTCCCAGAAGCATGGGGTGGGGATACGATTTTTGTCAATGTTCAGCATTGACAGGTAAAGGGATTGATGAGTTACTTGAAATGATTCTACTTGTATCGGAAGTAGAAGAATTAAAAGCAAATCCAGATAAATTAGCTTATGGAACAGTGATTGAAGCAGAGCTTGATAAAGGGCGCGGTCCAGTTGCGACACTACTTGTTCAAAATGGAACATTAAAAGTAGGAGATCCAATTGTTGTCGGGTCATACATTTGGACGTGTTCGTGCAATGGTCAATGATCTTGGTCGTCGAGTGAAAGAAGTAGGACCATCAACTCCAGTTGAAATCACTGGTTTAAGTGATGTTCCACAAGCAGGGGATCAGTTCCGTGTATTTGAAGATGAAAAGAAAGCTCGCCAAATTGGTGAAGCTCGAATGTCACGTCACCGTGAAGCAAATCGTTGCGACAAACTCTAAAGTTAGCTTAGATGATTTCTTTAACCAAATCCAACAAGGTGAAGTAAAAGAGATCAATATTATTATTAAAGCGGATGTTCAAGGTTCTGTTGAAGCAATGCGTGGCTCTTTAGAGAAAATTGAAGTTGAAGGTGTAAAGTTAACATCATTCATACAGGTGTTGGTGCGATTACTGAATATGATATTATGCTGGCTTCTGCATCAAATGCAATTGTCATTGGTTTTAATGTTCGTCCTGATGTGAATGCGAAACGAACAGCAGAAGCAGAAAAAGTTGATATTCGTCTTCACCGTATTATTTATAATGCAATTGATGAAATTGAAGCTGCGATGAAAGGGATGCTTGATCCTGAATTTGAAGAGAAAGTGATCGGTCAAGTTGAAGTTCGTACAACATTCAAAGTATCAAAAGTCGGAACAATTGCTGGTGCTTATGTAACAGAAGGAAAAATTACAAGAGATTCAACTGTTCGTCTTATTCGTGATGGAATTGTCATTTATGAAGGTTCAATTAATGCATTAAAACGTTTTAAAGACGATGCAAAAGAAGTTGCTGCAGGGTATGAATGTGGAATTACTCTTGAGAACTACAATGATGTTAAAGAAGGCGACATTATTGAAGCGTACGTGATGGAGGAAATTGAACGTAAATGATCATAGGGTTCGTGCGTTGTGAACTTCTCATTTATGATGTTCAATCTCTTAAAGCGAAACGCTCTGTTTTAAAAAGTATTCATACGAAAATAAAACAGCGATTTAATCTCTCGATTGCGGAGACAGATTTCCATGATGTTTGGCAGCGTGCCGAGCTTTCAATGGTCACTGTCTCAAATGATCGAGCAGTTTGTGAGCGAGAATTGCAAAAGGCGCTTGCGTTAATCGACAGTCAACCAGAAGCCGAACGAACGGTTACGGAATTTGAATGGCTGTAATAGAGAGAACAGAGGTGAAAGTTAATGAGTAATGTTCGTGCACACCGTGTTGGTGAACAAATGAAGAAAGAGCTAAGTGATATCATTATGCGTGAATTGAAAGATCCTAGAGTCAGCTTTGTGACAGTTACAGGAGTCGATGTAACAGGGGATCTTCAACAAGCGAAGGTGTTTATCACCGTTCTAGGAAGTGATGAACAGAAGGAAGCAACCCTTCAAGGCTTATCAAAAGCAAAAGGATTTATTCGTTCTGAAATCGGAAAACGAATTCGTCTTCGTAAAACACCTGAAATTACGTTTGAATTGGATGAATCAATTGAGTACGGTAATCGAATTAATACGCTTCTTCAAAATTTAAATAAAGATGAGCGTTCATAAGAGCTTGGTTGAAGAGGATAGAGGGCAAAATGCTCTTCTATTCTCTTTTTTGATGAATCGAATAGACGGAGGAAATCAGATGAGTCCGAATGGGATTTTAATTTTACATAAGCCAAGAGGAATGACGTCACATGATTGTGTCATGAAAATAAGACGTCTTTTTCAAACAAAGAAGGTTGGACATACAGGTACACTTGATCCGGATGTAAATGGGGTTTTACCGATTTGCATCGGTAAGGCAACGAAGGTCGTTGAGTATATGTCTGGTTATTCAAAAGAATACAGTGGAGAAGTCACGATCGGCTATTCCACTACGACTGAAGACAAGAGTGGAGAACAGGTCGAAGTGAAAAAAGTGACCGATAGATGGAGTAAAGACGAACTATTGCAAGTGCTTGATTCATTTAAAGGAACGATTACGCAAATCCCTCCCATGTATTCTGCTGTCAAAATAAATGGAAAGAAGCTTTATGAATATGCGCGTGCTGGACAAACAGTAGAACGTCCAGAACGTAGAGTGACCATCCACTCCTTACAGTTACTTTCAGATATTTCCTACAAAGAGGACACGGCATCTTTTGCGTTCAATGTTCATTGTAGTAAAGGGACGTATGTCCGTACATTAGCAGTAGATATTGGTCAAAAGCTAGGTTACCCTGCTCATATGTCTGATCTCGTACGAACAGCTTCTGGTCCATATTCGTTACAAGATAGTATTACATTTGAAGAACTTGAAGCAAATGAAAGAAAAAGGAGAACTCCTAACAACATTGCTTGATTTTGACACCGCCCTTAACGATCTTCCAAAATGCGTGGTTAGATAAAGAAACAGAGCAACAAATAAAAAATGGTTCTGTTTTACCAGTAAAGAAAGGATTAGAAGAAAAACGCTTTACCGTATATAATGAAGAAGGTGAGTGCTTGGCTGTTTATAAGCACCATCCAACTAAGGAAGGTCTCATCAAGCCAGAAAAAATGTTTTGGACAGGAGAGTAACCTTAGAAACTGTGTCATGAAAAGGGGATTCTTAATGGATACCATTTATTTGCATCATCCAATCGAAACAAAAACGTTAAAACATAGAGCATCTGTTATGGCATTAGGTTATTTTGATGGGGTACATATAGGTCATCAAGAAGTAATATTAACAGCTAAAAGGATTGCTGATCAGCTTGGATCACTTCTTCAGTCATGACGTTTCACCCTCATCCAAAGGAAATCTTGAGGAAACCAAAACAGGAAATGAGATATATCACGCCATTGCCTGATAAAATAAAGAAAATTGAAGCATTAGGGATTGATACTCTTTATATTGTTCAATTTTCTCCGTTATTTGCAGAGCTCACCCCTCAACAGTTTGTTGATGATTATTTAATGGGATTAAGTGCGGTTCATGTTGTCGCAGGTTTCGATTTTACATATGGTCATCTCGGTAAAGGAACGATGGAGACACTTCCTTTTCATGCTCGTAACAAGTTCGATTCAACAATTGTACCGAAGTTTGAAAAGAACGATGAGAAAGTAAGCTCGTACTAAAATTCGCGAATTAGTTAGCTGAAGGGAAAGTTGACGAGGTTATTCGATTATTTAGGCGAAGTATACTCAATTAGAGGAACGGTAGTAGATGGTGAAAAACGTGGAAGAACGATTGGTTTTCCAACAGCTAATATACAACCGAGCGACCGCTATCTTATTCCGAAAACAGGAGTATACGCTGTGAAAATGCGCATCAATGATAGTGTGTTATCAGGGAGTATGTAATGTTGGATATAAACCAACTTTTCATCAAAAGGAAGAAACAGAACCGACAATTGAAGTTCACCTTTTTTCGTTTGATCAAACGATTTATGGTGTAGACGTTCAAGTTGAGTGGTATATGACAGCTTCGAAATGAGCAGAAATTTGCAGGTGTCGAGCAATTGATTGAGCAAATTACACTATGACAAACAGCAAGCGATTGATTTTTTTAGCTTGAATGAATCTTAGTAGCTGTCCGATTAATCGGTGAGCAATACTTGCATTCCCCGAAAAAAAGAGGTATAGTATTGTTTGTACTTCATGTACACATCCTTTTCTTGGCAGATCGACTCACCGACGTTTGCTAGGGAATAGGAGATAATAAAAAGGAGGTGAATAGGATGGCATTAACACAAGAGCGTAAGAACGAACTAATTGCTGAGTTCAAAACGCATGACACGGACACTGGTTCTCCAGAAGTTCAAGTCGCTATCCTAACAGAGCAAATCAACACATTAAATGAGCATTTACGTACTCATAAGAAGGATCACCATTCACGTCGTGGTCTTTTAAAAATGGTAGGTCAACGTCGTAACTTGTTAACATACCTACGTAACAAAGATGTTACTCGTTACCGTAATCTTGTTGATAAGCTAGGCTTACGTCGATAATCGTGATGAAAGCGGGAGAATTCCCGCTTTTTTCTTGATTTTAAAGTAGTGGTAAATGGACTAACTTTATCCAATAAATGTCGATCAATGGAGCAAAAGGGATTGATCTACCTATTTGTTCTTTTAATTTAATAAGAAATAGGCAATAATACATGTAAGATGGATTAATAATGTGTACGAGAGGAGTACGCGTAATGGAACAAACGAGACACGTATTTAAAATGGAGTGGGCTGGACGTGAGCTAACAGTTGAAACGGGTCAACTAGCAAAGCAAGCAAACGGCGCAGTCCTTGTAAGTTATGGTGATACAGCTGTACTTTCGACAGCAACAGCATCAAAAGAACCAAAGGATCTTCCTTTCTTCCCGTTAACAGTTAACTATGAAGAGCGTCTTTATGCAGTAGGAAAAATCCCAGGTGGATTTATTAAGCGTGAAGGACGTCCAAGTGAAAAGGCGATTCTAGCAAGTCGTTTAATTGACCGCCCGATTCGTCCGCTTTTTCCAGATGGCTTCCGTAATGAAGTTCAAGTAATCAGTATTGTCATGAGTGTTGACCAAAATTGTTCTTCTGAAATGGCAGCAATGATTGGTTCTTCACTTGCTCTTACTGTATCAGATATTCCGTTTGATGGCCCAATTGCAGGTGTGACTGTAGGACGTTTAGATGGTGAATTTGTCATCAATCCAACTGTCAGAACAATTGGAACAAAGTGATATTAATCTTGTTGTAGCTGGAACAAAGGAAGCGATCAACATGGTTGAAGCAGGGGCAGATGAAGTATCAGAAGAAGTCATGCTTGAAGCGATTATGTTCGGTCATGATGAAATTAAAAAGCTTATTGCATTCCAAGAAGAGATTGCAACGAAGATCGGCAAAAGAGAAATCAGAAGTTAAATTAAAGCAAGTTGATCCAGAATTAGAGCAAGAAGTTCGTACACTTGCTGAAGCTGAATTAAAAGAAGCTGTTCAAGTTCAAGAAAAGCATGCTCGTCAAGAAGCGATTGATGCAGTTATGAAGAAAACGCGTATGAAGCATTTGAAGAACGTGAAGAGATCAATGTTAGGTGATGTGAAAGAAGTTTTACATAAAATTGTAAAAGAAGAAGTTCGTCGCCTTATTACAGATTGATAAAGTTCGTCCAGATGGACGGAAAGTAGATGAAATTCGTCCGCTTGCTTCTCAAGTAGATCTTCTTCCGCGTACACACGGTTCAGGATTGTTCACACGTGGACAAACTCAAGCATTAAGTATTTGTACATTAGGGGCACTAGGTGATGTGCAAATTCTTGATGGACTTGGAATTGAAGAATCAAAACGTTTTATGCATCATTATAACTTCCCGCAATTTAGTGTTGGGGAAACAGGCCCTATTCGTGGACCAGGTCGTCGTGAAATCGGACATGGTGCATTAGGTGAACGTGCTCTTGAACCAGTTATTCCAAATGAAAAGGATTTCCCTTATACAATTCGTCTTGTATCAGAAGTGTTAGAATCAAATGGTTCTACTTCTCAAGCAAGTATTTGTGCAAGTACGCTTGCGATGATGGATGCAGGTGTGCCAATTAAAGCACCTGTTGCTGGGATTGCAATGGGTCTTGTAAAACAAGATGAGCATTAACGGTTTTAACAGATATTCAAGGAATGGAAGATCCGCTTGGAGATATGGACTTTAAAGTAGCAGGAACACGCGAAAGGTGTAACAGCACTTCAAATGGATATTAAAATTGATGGTATTAACCGTGAAATTTTAGAAGAAGCATTAGATCAAGCGAAGAGAGGCCGTATGATCATTTTAGATAGCATGCTTGAAGCGATTGGCGAATCTCGTGAAGAGCTTTCTACTTATGCTCCAAAGATCATGACGATGAAGATCAACCCTGATAAGATTCGTGATGTAATTGGACCAAGTGGAAAAATGATTAATAAAATCATTGAAGAAACAGGAGTTAAAATTGATATTGAACAAGATGGAACAGTTTATATTTCATCGGTTGATGAAGTCAATGAATGAAAAAGCGCGATAGATCATTGAAGATATTGTTCGTGAAGTAGAAGTTGGACAAACATACCTAGGTAAAGTAAAGCGAATTGAAAAGTTTGGTGCATTTGTTGAAATATTTAAAGGAAAAGATGGTTTGGTTCATATTTCTGAGCTAGCTGAAGAGCGAGTGGACAAAGTAGAAGATATCGTGAAAATTGGTGATGAAATTCTTGTCAGGGTAACGGAAGTTGATAATCAAGGAAGAGTGAATCTTTCACGTAAAGTGGTTTTAAAAGAAGAAAAAGAACGCCAAGAACAAGCTCAAAAGTAAACGGAGAGGAGACTGGGGAGGAATGCCTAGTCTCTTTTTGCGTTCTAACCTGTCCTCTCCTAGCATACACTCGCACTAGGGAGGGATGGGTGATGAAGAAAAAGCTCGTTCATGTTAGTGTGTTCTGTATCATTGTCATCCTATCTATTGGTGCTGTTCAAAATCCATTTTCGCTGAATTACATTGGAAACATAAAAAGTGAAAGCCAGATGGTTCTGAAACAACAAGACCCTCTATACGATGAGATTCTAGCACGTTCTGAATCATATATGGAGCCTGCTCTTGATGCAAGAATTGATCGAGTATGGAAAGCTGTACCAGGCTATAATGGGTTAGAGGTTGACGTAGAAGCTTCCTATGATAAGATGAAGAAGCTTGAGGTATTTGATGAAAGAAGACTTGTCTTTCGAGAAACAAGTCCAAATGTCCATCTGAGATGATTTACCGCCTGCTACTATTTATAGAGGCAATGAACAAAACCGATGGTCACTTTTCTCGTCAATGTTGCATGGGGAAATGAGTATTTACCTGAAATGCTTAAAACATTAAAAAAATATGAGCTACACACAACGTTTTTTCTTCGATGGTTCATGGGTGAAGAACAATCCTAATCTGGCAATGATGCTTTTAGAAGAAGGACATGAAATAGGCAATCATGCTTATTCACATCCTGATATGAGTAAGCTGACGATTGCTAGGATTAATGAAGAAATCATGAAAACAAATCAAGTCATAGAAGCAACAATGGATGTTACACCAAAGTGGTTTGCCCCCCCAAGCGGGAGCTACAATCAAACAGTTGTCGAACAAGCTGCAAAACAAGGGATGAATACGGTATTATGGACTGTCGATACAGTCGATTGGAGAAAACCTAATTCCAAATGAAATGGTCGAACCGTGTGTTATCAAAAGTGCATAATGGGCGATGATTTTAATGCATCCAACTGAACCTACAGCGAAGGGGTTAGAATCAATGATAGAAGGTATTCAAGAAAAAGGGTACCGCATTGGAACCGTATCAGAGCTATTATCAGAAGAACGAATCACTTTAGGTGTAACCCTTGATGACAATAGGGGGATAAAGAGTGATAACTAGAATTGAATTAGACAATGGTGTTCGAATTTTGGCAGAGCATATACCAACTGTACGTTCGATTTCAATCGGAGTTTGGATTGGAACCGGATCACGCTTTGAACGAAAACAGGAAAATGGTATCTCTCACTTTCTTGAACATATGTTTTTCAAAGGAACAAAGACACGATCAGCAGCAGATATTGCTGAATCATTTGACCGTATTGGCGGACAAGTTAATGCATTTACCTCAAAGGAATATACGTGTTACTATGCGAAAGTTCTCGATGAGCATGCTGAATATGCCGTTGATGTGTTATCAGATATGTTCTTTAACTCTGTATTTGATGAACAAGAATTACTGAAAGAAAAAAATGTCGTGTATGAAGAAATCAAAATGGTAGATGATACACCAGATGATATTGTCCACGATCTTCTAAGTGAGGCTAGCTATGGCCAACATTCCCTTGGCTATCCGATTTTAGGGACGGTTTCCACGTTGGAAGCATTTAATGGTGATACGTTAAGAGAATACATGGACCGATTTTATACAGGAGATCATGTCGTTATTTCGATTGCCGGTAATATTTCAGATCAAGTGATTGAACAATTACAGACTACGTTTGCTAGCGTGAAACCAACCACGTATCAACATCAGGATGAAAAGCCTGTCTTTTTACCACATACGATCGTTCGCAAAAAGGAAACTGAACAGGCTCATCTTTGTCTTGGTTACCCAGGTCTTGCAATTGGTGAGAAGGACGTATATGCTCTTGTGTTGCTCAATAATTTACTCGGTGGAAGCATGAGTAGTCGTCTATTCCAAGAGATTCGTGAAAAACGAGGGCTCTGTTATTCGGTTTTTTCTTATCATTCTTCCTATCAAGATAGTGGGATGCTAACGGTCTATGCTGGTACAGCTCATCAACAGCTAGATGATTTAGCTAAGGCATTGCAACAAACAACATTGCGTTTAGCAGATGAAGGCATGAATGAAAAGGAATTAACGAATGGAAAAGAACAATTAAAAGGAAGTCTCATGTTAAGCTTAGAAAGTACCAACAGTCGGATGAGTCGAAACGGGAAAAATGAACTACTTTTAAGAAAGCACCGGACTTTAGATGAAATACTTGAGGAGATTAATCGTGTTTCTCTTGATCAAGTCAATCAATTAGCCGCATCAATCTTGAAGGAAAAGCCTGCCATTTCATTAATTAACACAACAGGAGAGCTTCCGGAAGTGCTTAAAAACTAACCTTATTCTTCAGACCAGTTCATAAATGGGCTGGTCTTTTTTGGGCTATTTACACATACGCTTCTACAAATAACGTTCACTGGGAGGAGAGACGGATGAGATTAAGTGAAATAAGCAGCAAAGAGATCATTGATTATCAGAAAGGCGAACGCCTAGGTATCTTAGGTCAAACCGATTTATTAGTCAATGAGAAAACAGGTGAGATTGAAGCGTTTATCATTCCTACTATGAAATGGTTTGGATTTGGAAAAAAAGAGAAAGAAGTAACCGTACACTGGCAGCAAATAAAAAAAATCGGTGAAGATATGATTATAATAAACCTAGAAAATTTTGAGTAGCTCAGCCTAAAAAGCTGGGCTTTTTTATTTGTTCAATAAGTAGCTAAGGAAAGAAGGACACTTACGTTACGCTATTAGTGATAGTCACGCTTCTAAGCAAAAGTACATATGCTAAATGTGAATCAGTGCCCATGAAATGAAAGCCCTAATTGTAGCATAGAGAACTTGGGTAATCATGTTGCCTAGAGAGGGTGTGAATGACCTTTAACACCGTGAAAAGAAGTAGCTTCCTGTCAAAAGTGGAGCGTACAAGGAAAGGAGAACGCCTTCAGATGTTAACAGGTAAACATGTTGTCATTATTGGAGGAGATGCACGGCAACTTGAAATCATCCGCAAGCTGTCTACACTCGATGCGAAAATCACGCTAGTAGGCTTTGAACAGCTTGATGATGGATTTATCGGTGCGTCGAAACAAGCAATAAATGAAGTGAAATGGCCAACTGTTGATGCGATTTTGCTCCCTGTTAGTGGGATGAGCACAGAAGGGAAAATTGATACGATTTTTTCCAACGAGGAATTGACCTTGACGACTGAACAACTGACATTGACACCTAAACATTGTGTAATTTATTCGGGGATAAGCAATGACCATCTTGATCAATGCATCAAACAAGCTAAACGATCATTAGTAAAATTAATGGAGCGAGATGATATTGCGATTTATAACTCCATCCCAACAGCTGAAGGTACCGTGATGATGGCGATTCAAAACATGGACCGGACGATTCACGATGCAAAGGTCGCTGTCTTAGGTCTAGGAAGAGTCGGTATGTCTGTCGCAAGAACATTCGATGCTCTAGGTGCCAAAGTGATCGTTTGTGCAAGAGAATCTCAGCATTTAGCAAGAATTACAGAAATGGGATTAACTCCTTTTCATACAAAGGATTTAGAAAAAGCGCTCCAAGACGTCGACTTATGTATTAATACGATTCCAGCTCTCGTTATTACAGCAAATGTTTTGACAGAAATGCCTCTTCACACTCTTGTGATTGATCTAGCAAGTAAGCCAGGGGGAACCGATTTCCGTTATGCAGAGAAAAGAGGAATGAAGGCCTTGCTAGCCCCTGGATTACCAGGAATTGTTGCGCCGAAAACAGCTGGGCAAATTTTGGCAGATGTCTTGGCAGTTTTATTAGCGAATAAAACAAAATGAATGAGGAGGATAAATATGTCACTTGAAGGAAAGCATATTGGATTTGGCTTGACGGGTTCTCATTGTACGTATGAAGCCGTTCTTCCTGAGATGGAGAAATTAGTAAAACTCGGTGCGAGAGTCACTCCTTTTGTCTCCTATACCGTACAATCAACAGACACGAAGTTTGGTGATAGTGCTGATTGGTTAAAGAAAATTCAAGAGATTACAGCTGAACCAATTGTCAATACGATTGTCAAAGCCGAACCGTTTGGACCGAAGACCCCTCTAGACTGTATGATTATTTCGCCAATCACCGGAAATTCAACGAGTAAGCTAGCTAATGCTCTGACAGATTCACCTGTTTTAATGGGAGCTAAGGCAACGCTTCGTAGTGGTAATCCTGTCGTACTTGGTATTTCAACAAATGATGCACTTGGGCTAAATGGGGTTAATATTATGAGACTCATGGCAACAAAAAATATTTACTTTATTCCATTTGGTCAAGATGATCCAGTCAAAAAACCAAACTCGTTAGTAGCTAGAATGGAAGCATTAGTGGAAACGGTTGAGTCTGCAATAGCTGGTAAGCAGTATCAACCTGTCTTAGTGGAAAAGTTCAGAGATTAGCTGATAAGCGTAGTTGCACAAATGAAATATTTCCCTTAAAGTTTAATAGAGGAAGAAATCGATAACGAACAGGGTAGAATATGCTATAATCATTCCATCTTCTCGTTAATACTATTAAAGCAATGAACTGAAGGGAGATTTTTTAGAAATGACAACAACAAACTATCACGTAGCCGTTGTAGGTGCAACTGGTGCAGTCGGACAACAAATGTTAAAAACACTAGAGGAACGCGACTTTCCAATCGCTAGCCTTAAGCTATTATCATCAAAACGTTCTGCAGGAAAAACGATTTCCTTTAAAGGCGAAGAATATACAGTTGAAGAGGCAACACCAGAAGCATTTGAAGGTGTTCAAATAGCGCTATTTTCAGCAGGTGGCTCGGTTTCGAAGGCATTAGCGCCAGAAGCGGTTAAGCGCGGTGCTATTGTTGTAGATAACACGAGTGCTTTCCGTATGGATCCAACCATTCCTCTCGTCGTACCTGAGGTCAATGAAGAGGATTTACGCAATCATAACGGGATTATTGCAAACCCTAACTGTTCTACCATTCAAATGATGGTAGCACTTGAACCAATCCGTGAAAAATACGGATCTGAAGAAAGTGATTGTATCAACGTATCAAGCCGTTTCTGGAGCAGGACTTGAAGCGATTGAGGAAATGAAGCAGCAAACAAGAGATATTCTTGATGGGAAAGAATTTACGCCTGAAATCTTACCAGTTGGAGGAGACAAAAAGCATTATCAAATTGCGTTTAATGCGATTCCTCAAATTGATTTATTCCAAGATAATGGTTATACATTTGAAGAAATGAAAATGATTAACGAAACGAAGAAAATTTTGCATATGCCGGAGCTTGAGGTTGCAGCAACTTGTGTACGTCTACCAATCGAAACGGGGCATTCTGAATCTGTTTATATTGAAACAGAAAAAGGTGGCGCAACCGTTGCAGAACTAAAAGAACTGCTTGCAGCATCACCTGGTATTACTCTACAAGACGATCCAGAAAACCAAGTGTATCCACTGGCTTCTGAATGTGTCGGCAAAAATGATGTGTTTGTCGGTCGTATCCGCCGCGATCTCGATCGTGATAATGGCTATCACATGTGGATTGTTTCTGATAATCTTTTAAAAGGAGCAGCTTGGAATTCTGTGCAAATTGCAGAAAGTTTAGCTAAGCTCGGGCTCTTATCTAACTAAAACGAGCAGTAATACCTTCCTTTAAGATTAAAAGAGAGGTATAGCTGGCTTAACGAACATTCAGTTGAGGGATAAAGCAAACCTCCACGAGGGAAGTTTCACTTTATCGTAAAAAGTAGGTGCCTTATGAAAATAATCGTTCAAAAATTTGGTGGTACGTCGGTTCGGAATGATGAAAGTAGATTGAAAGCTGCCGAGCATGTTCGTAAAGCTGTAGATAATGGTTATAAGGTTGTCGTTGTTGTTTCAGCAATGGGACGTGATGGAGAGCCTTATGCAACAGATACGCTTTTAAGTTTAGTGGAGCCTTCAAGTCTGTCAAAACGTGAGCAGGATCTTCTTGTGTCATGTGGAGAAATTATTTCAGCAGTTGTCTTTTCAAATCTTTTAAATGGTATGAGTGTATCCTCTGTAGCATTAACAGGGGCACAAGCTGGATTTCGAACGAATGATGATTTTACGAATGCAAAGATTTTGGAAATGAAATGCGAATCATTAAAAAGACAACTAGAGACAAATGATGTCGTTGTTGTTGCAGGGTTTCAAGGTCAATCTCAGACAGGTGAAGTGACGACGCTTGGTCGAGGTGGAAGTGATACATCAGCTACTGCGTTAGGCGCTGCTCTTCAAGCTGAATGGGTAGATATTTTCACAGATGTAGAAGGTGTTATGACCGCTGACCCACGCATTGTCAAAGATGCTCGAGCACTAGATACCATGACCTATAATGAAATTTGCAATATGGCTTATCAGGGTGCAAAGGTCATTCATCCCCGAGCTGTAGAGATTGCCATGCAGGCGAAAATTACCGATTCATATCCGCTCGACGTATTCGGATCATAAAGGAACCCTTGTTACATCAATGTTAACAGAACGGGCACAGGATGTCGGGGATAGGCTAATTACTGGAATTGCGAATCTTGCTAATGTCACGCAGATAAAAGTATTGGCGAAGGAAGGTCAGTACGATTTGCAGGAAAAGGTTTTTAAAGCGATGGCTAATGAGAAAATTAGTGTCGATTTTATTAATATTAGTCCTCGAGGTGTCGTTTATACCGTTTTAGATCAAGTGACAGATCAAGCGATTAACGTTCTTCGACAACTGGGCTTTGAGCCAGAAGTCAAGCGGCATTGTGCAAAAATTTCAGCAGTCGGTGCAGGCATGACGGGTGTTCCTGGCGTTACGGCAAAAATTGTTAGTGCATTATCTCGGGCGAATATCCAAATTCTTCAATCGGCAGATTCTCATACGACCATTTGGGTCCTAGTAAAAGAAGAGGATATGATTAAGGCTGTTAATGCCCTTCACCAAATGTTTCATCTAGAACAAATAGGGCAGCATCAAGTGTAGAACATCTGAAAACATACCCCTAAGTAAGGAGCTGAAGGGAATGAACTTTGGCCATGTTCTGACGGCAATGGTGACTCCTTTTAATAAAAAAGGTTTGATTGATGTCGACAAAACGAAGAAGCTTATTGATCATTTACTGGAAAATGGAACAGAGGCATTAGTCGTTGCTGGAACAACAGGAGAATCACCAACCCTCTCAACAGAAGAGAAGATAGCCTTATTTCAACTTTGCGTTGAGTACGTTAATAAGCGGGTTCCCGTCATTGCAGGAACTGGGAACAACAATACGCAAGCATCAATTGAGCTTACAAGGATTGCCACGAATATTGGTGTCGATGGAATTATGCTCGTTACACCTTATTATAATAAACCTTCTCAGGAAGGTCTTTATCAACACTTTAAAGAAATAGCTGCTGTTACGACTCTTCCAGTTATGCTCTACAACGTTCCAGGTAGAACGGCGGTTCATTTACAAGCAGAAACAACCATTGCCTTATCAAAGCTACAGAATGTGACAGCTGTGAAAGAGGCTAGTGGAAGTCTAGAAGATATGGCAGCCATTATCTCAGCGACAAATGATGACTTCTTTGTCTACAGTGGCGATGATTCACTAACATTACCTGCGATGGCAATTGGTGCAGCAGGGGTTGTTTCCGTGGCATCACATGTCGTTGGTAATGAATTGCAGGCGATGATTTCTGCTTATAAGGACGGGCTGACAGAGGAAGCAGCTCGTGTACATCGCTCCCTTTTACCAGTTATGAAGGCAATGTTTCTTGCTCCGAATCCAACTTGTGTTAAATTCGCCCTTCAAAAAAAAGGAATAGATGCTGGAGGAGTTCGCTTGCCACTTGTCCCTTTAAGTCAACTCGAGGAAAAAGAAGTCGAGGCAGCGCTTTTGTTTTAAGTCGAGTCAGTCCATTGTGGGCTGACTCTTTATTTTTTCGGTAGGTGTTGTTAAGTTCTAAAAATGACACTCATTAGTAAGACAGGAAGTTGAGTCTTGTTTTTCATTTCATAAATAAGGTATACTAAAGATCAAGTGATTTGTTCGGGTTAAAAAGATCATAGGTTATGATCTTCTGTTATTTTAGCGAATTTAATACATCATCTACGCCAAGGATGAAAAGAACGGATATAGCTGTACATAGAGGATATTTTAAAGTAGGAGGAACGTCCATTGTCAAAAGAATTGAATGAAAAAGTACGTGTTTTTGCCTTAGGTGGAGTCGGTGAAATAGGGAAAAACATGTACGTTGTTGAGGTAGATGAAGACATCCTAGTCGTTGATGCTGGATTAATGTTCCCAGATGACGATATGCTAGGAGTCGATATTGTTATTCCTGATGTTTCTTATCTTGTGGAACATGCAGAGCGTGTGAAGGGTATTATTCTTACACACGGTCATGAAGATCATATTGGTGGTTTGTCATACGTATTAAAGAAAATAAATGTTCCGGTATATGGAACAAAACTAACCCTTGGCCTAGTAGAAGAAAAGTTAAAAGAAGCAGGCTTAACTCGCCAAACAACATTAAAATTAATTGATGCGAATAGCGAAGATTAAGATTGGTTCAACATCTGTTTCCTTTTTCCGAACAAATCACAGTATTCCCGATTCAGTCGGTGTTTGTATTGACACTTCACAAGGTGCCATCGTTCATACAGGAGATTTTAAGTTTGATCAAACACCTGTCGATGGAAAGCAAGCTGATATTGGAAAAATGGCTGCAATCGGTCATCGTGGTGTTCTTTGTTTATTATCTGACAGTACAAATGCAGAACGACCAGGCACGACGAAATCAGAAACGGAAGTTGGACAAGGGATTTCTAGATGTATTTGAGCAAACTGAAGGGCGAATTATTGTTACCACATTTGCTTCAAATGTTCATCGAATTCAACAAGTGATTCAGGCATCTGTCAAAACGAAGCGTAAGCTGGTTGTAGTAGGAAAAAGCATGGTTCGTGTCATTACCATTGCAACGAAGCTTGGCTATTTAGATGCACCGAAGGATTTATTTATTGAAATAGATGAAGTAGGTAAATACCGTGATGAGCAGGTTAGCGATTTTAACGACAGGCAGTCAAGGTGAGCCAATGTCCGCGTTAACTCGTATGGCAAAAGGTGCACATCGTCAAATTACCATTACTGAATATGATACGGTTATCATTGCAGCATCTGCGATTCCAGGCAATGAAAAATCAGTCTCTAGTATTATTGATAAGCTCCATCGCATCGGTGCTGAAGTTGTGTATGGTCAAGCAAAGGTGCATGCTTCTGGTCACGGAAGTCAAGAAGAGATTAAAGCTCATGTTGAATTTAATGAAGCCTAAATATTTTATTCCAGTCCATGGTGAATTTCGGATGCAGCATGCTCATCGTGATCTTGGATTACAGATTGGTGTTAAAGCCAGAGCATATTTACCTAGTTGATAAAGGAGAAGTGATTGAGTTTACAAATGGCCAAGCTCGTCGAGGGGGAAAAGTTCCTTCAGGTAATGTCCTGATTGATGGGTTGGGTGTTGGAGATGTCGGAAATATTGTTTTGCGAGATCGTCGTTTATTATCAAAAGATGGAATTCTTGTCGTTGTCGTCACACTAAACAAAAAAACGGGTGAATTTGTATCTGGACCAAATATTATTTCTCGTGGTTTTGTTTATGTACGAGAATCTGAGACAGCTACTCGAAGATGCAAATGAACTCGTAGGTGTCAATCTTGAAGAAATGTGTCAATGAAAAAGTCAATGAATGGTCTTCATTAAAGAGTAATGTTCGAGAAGGATTCAGTCGCTTTTTATTTGAAAAAACAAAAAGACGTCCAATGATTTTACCGATTATTATGGAAGTATAAGTAACACATGGAAAGTGCAAAACATTGATTTTACAGATGTTGCGCTTTTTCTTTTTTGTAATGATTCGGATGATAGAGAATTATAAAAAGGCTCATACTACATATAGAAATCATAAAAGGAGGAAGCTGGCTATGACAATGGAAAACCCATACCTTGAACAGCCACAGCCACCAAGCTACCAGCAAAAGACGAAAAAGGATCTGGCATTATTGAAAAAATTCAAGAGCTAGGACAAACGAATGTTCCAGATATGGATCAATCGAATATCCATTGTATGACGGTAGTGGGGCAAATTGAAGGACATATGCAACTCCCACCACAAAATAAAACAACGAAATATGAACATATTATTCCTCAACTTGTGGCTATCGAGCAAAATCCTAAAATTGAAGGACTGTTGTTAATTTTAAATACAGTAGGGGGAGATGTTGAAGCAGGCTTAGCGATTTCAGAAATGATTGCTTCAATGTCAAAGCCATCTGTTACACTTGTTCTTAGGTGGAGGCCATTCAATAGGGGTACCTATTGCTGTGGCGTCTAATTATTCTTTCATTGCAGAAACAGCGACAATGACGATTCATCCTGTTCGATTAACTGGACTTAGTCATCGGTGTACCTCAAACATTTGAATACTTAGATAAAATGCAAGAGCGAGTGATTAACTTTGTCACGAAAAATTCAAATATAACAGAAGAGAAATTTAAAGAATTAATGTTTTCAAAAGGCAATTTGACACGCGATATTGGCACAAATGTCGTCGGCACAGATGCGGTAAAGTATGGGTTAATTAATGAAGTTGGTGGAATTGGTCAGGCCATAAAGAAATTAAATGAATTGATTGACAGCTATCGCCAGAAGCATGCAGAAGGAGATGTCGTTCAATGATTCTTTATACAATGGTGCCGAATGAATACATTTTTCCTGAAGATGAAACAAAGCTATGCATCGCAACAGATCATTTCATGCGAAGCAGGGCAATTAGTTATTGAACAGATAAACCCTGAACAATACCGTGTTGTTCGATTAATAAGTGGAAATCCAATGCATTATCTTAATGAAAAATACACACCAGGAGCAATTATTCAAGCAAAACCTCAATTTTAGCTATGTAGACAGTGAATGTCTTATGCTATAATTAACTTAATCCAAGCATGGTCGAAGCAGCCAATATTGGCTGCTTCTTAAATATGTTGGTTAGATTTATTGTTGTAAAGGGTGAAACGTATGGCAAGACGAAAGAAAAAAAGAAAAACCGAGTGGAAATCGCAGCTTACGTATGAATTATCGGTCTCGGCTTATTAGTCATTGCTGTCGTTACATTTGCACGTCTAGGTTCAGTAGGAGAAACATTTGTTCGAATGTTTCGTTTTTTTTTAGGTGAATGGTTTAGCGGTTTTAGCAATTGGCTTGCTCGTGGTTGCTCTGTATATCATGATCAAACGACAGAACCCAAAACTATGGACAAGGAGAATGTCAGGGTTCTATGTATTGATCCTTTCATTTGTTTTGTTTAGTCATGTCGGACTTTTCAATCAGCTTAGCGGGCAGGAAGGGTTTCAAGATCAATCTGTCATCCGAAATACTTGGAATTTATTTTGGATGGAAATGAGAGGAGAAATATCCTCCAACCGATTTAGGAGGAGGAATGATTGGTTCACTTGCATTTGCTGTCAGTCACTTTTTATTTGCAGAAGCGGGTACTTATTTTTTATGCTTTGTTTTGTTTATTATTGGTTTTATTTTAATGACTGGAACATCAATTTCTGAGATTGTTGGAAAGGCTTTAGAAAAAGTTATGTATTTGTTAGTGAAACGTTTAGTAGTCTATTTACTGAAATGAAGCAAATGCGAGTAAATTCAAAAGAAAAAATGTCTGAGGAACGAGAAGTGTAAAAGGCAAAAAAGGACTCGTAAAAAGGAAAAACAACGATAGAGAGGAACGAGAATGCAAAGAGTAGCAATGAAGAATGGAACCTGAAATTGTTGATTTCTCGCAAAAAGCCTATCGGACGATACAAGAGGCGAAAATGCCCAACAATTCAAAAGAACAAGCTGAACAACTGACAGAAACAGAGGTTGATGTAGAGATTCAAGCACCACTCGTGACAGCACAAGAAACAAATAAAGCCTATAAGCTGCCAAGTCGTTGAATTGCTGAAACTGCCTAATAATCCTAGTCAATCAAATGAAAAAAGACAGCTAACAGCGAACGCAAGAAAGCTTGAACAAACATTAGAGAGCTTTGGCGTTAAAGCGAGGGTTACAAAGGTACACTTAGGACCAGCTGTAACAAAATATGAAGTCAATCCTAATGTTGGGGTGAAAGTAAGTAAAATTGTCAACTTAGCTGATGATTTGGCTCTTGCTCTTGCAGCAAAAGATATTCGCATTGAAGCACCGATTCCTGGAAAATCTGCGATTGGGATTGAAGTACCAAATCAAGAGGTAGCAATCGTAACACTAAGAGAAGTACTGGATACACCTAAATCGTTTGCAGAAGATAAATGTTCTTGCTGTTGGACTAGGTCGGGATATATCAGGTGAGCCAGTGCTTGCGCATTTAAATAAAATGCCTCATCTTCTTGTTGCAGGTGCTACTGGAAGTGGAAAAAGTGTTTGTATTAATGGGATTATCACAAGTATTCTCTTAAAAGCGAAGCCGCATGAAGTAAAACTGATGATGATCGATCCTAAAATGGTCGAATTAACTGTTTATAATGGCATTCCTCATCTGTTAACGCCGGTCGTGACAGAACCAAAAAAAGCGTCGCAAGCGTTAAAGAAAGTCGTCGCTGAAATGGAGCGCCGCTATGATTTATTTTCTCATAGCGGGACGAGAAATATTGAAGGGTATAATGATTTGGTTAAGCGCCAGAATGAAACGGAGGAAGCGAAACAACCGACACTTCCTTATATCGTCGTCATTGTGGATGAGCTTGCTGATTTAATGATGGTTGCCTCAGGTGATGTGGAAGACTCGATTGCAAGACTTGCACAAATGGCACGTGCAGCAGGAATTCATATGATTATTGCGACACAGCGACCGTCTGTTGATGTCATTACCGGAGTGATAAAAGCAAACATTCCTTCCAGAATTGCTTTTGGTGTGTCTTCGCAAACCGATTCCAGAACGATTTTAGATTCTGGCGGTGCCGAGAAGCTGCTTGGACGAGGGGACATGCTGTACATGCCTGTTGGGGCAACAAAACCGACTCGGATTCAAGGGGCTTTTCTCTCTGATCAAGAAGTTGAGGAAGTGGTTGAATTTGTTATTTCTCAACAAAAGGCTCAATATCAAGAAGAGATGACACCGTCTGAAGAAAAACAAGTAAAGGATAAGGTTGAAGATGAATTATATGATTCAGCTGTTGAGCTTATTACGGAAATGAATACGGCTTCGGTATCCATGCTGCAAAGGCGGTTTCGAATTGGTTACACTCGTGCAGCTAGATTAATTGATGAGATGGAAGTGAGAGGAATTGTTGGTCCTTATGAAGGAAGTAAACCAAGAGAAGTGTTAATAGAAAAGCCGAGAGAAGATGAAACTTCGGGTATGTGATAGTTCGGTAAGAGCGCTGGTGTTGTGGAAGAAAGGTAACTTCGCTAAGACCACTCGCGTCCTGTGAAGGGAGACCTCGCTAAGTACGTTCACGTCGTGTGAACAACGCCAGCCAGGTACCCACGGCGTGGGGGCAGATAGAGAATAATTAAAGGGGTGGAGAGAGTGATCAAGACAGATCATAGACCATTATATTTGCAAGTGATTGATCGCTTAAAAGAAGATATAGAGACGAAAGCGTATGTTGAAGGAGAAAAGTTACCTTCTGAATTTGAACTATCAAAGCTGCTTGGAGTGAGCGGGCTACATTACGAGAAGCGCTTCGCTTGTTGGAAGAGGATGGTGTAGTCATTCGCAGGCATGGAGTAGGAACGTTTGTTCACTCAAAACCGCTATTCACTGCTGGTATTGAAGAAATGCACAGTGTAACCGATATGATCATTCAAGCAAATATGACGCCTGGAACCATTTTTTTATCTTCATCTGTCCAGCCAGCAACGGATGAGGACCGTCGCAAGTTTGATAATGATGAATTAAATGAGATCATGGAAATTGAGCGTGTACGTACAGCTGATGGAACTCCCGTTGTCTACTGTTTGGACCGAATTCCTAATGAGCTTGTTGAAAATCATTCAATCCATGAAACGAAATCTATTTTTCGTTTTTTAGAAGAGATTGGGCGGACGATTACATATGCTGTTACGTATATTGAGCCTATTGGCTACCATGAGCACATTTCTGAGATTTTGGAATGTGATCCTGAATCATCGCTATTATTACTCAAACAAATGCATTATGATCAATTAGAACAGCCTTTGCTCTATTCATTAAATTATTTCCGTGCAGATAAATTTAAATTCCACGTAGTAAGAAGAAGAGTGAAAGCATAACCTAAGCCTGACTGGTGAAAAGGAGATGATTGACGTGAACCAATTAGCTGAACATATTCATGAATTAAACGGTTTAACCGTCCACACAGTGAAAACAGATAAATACAAAACGAATTCACTTATCTTAATGATTAAAGCACCGCTTGAAAAAGAAACCGTTGCATACGTGCGCTTCTTCCCCATGTTTTACAAAATGGGACAGCAGTCAGTCCGACTAGAAAGCAATTGCGTGAACGACTTGATGAGATGTATGGAGCGACGCTTGTGACTGATGTTCAGAAAAAGGGAGAACAGCATATCATTACAATTCGCTTAGATGTAGCAAATGAACGGTTCTTATCGGATACCACTCCACTATTTGAACAAGCATTGTCGTTATTAGCTGAAGTTGTCCTTAATCCAAGGCTTGAAGAAGGAAGCTTTGCTGCATCAGTAATTGAAAATGAAAAACGTTCTCTCACACAACGAATTCAATCGGTTTACGATGACAAAATGCGTTATGCCAATGTTCGAATAACGGAAGAAATGTGTAAAAATGAACCCTTTGCACTGACAGCATTTGGCACAGTGGAAGAAGTTGAAGCTATTACAAAAGAATCCATCTATACGTATTATCAAAATGTTTTAAAAAATAATCAGGTTGATCTCTATATGGTTGGAGCCATTGATGAAAAGAAAGCACTAGATCAAGCAACTACAGCTTTTCAAGCGCTTACGAACAATCATCAATCGACATCTTCAATGCAAACCACTCCTAGTCCAGAGGTGAGGGAGGAACGAATTGTTCATGAAGAGCAGGACGTGAAGCAAGGAAAACTACATATGGGTTTTCGCACCTATACCACATACTGCTGATGAAGACTATGTCGCTATGCAAGTGTGTAATGGGCTCTTCGGTGGGTTTTCGCATTCGAAACTATTTATAAATGTTCGAGAAAAAGAAAGTCTTGCTTATTATGCAGCCTCTCGACTTGAAAGTCATAAAGGTGTCATGATGGTCATGTCAGGAATCGAATTCAATAAATACGAGCGTGCAGTTGAGATTATTAAAGAGCAATTTCAAGCGATGAAAAAAGGTGATTTTACCGATCAAGAAGTGGAACAAACAAAAGCGATGATAAAAAATCAAATTCTTGAAACGGCCGATGTTGCTAGAGGCTTTGTTGAATTAGCTTATCATCAAGTTGTCAGTGGTTATAAGAGAACGATGGAAGAGTGGCTCAATCAAGTTGATGCGGTCACGAAAGAAGATTTGATCCGTGTTGCCAACAAAGTAAAATTAGATACGATTTACTTTTTAAAAGGTAAGGAGGCGAGCCAATGAAACCAGTTCAATTCTCACAATTAGAAGAAACTCTTTATCATGAGCAGCTTGATAATGGATTAAACGTATATATTTTACCGAAAAAGGGATTTAATAAAACATATGCAACATTTACGACAAAATATGGATCAATTGATAAACATTTTACACCCCTCGGAAAGCAAGATCCGATTGAAGTTCCGGATGGGATTGCCCATTTTTTAGAGCATAAAATGTTTGAAGATGAAGAAGGTGATGTGTTTCAGGATTTCAGTAAACAAGGGGCATCGGCGAATGCTTTTACTAGCTTTACACGAACAGCTTACTTATTTTCAAGCACCTCAAACGTTGAAAAAAATCTTGAAACCCTTCTTAATTTTGTTCAACATCCTTATTTTACTGAGGAAAGCGTTGAAAAAGAAAAAGGAATCATTAATCAGGAGATTACGATGTATGATGATAATCCTGATTGGCGTGTTTATTTTGGTGTGATTGAAAACATGTTTAAAACACATCCAGTTAAAATTGATATTGCTGGGACAATTGAATCGATTTCGCATATTACTAAAGATTTATTATACACTTGCTATGAGACATTTTATCATCCAAGTAATATGCTGTTCTTTGTTGTTGGACCAGTTGATCCAGAAACGATTATGAAACAAATAAGAGAAAATCAAGCTAAAAAGGAATTTGCTAAGCCGACACTCATTCAACGATTTTTTGATGAAGAGCCTGAGAGTGTTGCGAAGGAAAAGAATATCATTACGATGCCAGTACAAACACCAAAATGTTTGGTCGGGTTTAAAGAAAAAGGCGCGACACGTCAAGGTGAAGAATTATTAAAAAGAGAGCTTTCTATCACGATTTTACTTGATATGATGTTTGGTCAAAGCTCTGATCAATACCAAGATCTTTATGATGAAGGGTTGATTGATGATTCATTCTCATTCGATCATTCGTCAGAGGAAGGATTTGGATTTACCATTATCGGTGGCGATACGAAACATCCAGATAAATTAGCGGAAAGAATCAAAGAAATGGTTGAATCATTTAAGCAAACCAACCTATCAGAAGAGCGTGTTAAGCGAGCGGTTAAAAAGAAAATTGGATCGTTTCTACGCTCTCTCAATTCTCCAGAATATATTGCGAATCAGTTTACTCGTTATCAATTTAACGATATGAATTTGTTTGATGTTGTACCAGTGCTTGAGAGCCTAACAGCAGAGCATTTGCAAGAAGTATTAGAAGATCATTTTCAATTTGATCGCTTTACGGTATGCCAAGTGAAGGCAGAAGGGTATGAACAGTGAGATGAGACATATTTTAATTACAGGAGCATCTGGAGGAATTGGTTCTGCCATCGCAAGAGAGCTGGCTACTCCTAGGCTGCTCTCTTTTTTTGCATTATTATCGAAATCACTTAGCAGTAGAACAGTTGGCTAAGGAATGTGAAGAAAAAGGGGCGATCGTGACACTTGTTTCCGCTGATTTAACGAGTGATGATGGAGATGAACAGCTCCTTAGTTCTCTCCCTCATGCGCTTACGATTGATACGCTTATCCATAACGCAGGAACGAGCCCATTTGGGTTATTTACAGACATGACAAATGCAGAATTAAATAAGGTCATGAATATTCATTTACTGAACCCAATGAAAGTAACACGTACATTATTACCGCAAATGATTAAAAACCGAGGAGGGAAAATCGTCGTTGTTTCCTCGATTTGGGGATTGACGGGTGCTTCCTGTGAAGTGGCTTATTCTGCCGCAAAGGGTGGATTAAATAGCTTTGTAAAAGGGCTCGCAAAAGAAGTGGCGCCAAGTAATATCCAAGTTAACGGCGTTGCTCCTGGTGCGATTGAGACAGAGATGCTAACGAAAAATGGCGTCGAACATCTCGTGCAACTTACTGAGGATATTCCTGCTAATACGCTTGGGAAACCTCAAGATGTAGCAGATGCAGTAGCTTTTCTTGCTTCACAAAAAGCAAATTATATCAACGGTCAGATCCTTTCAGTTAACGGTGCTTGGTATTGCTAAAAAACTTTCCATGTATAGTTTTAGGTAAATAACGAAAAATAAAGTCGAAGTACATTATCAAGGAGGAATTTACATGTCTGTACTCGACAATTGGGAGCAATGGAAAGATTTCTTAGGGAGTCGTCTCAACCAAGCACAAAACGAAGGAATGACGCAAAATGTTGTCTCTGATGTTGCTTATCAAGTTGGTGAATATTTATCGCAACAAATTGAACCTAAAAATGAACAAGAACGTGTCTTAGCTGAGATGTGGCGTGTAGCTGATGAGCAGGAGCAGCACGCCATTGCAAACATGATGGTGAAGCTCGTTCAAAATGAAAGTAATGACGTAAAAAGTAGAGGGTGACTCAAAACGCAAGTGTCTGACCCCTAGTAACACGATTTTGTGCTCGTTTTTATAAAGCGCAAAAAGGTGTTCACTAGCCCAGTCAGACCCTAATGAGTCACCCTCTTTTTCAATGCCCACAGGATGTGGGTACCTGGCGTTGCCTGCAGGACGCGGGTACCTGGCGTTGTTCACACGATGTGAACGTACTTAGCGAGGTTTCCCTTTACAGGACGCGGGCGAACTTAGCGAAGTTTCCCTTTACAGGACGTGAACTTAGCGACTTCCAAGTTGCAAGCGAACTAACTTAGTGAAGGACCAATAGAAGACGTCATAGTGAAATCGATTTGCGCTGAGATATCTTTTCTTTAACTGTTATAAAATCTCACTATCTTTTTCAAATATTAATGAACGGTTGAAAAAGAGTCTAGTACTCACACTTTGGGTAAAAAAACGATACTAACAATAACCAGCAGTATTGATGCATGCTTTCAAATACAATTTATTCCGACAAAGTTCTTTCATTTGTGAATAAAATCAATTATCATGAAAGGGAGAGAATTCTTAAGAAGAATGAACTCATTTTCCCCAACCTCGTATATAACATTGCTATAAAGGGTGGCGCAAATGGATATAAAAGAATGGTATTTTGAATATCAAATACATAATAACAGACCCGGACTTCTTGGGGATATTTCTTCTCTGCTTGGGATGTTAGCTATTAATATTGTGACGATAAATGGTGTTGACAATATGAGACGCGGTATGTTAATTCGAAGTGCAAGTGATGATCAGGTTGCTCGGTTTAGAGCCATTGTAGAAATCATTGAAGATATTTCCGTCACAAAATTTAGAGAGCCAAGACTTCGTGATCGACTGGCTATTCGTCATGGTCGCTATATTGAACGTGATGCAGATGATAAGAAAACGTTTCGTTTTATTCGCACAGAGCTTGGATTACTTGTTGATTTTATGGCAGAACTTTATAAACGTGAAGGTCATTTCCTTGTTGGAATTCGGGGGATGCCTCGTGTTGGTAAAACAGAGTCGATTGTGGCGGCTAGTGTCTGTGCAAATAAGAGATGGTCGTTTATTTCATCAACTTTGCTAAGACAAACGGTAAGAAGTCAATTGGCCGATGATGAATTAAGTGAAGATCATATTTTTATAATTGATGGAATTGTCACAACAATGCGTTCAACGGAAAAACATCGCACGCTTGTCCGTGATATTATGAGAATTCCTGCTGTAAAGGTAGTAGAGCATCCAGACATTTTTGTCCGTGAAACTGAATATGAGTTGGATGATTTTGATTGTATTATTGAACTTAGAAATGATGAAAGTGAAGAGATTACGTACGAAGTGGTTGAATCAGGCTTTTCCTCTTTTGATATAAGCTAAAGGTGTAGGTAGGTGTTAGGATTGTCAGAATTAGGTCAACATTTAAAGGAAGTACGTGAGCAGAAGCAGATCTCTTTGGATGACCTTCAACGAACAACAAAGATTCAAAAACGGTATTTAATAGCTATTGAAGAAGGACGTTTCGATACATTACCAGGATTGTTTTATGCGAGAGCGTTTGTCAAGACGTATGCTGAGACTATTGGGCTTGACCCTGATCCGTTGTTTGAACAATATCGAAATGAGCTGCCGAATCCTCAGCGAGAAGCCGTTACGTTGCCTTCACGTGCAGAGCGAACCAAATCAGCAGTAGCGCCAAAGAGTCGAGCAAAAAGAAGTTCGATTCTCCCGGCAATGATGGCTATTGTTTTCCTTTTTGTTATCGTTGTTGCAATTTGGTTAATGTTACAGTGGGGAGGGGGCACAAATGATGAACCTGTTTCTCCAGATGAAACCGCAAATGTAGAAGATGTAGATTTTTCGGGAGAAGTCGGATCATCCCTGAGGAAGAGGAAGAGAGCTGAAGTAGAGCCAGAACCTGAAGCACAGAACCGGAGCCAGAACCTGAAGTAAAGTTGACATTTGTTGAGAGTGTAGGTAATACGTCATATTATCATTTAGAGAATGGTCAATTGACCGAGGTGCGAATGGAATTGACTGGCACCTCCTATATTAATGTCACGAATGCAGAAGGTACCGTCTTATATAGCGGGGAGCCTAGAGCAGGTGAGGAAATCATATTGGAAGATTTAGCGGAAGAAAACCAAGTGGTATTCAATTTTGGCGCTTCTCAAAATGCTCGTTTATTTATTGCTGGTGAACTACTTGAATTTCCTTTGGATATTGTTCATCAGAAAATTGACATTCGTACTGTGAATGAGTCCGTTACAGAATAAAAGTGTCCATTTTCGGATGCTTTTTTTCTTATTCAAATTGCTCGAGCATGGTTTGGTCGAATTTATCAATTAAAGAATGAATATGTTACAATATTCTCAAGGATCGATTATAATGGCAATGCAACTATTCAACTATCTCACAGGTTAGAATTGTAACAATCATTGTTGTGAAAGAAGGGAACGTCTTTGAATTTACCAAATAAAATTACCATCTCGCGTATTTTTCTGATCCCCTTATTTATGATTTTTTTGCTCAGTCCCCTACCTTTTGGTGAGGTGCATTTTCTCGGGACAACATTGCCGATTGCGCATCTAATTGCTGCATTGATTTTCATTCTAGCTTCAGCAACAGATTGGCTTGATGGATACTATGCTCGTAAGTTGAATTTAATCACAAATTTCGGTAAATTTTTAGATCCGCTTGCTGATAAATTATTGATTACAGCTGCGCTCATTGCTTTAGTTGAATTACAGCTTCTTCCAGCCTGGATGGCGATTTTGATCATTAGCCGAGAATTTGCTGTGACGGGAATTCGTTTAGTTGCAGCTGCTGAAGGAGAGGTTATTGCAGCTAGTCAGTTAGGGAAGTTAAAGACAGTTGCACAAATCATCGCCATATCTGCTCTTATGTTACATAATTGGCCTTTCCAAGCCATTTCCCTACCATTTGATATGATTGCGATTTGGGTGGCTACATTGCTAACAATTATTTCTGGGTTTGATTATTTTCAAAAAAACAAGCATATTCTCCTAAAATCGAAGTAGTAGGTGGTTGATAGATATGAATGCTGAAATCATTTCTGTTGGATCTGAATTGCTTCTTGGACAAATTGTTAATACGAATGCGGTATTTCTTTCACAAGAGCTTGCTGAATTAGGTATTAATGTTTTTTATCAAACAACGGTTGGTGATAATGAACAACGGTTACATGATGCATTGGAACAAGCTCATAGACGAGCAGATATCTTAATCATTACTGGGGGACTTGGTCCAACGAAAGATGATTTAACGAAGGAAACGGTTGCCTCATTTGTTGGTGAAGAATTGACGTATCATGAGGAATCGTTACGTAGCATTGAGGATTATTTTGTGAAACGTCAAAGGACGATGACTGCAAACAATCGCAAGCAGGCTTTAGTTGTTAATGGAAGTACGGCGTTATTCAATCATTTTGGAATGGCTCCTGGTATGGTCGTTCGCTTTAAAGAGACGACGATTGTTTTACTACCTGGTCCTCCAAAAGAAATGAAACCAATGTTCAAAAATGAACTCATTCCCCATCTAACTGAGATGCTAGGAGAGAATGCATCATCGATTACTTCTCGCGTTCTCCGTTTTTTTGATATTGGGGAATCTCAATTAGAGACTGAACTACTTGATATTTTAGAGGCTCAGTCAAATCCGACGATTGCTCCATTAGCGAGTGATGGAGAAGTAACGTTAAGACTGACAGTTAAGCATGCGAGTGAGACAGAGCGAAAAAGAATGTTGGATGAAACGGAAGAGCAAATCAACAAGCGTGTCGGTTCCTATATGTATGGCTACGGGGAAACCTCTCTGATGGAGCAGCTCTTTTTGCAATTACACGAAAAACGCTGTACGATAGCAACAGCAGAAAGTTTTACAGGTGGAAAATTTTCAACAGAACTAACTTCGTTTTCGGGATCCTCGGCGATTTTTCGAGGAGGCACAGTTTCTTATGCAACGGATGTGAAGGAAAATGTCCTTGGAGTGTCGAAAAGAGTGATAGACGAATATGGAGTAATTAGTCATCATTGTGCGATTGAAATGGCAACGTGTGCTAAAGAGCAATATCTCGCTGATATTGCGATTAGCTTTACAGGAGTAGCCGGACCCATGTCCCAAGAAGGTAAAGACCCGGGGACTAGTTTATATAGGTATAGCAGGATTCACACCATCTCCTCTTAGTTTTGAACTTTTACTTGGTGGAGGTCGTGAAGCTGTTCGAGAGCGTGCGATGAAGTATGGATGTTTCTATTTGTTGAACGAATTGAAAAGGTGGAATAAAACAGAATGACAACGTATTTTAATGATTTTCAGATTTCAGAACCAATTAAACGGGCAATTAAAGACATGGGCTTTGAAGAACCATCTCCTATTCAAGAAAAAGCGATTCCTGTCATACTCGAAGGTGGAGATGTGATCGGACAAGCTCAAACAGGTACTGGAAAAACAGCAGCATTTGGAATTCCAGTTGTTGATAAAGTGACATCTGATCGCTATGTGCAGGCGCTTATTTTAACTCCGACACGTGAGTTAGCTATTCAAGTTTCTGGAGAATTACAGAAACTATCTGTTCATAAAACATATTCGCACATTACCGATTTATGGTGGTCAATCGATTGGTCATCAAATTAAGGCATTGAAACAAGGTGTTCAAGTTGTCATTGGAACGCCTGGGCGTATTTTGGATCATTTACGTCGCCAAACATTGAAGCTTGATCGCGTGCATACGATTGTTCTTGATGAAGCAGATGAAATGCTTGATATGGGATTTGTTGATGACATTGAGGCGATTCTGCGTACAGGTAAAAGCGGAGCGGCAAACGTTGCTTTTCTCAGCAACGATGCCTCCTGCTATTAAGAAGCTTTCACGTAAATACATGACAGCTCCTAAGACAGTGACGATTAATAAAGGTGAAGTGACTGCTCCGTTAATCAATCAAATGTATTATAAAGTGTTAGAGCGTAATAAAGTTGATTCACTTTGTCGAATTATTGATAGTGAGGATGTTGGGCTTGGCATTTTATTTTGCCGTACAAAAAAAGGGGTAGCAGAGCTTGCCGAAGCACTTCAAGCACGCGGTTACATGGCAGATGGATTACACGGGGATCTCTACTCAATCTCAACGTGATGCCGTCATGAAAAAATTCCGTGATTCTATCAATTGATTTTCTCATTGCGACAGATGTTGCGGCGCGAGGGATTGATGTCGAGAATGTGACGCATGTGATTAACTACGATATTCCGCAAGATCCGGAAAGTTATGTACATCGAATTGGTCGGACTGGTCGTGCTGGTCGTAAAGGATTAGCGCTTACGCTTGTTACTCCTCGTGAAATGAAGCATTTACGTTCCATTGAGCAAGAAATTAAGATGAGTATTCCATCTCAGGATGTGCCAACGATTGAAGACGTTGTGGAGAAACAACAGAGCTCATGGAAAAAGCTGATCTCAGATACGATCGCAGCAGGTGGAAAAGAAATGGAGTTATTTTTACCTCTTGTGGAAGAGGTGCTTGCTGAGCATTCTCCTGAAGGATGTGGTTTCTGCTCTTTTGAAGAATGAATTTTTCCACGGATTCATCAACAGATGAAGCTGGTTATCAGTTTGGAGAAACGGGTGGAGCAAAAGGAATGGTTCGTTTCTTTATTAATGTCGGTAGAAACGTGAACATGACTCCGAAAATTTTAACGGAAGAAATTTCAGAGCTTGTAGGTATCCCTGGCAAAGCTGTTGGTAGAATTGATATTTTTGAGAATTTCACGTTTGTTGAAGTTCCAGAAGAAGTGGCTCCATTTGTATATGAAGCATTACGTTATTCAAGAATTAATGGTGCAAGAGTAAATTTAGAACCCGCTAAACCACGTCCGAAACGCGAGCGAAGAACGCCAACTACACCAACAACACGCAATTAAAACATTCTTCTAGCTTGAGAAAAAGCAGACTACTGATCTGTGATATCACGATTGTCTGCTCTCATGTTTTAAGGTAGAAGGAGTCTCACCCTCTATGTGGCTCCTTCTTGCCTTTCTTCTTTTAAATCCTTCCCTTCTATGTTCCTAATGAATCAATAACCGAATAAATGTTCGTAAAAACTATTGGCAAAAGCGATAAAACAAGGTATGATAGAAAGGTACAAAACATAGATTCGCTTTTCACCAATTCATATAAATCATTTTTAATTATAGAGGAGAGATTTTAATGAGCGATCGTAAGGCAGCTCTTGATATGGCATTGCGCCAAATTGAGAAACAATTTGGAAAAGGTTCGATTATGAAACTTGGGGAACAAACTGATCAACGTGTTTCGACGATCTCAAGTGGCGCGCTTGCACTTGATATTGCACTTGGAGTTGGGGGATATCCGAAAGGACGCGTTGTTGAAGTATACGGACCTGAATCTTCAGGTAAGACGACCGTTGCCCTTCATGCCATTGCAGAGATTCAGCGCCAAGGTGGTCAGGCTGCATTTATTGATGCAGAACATGCTCTTGATCCAGTTTATGCACAAAAGCTAGGCGTTGATATTGATGAGCTCTTGCTCTCACAACCAGATACAGGAGAACAGGCACTTGAGATTGCAGAGGCCCTTGTTCGTAGTGGAGCGGTTGATATGATCGTAATTGATAGTGTGGCAGCACTTGTACCGAAAGCAGAAATTGAAGGGGATATGGGGGATAGCCACGTAGGCTTACAGGCTCGTCTCATGTCACAAGCACTTCGTAAGCTTTCCGGTGCGATTAATAAATCAAAAACGATTGCGATTTTTATTAATCAAATTCGTGAAAAAGTGGGGGTTATGTTCGGGAATCCTGAAACAACTCCTGGTGGTCGTGCTCTTAAATTTTATTCTTCTGTACGCCTTGAGGTTCGTCGTGCTGAAACATTGAAACAAGGAAATGACATGGTTGGAAATAAAACAAGAATTAAAGTTGTTAAAAATAAAGTAGCTCCTCCATTCAAAGTGGCTGAAGTAGACATTATGTATGGAGAAGGCATTTCACGTGAAGGTTCTATTTTAGATATTGCTTCTGAACTTGATATTGTTCAAAAGAGTGGGGCTTGGTATTCATTTAACGAGGAACGACTTGGTCAGGGACGTGAGAACTCGAAGCAATTCCTGAAAGAAAATAAAGCTCTTACTGAACAAATCGAATCATTGATTCGTGATCACCATGGATTGAATGGTGAGATTCTCGTAGAAGCGGCTAACGCCGAAGAAGCAGAGAACGTCCCTTTTGATTTAAAATAAATAATGTAGAAATCAACGTGAATAAGCACCTGTATAAGGTGCTTATTCTTTTAAGATTGGTGAGGTGTAAAATGAAATTTTTATATGTAACAGACACTCATATACGTGGAACGACTCCTAAAAATCGATTAGATGTTTATGTTGATACATTAAAAGAGAAATTAGAGGAAGTCATTCAAGTCGCTAACAGGAACAAGTTGATCTCCTTTTACATGGTGGAGATGTATTTGACCGACCTGATTTATCTCCGCATGTCGTTGGGCAATTTGCAAAGATCTTCATGAAAGCAACGATGCCGATTTATGTCGTAGCTGGTAACCACGATACATTTGGTCATAATCCAGAGACAATATCAAGAACAATGCTAGGGTTAATGGATTCATTTGGAGTCATGCGAGTGATTGAACCAAGCAACCCGATCCATATTGAAAAAAATGGTATACGTGTGCAAATTAGTGGACAACCATACCATTATGATCTTGACCAGCGTGACCCAAAGCTAGATTATTATCCAACAAACGAGACAAATGCAGATATTCTCGTGCATCTCGTGCATAGCATGCTTGTCGAAAAAGCGTTACCAGAAGGAATTGCCCATACCGTTATTGACCATATATGGGGAACGACTGCGGATATTATATTAACTGGTCATTTTCATGGTGGATTTGGGATTAAAGAGCGAAATGGCAAATACATTTGTAACCCTGGAGCTTTGTCTCGTGTTAATAATCATTGGTCCGAAATAAGCAGAATGCCCAAAGTCATTATTGGGACAATCACAAAAGATGCAATCTCCTTGCGAGAACAAATGATATCTTGTGCAAAAAATGGTGATGAGGTATTAGATCGGTCCTTTCTAGAAAAAGCTGTTCACCAAGAGGAGAAGCTTCATAGCTTTGTTCAGCAGGTAAAGGAATCATCGCAGTTTCAAACTTTAAATATGAGTGATATTATTCAAGATATTGCATCATTAAAAAACGTGGAGGAAAAGGTCAAACACGAAGCTCTAAGAAGAATGACTGTCATTGAAGAGTTATGGAAGGACGGGGAATATGACTAACATTCAAGCTGTACGGTTAGAAAACTTTCAATCTCATCTAGACACGTTCGTTGAATTCAGTGAAGGCTTGAATGTCTTAGTTGGCCAGTCGGACAGTGGTAAAACTGCAATCTTAAGAGGGATACGTTGGGCATTATACAACCAGCCTCGAGGAACTGATTTTATTCGTGTTGGAGCGGACTTTGTTCGTGTGACAGTCTCGTTTGATAATGAAACGGTCTTGATACGAGAAAGAACCAATTCAAAGAATCGTTATACTGTTCGTAAAGCAGGTCAAGAAGAGCTTGTGCTTGAAGGTTTTGGTATTCATGTGCCAGATGAAGTTCTTGAGGCGCATGGGATGGGACATTTACGAATTGATCATGATCATGAATTAATGATTCATTTATCGCAACAGCTAGATGGTCCATTTTTATTAGAGCAAACAAGTTCTATTCGAGCGAAAACACTAGGGCGAATTAGCGGGGCGCATTTTTTGGATATGGCGATTCGTGATACGACGAAAGATCTTTCGCAATTGAACCAACGTCTTAAGCATGAACAGCAAGCGATTGACAAGCTTCGTGAAGAATTAGTACCTTATGAACCTCTCAATGTTATGAGAGGTCAATTAAATGAAGTAGAGAAACAAATTCAACGAGTAAAGCAGTTAGAAGAAAGAATGAGTAAGCTCGAATACCTGAAACAACAAAAAGAGAGATTACAAACTGAAAAAAATGAAACAAAGAAAAGAATGGAGCTTGTTCGAAACGTGGATGATTGGGCAAGAAGGTTAGAGCAACTAGATGTGCTCAGAAGCCGTTTTGTGTCCTTTGAACAAAAAAGCAAGTACTACCATGACATTCAAAAAGCGATTTTGATTTGTCAAGAATGGCTTAAAAAGACGCAGCATACACAAAAGGCTTCGCAAAGATATGAACATACAACTGAGCTTGTCACTTTGCTTACTAAGCTAAAGCTACTCTTGCTTCAACAAAGAAAGATGAAGAGTGCCGAGCAACAGGAACAAAGGCGAATCGCACGATCTAGCTTTGTGAACTCAATTAATCTTACAACAGTCGAAAAAATCGCAAAAAACCAGCGGAAATTTGAGCAATTAACGGCTATGAAAAACCGAATTAACGCCTATTCCAAACAACATCAAGAAGTAAATGAGTTAGTCAAGCGACTACCGCTAATCAACCAAACAACACTACGGCAAGAATCGATCACAGAAGCATATTAAAAGCGTTACTCGTCTTAAAGCACTCCAAACACAGTTAGAAGAGTTCGATACGAGGCTAAAAGAAGGAAAACGGTTCATTCAGGTGCAAATAGTAGAACAAGAAAAGGCAGAGTCAGAATGGCAGAAGCGCTTGCTTGCTGAAGGAACATGTCCAACTTGTGGACAGTCCATTTGTACGCATGAAAATGATTCTAATTAGGAAGGTGATAATGTGACAGTTGAACAGCAATTAGCCCAAATGAAAAAAGCGATTGATAAAGCAAGGGATATGCGTTATCGTGCTGAAGCTAAGCTAGAGGAGCTAGAAAATCAGAAAAATCGTTTATTAGCTGAATTAGAGGAACTTGGTGTTAAACCAGAAGAGCTTGATCAGGAAATTGAGCGACTTGAGCGTGAAATTGATACAGCGCTATCAGAAACATGGGAATTGATTCCTAAGGAACTAATTGAAGATGAGAAGTAGTAGTCTAGGTGAACGCATTGAGCAGCTTGAGCAACGATACAAAAAAGCTCAAACTCAATGGACGCGACATGACGCAAAAAGAACATTGCTTGAAGAGCAGCTAGCAGAGAAAATAAAAGAACTAGACTCGTACTTCGAGACTGTTGATATATATGAAAAAGCAAGAGTTCTTTTGCAACAATCAGCAGAATATGCAAGGGAGCAGGCTAAGCAGCAAATTGAAACACTTGTGACAAATGCTCTGCAATACGTTTTTGGTCCACTTTTTTCCTTTCAAATCGAGCTAGAAGAGCATGGTAATAAAGCTGTTGCTGAATTTTATGTTGTTTCAGAGTACGAAGGTGTAAAAGTAAAAACACGACCGCAGGATTCACGTGGCGGTGGAGTTGTTGATATTGTAACGCTTGCTCTAAGAGTAGCATTAATCGAAACGATTCAGCCAAAACGAACGGGTCCGCTCTTACTTGATGAGCCTGGTAAACATGTTTCAGGTGACTATGTTCTATATTTATATGAGTTTCTAAAATCATTAAGTACAATGTTTCATCGTCAGATCATTATGATCACTCATAACTACCATCTTGCTCAATCAGGTGACAAAGCTTATGAAGTTGTAATTAAGGATGGGATTAGCGAAGTTAGTGAAATTGACAACGCTTGACATTAATGAACCCGAGCTTTAAAATTAAGTAGAATGCGGTGAATTTTATGTCATATTTATTTTTTCCGCGATCATGATTACATGTTTTTTTTCGATTGATTATTGATGAAAGTATGACAAAGTTGAAACCAACAATTAGATAGCAAGAGGAGGTGAAAGAGTATGGATAACGTATTGATCATCTCCATTTTGCTTGTTGTCTCTGCAGGTATTGGTGCAGTTGTTGGATATCTTGTTCGAAAATCCATTGCGGAAGCGAAAATTTCCAGTGCGGAACATGCAGCGAAACAAATTGTTGATGATGCGAAGCGAGATGCTGAGGCGAATAAGAAAGAAGCAATCCTTGAAATGAAGGATGAAGCTCATAAGATTCGTACTGAAGCAGAGCGTGAAGTTCGTGAACGGAGAAATGAGATTCAAAAACAAGAGAATCGTTTGGTACAAAAAGAAGAGATTCTTGACCGGAAGAGTGAAACCTTAGATAAGAAAGAGGAGTCTTTGGAGAAAAGGGAGGAATCTCTCACCAAAAAACAACGACAAATTGAAGAGATGGATAGCAAAGTGGAGGAAATCTTGAACAAGCAGCAAGCTGAGCTTGAACGAATTTCTGGATTTTCCCGCGAAGAAGCTCGTGATGCGATTCGTACCGAGGTCGAGCAGGAGATTGCTCATGAAACAGCCCTCATCATTAAGGAACGAATGGCACAAGCGAAAGAAGAAGCTGACAAAAAGGCGAAAGAGGTCTTGTCTCTTGCAATTCAACGCTGTTCTGCTGATCATGTAGCAGAAACAACCGTTTCGGTGGTTGCTCTACCGAACGATGAAATGAAAGGACGAATTATCGGTCGTGAAGGACGAAACATTCGTGCCCTGGAGACATTGACTGGTATCGATCTTATTATTGACGATACACCTGAAGCAGTTATTCTATCTGGGTTTGACCCAATTCGTCGTGAAATTGCTCGTACAGCACTTGAAAAGCTGGTACAAGATGGCCGGATACATCCTGCTCGTATTGAAGAAATGGTGGATAAATCCCGACGTGAAGTGGATGAATCCATTAGGGAATATGGTGAACAAACGACGTTTGAAATGGGAATTCATGGGCTGCATCCAGACCTCATCAAAATTCTTGGTCGTTTAAAATTCCGTACAAGTTATGGTCAGAATGTCCTTAAGCATTCAATGGAAGTTGCTCACTTAACGGGACTTATGGCCGCAGAACTTGGTGAAGATGTAAAGCTTGCAAAAAGAGCTGGACTCCTTCACGATATTGGAAAGGCGATTGATCATGAAGTTGAGGGAAGTCATGTTGAGATCGGCGTAGAACTCGCAACGAAGTATAAAGAACATCCAGTTGTGATTAATTCGATTGCCTCGCATCATGGTGACACGGAGGCAACATCTATTATTGCGACACTCGTTGCAGCAGCAGATGCCCTTTCTGCAGCTCGACCAGGGGCACGAAGAGAAACACTTGAAACGTATATTCGTCGCTTAGAAAAGCTTGAAGAGATTTCAGAGTCATTTGAAGGTGTAGAAAAGACTTATGCCATTCAAGCAGGACGCGAAGTGAGAATTATGGTTCGACCTGATGTCGTTGATGATACACTAGCACATAAGCTTGCTCGAGATATAACGAAGAAAATTGAAGATGAACTCGATTACCCGGGTCATATACGTGTAACTGTTATTCGCGAAACGCGAGCGGTTGAGTATGCGAAATAAAGTAAAGTGGCGATCATCGCCACTTTATTTGTTTTTAGCGTAATTATTCAATTACAATGAAAAGAAAATGCTAGTAAAAGGAGATTTTATGAGAATTTTATTTATTGGTGATGTAGTTGGTGAACCTGGGCGTAACATGATAAAAGAATATACAATGAAGTTAAAGCAAATGTATAAACCGACGATTACGATTATTAATGGTGAAAACGCTGCTTCTGGAAAAGGAATTACCGAAAAAATCTATAAAGGCTTTCTTGATGCAGGAGCTCAGGCAGTGACACTTGGCAATCATGCATGGGATAACCGTAAAATCTTTGAATTTATTGATGAAGCAAAAGCGCTTGTAAGACCAGCTAATTTTCCAGAAGGAACTCCGGGTAAAGGCTATACATTTGTGAAAATCAATGATATTGAAATAGCTGTTATAAATGCCATGGGGCGGACTTTTTTACCAGCAATTGATTGTCCGTTTCGAAAGATGGACCAAATTCTAGATATTGTCAGAGAGCGTACACCATATATTTTTGTTGATTTTCATGCAGAAGCGACAAGTGAAAAACAAGCGATGGGCTGGTACTTGGACGGACGCGTAACGGCTGTTGTTGGAACGCATACACATGTGCAAACAGCAGATGAACGGATATTACCAAAAGGTACTGCTTATTTAACAGATGTGGGAATGACAGGGCCTTATGATGGAATCCTCGGTGTCGAAAAAGAAGCCGGTATTGAAAAAATTTCTGACAACTTTACCAGTAAGGTTTGAAGTTGCTGAAGGGCGGGAACAATTAAGTGGAGTGGTCATAGATGTTGATCCAAAGACAGGTCTTGCAAAGTCAATCAAACGTATACAAATTAATGATGATCACCCTTTTTATACGTAGATCTTCCAATTAAATCACTCTTTTAGGAATATGGATTGGTTTTGTGAAATAAGATGAATTAGAATGACATCTTGTACGATTGACATGATGCTATTGTAATGGGCATGAGCTAATCGAAATCAGGGACAACCCACTTTTCGTTTACAGAGGAGGTACTAGGAATGGAAGTCTTAAAAGTTTCGGCAAAATCTACCCCAAACTCTGTTGCTGGCGCTCTCGCAGGTGTTATTCGCGAACGTGGAGTAGCGGAAATCCAAGCAATAGGTGCAGGAGCATTAAATCAGTCAATAAAAGCAATTGCTATTGCTCGTGGCTTTGTTGCCCCTAGCGGAATTGATCTCATTTGTATTCCAGCATTTACAGACATTGAGATTGACGGAGAAGAACGAACAGCGATGAAGTTAATTGTCGAACCTAGGTAAATAAGATTTAATATTTCCTACTTACACCATGTAAGTAGGCTTTTTTATGCCCACACGACGTGGGTACCTGCGTTGCTTGTTCACAGGACGTGAACGTATCTTACGCGAAGTTTCCAAGGTTTTAAACAACAGCTTTAGTACAGTTATTTTAAGGAACTTAGCGAAGGAACCAAAAAGGACGTGGGTACCTGGCGTCGCCTACAGGATGTAGGTACTTGGCGTTGTTCACAGGACGTGAGCGATCTTAGCGAGGTTTCCAAGGTTTTATTTACACAGTGAACGTAGCTAAGGAACAAAAAGAACAATTACCATAACCGCAGAAATTATCATCAAAGTGATCGAATATATAAATCTGAAAAAACCTTGCTTTTTTAAGAGAGAAGGACTATCATAGAGACGTTTACAAAGTGAATAGAATAATCAAATTTTTAAATTGAAGTAAATCTAGTTACATACTCGGCAATATGCTAAAATGAAGATATTTACAAGAGCTGACTGTAGATTTTAAAGTCGCATTAAGAGCCTTACAGATATAGTCAATAGATTGGTATAGGTAAATAGCGTGATATAAGGGGTGGGAAGTGTGAGAGAACAATTATCATGGAAAGTTGGCGGACAACAAGGGGAAGGAATTGAAAGTACAGGGGAAATTTTCGCTTCAGCATTAAATCGACTAGGTTATTATTTATATGGTTATCGTCATTTTTCTTCGCGTATTAAAGGTGGCATACAAACAATAAGATTCGAGTGAGTACCAACCATTAAATTCGATTTCAGATGATTTAGATATTCTTGTCGCATTTGACCAAGAAACGATTGATGTAAACATTCATGAATTACGTGAAGATGGAATTGTTATTGCAGATGCGAAATTTAATCCCGTTGTAACAGAAGGCTATGATGTACGTTTATTTGCCGTTCCATTTACAGAGATTGCAGCAGAACTTGGAACATCTTTAATGAAAAACATGGTAGCTGTTGGAGCAACAAGTGCGATTCTTGGCTTAACTCCAGAATCGTATCAAGAAGTAGTTGAAGAGATTTTTCTGAAAAAAGGGGCCACTGTCGTTGAAAAGAATATGGAAGCGATTCGCGCAGGTGCAGACTACTTCCGAAACGAAGCCGGCGACAACATGCCTGATTTACAGCTTGCGCAAGCAGATGGTAAAAAGCGGATGTTCATGATCGGAAACGATGCGATTGGAATGGGTGCGGTTGCTGCTGGTAGTCGTTTCATGGCTGCTTATCCAATCACACCAGCATCTGAAATTATGGAATACATAATTGCAAAATTACCTGAATTTGGTGGAACGGTTATTCAAACAGAAGATGAGATTGCTGCTTGTACAATGGCGATTGGTGCGAACTATGCAGGTGTTCGTGCATTTACTGCATCAGCAGGACCTGGTCTATCTCTTAATGATGGAAGCGATTGGCTTATCAGGTATGACAGAACACACCACTTGTGATTATGGATACACAGCGTGGAGGTCCAAGTACTGGACTACCAACAAAACAAGAGCAATCAGATCTAATGGCGATGATTTATGGAACGCATGGTGAAATTCCAAAAATTGTAATGGCACCAAGTACGGTGGAAGAAGCATTCTATGATACGATAGAAGCTTTCAACTTAGCAGAAGAATATCCAATGTCCTGTTATTTTAGTAACAGATTTAGCGCTGTCTCTTGGTAAGCAAACAGTTGAACCACTTGATTTCAGTAAAGTTGAAATTCGTCGTGGTAAGCATTGCAACTTGGTAGAGAATTCCCAGCAAGAGAAGATAAGGAATACTTCAAGCGTTATGAAGTAACAGAAGATGGTGTCTCACCTCGTGTCATTCCAGGTATGAAAAATGGTATTCACCACGTAACAGGTGTTGAACATGATGAAACAGGTAAACCATCTGAAAGTCCTGAAAATCGTAAAGACTCAAATGGACAAACGTTTCGTAAGCTAGCTAATCTACCTAAGACGTTTAAAACCCCTGTTATTTGTGCATGCCGAGCATGAAGAAGCTGATTTACTTATTGATTGGTGTTAATTCAACACGTGGTACAATTGAAGAAGCGATGCCAAGACTTGAAGCAGATGGAGTGAAAGTAAACCATGCGCAAATTCGTTTACTTCATCCATTCCCAACAGACGAATTAAAGCCACTTATTGAAGTAGCAAAAAAAGTTGTTGTCGTTGAAAACAATGCAACAGGACAACTTGCGAATATTATAAAAATGAATGTTGGCGATGTGAAAATCGAAAATGTTCTTAAAATATGATGGAAATCCATTCTTACCTGAATGAAGTTACATCAAACATGCAAGGAGTTGGTCTAAATGGCAACATTTAAAGAGTTTCGAAATAAAGTAAAACCAAACTGGTGTCCAGGTTGTGGAGATTTCTCCGTCCAAGCAGCAATCCAGCGTGCAGCGCAAATGTTGGACTCGAACCAGATGACCTTGCTGTTGTTTCAGGAATTGGTTGTTCAGGCCGTATTTCTGGTTATATTAATTCATATGGCTTCCATGGTGTTCATGGTCGTTCTCTTCCCATTGCTCAAGGTGTGAAGATGGCGAACCGAGATTTAACGGTCATTGCTTCTGGTGGTGATGGGGACGGGTTTGCAATTGGAATTGGTCATACGATTCATGCGATCCGTCGTAACATCGATGTCACTTATATTGTAATGGATAACCAAATTTATGGTTTAACAAAAGGTCAAACATCACCACGAAGTGATATGGGCTTTAAAACAAAGAGTACACCAGATGGTTCAATTGAATCTGCTCTAAATGTGATGGAAATGGCATTAACTGCTGGTGCAACATTTGTTGCGCAAAGTTTTTCAAGTGACTTAAAAGAATTAACAGCGTTAATTGAACAAGGTATTAAACATAAAGGTTTTTCTTTAATTAATGTATTTAGTCCATGTGTAACATTCAATAAAGTGAACACATATGATTGGTTTAAAGAAAATATCACAAAGCTTATCTGATGTTGAAGGATATGATCACACAAATCGATGACAGCTATGCAAACATTAATGGAGCATAATGGTCTTGTGACAGGTCTTATTTATCAAAATACAGAACAGCCATCTTATCAAGAGTTAATACCGGATTACGATCAAAAGCCATTTAGCGCATCAAGACTTACAACTAGATGAAGCGAAATTCAATGAATTAATGGCTGAATTTATGTAATAAGAAAAGGACTTTTTCAAGAAAGCGGTGTCTACGCTAATGTGTGGCACTGCTTTCTTTTTGATGTACATATCTTTTGTCAAACAAGTTTCATTGAGTTTATAGTAAGTTCCACGTATAATGGATTAGGTAACTTCAATCAAACCTTAATCGTGCTTCGTATGTTAACGAATGCGCTTCGGATAGATTTCGATGTTAGGTAAGAAGGTCCGCTTTTTAACGCAAGCAAATAGGCATGAAGTGGACATGTTTTTATGAAAGGAGTTTAACAGAATGAATGAAGACCAACGACTAGGACGTCAAGGCAATACACGAGATAATACCAATGAGGTTCAAGCTAAAGCTCCCTCTAAGGATTATAGTAAATACTTTGATTTCTCAAATGCAAAAGTAATTTCAGAAGAAGATAATAAAAAAGTTATTAGAATCTCAGGTCGTGAAATTTCGATTTATGATCAACCTGATTATAAACAAGGTAAACGTCGAGGAAAAGAAGATGTTCAAGTACTAAGACCAGATAGTCTGATCCCTGATGACATGAAGGGAATTGGGCATGGCAAGAAATTTTTAATTCGAACATATGGCTGTCAAATGAATACGCATGATTCAGAACATATGGCGGGTCTTTTAGTTGAAATGGGATTTGTGTCAACAGAAGAAACGACAGGAAGCGGATATCATTCTTTTAAATACATGTGCGATTCGTGAAAATGCTGAGAATAAAGTGTTTGGTGAAATTGGTCATTTGAAAACATTAAAGACAGAGCGTCCAGAATTGATTCTTGGTGTATGTGGATGTATGTCTCAAGAAGAAAATGTGGTCAATCGTATTATGCAAAAGCATCAGCATATTGATCTCATTTTCGGTACACATAATATTCATCGTTTACCAGAACTTCTGCGTAATGCTTTATTTGGTAAAGAAATGGTCGTTGAAGTATGGTCAAAGGAAGGCGATATCGTTGAAAATATGCCACGAGCTCGTCAAGGAAAAACGCAGGCATGGGTTAACATTATGTATGGCTGTGATAAGTTCTGTACGTACTGTATCGTCCCGTACACGCGTGGGAAAGAACGGAGCCGGCGTCCAGAGGATATTATTGCTGAGAGTTCGTGATCTAGCTCGTCAAGGCTATAAAGAGATCACACTATTAGGTCAAAATGTAAATGCCTATGGAAAAGATCTAACTGATCTCAACTATGGTCTCGGTGATTTAATGGATGAAATTCATCAAATCGATATTCCACGTGTGCGTTTTACAACGAGTCATCCACGTGATTTTGATGATCATTTAATTCAAGTGTTGTCTAAGGGTGGAAACCTAGTTGAGCATATTCATTTACCTGTTCAACACGGGAATTCAGATATTTTGAAACTTATGGCGAGAAAATATACACGTGAACAATATGTGGAGCTAGCTCATAAAATCAAAATGGCAATTCCCAATGCATCATTCACAACGGATTTAATTGTTGGTTTCCCGAATGAAACAGAGGAGCAATTTGAAGATACGCTATCCCTTGTTAGAGAAATCGAATTTGACAGTGCATATACGTATATTTACTCTCCTCGTGAAGGCACACCGGCAGCGAAAATGGAAGATAATGTTCCAGATAAAGTGAAGCGTGAACGTTTAGCTCGCTTAAATGCCTTAGTCAATGAAATGTCTGCTAAAAAGAATCTTGATTATCAAGATCAAATCGTTGAGGTGCTAGTCGAAGGGGAAAGTAAGAAAAATCCAGAAGTTCTTGCAGGCAGAACAAGAACGAACCGAATGGTGAATTTCAGAGCACCAAAATCCTTGATTGGCAGCATCGTTTATGTGAAAGTAACAGAAGCAAAAACATGGTCACTAAATGGTGAAATTGTAGAAATGGCGGAGGTAAAAGGATCATGACAAAAACATACACGTACACACGCGAAGATATTCGTCTAAAAGCGAAAGAGCTTGCAAAAATGATGGCAGAAACAGAAGAAATTGATTTCTTTAAACGAGCAGAGAAACAAATCAATGAACACCTAAGAGTGCAGGAGTTAATCGCACAAATTAAAAAGCTCCAAAAAGAAGCGGTGAACCTTCAGCATTATGGCAAATCAGAAGCACTTAAAGAGGTAGAGGGCAAAATTGATGCGCTTCATGCTGAAATTGATGAAATTCCACTTGTGCAAGAGTTTAAACAAAGTCAAATTGATGTTAATGAGCTTCTGCAAATGGTTTCAAATACGATTTCTAGAGCGGTGACAAACGAAATTATCACATCAATGGGCGGCGATCCACTTAAAGGAACGACAACAAAAAATCCATTCTCCGATGGTAGCGGTTGTCAATAATGTTTAGGTGAGGGTGTCTTCAAAGGTCAACAACGACCTTTGAAGACACTCTTTTTTTACTCTAGTTCAATCAATGTGACGACCTAAAAATGAAAACATCTTAAAAAAATATGAAAAAAGGGAATAAAATCAATGAAAAAGGGAATGGACTCAAATGTAAAGAATGAAGGGAGAGAAGAACATTGAGAAGCTATAAGGTCTATTTCCAATTAGTAAACGGACAGGAAGAAACGGCTTATTTCACTGAAAACCCATTATCGAGAATCAATGATTGGCTTGATCGAGCGAATTGTGATTGGATTCGATTAGAGGGATTACGTCTTAACCTTTGTCATGTAACAACGATTAAAGTGGCTAAGTTAGTTGAAGATAGAAATGAAGGGGAAGAAGAAATAGAAGAGTGGTTATAAAAGAAAAAGTACTATTTTTTGTTGGTTAGATAGAATAAGACGTCGATAAACAATAGGTTTCTCGGCGTCTTTGCTTTGAGTCAGATCAGATAAAGGGTTGTTGTTTGAGTAGACTATGTTTATTTCATGGGGTATTAATGACGATTGGCATAATAAACAGATGTGATAAGGAAAGAAAAGAATGAGAGACATATAAAGCTGTCATTAAGAAAAAGAAATCCCTTCATAAAGAATAACAAACGCCCACGCTATTAACATGACGACAAGGGTAACATTCCATGAAGCGGCTTTTGCACGTGAATTGACAAATTGATAGCGTGCATCATTTAATCGTTTCTTTGTACTCATATGACGATAAATAAAATAACCAATGATTATAATAAACACTCCGAGTAAAAGGCCGGATAAACAAATTACAAAATTGAAACATGGTTTGCCCTTAAAGGCAGGCTTACAAGTCGAACAAGCTCTCTGTTTATGACAATCAACTATTCACTGAGGTAGTATAGTAGAGATTTTCATAACCCTTTTGTAATTCCTGTACTAAATGAGACGCTTTCTTCATATGGTGAAAGAGATAACACTTTGCTTTCATCTTAATTTCTCTTTGCACCTTGGTTATTCGCCCTGCATAGGATGATTAGTGAAGAAATTGGCGGAGCGAATTAGGCAAACGCCGACACGAGCGACCGACAACTCGATATGATACGAGAAAGAGGAGGGTTTTGTTTCATGTCTCAGACAGAAAATGGATTTAACTATCGTGAGATTATTACAAAAGCGGTATGTGGAAAAGGTCGTAAGTTTTCTGAAGCTACTCATACGATTAGCCCTTCACACAAACCGTCGAGCATTCTCGGGTGCTGGATTATTAACCACAAATACAGCGCTGAAAGAAAGGGTGATAATGTAGAGGTACAAGGCAGCTATGATATCAATGTATGGTTTTCCTACAACAAAAATACGAAAACGGATGTTGCGACGCAAACCGTTACGTATTCTGATCTAATTGGGCTTTCGATGAGAGATGAGAATGTGCTATCAGATGAAATGGATGTGATCGCTCGTGCGGTGCAGCAGCCTAATACTCTTGAAGCGACAATATCAACGAATGGAGCAAATGTTGATGTGCAAGTAGAACGTGAATTTATCGTTGAGTGTATCGGAGAAACGAAAGTGGCCGTAGCTGTTAATCCTGATGGTTTACTTGAAGATTTGTTTGATGAGGAATATGAAGATGAAGTAAGTGATGATGAATATGAGAGACTTGATCCAAACTTTCTTCATGGAGAGTTTGAGAAATAAGACACAAGGCTGACTCACAACGAAATGTCTGCTACTCTCCTGCACATTGCGATATTACGCAATGAATAAAGGAGAAAGGCAATGACAAACACGATGAGTCAGCCTTTTTAAACGATTCAGAACGGATAACAACAGGATAGTTTTCAGAACGAATAAAAAAAATAAGTATTTCTAACGTTTTACGAACTTGTTAGACACTCCCTAATGCGAGAATCGAAGTGGCTATGATATAATGATAGTATTGATTACGTACGGTGGAGGACTAACAATGGCACAACAGCAACAGACCCCAATGATGAAGCAATATTTAGAAATCAAGGCACAGTATACGGATGCCTTTTTATTTTTTCGTCTCGGTGATTTTTATGAGATGTTTTTTGAGGATGCGCAGCTCGCTGCGCGGGAGCTTGAAATTACATTGACTGGACGTGGACAAGGAGAAGATCGTATTCCAATGTGTGGGGTACCCTATCACGCAGCAGATCAATATATGTCACGACTTATTGAAAAAGGGTATAAAATCGCCATTTGTGAGCAGGTCGAGGACCCAAAGCAAGCAAAAGGAGTCGTTAAGCGAGAAGTTGTCAAATTACTAACGCCAGGAACGGTGATGAACGGAAATAGTATTAAAGAAAAAGAAAATAATTACTTACTTGCTTTGACGCATTTTGAAGATGGTTCTTACGGTCTTGCTAGAACGGATTTAACGACTGGAGAATGTGCCGTAACAATCATCGCAGAGCTTGAAGAAATGGCTCAGGATATTGCGAGCTCAGGAGCAAAGGAGTTAGTAGTTGCGGAGAACTTAGATGAGAAGGTTCTAGCACATATTCAAGAAAAAAGAGCATTAACCATTTCAATAGAAAATGAAGTCGAGATCAATCCTGATTATGTGACTTTATGCAATCAGCTAAAGTCAGATAAGCAGATTATTAGCTTTTCAAGATTATTAAACTATTTAATTCGTACACAAAAGCGTTCACTGAGTCATTTGCAAGAAGTTACCTATTATTCTATCGATTCTTTTATGAAAATGGATACACATACGAAGCGCAATCTCGAGCTAACCGAGTCGCTTAGAGAAAAGAAAAAAGCTGGTTCTTTACTTGCTGTTGTCGATCAAACAGTGACAGCTATGGGCGGCCGACTTTTAAAAATTGGCTTGAACGTCCACTCGTTGATAAAGAATTAATTAATGAGAGACTAGAGCTAGTTACTTCTTTAATGAATGCGTATTTTGAAAGAGAAGAGCTACGTGATGAATTGCGACATATCTATGATCTTGAGCGACTTGCTGGTCGGATTGCTTACGGAAGTGTCAATGCAAGAGAGCTTGTTCAATTAAAGCGCTCAATGCAACGAGTGCCTGCGGTAAAAAAGTTGATTCACACAATCGCACCACAGTTTAGTGAACGTTGGTTTAAAAAAGATGCATTCATAGAAGAGTTGATTGAATTGCTTGATACGAAGTCTTCTCGAAGACCCACCGATTTCTGTTACAGATGGCGGAATGATTCGAGCAGGTTTCCATGAAGAGCTCGACACATACCGCGATGCAAGCAAAAATGGCAAGCAGTGGATTGCTGAGCTTGAGCGAAAAGAAAGACAAGAAACAGGCGTTAAATCGTTAAAAATTGGTTTTAATAAAGTATTTGGTTACTATATTGAGGTAACGAGAGCCAACCTCCATTTACTTCCAGAAGGTCGCTATGAACGGAAGCAAACGTTAACGAATGCAGAACGGTATGTTACACCTGAATTAAAAGAGAAAGAGGCACTCATCTTAGAAGCAGAAGAGAAGATGGAGCAACTGGAGTACAACTTATTTGTAGCTGTTCGTGATGAAACGAAGGAGTATGTAACTTCGATTCAAGCATTAGCCCATGCTGATCAGTGAAATTGATGTGTTGGCTGGATTTGCAACAGTAAGTGAGCAACGTCATTACATTCGCCCCACTTTTTCAAAAGAGAAGAAAATAGCCATTGCAGGAGGACGGCATCCTGTTGTTGAGACCGTGATTAAAAAAGGACAGTATGTGGCGAATGATGTACAAATGGCGAGAGGTCGTGAGATGCTTTTAATAACAGGACCTAATATGGCTGGTAAAAGTACGTATATGCGCCAGCTTGCCTTACTAGCGGTCATGGCGCAAATTGGCTGTTTTGTCCCTGCCGAATCAGCGGAATTGCCAATATTTGACCAAGTGTTTACACGAATTGGGGCAGCGGATGATCTTTCAAGTGGTCAAAGTACATTTATGGTCGAAATGCTTGAAACACGATATGCTCTGACAAAAGCGACGGAAAATAGCTTGATCCTCCTTGATGAGATCGGTCGAGGTACTTCAACTTATGATGGGATGGCATTAGCTCAGGCGATTATTGAATACATTCATGATCATGTGCGTGCAAAAACGTTATTCTCGACTCATTATCATGAGCTTACACAACTTGAAGATCTTTTAGCAAGACTTAACAAATGTCCATGTTTCAGCAGTTGAAGAAAATGGCAGTGTCGTCTTCTTGCATAAAGTTGTCGATGGACAAGCTGATCGCAGTTATGGGATATATGTGGCGGAATTAGCAGAGCTCCCGAAAGAAGTTACAGCTCGTGCAGAAGCATTGCTCGAACAATTTGAAGCAAATCCAGCTTCAATTAAGGGTGTCGGGCAAGTATGAGTTGATAAAGGAATCAACAGCTCCACTGGAACAGTTATCATTATTTGCAGAAGAAGAGCCTGCTGTGGCAACGAAGGTGAAAAAGAAGTCGAATGGAGTACAGGAACGAGAAGAAAAAGTGATCAAAAAACTCATTCAAAAAGATGTATTACATATGACACCTATCGAAGCGATTCAATTTGTCAATGAACTTCAGCGTTTATTAAAATGATGAAGACACTGTTATAGAAAAGGAGGGGTTCGATGACGAAAATCATTAAGCTTGATGATGCCTTGTCTAACAAAATTGCAGCCGGTGAAGTCGTCGAGCGCCCGGCTTCGATTGTAAAGGAATTAATTGAAAATGCGCTTGATGCAAATAGTACACATATTTTAATTGAAGTTGAAGAAGGTGGCTTATCACGCATTCGAATTGTTGATAACGGCGATGGGATTGAAGAAGACGATGTTGAGACAGCTTTTTTCAGACATGCAACGAGTAAAATTCGAACGGATCGCGATCTTTTCCAAATCTCAACTCTTGGATTTCGGGGGGAGGCTTTACCAAGTATTGCTTCTGTTTCTCATTTAATGATGACAACAAGTATAGGGGATGGTCCTGGAACTGAACTGACACTTGAAGGCGGCGTCATCAAGAGCAAAAAAGCAGCCAAAGCCAGAAAAGGAACAGAAATTGTCGTCACAAATCTGTTTTACAATACACCAGCTCGTCTAAAGTATTTAAAAACGGTTCATACGGAAGCAGGGAATATTAGCGATATTATCAATCGACTAGCAATGGCTCATCCTCATGTCGCATTTGAATGTTTATCACAATGAAAAAGAGGTCTTAAAGACGTCTGGGAATGGTGATATCCGACAAGTGATTGCTTCTATTTATGGTAGATCGGTCGCCAAGAAGATGGTCGCTGTTAAGGGCAATCACTTAGATTATCAAATCAGTGGTTATATAGCGATGCCTGAGCTCACAAGGGCTTCTAGACAATATATGTCACTGTTTGTGAATGGAAGATATATTCGAAATTACTCGTTAGCAAGAGCGATTCAAGAGGGTTATCATACCTTGTTGCCAATCGGCCGCTTTCCCATTGTCGTCTTATCGATTGAAATGGATCCGCAGCTTATTGATGTGAATGTTCATCCAGCAAAGCTAGAGGTAAGATTAAGTAAGGAAGAAGAACTCGGACAATTAATTACAACAGCGATTAGAGATGTTTTTAAGAAAGAGACATTGATTCCATCTGCAGATACGAATAAACGTTCAGGAAGTCCTGATGCAAAAAGTGAACAGCTAGCGTTTAGCTTTGAACAGAGTAGGGAAAATCAGCCACAATCGGTTATGCAAGTGAAAGAAAATGCAGATCTTCTCGTTCGATGAGCCATTTAAACCACTTTCTGGGCCAAATCTCGAACCAGAACAAAGACATGAACCTTCACCAACCAATCTATCTTTAAAAGAAGACGATTTGGTTTCGCAGGAGACGACAATCGAGGAAGAAATGAATGAGAGGTCGCAACATAGAAGCAAAGCAAAGCAGCGAAGGAAATCAGCTTGAGCGAGTCCCAGTTCTATATCCGGTTGGACAAATGCACGGGACGTATATTATTGCGCAAAATGAGACAGGCATGTATTTAATCGACCAGCATGCTGCACAAGAACGAATTAAGTATGAATATTATCGCGAAAAAGTCGCAGAGGTTGAAGCTCGTGTGCAAGAGCTATTAGTGCCGATTACATTCGAATGTACGGCGCAAGAAATGGCGACAATAACTGAACATATCGACAAACTGCATTCGGTTGGTGTCTTTCTAGAAGTATTTGGAGCGCAAGCATTTATCGTACGATCTCACCCGGAATGGTTACCAAAAGGATATGAAGAAGAAACGATTCGAGAAATGATTGACTATTTACTCGAGCATCGTAGGGTTGATGTTAGCGAAGTTGAGAGAAGAAGCTGCCATTTTAATGTCTTGTAAGGCAGCGATAAAAGCGAATCGACATCTTCGTCAGGATGAGATGTTTGCCTTACTTGAGTCCCTCAGAAAAAGCAGTGATCCATTTACGTGCCCACACGGCAGACCGATTATTGTTCATTTCTCAACATATGCACTTGAGAAAATGTTCAAACGGGTGATGTAAAGTGTTAAAAGGAATGAAATAAGGCGATAATAGTAGGAGATATGAGAATGATTGTAACAACTGCAGGAAAAGGCGCTGATCAGTTACGAGAGAAAGCAGCCCGTTTTAGTCAGAAACTGAATGGTCAATTGATTGAGCGAAAAAAGCACTCGATTCAGGAGTTAATTGATCATTACAAGGAAGATGTATTAGTTGTAGGAAAACGGAAAGCTGATATTATACTCAAAGCAGGGCGGTGAGCCTTTCTTTTATCATCCAAATTCTGCGATGTTTAGAGTAAAGCAGTTTTTGAAAACAGGATATGATCCTCTTGTTGAAGACGGCTAGCCTTATATAGAGGAATGACGTTACTTGATTGCACATTAGGGCTTGCATCCGATAGTCTTGTTGCAAAGATTGCTGGTGGGAGAAACAGGGAAAGTGACTGGACTTGAAGCGAATCCCGTTGTTGCAGCAATTGTGAAAGAAGGACTTCAAACGTGGCAAGAAGGTGGGCAGCAAATGCTTGCTGCAATGAAAGAGATTGAAATCATTCATGCAAATCATTATGAGTACTTATTATCTCTTGATGACAATTCAGTTGATGTTGTCTATTTTGATCCCATGTTTGAGCAGCATCTAGCAGACTCAACTGGGATACAAGGCTTAAAGCAATTTGCTTGTCACGATGATTTATCAGAAGAAACAATCAAGCAAGCGTATCGAGTTTGCAGGTCTCGGATTGTTTTAAAGATCATTGGCAGAGCACAGCGTTTTGCTGACTATCGCTTTTAATGTAATGAAACGTCAACATGCTGCCTTTCACTATGGATATATTGAAAAAGAAAATCATGTTTGAATTTATGAAAATAGGGAGAAAATAATGAAAGAAAAGCTAGTCGTAATCGTTGGGCCAACTGCTGTTGGAAAAACAGCACTTAGCGTTAAACTGAGTAAAAAGTACAACGGTGAAGTCATCAGCGGAGATTCGATGCAGGTTTATAAAGGAATGGACATCGGAACTGCCAAGGTAACAAAAGAAGAACAAGACTGGCGTTCCGCATCATTTAATCGATATAAAGGCCCCACATGAATCTTTTTCCGTTGCAGAATTTCAAGAGCGTTGTATCCCGCTTATTTCTGCGATTAATCAAGAGGGCCATATTCCTTTTCTCGTTGGTGGTACAGGTTTATACGTTAATGCCATTACGAAAGGGTATCAACTAGATGAGATGCCAACGGATGAAGAATATCAGAGCAAGGCTTGAACAGCTTGTAGAAGAGCATGGAAACGAAATAATTACATAATATGTTAAAGAAGTTGATCGAGGATGCTGCGGTGAACATTCATCCTAATAATGTTCGTCGTGTGATTCGAGCACTTGAAGTGACCCATGTGACAGGTATTCCGTTTTCTAAGCAACAAATGGAGGAACAGACTGAAAATGAATCTCAGCTATGATCTCGTATTGATTGGATTATCGATGGAACGAGAACAGCTTTATAATCGAATTAATCAACGAGTGGATCTGAATGATCGATCAAGGACTTATAGAAGAAGCAAAGGACTTTATGACAGTGGAATTACGAAACTGTCAATCAGTCCAAGCGATTGGCTATAAAGAGCTTTTTGATTATTTTGATGGTAAGCTGTACATTAGATGAAGCAATTGAAATATTAAAGCGAAATTCAAGAAGATATGCGAAAAGACAATTAACATGGTTTCGTAACAAAACAGAAGCGACGTGGTTTGACATGACTGAAGGGTATGACAGAGCAAGTTTTTCACGAAATTTGTTTATTTATTGAAGGAAAATTCCCATCTTTATCGAAATAAAGAGAGAGTCAATTAGAGGAGGACACCCCGATGAAACAGCCAATTAATATTCAAGATCAATTTCTGAATCAGTTACGCAAAGATAACATCTCAGTCACTGTCTTTTTACTCAATGGCTTCCAACTTCGTGGTCATATTAAAGGATTTGATAATTTTACCGTTATTTTGGAAACAGAAGGAAAGCAGCAACTTGTTTATAAGCATGCGATTTCAACATTTGCCCCGCAGCGTAACGTTCAGCTGAAAACAGAATCAGAACCAACTGCATAATAGAATGAACAAAACTGACTCGTCAAAAATGTCTTCTCCCGACTCATTCACAGTTTTAGAAGGGAGTGAGAGAGGACACGACGAGTCAGTTTTTTATATCATTTTTTATAAAGATAATATTGGGTTATCATTTATCGCTTGGGGGATGCAAATGGTTAAATCAGTTGATAGAGCATTGCGGATTATTAATTTGTAAGTCAAAGGAAAGAGGGGCTTGGCGTGACAGAGTTAGCTTCTCATCTAGACTTAAATAAAAGCTCGATCTATAAGTTATTAACCACTCTTGTCAGTCATGGATTTATCGAGCAAGATATACAGACGAAAAAGTATCGACTTAGGTTATAAATACTTAGAATTAAGCGCTATTTTACTTGAATCGATTGATTTACGTTCTCAAGCGAAATCATTTCTTAGAGGAATTAGAGATCTATACAAACGAAGTGATTCACTTAGTTGTTTTTGATCAAGGTGAAGTGATCTATATTGAGAAATTAGAGGGGAGTGAAACGTTACGTACTCATTCAAAAGTTGGAAGAAGAGCACCGATGCATTGCACAAGCGTTGGTAAAGTGATTCTTGCTCATTTATCTGAGCAAGAAGTATTAGCTATTTTAGAAAAAAGTGGATTACCTAAAGCAGACTGATAATACAATTACTGATAAAGAGAGCCTTCTTACTGAGCTACGAAAAATAAAAAATCAAGGCTATGGTGTAGAAATACAAGAAAATGAAACAGGGATTTCTTGTATAGCGGCACCGATTTTTGATAGTAGAGGCAGCATTACGGCTGCCGTTAGCGTATCCGGCCCTTCGATTAGGATGGATGACAGTCGATTAAAAGCATTAAGCCCGACCATGATTGATGTAGCCAAAAAAATCTCACAACGCCTTGGCTATATTGTAAAAAGTACATAAATGATGAAAAGCTAATCAAATATTAGCTTTTTTTATATTTCATCACCAAGAAGGACTTCTGTGACAATAAGGAAATCGTTTATGATTGTCAATTTTAATTAAAGTTTAGAATATTTTAAAAAACATATTGAAAAAACAATACATGAATGGTTTAATATGGTTATATACTCATCACATATGTGATCATTGATAAGAAGGGTGGTGAATAAATGAACATTGAGAAAATACCAAGAAAGAAAGTTTCAGAATTAGTTGTCGAACAAATCGAAAAAATGATTGAATCAGGAATGTTTAAAGCTGGTGAAAAACTACCTTCTATGCGTGAGCTTTGTGAGATGTTTGATGTTGGACGTTCTGCAATTCGTGATGCGATCATCACTCTTAATGGTAAAGGGACCGTTTATGTGAAGCAGGGTGAAGGAACGTTTATCTGCGAATTTGATTCATCAAGGATATTTAATCAATCGACATTATTTCCGAATAAGAAAAATATTCAGGAGTTATTTCAAACACGTAAAATCATTGAAGCAGGGATAGCAGAAGCTGCAGCCTTGAATCGGTCAAAAGAGGATTTACAAATGATGAAAGACACACTTTTTAAGCAGGAGGATGGCTGGGAGTCAGACTATCATTTTCATATGGCAATTGCAAATGCGGCGGGCAATGACATCTTAGTTCAATTAATGGAATTCATTTCGACAACAACGAAAAAAACAATGAATGAGTTTCATAAACAAATCCAACAAAATGCTGCAGATAGTAGACTTCATTAAAAAACAGCATCTAAATATTTATCATGCTATTGAATTAGGCGAATCTAAGAAGGCATACGAAATGATGATTGAGCATCTACGTTATGTTGAAAGGCTCTTACAAGAAAGTGTTCTAGATGAAAAAAGTGCACATATCGTGTAAGCGTTAATAGTATTCGTTCCTTTTTTATAGTCAATTATAGAAACGATGTTTGTTATTAAGAAACGAAAGGGGTGTTATCGTGATTACTTCAGACTTGTTAACAAATTTAAAAGGTATCCTACCGGTAGATGAAATAGAAGAAGGGAAAGGCAAGCATTCGGATTTATTAGGTAATAACGGAGAGATTGTCGTTTACCCAAAATCTGAGGAAGAAATTGAAAGCGTTCTCACCTATGCAAATGATAATGAAAAGAAAGTAACGGTTGCCGGTATGGGAACAAAAAGAGGTTATGGTGGATTAGAACCTCAAGCGGATATCTTATTATCGTTAGAGAAATACAAAGGTGTGACCGAGCATACAGTTGGAGATATGACGTTAACGGTTAAGTCGGGTACAACATTTAAAGAGTTGCAGGATTACTTAGCACAACATCAGCAAATGATCTCACTTGATCCCAGTTGGCCAGAGCATGCAACAATTGGCGGCATCATTGCTGCAAATGATAGTGGTCCTAAACGACTTGGTTATGGATCTGCCAGAGACTTAGTTATTGGTCTTAGAATCGTCTATCCAGATGGCAAAGTGATCCGTTCAGGTGGGAAAGTGGTGAAAAATGTTGCTGGTTATGACATGAATAAGTTGTTCATTGGTTCAATGGGAACATTAGGCGTCATTTCAGAAGTGACATTAAAGCTTCGACCTGTACCTAAATATCAAAGTCTCGTTTTGCTATCATTTCCAGATAGTGAGTTAGATCAAGTGAGATCCTTTGCCATTCGGATATTAGATTCGATGATGGAGCCAATTGCTCTTGAACTATTAAGTCCATCTCTTGCAAATGCTTTAATAGGACAGCAAAGCTACACGTTGGCGATTAGTTTTGAGGATGTTCAAAGTTCGGTGCTCTATCAAGAAGAATTCATTAAACAAAATCAGCCAGCTAATACGAAGATGCACATTCTCCCTGAAAAGGAAGCACAATTATTTTGGGGTGATTTCTATAAGCTTGCTCCAAACGGATTGAATACGCAGCAAGGTCAAGAGATAGAAGCAGCTCTAAAAATTGGCGTCAAAAATCTTGATGTCCTTCCTGTTTTAAAGGCTAGTCATTTACTAGGTGAAGCAAGTAATCTCACTGTTGTTGCGCATGGTGGCTTAGGACACGGACTATGCCAAGTCATACTAAAGGGAGCTACTGAGGATTTCATGTTAGCGATTGAGTCTCTTCAGAAATCAGTTAAGGAGCTAGGCGGCTATGTTGTGGTAAAGCATTTGCCATTGTCACTCAGACAAACTATCGAAATTTGGGGAGAAAAGCCATCCTATTTCTTTCTACTAGAGGGAATAAAAACAAAAGTTGATCCGAATCGAACGTTGAATCATAAGCGCTTTGTAGGAGGGATTTAACATGAGTGTAGCAGAAAAGGAAGAACAACAAATACCAGCTTGTTCATCAAATACTAGTTTGAGTAACTACTTATGGAAGGATAAGCCAGATGAGAACAAATGGGCAGACTGTGTTCACTGTGGCATGTGTTTGGAATCATGTCCAACGTATGAGTTAACAGGTCAAGAGCAGCACTCTCCAAGAGGCCGTGTCCATCTGATTAAATCTGTCGCAGAGGGAAAACTTGTTGTGAACGAACAATTCTCCGATCCAGTGTTTGCATGTTTAGATTGTCGTGCCTGTACGACCGCATGTCCTGCCGACGTTGATGTAGGTGGATTGATTGAAGAAGCGCGTGGACAAATTCGTCAAGCAATGCCATTAACTGGCTGGAAGGGCTCAGTCAGCAAGCTTTTCTTACAAGGATTATTCCCCCATCAAAATCGTTTACATTCATTAGGTAGCTTACTTAAAGTCTATCAAAAAAGTGGTATGCAGAAGGTTGTGCGAAAAACAGGCTTAATGAATATCATGCCAAAGCATTTAGTTCAAATGGAAGCGGTTATGCCTGAGATCAAGCAGCCTGTACGAAAAAAATATAAGAATAATCATGTGATCCCTGCTCAAGGTGAAACGAAGCAACAAGTATCATTTATGACAGGTTGTGTGATGGACGTTATGTTTAGTGATATTAACCAATCAACAATCAATGTTCTTACTCGCAATGGAAATGAAGTCACGATTCCAAAAAATCAAACGTGCTGTGGTGCCCTGCACGTACATGCTGGAGACCGTGATACAGGAAGAAAGCTCGCAAAACAAAACATCGAAGCATTTGAAGATTCGGATAAGATTATTGTGAATGCAGCTGGTTGTGGTTGTATGTTGAAAGAATATGGTGAACTCTTTAAGGAGGAACCAGAATGGCAAGAAAGAGCAGAGAAGTTTGCTGAAAAGGTAGAAGACATCTCGAAACACCTTCATGAAACTGGTTATGAAAAACCAAAGGCAGAACTAAATACAAGAATCACCTATCATGATGCCTGTCACCTAGCGCATGGTCAAGGGGTACGCCAAGAGCCACGTGAGCTTTTAATTAATATTCCTGGAGTCGAAATGGTTCATATGCCTAATGCAGATCGCTGTTGTGGAAGCGCTGGCATTTACAACATCACAAATCCAGAGATGGCTGGTGCCGTCCTAGAAAGTAAAATGGAAAATGTTCCAGATGACGTCGAAATGATTTCGATGGGCAATCCAGGTTGTATGCTCCAAATGGCGATTGGCGTTGAAAAATACGGTAGAAACCAAAAGATCGTTCATACCGTTCAGCTGCTTGATTGGGCTTATCAAAAGGAAGATAGACAGAAGGAGGGTAACGGATGATGAGAAAAAAAGTAAGGTCAAAAGACAAACATATTAACAATTTAGCGAAAATCGTTTCTGGTCCATACTCCATCCTCTATGAACGAGAAGATCTCCTTGCTTATGATTGTGATGGATTTACGATTCATAAGCATTTGCCCAAAGCTGTCGTCTTTCCTAACAATGCAGAAGAAGTAGCGGAACTGGTGAAATATTGTTCAGAAAATGCCCTGCCGTTCCTTGCTCGTGGAGCTGGAACAGGCTTGAGTGGTGGGGCAATCCCTTTAAACGAAGAAGTGATTATTAGTCTCGTTAAAATGAAACGACTGCTTAACGTCGATTTAGAAAATCGTCGTGCAGTCGTTGAACCAGGCTATGTCAATCTGAAATTAACGAATTCGATAGCTGATAAAGGGTACTATTATGCACCAGACCCATCGAGCCAATCTTGTTGTACAATTGGCGGTAATGTCGCTGAAAATGCAGGTGGAGCGCACTGTCTTAAATATGGTGTAACGACGAATCATATTCTAGGACTTGAGGTCGTTTTGCCAAACGGAGAAATCATCGAAATTGGCCATGAAGGTATTCCAGATGCTCCAGGCTATGACTTGCTTGGCTTATTAACAGGCTCAGAGGGTACACTTGGCATTGTCACAAAAATTACCGTTCGAATTTTGAAAAACCCTGAAGCAAAGCAAACCGTTTTAGCATATTTCGAACATGTGGAAGAGGGGAGTCAGGCTGTATCTGATATTATTTCAGCAGGTATTGTACCAGCAGCGTTAGAAATGATGGATCAAACAGCTATTGAAGGTGTGGAGGCAGCCGCTTTTCCTGTTGGACATCCAAAAGATATCGAAGCCGTATTGCTCATTGAGGTTGATGGTGTATCAGCGGGAATTAACGAACAGATCAATCATATATTAGAGGTTTGTAAGAGTCATCATGTGCGTGAAGTAAAAGTAGCCCAGGATGAACAAGAACGTGCAAGATGGTGGGCAAATCGTAAAACAGGCTTTGGAGCTATGGGAGCAATATCACCAGATTATCTCGTACAAGATGGTGTTATACCACGAAGTAAGCTGCCTGAAGTTTTAAAAAGAATTAATGAAATCAGTGCAGAAAGTGGCTTAAGAATAGCGAATATATTCCATGCGGGTGATGGAAACCTTCACCCCCTTATTCTTTTTGATGCAAGGATTCCAGGAGAGTCTGAAAAGGCATTAGAGGCAGGAAGTGCTTGCTTACAAGTTTGTGCAGATGTTGGTGGTTCGATTACAGGGGAGCACGGAGTAGGCATTGAGAAAATAAATGAGATGCGCTTTGTCTTTTCAGATGTTGAAATTGCCGCTCAAACTGATATTCGAGAAGTGTTTAACCCTAACAATTTATTAAACGCAGGAAAGCTATTCCCGTCGCCAGGACGATGTGTCGAGGTTAAAAAAGAGATGAAAGCAGCTGTAACGAGCCCTTGATAGAAAATAAATGAATGTTAAGAAAATTATTGAAATGAGAGTATCTTCATGGTACTCTTTAATTAATAGAAAGAAACACTGTTTCTTAATAAGAAACAGTATGTAAGCATTACTATGACTTTAGAGGAGGAAATATCAATGACTGATTACGTAAAAGTAGGTAATTTGCAAGTTGCTCCAGAGTTATACGACTTTATCAATCAAGAAGCCCTTTCTGAAAGTGGATTGAAAAGTGAACAGTTTTGGTCTGGATCTAGACACATTGATCCATGAATTGGCTCCAAAAAACAAGACATTATTAGCACATAGGGATGAGTTACAAAGAAAAATAGATGCTTGGCATAAAGAAAACAAAGACAGCTTTGACTTCACAACGTATAAATCGTTTTTACAAGAAATCGGCTATTTAGAGCCGGAAGTTGAAGATTTTCAGATTACAACTGAAAATGTTGACGCCGAAATTACTATTCAAGCAGGGCCTCAATTAGTTGTACCTGTCAATAATGCTCGCTATGCAATCAATGCTGCAAATGCGCGTTGGGGAAGCTTATATGATGCCCTGTATGGAACGGATGCAATCAGTGAGGAAGACGGAGCTGAACGTCAAAAAAGCTATAATCCAACCCGTGGAGAAAAAGTCATTGCTTATGCAAAAGATTTCCTAGATCAAGCAGCGCCATTAAAAGCAAATTCTCATAAAGACGCAGTCAAATATGCGATTACAGATGGCGAATTATCGATCTCTTTAAAGGATGGACAGGTGACAGAGCTTAAAGCGACAGATAAGCTAGTCGGCTTTAAGGGGGATTCTAAAGAGCCAACTGCGATTTTGTTAAAAAATAATGGCTTACATTTTGAGATTCAAATCGATCGTGAACATCCAATCGGTCAATCGGATGCTGCAGGTGTAAAGGATATTTTAATGGAATCTGCTTTAACAACGATCATGGACTGCGAAGACTCAGTAGCAGCAGTCGATGCAGAGGATAAAGTGCTAGTATACCGTAATTGGTTAGGTCTCATGAATGGTAAATTAGCAGAAACGTTCCAAAAAGGCGAAAAGACTATTACTCGTACGCTAAATCCCGATCGAACGTATACATCAACTAATGGCGATGAACTAACTCTATCAGGGCGTTCTCTCATGTTTGTTCGTAACGTTGGTCATTTAATGACAAGTAATGCTGTATTGGACCAAGAAGGCCAAGAAGTTCCAGAAGGTATTTTGGATACGGTTATGACGAGCCTACTTGCAAAGCAAGACCTCCTTCGTAAAAGCGACAAGGTAAATTCTGTGAAAGGCTCCGTTTATATCGTTAAGCCGAAAATGCATGGCTCTAAAGAAGTTGCTTTTGCAAATGAGTTATTTGATCGAGTTGAAGACATTCTTAACCTAGAAAGACATACGTTGAAAATCGGCGTGATGGATGAAGAACGTCGAACGTCCTTAAATTTAAAAGCTTGCATACGTGAAGTGAAAGAAAGAGTAGTGTTTATTAACACTGGGTTTTTAGATCGCACTGGTGATGAGATGCATACATCAATGGAAGCAGGTCCAATGATTCGCAAAAATGATATGAAATCATCAACATGGCTGCAAGCTTATGAGAAATCAAATGTGAATATCGGTCTAGCAAGCGGTTTACAGGGACGTGCTCAAATCGGTAAAGGGATGTGGGCAATGCCGGATTTAATGGAAGAGATGTTAAAGCAAAAGGGTGGTCAGCTAAAAGCTGGTGCAAATACGGCATGGGTGCCATCTCCAACAGCAGCAACATTGCATGCTCTTCATTACCATCAAATTGATGTTTGGAAGGCTCAGGATGAATTAGCAAAACAATCCACAGATTTACAGGATCAAATTTTGGAGTTTCCGGTGGCTGAGAACCCAAATTGGAGTCAAGAAGTGGTTCAACAAGAACTGGATAACAATGCACAAGGTATTCTTGGCTATGTTGTGCGCTGGGTCGAGCAGGGAGTTGGCTGTTCAAAAGTACCTGATATTAACAATATCGGTCTAATGGAAGACCGTGCGACTTTACGAATTTCTAGTCAGCACATGGCAAACTGGTTACACCATGAGATTTGTACGGAAAAGCAAGTACTTGAGACATTACAGCGCATGGCAAAAGTGGTTGATGAGCAGAATGCAGGAGATCCTGAATATCGTCCGATGTCTAACGATTTTGAGCGCTCAGTTGCGTTCCAAGCGGCATGCGACTTAGTATTCAAGGGATGTGAGCAACCAAGTGGCTATACAGAACCAATCTTGCACAAACGTCGCCAAGAAGCAAAGGCAAAGGTTTCACAGAATGCGTAACAATTAGAGTAAATTGACAATCATTTTTTAATTGATTGCAATAGAGCACAAGTAATGGTGAATATTTCACTATTACTTGCTGCTGTAGGATAAAAATGATCCAAACAAAAAAGGAGCTGAGGAAATGCAAACCTTGAGAGAAAGTACTTTAGAACTTCACAAGCAATCTAAAGGAAAATTAAGTATTGAATCAAAAGTAAAAGTAGAGAATGCATATGATTTAAGCTTGGCTTATTCACCAGGGGTTGCAGAACCATGTAAAGAAATTTATCAGTACCCAGAAAAAGTGTATGATTATACAATCAAAGGAAATCTTGTCGGGATCGTCTCAGATGGATCAGCAGTTTTAGGCTTAGGAAATATTGGCCCAGAAGCTTCTATGCCTGTAATGGAAGGAAAAGCGGCATTATTTAAAGCGTTTGCAAATGTGGATGCGTTTCCAATTTGTTTAAACACAAGTGATCCAGAATTGATCATTCAAACGGTTAAATTACTTGAGCCAACTTTTGGCGGGATTAATTTAGAAGACATTTCTGCGCCAAATTGCTTTATTATTGAAGAGCGATTAAAGAAAGAAATGAATATTCCAGTGTTTCACGATGATCAGCATGGAACAGCAATCGTGACAGCAGCAGGCTTAATTAACGCATTAAAGGTAGTCAATAAACAACCTGAAAAAGTGAAAGTGATTGTCAATGGTGCTGGCGCTGCTGGAATAGCTATCACGAAGCTATTACAGAATATGGGAATCGGTGATATTGTTTTATGTGATTCGAAAGGGGCGATCTATCAAGGACGCACAGACGGTATGAATGCAATAAAGGAATCCATATCAGAGATAACGAATCAAAGCAATGTCAAAGGAACATTAGACGAAGTTATCAAAGAAGCAGATGTGTTTATCGGCGTTTCAGTTGCTGGGGCATTAACACCAGCAATGGTCGAGTTAATGAACGACGACGCAATTATTTTTGCGATGGCGAACCCGATACCAGAAATTATGCCAGAAGTGGCAAAGGCTGCAGGAGCTGCGATTGTAGGAACAGGCCGATCAGATTTACCGAATCAGGTTAATAATGTTCTTGCATTTCCAGGTATTTTTAAAGGAGCTTTGCGTGTATTTGCATCAGAGATAAATGAAGAAATGAAAATGGCTGCTGTGCAGGCAATTGCTAGCTTAATTGAAGAAGAGCAGCTAACGTATGATTATGTCATACCAAATGCTTTTGATCAACGTGTCGCAACAGCTGTAGAAAATGCGGTTGCTGAAACGGCAGTGAAAACGGGTGTGGCAAGAAATGTAGCCAATTTAAAGATGGATAGCGTTACTACTAATCACTAAGGAGCTCATAATTATGAAATTTACAAGATTTGCAATTGATTCACACGTTTTTACTGGGGTCGTTACAAATGAAGGGATTAAAGAAATAGAAGGGGATATGTTTACAAGCTGGGAGTATACGGGAAGGACATTTTCACAAAGCGATGTTAAGCTGCTTAGTCCTCTAGAGCCAAACCAAATTATTGGCATTGGAGCAAACTTTGTTGCGAAAATAGAAGACCTTCCAAGTGAACTACCTGAAATTCCAGTCTTTTTCTTTAAACCGACATCTTCTGTTATTGGTCCAGATGAAGACATAGTCATTCCAGAAGCGATTGACGAAGTGAAATTTGAATCTGAGCTAGCAGTCATTATTGGAAAAGATACAAAAAATGTGACTGAGGATGAAGTGTTAGATTACGTTTTTGGGTACACAGTAGGTAATGATGTAACAGCACCTCAATATTTTCGTGAAGATGGCCATTGGATGGTCGGGAAATCATTCGATACCTTCACACCATTAGGACCTTATATCGAGACTGAGCTTGATCCTTCTACAGTAAAAGTAGAAGCAAGACTTAATCATGTGGAGAAGCAAAACAGTCATACTGAATTAATGATTGTTCCCATTCGAAAAATGATTTCGTATTTGTCGAATGTGATGACGCTAAAAAAAGGCGATGTGATCTTAACAGGAAGTCCAGTTGGAGCAGAATTTGTGAAAGCTGGGGTACATATTGAATGTGAAATAAAAGAAATCGGTATTTTGCGTAACCGATTTGTAAATGCAGTGCAAAATGTAAAAACGATCTAACATGTTTAGCCCGGTAACAATGAGATGCAGTTCATTTGTACCGGGCTTATTTTCTTGCTGTTAATAAAATCTAAGATGTTTAAGGGAACGTCTCTAAGCGCGCTTAATCCTTTAAGTAGAGCTATTACATTCAACGTAAGGGTAAACATTAAAACGACATCTCCTTACTAACACCGGTCACATTTAAAAGCTTTTAAAAGTATGACATATTAAGATGTTAATATTCATAAAAGTAATAATAAAATGTTAACGTTATCATTTTTAGGTAATCTTCTCTGTTTATACATTGTTGTATGCCAAAAAAAGTATTTATACAACAATTATATAAATAACTTATGTAACAGAAAGGGGAGAGTGTATGAGTACTGGTATGTTGGCTGTTTTATCTCTTTTGCCGATCATTGCAGTAGCAGTTTTTCTCGTTGGACTTAGGTGGCCTGCAAGTAAGGCGATGCCAATTTCTTATTTAGTGGCAGTTGGACTCGCATTATTTGTTTGGCAAGTTCCAGGTGTGAACGTAGCAGCAGCAACAATTAATGGGCTTGTTACAGCAGGGACACTTTTGTATATTATTTTTGGAGCGATTCTGCTTTTAAACACGCTCCAGGAAAGTGGAGGAATTAAAACGATTCGTCAAGGCTTTACGGACATCTCGCCAGACCGCCGTATTCAAGTTATTATAATTGCATGGTTATTTGGTTCATTTATTGAAGGTTCAGCTGGATTTGGGACACCTGCAGCAGTAGCTGTGCCATTACTAGTAGGACTTGGATTCCCAGCGATGGCAGCGGTTATTTCTGGAATGGTCATTCAAAGTACACCGGTATCATTTGGAGCAGTTGGAACACCGATGCTTGTAGGTGTGCAATCTGGTTTAGCTGCTGATCAAAGTATTACGAATGATTTCTTATTTTTGGTAACTGAAATCGGTGGAAAAGTGGCTATTATTCATATGATTGCAGGTACACTTGTGCCATTGTTTGTAGTAGCACTAATGACAAGGTTCTTTGGAAAAAACAAATCATTTTCAGAAGGAATTAAAATATGGAAGTTTGCGCTTTTCGCCTCATTTGCGATGACAATTCCATATGTTTTAGTAGCGAATCTACTTGGACCAGAATTTCCATCAATGATTGGTGGTTTAGTTGGTCTAGCTATTGTTATCCCCGCAGCCAAAAAAGGATTCCTAATGCCACCAAAAGATGAAATTTGGGATTTTGAGGAAAAGTCAAAGTGGGACCCAGAATGGATTGGTAAAATCGAAATCAAAGAAACTGCTCACAAAAGTGGCAATATGAGCATGATGCGTGCGTGGGCACCGTATGTCTTAGTCGGATTATTCTTAGTTATTTCTAGACTAGATGAACTACCAGTTATGGGATGGTTACAATCATGGGTAGTTAGTTTTCCTAATATGTTCGGAACTGAAATTTCTTCAAGTTTTCAACCTTTATACTTGCCAGGTACCATTTTCATTGTCGTGACACTCATCACGTACTTCATACATGGAATGAATGGAAGCGCATACAAACGAGCGTGGTCCCATTCTTTTAAAACAACAGTCGCAGCTTCAACAGCTCTTGTGTTTACAGTGCCAATGGTGCAAGTGTTTTTGAACACAGGAGGAGGAGCAGCTGGTTTTGAACGAATGCCAATTGCACTTGCTAATGGCGTTGCTTCATTAACTGGTGAATTTTGGCCGATATTTGCAACATTTATTGGAGGAATCGGAGCATTTATCGCTGGAAGTAACACAGTAAGTAACATGATGTTCTCATTATTCCAATATGACGTTGGTGCACAAATCGGAGTTGACCCTACATGGATTGTTGCTCTTCAAGCAGTTGGTGGAGCGGCAGGTAATATGATCTGTGTGCATAATGTCGTTGCTGCATCTGCTGTCGTTGGTTTAGTAGGGAAAGAAGGCTCAGTTATTCGGAAAACGATCTTTCCATTCCTTTACTATGCTTTATTTACAGGGGGACTTGGATACTCAATTGTATGGTATGCTGAAAAAGGTCTCTTTAACATCGGTAGTATGATCGTATTAGGGATTGCACTTGCTGCCGTTTACATTATTGCAACAAACCGTAAGCGTACTGACTTATTAATTGACAAAAATACGCCATTCGGAATGAAATAACTGATTTGAAGTAAAGGGAAGTAATAGTTAATGAAAATAAAACCCTTATGATGAGGGTTTTATTTTCATATGTACACTCAAAAATATTTTTACATATGCTGAAGTTTATCTCAAATGGAGGTTTCCCATGAATCAATTCTCTGTCAATCTCTCAACTGTTTTTACTGAAAGACTGGATTTTATTGGTTAATCAACACGCCTGATTTATTAACGGTAATCGTCTTACCAATCATCGATGAGTAAATAAACCTTCCAGCTATCTTCATTGGTTGGCTATTCTTGTTCGAAACATTTAGGCATTTGGTTCTGATAACGAGGCCATCTGTTCATTCGTCAAATGCTCAAGTGTGTTAAGATATCTATTTATCGAAAGTGGCGAAGTATAGCCAATGACGTCAATTAATTCTTCTGTAGACATTCCCTGAATTAATTTTCGTAAAATAAACGTGTGTCGAAGTGTCTGTGCACTAATTCCTTTTCTAAGCTGAGCACGTTTGACTTCCATTCGTAGCATCTTTTGGATCGCAATGATTGTCATTCTTTTTGGACTGTCTTCATCATACGACCAATGAAACGTTTTTCGTTTATAATCAAAGGCAACGAAAAAAGGATCTATGCTATGAAGTCGTGGCCGAACAGGCTCCGGTATTTTTTTGTAATACGTGTAAGCCAATTGTTTATCTTGCTCATTTAAATGGATGATTCTTGATGGAGTCATTCTCATTTCATTTCGTTCAAATTTGATATCAATCATAGACAGTTGATGAACCTCTTTTATGGTAAGGCCGTAATGGAGAAACAGTCGTGTGATAAAAGCATTTCGTTCTTTATAATAAGGGAACGTTTCTTTTTGTTGTTCCGATAAACCATCCGATGATATAACGGAACGGAGCAAGATAACACTCTCTTTATTTGATAACCATTCGGATTGAGCTAATGGTTCAGCAGTCAGCTCCGGTGGTTCTATTTCTTCAATCGATCGTAATTCAGTAAATCCTTTAGATCTTTGGTAACGGGCAACTTGTTTAAGAACACTGTGAATTCGTCGAATCGTTCGAACATTGTAAGAGCGATCGTTTGCTAATTCCTCAAAAAAAAGCTGCAGCTCTTCTTTGTTGATTGTTTTCCAATCAATTTGCTCACTGGAACGACGATTTTGTTGCAGCCACTTTGAAAAATCGAGCAAATCATATTGATACCGTTTTATTGTTGAAGCTTGTCTGCCTTTTAGTGCAAGCTGATATAGGTACTCCTCGATAAATGCTGGGAATGGCTGTTCCATTGTCTCACTCCTTCCTTAATCCAATAGTCTACCATCTTCTTTACTATTTTGCTCAAAAAAAGATTTTCATATAAAAAATAGGCATTTGTCACATGTTCGCCTCTTGATGCGTATAGTGTTAAAGAAGCTAATTGACTTGAAAGGTAATTGGAGCAAAGGGGTGAGCATGATGAGTAACCCAGTAGATCTAAGGAAAAAAGGACGAATCAATGTCGTTATAAACCATAAGACATTCGATAAAAAGGGCCGAGCGGAATCGCTTTTTCAAACAGAGAATGAAAAAGAAAAGCATGATATTTTAACGCGGTTTGAACATGAGCTTGAACAATATGTCGGATTGGAAGAAATTAAACGACTCGTTAATGAAATCTATGCATGGCTCTATATTAACCAATGTAGGCAAAAGCAAGGCTTGAAAGCTAGTAAACAAGTGCTTCACATGATCTTTAAAGGCAATCCTGGTACAGGTAAAACAACTGTGGCTAGAATCATTGCCTCCTTTTTGTTTGAGATGGGTGTTCTGACAAAAGGACATTTTATGGAGGTTGAACGGGCCGACTTAGTTGGAGAATACATTGGTCATACCGCTCAAAAAACGCGAGAAGTGTTGAAAAAAGCAGGTGGGGGTGTTCTTTTTATTGATGAAGCTTATTCCTTAGCAAGGGGTGGGGAGAAGGACTTTGGCAAAGAGGCGATTGATACATTAGTGAAAGCAATGGAGGATCATCAGCATGATTTTGTTCTCATTTTAGCTGGATATTCGCGTGAAATGGACTATTTTCTCTCACTTAATCCAGGTTTACCTTCACGATTCCCAATCGCTATTGATTTTCCAAATTACACGACTGATCAATTAATGGAGATTGTACGCAGGATGCTAATTGAGCGTGAGTATGAGCTGACAAAAGATGGGGAAACTCATGTCAAAGAGCATCTGAAACGAATCAGGCAAGAGCAAGAGCGGACATTTAGTAATGGACGCTACATCCGAAATGTAATTGAGGAAGCGATTAGGATGCAAGCGGTTCGGCTCTTACGGGAGCATAAATATGATCGGCAGGCGCTCATGGTGATTAAACGCGATGATTTTCAATTTCAGTCCTCTCACGTGAAGCTGAATTAAAGAAAAGCTGGAGATGGTCCCTAGCTTTTCTTTTTCCTGCTGTTTCGTGGTAAGATGAAGAGTAGACAATTGGTTTAATGAAGGAAGAAGGATGTGGAATTGATTGCAAGAAATTAATCATCGAGATACCGAGAAAGTCATTCTTGTTGGCTGTCAGTTTGAAGAAGATGACAGCGCGTTCGAACGTTCTATGGATGAGTTAAAAAGCTTAGTGAAATCAGCAAATGGAACAGTTGTAGCAACGCTCTCACAAAAGAGACAGAAGGTTGAACCATCAACTTATATAGGAAAAGGAAAAGTAGATGAACTTATCCAATTAGTGGAAGAAACAGAAGCGGACAGTATTGTCTTTAATGATGAATTATCTCCAAGTCAAGTACGGAATGTTCACACGAAAACGAATGCAGTCGTAATCGATCGAACACAATTGATTTTAGATATTTTTGCTTCGAGAGCTCAGTCACGTGAAGGAAAGCTCCAAGTTGAACTAGCACAGCTTTCTTATTTATTGCCACGGCTTGCTGGGCAAGGGTTAGCTCTTTCAAGGCAAGGAGGGGGAATCGGTTCAAAGGGGCCTGGTGAAACCCAATTGGAGTCTGATCGTCGCCACATTCGCAGGCGGATGGATGAAATTAAGCATCAGCTTGAAGCTGTCGTCGGTCATAGACAGCGATACCGAGAGCGTCGCAAGCAAAACGAGGTCCTTCAAGTAGCGATCGTTGGCTATACGAATGCTGGAAAATCGACTTTACTTAATCGTCTGGCGCAAGCTGATACATTTGAGGAAAATCAACTGTTTGCGACACTTGATCCAACAACGAGACAGTTCAGTCTACCTAGTGGAATGAATGTCTTACTTTCTGATACAGTAGGCTTTATTCAAGATTTACCGACAACACTTGTTGCTGCATTTCGTTCAACATTAGAGGAGCTTCAGCACGCACATTTACTTTTGCACGTTGTTGATAGTTCGAATCCGGATTATGAACAGCATGAACGGACAGTCATAAAGCTAATCGAAGAATTGGGGGCTGAAGGAATTCCGCAACTACTTGTTTACAACAAGGCTGAAAATCAAGTGAGTGATTTCTTTCCAAGTCGAACAGAGGCGTCTGTTGAAATGAGTGCTTTTAACCCAGATGATGTCGCGCAGCTGAAAATGGTGATCGAGGACAAGCTAGCGAAGCAACTCTCTTGCTTATAATGTCTTCATAAAAGCAAGCGAAGGACGCCTTCTTGCAAAGTGTAAACAAAATACACTTTGCAAGAGTCATGTTTGGGATGAAGAAAAAGAAGGTTACCAATTGCAAGGGTTTGTGATCGCTAACTCTTCTATTGGGAAGGAATTATTGAATCGAACGAAAGTAGAGGAATAAAGAATGTTTAGTCAATTACAGCAACGAGAAAAGCTCGAACAGCTAACAGAACGTATCGAAGAACAAATTCGAGATCACCATAAGGAAATTGAAGCGATTGCCCTTGAAAATCAGTCAAAGGTGATGCAGTCATTTCGTAAGCATCAAGTAGCCGATTTCCATTTTACGCCTTCAACAGGGTATGGATATGATGACATAGGCCGTGATACATTAGAAGCTATTTATGCAAATGTGTTTGGCGGTGAAGCAGCACTCGTGCGTCCGCAAATTATTTCTGGCACACATGCGATCGCGACATCTCTCTTTGGTGTACTCAGACCTGGTGATGAGCTTTTGTATATTACTGGTAAACCATACGATACGCTTGAAGAGATTGTTGGAATTCGCGGCAATGGAAATGGTTCCTTAAAAGAATTTCATATTGGTTATCAAGCGGTCCCGTTACTCGATTCAGGGTGGATTGATGAGAATAGCATTCAAGATGCGATTACCGAAAGAACGAAAGTGATTGGAATTCAACGTTCAAAAGGGTATGGAGATCGACCTTCTTATACGATTGCTGAAATCGAGAAGATGATCAAGTTTGTTCGAGGAATAAAAGAAAATGTCATTATTTTCGTTGATAATTGCTACGGCGAATTTGTGGAAACGAGAGAACCGTGTGAGGTTGGTGCGGATTTAATCGCAGGTTCTCTGATCAAAAATCCAGGTGGAGGCATTGTGAAAACGGGTGGCTATATTGTGGGAAAAAGGAAGCTAGTTGAGTTAGCCTCCTACCGTTTAGCAGCACCTGGTATTGGAGCAGAAGGGGGAGCAAGCCTTTATAGTTTACTTGAGATGTATCAAGGGTTTTTCCTCGCTCCTCATGTTGTCTCACAAGCATTAAAAGGCGCCATATTTACAGCAGCTGTGCTTGAGCAAGCTGGTTTGAGTACATCGCCAAAGTGGAACGAACGACGAACGGATCTTATTCAATCCGTCCATTTTCCGACTGCAGAAAAGATGATCTCCTTTTGTCAAGCGATTCAAGCAGCTTCTCCAGTTAATGCTCATGTATCTCCACAACCTAGTCCAATGCCAGGCTACGAAGATCCTGTTATTATGGCAGCAGGAACTTTTATACAAGGTGCAAGCATTGAATTGACTGCTGATGGTCCAATCCGCCCCCCATATGTCGCTTACGTACAAGGTGGGTTAACGTATGAACACGTCAAGATAGCAGTGTTACAAGCGCTAGATACGATATTAGATTAATAGTAAGAAGGCGACTTGAATTGAGACTCTCGTTGTTCATTTTGAGAAAAGCATTGATTTGAGTCGTCTTATTTTTTACAATGAAAAATTGTCCGAATTTATCATTTAAACAGATAATTACTATGTCAACTTACCTGACATCGGTTGACACAGTACCTGACATTTAGTAGTATGAATAGTGTAGACGAAGGAGGTGTTGGCATGAATGATGAAATTCGCCGTAATATGCCATTGTTTCCGATAGGGATTGTTATGCAATTAACGGAATTAACAGCAAGACAAATTCGTTATTATGAGCAAAATGATCTCGTATTTCCTGCAAGAACAAAAGGAAATCAGCGTTTATTTTCGTTCTATGATGTCGATCGTTTACTTGAGATCAAAGCATTAATTGAGCAGGGTGTAAATGTTTCTGGAATTAAACAAGTGATTCAGCTTAAACAGCAAGCCCATACTCACTCAACAGGAGAAAAGAAAACGGAAAAGAATATGACTGATAGAGAATTAAGGAATCATCTAAAAAGCGAGCTTGTAATGGCAGGACGTTTAGGCCGTGCTTCTATTATTCAAGGTCAACTATCTAGGTTTTTCCATTAAATTCTAGTGATGAGAGGTTTTAAACGAGAGTATGAGGGTATGAAAAAACAGTCATCGATATTTACTGATGAAGATAAGGTGACTCGTTTTTCTAAATAAAATTACAAGGTTGGAAGGGGATTACATAGGATGGCAAAGTATAGTAATGAAGATATTATGCGTATCGCGGATGAAGAGAATGTTCGTTTTATTCGTCTTCAATTTACAGATTTACTTGGAACGATTAAGAACGTTGAAATTCCAGTAGACCAGTTAACAAAGGCACTTGACAACAAAATGATGTTTGATGGTTCATCAATTGAAGGTTTTGTTCGTATTGAAGAATCAGATATGTATTTATATCCAGATTTGGATACATGGGTTGTATTTCCATGGACACCAGAAAAAGGGAAGGTAGCCCGTCTAATTTGTGATATTTATATGCCAGGTAAGCCAGGGGAAGAGCCAACTCCATTTGCTGGTGACCCGCGCGGAATTTTGAAGCGTGTTCTAAGTGAAGCAAAAGACTTAGGATTCACAGCATTTAACATTGGACCTGAACCGGAATTTTTCCTTTTCAAAAATGATGAAAAAGGAGAACCAACTCTTGAGTTAAATGACAAAGGTGGATATTTCGACTTAGCACCAACTGATTTAGGTGAAAACTGCCGTCGTGATATCGTTCTAGAGCTTGAAGACATGGGCTTTGATATTGAAGCTTCTCACCATGAAGTGGCTCCTGGACAACATGAAATTGATTTTAAATATGCAGATGCAATCACAGCTTGTGACAACATCCAAACATTTAAGTTAGTTGTTAAAACAATTGCTCGAAAGCACGGTCTTCACGCAACATTCATGCCGAAGCCGTTATTCGGTGTAAATGGTTCAGGTATGCATTGTAATATGTCATTATTTAATGCAGAAGGAAATGTTTTCTACGATGAATCAACAGAAAGCCAATTAAGTGAAACAGCGATGCATTTCTTAGGTGGCATTTTAGAGCATGCTGAAGCGTTCACTGCGATTACAAACCCAATCGTAAACTCTTACAAGCGTCTTGTTCCTGGTTACGAAGCTCCTGTATACGTTGCTTGGTCTATGCGCAACCGTAGTCCACTTATCCGTATCCCGTCTTCACGTGGCGTAAGTACTCGTGTTGAGGTTCGTAGCCCAGACCCAGCTGCAAATCCTTATCTTGCAATGGCGACTATGCTTGCTGCAGGACTAGATGGAATTAAGAAAAAATTAACTCCACCACCTGCAACAGATCGTAATATTTACGTGATGAGCAAAGAAGAGCGTGTGGAAGAAGGTATCAATGACCTTCCTGCAACGCTTAAAGATGCAGTAGATAAGCTTGTCAAAGACGAAGTCATGGTGCAAGCACTTGGCGAACATGCAGTTGAGCACTTCGTTGAAGCAAAAGAAATCGAGTGGGACATGTTCCGTACTCAAGTTCATCCTTGGGAGCGCGACCAATACCTACAAAACTATTAATAAGTGAAACCCTTGGTGCTGCTGGCATCGGGGGTTTTCTTTCATTAATCAGAAACCTTGGTACTATTAAAAACAAGTTTTTTAGGAAAGGGAGAGTTTAAATCATGCATTATGATGTAATCGTGATCGGTGCAGGATCGATGGGAATGGCTGCTGGTTATTTCTTATCTAAGAGTGGCAAAAGAACGTTATTATTAGATTCATTTGAACCGCCTCATAATAGGGGAAGTCATCATGGGGATACAAGGATTATCCGATATGCTTATGGAGAAAGTGAAGAGTATGTACCATTAGCTCTTAAAGCACAAGAATTATGGAGTGACTTAGAAGAAGCGACGGGGGAAGAACTTTTTCTGCAAACGGGGGTCCTAAATGCTGGTTACAAAACTTCAACGTTTATCGAGAATGTCATATCAAGCTCGAAAAAGTTTTCCTTGCCTCTAGAAATAATGGATGCTAGCAAGGTGAATAAAAAATGGCCTGGAATCTCTTTGCCAAACCATTTTATAGGTTGTTTCGAGCCGACTTCTGGGGTGCTGAAATGTGAAAAATGTATAGAAGCCTATCAGAAGCTTGCTGAATCATATGGAGCTACTATCTTAACAAATACGAAAGTAAAAGAAATAGACGTTCATGAAAAGGGAGTAACAATAAGGACGGAAGAACAGACATTTAAAGCTGATTCTTTAGTTGTATCAGCAGGAGCATGGTCCGGAAAACTTTTATCGATGTTAGATGTGGATCTTCCTCTAAACCCACTGAGAAAAACATTTGCTTGGTATGAGGCAAATGAAAAACTATATAATCATAAACATTTTCCTGCCTTTGCTTTTGATACTTCTCAAGGTATATATTATGGTTTTCCTAGTATTGATGGTTCAGGCTTAAAAATAGGACGCCATGATGGCGGAGAGAAAGTCGATCCAGATGATTTACTACTAGAATTTGCTGAGTTAGATGAACATGACTTATCAAGTTTTTTGAAACATTATATGCCAACTGATCAACAATTAAAATATGGGAAAACCTGTATATATACACTTACTCCTGATGAACATTTTATCATTGATCTTCATCCTAGATACCGACACGTCGCTATTGCTTCTGGCTTCTCAGGTCATGGGTTTAAATTCAGTAGTGTTGTTGGACAAATTTTAAGTGAATTAATTATGTTTGGTAAAAGTGAACAGAACATTTCTTTATTTTCAATCAAACGATTCAACGAAACATAAAACTAGATAAAGCTGCATCTCTTTTTAAAAAGAACAAATGAGAGAAAGTTGTATTTGTAATCTCATACTAGATAATGTCGGTTATTGTATGACGATTGTTATAGGATATTAGTTCCCTTCTGGAGAATATTTACTTGGAAGGGAGTGTAATGATGGATAACATTAATGAATTTAAAGTGAAAAACTATTATTTAGTTGAAATTGATAATGTTGGCGATGTTGAATCTAGAAATGAAGGAAAAACTTGGAGCTGGGATATTTATATTGCTGCAAATGAAAACGAAGAATATAGAGGTAAAGCATTAGCTCCTGGCAGAGGGATCGAGGTTCCTTGGACAGCGTTAGTTAAAGGGGATTTTCTTGAAGAAATGATTGAAATTTGTGAAGAGCAAATGCCTAAGCATCCGTAAAGGGTGCTTTTCGTACGTTAATAACTAAGCTTATTTACTTATCCTAATATAATAATTGAATTTACACCTTACAACTTATAAAGAGTGTGCTATTATACAGGGAGGCTATAAGGAAAGGAAGAGATGATGAATGTGGAAATGGATCATTGCTACACTTCTCATCGTAGGAGTTGTAGGTTATTTTGGATATCAGTTTGCGATTAGTAAGGCATCAGATATGATGATAGATCAAGTTGCAAACCAAGTGATGAGTGATGAAGATGAATTGGAAAAACTGATTAATGATCCTGATATACAAAAATTAATAAATAGTGTTGACGTTGATACAGAAAAAGAATTACCTTTTGAAACAAAAGAAGACGCATTAAAGGTTGTTTTAAGTGAGTTTTCAATGAGTGAAGTGACAGACGTGGCTAGCAAAGCTCAATCAGGTGAACTAAATGCCATTGAGGTACAGGAAATGTTAGAAGAGCGCCTTACAGAGGAAGAAATAGAGGCATTGAAGATTATTGCTATTAAAGAACTACAAAACAGAAAAAATCAATAAGATTCGATCAAGCTAATGACTGTTCATTGGCTTTTTCTTTTGTCTGAAAGAGGTGAAGTTATTGGATAAAAAAAGAAAAAATTGAGGGTATGGACTAGGATAAGTAAAAACGCTTGGCTAAATGAAAAAGCCAAGCGTTTTTAGCAAGTCATTTAAATCTTTAATTAATACCGTATTATTCCTAATGAATCGTACGGAAGACACCGACAACTTTACCAAGTACGGTAACTTCTTTTAATAAAATAGGCGACATCGTTGAATTCTCTGGTTGGAGACGAATGTAGTCCTTTTCACGGAAAAACCGCTTAACAGTCGCTTCGTTATCTTCTGTCATCGCTACAATGATATCTCCGTTATTAGCTGTTTGCTGCTGACGAACAATAACCATGTCCCCATCAAAAATTCCTGCTTCAATCATACTTTCACCTTGAATAACAAGTACGTATGTTTGATCATCTGAAACAAGATGGTCTGGAAGAGGTAAATAATCCTCAACATTTTCAATTGCTGTAATCGGTATACCTGCAGTTACTTTACCGATGATTGGTACGTACATTGTCTTCTTATCTGAAGTGTGACAAAGACTCACTGTCAAGATTTAAAACTTCGATGGCTCTTGGTTTAGTAGGGTCTCTTCGGATATAGCCTTTCTTTTCTAAACGAGAGAGGTGGCCGTGTACAGTGGAGCTTGAAGCAAGTCCAACAGCTTCACCGATTTCTCGAACGGAAGGTGGATATCCTTTTTTCTTCACTTCAATTTTAATAAAATCTAGTATTTCAACTTGGCGTTTTGATAGCTTTGACATACAATCACCTCACTTACCTTTCCTTATTGACTAAATTGTACCATGCGAACATATGTAATGCAAACATTAGTTCTGAAAAGTCTTGACACAAACGAATGTTCTTATTATGATAATAAGCGAACAAACATTCTTACTTGAGGTGATGGAAATGATTAAGCGTTTATCTGGACAAGAAATTTTTATTATCATTGCTGCAGTTGTAGCGTTGCTTTTTATGTACATGACTCTTATAATGACCGATAGTGGACCGATCACAACATATGATACGTACGAAGAAGATGATAGTATCAAATGGAACAACACTTAATAACCATTGAGCAAACTGACATTCAACTAGACGAACAGCTAGAGGATGAAGAGCAGTATCTAGCCTATTCTCCTAGTGATCATGTACATAGTAAGAGAACAAAGAAGCGGTGAATAAATGAAAAAAGCAATTATTTATTGTCGTGTGAGCACGGAGAAGAGTGAACAAGAGTCTTCTCTAAAACGGCAAGAAAATGAATTAAAGCAGCTAGCGAATGAATATCAATTAGAAGTGGTTGATGATGATTGGGGAAAGAGCAAGTGGATATGAGATCGATCGAGAAGGAATGCTGAATGTACTTGCTCAATTGAATGAAGAGGATATTGACATTCTTCTTATTCAAGATGATACCCGTTTAGGTCGAGGACATGCGAAAATCGCCCTCATGCACCAGTTACGTAAACAGCAAGTTAAAGTGTTAACAATACGTGACCAAGGAGAAGTTTCTCTTTCTGAGGCTGATGAGATGGTGCTTAGAAATAGTCGCTATTGTAGAAGAATATCAGCGGAAATTACATAATAGTAAAATTAAGACGTGGAATGAAAGAGGCGGTTAAGAACGGATATCGTCCCGAACGAAATTTGAAAAATAGTCACGGGGCAGGGCGTCATAAAAAAGAAGTACCAATTGAAGAAATTATTAGACTTAGAAACATGGAATTAACTTTTCATGATATTGCGGCGACTCTAAGAGGGTTTGGCTATGATATTTCGAAGGCAACAGTTAATCGTCGTTATTTAGAATATAGAAATCAGCAAATGGAAGAGTAATTTTGGATCATCTTACTTAAGTTGAATGCTGTTTTGTTGAAATATCACTTCTATTCATGTAAAGTATGAAAATGTACTGGTACATGGAGGAGGGGTAGCTATGTTATCAAAAGAAAAGTTAGCTAGAATAAATGAATTATCAAAGCGTGCGAAAACAACAGGACTTGACAAAAGCGGAAGCTGAAGGAACAGCAAACGCTTCGTAATGAATATATAAAAACTTTTCGTCAATCTTTTAAAGACCAGCTGCATACAGTAACAGTTGTTGATGAAAATGGAAATGATGTAACACCAGATGCTCTTAAAAGAAAGTAAAAACAACCAAAATAAACGTACTCATTAAAAGCTTTCATCCCTTGATGAGAGCTTTTTCGTCTTGATAATCTTCACGAGAACGCTTGTGAAAATAAACGAGAAAGTATATGATGAAAAGCGAAAAGAACGTTTCATTTATTGGGAAGGATGGGATTTTAGCATGTCAAAACATATAGATCAACTTGCAATTAATACGATCCGTACGCTGTCCATTGACAGTATCGAAAAAGCGAACTCAGGTCATCCAGGGATGCCGATGGGGGCTGCTCCAATGGCGTATAGTCTTTGGACGAAATTTATGAATCATAATCCATCAAATCCAGAGTGGGCAAATCGTGATCGTTTTGTTTTATCAGCAGGACATGGTTCAATGCTTCTTTACAGTTTATTGCATCTTTCAGGCTACGGTTTACCATTGGAAGAGTTGAAACAATTCCGTCAATGGGGAAGTAAAACACCGGGGCATCCTGAATTTGGTCATACTCCTGGCGTTGAAGCGACAACTGGTCCATTAGGTCAAGGGATTGCAATGGCTGTTGGAATGGCGATGGCTGAGCGTCATCTTGCAGCAACATATAATAAAGATGATTTTTCTATTGTTGACCATTATACATATTCGATTTGTGGTGATGGAGATTTAATGGAAGGCGTATCTGCTGAATCAGCTTCATTAGCAGGACACTTAAAATTAGGTCGTTTAATCGTATTATATGATTCAAATGACATTTCACTTGATGGTGATCTTCATCTTTCTTTTTCTGAAAATGTAGAAGATCGTTACAAAGCATATGGATGGCAAGTTATTCGTGTAGAAGATGGAAATGATTTGAATGAAATTAACCGTGCACTTGAGGAAGCGAAAAAGGATGACCGCCCAACGTTAATTGAAGTGAAAACGACAATTGGCTATGGTTCTCCAAATAAATCTGGGAAATCTGCTTCTCACGGAGCACCACTTGGTAAAGATGAAGTCGGTTTAACAAAGTCGGCATATAAGTGGGTATTTGAGGAAGATTTCCATGTTCCTTCTGAAGTAAGTGAATTGTTTACAGCTTTAAAGGCTGAAGGTGAAAAGAAAGAGCAAGCATGGAATGAAGAGTTTGCGAAATATAAAGAACAATACCCAGAGTTGGCTTCCCAATTTGAAGTAGCTATTCGTGGCGAGCTTCCAGAGGGATGGGACGTGGAAGCACCAGTATATGAAGCTGGTTCAAGTGAAGCTACTCGTTCATCATCAGGTGCTGCACTAAATGCTTTTGCAAAAAATGTACCACAATTTTTGGTGGCTCTGCTGATTTAGCATCATCGAATAAAACGATGATGAAAGATCTTGGAGACTTTAGCCGTGATCATTATGAAGGTCGCAATATTTGGTTTGGCGTTCGTGAATTTGCTATGGGCTCTGCGTTAAATGGTATGGCTTTACATGGTGGATTAAAGGTTTTTGGGGCAACGTTCTTCGTGTTCTCTGATTACTTGCGCCCAGCTATCCGTTTAGCTGCTTTAATGAAGCTACCTGTTATCTATGTTTTACTCATGACAGTATTGCTGTTGGTGAGGATGGTCCAACCCATGAGCCAGTTGAACAGCTTGCTGCTCTTCGTGCAATGCCAGGTCTTTCTGTTATCCGTCCTGGAGACAGTAATGAAACGGTTGCTGCTTGGAAGGTTGCTCTTGAAAGTAAAGACAAGCCAACTGCACTTGTGTTAACAAGACAAAATCTTAAAACGCTTGAATCAACACAGGAACTTGCTTATGAAGGTGTGAAAAAAGGTGCTTATATCGCTTCGAAATCAAGTGGTGAAACAAATGCCTTGCTTCTTGCTACTGGTTCTGAAGTACCGCTCGCAGTTGAAGCTCAAGACTTGTTAGAAAAGGAAGGCATTCATGTAGATGTTATCAGTATGCCGAGCTGGGATCGCTTCGAGGCGCAAACGCAAGCGTACAAGGATGAGGTTATTTCTCCAAACGTAAAAGTACGTCTTGGTATTGGAAATGGGATCATCTCTAGGTTGGGCGAAATATGTTGGTGACCATGGTGATGTCTTAGCGATTGATCAATTTGGCGCATCTGCACCAGGCGAAAAATTAATTGAAGAGTATGGATTTACAGCTGCTAATGTTGTAGCAAAAGTGAAAGTCCTCTTGCAAAAATAACAAATATTATAGTGAAAGCTGACTCAAAGCCAAAGGATCTCCTCCTGCATACGCTAATGTAAGGGAGAAGTGGTGGAGTCAGCTTTTTCTTTTATAATTAAGTATGATTGATCAACGTTTTATAAATGGATCTTTTTCGCAAGAGCTTAGAGACATGCCAAGTTTTTCAAATCGACAAAACTAGTGATAATCTTCTCCAACTTCAGACAATCATTTTAGCTATAGTTCTCGTATACTTGATAAAAATGGGGATGAGAGGGTGTCCATAATGAGACTTTACGAATTATACATATTTGAAGAAAGTGTAGCTCGTCATTATTACGGACAAGAATCGAAATTATTTTATTTATTTGTTGAGCATGAAAAAGCGATGGGTTCGCAAAAAGAATTATTGCGAAAACAGGTTGAATATATAACAAAGCCAATACCAACTTTACTATTCCAACAAAAGCTAAGAAAAGCCTTCTCAAATATCGAAGGATATAAACGAAAAAAAAATACTCATTTGATTGAACTAGTTGGACCAGATGCACAGGCTGAATTAGTAATCGGACCAGATAAGCTTTACTTAACCTCTGTGGGAGATGGATTTTATGAAGCAGAAACGATGTTTTTTGAGGTGCTAAGAAAATGCGAGCCAACATTTTTTGCTATATCGATGGAAGAACAGCGTTATGGATGGTTAAGACCATTTAAGCAAAATGTCTTTCTGACACCGAACCATGTCTAATTGATTGTATGTACATGGTTATTTTTCTGAACATGCTTTTAAATCATGTACCATTACGATATAATGGATAAGGTTGATTCGGAAGATCCCGATCGGTTTATTTAGCAAGAAGGAGGACGTTGGACTTATGTGGATTCATATCATAGGGTATACACTGGCAGTTGTAGCTGGTGTCGCAATTGGTTTCTTTATTGCGCGTAAGACAATGATGTCTTATTTGAAAAAGAACCCGCCAATTAATGAACAAATGCTACGTGTCATGATGATGCAGATGGGGCAAAATCCATCGCAAAAGAAGATTAATCAAATGATGAAAGCGATGCAGAAGCAGCAATCTAAATAGTTTAGATGGACAAGCACCTCATTTGTTGAGGTGTTTTTCTGCTATTATGTCATAAAGAGGTTATTCAAAAGGGTTTGTCCTCCTTTTTGAATACACCCTATAATATATTTAACTAACTACAGTTATAAGGAGAATGAGTAGTGTCTACTGTATATGTGAAAACCATTGCACTCGATGATGTAACCTATGATGAGGATCTTTTTATTGATGTTCGTTCTCCAGCAGAATTTGCTGAATATCGGCTGCCGCATGCGATAAATATCCCTTTATTTTCAAATGAAGAACGAGCAAAGATAGGAACGATTTATAAACAAAAAAGTCGAGAAGAAGCAGTTGAGTTAGGTTTATCAATTTATGCACCTAAATGGCCTGCTTTCTTCCAAAAATTGAAGGAATTACAGCAGGAATTTCCGAATAAACGTATTGTGGTCTATTGTTGGCGCGGCGGAATGCGTAGTAAAACAGTTGCTGGAACCTTAGGGTTAGTCGGGATCGAGTGCTATCAACTTGAGGGGGGGATTCGCTCATTTAGAAGATATGTGCAGGAAAGCCTGTCAGAAGCGGCGAGGCAAAAGCGAGAATTTCTCGTTGTGGCTGGACATACTGGGACGAGAAAGACGGAAATTCTTCACCTTTTAAAGGATAAAGGCTATCCAGTTCTTGATTTAGAAGGACTTGCTGGACATAGGGGATCAATATTTGGTCATATCGGGGTTGAACCAAAAAGTCAAAAGCAATTTGAGTATGAATTAGTCACTCAATTACAAAAGCTCTCAGATTCGTCTTATTTGATTATTGAGGCAGAAAGTAAACGAATTGGACATATCGTTGTTCCAGAATTTATCATTGAAGGAAAAGAAAATGGCCGTCGAGTGGAGCTTGATTATCCCTTCTGGTCAAGGGTTGAATATATTTATCAAACTTATCAACCTAAAAAGTATGGAGAACAAATACAAGAAGCAGTCGAAAAGCTAAGTAAATATCTTTCGAATGAATTGAAAATAGAATTAAGAAGTCTACTTAAAGTGGGGGATTATAAGCTTATATTTGCTCGTCTTTTGGAGCATTACTATGATCCGAAATATGCCCACGCTTTTAGCAATTACCATACAAGTGCGACAGTTATTGAATTTCATACGCTTGATGCTGCAGTAGATCAACTTATGCTATACATCGATCAATGGTATAAAAAGAAATAAAGATCTTAAGGCTGTTGGGATTTTAAAGAGAGGTGACAGGACGTAATGAGTGTGTTTAAGGATTTATGGTGGTTTTTCAAACAAGAGAGATCGGCTTATGGATTAGGTATTCTCGTATTAGCGATTGTGTCCCTCTTTACACTTGTTCCACCATTCATCGTTGGAATCATTGTCGATCGCATTGTAGAAGGATCACTAACGAGTCAATCACTTGTTTTTTGGCTTGGACTATTACTTGGAGTAGGATTTCTAACATATGGTTTCCGGTTTTTATGGAGAATTTTGATATTTGGTGCATCGATTCGACTTGCTCGTCAATTACGAAATCAGCTATATGAGCACTTTACCAATATGTCTCATCGTTTTTATCAGCGTTATCGAACGGGTGACTTAATGGCGCATGCAACGAATGATATACGTGCTGTTCAAATGACTGCTGGGCAAGGTGTGCTCACACTTGTTGATTCTTTGACTATGGGTGGTTTTGTCATTATCACGATGGCGGTAACGATAAGCTGGGAATTAACACTAATTAGTTTAATTCCGATGCCTTTCATGGCTTTATTAACGAGTTATTATGGGTCGCTCTTACATAAACGATTTCATTTAGCACAGTCAGCTTTTTCAGATTTGAATGATAATGTTCAGGAGAGTGTAACGGGAGTAAGAGTGGCAAAGGCTTTCGGACAGGAAGATGATGAAATTGAGCGTTTTAAAGAAAAATCAAACGATGTTGTGGAGAAAAATGTCGCCGTTGCAAAGGTAGATGCTTTATTTGATCCAACGATTTCGCTGATAGTTGGAATTTCCTATTTTCTTGCTGTCGTTTTCGGGGCTCGATATGTCATAGCAGATGAACTAACTCTTGGACAGCTCACTAGCTTTACCATTTATCTTGGTCTCTTGATTTGGCCTATGCTCGCATTGGGATGGCTGTTTAATATTGTCGAGAGAGGCCGCGCTTCTTATGATCGGATTGCTGATTTATTGTCAGTAGAACAAGATATTACCGATGATCGTGCTTTGACAGCGAAAAAAGTAGAGGGAACCATTGATGTGAGGATCAAATCATTTGCGTACCCTGGTAGTGATGAAGAGGCGTTAGCAAATGTTGTTTTTACGCTTGAAGAGGGTCAGACGTTGGGCATTGTCGGGAAGACAGGCAGTGGAAAATCAACGTTAATTCGCCTATTGCAACGTGAATACGATTTAGATGAAGGTACCATTACAATCGGTGGAAGAAGATTAGTTGAATATCGCTTAGACGATTTAAAAGCGGCGTTTGGACATGTCCCACAGGATCATTTTTTATTTTCGACAACGATTGCGGATAATGTGGCCTTTGCAAAGCCTTCTGCATCATTCAGAGAGATCATTAAAAGTTGTCAGTTAGCTAGCATTCATGAAGATATCATCACCTTTAAAGATGGGTATGAAACGATCGTTGGTGAGCGTGGGGTGACCCTATCCGGGGGACAAAAACAACGTATTTCGATTGCTCGAGCTCTATTACCAGATCCTACTGTGCTGATTTTAGATGATTCCTTATCCGCGGTCGATGCGAAGACGGAAGAACAAATACTTGCAGCAATGCGGGCGAATCGCTCAGGAAAAACAACCATTATAACGGCACATCGGCTTAGCGCCATTAAGCATGCGGATCTGATCCTTGTCTTAGATGAAGGCCAAATTGTCGAACGTGGAACCCATGCAACACTAATGGAGGAGGATGGTTGGTATCAACGAATGTATAAACAGCAGCAGCTAGCAGAACTGGTTGAAAAAGGAGGACAGCATGATGCAACATAAGGATCAAGTTTTAACAGCTAAAGAGCAACGTGCTGTGCTATGGCGTCTGCTAGCCTATACAAAGTCTCATAAAAAGTCATTAATCATTGCTTTTATGCTCTTACTGTTGGCTACAGGTGCTGAGCTGTTAGGTCCAATTCTCGTTAAAATCTTTATTGATGATTTTTTGACTCCAAGAGAATTTCCAGCTGAGCCGTTAATGTTGTTAGCTGCTCTATATATTGGGTTGCATCTTACATCTGTTTTTATTAATTACTTTCAAGCATTTATGTTTCAGCGTATTTCACTGAAAATTATTCAAGAATTAAGAGTCGATGTGTTTGCAAATGTTGAACGTCTAGGATTATCTTTTTTTGATCGAACACCTGCTGGTGGATTAATCTCGAGAATGACGAATGATACGGAATCTATTAAAGAGCTGTATGTGACGGTTCTCGCAACCTTTGTCCAAAACATCTTGTTTCTCATTGGGATTTTTATCGCTATGTTTTATTTAAACATTAGATTGGCTATGCTTTGTATCATCCTTATTCCCATTATTTTCGCACTTATGCAGCTTTATCGTAAATTTAGCTCGCGTTTTTATGCTGATATGAGCGAGAAGGTTAGCCAACTTAATGGAAAAATGAATGAGAGCATTCAAGGTATGGCTATCATCCAAATGTTTCGTCAAGAGCGCCGATTGCAAAAAGAATTTAACGAGGTGAATGATGAGCATCTACAAGCTGGTATGAAAAGCATGAAGCTGGATGGATTGCTGCTCCGTCCGATGGTCGATCTAGTCTCGATTTTGGCTTTAATTCTCGTGCTGGGTTATTTCGGCCTCACCTCATTTGTAAGCCCAATCGAAATTGGTGTGCTTTACGCCTTCGTAAATTATTTAGATCGCTTTTTCGAGCCTGTGAATCAGATGATGATGCGCTTGTCCTTGTTTCAACAAGCAATTGTATCGGCAGGACGTGTATTTAAATTAATGGATTATGAAGAATATACTCCTGCTCAAAAAGGAAATCACTCGCCCATCATTTCAAAAGGAAGTATTGAGTTTAAAAACGTATCATTTTCTTATGATGGAGAAACAGACGTATTAAAGAATATTTCCTTTCGAGTTCAAAAAGGTGAAACGGTCGCTCTTGTCGGTCATACGGGGAGTGGGAAAAGCTCGATCATCAATGTATTGATGCGTTTTTATCCACTAGAAAGAGGTTCGATTTTGATCGATGGTATGGCTCTTGACAGTTTTCAAAACAGCGAGCTCCGTCAGAAAATGGGTCTTGTTCTACAAGATCCATTCTTATATACGGGGACGATTTCTACGAATATTCGTTTATTCCGAAATCAACTAACAGATCAACAGATCAGAGAAGCTGCTGAATTCGTTCGCGCAAATGAATTTATAGAAAAAATGCCAGGGAAATATGATGCTGAAGTAACGGAACGAGGCTCAACATTATCAAGTGGACAAAGACAGCTGCTATCTTTCGCTAGGACAATTGCTACGAATCCAACTATTCTTATTTTAGACGAGGCGACTGCGAATATTGATACAGAAACAGAAGAAGCGATTCAAGATGCACTGAAGCGGATGCAGGAAGGCAGAACGACGATTACGATCGCTCACCGACTATCAACTATAAAAGATGCTGATCAGATTCTTGTCCTTCATAAAGGAGAAATTGTTGAGCGTGGAAATCATACGGAATTATTAAAGAGAGAAGGGCTATATCATAAAATGTATCGTCTGCAAAAAGGCACTGACAGAGAAATTCTAATAAAATAATAGAGGGGATAAACAATTTCTATGTCACTTTGATTCATGACAATGCTATGAGGAATTGAAGACCCCCTTTTCCTTTTATTATAAAATGAATTGTAAGAGGTTGAGCTTTGATGTATCTTTATAGAGATGGTATTTTTCACCGTTTCACGTTAGAAGGGGGTGTATAGCTTGAATGACATGTATCTTTGGATCTCAACAATTGGAGCTGCCATGATGGCAACATTGGCGCTTATTATTCGATTAAAGGCGAATAAAAAACCAGCTTCTGCCAAAAAAATTATTCTCCCGCCTTTATTTATGTCAACTGGCTTTTTCATGTTTCTTTATGAGCCTGCTAGACCCGCTTTTTTACAGGTTATTGAGGCATTAGCTGTTGGAATGCTATTTTCAATCTTATTGATAAAAACGTCAAAGTTCGAAATTCGTGATAATCAAATTTATTTAAAGCGCTCAAAAGCATTTGCTTTTATTTTAATCGGACTATTAGTAGCGAGAATTGCTTTTAAATTATTAATCGGCGATGCTATTAATATTGAAGAGCTAGCAGGAATGTTTTTCTTGCTTGCATATGGGATGATCCTGCCATGGCGTATTTCCATGTATGTCAATTATCGTAAGATCGCAAAAGAACTTGAGAAAAATCCGAAATCAAAATGGATCGTTCCTGCTCAAACATAAAAGAAGCTCGTCCTAAACAGAAATTAGGATGAGCTTCTTTTCATTAAGACGTTTCAAGCAAGTGCTTATATGGGGTCATGTCGATATTTTTCTCACGAAGCTTCTTGATGAGGAATTTATGATCACGCTTTGGCGTAGCGAGAATATACCCTTTTATAATGTAATCCTGTGTTAATTCATCAATCTGATCTTGTAAGGCCAACTCTCCAATTTTCCCTGCGATTTTCCCTTTAGCGACATCGCGAAAAAGTTCAGGAACAGGTTCAACAAGGTCATTTAATAACTGTCTTTGATCCGTTTTCCATAAATGAATCGTTTTTTCAATATAATAATCTTGCCAATCCAAGATTGATTTTCCATCCTCTTTTGGTAGCCTCTTTAAGAATTTACGAAACATAAAGTAACCGCCAATGAACATGATTGTGATTAAAAAGATTGTCCATAAAACAATAAAACCCATAAACCAAGCAGGCATCATTTCTCACCTCAATTTTTCTTCCATTTAATCCTACCATAAAAAGTGTTTCACCGCTAATAGAACGACTGTTATTCCATCTAAGAAAAACGTTTGGTAAGATGATGAAAGAGGTGATTTATAAATGACATATTTAATTAGCTACGGTTTTCACTTGCTCGTCTCGCTCTTATTCTTTTTACTCATTCCTTTTTCATTTTTAATAAAAGGATTACTGAACGAGAAAGAACGATTTCAGCAATTATTAAGAATCTACAGCCGAATCATTTGGGTAGGACATGGCGCTCTTATTGTCTCAATTATTACTGGTTTTCTAATGACCTCTCAATGGTTAAGTCCATGGTTTCTACTTGTGATTCTCATTTGGATCGCTATTGGCGCTTTTTTAGGCATGACGGCAAAAATGATTAGACTAACGTTAGCGAAGACAGATGAGGGCAAGGAAGCAGAAGATGAAATAGCAAAGTTACGACTTTTTAGCTTCTTACTCATGCTATCTATTCTATCGATGTTCACAGCAAAAATTCTTCCATATGTTTAATGATGTCATTATTTGGGAATGACTTTGTGGAAATGAACAAATGATAAGATGTACGTTTTACATGCCACACAAAGCCAAAGTCAAATAAATTGACTATACTGACAATAAATCATCTAACAGATTTCATAAGGAGGAAACAAGATGTTTATTGGGGTGCCAAAAGAAATTAAAAACAATGAAAATCGAGTTGCTATGACACCGGCGAGCGTGATGACGCTTGTACATGCTGGTCATCAAGTAGTGGTTGAGAAGGATGCAGGGGTTGGCAGTGGGTTTGTAAATGAAGCATATGTTCAAGCGGGAGCGGAGATTGAGGCGGATCCTGCAGCAATTTGGGAAAAGGTTGATATGATCATGAAAGTGAAAGAGCCACTTCCAAGTGAATATCAATACTTCCGTAAAGGTCTTATCCTATTTACGTATTTACATTTAGCGGCGGAACCGGAGCTAGCAAAAGCACTTGTCGAAAAAGAAGTAACGGCGATTGCCTATGAAACTGTTCAAGTTGGACGGACCTTACCGTTATTAACACCAATGAGTGAGGTTGCTGGTCGGATGGCTGCTCAAATTGGTGCGCAATTCCTTGAGAAGCCTAAAGGTGGAATGGGTATTCTTTTATCAGGTGTTCCTGGAGTAAAAAGAGGCAAAGTAACCGTTATTGGTGGCGGTGTCGTTGGAACGAATGCAGCTAAATTAGCCATGGGGCTTGGTGCAGACGTGACAATCATTGATTTAAGTCCAGATCGATTACGTGAGCTTGATGATTTATATGGTACAGATATTCAAACATTAATGTCGAATCCTCTAAATATTGCTGAAGCAGTTGCAGAGTCCGACCTTGTCATTGGGGCTGTGTTAATTCCAGGTGCAAAGGCGCCTAAGCTTGTGACAGAAGAAATGATACAAGCAATGAGACCTGGTTCTGTTGTCGTTGATGTTGCAATTGACCAAGGTGGCATTATTGAAACAGTGGATCGAATTACAACGCATGATAACCCAACATACACGAAATACGATGTTGTGCATTATGCTGTAGCTAATATGCCGGGAGCCGTGCCAAGGACGTCAACAATTGCGCTAACAAATGTAACGATTCCTTATGCTCTTCAAATAGCGAATAAGGGTGTTAATCGTGCTTTAGCAGAAAACAGTGCTTTAGAGCTTGGCTTAAACACAGCAGCAGGTGCTGTTACGTATGCAGCAGTCGCAGCAGACCTAGGCTATTCGTATGTGCCAGCAGGAGAAGCTTTAACAAAAGTACCAGTTTCATAAAAAAGATAAGCTGACTCTCAACAAATCGAACTGATTTTCATCTCTTTGTCGAATAAGCGACTAGCAGAGAAAAGGATCAGTTCGTTAGAGAGTTAGCTTTTTTTATTGTGTTCGTTTTATAAAAAAGGCATTATTCGCTTTTTCCATTCCGATTTTTGGGTAATAGTCCATTGCAGTAGGTGCAGATAATAAAATGAGGCTGCACTGTTCACCAATTTCCTCTTTCGTTTTATCAATGAGCGTTTTTCCAACTCCACTCTTTTGGTAAGCCTCAGCCACTGCTAAGTCTGATAAATAACAGCAATAGCAGAAGTCTGTGAGCGATCTTGCCAATCCAATCAATTCATCTCGATCCCAGGCAGTAATCAATAAAGGAGCTTGATCAATCATTTGCTGAAGCCTTTTAAGGTCATCATAGGGACGTTTGATTCCAGATTTCAAAAAGACGCTAGCCATCTCTTCTGCTGAAATAGAGTGATTAACTTTGTATGTAATCATTTGTTTCCTCCATTCTGTATGAAAAACGAATAAAAAATCTCACTCTTATCATCTTCATATGGTAAAATTAGAATAATACCATTAGCTTATAATAAGCAAATTGCCTAGTCAAATAGATTCCTAATTATGGATTATTTTTAGGTTTGTGTAAACAGATTCATTGGTATGAAAGCGAGGATTTATCGTGCAAAAAGAAGAGATTGAAGAAATTATACAACAGCTCCGCAGGAAAGAAATCGATTCGTATCGAGTAATGAAAGTCGATTTTCAAGATTTCAGAGCTGTTATGGCCGTTCAAGAAGATATGATCGAATTTCGTGGCAATGCGCAGCACAATGGAGAGACTATTTACACGTATGAGCCAGGGTGGACGAAATAGGCATCGTCAAACTTTACTAATTACATAATGTAGATACATATTATTTGTTTATACATATCTATCGAACATATGAAAAGCATCATCGTTTGTTAGGATTCTATAAAATAGAAAGGTAGATCATTAATAGTATTCAGTAAACCTTCTCATTTTAGAATTTCATTGATAAAACAAGGAGAGCATCAAAAAAGAAAGATGTTGATAGAGAGCTCTGGGGGGACTTGATGTTTATTGAATTACTGCTGCAGGTCATCTATATTATTTTTCCTATCTTAATATATTATTCCATACTAAGGAGTTATCCCCATTTAAAAAAGTATCATGCTATTTTTATTGGGATTTCGTGTGGTCTTTCCATGTTCCTGTGCATGAGCTTTCCGGTTTCTTTTGCAACAGGGAGCATTATGGACTTAAGAACGGTTCCTTGGCTTATCTCTTTTTTATATGGAAATATTAACACTGGAATTATCTTAACAATTATCATGATTATCTATCGATTGTATTTAGGTGGTTTAGGCGTGTACGTTGTCTTTTTGGCTTATACTTCTTCCATTGTCATTATTCTTCTTTATTTTAAACATTATCTTGATTTCAGTTATCGAAACAAGTTGAAGGCTATTTTTACAATTACATTTATTAATTCATTACTTGTTGTGGTCTCGATTCACTTTATTTTTAATCGTGCGATAAATGATGTGATCGTTTTTTACATTTTATTCATTTTCATGCATCTACTCATGATCTGGCTTGCCTTCTACATGATTGAGACATTCAGAGAAAATGAATTTTTGCAAATGGAAATGCAAAAAACAGAGAAACTGTATATCGTTGGGCAAATGGCTGCTAGTGTTGCTCATGAAATCCGTAATCCAATGACTGTGGTTAGCGGATTTATGCAACTTTTGGATAAGTCTAATGACATGCCTCAGAAGCATAAGGAGCATGTGAGAATTATGACTCATGAATTAGACAGAGCGCAGACGATTATTAATGATTATTTAACACTGGCCAAACCACAGCCTGAAAAAGTAGAAAAAGTTGACTTAGAGCAGCAAATTTCATTAATCGAACAAACACTTTCTTCGTATGCTTTAATGAACGGCGTTACACTCGACTGCTCTATTAAAAAAGAAGAAGATTTTTTCATATTCGGAAGTCCAGAAAAAATACAACAAGTACTCGTTAATATTATTAAAAATGCCATAGAAGCAACACCGGACCAACAAAGAGTCTCAATCTCTTTATCTAAAGAACTGGGGTTTATTTATATTCGAGTGAGTGATCAAGGGATTGGTTTAACGGAAGAACAAATTAAAAAGATTGGGACTCCTTTCTATTCAACGAAGGACAATGGGACTGGACTTGGTTTAAGCGTTTCACACAGTATTATTCGAGCAATGAATGGAAAAATAATCGTGTCAAGTAAAAAAGGAGAGGGGACTACTTTTACGATTAAGCTACCGTATGCATCGAGCTAAACGTGATAATAATTGTAAGTAAACACCTTTTGTATATTTTCAAAAGGTGTTTTTTACTTTAACTAATCAGAAAGTATAAAATGACGATAAAAAAAGACTAAGGCTTTCCATGAAGGATTTGGCGATAAGCTAAATTTTTCTTAGATAGACTTATTTTAAAAACATATGCAAATATATAACTCAAGAATGCAAAAGATTCTCCTATCATTTAAGATAAAATGAAAATGAAGAATGACCATTGATCGGTGTTCTTTAGATAATAAAATGATCAACTACAATATAACCTATCAATGATCTAAAGTGTTTTGGAGGTATGACTTATGGCTTTTTTTCTGAATGAAGAGGCAATTGTGGCATTAAATACAATTGGTGAAAACATCTTTATTGCTGATACGAATTTTAATATTGTGTGGATAAATGACTATGCTGAGGAACTGATCAATAAATTAAGCAGTTTTATTAACATTCGTTCAAAGGATGAGCTTTTAGGAAAAAATATTCAATTATTTCATTCGGGTAATGGAGAAAAACAAAAGAAAATTTTGGCGAATGGTCCTTTTCCTTATAAGTCAAAGATTAATCTATTTAATCATTACACAGCAAACCTCGTTATTAACCAATTGATTATTGATAAAGAACTAAAGGGCTATGTTTTAACATGGAAAGATGTTACAGATTATGAACAGAAGCTAGCGGATAGTAAGCTTGCACTAGATGAATCATCCATTGTTGCTTTTACTGATGTTAAAGGTGTGATTACTTACGTTAATGATAAATTTTGCGAGGTTTCGAAGTACAGTAGGGATGAACTTCTTGGTCAAACTCATCGGATATTAAATTCAGGCTTTCATTCAAAAGCTTTTTTTAAAGAGCTATGGGCGACCATTGAAAAGGGTGAAAAATGGAAGGGTATTATTCGAAATAAAGCAAAGGACGGAAGCTTTTACTGGGTCCAAACGACGATTGTTCCTTTTTTAAATAAAAAAGGAGAACCGTATCAATATGCCTCAATTAGAACCGATATTACTGAACATAAAAAGACGGAAGAGCAATTAAAAAAGACTTTAGATGAATTATCGTACATAAAATATGCCTTAGATAAATCATCTATTCTTGGAATTTTAGACCGTCATTTTACCTATACTTTTGTGAACGATGCTTTTTGTGATTTAACGAAATATAGTAAGGAAGAGCTTATTGGAGAATGTCACTCGATCTTAGATTCAAACTATCATTCGGCTGATTTTTATCCGAAAGTATTTGCGATCATTGAACGAGGTGAGGTTTGGAAGGGAGAAATTCATAAAAGAGCGAAAGATGGTTCAACATTTTGGGTGGATACAACGATTGTTCCATTTATAAAAGAAGGAAGAGAGAAGCCATTTCAATATGTTACGATTCAGCAAGACATTACCTCTCGTAAAGAAGCAGAAGAGTTATTACAAAGAAGTGAGAAATTATCTGCGATTGGAGAGCTTGCAGCAGGTGTTGCCCATGAAATTCGAAATCCTTTAACAACGATCAAAGGATTTTCGCAAATTGGAATCGAAAATCACCTCTATCGAAATGTGGTACTAGATGAAATTGAGAGGATTAATTTTATCGTTAATGAGTTTATGGTTCTTGCAAAACCACATGCAATCATATTTTCTAGAAGAAATATTATTTCAATTATAAAATATATTATTTTAATGCTTGAATCGGAGTCAAATTTAAAAAATGTTCATTTTATTTTTGAATCGAATTATGATGAATTATTTGTAGAGTGTGAAGAAAACCAACTGAAACAAGTTTTTTTGAATTTATTAAAAAATGGTATTGAAGCGATGCCTAATGGTGGAACGGTTTTAGTAAATGTTAAAAAAGTGGATGATAAGGTTAAGATAACAGTTAGAGATGAAGGTACTGGGATACCAGCTGATAAAATAAAAAGGTTAGGTGAACCATTTTTTTCAATGAAGAATAACGGCAATGGCTTAGGATTAATGGTCAGCTATAAAATTATTGAGAATCATCGCGGCTACTATTAACGTGGAAAGTCAGCTTAATCATGGAACTACAATTACGATTACATTACAGATTAAGTTCTCCCATTGACTAAGAAGATCATATAAGGTCCTCTTTTCAACTGCAAAAATAATAGAGAAGTATCGTAAAAAGATAGGCATATTGCTTATCTTTAGCGATTTCTTGTCTTAGAAGGACAGAGTTTTTGCATTAATTGCTTGGAGATGTTTTTTAAATTTTATAAACCTTTTTAATGATAAACGTTTATAATAAATAGACAGGAGATATTATGACTAGGTAATAAATACGTTAGTTAGGGTGGTTAAATGAAGGGTATCGGTATCATTGGTGTTGGTGCTTATGTTCCAGATAATATAATGACAAATGATGATTTAGAAAAGATAGTGGATACAACTGATGAATGGATTCAAACAAGGACAGGTATAGAAGAGCGGAGGATTGCCAGCGAAGATATCGATACGTCTGATATGGCTATAATTGCTGCTAAAAATGCACTTTCACACGCTTCTCTTGACGCTTCAGAAATTGATTTGATTTTAGTTGCTACGGCAACACCAGATTATGCTTTTCCATCAGTAGCCTGCATGGTTCAAGATGCGCTAGGTGTTAAACATATTGCAGCAATGGACTTAAGTGCAGCTTGTTCAGGGTTTGTCTATGCGCTAGTGACTGCTCACCAATTTATTAAAGCCAATACATATAAAAAAGTTCTGGTGATTGGGAGTGAAAAATTTTCAAAGATTATCGATTGGTCAGATCGTAATACAAGTGTTCTGTTTGGGGACGGTGCTGGTGCTGTTATTCTTGGTGAAGTCTCTGAAGGGAAAGGTATCCTATCTTTTGAATTAGGGGCAGACGGAACAGGTGCACATCATTTATTAGTTGATAGTAAAACTGATACCGTTTCCATGAACGGTAGAGAAGTGTTTAAATTTGCAGTTCGTCAAATGCCAGAATCGAGTTTAAGAGTTGTAGAAAAAGCTGGTCTTAAGAAAGAGGATGTCGATTTTCTCGTGCCGCACCAAGCCAATCTTCGTATTATTGATGCAGCAAGAGAAAAACTCAGATTGGATAAAGAGAAAGTTTCGACAACGGTAAAAAAACATGGAAATACTTCTGCTGCTTCTATTCCATTGGCATTATGTACTGAAATTGAAAGTGGAAAAATTCATGATGGTGATGTCATCGTGATGGTTGGTTTTGGAGGAGGCCTAACTTGGGGTGCAGTTTGTTTAAAGTGGGGTAAATAATACTCATTCAAAGGGGGAGAATATGTATGAAAAAACGAGTAGTCATTACAGGCATTGGTGCTGTTACACCTTTAGGAAATAATGTTACATCAACTTGGGAGAATATTAAGAACGGTAAATCTGGTATTGCGCCGATTACGAGAATAGATGCGGAAAAATTTAATGTAAAAGTAGCAGGTGAAGTGAAGGATTTCAAACCTGAAGAGTTTATTGATAGTAAAGAAGCACGAAGAATGGCTCGTTTCACTCATTTTGCGATTGCTGCAAGTAAGATGGCTGTAAAAGATGCTCATGTTCAAATAGGAGAAGATGTTGACCCCGAACGTGTCGGGGTTTGGATTGGGTCTGGAATTGGTGGTTTAGATGCATTCGAAGAGCAACATAAACGTTTTTTAGATAAGGGGCCTAAACGTGTAAGTCCGTTTATTATTCCGATGCTTATACCTGATATGGCATCTGGCCGTGTTTCAATTGAGCTAGGAGCAAAAGGAATCAATAATTGCTCTGTGACGGCATGTGCTTCAGGGGCGAATTCAATTGGAGATGCCTTTCGTGTGATTCAAAATGGTGATATGGATATGATGGTTTCAGGTGGAACGGAAGCGGCGATTACAGATATGACTATTGCAGGCTTTTCAAATATGACAGCGCTCTCGACCAATGCTGATCCAAACACTGCTAGTCGTCCGTTTGACCAAAATCGAGATGGCTTTGTTATCGCCGAGGGAGCCGGTATTGTATTGTTAGAGGAGTTAGAGCATGCATTGGCCCGTGGAGCAAAAATTTATGGTGAGATTGTTGGCTATGGGGCCACAGGGGATGCGCATCATATTACAACACCAGCACCGAATGGAGAAGGTGGCGGACGAGCTATGAAGTTAGCATTGAAGGATGCTGGTCTCGCTCCCGATCAAGTGCAGTATATAAATGCTCATGGAACGAGCACATTTTATAATGACTTGTATGAAACGAAAGCAATTAAAGAGGTATTTGGAGAACATGCGTATCAGCTAGCAATTAGTTCGACAAAATCGATGACAGGACATCTATTAGGTGCAGCAGGAGCCATTGAAGCCATTATCTCTCTATTAGCGATTAACGAAGGAATCATTCCTCCAACGATTAATTATCAGACACCAGATGAGGAACTTGATTTAGATTATGTTCCGAATCATGCCAAATCTGCTGACATAGAGATAGCTTTATCGAATTCATTTGGCTTTGGCGGTCATAACGTATCATTACTATTTAGAAAAATATAATAGGCTGCTTTCAATAAATAATCAATGAATAAAATCGATTAAATAAATTGTTTTATCCCATGAGCAAGCTCTCCAAATTGGAGGGCTTTTTTCATACTTTAAGAAACTTCGCTAAGTTCGTTCACGTCGTGTGAACAACGCTAAGTACCTATATCCTGTAGGCAAAGGATGAAAGTATGAGTTCAACTAAGGCTTTTGCCATAAAGAGTTGACGGTAAGCTAAGTTTTCTAAGAAAATTCGGTTTTAATTCATACAAACTAGGGAACTAGAAACCGTAATCTAATTGTAATGGCGTGGAGGGAAAAGGATATGAGTGATCATCCAACATCAAGGCAACAAAAGAAGCGGCAGAAGAAAAAAAGGGGGCTTCTTTTTAAGATTTTTCTTTTGTGTTCTTTATTAATGATAGCTACCGTAACGATTGGAGGATTTCAAATATATGGGTTGGTGCAGGATGCGCCGGAGATCAGCGAGGAGACCTTTCATTTTTCGAACTCATCTACATTATTTGATAGTAACGATGAAGAAATTACTGATCTAAATGGCGGTGAACACCGGAAATCGATTGCAATAGAGGAAGTGCCACTGTTTGTACAACAAGCATTCATTGCCGTCGAAGATATTCGGTTTGAGACTCATTCAGGAATTGATATAAAAAGAATTGGTGGTGCTGTGATCTCAAATATAACGGATGGGTTTGGGTCAGAGGGAGGGAGTACAATTACCCAGCAAGTGGTAAAGAATTCTCTACTCACAGCCGAAAAATCAATCGACCGAAAAGTACAAGAGGCTTATCTTGCTCTCAAGCTAGAAGAGCAATACACAAAAGATGAAATTCTTGAGATGTATTTAAATAAAATTTATTTCGGCAATGGTGCGTATGGCATTGTAACTGCAGCTGATACATATTTTGATAAAACAATCGAACAATTAACGATTGAAGAAGCTGCTTTATTGGCTGGTCTTCCACAAAGACCTACTGGCTATAATCCATATCAGCATCCTGAGCTTGCTGAGAATCGTCGAAATATTGTCCTTTCACTCATGATGGAGCATGATTTTATTAGTGAGCAAGAGTATAGCGATGCAGTAGAAGTTCCACTTGAAGAAATGCTGAGAGAAGGTGAAAGTACACATACTGTTTCTCATGCGTTTATGGATCAGGTTTTCAAGGAATTAGAAAGCATTGAAGGCCTGTCGACTTCAGAAATTTATAATGGTGGATTGAAAATTTATACAACCCTCGATCCTCATGCGCAGCAGCATGTAGAAAAGGTCTTGAATACCTCTGATTATGTGACATATCCAGATGATCGATTTCAAGCTGGGATCACGCTCATTGATACAAATACAGGTGAAATAAAAGCAATAGGTGGGGGTAGAAATCAAGAAGCGGGTAAAAATCGAACTAATTATGCAACAAATATTCAACGTTCACCTGGTTCAACGATCAAACCGATTTTAAGTTATGGACCTGCAATTGAGTATTTAAAATGGTCAACCTATCAGCAAATTGAAGATGAAGAAATCACCTATACAGGTACCGATCAAGTAATTCGTAATTATAATAATCAATATCATGGCATTCTCTCAATTCGTGAAGCTTTAAAGCAATCCTGGAATGTTCCTGCGGTGAAAACCTTTAATGAAGTAGGTAGCAAGCGAGCTGAGCAGTTCGCTGCAAATGTAGGGATTTCGTTTGAGGAGCCTGTTTATGAATCGTATGCACTCGGTTCTTTTAATCAAGGTATTTCGCCACTTGAACTAGCGGGAGCCTATGCAGCATTTGGAAATGAGGGGATCTATCATAAACCTCATGCAGTACGAAAGGTTGTTTTCCCTGATGGAACTGAGATCAATAAGCAGCCTGAGTCGGTTCAAGCAATGAGTGATTATACAGCCTATATGGTTACAGATATGCTTCAAACGGTTGTAAATGAAGGGACAGGAAGACAGGCTGGAATTCAAAATATTGCCATTGCAGGTAAAACTGGAACAACCAATTTTGAAGAAGAGATAAAGGAAAAATATAAGATATCAGAAGGGGTTCCCGATGTTTGGTTTGCCGGATATACGACAAACTATACAGCAGCTGTTTGGACAGGTTACCCGCAGTTAAGCGAAGAAAATTATATTAAAACAAGGGAAGACAGACAGATTGCGCAACATATTTTTAGAGAAGTGATGGCGGAAGTGTCTAAAGATAGTGAAATAGATAACTTTATTAAACCAGCATCTGTAGAGGAAATCACAATTAATACAAAAACAGGAGAAAGGGCAATGAGTGGAGTTGGAAGTAGTGATACCGTCACGGAATTATTTGTTACTGGTACTTCAGTAGAAAATGCCTATAGTCTAGTGAAAGATCAATGGAAAGAAAAAAAACGTAGATCTAATCATAACGGAAACAATAGTAAACGAAAAGAAGAAGAATCCTCATCAGTAACAGAAGAGGAAAAGTCTAGTGAAGAGGACAAAGATGAAAATGTAGATCAAAGTAAGGACAAAGAAGAAGGTAAAACACCTAAAGAGGAAACGGATCGATTAGATAACAAGAAAGAAAAGGAAGATAAGAAAGATAAGAAAGAACCAATGCAGGAAAAGAAACCGAACAAAGAAAAAGAAAATAAAAATGAAAGTCCTCCAGAATCAACAAATGACCAAAATGCGAATAAAGAGGAAAGCAAAAATGAAGAGGAGGAGAAACTAGAGGAACAGGACAAACAAGATGAAGCGCAGCAAGACAGTAGTGCAAGCGGACAACAATCAGGGGATGAGGGAGAAAATAATAACGTAGAAGAGGAAGAAGAATCTGAATGAATAACAAGCGATACAAAATAAAAGAGTAGTATGACTATAATTGAGTAAGACTCAATACCAAAGTCTGTTCCTTACGCATTAAAAAGTATAAAAACATCTGGATCCGTTAAAGTTGAAAGTACTATCAAACAACATAACGAGGTATACAGATGCACTCTCAACTTTTATCAATGAAGTCTATCCGTCTGCCATTCGAATGACAGATCGTTTTCATGAACGAAGATCTCCTTAGTTGTTAAAAGAATGCAAGTACATGATTTGGTGAAGAGCCTGAGTAAGAGCTCCCTTATTATTTGAAGGGCTCTTACTTGTTCTTTTAATTTATCAGTTTAGCAAAAATTAATAATGGAAAAGTGAAAAACGTTGATTTATAAAGAAATAGAGAGAATAATAAAGAAAAATAGGGAAAATACATTGAAAATTAAATATTAAGAATATTTACAAAAAATAAATAATCATTTAATATAAATCTAGGCAATAAAATAAATAATAGAAGAAAGGAGATAAGATTTGGAGTACAAGTACCTACTAAATGAAGCATAGCTATACTAAGTGAAGGGACTGATTCCAATGACTTAGGTGAGCGAAGTGTACGAAGAAATTTCAGTACACGGGGAATGAATGAAAATAAATACTCTAACTTTAAGTTAAGCTATTAGATAAGCAACTAGTTAAGCTTTATAAGTGAAGTATTAGAAAGGATTAAAAAGTAAATGGTTGAAGAATCAATAATATAGCGACCTTATTATCCAGGAATAAAAGGATATGAGGTCGCTTTTAATTTGCCTTTTTACATAATTGTCTGGTCTTTGCTTATTTCTTGATTCTTGAATGAAAATAAAGTTTCGTTATGATTAGTTGTCTTACATGAACCTATTTAACCGATAAGGACTATATGTATCTATAGAGTGAGCCATCACAGCTCCAGAGCTTGGGAAGTGCTTTCTAAATTCTCTACAAGCTTCAACCTTGTAGTCATTAAGGTGAGTGATTTGACGATTATACTTTACGAGAACTTCTGCATACACGGAGAGAGAGGTAAATTGCTCATTGTGACGTTCATCAAACCCAGTTGATAAAATGGTTACTGCTGTTACTTTTATATGATTGTTTTGAAATGTTGAAATAGTGTTAATATGCTTTGCCAACTCTTCTTCTGGTGTGCCTCGTTTTGAGTATAAATAAATACTAGCTTCACAAAAAGCTTTTCCTTTGTACAAATTAAGTCCTCCTCAATTGATAATAGAGTAGTAAATGCATCAACATGAATAGTCACTAAATAAAATAAGTTTACCATACGTGTTAAGGAAAATATGATTGTAAGAAATTTTTGTCGCGTTAACGAGTTAATTGTGCAATGGGAAATATATACTAGCATCTTTCACCGTTTTTTCGCGCATAGATGTTTCATAATGACCTATTTTTAGAAATGTGTTGGTATATGGCTAAAGTCTAGTTAGTAAATCATAGAGAACCCAATTTTGATGATTAGTTTTTCAATTGACTAAACCACTTTGGTCATTAAAAGTCAAAAATTATACTAAATATTCAAAATATTATTGACGTAAATAAAATAATATAATATTATTAATTAAAATCAACACCAATAATTAAAGGAGTGAAATGTATGATTAACATTTTCAAAATAGGTTATGTCGAATTTCATGCAAATGATTTAGAGAAAATGAAAAATTATTACTCAGAAATTGTTGGATTTTCAGAAAGTGACACGGATAAAAATGGAAGCGTTTACTTCACCAGTTCTACGGATCATCATAATATCATTCTCTCACCATCTACTCAAACAGGGATAAAAAAGATCGGTTTTCAATATCAATCCGATTTTTCAATTAACGAGGTTAGTGATTACTTAAATAATCTTGATATAAAAACAACCGTGAAAAGAGACTCTAAGCTTGGGGTATCAGAGCTTATTGAATTTACTGACCCAGAAGGATATCAGGTTGAATTATATCAGAGTATGGAAATGACAAGAGAACCAGGGTATAAAAGCGAAGGTATTGTTCCTAATAAAATCGGACATTTATCATTGCGAGTGAAAGATGCGAAAAAGCAAGTTGAATTTTATGATAAGCTTGGTTTTGTCAATACAGATTGGATTGAAAATTATTTCGGGTTCATGACATGTAATAGAGATCATCATGTGCTAAATTTCTTTACATCCGAAAAACAGGGAATGCATCATCTTGCATTCGAGATGAGAAACTATGCTCATTTAATAGAGACGCTAGACTTTTTACGCTTAAATGGTAAGCATTTAGAATGGGGACCGTCTCGTCACGGGGCAGGGCATAACATTGCTTGTTATCATTACGATCCAGAGGGAAATTTAATTGAATTATTTACAGATGCTGATGTGTTCATTAAAGAGCTTGGTATTTTTGAACCTAGACCGTGGCATAAGGATTTCCCACAAAAGCCGAAAGTTTGGAGTACAGATGAGTGCTTGTCATTATGGGGTGTTGATTTCGAAAAGGCGTTAGTTTAAATAAATTTGATAATCATACATAAACACCTTACTTCGAATAGGATGTAAGGTGTTTATGTATATCTTAAAGAGGAAGTAAGCAGAACAGACTATGATGAAGAATCCACTTTTTATTGGGGGCATACTTGTGTTATAAATATAGATGGAAAACAGCTAACTTAATATTATTATATCATTAATGTAGAATGCTCAAATGTTAAGTTTCTTGTTTTTAAGGAGGAAGGCATGGGCCCAAAAAATTTAAGTGAACAATTATTACATGACATAGGAGTTGATATTGTCCAAGGTAATATTTTACCTGGAGAAATATTACCAAAAGTAGAAACGTTAAGTGAAATGAAGGGAGTTAGTAGAACCGTAGTAAGAGAAGCGCTTAAAGGCTTAACGGCAAGAAGACTTGTTGAATCATCAACAAGGGTAGGAACGGTTGTAAGAGAGAAGAACGATTGGTTATGGTGGGATCCAGATATTATTTCATGGGCTTCCCTAGCTGATAGTAGCAAGAAATTCTTATTGCAACTATCGGAAGTTCGTTTAGCAATTGAACCTGCCGCTGTTCGTCTAGCTGCAAGAAATGCAACGGATGAAGACATTACTCTAATAAGAAATAGTTATGAAAAATTAGAAAATTCGTTAGATGATGAAGAAGAGTGGGCGAAAGCTGACTTTGAATTTCATAATAGTATTTTATTAGCCTCACGAAACGTGCTAATGATTAGTCTAGTTCAAACGTTGCATAATGGATTAGTACAAAGTAGACAAACGACGATTAAGGTTTTAAAGAAATATCAAGAACAAAACAACCCTTGGAAAACAGAAAATGCATTATTAATGCATAAAGCAGTCATGGAAGCCATTTGCGCAAGAGATGAGGGACTCGCCTATGAGAAGATGTTGGGCTTATTGCTATCTGTTGTCCAATTAATAGAAGATTTTGAAGCTAACAATAGCTAACTAAGAAAGGGAAGTTTAAGGGTCCTATAAACCTTTAAGCTTCTCTTTTTTTATGAATAGTCTTTATTGACAACGAACATATAAAATAATATAATATTATTAATTGAGTTATTAGAATTTTTTAACAAAATGGCGAGGAGGATGGAAGGAAAAGGGAAAGTTCTACTTTCTAAACAGGGAGTCGGTAGTACTAAAAGCAAGTGGTGATTACTAGCAAAAACAAGCTTTAGAAGAGGAAGAAGCCACTTTTAGCAGGATAGAAGGAGGGGATTTCTTATGAAAATAGTAGCGCTTGTTGGAAGCACTAGGAAACAATCATTTAATAAACAAATTGCAAACTTTTTCAGCGAACGATACAAAGAATTTCTAGAGATTGACATACCCGAAATAGCTGATCTTCCTTATTTCGATCAAGATGTGGAAGAAGAGCCACCAGAGGTAGTGAAAGCTTTTAAGAAAAAAGTAGCTGAAGCACAAGGTGTTCTCATTGTCACTCCAGAGTATAATCACTCAGTACCTGGTATGTTAAAAAATTCATTGGATTGGTTATCACGTGTCGATAAAGTGATGAATGATAAACCTGTATTAATCATCGGTGCAAGCACAGGTCTCCTTGGAACTGTTCGCTGTCAAATTCATTTAAGACAAATATTAGCTTCTCCAGGATTAGCAGCAAAAGTCCTTCCTGGTAATGAGGTTTTTATTGGTAACGTACAGACAAAACTAGATGAAAACGGCAATGTCACAGATTCATCGACCATTGACTTTCTTGATATGGTTGTAAACAATTATATTCAATTTTCTAAAGAAATAATTAAATAAAAGAGCTTATTTCTTTTTATCATTTATGAAAGCGCTATCTCTAAGGAGGAAATGTAAATGGGAATTCATGTTGTTAGATTTGAGGATAATGAAATGAAATGGGGAGTATTAGAAGAAGGTCGAGTGTATCCGATTGAGGGTAACTTTCCTACTCTTTCTGAATTTTTAAAAGAAGGTTTGACAATTGCGAAACAAATGGAGAAGAATCTGGAAGAAAGTTTTGATATAGAGGGTGTAACATTAGTAAGTCCAGTTACCTCACCTACACAAATCGTCTGTCAAGGTGCAAACTACGGAGCTCATCGACAAGAGGCAGGATTAACAGCAGATCGACCACCTTTTAACTTGATTTTCACAAAAGCTGCTAGTTCGATTACAGGACCTACAAATGATATTTTAAGCCCAAAGAACGTTAAATTATTAGATTATGAAATTGAAGTAGGTTTAGTCATAAAGAATGAAATTACACAACAAACAGCAGTTACACCGGATAATTTATCAGATTATATTGCCGGTTTTGTTATTGCAAATGATGTCTCTGCACGGGATACACAATTTACTGAAGGCCAATGGTACAAAGGGAAAAGCTATAGAACGTTTTGTCCAGTTGGGCCAGTTCTTTATTTAATTGATGAAGATGAGGCTAACTATATTCATAATCTCAAATTAAAACTATCTATTAATGGAGAAGTTCGTCAGGCAGCCCATACAGAGCAATTGTTATATAAACCAGAAGAAACCCTTACGGAACTATCAAGTTTGATGAGTTTTTATCCGGGTGATTTACTTCTCACAGGGACACCAGGTGGAGTAGCGTTAAAATTGACTCCAGAAGATTTAGATTTATTAATGAATCCATTTGTAAAACTAGATCAAAAAGTCAAGAAATTAAATGAAAGTCAAGCTAATAATCAGAACTATCTTAAAGAAGGTGATACGATTACATGCGAGGTAAAAAGTTCTGATGGGAAAATAAATTTAGGTAAACAACAAAATAAAGTAAGATTCGTTTAATTTTAATTCACGACCCATCTCTTTGTTAGACCTTTAGATAGGGATAGGGCTTGTTTCTCATTAAGTTGACCGATTTGGTATAAAGTAATGATTTAAATCATCTATTTAATGTAACGACACCATAAGATATTGAATGGAATTCATTCAATGACACATTAAGCTGCTTTTTCAAAATTTTGAAATTTGAAAGGGGAAATTATGGTGAATCGAAAATTATTTAAAGGCGGAATTGTTTTAACACTTGATAAAAGCATTGGTGATTTTAAGCAAGCAGACGTTTTAGTAGAAGGAACAAAAATTGTAGATGTCAAACCAAATATAGACGTAACGGATTGTGAGACCATTGATGCATCAAACAGGATTGTTATGCCTGGTTTAGTTGATTCTCATCGCCACACATGGGAATCTCTCATTCGAAATGTTGGTGCTGATTGGTCATTACAAAAATATTTAAGTAGCATTTATTATGGAAATATTGGTTCCAGAAGAAATCCAGAAGATGATTACATTGCAAACCTATTAGGCGCAATTGAAGCACTTGATTCTGGTGTAACGACATTTTTAGATTGGTCGATGATTATTTCTAACGATCATACGGAAGAAATGATTCGTGGGTTACAGGAATCAGATGCTCGAGTCGTTTTTGCTCATGGTTGTCCAGGAGATGGGGAGTACTGGAGTAGAGATAGTGTGTTAGATAATGGTGAAGACGCAAGGAAAATGAAAGAAAAATACTTCTCATCAAATGATCAATTATTAACAATGGCACTTGCTATTCGTGGCCCGGAATTTAGTTCATGGGAAACATCAGTAAAAGAGATTCAGTTAGCTCGTGAACTAGATGTAGTTTGTAGTATGCACCTTGGATTTGGAACATGGGGAGCGGTTGACCGTTCGATTGAAAAGCTTAACAATGCTGGCTTACTAGGGCCAGACTTAAATTTTGTTCATGCAAATGCTGTCAGCCCTGAGGAAATTAAAATGTTGGCTGAAAAGGGAGGCTCGGTTTCTGTCACTCCAGAAATTGAATTGATGATGGGTCACGGGTATCCAGCTACTGGACTTTGTATAGAAAATGGATTGCGTCCAAGTATAGGAGTAGATGTTGTGACGTCAACAGGCGGAGATATGTTTGCTCAAATGAAGTTTGCGTTGCAAGCCGAACGCTCTAGAATCAATGAAACGCTCTTAGCAAAAGGAGAAATGCCAGGACCTCCTTTGAATCTCTCTGCACGAGAAGTACTTGAATTTGCTACGATTGAGGGAGCAAAAGCCCTAATGCTAGAAGATAAGGTTGGTACACTCACACCAGGAAAAGAAGCAGATATTATTATGGTTCGTACAACTGATTTAAATATGTTCCCTGTCAATGATCCGATTGGAACGGTTGTACAGTGTACACATACAGGTAACGTTGATTCCGTGTTTGTTGCAGGAAAAGCAGTAAAGCGGAATGGGAAAATGGTAAATGTTGATATGGAAAGAGTTCGTACATTAGCATTAAAAAGTAGAGATGCCATTTTTGCTAACTATGGAAATCCCGATGGTGCTTGGTTAGTGTAGTTCACAGAGATTAGTTAACAGTTTATTTACATTTGATTCAAAAATAGTAGGTAATTAAATTTAAAAGGAAACAATTAGTATACCATTAAAAATTTGATTTATCCTTCTTTAATGGATACAGGTTAGATTGACTTAATACCTCGGAAAGAAAGGGTTTACAATGTTCATTTCATTAACGTTGAAGCTGGTGATTAGTTTTCATATTACCAAAATAAGGGGCTGTCCTATAAGGTCATTAATTAACCTTTGTGTAGCCTCTTTTTCCTGCAAAAAATTGACTGAAACGAATTTATTTTTACAATTTCGATAACATAAAAATTCAAGAACTCCTTCAGTTAACTTTTCTTTCTAATATGAAAAAACAATCTGAATTAAACTTTGAAGTATATTAAAGGTAGTTAAATGCTTTAATGAAGACAATGTTAATTTATCATCAGCGCTGCATAAATGAGTTTTTCTACTGAAAATCAAATCATTCCAGCTGTATTTCAATAAATTAGAGTATTCAGATTCTATTTTTCTGCCTTAGTGAAAAAAGAACAATACTGAAGTAAACGGTAGTATCCGCATTTTAACATTTAATGAGACACCTTTATCAGGGAGCGTCACATCTTTCGTCACGATCACGCGTAAGTGAAGCAGTACTCCTTTAAGGAACGTGGCCCATCGATATTGGCTCAAAATATATTGAGATTTGGACAGAACAACCAATCTTAATTATAAGGAGTTTTTTTATGGTTTCATAGACCCTTGAAAAGCTAATGTTTCAAAAAGGTAATACATCGACCTTTGAAAAAAGATTATCATTTTAACATAAATGATAATCTTTTTAAAACTAATCTATTTTAATAAAGATTCAGATCCCTTTGCAAAAGATTCAGATGGAGGCCATGAGCATAAATCGAATGGATAGTCAGAACCAGGGACAATACGATTTTCACCAACTACTTTTGCTAAATATTCTAACGTGCCATCATTCCAAAGAACGCTATCATACCAAAAATCTTTCAGATATTCTATTGGTTTCTTTTCCAAAGAATTTGACACAAGAGGCCATTGTTCATATCCTTTGTTCATACGTCCGATTTGATAAGGTAAAAAACCTCCACCGTGTGCCAATAGTATTTTCACCTGACTATACTTGTCTAGCATTCCGCTAAGCAAAATATCGGTTGCGCAAATCGTCGTTTCCCAAGGAACTCCAATGAGATTAGGCATCATTCGTTGTTTTAACCTTGGATCATCACACAAGAGAGGGTGGATAAAAATAACCGCGCCTAAGTGATTAGCTTCTTCCCAGAAAGGTGAGAAGAAATCATCGCTCAATAATTGTCCATTCAAACCTGGTCCAATAATGGCCCCTTTAAGTCCAAGAGACATCGCAGATTTTAATTCAATTGCGGCCGTTACGGGGTTGTTCAGCGGTACCGTTGCTAAAGCTGAAAGCTGATCTTTATTAGAAGCACACCAACTTGCCAATGCTTCGTTGTATACAGTCGATAATTCTTTCGTAATCTCAGATGGGAAATCATATAAAAAGAGCTGAGGTATTGGTGAGATCACTGAATGAGTGATACCTACGTTATTTTTTCCCTTTAAAAATAAGTTTGAATTTACAAATTCTCGTTTTAATTCAAACGCCCATTTCTCGTTAATTGATAAAAAGTCTTCTTTATCAGGGCTTTTCTTCGTCCATTTTGCGTTAACAATATGCTTGTTGTCTTTTATCCAGGTCATGACTTCCTCTGGAATAAAATGAGTATGAAAATCATTCATTTAAATTTCTCCTCTCAATCTTATATTAAAGACCACGGTAGCCTAGTCTTTCAGAAATATCTTTTCCTGCTTTGACAACCTTTTTTAAGTGAGTAGGGATAGAATGTTTATCCACACGTTGGATGGGACCGACAATATTCACAGAGGCAATGACTTGCCCTGTGTAATCTCTAACTGGAGCAGCTATGGAAACAACTCCTTCAGAAATTTCTTCAAAACTAATCGCATAGCCGACGTTTCTAACGTCTTCTAACGCCTTTTTAAGTTTAATAGGGTCAGTGATTGTATTTTCCGTATAAGGAGTTAATCCCAATCTAATCGTATTTTCTAAAAGTTGTTCATCGTTATAGGCGAGAAGAATCTTGCCTGAGCTAGTGCAATAAGCAGGGTTCTTCTTGCCGACATGTGTAAACGCTCTCACCTGATGTTTACTTTCAACCTTATGTAGGTATATGACATCGTTACCATCAAGGACAGCTAAATGAGAGGTTTCTCCTGTTTTTTCGACTAATTTTTGCAAAACAGGCATTGCTTCATTATGAATTTCCAGATTTGAGGTACAAACACTCGCTAATGATAGGATCGATAATCCTAAGCGGTAGCGATGGTTCTCAGGATTTTTTTCCACAAAACCTTCGCTTGCTAAAGTGGCCATTAACCGACTGACCGTGCTCTTTCCTAAATCAAGGGAAGTGGCTAAATCCGTTATTTTCTTTTCAGGATCATCCATTGAAAAACTTCTTAAGATTCGTAATGCGTTTTTGACGGATGATAATGTGTAATCTTTTTTTTCAGCTTGCGGCATAAAATACCTCCATTCATTATGGTGCATATAAAGGAACGCAGTTCTTTTATAGAGTTTAAAAACACTATATCATATAGGAAAGAAAAAATGAATAATCAAAAAATATTTAATTTTTTTACTTTCTGTTGCGTATAGAAGAACAATGATGTTTTATAAGGCACAAAAATTGAGTATTCTATATTTAGTGGATAGCAACAAATCAAATACTGGAGGTATCATTTAATGGAAACGATTAAAACAGCAACAGGAATTGATTGTAAGCACTTTATCAACGGTCAATATATGGATTCGTTGAGTAACAAAAGTTTCGTAAATGTAAACCCAGCAAATGAAGAGGTTTTGGGAAGTGTGGCTGAAGGTGGAAAACAAGAGATTGATTTAGCGGTAGCTTCTGCAAGAAAAGCTCTAAATGGACGTTGGAAAACAATGCCTTTAACGGAACGCTCAAAAATCATTCGTAAAATAGGAGATCTTATTTTAGAAAGAAAAGATGAGTTAGCGAGATTAGAATCTTTAGATACTGGTAAACCAATTTGGTTATCTGGCTCAATTGATATTCCGAGAGCGGCATACAACTTTCATTTCTTTGCCGATTACATGACATCAATGGGAACAGAGGCGTACCAACACGATGATGTAGCAATCAATTATGCGGTCCGTAAACCAGTTGGGGTCGTTGGTTTAATTAATCCTTGGAATCTACCACTACTTCTATTAACTTGGAAGCTTGCTCCATGTTTAGCTGCAGGGAATACAGCTGTTATGAAGCCTGCGGAGTGGACGCCGATGACGGCAACGGTCTTGGGTGAAATTTGTAAAGATGCTGGTGTACCAGATGGTGTTGTCAATATCGTTCATGGTTTTGGTCCGAATTCAGCAGGTGCAGCTTTGACGGAACATCCAGATGTGGATGCGATTACATTCACGGGGGAAACAACGACAGGTACGGCTATTATGAAAGCGGCAGCGCCTACATTAAAAAAGCTATCATATGAGCTTGGTGGAAAAAATCCAAACATTATTTTTGCCGACTCTGATTTAGATGAAGTAATTGAAACAACGATTAAGTCAAGCTTCATTAATCAAGGCGAAGTTTGCTTATGTGGTTCACGAATTTACGTTGAACGACCAGCTTATGAGGAGTTCGTTGAAAAGTTTGTGGCGAAAACAAAAGACTCTTAAAGTTGGAGACCCATTTGCTGAAAATATTAATATTGGAGCAATGATTGGGAAAGAGCATTATGAACGAGTTTTGGGCTATATTGACATTGCAAAAGAAGAAGGTGGAAACATCTTAACGGGTGGTAAGCGACCAGAAGGATTTGAAAAGGGCTTCTATATTGAACCAACAATCATCACAGGCCTAGATCGAAATGCTCGTTGTGTAAAAGAAGAAATTTTTGGTCCTGTTGTAACAGTGATTCCGTTCGATTTTGAAGATGAAGTTATCGCACAAGTAAATGACTCGCATTACGGATTAAGTGCCTCTATTTGGACAAATGACTTACGTCGTGCTCATCGTGTAGCGAATGAAGTTGAAGCAGGGATTATTTGGGTCAATACTTGGTTCCTTAGAGATTTACGTACACCATTCGGCGGTTTGAAACAAAGTGGTATTGGTCGCGAAGGTGGTATGCATAGCTTTGAATTTTATAGTGAATTAAAGAATATTTGCATTAAGCTTTAAAAAGGAGGATGGAAAACGTGCACTCAACAGAATCTTTCGCAAATCAGCTTCTAAAAGCTGAAAAAGAACGAGCAGGAATACCTGCATTGACTGAACAAAACCCAGACTTTACAACGCAAGATGCTTACGCTGTTCAATTAGAAATTATTCGTCAAAAGCTAGACCAAGGACAAACGATTGTTGGAAAGAAAATTGGTTTAACGTCACTTGCGATGCAGAAGTTGTTAGGTGTTGACGAACCAGATTACGGTCATTTGCTTGATGGGATGGTTGTAGAAAATGGCAATGAAGTTTCATTTGAACGAATTATGCAGCCGAAGGTAGAAGCTGAAATTGCTTTTGTCTTAAAAAAGAATTTGCAAGGTCCGAATGTGACCGCTTTAGATGTCTTACAAGCAACAGATTATATCTTACCTTCCTTGGAAATCGTCGATAGCCGTGTGAAGGATTGGAAAATTAAGTTAGCAGATACGATTGCAGATAACGCTTCTTGTGGTCTTTACGTACTTGGTGGGAAACCTGTCGGCGTTAATGAGGTAGACCTATCGCAAATAGGCATGGTTCTTTATAAAAATGGTGAAATCATTAATACAGGTGTTGGTGCCGCGGTGATGGGAAATCCAGCAAATTGTGTGGCGTGGCTTGCGAATAAGTTAAGCGAATTTGATATTACTTTAAAAGCAGGTGAAGTGATTCTTTCTGGAGCACTATCAGCTGCGGTGGAAGCAGAGCCTGGGGATGTATTTTCAGCGAAGCTTGCCCATTTAGGTGAGGTCTCAGTACGATTTTCTTCATAATATAAGTGTTCAAGCGGTAATGAAAAATCTTGATTTGCCGCTTGAATGCTCAGATAAAGGGAAGGAGATTCAAATGGAAAAAATAAAAGTAGCAATTTTAGGTACGGGAAATATTGGCACAGATTTAATGCTGAAGTTGGAGCGTTCGAATACATTACAACTGACGTCAATGATTGGTATTGATCCAAATTCTGATGGGGTAAAGAGAGCAAATGAAAAAGGGTATCAAACATTCACAGAGGGCCTTGAAGATTTTTTGGCAACAAGTAGTAACTTAGCAGATATCGTGTTTGATGCAACATCAGCAAAAGCCCATATTCATCATGCGAAACTATTAAAAGAGGCAGGAAAACAAGTGTTAGACTTAACTCCAGCTGCGATAGGACCATTTGTTGTTCCATCTGTAAATCTAGGTGATAATCTTGAAGCGCCGAATATTAATTTAATTACATGTGGAGGTCAAGCGACGATTCCAATGGTTCACGCGGTGAATCGAGTATGTCCGGTCGAGTATGCAGAAATTGTTGCAACGATCTCTAGTAAAAGTGCAGGTCCAGGAACTCGAGCGAATATTGATGAATTTACGCAAACAACAAAACGTGGAATCGAGGAAATCGGAGGGGCGAAAAAAGGGAAAGCGATTATTATTTTAAATCCAGCTGAGCCTCCAATTTTGATGAGAGATACGGTCTATGCTGTTGTTGAAGATGGAAGGATGAACGAAGAAAAAATAAAACAATCGATTCTCGAAATGGCTGAAAGTGTTCAGTCTTATGTACCTGGATATCGATTGAGAACGGAACCAATTTTTGAAGGGAATCGAGTTACGATATTCATAGAAGTAGAAGGAGCAGGTGACTACTTACCGAAGTATTCTGGAAATTTAGATATTATGACGGCAGCAGCTGTGAAAGTAGCAGAAGAATTTGCAAAAAACAAACAAAAACTCAGCTGTTATATAATTTATGATAGGAAGGAATGTGAATAATGACAGGTAATCGAGATATTACAATTACGGAAGTAGCACTTACGTGATGGAAGTCATGCCATTGGTCATCAATATACAGTTGAACAAGTTACAGCCATAGCAAAAGCCTTGGATGAGGCGAATGTGCCTTATCATTGAAGTAGCACATGGTGATGGTCTAGGTGGTTCCTCTCAACAATATGGTCTTTCATTAACAGATGAGATGAAATTGATTGAAGCAGCAGCGTCTGTTTGTACGCAAGCAAAAATTGCCGTTCTTTTGATACCTGGAATTGGGACGATGAATGAATTAAAACAAGCAGCTAGCCTAGGGGCAAAAATGGCGAGAATTGCTACGCATGTTACGGAAGCGGATGTTGCTCCTCAGCATATTAGTCTTGCCAAAGAACTTGGCATGGAAACAGTCGGTTTTTTAATGATGTCGCATATGGCACCAATTGAAAAGTTAGTAGAACAAGCAAAATTAATGGAAAGCTACGGGGCAGATACGGTCTATATCGTCGACTCAGCTGGGGCATTTCTTCCTCATCAAGTGCGTGAACGCATGAAAGCGCTTCGCCAAGAACTAACGGTTAATATCGGCTTTCATGCTCATAATAATCTATCACTTGCCATGGCGAATACACTTGTGGCAATCGAGGAAGGGGCAACAAGAATTGATGGTAGTGTCCGTTGCCTAGGGGCTGGAGCTGGTAATACACAGACAGAGGTACTCGTTGCCGTATTAGAACGTCTTGGACTTAATAGTGGTATTGATTTATATAAAATGATGGATTTGGCTGAAAATATTGTTGCCCCAATTTTACAAAAACCACAAGAGATTACAAGAGACAGTCTTGTGATGGGGTATGCGGGTGTTTATTCGAGCTTCTTACTTCATTCGCAAAGAGCAGCAAAGCGTTTTAACATTGATTCTCGTGATATTCTTATTGAATTAGGTAGGCGTAAGGTTATCGGTGGTCAAGAAGATATGATTCTTGATGTAGCAGCTGAAATTGCAAGCAGGAAGCAAAGCGTAAATGTGTGATAGGGGGAAGATCTAATGGCAGCAGAAACGTTTCAAGAAATTGCAAAGTTTTTATTAGATGCGGAGCTTAATAGAAAAGATGTTATGAGAATTACAGCTGATAAAGTTCCAGATTTGACAGTAGAAGATGCTTATCTCATTCAAGAAGAAATCGTTAAACTGAAATTAGAGCAAGGTCATTCCATCGTAGGACCAAAAATGGGTTTAACAAGTCTTGCAAAAATGAAGCAAATGAATGTAGAAGAACCCATTTATGGGTACATTTTTGACAACATGATCGTGCAAGACGGCGGAACGATATCTCTATCTGATTTTGTCCATCCGAAAGTCGAAGCAGAAATTGCTTTTATTTTAGGAAAGGATATTGAAGGGCCTGCGATTTCGGGTGCACAGGTATTGGCTGCAACAGATTATGTGATACCGGCTTTAGAAATTATTGATAGTCGCTATGAGAATTTCAACTTTACATTACCTGATGTCATTGCGGATAATGCCTCATCTTCAAAGGTTGTATTAGGAAACCGCCTGAGAAAACCTGAAGAACTTGAACTAGACTTAGTGGGAACGACTCTTTCAATTAATGGAGAATTAAAAGATTTAGGTGCTGGTGCTGCGGTGTTAGGACATCCAGCAAATTCGGTAGCAATGCTTGCGAACATGCTTCACCGAAAAGGTGAGAAATTAAAAGCAGGTCAAATTATTTTAACCGGTGGTATTACAGGAGCCATTCAATTATCAAATAATGATCATGTCATTGGTAAACTAGATGGTCTTGGAGAAGTCACATTTTCAGTAGGTGAATAATTACTCTGATAATAGGAAGGAAGATTTATATGCCGATTATTCATGTGAACATTTTGGAAGGAAGACCAAGGGAGAAAATTGAACAGGTGATTACCGACATTACTGAGACGGTTTCAAAGACATTGGACGCTCCTAAAGAATCGGTAAGAGTACTAGTAACAGAACTTCCTAAAACGCATTGGGGAATTGCTGGTGAATCGGTTTCAAAACGAAATGCTTCTAAATAATTTCAGTGGGAAAACAAATTAAACGTATGGGAGGTATTTTGTATGACCATAGAATTGGGTATATTAGCTGCGCATGTTCCAAGTATTTGTCATAGAAAAAACATACCGACTTTTCAACAGGAAATGGTTGCAACAATGGATGACATTGCTTTGAAAATCAAAGAATTAAAACCAGATGTCATTGTTTTGGTTTCTTGTCATTGGATAACTACGTTTAACCATTATGTCGATGCTTCTCCAAGACATAAAGGAGTATTAACAGCATTTGAATGTCCGGATATTATTTCAGATGTTGCTTACAATTACCCAGGAGATCAGGAGCTAGGTGAAGCTTTTGTTCAAGCTGGGAAGCACGCCCGTATACCGGTTATGGGAGTGAATGATCCAACGTATGTATGGGATTACGGGACGGTTGTACCCCTTCGTTATTTTGTTCCAAATGAGGATATTCCAGTTGTCAATTTGTCAATTGCTGCTGCTGCGGGAATAGATGAAACAATTAAATGGGGGCAACAAATTGGTAAGGTATTAAATGAGTCGAAAAAACGAGCTGTGTTTATTTTTAGTGGAGCACTTGCGCACAACCTTGTTCGTGGGCGACATCATATGCCGACAATCTCAGAGCAGGCACTAGATAAGCAATTTATTGATTATGTGATGAATCGGGATATGAATTCAGTGAAGGAAATGTTACCTCAGTATGCGCGTGTAGCAGGGGTTGAGGGTGGAGGCCGTCATCTTGCTATGCTATTAGGTGCATTAGAAGGAAACTATAAACCTTCATTTCTAAGCTATGCCCAGTCCTCTGGGAGTGGAAATGCCATCATGACTTTTGAGCCAGAGACAGAAAAGATTGAGATAAAATAAACGGATGCTTTCAACGAATCGTAGGAAAGAAAATGAGATGATAATAATTTACCATACTTTTGTTCTTCAAAAGTATGGTAAATTACATTACCATTGTTGAAAATTTTTTAACAAGACATAAAATTATGAGCTAAATTATCTGTCATAATATCATTTTAAAAACTCTTTATAAATGAAAGAGGATCAATATGAAAATAAAAAAAGTGTTAGTAGCTAACCGCGGGGAAATTGCCATTCGAATTTTTCGCGCATGTACCGAATTACATATTCGAACGGTGGCAATTTATTCTCAGGAAGATACGGGAGCGTTTCATCGTTACAAGGCAGATGAGGCTTACTTGGTAGGAAAAGGTAAAAAGCCGATTGAAGCCTATTTAGACATTGAAGGAATTATTGAAGTTGCTAAACGTCATGGTGTCGATGCCATTCACCCAGGTTATGGTTTTTTGTCGGAAAATATTGAATTTGCAAAACGTTGTCATGAAGAAGGAATTATCTTTATCGGACCTGAGCTTGAGCATTTAGAAATGTTCGGTGATAAAGTACAAGCACGTGCACAGGCACTGAAGGCAGATTTACCTGTTATCCCAGGTAGTGATGGGCCTGTTGAAAGTGTTGAGGAAGTAGAAATGTTTGCAGACAAGCATGGTTTTCCGTTGATTATTAAGGCTTCACTCGGTGGCGGCGGTCGTGGCATGAGAATTGTGAAATCGGCAGATGAGCTTCAAGAATCCTATAATCGTGCAAAATCAGAAGCAAAGTCCGCTTTTGGTAATGATGAAGTATATGTTGAAAAGTTTATTGAAAACCCGAAACATATTGAAGTTCAGATTCTTGCGGATAAACACGGAAACATTGTGCATTTATACGAGCGTGATTGCTCTGTTCAGCGTCGCCATCAAAAAGTCGTAGAGATTGCACCTAGTGTATCATTGACTGAAGCGGTTCGAAATCAAATTAACGAAGCGGCGGTAAAATTAGCTCGAAATAGCAACTATGTGAATGCAGGAACCGTCGAATTTTTAGCAACAGAAGAAGGTAAGTTCTTTTTTATCGAAGTAAACCCTCGTGTTCAAGTAGAACATACAATTACAGAGATGGTCACAGGTATTGACATCGTACAATCGCAAATACTCATTGCCGATGGAGAGCGATTACATGGATCGAAACTGGGCATTCCTGAACAAAATAACATTTGGTGTAACGGCTATGCCATTCAATCTCGTGTCACAACAGAAGATCCAAGCAACGGCTTTTTACCAGACATAGGCCGGATTAACGCGTATCGTTCTGGTGGTGGGTTTGGTGTGCGTCTTGATGCAGGGAATGGGTTCCAAGGCTCTGTGATAACACCTTACTATGATTCGCTGCTCGTAAAAGTATCGACATGGGCACTGACATTTGAAAGTGCGGCATCAAAAATGCTTCGTAACCTGCGTGAGTTTCGTATTCGAGGGGTCAAAACAAACATTGCTTTTCTTGAAAATGTGGTTCAGCACCCAAAGTTCTTATCGGGTGAGTATAATACATCATTCATTGACCAATCTCCTGAATTATTTGATTTGCCAAAGAGTAAAGATCGTGGTACAAAAATGCTTTCCTTTATTGGAGAAACGATTGTCAATGGTTATCCAGGACTGGAGAAAGCAAAAAAACCTGTCTTTAATCAGCCGCCTGAACCGAAGCTGAAATACACGGACCCGATTCCAAGTGGCACAAAGCAAATCTTGGATGAGCGTGGAGCAGAGGGATTAGCGAAGTGGGTGAAGGAACAGAAGGAAGTCTTGTTAACCGATACAACCTTCCGTGATGCGCACCAATCCTTACTTGCGACAAGAATTCGGACTTATGATTTAAAGAAAATAGCGGAGCCGACAGCACGTATGCTTCCAAACTTATTCTCGATGGAGATGTGGGGCGGTGCAACATTTGATGTAACAATGCGTTTTTTACACGAGGACCCGTGGGAGCGTTTGTTAACATTACGTAAGAAATCTCCAAATGTGTTGTTCCAAATGCTGTTACGTGCATCGAATGCAGTTGGGTATACTAACTATCCAGATAATGTGATTGAAGAATTCGTTGAAAAGTCGGCCGATGCTGGTATTGATGTGTTCCGTATTTTTGACAGCTTAAATTGGGTGGAGGGCATGCGACTTGCGATTGATTCTGTTCGGAAGAGTGGAAAAATTGCCGAGGCTGCGATGTGCTATACAGGTGATATTCTTGACTCATCTCGTGCAAAATACGATTTGACGTATTACAAGAATTTAGCGATGGAATTAGAGCAATCGGGTGCACATATTCTTGGAATTAAGGATATGGCTGGATTGTTAAAGCCTGAGGCGGCGTATAAATTAATCAGCGAATTGAAAGAAAGCATTGCTATTCCAATTCACTTGCATACCCATGATACGAGTGGAAATGGTCTGTACACATACGCACGTGCGGTTGAAGCAGGTGTGGATATTGTCGATGTCGCGATAAGTTCAATGGCAGGTTTGACGTCTCAGCCAAGTGCGAATAGTCTTTACTATGCTCTAAGTGGTTCAGAAAGACAGCCCAACCTTGATATTCGTTCGTATGAACAATTGGCAGACTTCTGGGATACGACACGTAAATATTATGCAGGATTTGAAAGTGGGATGAACGCACCACATACGGAAGTGTATCAGCATGAAATGCCAGGTGGACAGTATAGCAACCTGCAGCAGCAAGCAAAAGCTGTCGGCTTATCTGCGCGCTGGAACGACGTGAAGAAGATGTATCGTACCGTCAATGACATGTTTGGTGATGTCGTCAAAGTAACCCCTTCTTCAAAAGTAGTTGGTGATATGGCTCTCTACATGGTCCAAAATGATTTAGGAGAAGAGGATATCTTCACGAGAGGTCAAAATCTTGACTTCCCTGATTCGGTCGTTGACTTTTTCCAAGGTCAGCTTGGTAAGCCATACCAAGGCTTTCCGGAAAAGCTTCAAACTATTATTTTGAAGGGAAAACAGCCGTTAGCAGGTCGTCCGGGAGAAAGCATGGAGTCTGTTGATTTTCAGGAAGTGAAGGAACTACTAGTTGAAAAGCTCAAACGTCAAATAACAAGTCATGATATGCTTTCTTATGCATTGTATCCGAAGGTGTTCATCGATTTTGAGCAATTCCGTCAACAGTTTGGTGATGTATCCGTTCTTGATACCCTGACATTCTTTTATGGGTTACGTTTTGGAGAAGAGATTGAAGTTGAAATTGAAACAGGAAAAACGTTGATCGTCAAACTTGTATCAATTTCAAAACCACTTGCAGACGGAACTCGTATTGTTTATTTTGAACTGAATGGTCAACCTCGTGAAGTGATCATCAAAGATATGAACGTAGAAACAATTTCTGTGACGCGCTCGAAAGCAGATAAAGATAATCCAAATCAAATTGGGGCGTCGATGCCAGGTACAGTTGTAAAAACACTTGTGTCTAAAGGAGATAAAGTGAAAAAGGGTGATCATCTCATGATTACTGAGGCGATGAAGATGGAGACAACTGTTCAAGCTGCCTTTGATGGTGAGGTGGAAAATGTCTTTGTTAAAGATGGAGATGCTATTCAAACGGGAGATTTACTAATAAGCTTAAAATAAAGATAGAGAGTTAGTTGAGTGTTGTATAATTTTTAATGTCGAGCTTGGCAAATGCCAAGCTTTTCGTTTTCTACACAGAGTTGAACCCCCGCTAACAGCTTTAGCCGTGTTCAGGGGTTCTGTAACGAAATATGTTAAAATCTGAAGCCTTTTCAAAAGGGATAGCGGGGTTTAGTAAATGGAGTTTTAAAAAAATAAAAAAGGGTTCCCATATACAGGAAAGCAATATTGTTAACAAAATAATAAAAAAGTATGATTCAAGTAATCTTTGATACTCATTCGTTATAGTAACTTATTCAATAATCAAATTTTCAGTAATCAATTCACTATGGTATTTAAGCTCTTTAACTAAGTACGGTAATTGACCCGATAAAAACTGATTCTTTAATCCAGTTAAACTTAAGGAAGCGATAAGTTGACCAAAATCATCAAATACGGGAACAGCAACTGAAGATATACCTAAACGCAACTCTTCATTGGTTATTGCGTAGCCGCGCTCTCTAACTTCCTCTATTTGGGTTATCAGTTTCTTTTTTTCAGTAATTGTGCTCGTTGTGTATTTTTTTCGTGGTTTTTCTAAAACCCGATCGATTTCATCGTCACCTTGATAAGCTAAAAGTATTTTACCAACAGCCGTACAATAACATGGTACTCTATTTCCAGTTTCAGAAATGGTTCCATAATCCTCTCGAGGGTTTTTTTTAGAAAGATATACAACTCCACCCCGATCATAAACTGCCAGTCTAGCAACTTTACGTGTCGATTCAACTAGTCTCTCAATAATAGGACTTGCAGCATGACGGATTTCGACAGTGTGATAAAAAAGAAACCCAAGTTCAAAGGCTCCAATACCTAATTTATACTTTTGGGTTTTTGGATTTTTTTGTACTAGATTGGTTTCACATAATGTATTAATTAAGCGAAAAACAGTGCTCTTTGCAAGATTTAATTTGTTACTAAGTTGTGTAATCCCTAATTCTCTGTTATCGGGCGAGAATTCTTTTAGAATTCGTATCGCATTGTGGACTGATGATAATACTTCTTTATTTTCTTTCATTATCTAAATCCCCCAACTTATAGTAGTTAAATGTGTGAAAAGGCTTACAGTATACATATAACGTAACATTTATTTGGAGAATTTTCAATGAATGAATGAATGATGAAAGTTTGGATCACTTAACTGATGAGGGATACAAGACAAGAAGTCAATGAAATGACCAATCTCAAAAGACGGGTACTTTCTATCACTATAATCAGTAAGAAAGGAATCGTTATGAAAATATTTTACCTCATTTTACTTGTTCAAACTTTGTATAGTACGGCGTTACATGGAACAAGACCTATTGTATCATTATATGCTGATTCTCTTGGAAGCTCAATCATTGTTATTGGTATTTTGGTTTCCAGTTTTGCACTAATACCAATGTTGATGGCTATATCTATTGGAAAATGGTTAGACCGTTATGGAGCCAAAAAGATATCTAGTATCGGTGCGATTGGAATGCTACTAGCTCTTTGTATCCCAAGTCTAATCCCTAATCTTACAACATTGTTTCTATCTCAAATTATTTTTGGATTGTCTCACCTTTTTGTCTTAGTAGCTCTTCAAAAAACAGTAGGGAATTTACCTGGGAATAGAGATAAACTTATCGCTACTTTCAGTTTGACTGGTTCATTTGGAGAATTATTAGGTCCTCTCATTTCAGGGTTTACTTATGAATATTTTGGTTTTCAACATACTTTTTTTTTCGCAGCGATTTTCGTTCTCATTTCACTCGTCCTTACTATCTTTACTAAAAAGAAAGATTGGGGGAAAACGAGTATTTCAACTACAAAACAAAGCCCTTCATGGCTGTTATTGAAAAATATAAATTTACGAAAGGCTCTTATTGTTAGTGGACTTGTTTTATTCTCAAAAGATGTATTTGTTGCTTATTTTCCTATTTATGCCCATGGAATGGGTATGAATGCAAGCGAAATTGGAATTACTCTATCGTTAATGGCAGGAATGTCTATAGTTATTCGTTTATTACAATTTTATTTAGTGAGTAAATTTGGGAGAAGTATTATCCTAACAACTACTCTACTTATTAGCGGAATCGCCTATTTGATACTACCTTTAACAGAACTTCCTCTATTGTTAACTTTTATTGCCATAGTATTAGGAGGAGGACTGGGATTAGGACAGCCACTTAGTCTTGTTTTTGTGTTAAATGTAAGTCCCCTCCAGCGGCAAGGTGAAGTATTGGGAATGAGGCTTACATTTAATCGTGGTTCTCAATTTGTCGCTCCTTTTCTTTTTGGGGGGATTGGTAGTCTTGCTGGTCTATCGTCGATATTTTTGATGAGTGGTAGTATCCTTTTAGCTGGTGCTTACTTTACACGTATGAAGGGGGTAGAACAACAAGAAAATGCCAAAGAAGAGGCTAGTCTTTGAAAAAGATTGATTAAAAAAGGAGTGCGTTCTATATATGAGAACAGGGACTTTTTATATGGAACAATTAGATATATTGTAAAAAGATAAAAGAAAATTCAATTATTGGAGGAGATTGTATGTCTAAATTGAAGCTTTCATTTGGTTGTTGGGATTATGATCGTATTAGGGCATTAACAGATGGGACGGTAAGTCCAGAGGGAATTGAACTAAATTGGCTCAATATGCCAGTTGAAGAAACGTTTTGGAGAATGATGAGACATCAGGAATTTGATGTTGCTGAATTATCATTTTCATCATACTTAATTGCTCGTGACCGGGGATTTCCTAACTTTTCAGCCATTCCGGTATTTATGTCCAGGTCTTTTAGACATGCAGGTATTTATATAAATAAACATGCAGGTATAAAAGAGCCAGCGGATTTAATCGGAAAGCGAATAGGGATTCCTGAGTATCAATTATCTGCGTGTGTTTGGATTAGGGGGATTCTTCATCATGAGTATGGAGTCTCGCCAACAAGTGTTAACTGGTATACAGGCGGCCAAGAAAAAGCTGGCCGGATTGAAAAGATTAAGCTTGACCTTCCAACTGATATTAACATTCAACCAATTAATGAGCATCAAACGTTAAACGAAATGCTTGAATCAGGTGAAATTGATGCTTTTATTGCACCTAGAGCACCTTCATGTTTTCTAAATGGTTCATCTAATGTCACTCGTCTTTTTTCTGATTTCGTTTCTGATGAAAAACAATATTTTCAAAAAACAGGAATTTTCCCAATTATGCATGTTGTCGCTATTAAAAATGAAATCTTAGAGAAAAACCCATGGGTAGCAGCAAATCTGTACCAGGCATTTGTGAAATCGAAAGAGAAAGTTTATGAAGGATTTAATCAAACTGCGGCTCTAAAAGTAACGTTACCTTGGTTAGTTTCAGAGATTGAAAGAACAAAAGACATTATGGGTGAGGATTTCTGGCCATATGGTTTGGAGAGTAATCGGGCAACATTAGAAGCTTTTGTTTCATACTCATATGAACAAGGGTTAATTAAAAACAAGTTAAGTATTGAAGACCTTTTTGTAAGATCGACTCAGGAGGAGTATGTCCTTTAGTGGATCATGAATCCATAAGATATCATTACAGTAGATAAGGATATTTTATTCGAAGTTGATAATTCTTTGAGACAAATGTAAAGTGTTAGATTTGCCGCAGCTAAGAGAGCTGTGGCATTTTTATTGAATTGACACAAGTTTTTTATGCAAAACTAGTGAATGTAGTTGGTAAACTCGAATAATTAATTAGGTGATAAAAATTACCGAAGAAGGGAAAACGTGTTACTTATTTACAAATTAGTGGCACTGTTCTATGCTAAATCTAATTACATTAAGTTTTTTTAATATTCAATCGTTAAAGCGTGTGTTTATAAAGGTATGTGCAATGGCTATGCACGCTGCGAGGTTTTTCAAAAAGGTAAAAACGACCTTTTTGAAAAACATCTTTAAGGCAATTGGTAGTTACTACTTCGTTTTATTTATTCAGAAAAAAATATGGGTGGTGAGATTAGTTGAGTCATGAAAAAGAAGGAATAATTCAAGATTGGGATAAGCGCGCAGAACAATATACTGGAAGAAGTGATTTTTACTTAAAATCAGAAGAACAGAGGGCTGTGTGGAAAGAGACCTTAGCTGAAATAGTTGGAAGTGAACCCTTAGACATTTTGGATGTTGGGACGGGACCAGGTTTTCTAGCTTTGTTACTAGGTGAGATGGGGCATCAGTGTACAGGAGTTGATTTATCAAAAGAAATGGTGAAAATTGCACAAGAAAAAGCAGATACTAAGAACTTACAACAATGTAAGTTTCTCATTGGAGACGCGGAAAAGCTAGATTTTGAAGATGAATCGTTTGATGTGGTCGTTAACAGGCATTTGCTTTGGACATTGCTTCATCCTGGTGTTGCTCTAAGAGAATGGGTGCGTGTTCTAAAACCAGGAGGGAAGTTGGTTATTATGGATGGGGATTGGACGAATCATCATATGGATCTGAAACGAAAGTACAAACAATTACTGGGGAATTATCTCGTAATGATTAGTGAAAAACGCTATACGCTCAATTGGAGAAAAAGATATAGAAAAAGGATCAATAAAGGGACATTACCTTTTGAAGGAGCTGATGAAGGAAAAGTTATTTCCTTAATGGAAGCAGCGGGACTCTCTAATATTAGTACAACTTCTATGGATAATCTGTTGGAGATAGATTCGAAAAGTTTTCCTTTAAAGTATAGGCTCTCATTTATAGAACCTTATCATCGGTACATTGTAATTGGCGAAAAAGCAGATCTAAATATACGGTAAATATAATACAATATTAGGAATTTGCTCTATTGTATTCTTGAATGTAGAAAGGAGATAAAAATGAAATTATATTATTGTAAATTTTTTTTACTAATAATAGTGGTTGCATTGATCCTCAGTGCATGTAGTGAGGCATCTGTATCTGATATTAACGAATCGGAAGAGGGAGAATCGGAACATGAAAAAACACTTACGCTATCATGGGATAAAGATATCGGACAACTTAATCCCCATATGTATTCACAAAACGAAATGTTTGCTCAAAATATGGTCTATGAGCCATTAGTAAAATATGGTCAAAATGGTACGATAGAACCTTGGTTAGCGAAGGATTGGGATATCTCTGAAGATGGAAAAGAATATACGTTTTATTTAAGGGAAGATGTTACATTTTCAGACGGCTCGGATTTCAATGCTGAGAATGTAAAAATGAATTTTGATGCTGTAATAAACAATGCTGAATTGCATAACTGGTTAGAATATGTGAATCAAATCGAAAAGACAAGTGTTATTGATAACAATACGTTTCAAATTACGTTAACAAATGCGTATTATCCTCTACTTCAAGATTTAACGTTAATACGACCATTGCGATTTCTTGGTGAGATGGGATTTCCAGATGATCGTAATACAGCTAATGGTGTTAAAAAGCCAATTGGAACAGGTCCTTGGATGTTGAAAGACTATCAAAAAGATGAGTATGCAGTCTTTCAAAGAAATGAGAATTACTGGGGTGAGCTGCCTAATGTAGACGAAGTAATAGTAAGGGTCATACCAGATGGAGAGGCGAGAGTGCTTGCCTTTGAAAATAAAGAAATCGATCTTATTTTAGGAAGTGGTTTAATTAGTTTAGACTCATACAAATTTCTAAAAGAAACAAATCAATATGAAACTGCGGTTTCAGGACCGCTGGCTACAAGAACATTGGCAATTAATTCAAATAAGGGACCTACTAAAGAAATCGAAGTTCGAAAGGCCATTCAGCACAGTTTTAACAAGCAAGTACTTATTGACCGGTTGTTTTATGGAACAGAGGAAAAGGCAGATACGTTATTTGCATCAAATGTTCCATATAGCGACCTTGGGTTGAGCTTCTTATGATTATGATCTTGACCAGGCAAACCTTCTTTTGGATCAAGCTGGATGGGAATTAAGTGAGGGCGAAACTTTCAGAGAAAAAGATGGAGAAACTTTAGAGTTGGAGTTAGCTTTCAGTGCAACTGATAATATGCAAAAAGCCATTGCTGAGACGTTACAAGGAGATTTACGCCAAGTTGGTATCTCAGTTAAGCTTCTTGGAGAAGAAAACCAATCTTATCAACAAAGACAAAAAGACGGTAATTTTCACCTTATTTTTAATAATACTTGGGGAGCGCCATATGAACCACATACTTTTGTATCTTCTATGAGAGTTCCTGCGCATGCTGATTACCAAGCTCAATCAGGATTGCCTATGAAAGAAAAAATTGATCAGATAATTGGGGAAGTATTATTGAGTTCAGATGAAGCTGCTAGACAAGAAAAATATGATTATATTTTGAGTACATTACATGAGCAAGCAGTCTATCTACCAATTTCGCATATTACAAATATTGCTGTCTATCATGATAACGTAAGTGGCGTTGAGTTTCCTCATATGAACTATGTTCTACCTGTGGAAACGATTGATGTTGAATAATGTTAGCGTTTATATTAAAGAGGTTATTGAGCCTTCTTCCAATACTATTCGGTACGTCATTCATTACTTTCTTGCTAATCCATTTAGTTCCAGGTGACCCAGCTGAAGCGTATCTTCGTCTTTCTCAGATTCCTCCTACAGACGAAGCAGTTGAATTTATTCGTCAAGAATTAGGTTTAAATCAACCATTATTTGACCAATACGTCTCTTGGCTTGGAAATGCCTTTAATTTAGATTTTGGCACTTCATTTGTTTCAGGTGATCCTGTTTTTGAAGAGACCATTTATTACCTGTTTCCAACAGCTCAGTTAACATTATTAGCATTAGTTTTAACGATTGTTATCAGTGTCCCTATTGGAATTTTTTCAGCGATATACAAGGATGGCCTTTTTGATCAACTCAGTCGATTGTTTGCATATATAGGGGCTTCTATGCCGTCCTTTTGGCTTGGTTTTCTCCTGATTTATTTGTTTTCATATAAGTTGGGGATGTTTCCTACTGGATCGAGGGGAACACTAGCTCACCTTGTGTTACCCTCGATTACCATATGTTTCGTATATACTTTTACGTTTACCCGATTACTAAGGTCAAGCATGTTGGAACAAATGAGACAACCTTTTATATTGTACGCGAGAAGTAGAGGGTTGAAGAGAAAAGTGGTCATTGGGAAACATGTATTAAAACTTGCTGCCCTTCCATTTATAACTGCCTTGGGAATGAGTATAGGTCATATGATTGCTGGGACTGTAATCGTTGAGAGTGTTTTTTCTTGGCCGGGATAGGCAGATATTTCGTTTCAGCTATATTAAATCGAGATTACCCAGTTATTCAATTCATCGTACTATTATTAACATTGTTTTTGTAATCGTGAACTTGTTAGTTGACATTGTATATGCTTATCTAGATCCTCGAATCAGGTGGAAAGGGGATCAGTCAAAATGATTGGAATCATAATTAGAACATTATTAGGGAATAAATTAATGCTTTTTAGTGGTCTAATTATTACACTTATAACGATTATTGCTATATTTGCACCTTTTCTTGCCCCACATGACCCTAATTTATCGCGCATAGAATTACGGCTTTTAGGCCCATCAAAAGAATTTCTATTAGGTACAGATCATCAAGGGAGATGTATCCTTTCACGATTAATATACGGTGCCCGTTATTCACTGGGGAGTACGGTTCTTGTTGTTACGGTAACGATGTTAATTAGTATTATCATTGGTACGTTTTCTGGTTATAAGGGTGGAAGAATTGATTATGTGTTTATGCGTTTTTGTGACATTATTTTAGCTTTTCCAGGTTTAATACTCATACTAGCATTCATTGGGATTATTGGACCTGGACTGTTCAATCTTATTTTTGCTATGATCCTCATTCAATGGGTAGGATATGCCCGTATTATTAGAGGAATGGTTTTAAGCTACAAAGAACAAAGTTTTATTTTAGCAGCAAAAATGTCAGGAACTTCAGATACTAGAATTGTTATCCGCCATGTTTTACCAGGTATTCTCCCCCAAATGATTATATTGGCTTCCCTTGATATGGGAACAATCCTTTTACACATTGCAGGGTTTTCATTTCTTGGTTTAGGTATTCAGCCTCCTACACCTGAATGGGGTGCCATGCTTAACGATAGTAGACAGTTTTTAAGAAGTCATCCATCTATGATGTTCTACCCAGGGATGATGATATTTCTCGTAGTGATGGCATTTAACCTATTTGGAGATGCCCTAAGAGACGTGATGGAACGTAGATGATTGGAGGTGCTAGGATAATGTCGAATGAAACTGTACTGACCGTAGACAATTTAAACATCTATCTTCCAAATCAATCGTATTCACCAAATCAAGTTGTTCATCAAGTGAATTTCGCTTTGTCCTCTGGAAAAGTTTTTGGTCTACTAGGGGGAAGTGGATCGGGTAAGACATTGACTTGCCATTCTATTATGAACTTATTACAGGATGGTATTCATGCGTCAGGTAGTATTCAATTGAAAGGTAAGAAAATGTTAAACTTACCTGAAAAAGAAATGAGAAAAATACGTGGCTTTGAGATTGCGATGATTACACAAAATCCGATGTCTTCTTTTAATCCTGTGATTACTATCGGGGAACATATGATAGAAACAGTAAGAACCCATAAAAAAGTGTCACCCAAAGAGGCTAAAGAATTGGCGATAAGCTATCTTGAAAAAATGGACTTCTCTTCCCCAGTTCATTTGTTAAAGCAATTTCCGTTTCAATTAAGTGGTGGGATGCTTCAGCGTGTAATGATTGCAATTGCTCTATTATTACGTCCATCGATTATCATTGCAGATGAACCGACAACAGCACTTGATAAGGTGACACAACATCATATTTTGAAGCAACTTGAGAAAATAAAAAATGAAGGTAATACGAGCATCTTACTTGTATCCCATGATCTCAATGTTATTTCGAGATTAGCAGATGAAGTCGCTGTTATGTATGACGGAAGACTTGTTGAGAAAGGATCGTTACTTAAAGTTTTCAATCAACCATCACACCCTTACACAAAAGCACTGATAAATGCAAGCACACGTCTGAAAAGAGGGATAAAATGAGTCTACTTGAATTGAAAGAAATTTCAAAAGGTTATCAAGTTAGAAGCTCCGTTTGGGGAAAATCCAGACAAATAGAGGTTCTCCGAGATGTTTCATTAACACTAGAACGAGCGACAAGTACCGGTCTTGTTGGTAAAAGCGGTTCCGGTAAGAGTACATTAGCGCGAATTATTATGGGGTTGGAGAGGGCTGATCGAGGTCAAGTGATATTTAAAGGCGATATCCTCCATCAACTAAAGAAAAAAAATCTAAAAAAACAAAGGCGTCATTTTCAAATGGTTTTTCAAGACCCGTTTAACGCTCTTAGCCCTAAAATAACAATTGCGAAAAGCATTGCTGAACCTTTAGAGAATTATGAAAGACTAACCCCATCTGAAAAACATGAAAAAGTAGAGGGACTTTTAGAAGCGGTTGGATTAAAGCCTTCCGATGTTCATAAATATCCTCATCAGTTCAGTGGAGGACAATTACAAAGAGTAAACATCGCCAGAGCCATCGCTCTTAAACCTGAATTAATTGTCTTTGATGAAGTGGTTAGTAGTTTGGATATATTGGCACAAGTACAAGTATTGGATCTCTTACTTGAGCTTAAAGAGAAATTCCATCTTTCATATTTGTTCATTTCTCATGACTTGGAGGCTGCTAAATACGTTTCAGATCGGTTTGTTGTGATGGATCAAGGTCAAATAGTGGATGAAGTAAATGATATAGATCAGATAGAAGCTTTGATACATCCTGTTTCAAGAGATTTACTATCTTACGTTCACTAGTTCAATAAATACTATAAAACAAAAAGGAAAGAAGGATGCTAAAGTGATTGCACAGTTAATCAAAGATGGGCGATACTCTGTACCTAATCTCTTAGACGGGATTTATGCCGAATTAAGAGAATGCGTAAAAATTCGAGATCAGCTCATTGAACAACAGATGATTACAGAAGGTCGCATTCAAAACGTGATTCAACGCTACTTTCCAGAGTTTTTCGATGTATTTGGAGATTGGGAAGGCAAAGCGGCCCTTTGCACACTTAAGCTTTTTCCCTTCCCGGCCGATCTTCGTGAATTGACACCAGAAGACGTTCTTCAAAAGTGGAAACCCTTTGTCCAACGCGGGGTTGGTATCAAGCGAGCAACGAAGCTTGTAGAAACATCGAAAAAGAGCGTTGGAATTGACGTTGGTTTAACATTTGCTAAGCGTGAGCTTGCGTATCTGATTGAACAATTTGAGCTCTATAAGCGGCAATTAGAAGAGTTGGATCAGGAATTAGAAGCCATCGTTGAACCATTACCTGGTGCCCAACAAATGATGAAAATTCCAGGTTTAGGGGCGGTGACTGTTGGATTATTCTTTGCGGAGGTTGGGGATATTTCAACGTATTCCCACCCTCAACAATTAGTGAACTTAGCAGGGCTATCCTTACGTGAACATAGTTCAGGAAAATTCAAAGGGCAAACAAGAATTACGAAGCGAGGACGGAAACGATTACGCCGAGCCTTATATTTAGCGATTCGTCCCCTCGTTGCCCATAATTCAACGTTTAAAGCCCTGCATCACTATTACACAAAACGCCCTGAACGCCCTTTAAAAAAGCAACAATCTTTGATTGCCTTGTGTTGTAAGTTACTACGCGTGTTGTTTGTCATTGGTCAAAAACAATGTGAATTTGATGGTTCAAAGCTAGTAAAAGACATTCCTCAAATGGGGACATTACAGGCGGCTTAACCTTAAAAGTCAATCAATCAATGAGGCTTGACATGGAGCCTCGACGGGCATGGGTTCTTTGGCGAAGCGGCGAGTCATCCAATGATGAGGAGGACTTATTTGTGTTAACAGATGCAAAAGTGCTGATTAGAGAAGTGAAAGAAGAAGAGATTTCACTCATTATTGATTTTGTTTTAAGGGTCTTCAATGAAGTATACCCATTTCAATTAGGTGAACCTTCGAGAAAACAATTAATGAACATGGAAGAGGTTTATCTAAATCCAAAAGATGCTTTTTTGGCAGCAGCATTTAATGCAGGCGGTGACGTAATAGGAACGATTGCCGTTGATCGCTATGATAATAGAATTAAGGTATTAAACAATCGGTATGATTTAAAAAAGACATGTGAAATAAGTAAATGCTACATTGATAAAGACTATCGAAGACATGGCATTGGTTCTTTATTGTTCCAAGAAGCAGTTCGATTTTGTCAAACTGAGACAAAATATGAAACATTATATCTACACACTCATAAATTTTTACCTGGAGGTTTTCCGTTTTGGAAATCGAAGGGATTCTCTACTATCATGGAAGAAAATAATGAAATAGAAATTGTTCACATGGAAATGAAAGTATAGATGCTTATTGTAACGATAAAACCTTGACTTATCTAGACTAATATAAATTTAATGTTTCTTATGTGTTTTGGAGATTTCATTATAGAATTTTAAACTCTTCTTTGAATTTTGGTTAGTACTATCACTTTGATAGGCGGAAAAACAGAAAAGGAGGGATGTGCAGTGAGTAATAATTTATCGCGTTTTGGAGTTGCCATGCCTAATGATTTAGTGACAAAATTTGATAGTTATGTAACGGATAAAGGGTATAGCAATCGTTCTGAAGCGTTACGTGATTTAGTAAGAAGAGCTGTTTTGGAAGGCGAACAATCAGATATTGAAAAAGTGGTAGCTGGCACAATCGTAATAATCTATGATCATCACTATAATAATTTAGTGAAAAAAATTATGAACCTTCAACATGAGTATCATGAAGAAATAATATCAACTATGCATATTCACCTTACGCATGCCCAATGTTTAGAGGTTCTTGTTGTAAGAGGTAAGCATAGACGACTTATGGAATTACATCAAATTGTCGAAGCGCAAAAAGGTGTTACATATTCTGAGCTATCTGTTACATTTGTAGAGAATAAAGAAAAGGAATAAATATTCTCTTCAAATTAAGTAGGAAAAGAAGTGGGAACGTAACGTTTTTAAAGCCTATTCCAGCCAATGGAGTAGGCTTTAGTTGTCTGGATAGGAGATACATAAAATTAAAAGGAACTAAATTTCTTTTTAATTCTTGTTTTCAATAAAAATTTCCAAAATATTTTATCTGAATATTTATAATAGACTGAATGAAATAGACTAAGGGGGGATGATTCGGTTACCAAAATAAATCAAGGAGGTATTTTAAAATGACATTTCGTATCTTCTATCTAGTTTTTAGTTTGATGATGGTATGCATGAGTGTTTTAGTGATCGGATGTTCTTCATCAGAGGATATAACTGGTTTAGAGGCTGAACAGAATCAAACATCTTCATCTGAAGCTCCAAAAGAAGATGTCCAATCCTTTTTTGAAGGAAAAAATCTCTCTTTAATCGTCCCCTATGACCCAGGGGCTGGTTATGATATGTATGCGAGAATGATGGTCCCATATTTAGAAGAATATACAGGTGCAAATGTAGTCGTGAATAATTTACCAGGTGCTGGCGGGATGCGGGGTGTAAATGAACTTTACAGAGCACCACCAAATGGATTAACGATTGGAATAATGAATGGTAGTGCAATGGTGACAAATCAGATAGCCGAAATCTCAGGCGCAAGGTATGACCTAAGAGAATTTGGTTATTTAGGGCGTATAGTAGCAGATACTCGTGTACTAACCATGGCTGCCGATAGTCCTTATCAAACATTTGACGACCTATTAGAAACAGAAGATCAAATTATATTAGGTGCAACTGGTCTTGGAGGTAGTACCTATGTTGATGCAGTTGTAGTAAGTGAAGCGTTAGGGTTAAATGTAAAGATTATGCATGGTTACGATAGTGTAGTTGAACCAGCGATTTTGAGAGGAGAAGTTGAAGGAACATGGGGATCTTTTGATAGTCGGCGAATTTCTATTGATGACGGAGCGACAATCCCTATTTTACAAAGTGGAAATGAACGAACAGAAGAACTTTTAGATGTACCAACGGCATTGGAGATGTTGGATAAAGCGGATAATCCAGCACGTGCTGCAGCAATCTTAGAAGTTTGGGATTCATTAAATTCTGTCGGACGACCATTAGCGGTACCACCTGGAGTTCCAGAAGAACGTCTTGTCTTTCTTCAAGAAGCTTTTGATAAAGTGATGGCTGATGAAAGATTTATAGCAGAGGCAAAACAATCGGATCGGAATCTTTTATACGCATCGGGTGAAGATATGCTCAAAATCGCCATTTCAGCAACGGAAATTGCAGATGAAGAAGTGAAACAAATTATTATTAACGCAATTTTAGGTGAACTTTGATTGGAAAAGGGGATGGAAGATGGCTAAACTTTCAGAATTTGAGAACCATTGTTGGAAAGATATCATTGACGATGATGTACTTCAAATATATGAGTCCTACAAGCGAGAAACCTATGTTGGCTCTAGACCAGCGCTATTAGCAGTGGATTTATATAATTTAGTTTACGATGGGGGACCAAAGCCAGTTGTCGACCTATTTCGTGAGTTTCCCAGTTCTTGTGGTATAAACGGATGGGAAGCCATTAAACCGACTGTCGATTTACTTGAGACCGCTCGCTCCTTAAACTTGCCTATTATTTACTCAACGAAAAAACCCTATACAACTAACACTTCAACCTTTAGAAAAAGAAAAAATGAAAATAGTCATTCTTATAAAATTAAAGAGGAGTTTAAGCCACATGAACATGATTTAGTGATTGGAAAAGAAAGGGCGAGTTGTTTTTTTGGGACAGAATTAGTTGATTATTTAAAGAACAAGGACATAAATACTATTATTATTTTTGGGGAGAGCACAAGCGGATGTGTACGTGCGACTGTTGTTGACGCATACTCAAATGGTTTTCATCCAGTCGTCGTTGAAGAATGTTGCTTTGATAGAAGTATGTTATCACACAAAGTTAACCTTTTTGACTTACACCACAAATATGCTGACGTCATGCATGTAGAAGAAGTAAAACAAGCATTATTAGAGAGAAAGAGCATTTAAATAATTGAAATGTCTCTTATGGATGGATGGCATTCCTCTATAGTAATTGGGAATGTCCTTTTTTCTTGATTCCATATTTTAAAATGGAAACGTTGTCTTAAAAACGTTAACCAAAAGTATATGTTCCATGCATAAGAAAAAGCAACTATAATTACTACAATTTTTAGATTGTAATGTAGTAGAAGTCATCCAGGTAGGAATAAGGGCATTAAAAATAGGTGGTGTAAATTAGAGGTATGTCAATTACTAAGTAGTGGTCCAAAATGCAGAAGGTATGCGCTGATTCAGGTATCATTTCGATAGTTTTTAAAAACGAGCTTTCCCACAGAAAATACCAGGAGGATAAACTTGTATATCATTCTTCTAGTTATTCATTTCCTGTTTTCTACTTCTTTATTTGGACTTAAACCAATTGTGTCTCTCTATGCCAATTCTCAAGGTGCTTCAGCCTTAACGATTGGAGTGTTAGTATCTGTTTATGCTTTTACACCAATGTTAACAGCATTGTATGTTGGTAAGTGGCTTGACCGATTTGGTGCGAAAGCAATGATGTTAGTTGGCTCGAGTCTTATGGTTTTTGCCGTCTCAATACCCGTACTTTATGTTAGCATCCCCAGTTTGTTTATCGCTCAAATAGTAACAGGGTTTTCCCATATATTTATTGTTGTTTCCATTCAAAAGACTGTTGGAAACTTAAATGGTTCTCGGGACAAGTTAATTGCAACATTGACATTTGTAGGTTCTGGAGGAGCGTTAGTAGGCCCATTACTTGTAGGCTTTACTTATGAAATATTAGGCGTGAATGCTGCATTTATAAGTATGTTCTGTGTCGTAAGTGTGGGCTGGTTGCTTATTTTGCTATTACGAAAAGAACAATTCCCTAAATTAAGTAAGTCATTAATCGAAAAAAAAGAATCGTCTTGGCGGATGCTAGAAAATACAAATTTACGAAATGCACTTTTAATTGGTGGTATGGTTTTATATTCAAAAGAATTGTTTTCTGCATATTTCCCTATTTATGCGAGTGAAGTTGGTATCAGTGCCAGTATGATTGGAATCATCCTTTCAATTTTGGCCAGTGCTTCAATGATGGTTCGTATCATTCAACATCAACTTGTAAACAAATTTGGAAGGAATCGAATTTTATTAATGACGATGATGTTAAGTGGAATTTGTTACGCTCTTGTTCCTTTTTTTCAAGAACCTACTACTCTTATTATTTTAACAATATGTTTAGGTATAGGACTAGGACTAGGTCAACCATTGAGCCTTGTTTTTGCTATTAATTATAGTCCAGTAGGTCGTCAAGGGGAAGTTTTAGGTTTGAGAATCACCATCAACCGAGGAGCGCAGTTTATTGCCCCGCTTCTTTTTGGAGCTTTAGGTTCTTTTGCAGGAATTTCACCAATTTTTTGGGCAAGTGGAGGGTTCCTTATGGTAGGGACCTTACTAACACGTCCATCAAAAAAGAAAGCTAAAGATTCTTCGGAAACTTAATTTCATGTATCACATAAGAGAACAAGGTGTTTTATTATAGATATTTTTCGACTATTCTAAAAATAAAGCAAGGGTTATTTAAACTCAATTTCGTAGTTATAAAAGGAGGTTACCCCATGGTTAAAAAAGCAGTCGCAGCTGTTGCAATAAACGTGAGAGAGACTGAAATTCGCGAATTTGAATTACCTGAAATAGGCAATGATGAGGGGTTATTAAAAGTTGAAATTGTGGGTGTTTGTGGGACAGATGTAGATTATTATAGAAAGAATCAATCACCTAGAATTCTCGGTCACCATATTGTTGGAAATATTGAGGAGATTGGAGAAAAAGCGGCAAAGAAATGGGGAGTTGCTCCAGGAGACAGAGTTGTAATGGAAGAATACATTCCATGTGGTCAATGTAAGCATTGTAGAACCGGTGCATTTCGTGCTTGTGAAGAAACGGATCCAAGAAAAAATGGGATTCGTTACGGTGCAACATCCCTTGATGTAGAACCTTCATTGTATGGCGGGTTTGCACAATATATTTATTTACATCCAAATGCGGTGCTGCATAAGATTTCAAGGGAAGTTGATCCGGTCGAGGCTTCGTTTGCATTACCTTTATCGAATGGATTTGAATGGATGTGTATTGAGGGGAATGTTGGGCCAAAACAAGTAGTACTCATTCAAGGACCTGGTCAACAAGGTTTAGCTTGTGCATTAGCAGCAAAATATGCTGGTGCTGAAGTTATTGTAACTGGAAGAAATACTAGTATAAAAAGACTTGAGCTAGCAAAAAAATTAGGTGTTGATCACATCATTAACATCAACGAAGAAGATTTGGTTGAAAGAGTTAAAGAAATTACTAATGGAAACATGGTTGATGTTGTTCTCGATGTTACCTCCGGAGGAGCTGGACCAGTTACTTCGTCGATTGATGTTGCAAATAAAGGTGGGTGTATTATACTCGGCGCCTACAAATATCAAACAATTTCTGAATGGGATATTGATGAAGTAATAAAGAAGACCCTTACCATTAAAGGAGTGAGGGGACACAGTTATCATTCAGTTGAAATGGCGATCGAGTGTATTACATCTGGTAAATTTCCGATACGTATTATGAATTCGCACAATTTCCCTCTTGCTGAAACGGACCAAGCTTTAAAAACAGCTGGTGGAGAAGGTCAACCTTTTCCATTGCTTGTTACTGTATCGCCCTGGTTATAATGCACAGTAGGGAGCCAATTGGTATTATTGAGATGAAGAACTAGTACATGAAAGGCTTTGCACTGGCATTAGCACAAGTAGTCCCAATGTATTTAGCAGTCTAGTCAACTATTAGATTTTTAAAAGTAGATTATATCGTAAGTGCTTTCTTTACGAGAAGAGGAGGAAAAGATGAAGGTGCCTTTTACAGAGGAATTAGATTCACTGACTTTTGCTCAAAAAGAAACGAATGGTTGGAAAATGTTTATTGGTGGAAAGTGGGTAGAAAGTACTTCTGGTAAACGCTTTGTTACATATAATCCTTCAACAGACAAACCTTTGGCAGAAGTTCCAGATGGTAATGAAAAAGATATTTTGCAAGCGGTAGAGGCAGCAAAGTCTGCTTTTCCAAGTTGGAACAGGCTCCATATAGATGAGAGGGCGCAAATCTTAAGAAAATTTGCAATGAAAATCCGTGATTGGGCTGAAACATTTGGAATGCTAGATGCTCTCGATAGTGGTAATCCGTATCAAGCTATGGTAGAGGATGCTAAAAAAGGAGCAGGAGTACTAGACTTTTTTTCGGGATTAGGAATGGCAATTAAAGGGGAAACAATCCCAACACCAGGTGGAGGACTTAATTATACAAGGATGGAAGCATTCGGTGTTGTCGGTAGGATTTTACCGTTTAACCACCCCATTTCATTTGCAGCTGGAAAGATTGCAGCCCCTCTTGTTGCAGGGAATACGGTTGTATTAAAGCCGGCAGAACAAACTCCGTTAAGTGCCCTTTTGTTAGGGAAAGTAGCAGAGGAATTCTTACCCGCAGGAGTTTTGAACATTGTGACGGGGGATGGACCAAATTGCGGATCTGCATTAGTCAAGCATCCTCATGTTTATCGAATTGCTTTTACGGGTGGCGTAGAAACAGGTAGAAAAATTATACAGAGTGCGGGAATAAAAACGGTTTCGCTAGAATTAGGTGGTAAAAACCCTTTAGTTATTTATCCTGATGCAGAAGTAAAAAAGGCGGCAGCTGCTGCAGTAGCCGGGATGAACTTCACTAAGTGTCAGGGTCAATCTTGTGGTTCAAATTCGAGAGTGTTTATCCATGAAACACTAAAAGAAGAATTTATTGAAGAAGTCATAAGCTTAGTAGCAAAGATTAAATGTGGATTACCCACAGAACCGACTACAGATATGGGACCTGTGATTTCAAAAGAACACTACCAACGTGTCATGTCTTATATTGCTGTAGCAAAAGAGGAAGGAGCCAAACTATTAATTGGCGGGAAACACCCATCTGAAAAAGGGTTAGAGAAAGGGTACTTTATTGAACCAACTGTTTTTTCCGAAGTGAAACACGGGATGAAAATAGAACAGGAAGAGATATTTGGACCAGTAATGAGTATTTTGTCATGGGAAGATGAAGAGACGATGTTGCATGAAGTAAATGATGTCGATTACGGTCTTTGTGTTAACATCTGGACAAATGATATTTCCCGTGCTTTAAGAATATCTGACCGAGTTGAAGCTGGCTACGTTTGGATAAACGGTTACGGTGGGAAACGATTTAAAGGAGCACCATTCGGAGGGTATAAAAATAGTGGAATAGGCAGGGAACATTCTCTCGATGAACTATTAAGTTATACGCAAATTAAAAACGTTAATATTAGTTACGAATAAATAAAGTTTAAATAGCACCTTAGCGAAAAATGGTAAAATGGAAGTGATGAAACGACCAAAAATACCAATTTGCGAGGTGCATTTTCATGGATATGCAGCTAGAACTGCTTCCTTATCATTACTATAACACACTCGGTTTCGATGTGGAATTGATAGATTATATTGATCATGTGGATGATTCTGTTGTCTTGGAAAAAATGAAACCATTATATAAAGACGGTGGTCGCCCGCCTATTGATGCTAGGACGTATTTTCGTATGCATTATTTGTACTTTACTCGTTCTGAAATCACGTCTTTTAGAGAGCTTTGCAGACAGCTGAAGGACCCTAAGAATCAGGCGTGGCGTAACTTCATCGGCACTCCAAACATAAAGGATGTTCCTGTTCATTCGAGCTTGACTCATTTTCGTCATACTCTGACACCCGAGCACTTTTATAACATTTTATTCGACTTCATTGGTCAAGCCCTGAAACTGGATGACTTTTTAGAACCAACTCTGGCAGGAATTGATTCTAGACCCGTCTTTGCTCATGTGAATGGCTATAAAAAGAAACGGTGTTCTTGTGAAAACAAAGAGATTTGTGAATGCGAGAAAACGTATTCGGATCCCGATGCCAAAGTAGGCGTTCAGCGGAATAAAGCCAATCAGAATAAATTTTTTATTGGCTATCGAAAACATTCGATTGTTTGCCCTACACCCTCGGGTCCTGTTGTTCTCTTGTCCATTATTCTTCCACCAGATACTCACGATGTCGATGTTCTGCTTCCGTTGGTTGAAAAACTAAAACAAATCGGTGATTTGAAGGTAGAGTATCTTGTGGCAGATTTAGGCTATTTTAGTGCCGAACACCAGATAGAATCTTTACATAAACATGATGTGGCTGTCGTAACAGATTTCAAAAAGAATACGATCATCCCAGAAGCATGTTCCCCAGAAGGGCAACCGGAATGTGAAGAGGGCCATAAACTCCTATGGGATGGATTTGAGAAGGAAACCTATACGTCTTGGTTTCATGGTGACGAAACCAAATGTATGTCCTGTCCATTACAGGCTACTTGTGATAAGCAATTCGGTTTCTCCTTTGAAGAAAATCCATTCTTCTATGGTCCAGTTCCACAAGGATCAGAGCTTCAAGATCGGATGTTGAACTTTCGTAAGCAAGTGGAGCTATCTTTTGCACATGAATCGAATCAGCTAGATTCTGTGATGCGACATAAAAAGGTGCCAGTAAAGACCACCAAGAGAGTCCAATCTTTCTTCATCATGAGAGATTTGTTTCGACTCATTCAACGGATGATCAAACACATTCGAGATATCGGTCTTACCTGAAAATCATGTTGAAGCTATAAGGGAATTACAGGAAATGCAAGTGGAACAGCTTTCCTTGCCGATAGCTGGCTAATTTAACCCCAATCAAACCTTTTTCAAAAAATTGTCTATGGTCCAAGGGAGAAGTCTACCCTTTTTTAGGTGCGATTTTGAGTGGGGCGAAGGTAAATTTTTTTGTCTGACATTATTTTACTTTCATTTCCATTAATAGGAGTGTAGTCAACTAATTTTCTAGTTATGATTTGATTCTATTATAAAGAGTTTGGTTAAAGTAATTCTTTTTTTTATCGGTTGATTAAAACTTAGGACTGGAATGGACTGGAATCGTTTGTTACGATTTATCTAGAGCGAAAATAATTTCCGATTTAAAAATCTAAATTTTCGGAAATATATTCAGTTCTATATAACGGAACCACTTATTTTTAATTCGATCAGTCCCTTTTATAATTAAGAAGTAAAATAATAACATTTTCAAACTCAACTAGGGAGTGGTTTTGATGGTATTAAAAGCAGAAGTAAATGAGAGATTATGTCGGATTGAAGAAGGCACATCGATGGGCGAGGTGTGGCGGAGATATTGGTTTCCAGCGCTCTTATCACAGGAAGTGCCAGAGCCAGATTCTGACCCTGTGCGTGTAAAGCTACTTGGAGAAGAATTGGTAGCTTTTCGTAACTCCGATGGGAAAGTAGGCTTAATTGACCGCTATTGCCCACATCGTCGTGTTGAATTATTTTGGGGAAGAAATGAAGAATGTGGTATACGTTGTGTCTATCATGGCTGGAAATTTGATACTGAGGGAAATTGTTTGGATATGCCAAACGAACCAGATGAAAGTAATTATAAGCATAAAGTGAAAATTAAATCTTACCCTACATGGGAAGCGGCTGGAATTGTATGGACCTATATGGGACCTGAAGAAGACATGCCTCCAAAGCCGAATTATGAGTGGTTGAGAGCACCAGGAAATTATGTCCATGTTTCGAAAACATATGAAGGCTGTAACTGGGTTCAAGGTTTAGAGGGAGGAATAGATACTTCTCATTCATCCTTTGCACATAATGAAAATATTCATGATAAGAATGCGCTCCGAACCAGAGTGAAAAATCCAAAACTAGAAGTTGAAAAAAGTCCTTCAGGATTTGCTTATGTAGGTATTCGAGATTTGAAAGAGGATGGAGTCTATATAAGAGGATACCAATTCATTATGCCGGCACAGCAAATGAGAGGGGCAATGGTGAAATGGAAAACGGGGGAAATGGAAGAGTTCCCAAGTATTGCAGGCCATATTTGGGTTCCAATTGATGATGAGAATACGTGGGTTTATAACATTATTTATAGTGGTTCTCCAGATATCCCTTTTACTGAGGAATTTGTGTTGGAACATGAGAGTCAATTTGGTAGAGGGCCTGGAGATGTGCTACCAGGTTATAAATTAAAACGTAACCCTTCAAACGATTTCTTAATTGATCGAGATTTACAACGTAATAAAACATTCACTGGCATTACTGGAATCAACACTCAGGACTTCGCATTACAGGAGACTGCAGAACGACCATTTACAGATCGCACATTAGAAAAACTAGGAACGGCTGATTCGGCGATTATAACAGCAAGACAACTCCTTCTAGAGGCGGCAAAGCAACTAGAAAATGGTGAAAAAAACCTAAGAGGATTAGACCCTGAATCCCATGGTAAAGTACGTGGTTGCGATAAATTGTTACCCCCTGGAAACTATGATTGGCGGGTAGCGATAAAAGAAGAACTAACGGCAAAATTTTGATTGCCTTAGAATATAAATTAGGGAGTAAAGAAGGGAGATTGATAGATGATGGGGATAGAATCACATTATCACAGTAAAAAAGATCGTATTTTCGTTCGCGGAATTCAAGGGAAATATAATCTTCAAGAGGAATTAGAGAGATTACGCGCAGTACCAAGAGTAAGAAAAGGAAAAGATATTAAGTTTAATGATGGACCACAAACATTTAGTAAACATTATATGGAGCCAGTTGATGACATGACACAAACGTTTCATATTCATTTAGAAGAATATGGACCTGGTGGGAAATCGCAAAAGCATGGTCATGTTAATGAAGCCGCTTTTTATATACTTGATGGAATAGGATATGAAATCCATGATGAAGTTCGTTATGACTGGGAAGCCGGTGATGTAGCGATTGTACACAATAACTGTGTGCATCAACATTTCAATGCTAGTGAAACAAAACCAGCTAGAGCATTGGTCATCAAAACAAAGCCGATGTATATGTTCATGAATATGCTTTTCCAAAAGCAGGTTGAACCAAGACCAACTGAGCCAACACCAGAAGGGGTAGGTTTCAAAGCAAGAGAACATGAGGATGAATAATAAATGGCAAAAAAATGATAGAAGGAGATGATACTAAATGGCTTTTGATGAATCAAATGTATGGAGACAAGGTGACTTATCAGAAAAATATTATCAAGATTTACTTGATGATGCGACTACCAAGCCGGTACGAGATGCGCAACGTAAGAAGGTTGTTAAAACCCATGAAATGCCATGGGAAATGTCGCGTCAAGGTCTCTTAAAACATCTGCTTAACGAGCAAATGAACACAAGAATGGAAACCGTCGATGCGTATATGCAAATCATCCCACCAGATAGCCGTTCAGGTAAACATCGTCATTTAGCAGAAGAATGCTTGTATGTTTTAGAAGGGAAAGGCTACGACTTACATCAAGATTGTGATGTGGAAATTATTGACCAGTATGAATTTGTTCCACAAGATGAAGTGAAAAAATTTGAATGGGAAGCGGGAGATTTAATTTACATTCCGCCAAACACTATTCACCAGCACTTTAATGCGAATCCTGATAAACCAGTTCGTCTTATCTCTGCTATCAATCGAATCTACAAGAACTCTGGTTTAAATGACCTTGAACAAATTGAGGATGCTCCTGAATACAACCCAAGTGTGACGTTAACTTCAGAAAAAGTAAGAGAATATATTGAAGTTGCTAAAAAAGAAAGCGCAAACAATTAACTAATAATAAGTGAATAACAGCTTCGTTCTTTGTTAGTAGGAACGAAGCTGTTATTTCAGCTTTTGGCTATTTGTGATGATAAATTAATGAGAATGCAGAAAAAGAGGGTGTTTTTGTTGGATTTAGATTCTATTAAATCTTTTATCGTAATGGCAGAATCCGGAAGTTTAACTGAAGCCGCTAATCGACTGTATTTAAATCCTTCTTCTTTAACTGGGCGCATAAAAAAAATAGAAAAAGAACTTGGTGAACCGTTATTTGTCTTAAAGGGGCGGACGCTAAGTTTATCTCCAGCAGGAAAAGTATTTTTAACCTACGCTAAACAATTTACTACAATGGGCCTAGATCTTAATCGAGAGCTTTTAACAACTGAACATAAGAGTAAAAGGTTTAGGTTGGCAGCAACACCACTCATTTCGACTTTTTTTCTCCCGAAATTAATTAGTGAATTTAAGTTAATGTTTCCCGAGTTAGAGATAAATCTTTACTCTTGTAAGAGCTATGAAGTTCGTGAATTGATACTCAACGATGAAGTGGATTTAGGTATTATACAAAGTAGTGATATTTATGAATCCATTGAATATAAACATTGGTTTTCTGATTTTGATATTATGGTTGTGTCAGGGCAGCACCCATGGGCAGAACGTAGAGAAATACCATTAGAAGAACTAAATAAGCAGCCTTTATTAGCTTTTCAACGACATACAACCATTTGGAAAAATAGACTAAAATGGATAAAAAAACATGGAGTTAATCCTTGGATTGGGATGGAATTAAACCATATTGAAACAATTAAAGAAATTTTATTAAATCATTATGGATATTCTTTTATCCCTAGTCGTTGTATTCAAAAAGAGCTGGAAGAAGGCAGTCTTATTGAGATTAAATTGGTTAATACACCACAGTGGAAAAGAAATACATTTTTTATTACAAATAAAAAAGAAAAAATATCCCCAACTTATATAGAATTTATTGAATTTGCTTTAGAACAAACGAAAGATAGGCTTATAGATGGAGGGGGGAGATTAATATCATGAACCTGGATATCCTGCAGATGCAAACTTTTTTAACGGTTGTTCGTGAACAAAATTTCAGAAGAGCAGCAAAGGTTCTTAATGTTTCTCAACCAACTGTCACTATGAGAATTAAGGCTCTTGAACAAATTATTGGTTCAGAACTACTAAAAAGACATGGAAATCATTTAACACTTACTCCAAGTGGTGAAATGGTCAAGAAATATGCTGTGAAAATGCTTTATGTTCTTCAAGAAGTAAAAGATCATTTATCAAGCATTCCTGTGTCAAAAACACGAACTTCGATTGCGGTCATTCCTTCCTTTAGTACGTATGTATTTCCAAGAATATTACAACCTAAATATTCTCAAGGACAATCTCAATACAATGTTCAAAGTGCATCATCAGCGAAAATTTATCAATTGCTTTCTGATGATGCAATTGATTTTGGGGTAATGCGTGGACCTATAAAAAAAAGCGAGCGAATAGAAAGTAAGCTATTATATAGCGAAAAAGTTTACTTAACACTACCAGTGAATCACCCCTTAAATAAAAAAGACGTGATTTACATAAAAGATATTTTGAATGAAAACATTATCACGTATAAAAGGAGGTTTTGGTCAATCTTTGCAAGTAAAGTTCTCGAGTTGGGAGGGAAGTTCGAACCTAAAATAATTGTTGATAGCGAAATAACAGCAAAAAAATTCGTTCAATACAATCTTGGAGTAACTATTTTACCTGAATATTCGATACATTTAAATGACTTAGATACAGTTACGTTTAAAAAAATTCAAGATTTTCATATTAGTAGAGATGCTTATTGTGTGTATAAGAGGAAAGAAGAAGAAAAAATTGTGGAGGAATTTTATTATTGGGTCCAAAATAGTTTGGAAGAAGATAAAAAAGAGAGAAGCTTGTATATGTAAAGTATCTATAAAAATTGGTATGGATTATTAAAAATAAGTGTTGTAAGAAATAAGCTAAGGAGGTCTTGGCTCTTTTTTGTTTGTCTTTTAATTGAGATATTACGGAACAAATGAATAAATCCAAATGGCAATGTAAAAAGAAAATGAGGAATACCTTGAAATTATTAATTACGCAATATAATAGACAGGGTCGTTTTTATGAAATAATTTTTGTAAAATTCAAACAAGTAATCAATTTGATAAAATTCAAAGAAATGAAAAGGGTTTTCTCCTGTTATCATCCAACTTTTTAAAAATGTTAAGTGGTAGCAAGGATGAGATCCCCCAAAAAATGAAAGCGCTTTAACGATTAAGGACTTTATCAAATTGAAAGAAAGGAATGATTGAGCAATACGATATTTAATGTAATCTTTCTTACTATTAAAAAAGAGTAAATGAAGGGGTGTAAAAGTAATATGATAAAAACTAAAAAAATGTGGGTGCTTTTGACATTAGTTATATCTATTAGTTTATTATTAGCCGCTTGCTCTTCATCAGGAAGTTCTAGTGGGGGAGCATCTGGTTCATCTGGAACAACTGATACTGTAAGTGCTGAAGGTGAAGATGCAGCTGCTTTCTATGAAGGAAAAAGAATTAAGTTAATTGTTCCTTATGATCCAGGTGGTGGTTACGATGAATACGCACGCCTTTTAATTCCATATTTAGAAAAATACACGGGAGCAAGGATGGAAATTGCTAACTTGCCCGGTGCAGGTGGAATGAGAGGTATCAATGAACTTTGGCGCGCACCGAAAGATGGTTTAACGATTGCCCATATGAATGGAAGTGCGATGGTTACGAATGAATTAGCAGGTATGGAAGGGGCTGAATACAAAGTTGAAGAATTCGAGTATCTCGGTCGAGTGGTTGATGACATTCGTGTTTTATCGGTACAACCTGAGGGCGAGCTTCAAACAGCTGAGGATATTTTCAACCTTGGTAGAACGATAAAACTAGGTGCTACAGGGCTTGGTGGAAGTACGTATGTTGACGCAACTGTCGTAGCTGAAGTACTAGGCTTAGACCAAGAAGTGTTGCATGGTTTTGATAGTTCTAGTGTGGTAGAAACAGCCATTCTTCGTGGTGACGTCGATGGAATGTGGGGTTCATACGGTAGTGCTATAGACCGGATCAAAGATGGAATTGTGAAAGTTGTCTTACAAAGTGGCTTTGAAAGATCAGAGGATCTTCCGGATATTCCGACTGTCCTTGAAATGGCAGAACAGATTAATGCGTCTGACACGGCTCTAGAACTACTTAATGTTCACGAGTTATTAATTGCAGTTGGTCGACCAATTGCGGCTCCTCCAGGAATTCCAGAAGAACGTCTCGTCTTCTTAAGAAAGGCATTTGAACAAGCAATGAACGATCCTGAATTCGTTGAAAAAGCTGCATCTTCAGAAAGAGAATTAAATTATGCAACAGGTGAAGAGATGGATGAAATCATAGAGTCTTCAAAAGAGATGTCTGATGAAGTCAGAGAAATTTTATTAGCAGCGATTAGAGGAGAACTATAAGAGATGAGCTCCGGCGCTAAGGGGAAATCTCACTAAAAGATAATGGAGCTCTATTTCATTTATAAGCTCATCATAAGGAGGAGTGAACGTGGGTTTAATTGAGGGGATTGGCAGTGGTTTTCTTCAAGCAGTAAGTTTAGATGTACTTCCTTATATCATTATCGGTGCAATATTTGGTTTAATCATTGGCGTTATTCCAGGATTAAGCGGTCATTTTGCGATGGCGATGTTAATTCCCTTTTTGTATACGATGGAACCTGCAACAGGGATTGCCTTTCTATTAGCAGCTCACGCAACGGTTGCACAAGGTGGAGGGTTGACTGCAATATTGTTTAATACGCCAGGTACTGGACAGAATGCAGCGACAATGCTCGATGGTCCACCGATGACGAAAAAGGGGCAAGCTGGCCGAGCTGTTGGTGCTGCCATGACGGCATGTACATTAGGTGCAGCCTTTGGCGCCGTTACGTTAGCGCTGCTGATCCCAGTTTTGCAAAGTGTAGTCCTTTTCTTTGGACCTGCGGAAATTTTCATGCTAGCTTTTCTGGCTTTAACATTTGTTGCGATACTTGGTAAAGAAGATATGTCTCGGAGCATGATTGCTGCATTTCTAGGTTTGTTACTAGCTATGGTAGGGATGGATAATGTAACAAACCAAGGTCGATTTACATTTGGCAGTGTCAATTTACTTGACGGTTTAGAACTAGTACCAGTTATTCTAGGTTTGTTTGCAGTATCTGAAATGATTGATCTCTGGGTGCGTGGGGGTTCACTTTCTGACACAGGCGGAAAACCATTGTCTGCAAAAGAAACACAAAAGCAGATTTTCCAAGGGATTGGCGATACATTTAAGCGATGGTGGCTCGTAGTACGTTGTAGTGCGATTGGAACAACGATGGGTTTAATACCTGGTTTAGGTAGTGCTCCAGCTGCGTTTGTCGCTTATGGTCATGCCAAGCAAACATCAAAGAATCCTGAAAAATTTGGAACGGGAGAGATTGAGGGTGTCATAGGTCCTGAGTCAGCAAATGATGCAGTTGAAGGTGGAGCACTTGCATCAACACTAGCTTTCGGTATTCCGGGCAGTTCGTCGATGGCCATATTATTAGGTGGCCTTTTTATTCTTGGTTACCAAACAGGACCAAGTATGATTAATAATAATGTTGATGTCGTGTTTTTAATGGTTATTACGATTATTCTCGGTAATTTAATCGGTACAATATTTGGCATGTTCATGGTTAATCCATTAACACGCATTACCTTCTTAAGAGGTACCTTAATTGTCCCTGTATTAGTTGTGGTTATTTTCACGGGTGCTTATGCAGCTAATCATTCATGGTTTGATATTGGCGTTGCGTTAGTGTTTGGTATTTTAGGCTATGCGATGAAAGTATTTGATTGGTCTCGTGCCGCATTATTGATTGGATTTGTATTAGGATTTACCGTCGAAAGAAATCTCTTCTTGGCGTTAAACTTAAGTGGACCTACTTTCTTCTTAGAACCAATTCCTTTGGGTCTATTAATGATCACGCTGGCGGTTCTTGGCTATAACATCTGGAGTTATTTTAAAGATAAAAAGAAAAAAATTAAGGGGGGGCATAACATTGGCGGATAACAAGAATGTCACACAAAAAGCATCAAATACAAGTGATGCTGCTGTTGAATCATCCTTTGTAAAGAAAAATCCAGTTTATGAGTTGCTATTTTTAGTGATTATGCTCATAGCTGTTTTAATTGCTTTTATATCAGCATGGGGCTACCACCCGATTTCTGCACGTGCTCCATTAGTTGTGATGACTCCATTAATTATTTTAATGGTCTTTCAAGGCATTAAATTACTAAAAGCGACAGACCAAACGTATTTTAGAGATTTTTACGAGGGATTAGTGAGAGGGAAAAACGTTGACCAAATAAAAATTTTAAAATTCATTTGCTGGATGGTAATGTTAAGTGTGTTAATCTACATTACCGGTCACTATATTGGTTCTGGTTTGTTCATGTTTATCCTATTATTCTTTTATGGAAAAGAAAAACTGAGAATCTCACTTACTCTGTCGATTGTAGCAACGGTTATCCTTTTTGTCCTTTTTGAAATCGTTTTTGGCATTGAATTATATCGTGGAATGATCTACAGATTCTTTATGGGGTATGATGTTTTTTAATTGTTAAGATCTAATGAAAACAGCGGAAACCCATTCTTGATAGCTATTTTTAGAGAGATTTCCCTACATTACGAAATTATTAATCAATCAATTGAATAAGGATAGTTTTTTAAGAGATAAAGCTGTATTACGATTTGAGTAGATCGAATATTTAGAAAAACGGAGGTAACCTATATGGCAAATGCAAAAGTAGCAGATTCGCTAGCAAAGAAATTCTCAACTGAAAAGGTATCGGCTTATGAAAAGTGGGTCAAAAGAGAGGGTTTAACGATTATCGCCGGTCATTATGTACCTAATCTTCACACCGTTGAATTGAAGCCATGGGCAAGACGTGAGGGTTATGGTGTATATATTAATCATGAAGCATCAAGAACTTCAAATGATTGTTACGTTTGTGAAATTCCTGAAGGTGGGAAATTGGCTCCACAACGTCAATTATATGAAGAAATGATTTATGTATTAGACGGAAAAGGTTCAACAACGGTATGGAATGATGAGGGAAAACGAATCACATTTGAGTGGGGTAAAGGAGCTTTATTCGCAATACCTATTAACGCATGGCACCAGCATTTTAATGGTTCAGGACAAGAAAGAACTCGATTTTTAGCTGTTACAAATGCGCCAATTATTGTAAATACATTTGATGATCCAGAATTCATTTTTAATACGCCTTATGATTTTAAAGACCGTTTTAATGGTGAGCCTGATTATTTCAGCAATGAAGGAGAACAAAAAGGGTTATTATTAGAAACGAACTTTGTTGCAGATGCAATTAAACTTCAACTTATCCATGCTAAAGAACGCGGGGCAGGAGGAGGACATATTCGATTTAACTTAGCTAAGGGTTCAATGAACAGTCACATTTCTGAATTCCCAGTAGCTACTTATAAAAAAGGCCACCGTCATGGTCCTGGTGCACACGTTATTATTTTAAGTGGAGAAGGCTATAGCCTCATGTGGCCAGAAGGTTCCAATCCTAAAAAATATGATTGGAAAGAAGGAAGCATGGTTGTTCCTCCAAACATGTGGTATCACCAACACTTTAATACCGGTAAGACACCAGCACGTTACCTTGCTTTAAAATACGAAGGTGTTGCATTTAGAAATGAGCAGGGGGTTCCTAAAGCTTGGATTAGTCAAAGACTTGGTGGAGACCAAATCGATTATGCAGATGAATCACAAATCGTTAGAGAAACTTTTGTAACTGAATTATCTAAAAGTGGCTTGCAACCTCAAATGGATGACGCTTATGAAAAAGAACTAGAGGATTTACCGCCTTTACCAGAAAAAAATTAAATACATTTGAATACGTTTTTGCGCCGGAGTACAAATGTTTTATATTTGTACCCGGCTCTAACTTTTTAATTTGCTAGGAGGTAGACTAGATGACAAAGGAAAAAGCGCTGAAAATCATCCAAGTAGAAGAACAAGAGCTTCAGCATCTTCATTATTATGATGGTCACCATCACCATCATCATCACCACGATCACGATCACGACCATCATCATGATCACGATTCTGAAGGAGTACAGTTAGATCCTAGAAAAAATGGTCTTTGGCTCGCCGATAACATTGAATTAAAATCAGTTGGAATTGATATAGGTTCATCGGGCACTCAAGTTATTTTTTCAGACCTATCTTTAAGACGAATTGGCGAAGATTTGTCCAGTCGTTATGTCGTTACCTCGAGGGAATCGTTTTATCGTTCACCTGTTCGACTTACTCCCTATTTAGATGATAAAAAAATTGATGAACAAAAAGTAAGTGAATTTATTGAAGATGCGTATAAAGAAGCAGGAATAGAACCTGAAGATATTGATACAGGGGCTGTCATATTAACAGGGGAAGCAATGAGACGTGAAAATTCAAGAGCCATTGCTGATGTTTTATCAGATAAAGGAGGTGGCTTTGTTTGTGCCACAGCTGGGCATAACATGGAAGCTCTTCTGGCTGCATTTGGTTCTGGTGCAGCAAAACAATCCTATAATGATCATACTCGCTTATTAAATATTGATGTAGGTGGAGGGACCACCAAGCTAGCTATTGTAGATAAAGGTAAGGTTTTAGAAACGGGTGCAATATATATCGGGGGTCGTTTAGTTGTAATTGACGAAAATCAAAAAGTTACAAGGCTTGACCCAGGTGGGGCAGAAATTGCTAAGAAAGTTGGTTTAACCCTTCAAGTTGGCGATATAGTAACTGAAGAACAATTATATAAAATGGCTAGTTGGATGGCAAAGACAATAGTTAAAGTAGTAACTGATAATAAACTTCCCCCAGAACTTGAATCATTCTATTTAACTCCCAAATTATCTCAACTTACAAATATTGATGGAGTGATTTTTTCAGGAGGCGTAGGCGAATACGTTTACAATAAAGAAGAAAGAGACTTTGGAGATTTAGGAAGACGTTTAGGACAAGAAATTAGAAATCTTTTGTGCAAGGATGAATTCCCATATGAATTATACGATGCAAAAGAATGCATTCGAGCTACTGTCATTGGTGCTTCTGAGCATAGTGTTCAAGTAAGTGGCAACACGATATTTATGACAGATATGGATCTTCTTCCAAAACGGAATCTACAAGTATTACGTCCAGATTACATACTTGACGAAATAATAGATCCTAAAAAGCTTGCCAAGTCCATAAAAGATCATTTTAAACGCTTTGATTTACAAGAAGGAGAAAAAGAAGTAGTTCTAGCTTTCTCATGGCAAGGTAATCCTGAGTATCAAAGACTTTGCCAATTGGCAGAAGGTATTAAACTTGGTCTTTCTGAAACAATTAAATCGGGAAAATCAATTTATATCGTCTTGGATGGAGATATTGCTCATACACTTGGTTATATCATAAAGGAAGAATTAGGTTTCATTGAAAATGATGTGCTCGTAGTAGATGGGATTTCCCTTAAAGATTTTGATTTTATCGATATCGGTAAAGTACTTTATCCGTCGGGCACAGTACCGGTTACAATTAAATCATTAATTTTTGAAATGTAACGCAATGCTCTACTTCACTCGACTCCCAAATCTCGGAATAGACGGAGATTTCGTTTTTGTCTCTTAATTTTTAATTTTGAAAAAGGGTTTCATATAAGGGAACAATTAAAAGCCATTACTCCTTAATTAAATTAAGATTATAGGTGAAGGAATAATGAGGGAAATTCGTAGCTCATTCAATCTTGCTTGTACAATAGTATAACAGGGTTTACCTTCCAATTAGAGCTGGGTCAGTCTTAAATAGTCGGATGCAAGTAATGATTTTAAGACTGAAAATTCCGTTTATTAAATCAATGATGTAATGGGAGTGATAAAAAGTGCTTGAGAACTTAGAAAGAAAATCAAATTATTACGCGTACTTAAAAGGAAAAAAAGTAGCAATTTTAGGTTATGATGAGGCTGCTCGAGAAGAGATTAAGTTTTTGTTAGCAAATGGAGTAGAGGTAGTAGTGGGACTCCGTAAAGTAGATGACCAGTGGGATGTGGTAGAAAGAGATGGATATAACGTGAAAACATTGGAGCAGGCTGTGGAACTAAGCGACATTATTCAAGTGTGGTAAAGCATTTAATAATAAAGGTTTAGTTCAACAATGCCGATTTTTTGGAGGATACTATTCGGTATACCTCCTCATCTATTGTAAATAGTACTAAATAGAGAGGAAACGAATATGGGCAGTATATTTGCATTAATGGCAGCATTAGGGTTTTCCTTATCAAATGTGATGATTAAAAAAGGCACGACAAAAGCATCAAAAAATAATGGAGCATTTGTTTCTATTTTAATAACGGCTTTACTTTCAGGAATAATCTTCATTATTGTAGGTTTATCAAATGGCTTTCCTATTATAAATACTAAAGGAGTTAGCTGGTTTATTATTGCAGGTATTTTAACGACTTTTCTAGGAAGAACCCTTCTCTACAATTCGATTCAGTACTTAGGATCAATTAAGGCGACAGCGATAAAAAGATTAAATCCTTTTTTTGCTGTAATATTGGGAGTGCTTCTCCTTAGTGAACCATTTACATTGTCATTATTTATAGGTATGACTCTTATTTTTGGTAGTTTTGGAATCTTACTTTATGATAATTATCAAGCCAATAACTTGAAATCTAGTGAAAGTGAAACAGCGGCAAGCGTAGATGCAGAAGCTAGTAGTGCAAATAAAAAAATATGGAAAAACGTCAATTTAAAGAAAATAATAAGCTTTAGTTATATATATGGTATATTGTCGGCAGTTTGTTATGCCTTTGGATATGTTGCTAGAAAAATAGGCTTGGCTGAAATTCCAGAACCATTCTTTGGTGCGATGTTAGGAGCGGGTGTAGGAACAATTTTGTTTGTTATTACTGCATTATTTAGAGAAAGGTATCGCGTATCAGTAGTAGCGACATTTACGAAATTAGAGATTTGGTTAATTTTCGCTGGTTTGTTTTCATCTTTAGGCCAAATTTTCTATTTTTTAGCATTGAGTAAGATTGAAGTTTCAAGGGTAGCTCTTATTGCTTCAACGGAAGTGATATTTACTATTCTGTTATCTATGGTTTTCTTAAGAAAGGTTGAAAGTTATAATCGCCTTGTCATTTTTGCTGCATTGATGGGGATGGCTGGTGCAATGGTTCTTGCTATAGGATAGAGGAGAATATATAATGAGGGGGTAGGCAATATGAAAGCAGAGGTTGCTCGGCAAACTATGATTTCGGTTGAAAGAAACCCTAATAAAGAGGCTGCATTTTGGGGCATATGTTTAGGTCACACATTTACTCACTGGTATCCGGCGACTTTCTATATTTTGTTGCCTTTTATTACAGTACAATATGGTTTAAGTGTTAGTCAGGCAGGATTATTAGTAACCATTATGTATATAGTAAAAGCTTTGGCAGGAATGCTGATAGGTGCCATTACAGATATGACGAACAGAAAAAATTTGTTAATGTTCATTTCATTAATTCTTGCAGGAATTCCTTTTTTATTTTTAGGTTCTGCAAGCGCTTACTGGATAGTGATGATTTTGGTTATTGTTATGGGGATAGGAAATGAAATGTGGCATCCTGCATCTTTTGCAACATTATCTAGTTTATATCCAAAACAAAGAGGATATGTTTTTGGGGTTCACGGTATGTCTGCAAATTTAGGAGATTTACTGGCTCCACTGGTCATTGGTAGTATTTTAGCTGTTGTGAGTTGGCAAGAAGTCATACATTATAATATCATTCCAGCAATCGTAATAGGGCTAATTATTACCGTAATGTTAAGAAAGGTTAATGTGACTTCTAACAAAGGCATCAAAAAAGACAATGGTGAAAAATTAACGTTCCCAGAGTATATGGCTGGATTTAAAGAATTAATTAAAAATCGCGCCGTTTTGTTAATCGCTCTTGCAAGTGGAATGCGTTCGATGACGCAACTCGGTTTAATGACGTTTTTACCTATCTTTCTTTTGCTTGAACTTGGTTACTCTCCATTTTTGGTAGGTTTATATATATCAATTATGCAAGGCGGAGGCTTAATCGCAGCGCCATTGATGGGGAAACTTTCAGATAGTGTAGGTAGAAGAAAAATCATTTTCTCTGGCATGGTTGTGACATCTATTCTTGTCGTTGCTGTTGTATTCATTCAAATAGATTGGCTACTTATTACTACTTTAGCATTGCTAGGTTTCTTTTTATATTCATTGCGCCCAGTCATGCAAGCCTGGATTATGAGTAGTACAAAAGAAAGCATGTCAGGAACAACCACAAGCTTATTATTTACAACTCAGAGTGTATTAGCTGCGTTAACACCTTTAATCGGTGGAATAATTGCAGATTCATTTGGTATCATGTTCACATTTTATTTTATTGCGCTTATCATTTTACTAGGTAATGTTGTGGTAGCGTTCATTCCGAAAACAGCTACTGATTAAGAAGAAAACGAAAAAATCTATTGTTTAGGAGTGTAAAAGTCATGGATATGGAAATACAACAATTAAAACAAGATATCGTAAATACGTTACGTATGTTGGAACGAGCAGAACATATTGACTTTAATGGGCATGTCAGTGCAAGAATTCCTACGACTAACGATATTCTAATCAATGACCGAAGAGCAAGTAGGAGTGCATTGACTGCAGATGAAATTATTAGAATGGATCTTGATGGCAATGTTAAGGATGAAGATGGTCAGCCTCCGAATGAATTCCCATTGCATACAGAGATTTATCGACATCGAAAAGACGTGGGTGCTGTAGCGCATACTCATCCAAAATGGTCGACATTATTTACAATTTCAAGAGTTCCTTTACGACCTGTTATTATTCAAGGAGCAGTTATCGGAGATGCACCAATCTTTCCAAAAGCATTCTCCATTAGCAATACTGACATTGCAAATGAACTAGTTCAAACATTAGGAGATGAGTATGTCATCCTTATGAAGGCACATGGGGCAGCAATAGTAGGTCAGAATTTAAGAGAAGTTTTTGCAAGAAGTGTATTTTTAGAGGAAAATGCACGCCGTCAGTATATGGCTGGACAGCTTGGAGACGCTTACGCTTTGGAAGAAGATGAGATTATACAAATGAAAGAATTTATTTGGCAGCCTAAAAATATCCAAAAGGTCTGGGACAATCATTTAAGTAAGCTATAATAGAAATATTGTACCCCTAAAAAATTATATTATAGTAGCATATCGGATTAGATAGATAATATAATTATTGTGTAAACTTGGTTGAATCAAAATAAGTAAGCCGAGAACAGTCTGTGATAACCTTCGCTAAATAAGGTAACACAACTAAGTTAATTGGATCTTTTTTGTAAAAGGCTTAGTGCATCTTTACAAAGATCAGCAGGTATACCAATATTTTGTAAGTCCGTTTCGTTAACATGGTTGATACTAAATGCAAATTTCAAAATCTTTAACAAAGCCATTAAAATGCCTCCCTTTTTCAATTGAAATAATCATAACATTGAAAGCGCTTTTCAAAGCAAGGGGAATTGTAAAAAAAGCAGGTCAATCAAAATTAAAAGTATATTCTGATAATTTCATCTATTAGAATAATAATTGTGGGTACTTTAAACCTTTCACAAGTTGCTCTTAAGAGTGGCTTGTGATTCTTTTTTTGTGGTGAGGGGGATTACTGAAAAAGACAAAAACCAACCTTTTTCAGTACCTCAATGAAGTACAATGGCTCCTCACGTTGCGTGCTAGCTGTGAATACCTGATTTATAGCATGCTTTAAAGCAATAGCTATGCTCATTGTTTAGAGGCTATTGCAGAGTACCTTTTACAATAGCCTCAAGAATTGGCTTATTTTTTAATCGAATTATTAAACATTCAAAGGTTGGATAGTAATTCCAATGTGTCTTATGCAAATCTTTTTAACGACTATTTTTAACAGACATGACGATCTTAAGGTGGTTTTTCTAGACTTGTCCTGTTCTTATCTCTATTAGAGTTTGAGATTGAATAGTGCTGTAGATGGCATATATTGAGCTTTCGTTGGCTTTAAAAATATAAAAGTTTAATGAGGGTATTAATGAATTGGTTGCTTACAGTTATTGACTAAAAGAGATAACATGAAGTACATTCTTAATGAGTATTAGAAATATTTAGAAAAATTAAAATTTAATTCGCGGGAGTGTGTGTAATGAAAATAATTGTAGGCATGTCGGGTGCCACAGGGGCTATCTTTGGAATTAGAATGCTAGAAGCACTTCGCTCAGTTGGAGTAGAAACTCATTTGGTGATGTCGAAGTGGGCAGAAACTACGATTAAATTAGAAACAGAATACACTGTCGAAGAAGTAAAAAGCATGGCTTCAGTTGTGCATGCCTCGATGAATCAAGCTGCATCTATTTCCAGTGGTTCTTTTCGGGTCAACGGAATGATTATTGCACCTTGTAGTATGAAAACCCTCGCGTCTATTCGTTCAGGAATGTCTGAAGGACTGTTAGGAAGGGCGGCAGATGTTATTTTAAAGGAACGAAAAAAACTAGTATTACTCACGCGTGAAACACCGTTAAGCACTATTCATTTGGAAAATATGTTAGCGCTTTCGAAGATGGGAACGGTTATTGTACCGCCAGTCCCAGCATTTTATAATCATCCAACTTCAATCGATGATATCGTCAATCATATCGTAGCAAGAACACTAGACCAATTCGATATTGAAAATTCTCTTACAAGGAGATGGAGAGAGGGAGTTTGCGTAAATTAGTATGAAGGGGTGAAATAAAGTGAAAATAAAAATTTTTATTGAATTTATGGTTAAAACAGAGGAACGTGACACCTTTCTTTCTCAATTAACGCAAATGCAGGAATATCATGAGAAAAATTGGGATATCAAGGATTACGAGATTTTCGAAGGAACGGATCAACCAAACTTATTTGTTGAGGAATTTCATGTTGAAAATGAGGATTCTTATAGGGAAATAAAGGAAATGAGGTTGCGCGGAGGAGATGTACTGTGGCAAAGAATACATAAATGTATAGAAGGAGGTCAAGAAAAAGTTAATATTTGGGCATTTAAAAAGGTTAACTAACGTTTTAGTTAGAAATGAAAATTCTTTGAACGATAAATACTTACTATAAAGGAGCTATCATGGAACTGCTATCAATGATTTAAACAGTTGAAAACGCTAGGATAAAAATCATCTATTCCAAGTAAACGAGCCAGTTATCCTTAGAGTTGAAGCTCTCTTTCTAAGATGTCTCTACAATTAATTTGAACCTTGGCAAACTAGCTGTATATCGGTTTGTGACAAATAATATACGAGGAGAGGTTCTTATGGATTTTCAGCAATTAATCACACTACAAAAATTAGATAGAGAAAAAAGTTTTAGTAGAACATCGAAGGAATTAGGGATTTCACAACCAACTGTTACAACACGTATTCAATCTTTGGAGAAAGGACTTGATGAGAGCCTTGTATTAAGAACAGGACAAAAAGCTATTTTAACAGATGCTGGAAAGAAATTCCTTTCATACGTTGATCGTGCGCTTCAAGTGTATCAGTTAGGCATTGATAGAGTAGCTAACCTAGAAAACACGGTTTCTGTTGCAGCTACTCCAACGATTAACACCTATATTCTTCCGCAAAAATTAAAAGAAGTACGTAAGTTGGATCCGAAATTAAAATGGAAATTCATTACAGGTTCTTCACCTGAGATCGTCCAAATGGTAAAAGATGAAATAAGTGATATCGGTTTAATTCGAGGAACGGTAGAAGACGGGGAAGTAATATCAAATCTCCTATTTGAAGAAGAGCTACATTTAGTGTGTTCAAGACATCATCCTCTCACTCATTATGAAACCGTGGCAATCCATGAGCTAAGTAATGAAAGTATTTTGGTTTATCGACGTCTCTCAGATACCTACCAACTCATTAGTGAAACATTTTCTAAAGAGGGAGTTCCGCTTAACGTTACAATGGAGCTTGAGCATGTGATTACAGTAAAACAAATGGTATTAGCTGGAATGGGAGTAGCCTTTTTACCGGAAAGTGCAATCAAAAAAGAAATTGAAAGTGGTCAGCTAGTGAAAAAGGAGTTAGAAACCTCCAAAATTATAAGAGGTATCTCAATTGTATTAAAAAAAGAAAATGTATCTGACATTTCAACTTATGTTTTATCTCTCCTAAATGAAATCTTTAATAAAGATTTAGCAAGAAACTGAACTTAAATGAACATTCTAGGATAGGGATGATAAGAGTTGTCTCACATGCTTATTCTTATGTAACAGTCAATGAAGGTGAGTAGATTGAATAGTATCTGTTCAGGTTTCCGATTGGAGAATGAAGTAGAGAGTAATTGACAAAGAGTTTGATCATAACTAGACCAATTTATTTGAAAGCGCATTCATTAAGAGGAGTTAAAAATAGGGGGAGATTCAATTGATTACTAGGAAGCCTAAGCATTTGTTTAGTATTTTGATCATTTTTTCAATTCTTTTTATTTTAGTAGGATGTAATACGGAAAGTACAAACCAAATAAATTCTAATTCTGATTCAACTGGGGCAGTTACAGGAGAGCAAGCTGGAGGAAACATAACTGGTAGTGAAGAAGTAGAATTTCCAAAGAAAAATATAACATTTGTTGTTCCGAATTCGCCGGGTGGGGGATTTGATACAGCTGGACGACTTTTAGCAGAATATTGGTCAAAGCATTTACCGAATGCTAATTTTATCATTGATAATAAACCAGGTGGAGGTGGAAGATCTGCTTTCAGAGCAGTTAATAGCTCCGAAGCGGACGGACATACAATTGGAATATTCAATGTTCCTGGTATTTTGCCAGATATGATTTTTGGTGATGATGATGATTATAATGTGATGGACATTGAGTGGATTGGAAGAGTTTCAGAAGTGCAATATATGGCTGGTGTTGGTAAAGATAGTGGAATTGAATCATTAGATGATTTACAAAATGCTGGGCTTGTATCGGCTGCTCAAGGCAATCTTGTCTCAGCTGGTACGATAGGGATGCTTATTTCTGCGAACACTTTAGGCTTTGGTATTGATTTAATCCCACATGAAGGTGGAAGTGAGGCCATTTTATCAGTTGTTAGAGGCGACATTCCTTGGACACAGTTCCCTATCGGTACAATTGTTCCTAACGTTAGAAGTGGAGATATTAAACCACTTTGGGTTTATACGAGAGAAAGGTTAGAAGAATTTCCCGATGTCCCTACCATTAGTGAATTAGGTCATCCTGAGCTTATTGATTTAGTTTCTTTGCACCGAGCGATTGGTGTTACCCCTGGAACACCTGAAGAGATTTTAAACATACTGCGTGAATCTTTTATCAGAACAGTGAATGATCCTGAATTCCAGGAAAAGTTAACAAACCTTGAAAGTGGAAAATCAGATCCTCTAGATCATGAAGGAATAGTCAAAGTAATTGAAAATGGGATTAAAGACATTGAAGAAAATAAAGATTTAATTGAGGTTCTCTACGAATAATAAATGCCTTTAAAGAAAGTGGGTATTAAATGTTTAGAGACCCACACGATTATAATTTGGAGGTTTAACCATGTGGGAACAAGCGATCACTGCTTTACAATCATTTTTAACTTGGCCTAGTCCTCTCTACTTACTTTTAGGTGCCACACTCGGCTTTGTATTTGGGGTAATCCCTGGGTTGGGTGGTACTCAAGCATTAGCGTTGCTTTTGCCTCTGACTCTTAGCATGTCTCAAGAACAAGCTATCATTACTTTAATAGGTGTAATTGGAGCATCTACCTTCGGAGGTTCAATTACGGCGATTTTATTAAATACACCTGGAACAAGTCAAAATGCGGCTACTGTTTTTGATGGTTACCCCTTAGCCAAGCAAGGAAAAGCGGGAATGGCTCTTGGAGCTGCTGCCACTGCTTCCTTAATGGGTGCAGTCGTTGGAGTGATCATTCTCACATTAATTCTGCCGTTTGGAAGATACATTGTATTAGCTTTTTCATATCCAGAATATGTGATGATTGCTTTGATGGGACTTAGTGTTATAGCTGTCGTTTCTCAAGGAAGCATGTGGAAAGCGTTGATTGCAGGTGGTTTAGGGTTTATTTTTGCAGCAGTTGGTAACGATCCGATTACTGGTGAATTAAGGTTTACATTTGGAATTGATTATTTATTCGACGGTATAAAAATGGTACCTGCACTAATTGGATTGTTCGCAATTAGTGAAGCATTTAAGTTGATGTTAGAGAAGGGAACAATCGCAAAAAGAGATGTACCAACAGGTATCAATGGTGTCTGGAAAGGAGTAGGTTCCGTTTTTAAACACTTTGGTGTATTTATTCGTAGTTCAATAATCGGGACGATTATTGGCATTATACCTGGTGTTGGTGGAACAGTAGCAAATTTTATAGCATATGGTCAGACAGTTCAGACATCAAAAAATAAGGAGATGTTCGGAAAAGGTGACATAAGAGGTGTTATTGGTCCAGAATCAGCTAACAATGCAAAGGATGGTGGTGCCCTCGTACCAACACTCATTTTTGGTATTCCAGGTAGTGCAGAAACAGCTGTGCTACTAGGAGCATTGATTTTGCATGGGATACAACCAGGACCCAGATTAATGCTCGATCATCCGACATTAATTTTAGAGCTCATTTATGCTTTATTAGCTGCAAACATTATTGTAAGTGTTTTAGGAATCTTCTTAGCTCCTCAATTAACAAAATTGACAAAACTACCAGTAATGCTAATTGCACCCAATATTTTAGTGATTTCTTTGCTTGGGGCTTATATGACTCAATATGAACATGGAGATGTTGTCGTTGCCCTTCTATTTGGTCTATTAGGCTATATTATGTATCGGTTTGGATTTTCAAGAATCCCATTAGTTATCGCATTAGTATTAGGTGGATTACTCGAATCAAACTATCATCAAACATTGAAATTATTTGGCATTGAAGGATTCTTTAATCGTCCGCTTTCCTTAGTGCTGTTTTTAATAACTATTTTCATGATTACTTATCCACTAATGAAAAGATTAATAAAGTCACATAAGGATTCGGGGGTTGGAATGTGATGCAGCCAAAAAGTTTAGATCGTCATGTGTTTTCCATTTTCTTAATTCTTTTTTCATTAATTGTGGTTATGATTAGTTTGGATTTTAAAAGTATTGCTAGAGTTTTTCCTCTTACATTTGGTACATTCACTTTTATTCTTGCTTCTTTACAGCTTCTATCTGATTTGTTTCCTGATAGTAGGATTTTAGCATTTATGAGAACCCAAGGACTTGCAGGTAACTTGAACTTTAATTCTAAAGAGGATGAGGAGGAACAAAAGGGAACCAGCAGTGTCATAAAAGCAGATGAAAAAAACGAATGGTTCATGGTATTTAAAATATTTGTTTGGTTACTAATATTTGTTATAGTCATTCGTTACGTTACCTATTTTATCGTTGTGCCAATCTTCTTATTGCTCTTCCTAAAGTTTTTAAATAAAGAAACCTGGAAAACAGCGATTCTTTTAGCTATTTGCGCTGGAGCTGCTGTTTATCTTTTGTTCGGTTTAATTTTAGGAAGATAGCAACAACGATGCTTGCTTTGTCTGTTTGAGAAAACTAGTCAATGCTTTTTGAGATAAAGAATACTTCAAATTAACACATTAAGGTTTTTTAACAACATTATAACAACAGGTAAGTATTGACTTTAATAAGCGAATTTTTTGGAGGGGAAATATGGTCAATACTAAGGGAACTAATCGTTTACTAGAAAGAGTAGTCATTATAACTGGTGGAGGACATGGAATCGGTAAAGCCTATGCTCAAAGACTAGCAGAAGAAGGAGCAAGAATTGTTATTGCGGAGGTTAATAAAAATGCAGCAAATGACGTAGCAGAAAAATTAACGCAACAAGGATTTGAAGCAATGGGTCTTTATACAGATGTTAGTAACGAACAAAGTTTAAATGACATGACTAAACAAGTTTTTGAAAAATATGGAAGAGTTGATGTCCTCATTAACAATGCATCTATTTTTTCAACTATTCCAATTTCTAGGCTGCCATTTGACCAGATTACTGAGGATGAATGGGATAAAGTAATGCAAGTAAATGTAAAAGGAACTTGGTTGGCTTGTAAAGCAGTCATTCCTTATATGAAAAAGCGAGCCAGTGGAAAAATAATAAATATTTCTTCTGGTACGGCTTTTCACGGCAATGGAGGAAGAATTCATTATGTTACATCAAAAGCTGCCATAAATGGGTTTACGCGTACATTGGCTAGGGAAGTTGGCGATTTTAATATTAATGTGAATTGTATTGCTCCAGGTAACACGTTAAGTGAGGATAACCCGACTGAAGAAACGATTAAGTTAAGAGAAAGTAGGGCGCATTCTAGAGCGTTAAAAAAAATACAGAAACCAGAAGATCTTTTAGGAGCAGCGGTATTTCTATCATCAAATGAAAGTGATTTTATTACTGGGCAAACTCTTATAGTCGATGGAGGTGGACATATGATATAAAATATCTAAACTCAATCCAATACGAATTGGCATAAATTGTTGATAAGATGAAAAGAACAGCGGAAAGGGGCTATTTGTACCAGTGGACTATTCTTGGAAAAATATTATGCCTGAATCAGAGCGAGCAATTTATTCTAAGACGTTTAATCAGACGAATTTTTTTGGGGGAAATCCTGCTCTGTTAGTAATTGATTGTACCTATGCTTTTACTGGTACTGAAGAAAATTCTGTAGAAAATGCAATTGAGGAAATATCTACTGCTTGTGGAACTATGGCTTGGCACGCATTGCCTTATATTAAACAACTATTAACCATTTTCCGCGAAAAAAAATACCCAGTTATTTATACAAAAAATGATTTGGAAGCCCAATTAAGGGTGGGGAAAGCAACGAAGTCAAAGCGTCTAGTTGACCTTAATCCATATTTTAATTTAATACCAGATATCATTAAACCTAATGAAGGTGAATGGGTGATAGAAAAACCGAAAGCAAGCGCATTTTTCTCCACTTCACTTGTCTCTTATTTATATCAAAAAAGTATTGATACTCTTGTTATTTGTGGCGTGTCAACATCGGGCTGTGTACGGGCAACCGTCACCGATGCATGTTCTTATGGAATTCCATCAATCGTGGTAGAAGAAGGTTGTTTCGACCGGTCATACTTTGCCCATTGTGCCAATTTATTTGACATGAATGCTAAATATGCTTCTGTTATGTCTATTGATGAGTTAAAGAAGAATCTAGTTTTGAGATTGTAAGGGAATGATGATTTTAGGAGGGCTCGAATGGGCCCTCTTTTATTTCATATATACTTCTTTACACATTTATATTCATATAATCCCAAAAAAATTGAGAGTGAGTGGAAAGAGGCTTTTTACTATGGCAAATTAATAGTGTTTCTCTAAAAATGTTTAGTGTAGGTTTTAAAGGAACAATTTTCAGATTGATTTTTGATTCAGAATCATTAACCGCTGATAATGGAATAAAACCTATTCCCTCGTTTTGTAAGACCATTTGTTTAATCGTCTCTGAATGATCAAATTCCATCCCAATATTCGGATGAACACCATTTTCTTCAAACCATTTAGAAATTGAAATCCAGTATCTTGATTTACGATTATCTGGTAGAATAGTTTCTGTTTGGAAATCTGAAGGTGTCGCATATTTCTTGTTAGCTAATGGGTGGTTAATATTAACGATTAAAACGATAGGTTCTGAACGTAGATTCAATGATTTAACTCCGTTATGATAGAGGGGACCTTTGATAATCCCAAGATCGACTTGTCCATTAATGACCCAATCAATAATTGTTGTTGAAATAGAAGTTCGCACATTGATACCTATATTAGGGTATGTATCATGAAATGATTTTAGGTAGTTAGGAAGTATATAGCTAGCTGCAGTTGTGATAGATGCTAAATGCATGTTGCCGACTGATTTTTTGGTATTTTTCAAATCTTCTACTCCCGCGTTCAATATATCTAGTGCTTTTTTTACATATACTAGCATTTTTCTTCCTTCAGTTGTTAAATCAACGCCCCTTCCATGTCTATAAAATACTTTGTGTCCAATCTCTTTCTCAAAGACTCTAATTCGGTTAATAATAGAAGACTGGCTTACAAATAAATCATGAGCTGCTTTTTGAATACTTTTCACTTCAGCTACTTTTTGAAATGTTTTCAAAATTTCTGTATCCATGATTTCTGCCTCCTGAGCTAAACTTTCAGATGCCTTATTTACTATATTTAATCGAGTATGATACAAATCATCACAAATTTCGTTTGCAATTCTAAAGAGAATAGTATTAACCCTTTTTTAACCTATTAATAGAATCTACTTCCTTTTATAAGATTGTTGTCATTCATTTGTCTTTCAAGATTGAAAATTCAGTATTTTAAATAATCATATCAAAAGTATGGTAATGATGGAAGGTTTGAAACATGTTATGTTTAATACGAAAAGGAATTACAATATTTAAAAAATGACGAAAACTTTAAAAGGAGATGTATATTCAATGGGGTATAAAGATTTGCGAGACTATTTGGAGACGTTAAAAGAGCACGGGAAATTAAAAGTCATTGATAAAGAAGTAGATAAGGATTGGGAAATCTCCGCAGTAGGAAGAGTAGCTTTCCAGTCTATCGACCAAAAGGAACGTCCTGCCTTAATGTTTACGAATGTAAAAGGGCATACAGCCCCTGTTGTATTTGGGATTTTAGGGGGATCTCGTGAAATCTACTCGTTAGCATTGGGAACAACGGAAGATCAAATTCAAGAGAAATGGGCCGAGGCACAACAAAATCCGATTGACCCAAAGGTTGTTCGAACGGGTCCAGTCAAAGAAAACATCCTAAAGGGAGATGATATTGATATCTTTAAATTTCCAGTCCCGACATGGACACGAGAACATGACCCGGCGCCTTACTTAACCTCACCATTTGTGTTCACAAAAGATCCAGAAACGGGTGAACAAAATGTCGGTACGTATCGCGTTCAATTGAAGGAGAAAAATAAGTTAGGGGTATGGGTGAACTTTGTCCAACATGCGAGAAAACACGTAGAAATGTATGATAAGAATAATGAGCCAACCCCTGTCGCCATCGTCCTAGGGACAGATCCATCAATAGGTCTTTGTTCAGTTGCTCGAACGGTTTATGGCTTGGATGAAGTGGCGGTTGCTGGTGGTTTGCGCGGGGAAGCGGTAGATGTCGTCAAGTGTGAAACGGTTGATCTACTCGTCCCTGCGACAGCAGAAATTGTCATTGAAGGCTACTTCCGTCCAAATGAATTAGAGCGTGAAGGTCCATTTGGAGAGTATCCAGGTTATATGGGACCTGAGGCGATGTCCTATGTTATGGATATTACCTGTATTACTCATCGTAATGATCCGATTTATCAAGCATTTTTAAGTCAGATGCCACCAAGTGAATCAAGCATGATTCGAAGCATTGGTCGAGAGGCTGCGATTTATAAGACGTTAGTCAAAGATCTTCGCTTACCAGTGAAGGATGTTCATTTATTAGAAGCGGGTGGGGCAGCTGCTTATCTAGCTATTTCAATGAAGAAAGAACATGAAGGACAGGTACGTCAAGTCATGCTTGGGGCATGGTCAGTCGATCCGACGCTAGCGAAATTCTGTATCGTCGTCGATGAAGATATCGATATTCGTGATCAATTCATGTTGAATTGGGCGATGTCATGGAGAGTGCAGCCGCATACAGATATCTTTATTGTCGAAGATATGCCTGCAGTGCGTCTCGATCCATCACAAGCGGCTGATGAAGTGACACAACTTGATAAATCAAGACGTACGTCATCAAAAATGGGAATCGATGCGACAAAGAAGCACCAATTCCCAGCCATTGCTATGCCGCCTGAAGAGGACTTGAAGAAGGTAAGAGATAACTGGAGTTCTTACTGGAATTCAGAAAATTTGGTTAAGCAATAAGTTACTAGATAGTCGAGTAAATGATTCTGAAGAATACAAATTTCCTTGTAGTGACTGTGATAAAGCTTATGGTTAAACAAAAAAGACTGTTCCAAGAGGTCATTAATTCATTGATCTTTTGGCGACAGTCTTTTTGACGGGAACAAAATAAGTGTATTCCGCTTATTGAAGTATTAACTGAATGCTATTGATCATTTAAGCGTTGCCGTAAATAGTGAAATCTGTCCAAAGTTTATGGAAACAGTAGAAAATGATATTGATTCAAAGTTCTATTAAATAATTTTGATACATATAGCTTGTTAAATTCTACTTCAAATCTTTTGTTCATATTTTTGTTAAACTGGTTCAACCCAATATCACCTTCAGGAAAGGTAATATGGTTCCCATTGTGATTCATTTCAAAAGTTTTAAGTGATTCTCTATTTTGTTCTGTTGTCTTTTCTGATGTGAATTGCTTCATTATCTTTATTAAAGGAAGAACCGTAAAGTTTAAATATTTTTTAGCAAATGGAAAATCATTCGTGATAGATGATAGCATCTTTTTCATAGGCACTATAGCATCTTCAATACTTCGAGCTTGTTGATATAAAGTCCAATTCATTTCATTATCAAGATTAGCTAAATGTTCTATATCGTTTTTTTCGAAAAGTAAGCTTTCTTTAAACTTTTCATTTTTAAATGTCTGGAGTTGTTTAACTTTTTCTTTTAAAGTGTCTTGCCCATCAAATACGACTGCCAACATATGCTGGACAGATTTAATGTCATGTTCTAAGTGTCTGTTTTCCCATAGGTGTTTTTTTGAAAATCTTTTTAGACTGTAAGATAGATTTTCAAAAGTAGAAAGTGGTCGCTTGGTCGCACATTGTAAATAATGATTTAGCTTGTGCGTTAAAATTGACCAGGATTGGACAAAAGCATCAAAGACAAGAAGTGCTTCATCTTTAGATACTAAAGTGCCATCTTCATAAATAATGAAATAACCTTTTTCATTAATATAGCCATAATAATAAATCTTTTCATGATCTTTTATACCATAAGGACAAAGTTCATATTCATCATCTTCATGTAAAAATTCATTCATTCGCTCTTTTAAGTCTGATACCTCAACATTTTGCATGTATTTAATTCCACCTCACATTTAGAATGAATTTCAGGAGCTTGTTTACCTTTTCAAATTTTAAATATAAAAAATGTAAGTGAAGATATTTATAATTCATTATTTAAAATAATAATAGTTCATTAATAAATTATGAATATTTACACTCTTTTGTATTTTAACATATTAACTTAACTTTCGCAGCCGAAAAATGGATTCACCAGTTGAGATGATTACTTCAAGGGCATCCTTGTTTGCTTTTTGACAATAGAACATCTAAAAACAAAATGAAGCAAAAAACCTTCATAATTAATCTCATCTATTTTTCTTTCATATCGAAAGAGTAGAATTGTGAAAATGTAATTTATACCTATGTGAGTGATTAATATCTAGTTTCGATTAGCAATCTATTTTTCACTATCAAAACTTTTATAGGAGAATTTAAGTAATTGCTTTTAAGTAAGAAATATTTTTCAGTATGTTTCTTATAGAAGAACAGTGATCTTGTATGATACCCAAAGATTATTTAAAATTTTCCGTAAATAGAGAATAGTTTAATCATATTGGAAGGGGTGGATGAACTCAAATCCTTGTGTGTAGGGAATTGGTTATAGAAAGATTAAATGAAAGAAAACATTAATAGGAGGCTTTTAACATGGGTTACGTTGACGAACAATTATACGACATTACTGTGATTGGTGGTGGGCCCGCTGGTCTTTTTACTACTTTTTATGGTGGAATGCGTCAGTGTAGTGTAAAAGTTATTGAGAGCATGCCTCAATTAGGCGGTCAGTTAGCAGCTTTATATCCTGAAAAATATATTTATGATATTGCTGGATTCCCAAAAGTACTTGCTCAAGAATTGGTGGATTCCTTAAGAGAACAAGCTTTACAGTTTAATCCTTCTCTTGCGTTGGAGGAGCGTGTTTTAAATGTAGAAAAAATGCCAGATAAGTTTGAAATAACGACAGATAAAGGGACGCATTTTTCAAAGGCAATTATCATCACTGCGGGTGTAGGAGCGTTTGAACCGAGGCGTCTTGATCACGAAATGGCAGATAAATACGAGAATAAAAATCTCCATTACTTTGTAAACGACTTAAGTAAGTTTGCTAATAAAAAGGTTGTAATTAATGGGGGAGGAGACTCCGCTGTCGATTGGGCATTAATGTTAGAGCCTATTGCAAAACAAGTTACATTAATACATCGACGAGATAAATTTCGTGCACATGAACATAGCGTTGAGCAATTAAAAAATTCTAAGGTTGAAATTCTTACCCCTTATCAAATTAAGGAACTGATTGGAGACGAAAAAATTGAGGAAATCATTGTAACGGTTAATAAGACAAATGAAGAAAAGACAATTGAATTAGATGATTTGATTGTTAACTTTGGCTTTATTTCTAGTCTTGGGCCTATAAAGGATTGGGGACTTGAATTTGATAAAGGTAGTATTGTTGTAAATTCAAAAATGGAGACAAATATTCCTGGTATTTATGCTGCTGGAGATATATGCACATATCCTGGAAAGGTGAAGTTAATTGCTACTGGTTTTGGGGAAGCACCTACAGCGATTAATAATGCGAAATCTTACATTGATCCTAATGCGAAGCTTCAACCAGGTCATAGTACGTCAATGGACTTATCAAAAACAGCTGAAACGATTAAATAACAAACAATTAAATCTGTTTTAAAATAGATGGATTAGAAGCGATCAGGAGGTTTTTAAAAATGGCTAAATATACAATAGTTGATAAAGAAACTTGTATTGCATGTGGAGCTTGTGGTGCTGCTGCTCCAGATATTTATGATTATGATGATGAGGGGATTGCTTATGTAACTTTAGACGACAATAAAGGGATTGTTGAAGTACCAGAAGATTTATTTGATGATATGGAAGATGCACTTGAAGGTTGTCCAACGGAGTCTATTAAAATTGCTGACGAATCATTTGACGGCGATGCAAACAAATTTCATTAATTAATGATACTATCAATAGGTAGATAGAGCGTTAAGAATCGAATCTTGGTTCTTAACTCCTAGCCTGCCTGCGTAGCCATTGCCCATACCTTTTTGAACACGCATTTATAGATTTGGTAGTTTATCAATTATAAATAGTATATTTGATAAATCGACAAAAAAACGCAGATTGTCTGTTCTGTATAAAGGAATGGTAATGTTTTTTGGACAATTTATTACATTAAAATGAAATTGTAACAGAATTAGTAATAGGGAGGGGGAATATGACGAATACTATATTTATCTTTTATAGATTTGAAATATGAATCAAAGAAATGAGCTTACATAAAAACAAGCTGTATGCCTTTCTCTTTGGTAATTTTATCATTTTCTGTTATCTTAAAATTAAGAATTTTCGTTCGGTATATTTTAAAGACTTAAATCTATTAAACGTAAGTTAAAGAAAAGCTAATACAAGGGGGAAAAAAGATGGGTTACATTTCAAAGCAAAAAATGATTTTGTTAGGCTTAGTTGCTTTATTATTTTCTTTATTGATAGCATGTAGTAATACTTCAGACGCAACAGGATCAGATAATGATTCGAATGAAAGCGGTACCAATGATGACGGACAAGAAGTCGTATCAAATTTTCCTGAACAAGAAATTAAAATAATTGTTCCTTATAGTGCGGGGGGAGGATTTGATTTAGCTGCTAGAATGCTAGCTCCTTATCTTGCAAAGTATTTACCTAATGATACCTCAGTCATCATTGAAAACATTTCAGGAGGAAATGGAAATATTGGGCTTGGAGAGTTAACACGGGCTGACGCTGACGGCTATACGTTAGGACTCATTAATTTACCAGGGCATTTCGTCCAACAAATATTAGGAGATGCAAGTTATGATTTAACCGAATACGAGTATGTAGGAAATATTACTAAAACAGAATATATTGCAGCAGCTTCTCCACAATCCAATTTCACTGAACTTTCGCAACTTCAAGATGCTGAAGAAGTTCGGGCTGGTATAACAAATATTTCTTCTACAGATGGTTTAGGAGTTGTTGTTGCAGGTGATAACCTGGGCATAAATCTAAGAACGATTAACCATCCAGGTAGTACTGAAGCTGTTTTAGCAGCGATTAGAGGCGACGTAGATATTGTCCAGCTTCCGGTTGAAAGTTTAAGTAGTTATTTTGAATCGGGTGATTTAGTACCACTATGGTCTTATACAACTGAAAGACTTGAACAGTATCCTGATTTACCTACGATTGAAGAATTAGGCTATGGGGAACTAATCGATCTTGTCTCTTTGTACCGAACTATTGCTACAACACCAGGTACACCTGAAGAAACGCTTACTATTTTACGTGAAGCTTTCGATCAAGCGGTAAACGATGAAGAATACATTGAAAAAGTTTTAGCATCTGGGGCTTTCCATAACCCGACTAATTATGAGGATGCGGCAAATAGAGCTGAAACGTCATTAGAGATGCTAATGCCTTTTGAAGATTTGCTAAAGGGCAACTAATAAAAGCTTTAGATAAAGAGAGGAGGGCAAGAAGCCTATGTTAGAAGCAGCCCTACCAGCACTATTAGAATTGATTTCATGGCCAGGCATATTTTATCTTTGTATAGGTGCATTGCTAGGCTTGCTATTTGGTATGCTACCAGGACTTGGTGGTCCCCAAGTGTTAGCGCTATTGCTGCCACTTACGTTTACAATGGACGCTTCAATTGCCCTAACATTGCTTATTGGAGCATCAGGTGCAACGGCTTTTGGTGGCTCCATTACAGCGATTTTAATAAACACGCCTGGGACTGCACAAAATGCTGCAACTGTATATGATGGATTTCCAATGACAAAGCAAGGAAAAGCAGGACAAGCAATAGGAGCCGCAGCAGCTTCCTCAGTACTTGGTGCAATATTTGGTGCAATTATTTTAACGATTATACTGCCAGTAGGAAAATATCTTGTTCTCGCATTTTCTTATCCAGAGTATTTTATGATGACTATAATGGGTCTTGCGATGATTGTTGTACTTTCGCAAGGTTCATTATGGAAAGGAATTATTGCGGGTGGTTTAGGATTAATGGTTGCGTTTATTGGCTATGATCCTGTAACGGGTGCTGTTCGTTTTACATTTGGTACTGACTATTTATGGGATGGCATTCCGCTTGTAGCAATGCTAATAGGACTTTTTGCGATTGCTGAAGCTATTTCGTTATGGACGAAAAAAGGAGGATCAATTTCTTCAGAAACAGTTAATACATCGATGAAAGGTGTATATGAAGGAATGGGTGCGGTATTTAAGCATTTTGGTTTATTTATTAGAAGTTCGATTATTGGTACGATTATTGGGATTATTCCTGGTGTAGGTGGAGCCGTTGCGAATTTTCTCGCTTATGGTCAAGCGGTTTCAACTTCTAAAAATCCAGAAAATTTCGGAAAAGGGGATATTAGAGGCGTCATTGCACCAGAATCTGCCAATAATGCAAAAGACGGTGGTGCACTCGTACCTACTTTAATCTTTGGAATTCCTGGAAGTTTGGAAATGGCGGTCTTACTTGGAGCATTAACGATTCACGGCATCCAACCAGGTCCTCGGTTAATGTTAGATAATCCTGATATTGCACTCACGTTAATTTATGCTCTTGTTTTAGCTAACATCATTGTCGGAGTTGTAGGTGTCGTTTTAGCGGCGCCGCTATCAAGATTAACGAAAATAAAAACGGTCTATATAGCTCCAGTTATTTTGGTTTTTGCCGTCATTGGATCTTATGCAGCAGACGGACGCATTCAAGATGTTATTACAGCTGCAGTATTTGGTGTGATCGGATATGCGCTAATCCGTTATCAATTTTCTAGAGTGGCTTTAGTTATTGCTGTTGTTTTGGGAGATCTGATGCAGCAAAGTTTTCACCAAACGATTGAATCGCTTGGTTATGGAGGATTTTTCACTCGACCTATCTCTCTCACATTCTTTTTAGTAACCGTTATTATTCTTTTATTACCAATTATTAAGAGAAAGCGGGGTACAACTAATGAGAATTTCGGAGCGTAGTATTTTTAGCCTTTTGCTAATTGTTGTTATGGCTGTGTTTGTTGTTTTATCAATTAGCTATAACCCTCAAGCTAGGTCGATACCCCTTGCAGTTGGTGGTTTGACGCTTTTGATGCTAATCATCCAATTTTTTGGAGAAACTGTTCATGCTTTTGGTAAGCGATTTCCTTTTCTGAGTCAGGAAGGCATGTTTTCTGGGCCTACTAACATAGAGGATAAACAAGGTGAACAAGAAGAGAAGGTTAATGAAAATGCTCAATGGGCTTCAGTGTTTGTCATTATATTGAGTATTATCGGCTTTATCATAATCCTGTATTACACCAATTATATAGTGGCAGTATTCGTATTTTTATTCTCTGTTATTTGCTTTCTTGGAAAAGAAAAACCTATAAAGTCATTTGGAATAGCAAGTACAATGTCGGTTTTTATGTATGTTCTCTTTGATTTATTATTAAATACTAGATTTTAATAATGGATGCGATAAGTGGATAATCTCCGTTTGCAGCTAGCTGCAAACGGAGATTTTAAGGTTATAATTTCCGCTATACAAAGTTAGACTATTTTCGGGCAGTCATTCAGTTGAGTGGCTGTTTATTTTTGGGAGCATAAGACGTTATTCAATAGGGGGTAATTTGTTGAATTCATAAGCAGGACCACAACATTCAGTACAGAGCCAAAAAACCCTCCCGTCATAATTTGGAAGGTTTCGCTATCTTCGTTTGTAGATACCTGCATGGACTCTCGAATAGTCCTAAAAAGTATTCCGTGTTTCAAGCCGAGTCCGTGTTGGATATTCGCTAAAATCTCCGTTTAAATCATCGTTATAAATTTCCGGTGGAACGACGTAACCTTTTATATCAACGTTTTTTGGCGGGACTGTATAGGAATCGAACCTACCAGAGACGGCACGCGCCTCCCAAGCAGTTTTGAAGACTGTGGCGAACACCAGTATCGCAGCCAGCCCCGTGTGAACATATTAGCAACAAAATATATTATACAAGCATGCTTCTATTTGTGCAATTGATTTACATTATTAAACGAGCCGTACGTTGATGCTCGGTCTTTTTTGCTTTTGTTTCATTGATCGCATATAGTATCATGAACTAATAGGATAAAGTAGTAAGAAAATAGAGAGGGAATTGATCGATGAATCATTATACGGTTGGAATGGCGGGTCATATTGATCATGGCAAAACAACGTTAACAAAAGCACTAACAAACATTGATACGGATCGTTTAAAAGAAGAGCAAGAACGAAAGATTTCGATTGAATTAGGCTATGCACCACTAGAATTAAATGATGAAATGGAAGTATCCTTAATTGATGTACCTGGACATGAACGCTTCATTCGTCAAATGATTGCTGGCGTAGCGGGAATTGATCTTGTAATGCTTGTTGTTGCAGCAGATGAAGGTGTAATGCCGCAAACAAGAGAGCATATTGATATTTTACGGTTGCTTGGGATAGATAAAGGAATCATTGTCGTGACGAAGAAAGATCGTGTCGATGAGGAAATGTGTGAATTAGTTGAGCTTGATATCCGTGAAACAATTGAAGGAACATTTCTTGAAAATGCAGAGTTGTTTTTTGTAAATAGTCTTAGTGAAGCTGGAATAGAGCGGTTAAAAAAAGGATTGGAACAAGAACTAGCGAAGCTATCAAGTCGAGATGCGAGTGGAGCCTTTCGGTTACCGATTGATCAAGTGTTCACGGTACATGGACAAGGGACAGTTGTTCGTGGGACGGTGTATGAAGGAGTTATAAAGGAAGGAGATATCCTTGAAATCCTTCCGCACAAGAAATCAGTACGTGCAAGGCAGTTACAAGTTCATCATCAACCGCGCCAAAGCGGACGTGCTGGTCAGCGAGTTGCGATAAATTTAGGTGGTATAGCAAAGGACGAAATAAAACGAGGAGATGTCTTAGTAGCAAGTGGTTATTACGAAGCAACAGACACGATTGATGTTACGATGAACACAGTTGCTGCACTACGCTATAGTGTGAAACAAAGAAGCGCAATTAAGCTTCATATTGGTACAGCAGAAGTGTACGGGAAGATTGTTTACTTTGACCGAAATGAATTAGCGGGTGGAAATGAAGAGATTGTCTGTCAGTTGCGGTTAGATGATCCGATTGTGACAAGAAGAGGGGATCGTTTCATTCTTCGGCGTCCTACTCCAATGGAAACAATTGGTGGCGGAACTGTGATAGATGCTCATGGTGGAAAATATCGTTTTGGAGAAAAAACGGTACGACAACTCGAACAGAAAAAAGCAGCAACTCCTGAAGAACAATTCCAGCAGTTGTTACTCGATAAAAAGCTTATTTCAGTTAAAGAAGCGAGTAACAAAATTCATTTACCGGAAGATGAGATTAGTGAATGGGTGAGTAAGCAATCTCATTTCATTCATCTTCCAACTGGGGAGATAACAAGTGAAAAGGTAATAAGCTCTTTACGTGAATCAATAGAAGCAGAACTTGTTCGCTATCACGAAGAATATCCATTACGACAAGGAATGAAAAAAGCTGAGCTGGTGCAAAGCTATCTCCAATCGTATCCGAAACGGCTGCTTGATTGGCTGATTGATGAAGGTGCACGTCATCAATGGCTTCATCTAACAGGCCCTTTTGTAGCAAGTGTCAAGCATAACCCGCACCTACCAGAAAAGTGGGCAAAGCGGGTGGATCATGTCGTTCAAGCGATTAAAAATGAAGGCCTGCATGTTACTTCTATTTGGGAGCACATCAATCATCAGCAAATTCCACAAACATTAGCGGAGGAATTAATTCATTACTTCCATCAGCAAGAAATTCTATTCCAGCTTGATGAGAAGCATTCCATTCATGCTGAGCCGTTCTGGCAGGCAGTTCATGCATTAAAAGAGAAAACAGGAGCAGTTTTTTCGTTACAAGAGGCGAAGGAAGTGACGGGGTTAACACGCAAATATTTGGTTCCGTTTTTAGAAAAGCTCGATCAATTGGGTTTAACAGTCCGGCAAGATCAAGAACGTAGGTGGAGGACTGATGATGAATCATAATATTTTTATAAAAGAGAAAACTATTCTCTTTTTCACCCCTTATTATCGTCAAAATCGAGGTAATTCGACCACTGCGAAAAGAATTATTAACGGTCTTGAGCGCAGAGGGATGAATGTCATCGTTTTTGCTTATGAAGAGGACTCGTGGAATGAAGCATGGGACATACAATTTGAAGAGGCGAATCTCTTTCATATTCTTCATTTGAAACGATTTGCACAATGGTTTAAGCAGCTGCCACATTTGAAGCTAGATAAACCGTATATTTTGACTTCTGGTGGCACAGATGTGAATGAAGACTTAAAAAACACTGATGCTGTCAATTTAATGAAGTCCGTAGCTGATGAATCTTGCGCCATTACTGTATTTAGTGAGGATGGTCGAACAAAGATTATTGCATGCTTATCCAGAGCTCACAGATCGAGTCTATATTATTCCACAAAGTGTATGGCTTCCTACAAGCCAAGCTCCTGCTCCGATTGATAAGATCGAAGGGTTTCCAAATTTATTACTTCCAGCAGGATTACGTCCGGTGAAGGATGTGTTTTTCCTATGGGAGGAATTAGTAAAGATGAAGGAAACCTGGCCTGAGCTAACCTTCTCCATTATAGGAGCGTCTCTTGATGAGGCGGTGCTGCAGGAAGTGAAAAGGCGAGAAGCAGAGTATGATTGGTTCTATTATTTGAAGGAAGTGTCGCTTGAGCAAATGATCGATGTGTACGCGAAATTTGATATTATTTTAAATACATCGATTTCAGAAGGGCAGCCAACCTCATTACTTGAGGCAATGTTTGTTGGAAAACCAGTTATAGCAAGGAAGATTCCTGGTAATAAAAGCATTATCGAGCACTGGAAAACGGGGTTATTGTTTGAAACGGCGACAGAATTCCACCAACTATTAACTGAACTTCTGCTAAATAATGATCTTGAAGCAACAGCTTGTCAAACAGGCAAGAGAGCAGGTTCAACTCCATCACTCCATAGAACGGGAAATAGATCAGTTTTTAGACGTTTATCAGCACTGTTTACTGAAGGTGCAGGAGAGAGTGTAATCTTCGTTCAAGGGGTATTGCTTTACAAACAAGTGATCCGGTGATAAATTTTTCAAGTCTAAACAATAAAAAAGGTGGAGAATGAAATGAAGAAATGGATGATCTCGTTAGGTCTTGCCCTTGTCTTAACAGCTTGTGGAGGATCAGAAACAGAAGAGGCTTCTGAAACGCCAGCTGATGGAACAGGTGAGGCTGTCGAAGAAGGTTCAGATGAAGTATTTGAAATAGCAGTCATTCCCTCACAATCTATGGGTGAGATGCAAACAGGCTTAGATAAACTTGAAGAACATCTATCGGATCGACTTGGACGTGAAGTGACTGTCGATCAGTATCCAAACTATAATGCCGTTGTGGAAGCTCTTAACTACAATCACATTGATTTGGCTTTTTTAGGACCATTAACATACTTGATTGCTCATGAGCAGAGTGGAGCACAAGCGATTATTACGCAAGAAGTGGACGGTAGTCCTTACTATTATTCGTATATCGTAACGCAAGCTGACTCTGAGTGGGAGACGTTAGAGGATATGCTTGAGGATCGTACGGAGGTTGATTTTGCGTTTGCGAGTATTTCTTCAACATCAGGTCATTTAATTCCTGGACTAGAGCTACGTAATCGTGGGTACTACGAGAGTGAAGATAATCATGAATTTAATCAAATTCAATTTGCAGGCTCACATGATGTCGTTGCCACTCTTGTGCAAGATCAAACCGTGGATGCTGGTGCAATTGATAGTGCCATTCTTGAAGCGTTAATGACCGAGGATGAAAGCAATGGTGGGACTCTTCGTGAAGACTTAAAAGTGATTTGGCAGTCAGAGCAACTATATCAGTATCCATGGGTCGTTCCAGCCGAGATGGATGATGAGCTTATTTCAGAAGTTCAAGAAGCCTTCTATGAGATTGATGATGAAGACATTTTACGAATTTTCGGTGGGGCTACGAAATTTGTTGAAGCTGACGACAGCCAATATGCTGATGTTCTAAAAGCAGCTCGTGAATTCGATATGCTTACATCAGAAGAAAAGTAAGGGATACTTAATTATGGTTTGGTTTCGTAAGCGATACATTGCTTATCTATTGCTCATTCTTGTGGCATGTTGGTGGAGCATGTACATGACAGAATTTGAATGGAGAAAGCTAGCACAAATTGGGAACATTTATCATATAGTGAGCACTCGTTTTGTTCCAATTGAGTGGTCACTTCTTCCAAGTATGGCCTATCACAGTCTTGTTACGCTTGCGATGGCATTTTTAGGGACGATTGTCGCACTCGTTATTGCTTTGCCAATTAGTTTTTTGGCCGCGCATAACACAAGTGGATCAATCGGCATATATGGATTTACTCGCTTTTTTCTTAGTGGCTTGCGGTCGATTCCTGAAATCGTATTTGGACTAATTTTTGTGACAGCATTTGGGCTTGGTCCATTCGCGGCAGTATTAGCGATTATTTTGCATAACATTGGTGTACTTGGAAAGCTTATTTCAGAATTAATTGAATCAGCAGACAGCGGTCCTCAAGAAGCAATGAGATCTGTTGGTGCAACGAGATGGGTGGGTCAACTTTTTTCCATTTTACCTCAAATTTGGCCAAATGTTCTTTCCCAGTATTTTTACCGTTTTGAGGTAGCGATTCGAACTTCTTTGATTTTAGGCTTTATCGGTGCGGGAGGCATTGGGCAGCAGCTCTTTAACCACTTTCAAAGCTTTTATTATACAGCCGTTGCGCTCGATATCATTTGTATTATGGTTCTCGTTCTTATAGTCGATGTTCTTGGTGGACGGATTCGGGCAAGAGTCATTTAAAGTAGGAGGAAGTTATCATGCTGACTATTTCTGATTTAGTCGTACGATATCCGAAGGCGAAAGAGAATGCGATTGATCATTTATCACTGACTTTACAAAAGGGCGAATTTGTTTGTGTCCTCGGTAAAAGTGGGGCTGGTAAATCAACATTTGTGCGATCGATAAATCGTTTGCAGTCATCGTCTTCTGGTTCAATTAAATGGGATCATGCAGAATTGACATCATTATCCGAAGCAAAAATGCGACTCATTCGTACAGAGATGGTGATGATCTTTCAACACTTTCATTTAATTCCACGGATGACAGTTTTTCAAAATACGCTGACCGGTGCTTTTGGTAAACGTCCTCCTATTAAGAACCTTCTTGGTATTTTCTCAGAAGAGGAAAAGATGCGAGGAATGGCTGCACTTGAGCAAGTGGGACTTGAAGCTCATGCTCATAAACGAGTGGAAGCTCTCAGCGGTGGACAAAAGCAACGTGTGGGGATTGCGCGGGCATTGCTTCAAGATCCAAAGCTTATGTTGGGAGACGAGCCAGTGGCGAGCTTAGATCCATCAACGTCTCGGAAAATTTTTGAGCTACTTAAGAAGATTCATGAAGAGCGCGGTTTACTATCAATCATTAATGTGCACGATGTCAATTTGGCGAAGGAATTCGCAACGAGAATTCTAGCTATTCGTGATGGTAAATTAATTTTCGATGGGAAGCCAGAAGAAGTGGATGACGCGATGTTTGCCACTATTTATCAATAAAGAAGAAGGACTCGAACATGTCTCTAGTCATGCAATCACTTTCGTTCTAATGCATGATAAGAGACGTTTGGGTCTTTTTTTGAAAGTCCTTATAAAAGAATTAAAATAATGACAGTAATCATTTTCTTGTTGAACGAAAACGTTTAATTAAATAAAATGGAAACGGTATGTTAAAATTTTAAGAGAACGGCAAATATATAAACAAGGTGTGAATACAATGTTGACTTTAAAATCAGAAAGAGAAATCAATCTTATGCATGAAGCAGGGAAGCTATTGGCTGCTTGCCATAAAGAACTTGCAAAAATGATTGAACCAGGGATAACAACAGTAGAAATAGATGATTTTGTTGAACGTTATTTGAAGAAGTACGGAGCTACTCCAGAGCAAAAAGGTTATAAAGGCTATCAATTTGCCACTTGTGCTTCGATTAACGATGAAATCTGTCATGGTTTTCCTAGAGGAAAGTCCTTAAAAAATGGCGATATAGTCACGATTGATATGGTCGTTAATTTAAATGGCGGATTAGCAGATTCAGCATGGACATACCCAGTCGGCGATATATCCGATACAGCAAGAAAGTTGTTAGATGTAACCTTGGAATCATTGCAAAAAGGAATCGAACAAGCTCAGATCGGAAACAGGGTTGGAGATATTGGGCATGCGATACAATCCTTTGTAGAATCAGAAGGCTTCTCAGTCGTACGAGACTTCACCGGCCATGGGCTTGGACCAACAATCCATGAAGAGCCACAAATTCTTCATTATGGTTCTCAAGGGAAAGGTCTCAGGTTAAAAGAGGGTATGGTTATTACAATCGAACCAATGATTAATGAAGGAACATGGAAAAGTAAAATGGACTCAAATGGTTGGACAGCAAGAACTGTTGATCGTAAGCTGTCAGCGCAGTATGAGCATACATTAGCGATAACTAAAAATGGACCACTTATTTTAACCGAGCAGTCATAAGAGAATAGGGATTGTTGCGATGAAGGTAGGAGGGGGAATGGGTGAAAGTTGGTTTAGTTCGCCATTTTAAGGTGACAAGAGGTTACCCGAATAAGATTGTTTCAGCAGAAGAGCTAATGAAATGGCTCGAAGAATATGATGCATCAGATGTTGAAGAAAATAACATTGATTTATGTGGTATAGAGTGGAAGAAGTGTTATTCAAGTGACTTATCTAGAGCAGAGAAAACAGCTCAAAAAGCGTTTAATGGTGATATCGTCTATTTAAAAGAATTAAGAGAAATAAGATTTTCACCACTGTTTCATTCGAAAATCAGATTACCTCTACACCTACATCTTATTTTTATTAGAATGGCATGGCTATTTAATCATAAATCGCAGCCTCAGAGCAAAAGCGACGTTATGAAACTCATAAACGCTACATTAGATACCATTCTCTTTGAGCAAGAGGATGTTCTTATCGTTGGTCATGGTGGCATGATGATGTTTATGAGGAAGGAATTAATAAAAAGAGGTTTTACTGGCCCTAAGTTTAATAGACCAGAGAATGGAAAAGTGTATGTATTTGAAAAGAACTAATTTGAATCTGATAAAAACTTGGCGATAGACCAAGTTTTTATCAGATTTGGATGCATGTTTTTTGGAAAACGGGAGTAGACATGTAATGAAAATAGATCAAATGTCCTGTTAGAAATGTGATATGATTTGACTTGGTCGCTCGCAACTTATATGTGAGTGAAAGGGAAAGTGAAGGAGAATGAAGTATGAGACAAAAGCACAATACGTTCCGTGAGAATGTTCCTCAGCTGGTACGTTCAAAATCGACTTTAAACTGGATCTTCATCATTGCCAGTGCTATATTTGGAGTCTTTCTTATTAATACGATAATCAACCATGAAGTATGGTTCCGACTCTTCGTTGTTCTCTTTTTATGTAGTTTTGCTCTTTGGGTTAACAAGAAACTGAACGAATTAAAAAGACTTCAAGAACCAGTAATAGAGTTGGAAGAGTCTCATTCTGTACCGATTGTGAGACATCCGGAAGAAACAATAGAAATCGATCTGACGGAGAAAGAGCTTCAACTTGAAAAGATTGATTTAGATCGAACGCAGCTTTTGGAAGAACTATTTACGAAGGCAGAGTTAGATGAGGCAGCCAAGCAAACGTATCGAGAAAAAATCAAGCAAAAAGATTCTGAACGAACAACTATTATGCAGGATGTGTTGAACATTAGAGGGAAGCTTCATTCCGCCGTTCTGGAAACGAAGAAATACTTTGTCAAAGTAGATCCGATGAAAGAAGTTGCTGCAGCCATTGAATCAGATAAAATCGTAGAAGGCTCGATCACAACCTTAAATCGTGAAGTTCAAGGTATTATTACGTCCTTGCCTGAAGAAACAGTTGAAGCGTTACAAAAAAATGCTTATATTGATGAAGATTTAAAATTAACGCGATCCGGTTATAAGGCGTTGGTGAAAACTGTTTCTAAGGAATCATAAGACAATGGCAAAAAGAGCACTGGCATGACGCCTAGTGCTCTTTTCCTGCGTAACCAAGATAAAAATCATCGTCCTTTTCACAAACAATTAATAAAAGACGGAAGCTAAGGCGTAAGCAAATTTTTTCAATATGATTACTTTACAACAATAGGCTTATCCTGTTTTTCAGTGACAGAACCGATAATGGATGCATGAGCTCCTACACTATGCATCGCTTCAACGTAACGAGTCGCCTCTTCTGAAGGTAAGCTAATAAGTAATCCACCAGACGTAATTGCATCACATAAAATGCTCTTTTCAACATCTGTTATATGCTCGGCATACTGAACAGAATCTTTTAGCCAGCGTTCATTTGCTTTTGAACCGCCTGGAATAATCCCTTTTTCTGCAAGCTCACGCGTTCCATCAAGCATAGGAATGGAAGCTAACTCAAGCTCGAATGTGACGTCGCTTCCTTTTGCCATTTCGAAGCTGTGACCAAGTAAACCGAAGCCTGTTACGTCGGTTACGGCATTTGGATGCAAGCCTTCAAGCTGCTCAGCTGCTTCCTTGTTAAGCTTGGCCATCGTTTCCGTTACAGCCTGCTCTTGTTCAGCTGTGACAGCGGATCTTTTAATACCAGTTGTTAAGATTCCCACGCCGATCGGTTTCGTTAACACTAATGTGTCACCAGGCTTTGCACCGACGTTTTTAAAAATACGATCTGGATGTGCGAGGCCTGTAACAGACAAGCCAAATTTCGGTTCCTGGTCATCAATTGAATGACCACCGACAATAATAGCTCCAGCTTCCTTCGTTTTATCAGCAGCACCGCGAAGAATATCAGCTAAAACTTCTGGTGGCAGGGTGTTGATAGGGAATCCGACGATGTTCATAACCGTTGTTGGTTTCCCACCCATTGCATAGACGTCACTTAAAGCATTTGCAGCTGCAATTTGTCCAAACATATACGCATCATCCACAACAGGAGTGAAATAATCAACGGTTTGTATCATCGCTAAATCATCTGTTATGCGATAAGCACCAGCATCATCAGATGTGTCGAGTCCTACGAGTAAATTAGGGTCATGATCTTGTTTAGGTAAGTGACGCAAAACTTGCGCCAGGTCTTCTGGACCAATTTTACATCCTCAACCAGCTTTTGTTGAGAAGGATGTTAAACGAATTTGTTCTCTTTTGTCCAAAAAGGACACCTCCCATATATTGATTAGGAACACTTAGTGTGTTCTGAGGCTGCTTTTTTTGCATCCATCTTCGTCTTATCCTACAATAGAGAGGAAACGAAAGTAAAGGAGTTTGATTTACATGGAATACAGAGTGACTGTAGAATTTTGCATGATGTGAAACTATGCACCTAAAGCCGTGAGTTTCACGGACGACATATTAGATCACTTTAGAGGCAATATTAAAGAAATTCAATTAGTAACAAGTTCTGGTGGCGTTTTTGAAGTAACAGTTAACGGAGAAAAGGTTTATTCTAAGAAAGAAACAGGTGCATTTCCTGATTCTAAAGAAATCATTGAAAAAATGGTCCAAATGGGCAATTGACGAAAAAGAACACCCTTCTTCGGTGTTTTTTGAGGTGAAGTCCCTGGACGAAGAAGGGTGGTACTTAGAGCATATGAAATCGGTAGTGAGACAGTTGCCTGCAATCCATGAATTACAGCAGGATACTCGCTTTAATGCAATGCTTCAATCTAAGCAAGTGTCGAAGGAGAAATTGACTGAGTGGTTACAAGAGACGGTTGCTGATATTAGGAGAGATGTTTTAGACGGGAATTTGGAAGTCGATGAATCCACTCCGATTTCCTTTCATGATTATATATTTGCTCGTTTGTCAGAGCGTCTTAGTCGTCATTCATCTTTTACTCTTAGACGGGTTATTAATGGAACTGGAACCGTTCTACATACGAATTTAGGTCGGGCGCGCTTAAGTGAGCAGGCGATCAATCAAGTCATTGAAACGGCTCAATCATACTCGAATGTCGAATACAATCTCGAGCTTGGAAAACGCGGATCTCGACATGATTTAATTGAAGAACTAGTGAAAGAGACTACTGGAGCAGAAGCGGCAATGGTCGTTAATAATAACGCTGCTGCTGTCTATTTCGTTCTCGCAGCCTTTGCAAAAGAAAAAGAGGTTATTGTCTCACGTGGAGAGCTCGTTGAAATTGGAGGGTCTTTTCGTGTATCATCCATAATGGAGGAAAGTGGTGCGAGTTTAAAAGAAGTAGGTACGACGAATAAAACGCATTTTTTTGATTATCAACAGGCAATCTGTGAAAAGACTGCGATGATCATGAAGGTACATACGAGTAATTTTAAAATGATCGGCTTTACGAAGGATGTCTCAATTGAAGAACTAAAGCCTCTCGCGCTGGAGCACGATCTTCTTCTTTTCGAAGATTTGGGAAGTGGCGCACTTTATGATTTACGAAACGATGGTATTGGCGAGGAGCCTACTGTAGCTGAATCCTTGCAAAAAGGAGCAGATATCGTGACATTTAGTGGTGATAAATTGCTTGGGGGACCCCAAGCAGGCATCATTGCCGGAAAGAAGAAATGGATTGATCAGTTAAAAAAGCATCAACTTGCACGTGTTCTGCGTGTTGATAAAATGACGTTAGCTGCGCTTGAGGCTACGTTAAAGGAATATGCAAATATAGAAACAGTACGCAAAACATTACCGACGTTAAGGACTATTCTGATGTCAGAAGAAGAAATACGGAGCAAAATAGATACGTTTGTTAAGGATTTATCAGCAAGCTGGAAGATCGAGATCAAACGAGATGTCTCTCAAGTTGGTGGAGGAACGATGCCCGAAGTAGAGCTACCAACATACGTTCTTCATTTATCTCATCAAGCAGTGAAGCCTCAGCGTATTCATGATCAGCTCAGAAAAGGAACACCAGCTGTTGTGACGAGAATGATTGCTAATTCGATTGCTCTCGATTTTCGTACAATAGAAGTAGAGGAATTAGCAGATTTACATCATCGACTACAAGAATTTGACGAAAGAAAGAGGAAATAAAAATGGACGGAAAAACAGCATCAGCATCAAAGACGATTTTAACAGATATCGTCCTACCCCCAGATACGAATTACCATGGTACGATTTTTGGTGGAAATGTGATGGCCTATATTGATAAAGTCGCAAGCATTGCTGCAATGCGGCATGCAAGGTCAATGGTCGTGACAGCATCAAGTGATAGCTTGGATTTTATTTCACCGATTCGAACAGGTGAGGCAATCTGCTTGGAAGGGTATGTTACTTTCACGAGGAATACATCAATGGAAGTGTATGTGAAGGTTGAGGCTGAGGATCTCTTAACTGGAGAGAAGCGATTGACGGCCACCTCGTACTTAACTTTTGTCGCTCTCGATAACAATGGAAATCCAACTTCTGTCCCACCAGTTTATCCAGAAACAGAAGAAGAAAAGTGGCAATATGAAGGCGCTAAGGAGCGTCACGAACAGCGCAAAAAACGAAGACAACAACGTAAAGAAAGACAAAAAATAGAAGAGGCAGCAAAAAAAACAACGGACTAGAATTCCGTTGTTTTTAACGTTTACCCTTCTCCATCAGTTTGACCTTTATGATTGGCTTTTTTCACTTTTTTTGAACCACTCATTGGTTCCTGTTGGCCGGAATCTTTTCCTTTATGAGAGTTTCTACGCTGGTCTTTAAACGTATTATGTTCAGTCATGTCCTCATCCCTCCTTACTCGTAGTATGTCTAGTGGGAATCCTTCTATCCGTATAAATCAAAGGTTTTGTTACATGCTAGTAAAGACTTCAGTGAAGGAGGAGTTCCACATGCCCTATCAAAAAGACAAACAACAAGCTTTTCAAGCAGCACAGCAAGCAGTTGCAGAAGCAACCCAAGCAGTTGGAAACATTAACAGTTACCCAGCCGACATGGGTGCCCACATAAAGCGAGCAGAAAAAGAACTAAATGAAGCTGAGCAGCAAATCAATAAGGCGTTGACGATTTCATCCGATCATCAACATCAGCAGCTAGAACAGTATCAACAAACGATAGCTGAGCTAAAGCAACAGCTCCCTACAGAATAAGACATTTGCGACAAGATGAAGTTTGCTAATGATAGTTGCTATTATTTATGAACAAGGCAGCCTTAACGATTAAGTGGCTGCCTTGTTGATTCCTATTGGCGTTTTTTGGTTTTCTTATTATTCTGGCGCTGCATTTCAGTTAACGGTTCATTTCCCAGCTCTGTTTGGAATGCACCGTTATATCCTACATCTTTGCCTTGTGCTTTAGCATGATTCATGCCAGTAATTTGATGATTGGCTTTCTTCTTTGTCATGTTGATCACCCCCGTTTTATACTTTCCGTTAAACGAGTGGATGCTATACGTGAGGTAGTGAATGTTTTTTTTGAACGAGTCAAGAAATGCGAAAAATTTATTTATTCTTTCAGAAAGTTTTGCTATTCTTAAGAAGGACTGTTATGTCGATGAAGTTAAGCGCTTTCTAGCCTACCTTACTCGACTGTCTGATCACTTTGATTTAGACAATATTGACAGTTTAAGGTATGATAGTCTTGTTAAGGAGGGGTATACATATGTCAAAAAGCAATGATGTATTTAAGGCACGTTCATCCTTTTCATTGGATGGAAAAACAATTAATTACTACTCATTAAAGGCTTTGGAAGATGCTGGTTTGGGAAATGTTTCAAAACTACCATATTCGGTGAAGGTGTTACTAGAATCTGTACTACGTCAATATGATGGCTATGTCATCAAAGAAGAGCACATTGAGAACTTAGCAAAATGGGGAACGAATGAACTCAAGGAAATTGATGTTCCGTTCAAACCATCACGTGTTATTCTTCAAGATTTCACAGGTGTTCCAGCAGTAGTTGACTTTGCGTCACTACGTAAAGCAATGGCTGATTTAGGTGGAGATCCAGATCAAATCAATCCAGAAATTCCTGTTGATTTAGTTATTGACCACTCTGTTCAAGTTGATAAAGCAGGAACTGATGACTCATTAAATTTCAATATGAATCTTGAATTTCAACGTAATGAAGAGCGTTATCAGTTCCTTAGCTGGGCTAAAAAAGCATTTGATAATTATCGAGCAGTACCTCCAGCAACAGGAATCGTTCACCAAGTAAACCTTGAGAATACTTGCAAATGTTGTTCATGCAGTTGAAAAAGACGGTGAAACAATTGCATTCCCAGATACACTAGTTGGTACTGACTCTCATACAACAATGATTAATGGTATTGGTGTACTTGGATGGGGTGTAGGTGGTATTGAAGCTGAAGCAGGAATGCTTGGACAACCTTCTTACTTCCCAGTTCCAGAAGTTATCGGTGTGAAATTAATTGGTTCACTTCCAAATGGAACAACAGCAACTGACTTTGCGTTAAAAGTAACGCAAGTGTTACGTGAGAAAAAAGTTGTTGGTAAGTTCGTTGAGTTCTTCGGACCAGGTGTAGCTGAAATGCCGCTTGCTGACCGTGCAACAATTGCAAACATGGCTCCTGAATATGGTGCAACTTGTGGTTTCTTCCCAGTTGATGATGAAGCACTTAATTACATGCGTTTAACAGGTCGTGCTGAAGAGCAAATCAAGCTTGTTGAAGCATACTGCAGAGCAAATGGCTTGTTCTACGTAGCTGGTGAAACGCCAGATCCAACATATACAGATGTTGTTGAAATTGATCTTAACCGAAATTGAAGCAAATCTTTCTGGTCCTAAGCGTCCTCAAGATCTTGTTCCACTTTCTGACATGCAAAAATCATTCCGTGATGCCGTTGTAGCTCCACAAGGAACACAAGGTTTAGGACAAACAGAAGCAGAATTTGATAAAGAAGTGACTGTTAAGTTTAAAGATGGTCGCGAAACAACAATGAAAACAGGTTCTATTGCAATTGCAGCAATTACGAGCTGTACAAATACGTCAAACCCATACGTAATGATTGGTGCTGGACTTGTTGCGAAGAAAGCAGTTGAACGAGGACTTGAAGTTCCTAGAATATGTGAAAACATCACTTAGCTCCTGGTTCTAAAGTTGTAACAGGTTACTTAACTGATTCAGGTCTTCTTCCATACTTGGACAAGCTTGGATTCAACATTGTTGGTTACGGCTGTACAACATGTATCGGTAACTCAGGTCCACTTGAAGATGAAATTGAAGAAGCTATTGCAGAAAATGATTTAATTGTTACATCTGTTCTTTCTGGTAACCGTAACTTTGAAGGACGTATTCATCCTTTAGTAAAAGCAAACTACTTGCTTCACCACCACTTGTTGTCGCTTATGCACTTGCTGGAACAGTTGATATTGATTTGCAAAACGATTCACTTGGTAAAGACAAAGATGGTAAGGATGTATTCTTCAAAGATATTTGGCCAACTGCTGAAGAAATTGAAGAAGTTGTTTCTAAAACAGTAACACCTGAGTTATTCGCACGTGAATATGAAAATGTATTTGACAACAATGATCGTTGGAATGAAATTGAAACAACGGATGATGCACTTTATAAGTGGGATGAAGATTCTACATACATTCAAAACCCGCCATTCTTTGAAGGTCTATCACCAGAACCAGAAGACATTAAAGCCCTTATCTGGCCTACGTGTAATTGGTAAATTTGGTGATTCAGTAACAACTGACCATATTTCTCCAGCTGGTGCAATTGGTAAAGATACACCTGCAGGTAAATACCTCATTTCAAAAGGTGTTGAGCCAAGAGACTTTAACTCATATGGTTCTCGTCGTGGTAACCATGAAGTGATGATGCGAGGTACATTTGCAAACATCCGTATTCGTAACCAAATTGCTCCAGGTACAGAAGGTGGCTATACAACTTACTGGCCAACTGGTGAAGTAATGGCGATTTATGATGCTGCGATGAAATACAAGGAAGATGACACAGGTCTTGCTATCCTAGCAGGTAAAGATTACGGTATGGGTAGTTCTCGTGACTGGGCTGCTAAAGGTACAAACCTACTTAGGAATCAAAACAGTTATCGCTGAGAGCTATGAGCGTATTCACCGTAGTAACCTTGTTCTAATGGGTGTTCTTCCACTTCAGTTCAAAGATGGCGAAAGCGCTGAAACACTTGGCTTAACAGGTGAAGAATCATTTGATGTTCAAATCACAAATAATGTAAAGCCACGTGAAATGGTTAAAGTTATGGCGACAGATCAAAGATGGTAAGAAGACAGAATTTGAAGTACTTGTTCGTTTTGATAGTGAAGTTGAAATGGATTACTACCGTCATGGTGGTATCTTGCAAATGGTTCTTCGTAATAAGCTTGCTTAATATAAGCACTGAACCTCCTTTTCCTTTTGGAAGAGGAGTTTTTTTACTTAGATTATCTATAATTTCATATACCGTATTAGTTAATATATTCAAACTTAATATTGACTGTAAAACCTGAGCATCCTAAGAAGTGAATGAAAAAAGGAGGGAAATGAAAATGGGCAAACAGAAAAAGGGAAATGCAAATGCTCAACGTAATAACAATGCAAAGAAACAAGGGAAAAATAATCATCCAGATACTGAATTCGGTTCCTACGCTGATATAGAAGCAAAAAAAATGAACCGAAATCAGCGTTCGTAAAAGGTATCCATTGACTGTTCAAACGCAAGTACAACAAGCTATTGCATCTGCCCAAGCATTGCAGTCCAGTTTTATTCAATTTTCACTGGAAACAGAAAATAAGGAGGCGAAACAATTATTTGAAAACCTGGCAGAAGAACAAAAAAATATTTTAACGCTACTTGAAGGTAGATACCATCAAATTTTGCAGGAAGAACCTCAATTTCATTAAAACATTTTGGCTTTCGGCTACATTTTTATTGCGAAAGCCTTTCTTCTGAATAACGTAATAAAACGTTACCAGACATAAAGCTGCCTATTTAGGAACTGACTTATTAATATCTCATCATGAGTTAGCTTCTTAAGTACATAAGAAGTCAAATGGAGGTGTTTATATGTTTGACTTTTGGAATGGTTCTGAGATGCTGCCGATATATGGCTTTTTGATTCGTGCGCTATAGTGTATGTTTATATCTTTTTAATTGTTAAAATATTAGGTCAGCGATCGACAGGATCAATTGATGCACTTGATTTTATTTTTGGTGTTGTTATTGGTGATATTTTAGGGGAACCATTAACGGATGGAAAACTGCCTCTTGCAGGTCCGATGGCTGCAGCTAGCACTAATTGCCGGGCTTGCATCTAAGTTTATCGATCTTGGCATTAAAAACACCTCGTTTTCGTCGAGTGTTAGAAGATGAGCCAATTATTTTGATGAAGCATGGGATGATTTTACATGATGAATTAAGAAAGGCTAAAATTACGCTTGAATCATTTTTGATGGACATGCGTTTAAATAGTACAAGTGATTTAAGCGAAATTGATTACGCCATTTTAGAGATGAATGGTTCCATCAGTGTTATAAAGAAGTCAATATATGAAGGTGTAACACTAAAAGATTTCAACATGGATACACCTTCTAAAGGATATCCGAGTGTCTTAATTGAAGACGGAAAGATTATTGAAGCGAATGTAAAAAAAGTTGGAACGCTTGATTGGCTAAGAGAACTAGTACAAAAACATGGATATGCGAGTCCTTTAGACATCTTTGTCATGACGATAGATGAGTCTGGTAAGATTTTTATTAGCCCGAAGGCGAAGAACACAAATTAAATGATAGATGTATAAAAATGCTTCTTTTGCATCAGAATGAGTAAAAACCAGTAAAAGAGGTGTTTGTATTGAGAAGAATCAAAAAAATTACATTTGAGGAATTAGTTAGAGAAAATAAAGAAAAGTTATTAAATGATAAAGTAGCCATGGATCGTCTTGAGGAAAAATGGGAACAGAGAAGAGCTACTCAACATTAAATAGTAAGGTGAATAAGACAGACTTTTCGAGGTAACATAATGGTAAGGAGGGGTTACTATTGAAAAGTGCAAAATCCACATCTGCTCAGTTCCGTCCTTACCATCCTGGAACACAATCAGTTGAAGCAGATACGAATAAAGGAAAGAAAATGAATACAAAAGGTAACGAACAACCGGATTATGTTCCGCCAAAAGGTTAGTAAAGAACTTCCCTTAAGTAAAAGCTTGAGGGGAGTTCTTTGTTGTCTATTAGAAAGAATAACGATTACGATATCTGTTTGAACGATTGCAAAAGCAACTTTTACATGTCGATAAAAATAACTTGTCATTGAAAAGAGGGAACAGAATAAAATAGTAGAGGGTAGATCGTGTCAAAGGGGCTGTCCATATGATGAAGCATTCGTCTCTTTTTTTCAAAACGACGCTATTATTATATTTGATTGTTGTCTTATACATTACATTGTTCGCTTGGAATTATGGTGCCTCTCTTGGTCCTGCTGGTCCGGGGGGGAGAAACTATAATTTGATTCCGTTTCGTAGCATTTATCGTATTGCTACATTTAGTCCGACTATTATGGATCCTATCCGCATTCTAATAGGGAATGTGATCTTGTTTATTCCGTTAGGTTTCCTCCTTCCATTAATATGGCGAAAAATGCGTAAGCAAGTTAAGGTCGTCATGCTTGGTTTTTTATTCTCTTTCTCTATTGAGATCATTCAATTTATGTTTACGCATCGTGTCGCAGATGTTGATGATGTTTTCTTGAATTCGCTTGGCACTTGGAAAGGCTATATCGATGTTCTCAATCATTTATTGGTTTAAACGACATCTTCTTATTTTTAAGCATTAAATAAGGAGGCTCCTCAACAGATTAATTAAGGAGCTTCTTTTTTGATATCGATGAATAATGGGTAAATAAACGAAATGCACCATAAACGAACAAGAGAAATGTACCGTAAAATAAGGAAATGTAAAGTAAATCTTTCGGATTAGAGACGAGTGAATTTCCTACTACCGCAAATAAGATCATGGATGGTACTTTACCAAGAGAAGAGGCAATAGTATAGCTTACAAAAGAAACACGACTTAACGCAGAATAAATGTTTACAATGATTGATGGAATAATTGGAATGAGTCTCGTTAAAAAGATCGTCATAAAAGCATTACGCTCAAACAAAAGGGTTACTTTAGAGAGTTTGTCATAACGATGGAGCCATTTTCGTCCCCAGTCCTGATATCCGTATCGAACAAATGAAAACATAATGATAGATGCCAGAGCTGAACCAGTCCAAGTGATCAAACTTCCGATGACTGGACCGTATGCTGCACCAAGAATCCCTCCGATAAGCGGATAGGGGATAATTGGAAATAACGCAAATAACGTTGCTAAAATTGACGTGGCAAACAGATAGTCTGTTCCTCCCTGTCGAACCCATTGCAATAAGGATTCTCCGTATACATACATAGCTAAAGCAATCGAACCATATCCAATTAGAACAAGTACTTTTTTCATAAAATCGTTCCTTTCTAAGCACAATAGCCGTCTTTATTTTCTCATACTATCTGATAGCTGTCTCCTTGAATTGCCTGACAATAAATAATTTCTCGTAATAAGACAAGGTGATTGAACGTACAATGGAACGGAGTCAGATGTACGAAGGAGGGAACGGGGTGCAAATCCATGTTGTGAGAGAAGGTCAGACTTTAGAAGGAATAGCTAATGCATACAATTCAACGACGGAGGACATTATTGAAGCAAATGAATTACCAAATCCAAATGATTTAGTTATCGGTCAAGCATTGGTTATTCCAATTGTTGGACGCTATTATTTTGTTCAGCAGGGGGACAGCTTATATTCGATAAGTAGAAGATTCGGCGTTTCAGTTAATGAAATCGTTTCTTTGAATCAATTAAATCCAGATCAACCATTGCCAGTTGGTTTGAGGTTGTATTTACCTCCTCAACCCAAAATACCACTTGATGTTAATGGGTATATTGAGCCGAAGCCACCTGCTGATACAGAACCGAGAGTGGTTCGCAGGGTAGGGAGACATTTAACATTTTTATCTATATTTAGTTATAGGGTAACGAGAGAAGGAGAGTTAATTCCAGTTGAGGATACACCATCTATTCAGGCTGCGTATCCTTTGAAAGTCGTACCTGTACTTGTCTTAACAAATATTGATGGCGATAATTTCAGTCCGGAGCTAGGAGAAGCCATTCTTAGAAGTCAATCATTACAAAATAAAGTTCTCGATAATACTTTTGCTGTTATGAGTGAAAAAGGTTATCTCGGATTGAACATCGACTTTGAACATTTAAGGGCAGAAGATCGTGAGCAGTATAATGACTTCTTAAGATTGGCGGCTCAACGTACGCGTGAAAAAGGGTATACGATTTCAACAGCACTTGCGCCAAAAGTAAGCGCAGAACAAGTAGGAGCATGGTATGAAGCGCATGATTACCAAGCACATGGTGAAATCGTCGATTATTCAGTGCTCATGACGTATGAATGGGGATGGAGTGGGGGGCCTCCAATGGCCGTAGCGCCTCTGAATCAAGTGAGACGAGTAGTAGAATATGCGGTTTCCGTCATGCCTAATGATAAAATTTTGATGGGAATTCCACTTTATGGATATGATTGGACGCTTCCTTTCGTTCAAGGAGGCGAATTTGCACGGGCAATCAGTCCTCAGCAAGCCATTAGAATAGCTGCAAAATACAATGTTCCTATTCAATTTGACGAACAAGCTCAGTCTCCTCACTTCACCTATCGAGATGAAGAAGGGAAAGATCATGAGGTTTGGTTTGAAGATGCAAGAAGTATTCAAGCAAAATTTGACCTCGTTAAAGAGTTGGAGTTACGAGGAGTTAGTTATTGGGTACTCAGAATTGAATTTCCTCAAAATTGGCTATTAGTTGAGGATAATTTCAATGTTAGAAAACGGATCTAGCTGGACTCAAACTCGCTAAAATAGCGGGTTTTTCTTTTCGGTTCTACATTTTTCTGTTAAGATGTAAAAACAAAGTGGTTTACTAGGAAAAAGGTGATGAAATGAAAAAAATTAGGATAGTGATTGTCGCTTTACTTCTCTTCTTTTTACCAAAAGATGTTTTAGCTGACTCTTACGTGACTGAATCTTCTCCAAATGAGAATGAAGAAGTTATAATCGAAAGAAATCAATATGATGAATCAGTTGAAAATGAATTAGAGCAGCAATCAGTATTTCGCTTATTTCTACCATTTTTTATTACTGGGATCATAGCGATTATCGTGATCACTGTTCTTTCCATTAAGCGGAAAGGAAAATGATTGCCTTTTTGATTTTTTCGCTTGTGAAGGCTGTGGGATTGAAACGTACGTTCGAAATGTTATCTTGGAAGGAGTGTCTTGTCACTAGATGACTGGCACTCTTTTTTACATGAAACAAAGCTATCACCTTCACTATCTTATTAAGGGTTTGTCATGTAAAAGCATAAAACGGTTACTCATGCAAAGAAGAAGTGAGCATGATAAAATGTAAACGTGAAATGTAGAAAGCGGTGGTCATCATGTTACAGAAGCAATGGTCAGTAAATGGAATTAAGGAGTGGCTTGTGGCTGTAGAGCAAGGGGATGAACCTTTTGAAGAAGCAAAAGCATGGGAAATTCTTGAAATGCTTAAACAAAGTGAAAATGATAAGTTATCCTTACAGGAACAATCACAGCTACGCTCAATGCTTGCATACTCTCGCTTTGAACGAGTTGGTCGATTTGATCATCTAGTCAAGCATTGGGTTAATCAAGCATTGGCAGAAGATGGGTTAAATAAATTGGCTCAGCAATTAAAGCTTGAAGGACTTATTGAATTTGTGAAGCAAATTCCTATTCCAACTAAATTTCCACCCATTCGTGAAACAGATCATGGAACAGCCAAGAAAATAACAGCAAAGGAATACAATGAAATTGCTAAACGCTTTTTTCATTTTGTTGAAGACTTTCACAAGGAATGGGAAGAGGTAAAGGCTGACAATGATAGTCTTGAAGAGAATAGTCAATTAAAAATACTGAACAAGCTTATTTCCTATATTGAGTTGCTTCGGGAACCTTTTGCGACGATCGAGACAGCGACCAATGAATATGCGCATTCCTTAACAGGTGTTTATTATTCAGCTTCTCAATTCCAACAAATCATTCGTTCAACGAAAGAAATTGAAAAGATCAATCAACAATGGAATGCTTTGTTTAAAGACAATGAACGGAAGAGAGAGCAGATAACGGCACTAGAAGAGCTACAGAATATGATTGGACTTGTTGACGTTAAAGATCGAATTGGGAGAATGTATCAATATTTACGTTATCAAAAGGTTCGCCTTGAAGAAGGATTTCAAACAAAAGATGGTTTGAATTTAAACATGAGCTTAACGGGTAATCCAGGCACCGGCAAAACGCACTTAGCTCGTCTTTTTGCGAAGATTTACTATGAGCTTGATTTACTTCAACGCGATGAAGTGTATGAAGTTGATCGCACACAGCTAGTTGGTGCATATGTTGGTCAAACCGAAGAAAGGACGATGCAAGCGATTGAGCGGGCAGCAGGCGGCGTTTTATTCATTGATGAAGCCTATAGCCTACAACGTGAAGATGCAGCCGGCAATGATTATGGACAAACGGTCATTGATACACTAGTTTCTGCGATGACAAGCGGGAAATTTGCAGGAACATTTGCAGTCATTATGGCTGGCTATCCAGAGGAAATGCGTACTTTTTTAAGAGCAAATCCAGGCTTACGTAGCCGTTTTCCAGAACAAAACCATCTTCATATAGAAAATTACACCGTTGACGAACTCCTGCAAATTGGCGATCTATTTGCGTTAGAAAATGATTATCTGTTAACAAATGGTGCAAAGATCGAACTCAAGAAACGTATTGAACAAGCACAAGTGGATGATTCATTTGGAAATGCTCGTGCAGTCAAAAACATAATGTTAGATGCGATATTTAAAAAAGGATCGCTGTTAGCCCTCGATGAAGCTAATACCGATGATTTTGTCTTTCTTCAAGCAGATGATTTTATAGAAAAATCAGAGAGAGAAACAGAAGGAGCTCTTCAATCTCTTAATCAGCTCATAGGACTTTCAAACGTAAAGCAAGAAATCAATCAATTAGCCTCTTTTTTGTATATTCAGCAAAAAAGAAGAGAAATGGGCTTACAGACGCTACCGTTGCAAGTTCATTCTATTTTCAGTGGAAATCCTGGAACTGGAAAAACAACAGTCGCAAAATTGTACGCGCAAGCATTAAAGGAAATCAGTTTGTTAAAGCGTGGTCACCTTATTGTCGCTAGTCGAGCTGATTTAGTTGCTGGTTATGTGGGGCAGACAGCTCAAAAAACCAAAGAAAAAATCAAAGATGCACTTGGTGGCGTCCTATTCATAGATGAGGCGTATTCTCTTTTAACAACAGGACAAGATGATTTTGGAAAAGAGGCGATAAATACACTTGTTCAAGAAATGACGATCCATCAAGAAAATCTAGTCGTGATCTTAGCTGGTTATAAAAACGAGATCGATCTGTTGCTAAGTAGTAATCCTGGACTGTGCTCGCGATTTAAAGTACATCTTCAATTTGCCGATTATTCAAAAGAGGAGCTCATTGAAATTATTCAACATCAAGCAACTCAAACTGGCTATCAATTCTCAGCAGCTGCAAAAAAAATGCTCATAAATGGATTAGCTAGCGAAGGACACCCTGCAAATGGACGGTATGCCGTTGATGTGTTTGAGAGACTTGTTCAGATCCAATCTTTACGCTTAACAAATCATGGTGAGTTTAACATTGATTCATTGACAACGATTACCAAAGAAGATCTCGCTGTTTTTCTAAACGAATCAGAATGAATAGAAATCATGGTAACTTTCTCAACGATAAAAAAAGACTAAGGCTTTCTAATGGAAAGGGAGAATAACATATGCATGTAACAGAGACAAAGGTTACCGTACGCTACGCTGAAACAGATCAAATGGGGATTGTTCATCACTCCAATTATGTAGTCTGGTTTGAACTTGGACGAACAGAGTTAATCAAGGAAATTGGATTTAATTATGCTCAAATGGAGAAAGAGGGTATTTTATCTCCGGTTACAGATATTCAAGTATCATATAAGCATCCGACAACATACGGAGAAACAGTAATCGTCAAAACATGGGTACAATCATATGACGGTCTTCGTGTCACATATCGTTATCAGATTGAAAATGAAGAAGGTACCATTTGTGTGATTGGAGAAAGTACTCATGTTTGTGTTAGAAAAGATACCTTTCGTCCATTATCTATGCGAAAGCATTTACCAGACTGGCATGATGTTTATGAGAAAATTAAGGCATAATACATAATCATATAAAAGAACTCCATACTAAATAGGCACGTTACTTTTATTAATATGGAGGGATAAAGGATGGCAAACCCAGATGATCGTAGTGACAATGTGGAAAAGCTTAAGAAAATGAAAGAAAACACAGCACAAAATATCGAAGCTGCTGAGGAATCAATCGCAAAAACGGATATGAGCAGTGAACAAAAGCAAGCAGTGAGAGAGAAAAACAAAAGACGCGAGAACAGCATTCAAGCATTCGATGCTGAAATGGCTGATGAAATGAATGAGCGAAATACTGGGTATAAAGGAAAAGAGTGAGACTGTGAAAATCTTGCTCGTTTTGTTGAGGTAAATAGGAAAAAAGGTAGCTCATCTAACTTAGAGCTACCTTTTTCTGTCATTTTATTACCGACAATTGCTTGAGCATAATGCATTTCTGCTCTTGCTTCTTTATCACCTGCATATGATTTTTCGATGTTATCGACGAAAAAGAACTAACTTTGTCAGACTTGAAAAAGGGTAAATAAAAAATGTTTCCGGGTTTTTATGCGTATGTAAATAGCTGGATTCGTCGTCAATCGAATCTTTTTTCTCTTATGCTATAATTAAATGATACGAGGAAAATAGGTGATCGAAATGGCATTTGGTATTACGAAACGTCAATTGCATGAATGGAAACAGCAAGCGAGGGCAGGAGAAATAGCACTTTTGACACACTTTTGGATCGATGAGCGATTTCCGGATTGTAAGACTGTTACAAAAGTCGCTTGTGCTGATTTAAAAAAGCTTATAGAGTGGGGAAGGCAATATGGTTTGAAGGAAGAATGGATTCATCAACGGTCTGAATACCCTCATTTTGATTTGTTGGGAGAGAGACAACGTTTCATTTTAGAGAAAGAGGGTAAAGAAGATCAATTAATTCGACTCGGTGATTACTATCATTAAGCATTGAAAAATTGTTATAATAGCTTATTATAGATCATTTTAGGAGGGTGCAAAAATGAAAATTACCCAAGAGACTATTATTGCTGACTTACATTCTCAGCCAGATATTGAACCGAAAACAGAAATACGTAAACGTGTTGATTTTTTAAAGAACTATCTTATACATACTGGTGCGAACGGATATGTGCTAGGGATTTCAGGCGGACAAGACTCAACGCTAGCTGGGAAATTAGCTCAAATGGCTATTGATGAATTAAATGAAGACGGCTCAAATAAGCAGTTGAACTTTTATGCTGTACGACTTCCTTACGGTGAACAAGCAGATGAAGAGGATGCAATGGATGCGATCCGTTTTATTAACACCTCTAAAACACTTGTGATTAACATTAAAGCAGCCGTTGATGCGTCAAATCAAGCTTTTGAAAAGGCAACTGGAGAATTATTATCAAACTTTAACAAAGGAAATACAAAGGCACGTGAAAGAATGAAAGCTCAATATGACATAGCTGCTCACTATGGCTGTTTAGTGATCGGGACGGATCATGCAGCAGAAGCGATAACGGGATTTTTTACAAAGCATGGTGACGGAGCATGTGATATAGCTCCTTTATTTGGTTTGACTAAACGTCAAGGAAGAGCGTTGCTTGTTGAACTTGGGGCACCAGAGCACCTGTATACAAAAGCACCAACTGCCGATTTAGAAGATGATAAGCCTGGATTACCAGATGAAATAGCACTCGGAATGACGTATGAGCAGCTTGATCGATATTTAGAAGGAAGACAAGTTGATTCAGCGATTGCAGAAAAAATAGAAGAACGTTATGAGATGACGGAGCATAAGCGTCAGCTTCCTGTAACCGTTTTTGATTCATGGTGGAAGTAAGAAATGACATAAAGCTTCTCCGTTAATCATAGCTTAATACGAGTGTCAGATATAGTCATACACCAGAGAGAACACCGATTGAGGAGAGAATCATGATGAAGGGGAAAGTTTTGCTTTTACTAAGTTTATGTTTAGGTCTCATTTTACTTGTAGGTTATTATAGTTTGGATCGTCCAAGCTCGGATGCGATTCAAGTACAAATGCCGTTTGCAAATGCAAATAATGATCAAATGCGTGAAGTGAATGGTTTGGAAATTACACTAAATGATGTGCGTATAGACAATGCGGAAGCGAAAGAGGGAGAACAAATTGTGATCGTTGATTTAACGTTATCCAATGTCCGTGATGTCGTTTATGAGTTTTCAACATTTAAATTAACGCTAGTTGACCAGGAAGGGTATGCCCATAATCACGTATCATATGTTGATACGAAAGGTATTCTTGGAGGACAGCTTCACCCTGGGAGAACAAATCGGGGCGAGGTCGCATTTGCTGTCCCAATTGGAACGAATTATGAGCTTGTTTACACTGATCACTTGCGAACAGGTCAAGTAACTTGGGATGTAACAGTAGAAAAGGAATGACAAGAATGAATACTCATACTAATAGTGATCTTCATATGCACTCAACCGCATCTGATGGCGGTTATTCGCCATCAGAATTAATGCAGAAGTGTAAGCAAAATGATTTAGAAATCGTTTCATTGACGGATCATGATTCTGTTGATGGAATAGCAGAAGCGATAGTAGCAGGACAGAAGCTAGGCATAGAAGTGATACCGGGAATTGAGCTTTCAACGAAGCATAAAGGAAAAAGTGTTCATATACTAGGATATGGCTTTGATTGGGAAAATGCAAAATTACGAGAATTTCTCGACACGCAAAAAGAATTAAGAAGAGAGCGGTTAGCAACCATGATCGAAAAGTTTGATCATATCGGTTTGAAGTTAGCTGCTGAAAACGTATTAAAGCATGTTGATGGCGGGAGCGTCGGCAGGCCTCATGTTGCGAAAGCGTTAATTGAGGCTGGCTATGTGAAAACGGTAGCAGAAGCATTTAATCGTTTTTTAGCAGAGGGTAAGCCTTGCTATGTAGAGAAGTCTAAAGAAATGACCGTTAAAGAGGCCATTGATTGGATTCACCAAACTGGTGGACTTGCTATCGTTGCTCATCCTGTTTATTATGAGTTCGATCAAGATATCATCGATTGGGTTCATAATTGGGAGCTAGACGGGATTGAAGTCTATCATCGTGATCATGACGAAAAAGCAGTGCTACGCTTTGAGACACTTTGTGAAAAAATTGAAGCGGATCAGAATAAAATACTTTTCCGAACGGGAGGATCTGACTTTCATCATGAAGAGTATGGACGAGTTCCTGAACCACTTGGTGTGACACGAATAAGTAATCAATTGGCAAGAGATATTCTCGAGAGGCAAGTAGAGAGAGACCAATAATATGGACTCTCTCTTGCTTTGTATCCATTGATAAATGAAGAATACTCATAGGAATGAGAAAACGATTTTCTATAAATCGTTCGTTTACATTCTTTCAATCTTTCCTTCAATTTCAATTCCATTAAGAGCTTGAGAGGCTAAATGATCAGCTTCCTTATTCTCTTTTCTGTCTAGTAGCTCGTAGGAAAGTGTTAGTCCAAGCTTATTAGCGAGCTTATCTATCCGCTCTAGCCAACGTAAATAATGTTCTTCAAAGCAAGGCCATTCCCCTGATGCCTGATTGACGACAACCATGGAATCGAGATGAATCGTTAGTGATTGATGATGAACATCCATGGTTTCAAGTTGTTGGATAAGGCGGTACAGTGCAGCATACTCTGCTTCATTATTGTCCTCAAGCAACTCTAGTTGATCGTTTAATCGAAGTCGCCATTTTTTATTATGCTGTTTGTAGTAAATAACCATTCCAATTCCTGCTTTTTTTGAATCTAGATCATATCCACCGTCTACATAAGCGACAACATCTTGAGGCGTCGTTTCAAGTTGTTTTAAAAAGTTCAATAATTCTTTTTTTGTCCACGTTGAATCATTTTGATCTATAAATACAATCTCTTTTAGTCGTCCAGTCTTTTCTAAATCAGCCACTAATGCCAATGATTCTTCGATAGTCATCCATTCACTTTTCATGAAATAGGTTTGTTTCGTTTTTAACAAGTGATATGTCCATTCGATACGGATTTGCATAAAAGCACCCTTTTCTTGGTTATTATAATTGCGAAATTTTTCATTTCATGATAAGTTAAATTATCGAAATGTTAAGTGTTTTAATTGTTTCATCTAATCATATATACCATAGTATGTATACATATTTATGTGAAGATACAAATCAAACGAATTTATTATAAAGGAGTTTATGTTTCTATGCCGATAAAAATCCCGGATCATTTACCTGCTAAAGAAATACTAAACGCAGAAAACATCTTTGTCATGGATGAGAGCAGAGCATACTCTCAAGATATACGCCCTTTAAAGATTGTGATTCTTAATTTAATGCCCGTTAAGGAAACGACAGAAACCCAATTATTAAGACTCCTCGGAAATTCGCCACTTCAAGTGGAAGTTTCCTTCATGTATCCAAATACGCATGTATCTAGAAATACATCTCATGAACATCTTCAATCATTTTATAAAACAATAGATGAAGTGAAATCAAAGCAATTTGACGGTATGATCATTACAGGCGCTCCTATTGAGAAATTGGCCTTTGAAGACGTTGATTATTGGGAAGAATTAAAATGGATTATGGACTGGAGTGTCAATAATGTGACATCAACCCTCCATATTTGTTGGGGGGCTCAGGCAGGATTATATCATCATTTTGGAATCAAGAAATATCCACTTGAAGAGAAAAAATTCGGAGTTTTCTCTCATACGATTGAACAACAAAATGTAAAGCTTTTACGTGGCTTTGATGATGAATTTCTAGCACCTCACTCACGCTACACAGAAGTTCGTAGAGAAGAAATTGAACAAGTGAATGATTTGGTACTATTAAGTACTTCAGAAGAAGCAGGAGTCTATATGGTCGCATCAAAAAGTGGCAAACAAATTTTTGTGATGGGCCATTCTGAGTATGATGTTTGTACGCTACAGGAGGAATATGAAAGAGATGTTAACAAAGGGTTAAATATCGATGTGCCCGAAAATTATTTTCCTCAAGATAACGATAAAAAACAGCCTAGACTTCGTTGGAGAGCGCATTCGAATTTACTTTTTTCGAACTGGCTAAATTATTACGTATATCAAGAAACGCCTTTTCATTTAAAATAAGACGTGAGAGCAGACGATGAAAACCTGCTCTTCTTTTTTTATATTTGACTGATAAATGAACGTTTTTAAGCTTATCGTCTACTTAGAAAGGTCAATGAATGAGTCCGTTCACACACCTCACGCATTTATTGAAGCTATGGTATAATAGGTCATAGCTAAACAGTTCAGTGTTATTTTTGGTAAGCTGATAGACGTCTTTACTCTCTGTTGTTTGAGTAATAGGTCTTTCAGATAGGAGGTAGGACGATGGATCCTTTAGACGTCATGATGAATAAAGAAATAGTAGTACCTTATTTTCAACCAATCATTAGCGCAGACAAGCAGCTTGTTGTAGGTTATGAAGTTCTCGCACGAATGGAGACAGAAGAAGGCCCACAACACCTCGACTGGTTTTTTGAAGATAAGAGTATTCCAGATGAATATAGATTAGAGTTGGATGATCATGTTCAACAATGTGCCTTAGACGCGTTTTTAAAAACAGATCAATCAACCATCCTATTTTTTAACTATGATCCGGCATTATTATTAAAGGATAATGGTGAAACGTTTATTACGCGGCTAGATTTCTATAAAGATCAAGGTCTCTCTTACAAGAACATTGTTTTAGAATTAAGAGAGTGTGATATTACGGAGCAATTAAGTGAGTACAAACATTTTTTTGCATATATTCAAAGCTTAGGAATTCGTATTGCGATAGATGGAGTAGGTCAAACAGGTAGTAATTTAGATCGCATTGCCATGCTGAAGCCAAACATTGTCAAAGTAGATGTTACGTTTATGGAAGATGAAGCGCTTCCTCATCTTTATCGCGAAGTACATAATTCCTTATCGATGCTCTCACGAAAAATCGGCGCTACTCTTTTATTTGAAGGAATTTCAAATTTTAATCAATTAAACTATGCTTGGAGAAATGGTGGGCGTTACTATCAAGGTATTTATTTACAGCCTCCAAAGCCAGATTTCGTAGATGCAGCATGCTGTCGAGAGAAGATGCAAAAGGAATTTCAACATTTCATTGTCTTCGAGCGCAAGAAAATGGAAGCACAGCTAACGTTAACAAATGAAATGAATGTTCACTTGAAACAGACCATGAAATCGATTGATCCAGAGGATTCATATGATGAACTAATCATGAAAGTGGCCCATGATTGTGACAAATATGCCTTTCGTATTTATGTATGTAATGCTGAGGGGTTTCAACAGTCATCTAATGCCGAAAAAAACGCAGATAAAGACTGGGTTTTATTAGAGGAGGGGCGTTTCAAGAATTGGAGCTGGCGTCCATACTTTCTTGAAAATATTGTTCGGATGAATATCGAAAAGAAAGGTATTCTATCTGACTTGTATACAGATATTGAGCGTGACGAACGAATTCGAACGTATTCTTACCCAATTTCGGATGATTTATTTTTATTTCTTGATATCCCTTACGATTACCTTTTTGAGCAAGAAGGCTTGCTTTGAGAATTCAGCAATTGATTCGAACATAGATTAAAATTACAACGTTGGAGAAAAACGCTGTATTCTCCGCTCATGATTTATAAGGCTGTCATGTTAGAGATTGCGCAGCCTTTATAAGATTGGGCGTAATACGGTTTTTCTCCTTTTTACACTTCAAGAAAGTTTAACTTAATTAAAGGATTAAAGTATGAGTGCAACTAAGGCTTTCGCTATTAAATCTTGGCGATAAGCCAAGTTTTCTAATCAAAAAAAGCTTAAAATAATAAGGAGTAAAAGCTGCTGGAGGAAATAACTATAGTTTAGAATATAATGATAAATTAACTTATAAAATGAAAGGGGGCATACATGGATCATCGTTCCTTATATCGTTTGATGGCCTATCTGTTCTTTGCTTATTCAACGATGACAATTATCGCTAGTTATATTCCTGTTTTCTTCCAAGTGCAAGGGTTAACCGGCTCACAAGTTGGAATACTAATGGCTATTGGTCCTTTTGCAACAATAGTAGCGCAGCCTTTATGGGGCTATCTAAGTGACAAATACAAGTCAATTAAAAGAATGCTTATTATTGCTTTGATTGGTCTTATTTTGTCTGCTAGTGCATTTATGCTTGTCAATACCTTTACAGGGTATTTTGTCATGATGTTCATTTTATTTTTATTTTTATCACCCATTACAGCTCTTGGCGATTCTCTTTCTCAAAAAACTGCCATTAAGCATCGAGTTAGCTTTGGACGTATTCGGATGTGGGGGTCACTTGGCTTTGCTATCACGTCGTTAGTGACTGGTTATATTTTGACAGCAATTGGTGTAGCAAATATTATGTTGCCGATGTTGTTTATGGCAATCGTTGCTCTCCTTATTGCGTTCACGGTTAATGATGTACCTGGTGTTAACAAGCCAGTAACCATTTTAAGTGCCCTAAAGCTCGGCGCTAACCCGACTTTAATCATGTTTCTTGTGTGTGTTACGTTTATTTCGATCACACACAGGGCGAATGATACGTATCTTGGCATTTATATTGTTGAGCTCGGTGGACCGGAAGCGATGATTGGCTGGGCTTGGTTTATCGGTGTTAGCGCAGAAGCACTCGTCTTTGCGACAAGTTATCGTTGGTTCAAACATTGGTCACCGCTTACGTTTGTCATGATCGCGGGTCTAATTTATGCAGGGCGTTGGTTTGTGATGGGCTTTTTAACAAACCCATGGATTATTTTACCTTTGCAATTGACACATGGTTTATCATTTGGTTTATTTTACATTGCTTCATTTCATATAATGAGTAAATTGGTTCCAGAACATTTGCAAGCTACGGGGCATGTGTTATTTATCACCACATTTTTTGGTTTATCTGGTATTATTGGCTCACTATTTGGCGGGTTTATGTTGGAAAGAGCTCATTTCTCCTCTCTCTATTTTGCATTAGGACTTTGTGCCATCATAGGCGTTGTTTGTCTATTTATTTATAAAAAACAAACGTACAAAACAGCAGCTATGTCATAATTTTCTATTGAGATTAGAATGGACTTAATAAGATAAAGCTGACTCAATCATGAGTGAGCTTTATCTTATTATATTTAAATGACCATACAGATGACTGTGGATGATAGGAAAAAACTGCTACAATGTAACAAGATTGAATAAAGGGGAGTGCGTATGATGAATATCATTGTCACGGAACGTGCGATCGATTACTTACATAAACAAAGGCTAGAAACGAAGATGATTCGTATTCGAGCCATTGATACGTTTGAATGAAGTACGATGATAGAGTATGACCTCTCTCTGGATGAGATGAGGAAAGATGATAAAGAAGTTGAGATTGAAGGATTGAGATTTATTTATGATCAAAAGGCGCAAGAAGAAATTGGTACGTACGTCAAAATTGATTTTGTGACTTCACAAGGACTCAAGCTTATCAATCAAAATCAAACGCTAGCGTACGCATTACGTTTGAAGAATGTGTCTAGCTAATTCGGTTATTTTTTAATAAAGAAGCTACTTACTTGCTTTACAATCGGGCTAACTTGATTGACCGTTTTCATGACTTGGTCCACGGTTTGAAACGTACGTGCAACATCGAAGGTACCATCTTCACCGATAAAAGCTGATTTGATAATCGAAGTCTTTTTTGGTCTATAGCCAAATGGTTGTGGAGGTGCATTCCTCCCTGCATGCTGATGGGGTACATATCGATTCATCTGTTGAGGGTAAGAATTAAATGGACGTTGCCTAGATTGATAAGGTGCTTGGAACTGATGATGACGATATGCTGGTTGCGGCATTGGTCTTGGTCGCTGAGGTTGAATCATGTTTATATCCTCCTTACTCTATCGATATTTGTTTTCGATTATTAGGAATCGTAATTCGCAAGAGTCCGTTTTTATAGGTTGCTTTTACAAACTGTTCTTGAACTAGGAATGGAACTTGAATAATACGTTGGCGTACCTGCATCTGTTCTTGCCGTTTTGTCGTTTTCTTTTGCTCGTCTATGATTTCGGTAGTTTCACCTTGGGTCACTTGGATGCGAATCGATTGCCGATAAATATCAAGATTAATTTGCTTTTTATCGATACCAGGAAGCTCAGCCTCCGCAACCCACAAATCATTCTCTTCCGTTATTCGAATTGGGATTGGTGGGAGAAACATAGGGTGGTGCTGTAATTGGTCATACGTATGCTGAAAAAAATCATCAATTGATTTTAGTGCATCCTGGTACCCTTGTGGCAGCTTTTTGGACCAAGGATTTTGTTCAGTCATAACAGTCCCTCCATTCTGCAATAGCTTGTTAGTTTATCATATGATAGGAAATGATTTCTGTGAATTTGAGTATGAATAAAAGAGGAGGGAGCCAAATGGAGATAGCTATTATCGATACGCATTGTGATGCACTACTGAAACTATGGGAGAACCCGACTCGACCTTTTAAAGATTCGTTAGATATAGACACCAATTTAACAAGGCTTCAGGAAGGCAAAGTCAAGGTTCAATTTTTCGCTATTTTTGTAGAGTCATGGATTAAACAAGAGCTGAAGTTTCAGACAGTACTTGAACAAGTTAAGCTTTTTCAAGAAAATATTATTGCACCAAATCCATCCATTTTTCATTTGAAGAATTGGTCGGATTTGTCATCATTGAAGGATGGTGACATAGGGGCAGTCTTGACGCTCGAAGGTGTTGATGCGATTGGTGACGATTTGACAAAGCTGTCGATTCTATATCAGCTAGGTGTACTCTCGATTGGGTTAACTTGGAATCAAGCGAACCTGTGTGCTGATGGTGTAGGAGAACCACGTGGAGCAGGACTTTCTTTATTAGGGAAAGAGGTTGTTCATTTAAACAATAAGCATAAAGTTTTCACAGATGTCTCGCATTTAAGCATTAAAGGCTTTTGGGATGTAATCGAACTAGCTGATTATCCAATTGCTAGTCATTCAAATGCTCGTGATCTCTGCGAACATCCTAGAAATTTATGGAATGATCAAATTCAAGCTTTAGTCAAAAAGAACGGATTTATCGGCATCGTTTTTCACCCTCTTTTTTTAACCGCTACTAATCAGGCATCGATTTCCGATATTTTAAAGCATCTGGATTATATGTGTTCTTTAGGAGCAGAGCAGCACCTTGGATTTGGGTCTGATTTTGATGGAATTACAAATTATGTTGAGCAATTACGACATAGCGGTCAGTATGACAATCTTGTTAATGAACTTTTTAAGCATTATTCTTCAACCACTGTCAACGGATTTCTAAGCGAGAATTTTAACCGGATAGTACCTAAGGCTAATTAAGCGAAAGAAGCTTCTTTTCATGCTATTATGAATGAGGAATGTGAGGTGAATGAAAATGAATATTACAGATCGTGCAAGAGATTTTCTCGTTGATACAATGAACGAACATAGCCTTAATACAGTTCGTGTTGTATTTGCAGGTATGGGCTGAGGGGCTCCTAAGCTAGGACTGGCTCTGGATGAGCCAGCAGAAACCGATACGATGGAAACGATAAATGGAGTGAATGTGGCAATCGAAGCAAGTGTGGCCGACCATGTCAAAGATATCACACTCGATTATCAGGAAGCAGAAAATGGAGCAGGGCTTGTCATTGTCGATGGCGATCAAGGCTGCTGTTAATAAGTAAGGATGACTCATTAGTATCCGACCCAGACTAGTAATCGTATGAATTAGTGCTCAGAAGTAAATTGAGCACTGTACTAGTAGGGGATCAAACATGCTAGTGTGAGTCATCCTTTCTTCAACTAATCAGTATAAAAATCATGATACGTTTCTGAACGAATAAAAAAAGACTAAGGCTTTCGCCATTAAGGGCTTGGCCATAAGCCAAGTATTTCTAATTAAAAGCTAAATAGGATGTCCTTTTTTTGTGTGATTAGTAGCTCTCAAGCTTTTTTTTACAAAATAAAAATAGTTTTACATAGTTTTTGAAGAAATTGAACTCATTAAGGCTATTCTCCTTGTATATCAAGGCTTTCGTTATTATTAATATCTCATAAGTTCTCATAATTATATGTCATCTGTCCTATGACTGATTCCACAGGAAGCAATCGAACTGTAAGAAGATTTCATTTGTGTTACAATAACGAAAGGTTTTTCAGATAAGAAAGGGGATTGATAATTTTGAAGAAATTAACAATGATGATAGGTGTAGGGGTTCTTGCTTTAGGACTTGCTGCGTGCAGTGATGATACAGGTCAAGAAGAGCCGAATCAGGAAGAACCAGCACCGACAGAAGACCAAGAACAAGCAGAACAACCAGAAGGTGAAGAAACTGGACAAGACCTAGATGCAGTTCTTGATATAGAAAATATTCCAGATGCGGTAGCGACAGTGAATGGAGAAGATATTAATAAAGATATCTATGTGGCTTCTTTGGAACAACATACATTTGCTCTTCAAGCAAATGGAATGGATTTAGGAAGCGAGGAAGCAGCTAGTTATCTTGAAATGATTAAGGAGCAAATCATTCAACAACTCGTGAATGAGCGTCTCATTATTCAAGCAGCAAATGATGAGGGCATTGAAGCTACTGATGAAGAGATCGAAGTAGAACTTGCGGCTATTACAGCACAATTTGAATCAGAAGAACAGCTTCAAGAAGTGTTAGATGAGCAAGGGCTTACAATGGAAGAAGTTCGTAATGATATTAGCGATTTTATCAAACGTGACAAGTATGTCGAACAGAATACAGAGCTTGACGAGATTACAGAAGAGGAATTACAAGCAGCATATGATGAATTAACTGCTATGAATGAGGAAAGTGAATTGCCAGCTTTTGATGAATACAGAAGTGAGCTTGAAGCAGAACTACTAAGTCAGCAAGAACAAGAACAACTAGCTCAACTAGTCGAACATTTACGTGGAGACAGTGAAATCACGATTCACGTTTAAGTAACAGATGCAAGAGGGTGACTCATCAATAGTCTAACTTACTAGTACAACTAGTCAGGGTTAGTGCCACTTTGATGTTGAGTCACCCTCTTTTTATATGATTGAGGTAAACGTTATGGGCGAATCGCTTTTACAGACTCTTAAAAAAATTCACTTGCCGAGTGTAGCCGCCTCTTATACACTAGAAGTAATTCAGATCAAACGTTTGATTGTTACAAAAGCATTGTACATAAGATAAAGAATTGCTTCTTAAAATGAGGATACGATAACTGGGGGAGAAATGATGAGTCAATCAGAGAAAAATAGCATTTTGTTAGAGAGTGGAACGAATGAATTAGAAATCGTTATGTTTAAGATCGGTCATGGCACTTTTGGAATCAATGTATTAAAGGTTCGAGAAATCATCAATCCATTGCCTGATTACAGATACACCGAACGGTCATGAGAATGTGGAAGGGGTCATTCGCTTAAGACAAGAAGTGATTCCTGTTGTCGATCTGGCAAAGGTTCTTCATCTCCCTGAATCAGAGTATCCAAGTCAGGATAAATTTATTATCGCAGAACTAAATAAAATGAAAGTGGCTTTTCATGTTCATAGTGTATCGAGAATTCATCGCATTTCTTGGGAGCAAATTGAAAAACCGAGTGAGTTATCCCAGGGTGGATTAGGGCATACGATCGGAATTGTCAAAATGGAAAATGAAATGGCGCTATTGCTTGATTTCGAGAAAATTGTTGTTGATATTAATCCTAATACCGGTTTAAGTGTTGATCGCGTGAAGGCAATGGGACCTAGAGAGCGCTCTTTGAAAAAAATCTTAATTGCAGAAGACTCTGCGATTTTAAGAAAACTTCTCCAGGACACTCTTTCTGAAGCAGGATATGAAAATCTCCAATTTTTTGAAAATGGTAAAATAGCTTGGGATTTTCTTGATCAGCTGTCTATTGAAAGCAAAGAAGTAATTGCCGAGCGTGTTGATTTAGTGATTACAGATATTGAAATGCCACAAATGGATGGACATCATTTTACTAAACGAATTAAAGAAACACAGACTCTCAAGCATTTACCAGTCATTATCTTCTCTTCCCTTATTTCAGCAGACCTCTTTCATAAAGGGGAGAAGGTCGGAGCTGAGGCACAAATTAGCAAACCAGAAATTGTACAGCTTGTCGAAACGATCGATAAATACATCTAACATAAATAATGAATCGACTAGAAAAGCACCTTGCTGTCATCCTCACATAGAATACATCATCACTGATGGAATGAGGGGATGAAAGTGGTCAAAAAAGGTAATAAGAAGAAAGTGATCCCTAAGAAAAGTGCAGCTGAAAAATACATGTACACGATGAAAATGGTCACATCGCAAACTTGTTTTCATTGTAAGACGCCATGTGTTAGAGGGTTAGCTTATTTAGAAAAAATGCAAGCTCCTGGAGCAGTTGGTAAAGGAGTGCCGTGTATTTTGACAAAAGGGAAAGCATTTAAATAAAGAATGATTGAAATAAAGGTTGTTCTGCCCCCTGTTTGTTGTTAGATCAACTACTACGATTAAAATAGGGGACAGCTAACATATTTATCTTTTTTGTTGAGACAATTTAATCAAATCGTTCTTCTGCTCTGTTGACAGTAGTCCAAGAATACAAAAAAGATGAGCATAGTAGATTTTCTTCGTTTTGCCATTCATTTTTAATTCTCCTTTTCAATAGTATATTCGCGAAGAATAAAATGTTGCGATCGGGCAACATTTTTAGGTGATGCTCTATTTATGGACAAGATATAAACAGAATTGATAAGATAAAAGATAAGAACATTTGATATTGAGGGAGTGACACCATGAATATTCAAGTGACAAAACCAGCATTACAATGGTTTAAAGAAGAACTTGATTTAAAAGGAGAAGGCGAATATATCCGATTTTTTGCACGCTATGGTGGGTGTGGCTCTATTCAAAGTGGGTTTTCTTTGGGGATTAGTCAAGAAGAACCATCGACTATCGGCGCTAAAAAAGAAATAGAAGGCATTATCTTTTTTATTGAGGAAGAGGATTTATGGTATTTTAAAGACCATGATGTGAAAGTGAAATATAGCCGCAAAAATGAAGAAATAGAATTTGTATATGATGAATAATCCAATGCAGCTATTGAAAAAGGAGGACCACTTTGTCCTCCTTTTTTAGTTATCCTATGTAGGTGCCCTCACAACTTGTGATTAAATCAGCAAGAAAACGATAAATAGTTCTCAATAACGATAAGATTTTTACATAAAGAAATCTCAAAACTTGAGACTTCGTTAGCACATACTTATATGCTATACTAGTGGCGATCTTGTAAGAAGGAAGGGAAAAGAATGAACGGAAAGAACGAAGAAAAAGCAACGTTTGCTGGAGGGTGTTTTTGGTGTATGGTCCAGCCTTTTGATGAGCAGCCGGGAATTATTGATATTCAATCAGGTTTTATGGGTGGAAGTCTCAGTAATCCTACATATGAACAAGTGAAGTCAGGTAAGAGTGGCCATTATGAGGTTGTTCAAATAACCTATGATCCGGCTTTGTTCTCTTATGAAAAGCTCTTATCACTATATTGGCCTCAAATTGATCCAACAGACCCAGATGGACAATTTCATGATCGTGGCTCACAGTATCGAACTGCCATTTTTTATCATACATTAGAACAGCAAGTCGCAGCTCAATCATCAAAACAAGCTATTATAGATAGTAAACGTTTTTCAAAACCGATTGTAACAAGGATCCTTGAAGCTTCTCCTTTTTTTCGTGCAGAAGAGGAGCATCAGGATTTTTATAAGAAAAGTCCTAAAGCCTATAAAGATGATCGCAATAAATCCGGAAGAGATCAATTTATCTCTGAAAATTGGACGAAGTAAAGAGGAATCTCTACTGAAGTGAATGCGACTGACATTCCATTATAAAATGAGTTTCATTATTTTCATATTTTGTGGGGTGCCAGTCGGATTTGAGTTACATTTTTCATAATCAATAGAGTAAATAAAGTATTGTAAGCGCATTTACGTAATTTTTGACATTTTATATTGATATTGTGTAAAATTCTATTAAAAATCTGTGAAAATGTCTTACGGAAATATTTTTTTCTGATATAATGAATATAGTTGAAATAATCAAAAAAATAGAGAGGGGAGGAAACGCTGTGAGGAGAATGACAAATAAATTAATAATATGGTTTGGCATTGTCTCATTAGGGTTAATTGTTAGTGCACTTACTGTTATTATTTCTGTACATTATTGGACGCATACAGAAGCGGGTAAGGTTCCTCCAAAAACAGCAGTTCTCCTCCATGCTGTCCATCATAATCTAGTTTCACCAGATATGAAAGCTCCTCGCTTTTTCTCTAGTGGAGGAACACCGAGCTTCACCAGTAAAATGATCGAGATTCCTGTATCTGATGGATCTAATATTGAGGCGAAAATGTATCAACCACTTGCAGAGGGGCCGCATCCACTCATTCTTTATTACCATGGTGGAGCTTTTATGGAGGGGTATGGAAATATTCATACGCATGATAATATTGTTCGTTCTCTTGCCGCAAGAACAGATAGCATTGTCATTTCAGTTGGCTACAGAGTGGCACCCGCTCACCCCTTTCCAACAGCAATTGAAGATAGCTATGATGCCCTTGTGTGGGCTGAAGCGCATGCCGATGAACTTGGGGGAGATCCAGCTAATATTGCTTTAGTAGGTGATAGCGCTGGTGGCAATATAGCAACTGTTGTTTCATTAATGGCAAGAGATCGAAAAGGCCCAACAATTAAAGCACAAGCCTTACTTTATCCTTTAACAACTTTTCAGGATATTGAGTTCGACTCCCGTATGAAATATGACAGTGGTTATTACTTACTCTCTCGTCATGTCATGATGCGGGCGAGGGACGCCTATACTCCTGATCAAGCGATGTGGAATCTCGCTTATACATCCCCACTTGAAGCTGAGCACTTATATAAGTTACCCCCTGCGCTTGTGATTACTGCAGAATTTGATCCGCTGCGGGACGAGGGAGAAGCATATGCGAAAAGGCTAGCTGAACATGGTGTACCGGTAGAATCGATTAGGTATAATGGCGTGATGCATGGATTTATTTCATTCTATGAAGTGATGTATAGAGGTAATCATGGTCTTGTGCAAACGGCTCGATTTCTCCGTGCTTCCTTTGATGAAGAACCTTCCTATCAGCCATACAATCTTCAAGTTTATAATGGTACAGACGGCTCAATCCAAATGCGAGATCATGTTGAGGCCTATGCCATTGGCAGCTTTCTTCTTGGGAAGCAAGCTTTATCATTATTTGATGCACAACAATAGGAGCCAAGTTTTTGGCTCTATTGTTGTGCTCTTTTAATGAACATTCGTTCATCTTCGATTAGACCACAGGCCGCGCAATGCACCTTTAATTCAGGGCCTCGATAAGGCAAATGGAATGGTCCTGCATCCTCATTTTGGTATTGTTCAATAATATCTCCATTATGCGAATCTAATTTTACTGAGGTAGCTATCTGCTGAATCAAATTAAACCGGGTACGATTTGTTTTGCAATTTGGACATAGATAAGGATGTGTCATTTTCATTCCTCCTTGAGTGTAGTCTTTCCAAGAAGAGATAGATTATTAAGAAAGGCACTCAATGATGTCATTTTTACTATAAAAAGGGTTCATTCAAAATAGGAAGAATTTAGAGACTGCATTTGAAGAAGGATGTAGGTACATATGGTGGAGTGAAACCATTTACTACCTCTCATAAAAATAAAATAACAGGATTAACGGGTAAAAAAGATCAGAGCCTTTGCATTTGCCGATTTTTAAAAATTGAACAATAAAAAAGGCCTAATTCACTGATAGGCCTTAAAAATTGCTATTTGCATGAAATTTATTTTACAACTAACACAGGAATGGCTGCTTGCTGCACAACTTGACTACTTACGCTTCCTAAAAATAATTTTTTTACACCACCCAAACCTCGACTACCGATCACGATAAGGTCATAGTCATGTTGTTTCGCATGCTCAACAATCGCATTAGATGGATTTTCATTTTTAATGATTTCACTTGTACAAGTCAAATAAGGAGAAAGAACGGCTTTAGCCTGTTTAAGTTTTTCTACGCTCTCACGATTCGGTTCTGTTTTTAAATCTTCCGTTCTTACAATATAGGCTTCTCCCGCTATCATTTTCGGAGAATCATCAACATAGAGAAGATGTACGTTCTTAATATGTGCGTTCTCCTTCACTAGCGCCATCGTTTTTTCCAATGCTTTTTGTGATCCTTCTGTTCCATCAAAGGCTAATAACAGGTTTTGGCAAAACATGCTTCTCACTCCTTTCTTTTGTTATTGAATCATTCCCTCATGTTAAGGTTTCGAAACAACAAATTCTTTCTTTATTCAATATTTCGACATATTCATTGATTAGTAAACTTGAGATAAGAAGTCTTTCAATAAAATAAAGTGTTTAACACGTTTTTTTCTTGGGTAAAAAATAGAAGCACCTTTTATTACGAATTCATATGGCAAGCAAAGGGTTGAGGAGGAAAGAGGTGACAAGATGAGTCTTTCAAAAGAACAAGAAAAAAGAAAGCTTCCACCTAAACATAGAGGGGATGAGAAGCGTCATGATGAGAATGAGCGTTTTGAAAAGTTATTAGATAAGCTTGAGGATATGACGACGAATGGTCGATTGAAAGATATGGCCTACCACTTCACAGACAAAAAAGAGGTTATCAAAGTAAATTTTCTTGCGGGATTAGCAAGAGGGGTAGGCTTGACGATAGGTACAGCTATCTTTATTGCGTTATTAATCTTTCTTTTAAGTCAGATGATTTCCTTACCGCTAATCGGAGAATGGATTGCAAATTTGCTTGAGATGATCGAACTGTACCGAGAGTAACCGTTAAGAAGAAAGCAAGTGTTAGAAGACACAAATTACCGAGGTGATGCGTAATGGATTGGTTAGGCATAGGTGTATTTATTTTAGCTATAGGATTTGCTGTCCTTGTCGTTTTTATCATTCCAGTATTGAAAAAATTAACTGAAACATTAAGTAAAACCGTAGATACTGTGGGCCAAGCAGAAAAAAGTTTAGCCGAATTAACGAATGAAACGAAATTGATTTTGTACAATACGAATGAAACCCTAATGGATATAAATGATAAAGTCGCTAAACTCGATCCGATTTTTGATGTCGTCGAAGATTCAGGACAAGCTGCTCATCACGTAACATCCTCCATTACCCACTTAACAGGAACTCGTGCTGATCGAGTAAAAGAAGGAACAGAAGTGATGAACAAATATCATTTTAAAGGAATGATGAAAGGTGTCGCGCTCATTTACTATTTACGACAGGCTAAGAAAAAGGGCAAACTGAAGCAAGAGCCAGCTGAGGTTAAGATAAAGCGCGAAGTAGAAAAATAAGAAGAAAGATGGCTGTTGAGGGGAGATTCCTCAATAGCTTTTTTCTTTGTCTAATCAGCGTATAAAAATCATCGTAACTGGCCTTTGGGGGTTATCGTCCGGATAGATTGATTTATCAGCCGAAGTAAGAGGTTTATCAGCCCAACTTAGCCATTTATCGGCCAATCGCCATTTTCGTTCAACGTTCGACAGGTTGACTTATCATGATGGATTACGCAGAACATATCCTCTACATGTCTTGGACAGTCATCAACACAAATAAACAAAGCGACGTCTTATTATAGATCCAACAAGACGTCGCTAGTATTTCTTTCCTTAAAACGCCCAGTTGCCATGACGGAAAATCGGCTCATGCTTATCGTCAGCGGTAATACCATCGATGTTCATATCAGCAGAGCCAACCATAAAGTCTACATGCGTGAGACTCGTGTTTAAGCCATTTTTCTCAAGTTCTTCTTTGTTCATTTCTTTTCCGCCCTCGATACAGAATGCGTAGGCAGAGCCTAAAGCAAGGTGGTTTGATGCATTTTCATCAAAAAGCGTGTTGTAGAAGATGATATTTGTATCAGAAATTGGCGATTGATGTGGGACAAGTGCAACCTCGCCAATATAACGTGAGCCGTCATCTGTGTCTAACAAGCGTTTTAACGTTTCATAGCCTTCTTCCGCTTTAAAATCAATGACTTTACCATTTTTAAACGTAAGGGAGAAATTATTAATCAATGTGCCACCATAGTTTAAAGGCTTCGTACTAACAACCGTTCCGTTAACGCCTGTCTTTTTTGCTGATGTGAACACTTCTTCTGTCGGCATATTCGCAACAAATGAGACTCCTTCTTTGTTTACACTACCACCACTTACCCAGAGGTGCGTTTCAGGTAGTTCGATTGTTAAGTCGGTTCCTTCAGATGTGTAATGAAGAGCTTTGTAATGCTTTTCATTCAGTTTATTCATTTTCTCATCCAGTGTTTTTAAATGCTCCTGCCATGCAGCAACAGGATCTTCTTGGTTTATACGAGTTGCCGCAAAAATGGCCGCCCATAGCTTCTCAACAGCTTTTTCTTCCGTTTCTTCTGGAAAGATCTTTTTTGCCCAGCCTTCAGAAGGCACAGCGACAATCGACCAGCTAATTTTGTCAGATGTGATATAGGAACGGAATCCTTCCATTGCTTTTCCATTCGCTTTGTTGGCATTTGCCACACGTTCTGGGTCGACGTCTTTTAATAAATCAGGGTTTGAGCCCGTAATACTTAAGAAAGCAGCTCCTTTTGATGCGAGTTCCTCATAGCCTTTTGCAATCCATTCAGGCGCTTCATTGAAGGCTTCATCTGGTGCAAGCACATACTTTGTCTTTGTTAGTTCTTCATCGCTAAAGTCAACATGGACATGTTTTGCTCCTGCTTCATATGCTTTTTTTGCGACTAATCGAACGAGTTCAATAGCTGTAATTGGCGTACGGACGACAAGTGTTTGACCAGGTTGAATGTTAACACCTACTTTTACGGCTAACTCTGCATATTTTTCTAAATTTTTTTGAAACGTAGACATGTTTGCATTCCTCATTTCTATGTATAAAATGGATTCATAGGTTATATTCTACCAAAAATCTCGATGATGTGAAAAGATTAGCCTACGATTAGTTATTATGCTATGATAGAATCTGAATAAAAAGAAAGAGGTTCGCAAACTCCCTCTATAAAAAACTAAGGTGTAAACTGTGCGCTTAGTACAGTTTTCTTGTCGTTTATGAAGACAATAATCAGTTCAGCTAAAAGCTTTTCTATAAAAGATGTTTGTATAGTTTATCCAAAGTTAAGCAAATTATGATTGAATGGATCATCAGAACTGAGATACCAATTAAGGAGTTTATCGAATGCTCGTTCTCAATGGAAAAGCATGAGTGTAGATTGTGCTGGACAAAAAGGAGAAATGAGACATGAGAAATGAAAAAGCCGTTGTCGTATTTAGTGGTGGACAAGATAGTACGACATGTTTATTATGGGCGCTTAAACAATTTAAAGAAGTTGCAACGGTCACATTCGATTATGGCCAGCGCCACTCCTATGAAATTGAATGTGCACGTGAAATTGCCGAAGAACTGGGCGTTTCTTTTCACGTATTAGATATGAAGCTAATCAATCAACTATCTGCAAATGCATTAACTCGCAGTGACATAGAGGTAAAAGAAGGGAATAACGGAGAATTACCGTCGACTTTTGTTCCTGGACGGAATCATCTGTTTTTATCATTTGCTGCTGTTTATGCTCAGTCAATCGGGGCTCGTCATATTATTACAGGTGTATGTGAAACGGATTTCAGTGGGTATCCTGATTGCCGTGATATTTTCGTGAAATCATTAAATGTCACGTTAAACCTTGCGATGGAAGAGCAGTTCGTCATTCATACACCATTAATGTGGTTAAATAAAGCGGAAACATGGAAGCTTGCGGACGAGTTAGGGGCTCTTTCATTTGTAAGAGAAAAGACACTAACTTGCTACGAAGGAATTCGTGGCGATGGTTGCGGGGAATGTCCAGCATGTAAGCTACGGAAGCAAGGATTAGAAACCTATCTTGAACAAAAACAAGGAGGTGCTAGCTTATGATGCAGCAATTTTACCCACAAGTCCAGCATTCGTTTCGTTATGAGCTAAATAAGGATATGCATCTGGCGGCAGCTCACTTTATCCCCAGTGAGGACGCGGGACAGTGTCAGCATATGCACGGTCATACGTATTTTATTAATATCACAATTGGCGGTGATACTCTTGATGAACTTGGGTTTCTTGTCGATTTTAAAAAACTAAAAGAGGTTGTTCATAAGCGTTATGATCATTCTGTCTTAAATGATCATCCAGAATATAAAGCGGTTTTTCCAACAACAGAGCGTGTCGCAGAGCAAATTTGGTCAGCGATTCAAAAAGAGTTAAATACACAGACTAATAAGCCGAAATGCCTTCAAGTCGTCGTCCGTGAAACGCCAACAAGCTATGTCGTGTACCGTCCTAAACCGGAGGAATTAACATGAAAATCCCGGTAATGGAAGTGTTTGGCCCAACGATTCAAGGTGAAGGAATGGTGATCGGGCAAAAAACGATGTTTGTCAGAACAGGTGGCTGTGATTACTCTTGCTCTTGGTGTGATTCGAGCTTTACATGGGACGGATCTGCTAGAAGCACGACGATGGAAGCGAGCGAAATCGTCGCAAAGCTGAAGAAAATTGGAGGCGATGCTTTTTCGCATGTGACGATTTCAGGAGGGAATCCAGCTCTTCATAAGGGAATCGAGCAGCTTGTAGACTTGTGTCATGAACATGGCTGGAAGGTGGCAATTGAAACACAAGGGTCGATATGGCAAGACTGGATGACGAAAATAGATGATGTGACAATTTCACCAAAGCCACCAAGTTCAAAGATGGAAACAAATGTTGAGCAACTTGATCATTATATCGCACAGCTTACAACTGCGAAAGCAAATGTCAGCTTAAAAGTTGTCATATTTGATGAAGAAGATTTTTCTTATGCGGAGATGATTCATGAGCGTTATCCGGATGTGCCGTTTTTCTTGCAGGTTGGTAATGAAGATATCATAACAACCGATGATGCCTCATTAGTGTCAAAGCTTTTGAAACGATACGAATGGTTAATCGAGCAAGCGACGAAATCTGTAATTATGAATGATGCAAAAGTGCTACCGCAGCTTCATACCTTAATTTGGGGAAACAAACGTGGCGTTTAAAAAGGAGGGAAAACGATTGATGAGTAATGGTCGAAATAAAGAAGAACTAGAAGGCGTTAGTCTCCTAGGCAATCAAGGGACGACATATGATTTCTCCTATAATCCATCCGTATTAGAAGTGTTTGAAAACAAGCACCAATACCGAGATTATTTCGTGAAATTTAATTGTCCTGAATTCACGTCTCTATGCCCAATAACGAATCAACCTGATTTTGCGACCATTTACATTAGCTATATTCCAGATGTGAAAATGGTCGAAAGCAAGTCATTAAAACTGTACCTATTCAGTTTTCGTAATCACGGTGATTTCCACGAGGATTGCATGAACATCATCATGAATGACCTAATTGAACTAATGGATCCACGCTACATCGAAGTATGGGGCAAGTTCACGCCGCGTGGTGGAATCTCAATTGATCCTTACACGAACTATGGCAAGCCTGGGACGAAGTATGAGAAGATGGCAGAGCACCGTTTGATGAATCATGATATGTATCCAGAGAAGGTTGATAATCGATAAAATATTTGGTCGCATCAACTTGAATGGCTACAGGATGACATGATAAATGTCGTTATGAAGAGGTGTCATTGCTCGCAATGTTGACATACTTTTTAGTTGAAGTTAAAGTATAACTAATAGTAGTAACCGAGAGATTTTTATTTTTACTTCTATCTTTAGTAGGTCTTTAGCATACTGTTAATAACATCAATATTGATTGTATGAAAAAGCAGCCTTAAAAATAAGAAGTAAAGGTAAAGGATAAATCGGTATATTTCTTTACTAGGAACTAGTTGAGGAGTATACTGATTTTTTTATACTTTAAGAAAATTCACCTAAGAAAAACTTCGCTAAATTCGTTCACGTCCTGTGAACAACGCCAAGTACCTACGTCCTGTAGGCAAAGGTTTAATGGATGAGTGCAACTAAGGCTTTCGCCATTAAAGCGTGGTGATAATCTAAGTTTTCTAATTAAGGAGAAATTATGATCAAATCTAAAGGAACTATTGAAGCAGACATAAGTAAAGCATTAACTCAATGGGAAAAAGATTTCCTTGGACGTGGTTCAGTATCCGTTAAGACGGATATTTTGCGTGATATGATTATTGTGACTTTACGTGGTATCCTTACACCTGCAGAATATTCACTTTGTGAAACAAAAGAGGGGATGCTATCGATAAAAAGGATGCGATCTGATTTGATTGAATCAGGTATAGAAGGTCTTAAGGCAATTATTCTAAATCTCACTGGTGAAGAAGTAAGAAGCTTCCACACTGATATTAGTACTCTTGGTGGAGAACGGGTGATGGTGTTTAAATTATCTGGTGATTTTGAGAAAAGACTTATGAATGAATAAATTAAATAGCAAAAGGGAGCTCTTCAAAAACCATTAAGGTAGTTGAAGATAAACCGGCATTTTTCAGGATGAATGGTTAGTTAATACCATTCATTTTGAAATTGCCGGTTTTTTTAATGGAAACTTAGTATCAGTAGGAGGAAAGAATATGTCAGAAATCATCGTGCAAAATTTGTTATCACCAGTCGTATTATTTTTCGTTTTAGGAATTATGGCGGCTTTATTTAAATCAGATTTAAAATTTCCAAGCGGTTTAAATGAAGGGTTGAGTATTTACCTTTTAATAGCGATTGGAATAAAAGGTGGGATTGAACTGTCTCATTATTCAATTGAATCAGTCATTCAACCTATTATTGGTGCACTTTTTTTAGGAACTTTAATTCCCTTTATAGCGCTTTTTATAACGAGGCTTATGAAAATGGATCTTAAAAATTCAATTGGTTTAGCGGCCACCTATGGATCTGTCAGTATTGTAACCTATGGAGCCGCCATCTCTTTCATCGAAAAGAATGGAATTTCATATGAGGGATTTATGAATGCGATCGTCGTGATTATGGAGAGCCCTGCAATTCTAGTTTCTTTATTGTTATTAAAGATCATTGAGAATAAAAATATTGAACCAGCTATGCCGATGCAAAATGCAGGGTTTATTTCGGGGACAGCGAGACTAATTGACAAAGAAGTATTAAGAGAAAGCTTGTTTGGAAAAAGCGTTTTGCTGCTGGTGGGGAGCTTAATAATCGGATTGATTCTTGGTGACCGTGCCATACCAATGGTTAAACCGCTATTTATGGATTTGTATAACAGTGTATTAATTTTGTTCTTGTTAAGTATGGGTATTACTACAGGTCAACGTTTGCCCGAAGTAAAAAAACATGGACTTAAATTACTCCTATTTGGAATATTGACGCCTGTTTTATTTGGCAGTTTAGGTGTGATAACAGGGCACTTAGCTGGACTATCCTTAGGAGGAGTTACACTTATGGGGGTGTTAGCAGGAAGTGCATCTTATATCGCAGCTCCTGCAGCATTGAAAACATCTGTACCTGAGGCAAATCCGTCTATTTATTTAGGCTTAGCCTTAGGAGTTACATTCCCATTCAATCTTATTATCGGAATACCTGTCTATTATGAAATAGCTAAATGGATTCAATAAGGTGGGTTTAAATGCAGAAATCAAACGAAAAAAAGGCTTTGATTTTCACAAGGTTAAAGGAGTAAGCATATCCGTTAAATGGGCAAGATGTCCACTCTAAAAAACGATGATGTGACACTTCTAAACAAGCAAAAGACGCTCACACATCTGTGTGATTTAAGTGTCTTTTTGTTTTTAATCAACAAACAATATACATTTCTAATCATTACGCTAGTACTTAAAGTTTCAAACTACCTAACGTTTCAAAAGATCAACAGATTCTCGTCAAATAAGAATGAGATGGATAAATAACGGTGGAGTTGGCTCTTTATCACTTCAATCATTAAAGGTATAATTAGTTGATCATTTCTTTACACTTAGATAAACGACTTTAAAAAGGATAATCTATATGAAAAATGAATTTGTGAAATTAAATGAAATCATCGAATTAACGAATGGTGCCCATATATTATATGTGTATGAAGATTTAGAGTGCTATGCAAATAATGCAACATCTTTTATCATTAGTGGCATTGAACTAGAGCATCAACTTTTGATAATAGACAATCATGATAGATGTATTCTTATAAAAGAAAAGCTAGAGTCAGTCCTCTCTAAACAAGAGCTGACTATGGTGCATTGCATTGATAGCTTTGAGTTTTATCGAATGTACGGTGATTTTCATACCGAAAGTATTGTTCATCATTTTCAAGAAATTGTAGAACCTTTTTTAAAAAAGGATATTCCGATTCGGACTTGGGCACACGTTGATTGGAAGGAGCAAGAGGATATCGCTTGCAAACTGAAAGAATTCGAAGATAGGGCTGATTATAGCGTGAATAAAGCGGGTCTTGTTTCCGTTTGTGCTTACAATGCTAACACCTTAACCGTCCCTCTCCAGATGAATATGATGCGTAATCATGAATATTTCATGACAGACAAAGAATTTGTACGCTCTAATTTATACGAACATTCTAAAAAGTCGGTGGTTTTTCCTTCTCTCTCCATTCAAAGAAATATGCAAACGGAAATGGATTTATATAAACAAAAACTAGATTTTATTCACGTGATATCACATGAAGTACGAAATCCTTTGACTGTCATTAAAGCTTACTGCTCTATTATCTTAGATCAACCTTCAGAATTAAGTGAAGAAAACCTTATGAAGATTGGGGATATTCGAAATTATGTGGATGTAATTGACCACGAAATGAAGCATATTATTCAAACAGAACAGATGCTTTCTAATGACTTACTATGGAGGAAAGAAGTTGTGGATTTGTTACCTGTTATTCGTGAAGTGTATGACTTCATGACCATTAAAGCACAGACGCAAAATCAAAAACTTCAAATCACATTAAATCTACAAGGTAATGAACAACTTATAGCCAACAAGATTGGTTTAAAGCTGGTTTTATCTAATCTATTGAGTAACGCGATTAAATACAGTGATGAGCAGTCTCTCATATCATTTACTATTTCAACTGAGATGGATACAATTGTTTTGAAGGTAGTGGATCAAGGGATTGGGATGAGTAAGGAACAAATAACGAAACTCTTTAAAAAATATGGTAAGTTAAACCCAGAAAAAAGTGGAGCTGGAATTGGACTTTATATGGTGAAGAAGCTGGTCGATCATTTTGAAGGGATGATCGAGATAAATAGTCAGGTTGGTCAGGGGACAGAGGTCACTGTAACATTACCAGCAGCTCGTCCAATTTTTTAAAAAGATTTAAAAGACAATGTGGCTAGTCATAACAATCCTTCTTATCACTAATTATAGAATCATGTTAAACTAAACAAGTACATTATAAAAATGGAGGGGAAAGAATGGGGAAACGATTGATGCTTCTTATTGTAACAAATATTCTTGTCATGACGACCATTGTCATTGTCTGGTCATTGATTACGACGTTCACGGACATTAATGGTTCGTTTCAAACGGGTGGTCCTGGATTAGGAATTGATTTTGCTGCCCTGATGGTATTTAGTTTAATCGTCGGGTTCACAGGATCGTTTATCTCACTAGCTATGTCACGTTGGGTAGCAAAGAAAATGATGAAGGTTAAAGTGTTGGATCCAAATGGACAATTAACAGCTCACGAACGTACTGTGGTTGAGAAGGTTCACCGCTTTTCCCGTGCAGCTGGGTTAACGCATATGCCTGAGGTGGGAATTTATCCGTCTGCAGAGGTGAACGCATTTGCAACAGGTCCTTCAAAGAAACGGTCACTCGTTGCCGTTTCAGCAGGATTATTAAACACGATGGATGATGATGCTGTTGAAGGAGTCATTGCTCATGAGGTAGCACATGTGGCAAATGGCGACATGGTTACCATGACGTTATTGCAAGGTGTTGTGAACACATTTGTCGTCTTTTTCTCAAGAATCGCTGCGATCCTCGTATCGCGTTTAGTGCGTTCTGAATTACAGATGATTGTCCAATTTGCTGCCATTATTATATTCCAAATTTTATTCTCGATTCTTGGAAGTCTTGTCGTCAGTGCGTACTCGCGGTACAGGGAATTTCATGCTGACCAAGGTGGAGCTGATCTAGCAGGACGTGATAAAATGGCTCATGCATTACGGTCGCTGAAAACATACGTTGATCGTGCCCAAGTTAGTGATCGCACCGATGATTCTGCGATCCAAACGATGAAAATTAATGGAAAAGGTGGAGTGATGAAACTCTTTTCATCTCACCCTGATTTAGATGAACGAATTGCACGTCTAGAACAACGTTAAAAGGCGTGATATAGCAACTGCTCTATTAAATTAGAGCAGTTGTTTTCTGTTAACTAACCAGAAAGGATAAAAGTGATTGTAACTTTCTGAACGTATAAAAAAAGACTAAGGCTTCGCCATTAAGGATTTGGCGAGAAGCCAAGTTTTCTAATGGAATTTTATTAAAAATAATTGAGTGGACCTCTAATGTTTAGTTCGGTCATGTTCATTTAAAGTTCTTCTAACTGAGTTAAAGGAACTTCTTCTTCATTATTTGGTTCATCAAGAGGAAAAATTCTTGCGGTTTCTTTATCGTTATCAACATGTTGAATATAGATAGGGATACCATTGTAAGTGACATTTGCCATCACTGGTGAAGTAGCAATTTCTTGTGCACGTTGTGTATTCATAATCTTAACCTCCTTTAATTTTGGACTAGGTATAATGTTTCCTTTAAATATTTTCAGTATCCTTATTATTTAATTTTAATGAGATATGGAACGTATTTTAATTCTATTAAGTGGGGTTAAACATTTACTTAGTTCTGTCAAATTTCATAGTAACGTTCTGTCCGTAAAATATTCTTTTGTTAAGAAAGATGCTTGTTAAGCTACCTATGAGGGCACTACCAACTATATCTGAAGGGTAATGGTGTCCGACCCAGATACGTGAAAATCCAGTTAGTGCGGACAGTCCTAGCATGATCAACCCTAGAAAGCGCGCTCGTAGAAAAATCGAGGTAGCGATGGCAAAAACGAGTAACGTATGTTTACTAGGAAACGAAGAGTCCGTCTTTGAGGGAAGAAGGATGCCGACACGGTGTTTCACAAAGGGACGGGGTTTAAAATAGAAAAGTTTAATAATACTGCTAATCAACATAGTAAAGGTTGCAGAAGTAAGGGAATTAAATGCCGTTTTTTTGTGTGAATGGTTTTGAAAAAACTTAATCATTAAAACAAAAATAAATACATAGCGAATGTTGTTTGAAATGAATATCATGAAAAAATCTAATAAAGCATAACGTCCAGCCGATTGATTAAGTGTCCTAAACATTTTGTAGTCCATGAAATTTTTCTCCTTAAAGTTAGATATGCGTATTATCTCCACTTTCATTGCAAACATGTGGAATTCAATTGCAAAGAAAAAAATGGTGATTTGCAAAGTGGAATCAATAGGAACCTTTAACAATAGCCTCAATAAAATCATCATTTTTTTGCGAAAATAGCATGCTAAATTAGATTTCGCTTCAAGCTAAGAATACTACTGGAGTTGTAGTATCAGGATGTAATATAATGAATTATATTCGTTGAGTGGAGGAGTAAGATGAAGGTACCAAGCTATCCATTAGAGTTTCATGAGCGCACTAGAAATAAAAGACTTTCTGAAGATGAATTGAATACAAAAATTAACAATGAAATTGAGAGAATGATTACGTTTATGATCGATAATCAGACAGCGAACCACTCCGTTTCATTTGAAGATGTCTTAATTATCGTGGATCGTGTAGATGAGGAAGAAGAATATTATTACGAAGTTTCAGTAGCAAAAGAACATAGTAGAGTAAGAGTGAATATCTAATAGGAAGAGATAGAGGGCTGTTTACGCTCGTTTGATCCCTTAGGAAAATTGAAATAATGAATTGAAAAAACTGCCCGACCTTCATTTATCCTTGAAGTCTCGGGCAGTTTTCTTACGATGAGATTAAAAGTAAAAAACATCGACCTTATTACATTTCACACATTTCTGTGAGATGTGGTCACCTTGAAATCGGTGGTCACAATTTTGTTGGAGTTCTGTTAACTGATTTTTTAAAAGGGTAACATACCATTCTAGTTGATCAATTTCTTCTACGATCTGATCGACTTTCATCATCAAAACCCCCTTAGAAAGTTATTGATAAATCTTACTTCCAGCATCCTTAAATTGCTCTGATTTCTCTTTCATTCCTTGTTCAATTGCTTCCATCGTATCGAGCTTGTTATCCTTTGCATATTCGCGAATGTCGTGTGAAATTCTCATACTACAGAATTTTGGTCCACACATGGAGCAGAAATGAGCTGTTTTTGCGCCTTCAGCTGGTAGTGTTTCATCATGGTATTCGATTGCGCGTTCTGGATCGAGAGACAAATTAAATTGATCTCTCCAACGGAATTCAAAACGTGCTTTTGATAGAGCATCATCTCGCTTATATGCGCTTAGGATGGCCTTTAGCTAAGATCAGCTGCATGAGCAGCGATTTTATATGTGATAACCCCTTCACGAACGTCATCTCGATTTGGTAAGCCTAAATGCTCTTTCGGTGTGACATAACAAAGCATCGCTGTTCCATACCAACCAATCATCGCTGCGCCAATCGCAGATGTAATATGGTCATAGCCTGGTGCAATATCAGTTGTCAGTGGTCCAAGTGTATAAAAAGGAGCTTCTTTACAAACTTCAAGTTGTTTATCCATATTTTCTTTAATTAAATGCATCGGTACATGTCCTGGTCCTTCAACCATCACTTGGACATCGTGTTTCCACGCAATTTGAGTCAATTCACCAAGTGTATCTAATTCAGCAAATTGTGCTTCATCATTTGCATCAGCAATCGAACCCGGACGTAAGCCATCACCAAGTGAGAAGGCAATATCATATGTTTTCATAATCTCACAAATTTCTTCAAAGTGAGTATATAAGAAGTTTTCTTGATGATGAAATAAGCACCATTGGGCCATGATGGATCCACCACGTGATACGATACCAGTCATACGTTTGGCTGTTAATGGAACATAGCGTAGCAATACACCAGCATGAATTGTAAAATAATCAACACCTTGCTCTGCTTGTTCAATTAATGTATCACGGTATACTTCCCAAGTTAGGTCTTCAGCGACCCCATTTACTTTTTCAAGTGCTTGATAAATCGGTACAGTTCCAACAGGTACAGCAGAGTTACGAATAATCCATTCTCTTGTTGTATGAATGTTTTTACCCGTTGATAAATCCATGATATTATCAGCGCCCCAACGAGTTGCCCAGGTCATTTTTTCAACCTCTTCCTCAATTGAAGAAGATACAGCGGAATTCCCAATATTCGCATTAATTTTCACGTGGAAATTACGTCCGATAATCATCGGTTCTGATTCTGGATGATTGATATTGTTAGGGATAATGGCACGTCCTCTTGCAATCTCTTCTCTTACAAATTCAGGCTCCACACCTTCTCTAATCGCGATAAATTCCATTTCAGGAGTGATGATGCCTTGTTTTGCATAATAAAGCTGGGTCACATTCTTACCTGCTTTTGCACGTAAAGGTTTACGCTGCAAACGTGGAAAAACGTTATGATTGGCTCGAGGATCGTCTAAATCCTTGTATCCATTATCTTCTGGTTTAATATCACGGCCTTCATATTCTTCAACGTCGCCACGTTCAACAATCCATTTCTGACGTAACGCTGGAAGTCCTTTTGTAATATCAACAGAATAATTCGGATCTGTATAAGGACCACTTGTGTCGTAAACACGAAGGGGAGGGTTTTCTTCCTCACCAAAAGAGCCGGTTGTTGGGCTTAATTCAATTTCACGCATTGGCACTTGGATATCTGATCTGGAACCTGTTACGTACACTTTCTTACTACCTGAAAAACTAGACATGATGGAAATGTTTTTTTCGTTAAGTGATGATGTTGACATGATTAATCTCTCCTTTAATAAATGTGTGTTCAGCATCAGAGCTTAGTAAGACGATGATGCTTGTTTCATAAAGGACGAGATCTAGAACATAGAAGGGGATACGGGAGTACATAAAATAGCCGGGTCCAAAAAGGATGGCCCCGGCTAGAAATGTAGAAGTAGTCATAATAACTATGTGTATAGTCTAACTTCCCCACGCTGGTATGAGCCAGATCAGGTCCAAAGGGTCGAAAATCTTCAATGCGTTTTCTCTCAGCCCAACTCATTGGACTCCCCTAGCTAAAAAGATATTTTGTTTTCTACATCAGTATATAGTAAAACAAGCAATAATAAAACACTTAATCTACATTTTTTTGTTATTAAAAATCATAAATGGGCATCGATTGTGTGAATTATTTTAAAATAATAGCTTCGTTATTCCTAAAAAAATAAAAAGGAGACTTGGAAGAAAGCTGATATAGCGCAGAATCATGCGATTTCTAGTTTCGTATCCATGCATGATCCCAATGAGTAAAGCCATAAATAATAGAAAACCTGCGATAAGAGGAAAACTGAAAGAACGACCACTTACCCCTGCTTGAATCCCATAGCCAAAACTATCCACATTCATAAATAACGTGATAATAAGAAAATACGAGCGACTATAGGAGGGGAGTTTATGAATGAAATGATAGATACCAATAAAAATCATTAGAATTCCACCTAAGGTTTTAATGACATTTGTTGGGATGAAGTCACCGATTAGTTGACCAATGCCCATCGCTAGCAAAATAACGAATGAAGTAAAGAAAGCCATCAGTACAACGACTAATAGTGGGATACGAATTCGTTTTAAGCCCAATGAAAATCCAAGAACATAGCCATCAATGCTAATGAAAAAGGAGAGCAGAATCACGATCAATAAGCTAAGCATATTTCCACCTCTTCATTAAGGTATATGCTCGTCTTGTCGATCGTATTAATCAAAACCAAAAGGACGTTGATTACAAAAGAGTCTGACTTAAATAGAAGGGCGCATTCCTGTGTTCTAGAATCAAGCTATTTATTGTAATCGGACTCTTTATGAAGTTATTGATTAGAAAATGGAAGCTGAACTAATTCATAATGATCTAAATAAGATTCATAGAAGCCCATCACTTCATTTACGTAGTCATTACTTTGATTATAGGCAAACAAAGCACCTTCGATATCTCCCGATGAAGCACCATGATCAGCTAGGTAACTTGCTGCAGCAAAAGTTGCATCATATATATTAAAGGGATCCGCTTTGCCAACCCCTCTAGCATCAACCCCGTACCCGTTATGTTCCTCAATTAAATTTACATCTGTAAGATCAATGTCCTCCTCAATCTCACCTAATGAACCACCTGGATAAGACCAACCAATCCAAGTTCGTGGCATAAATTGAAAATGACCAACTGCACCGACAGGACTGATAAGTGGATCCATCGTTGAAAATATCGTCTCTACTCGATGCACAGAAGCAAGTAATTCCCAAGGGATATCATATTGCTCGGCAGCTTCTTGATAAATAGGGACATATTCTTTTGGAATGTGGTGCTGTCCAAGAATTGTTTTATATGTTACTTGTCTAACTTGATCATTTTGCGTAAATGAATAAATAGCAATCACGATAAGGCAGGCTAATATACTAACTAAAATAAAGAAGAATTTTTTCACTATAAGTCATCCTTTATTAAAACGTGCTTTTTTCATTATAAACGTTTCGATTCCATTTGAGAAATAGAATTCTAGTTCATATGAATATTAATAATGAAAATTAGTAGATTTCTAGAACTGATTGATTGTCATCGTTTTATCAACACAGGATCTTTCTGGCGTTTGATTCGAATAAGGAGTGGGAATGGTCTTGATAGGTGGTGAGTCCATATGAAGACTGATGTATTAATCATAGGGGGAGGTGTCGCAGGATTAAGCCTTGCCTTGAAATTAGCAAAACGAAATATTGATGTGACGGTTGTCGAAAGAGATAAAGGCTTAGGCCATATATATAAAGGAGAGCTCTTACAGCCAAAAACGTTGAATATATTTGATCAATTAGGTATAGCATCCGTTATTCATCATCATGCAAAGCCTCTACAACAAATTGTCACAAAAGAGCTTAATCGTAAAAACGTGGATAAGTTGCAAGTTATCATGGATTACAAGTTATTGCCAACCCCCTTTCAATCAGCGGCGATGATTCCCCATAATCGGTTGAAAAAATTGCTTTTAGCAGAAGCAAAGTCATACGATTGTTTTCATCTGATACAGCCTGGTATATTTCTCGAATTAAAGTCCAGTCATCAAGCAGTAATTAAGCAAGGAGATAAGAAAATTGAAATTCGAGCGAATATAATGGTTGGGGCAGAAGGTAGAGGATCGAAAATTCGAAAACATGCAGGCTTAACCTTAAAAACCCAAAAATACAATCATGATTTCTTAACGTTTTCCTTTCCTGCACCACCTCGTTTAAATCACGGTGAAATGATCGCTGATGAAAAACGCTTTCTCGGCTTATTTCCGTTGCCGGAAGACCGTGTCCGAACAGTATTATTAATTCGGCCAGGAGAATACAAACAATTTAAGCAGGAAGGCCTTCAGTCGGTATACGATCACTACATACGACTTCAGCCTAGTCTTGATGGATATGTGCAGCAAGTGGAACGATGGAAAGACATTCAATTAATGGTTCCTGTTCGTCATACAGTGAATCGTTATTTTGATAGAAACATCATTATTATTGGAGATGCCGCGCATAGTGTGCATCCGATGGCAGGTGAAGGAATGAACCTCGCTATTCAAGATGCTGATATTCTTGGGGAATTAATTAGTTGGATGTATGAGACGAATCAATCGGAGGAGTATCATTTGTTTCGCTGGTTTGAAGAGGTAAGAAAGAAACGAGTGGATTATTTATCGTGGCTTAGTCATATGTCAGCAATCATGTACGGATTTCAAGGAAGGATATGGCAGCAAGTGAGAATCGCAGCGATTAAAAGGCTTGTCGGAAATCAGTCCTTACATGCTAAGCATATGCTTAATGTATCAGGAGCAGGATTATGGCCATTTCAAGCATCGGATGGTTTAAAGGCTATATCATTTGGGAAAAGTACGATACATCATGAAAAGATCGAACGACATTTTTTTTCAAAAGTCAATGATTATCCTTGGCAAATAGACAATTGAGGTGATTGACCATGTTTAGTGAATATCTACGACTTTGGAATGCACGAAAATGGATGAAGCGAAACGAGCCCTTTCTCCCAACATGGCACGCTCACCTTGGCTATAGCCTTGATTTATTCGAACATTTCCGAAAAGGTGCCTTCGTTGAAGAAGTTGCTGCAACGAATGAACTTAATCAAGACTTACTCCAGCGCTGGGTGGAAGTAGGGCTTGTTCTTGGTCATCTTAAGGAGAAACGAAATGGTCAAATCAAGCCAAAGAAAAATTTAGTTAAATATGCTTCTAAGGAGAGCCCATCTTCAGTAGGGATCTTATTAAAAGAAATGATGGAGCTACATATTCCAACAATGCTTTCATATCGAGATTTAATGCAAGGGAAAGAAATTAATTTTTTTGAAACGAACTATGGTGACACTGTGGCCCAAACGTCATCGTTGCTCGAAACAATGGCTTTTCCAAAAGTTGTTGACTGTGTGAAGAAAACAAAAGCAAAATCAGTATTTGATATCGGCTGTGGGTACGGTGGTTATTTAAAAAGACTGCATATAAAAGATCCGAAGCTTTCCCTTGAAGGGCTAGAAGCAGATGAGTCAGTTGCTAAAAAAGGCACAGGAGGACGTAGAAAACACGTCGATTTCGATCATTCATGGAGATATTCATACATATGAAGAAAAGAAAACATATGATATCGTCATGATGAACAATTTATTGTATTATTTCTCAAAGGAAGATCGATTTAAACTGTTTCAAAAGGGAAATCAGTTATTAAATAAGAAAGGTACTCTCATTTTGATTTCACCACTAGTTGAATCAAAACATGGGCAAGCATTTGCTTCGGCTTTCAATAGCTTTATGTCAGCGCACGAGAAAATGTATCCAGTTCCTTCTGAAATCGAGTTAAAAGAATACGGGAAACAAACAAATTTTCAATTACAAGAAATTACTTCAGTCGTCAAAGAAGGAGGCTGGTACATGGTTGTGTTTAAAAAGAAATAAATTGAATTCTTAAGGTGGCTCTCTACAACGATGAATGAAATATGGACGAAACGATTACGATGAGCAGATTGTTTTACAAATAGTACAAGTCTCCTTTACGATGAAATGGACCACAGATAAAAAGGAGAGTACACATCATGCATACGGCTACTCATTTTGAGGAACTTGGTTTATTTCAAACAATGGAAGAGCGTCACTCGGTGCGCAAATATGAAAAAGGTGTTCACATTCCAAAGGAAGAGCTAGAGGAAATGCTAACGGTAGCAGCTACGGCTCCGTCGTCATGGAATTTACAGCATTGGCGTTTTCTTGTGATCGATGATCAAAAGAAAAAGGAAGAGCTTTTGCCAATAGGATATCATCAACAGCAGATTGTCGATAGTTCTGCAGTGGTGGCGATTTTAGGAGATTTAGAAGCAAATAAAGAAGCAAACGCCGTCTATCAAGTAGCTGTTGATAATGGCTTCATGACAGAACAAGTGAAAAATACACTTGTCGGTCAAATTGATAAAGCGTATGAAGGGAATAGACCATTTCCAAGAGATGAAGCCTTTTTAAATACTGGACTAGCAGCTATGCAATTAATGCTAGCGGCAAAAGCAAAGGGCTACGATACGTGTCCGATGGGTGGATTTAATCGTAAAGCTTTCGTGGAAACATTTAAGATACCAGAACGCTTTGTACCAGTTATGCTTCTTACTATTGGGAAAGCTGCGCATCCTGCACATCGTTCTGCACGTAAGTCGGTAGGAGAAGTAACGATTTATAACTCATTTGAATAATCATAATGGAAAGAAGCTGACTCATTTGAGTCGGCCTCTTTCCTTATTCATAACCCTAGAAGAAATCTGTTAACATAGAGTTATCTTAGATATGAAAGCGAGCTAACCAAACCATGATAGATTTACAATTTGAACAATATAGCGAATGTAAATTAACTGATTTAAAACTTCTTGAATCTTTTCACGTTCAACATTGGATGCATTACGTTGTCCAATTTAACGGAGAAATTCCAGACGAGCTTATCGAGCCAGAAGCTTTAGTAATTGTAGGAGAGTCCGGTGATATTCTACAAATTGTATTGAGAGAAGAAGGCTGTGATTCTCCTTTATTTCAATTTACTGAAAATGAGAAGAAGCAAATAAAGGAATGGTTTTATCAACAAAAACGATCAATTTAATGAATGAAGGAAAAGTTTTTGTGTTTGAGAAAAATTAGCTTGTTTCAAAATACTGAATGACTTCTGTTGGACTTGTTAGCAAATTAATCCCTTTTTGTTTCAGTATATTCTCATGATGCTGCTGGAACGCTACTTCCTCTTTTCTAATTTGATTTGTCATTTGCTGAACAGCGTCTTTGTCATACTGTAGAGATTCTTCTATTTTCGTACAGATAAATGAACGACAGACAGCATTCTTAAAGGCTGGATCGAGGGAGCAGCCTTTGTTTTCTATAAAAAAGTGACAAATAGAGTAAGAATGACGCAAATCATCCTTTTCTAAGCTTGTAAGGGGACCCAGAGAAAGCTGATTAAATGATGGATGAACCTTAGCCTTGATCGTCACTTTGTATTCTTCTAGTTGAGCAGCTGGGTGATGAAGAATGGAATAAACATCAATAGCCTCAGTTTTTTTGCACATATTTGAAATTTCAAGAAGATAAAACGTTGGACTATAAGAACAGCAGCCAACTTTGGGAAAGGATCTAGTAGGCGGCTGAAAAGCGTCATCTTGACAGTTAAAACATAACGAAGAGAGAATTTGCTTATTTGATCGGTCAATGGTAATCATGTTTTCATTCCTTTTGTCGAATAGGATGTTCTAAATGTATCTTAAATTGTGGAAAATGTAAAAATTTACTCGAAACAGCTAGATTTTATGATTAAAAAGTCTTACAATTTCTAATTGTAGACGAAATTCTAGGTGCTATTAACTACAGTCTGCATGATAAAAGAGAATGGTACAGAAATTGTTTGGAAATAAATCTATGAATACTTGCAGATATTCTTTAATAAATGTGACAATCATGTTAAAATGGTTCTGAAAGCGTTATATTGTTTGAACATTCATAGATTTGACTTTGAAGATAACTAGGAGGTTTTTATCACATGTCAAGCAAGGAGCACAAAGCGGATGAACCATGGCAAGGGTTTCATGGTCCCAATCTTGGCGTTGCAATTGAGCTTTATGAAGAATACTCGAATAATCCTGAATCAGTAGATGAGGAAATGCGTGAATTATTTGATGTCTGGGGACCACCTCCATCTTCTGAAACTGTACAGGTGAGTCAATCAACCCCTTCTCCAGGAGTTTCTGCAGCCTCACCTGACATGATGAGGAAATTTGTAAGTGCTGTTAAATTAGCAGATATGATTCGTAGTAAAGGTCATCTTGCATCAGATGTCAACCCGATCATAAAAGACAAGAAAAACAGCCAGTTGATTGAATTAGATCAGTATGGTTTAACAGAGCAAGATCTTAAACAAGTGCCAGTAGACTTACTCTGCTCTGATGCTCCTGCACATGTGAAGGATGGCTTGGATGCAATCAATTATTTAAAGGAAGTTTATACGAAGACCCTTGCTTTTGAGTTCAATCATGTTCAAGATCTTGATGAGCGTCAATGGCTCATTAAAATGGTTGAATCGGGAATGTATGTTCCTAATCTTTCAAGACAACAACGTCTAAATCTTTTAAAGCGTCTAACGCAAGTTGAAGGCTTTGAAAAGTTTATTCATCGTACATTTGTTGGCCAAAAGCGCTTCTCTGTTGAAGGACTAGATGTTCTCATTCCAATGCTCGATGAAGCTGTTCGTGAAGTCGTTCATGAAGGATCAGAGCATGTCATGATTGGTATGGCGCATCGTGGAAGATTAAGCGTGCTAGCTCATACTTTAGGTAAGCCTTATAAAATGGTTTTCTCAGAATTTCTTCATGCTCCGAAAAAAGACATGGGACTATCTGAGGGTTCGACTGGAATTAATTACGGATGGACTGGTGATGTGAAATATCATCTTGGTGCTGATCGACAAATTCGCGAAGAAAACACGGCGGAAGCTACGGTTTCATTAGCAAATAACCCTAGTCACCTTGAGTTTGTAAGCCCAATTGTCGAAGGATATGCTCGTGCCGCGCAGGAAACAAGAACTTCAAAAGGTTTCCCTACACAAGAAATATCAAAAGCATATTCTATCCTGATTCACGGCGATGCTGCTTTTCCAGGACAAGGAATTGTTACGGAAACCTTAAACCTTAGTCGATTGAAAGGTTATCAGACTGGTGGGTCTCTTCACATTATTGCGAATAATAATATTGGTTTCACAACGGAAACGTATGATTCCAGATCTACTACATATGCAAGTGATCCTGCAAAGGGCTTCGAAATCCCGATTCTCCATGTTAATGCAGATGATCCAGAAGCCTGTATGGCAGCGATTCATTTAGCTGTTCAATACCGGAAACGTTTCAAAAAGGATTTTCTAATTGACTTAATTGGCTATCGTCGTTTTGGTCATAACGAAATGGATGAACCAGCAGTAACACAGCCTGGACTTTATAATGTTATTCGTAATCATCCAACAGTGCGGGCGATTTATGCAAAGCAGTTAGTCGATCAATCAGTCATTGAATCCACATTTGGTAATCAGCTAGATAAGGAAATTCAAGAGAGTTTACAAGCTGAATATGATGAAGTTGCTGGCAATAAATCGGACCAAGGAAAGTTGTTATCACCACCTGATTTTGTTATTAATGGTTTACCTAAGGTGAAGACAAGTGTGCCATTTGAGACATTAAAAGAAATAAATGAAGAGTTGCTTGATTGGCCAGAAGAATTTTCAGCAAATGAAAAGCTTGAAAAAATCTTGAAGCGCCGTCTACAGTCTTTCGAAGAAAATGGTAAGGTGGATTGGGCATTAGCTGAAACATTAGCATTTGCTACGATTCTTCACGATGGAACACCTATTCGTTTAACGGGACAAGATTCAGAGCGTGGTACATTTGCTCACCGTCATCTTGTTTTACATGACAGAGTAAATGATAAGGTTCATACACCATTACAAACCTTTGAAAAAGCAAATGCCTCATTTGCTGTTCATAATAGCCCACTGTCTGAAATGGCAGTCGTTGGTTTTGAATATGGATATAACGTTCAAGCACCTGAAACATTAGTGCTATGGGAAGCGCAATTTGGTGACTTTGCCAATGGAGCACAGGTTATGTTTGATCAGTGGATTTCAGCAGGTCGTGCAAAATGGGGACAGAAGTCTGGTCTTGTCATTCTTCTTCCACATGGATATGAAGGTCAAGGGCCTGAGCATTCAAGTGGTCGCGTAGAACGTTTCTTAGTCCTTGCGGCTGAAAACAACTGGACGATTGCGAACTGTACATCTGCTGCTCAATATTTCCATATTTTAAGAAGACAGGCTAAGATTCTTGAAAAAGATGCCGTTCGTCCACTCATTATTATGACGCCAAAGAGCTTGCTTCGTAATCAAGTTGTTGCATCAAGTCATGATGCTTTTACTGAAGGTGAATTTTTGCCTGTGTTTGAGCAAGAAGGACTAGGTACACAAGCTAATAAAGTTGAACGTATTGTTCTGTGTAGCGGTAAAGTAGCGATTGATTTAGCTGATAGAGTTCAGAAGAATCCAGACCAAGACTGGGATTGGCTTCATATCGCTCGAGTGGAAGAGCTATATCCTTTCCCTAAGAAACCAATTCGTGAGATCTTCTCACGTTATGAGAATTTAAAGGAAATTGTTTGGGTTCAAGAAGAACCAAAGAACATGGGTGCATGGCCATTTATCGAATCTCGAGTTCGTGAAATCACACCTGAGGGAGCAACAATCAGTTACATTGGGCGTACACTTCGTTCAAGTCCAGCTGAAGGTGACCCGTATGCTCATAAAAGAGAACAAGAACGTATTGTAACTGAATCGTTGACACGCAAACAATAAGGAGGCTTTTCCCGTGATTGAAATCAAAGTACCAGAATTAGCAGAATCGATAACAGAAGGAACAATTGCTCAGTGGTTAAAAGAAGTAGGTGACCACGTAAATCAAGGTGAATACATTGCTGAATTAGAAACAGATAAAGTAAATGTCGAAATCACAGCTGAACATTCAGGTGTTATTAAAGAATTCAAGAGAGAACCAGGCGACACAGTAGAAGTCGGAGAAGTCATTGCTGTCATTGATGAAAATGGAAGCGAAGGAAGCAGTGAAGCATCTTCTTCTACTGAAGCATCTGAACCAGCAAAAGAAGATAAAACAGAGCCTAAAGAAGAAGCAGCCAAGGAAGAGGAAAGTACATCTTCAGCTTCTCAAGAACGTCCATTGGCTTCACCAGCTGCTAGAAAACTTGCACGAGAACGCGGTATTGATTTAAATACAATCTCTACAACAGATCCACTAGGTCGTGTTCGTAAGCAAGACATTGAATCTCATCAGTCTAAGCCAGCTACTAAGCAACCAGCAGCAAAGTCTGAGGAGAAAAAAGCACCTGCCGCAACTTCTGCGACATCTGATCCCGCAAAACCTGTTGAGCGAATTAAGATGTCACGTCGTCGTCAAACGATTGCAAAGCGTCTTGTTGAATCACAACAAACAGCTGCGATGCTGACAACTTTTAACGAAGTTGATATGACGGCTGTTATGGATCTTCGTAAACGTCGTAAGGATGCATTTCTTGATAAAAATGGTGTGAAGCTAGGCTTCATGTCCTTCTTTACAAAAGCTGTTATTGGAGCACTAAAAGAATTTCCGTTATTAAATGCAGAAATTCAAGGTGACGAAATTCTTATGAAGAAATTCTATGATATTGGTGTAGCTGTTTCAACTGATGATGGGCTTGTTGTTCCAGTTGTACGTGATGCTGATCGACTCGGATTTGCTGGAATCGAGCGTCAAATTGGTGAGCTTGGTAAAAAAGCTCGTGATAATAAGCTGACTTTATCAGACCTTCAAGGTGGAACATTTACAATTACGAACGGTGGTGTGTTTGGATCCCTTTGGTCAACACCAATTCTAAATGCACCACAAGTTGGTATTCTTGGCATGCATAAGGTTCAATGGCGTCCAGTTGCTATTGATGAAGAAAATTTCGAAAATCGTCCAATGATGTACCTTGCTCTTTCTTATGATCATCGAATTGTTGATGGAAAAGAAGCGGTAAGCTTCCTTGTCAAAGTGAAAGAACTTCTTGAAGATCCAGAGTCTCTTTTACTTGAAGGCTAAGATCATGATGTCCAAAAGGTTGGCCGGCCTCGGTCAGCCTTTTTGGTATGTATTTTGGATAATTTGAATGATGCTTGATTTAGCACGAGCGTATTCATTGATGGTAGAGCATTCACATATAGATTAGTCTCTTCATAAGCTATTCAAATATTGAGGTTTGAAAGCAATAGGGCTAACTCACTTTAATGTGAGATTCTCCTTTCAAGGTTAGAAAGTTGGCAATTCCAAGGATTGGCTTTATAATAGTAACATAGATCATAAAAGGAGTGTTATACCAATGATTCACCAAACATGGACTGAGCGCCAAACGTTACGTACGATCGAATGTGTACATACGGATGCAAAGAAATATATGGTAAACCGAGCTTTAACGGCTGGTCAATCATATGAATTGAAAAATGAAACAGATGAGTTTTATTTTGTCGTTGACAACACCGGCAAAGTTGGTGGGTATTATAAAGAGTATTTCAAAGGATAAGGTAAAAGAGAACGGCGAGATAGTGATAATAATGGAATGTGGAGGAGGAGAGACGTAGTGGACTGGATGTTTTTTATTGATATTATTAGACAACATGGCTATATCGCTCTATTTTTGATCACAGCTGTTGGTCTTTTTATCTTTCCAGTTCCAAATGAAGTCTTGTTAATGAGTGTGGGTTTGCTAGCAACAACTCAATTAATTGACCCTTTTCCTGCATTTATCATTCTTTATGGTAGCATTCTTTGCCACGGTACGATCTTGTATCTCGTTGGGAATATCCTTTCTCGTCGAAAAACCTTACCGAAAAAAAACAAGCGTTCAATTTGGCATGCACGAGCAGAAAAAGGAAAAGAATTGTTAGATAAGCATGGGTTAAAGGCAGCAAGCTTTAGTTATTTCTTTCCTTTTATACGTCATGCGGTTCCATTTAGCATCGGAATTTCAAAAATTTCATATCGAATATTTGCATTAGTTGGTTTCAGCTCTGCTCTTGTTTGGATGAGCATTTATTATTTTATTGGTTTTTACTATGGTCGCACAATTAATGACTGGGCAAGCTTTGTTGAACAAATTATTTATACATTAGTTGTGGTTGCTACTATTATCATTGTCTATCAAATTTGGAAGCGAAGAAGACAAAGGCAACGTAGATACGATCATTAACCATGCTAATTGATAGAGTCAAAAGTTTCAGATACAGCGAGGAATGATATGAGGGTACGAATTAATGGTAAAGATGAAGAAGAGCTTATTCAATTTCTAAAAGAGTTAGAGAAATTGTCTTCTTTTCAAGTGACTTATGCTTCAGAAATAAGGGATTCAACACGTTCGAATAATCCAAAGTATAAGAATAGCAAGGAACTTATTCAATACTTGGATGTAAAAAGAAAATGAAAAAAGCATCTGCAGGAGTCACATGGCTTGTGCAGATGCTTTTTTCATCTTGGCTTGTTTACTTGGTGATTCAGCTGCAAGAATAATTGAGAGAATGACAAGACTCACTCCGAACCATTGCCACAGGGAAAGAACATCTTGGAAAAAGAAAAATCCAATTCCGATTGCAACAACAGGCTCAATCGTTGATAAAATAGAAGCACGGCTTGATTCTATTTGACTCAACCCTTTTGTATAAAGTAAGTAGGCAAGAACTGTAGGGAAAAGTGCTAAACCAAGACTATTTAATAAAATGGAAGAATTTAAAAACAGCTCTGCTTTTTGCGTAATTTGACTAGATGAAACCATAAAAAGGGTTGCACATATAAACGAATATGTCGTAATTGTAATTGTATGATAATGTCTACTACTAATCTTTGCAAAAATACTATATAATGCATAAAAAAATCCAGAGCCTAAACCAATTAATAGTGTTGAGGCAGTGAGAACAGAATCAATGGAAGGAAAGAGACCGACAACGAAGCCGCATCCTGCTAATGTCACAATGATCGCTGCAGTCTTTCTCGGTGTTAACAGCTCTTTAAAAAGAAAGCGTGATAAAAGTGTGACAAACAGTGGTCCTGTATAAAGTAAGACAACAGCGAGTGAAATGTTCGCTTGATCCATTACGGTAAAGAAGCACCAATTAAAAAAGACAAAGCTAACGATGCCAGATCCAATAAAAAGAGGGATATGCTTCCATCGAATGTAAAGAGCGTCTCGTTTAAAAATTAGAACATAGGCTAGTAACAAAAGCACTGTAAACACAGACCGAATGGCGACAACATCCCAGGCCGAAAAACCGTATGCATAAAGATTTTGAACGAAAAGCCCCGTTATGCCCCATAGTGCTGCTCCTAGTATGGCAAAAAGATAAGCTGTTTTCACCGACATACGATGTTCCTCCTACTCTTCTTTATGAAATTACACGTATCGTAATAGTTTTTCTATATGTACGAAAGGAAAACTCCGGAATAAACACCGGAGTTTCTTTTTTCATTATTTAGCTTCTTGAAGATATTCATCATAAGTCATTTGTTTATCAATTAAGCCATCTGCTGTAAGTTCGATAATGCGATTGGCAATCGTTTCAATAAATTGATGGTCATGTGAAGTGAAAATCATAGATCCTTTAAAGTTGATTAGACCATTATTAACTGCTGTAATAGATTCTAAGTCAAGATGGTTTGTTGGTTCATCTAATAAGAAGAACATTTGCACCGCTTAACATCATTTTAGAAAGCATACAACGAACTTTTTCTCCTCCAGAAAGAACACTGGCTTTTTTCTTCACTTCTTCACCAGAGAACAGCATACGTCCTAAGAAGCCACGTAAGAATCTTTCGCTATCATCTTCAGGAGAATATTGACGTAACCAATCAACTAAGTTCATATCGCGATCCTTCAAAGAAAGTCTGAGTTATCTTTAGGGAAATAGGCTTGAGATGTTGTAACACCCCATTTATAACGATACCACTATCTGGCTCCATTTCACCTGCTAAAATTTTAAATAATGTAGTTTTAGCAATCTCATTGTCTCCGACTAAAGCGATTTTATCATCTTTATTCATAGTAAAGCTAACATTATTAAGAACTTTTTCACCGTCAATTGTTTTTGATAATCCTTCGACACGTTAATAAGATCATTTCCAATTTCACGCTCATGGTGTAAAATGAACATATGGATACTTACGTGAAGAGGGACGAATATCATCTAATTCAATTTTATCAAGAAGTTTTTTACGAGATGTTGCTTGCTTTGATTTAGAAGCATTTGCACTAAAGCGAGCAATAAAGGCTTGTAGTTCTTTAATTTTTTCTTCTTTTTTCTTATTTTGATCTTGAGCCATTCTTAGTGCTAATTGACTTGATTCATACCAGAAATCATAGTTTCCAACATAAATTTGAATTTTACCAAAATCTAAGTCTGCAATATGTGTACAAACTTTATTTAAGAAGTGACGGTCATGGGATACAACAATGACTGTATTTTCAAAGTTAATTAGAAATTCTTCTAACCATTGAATTGCTTTTAAATCAAGATGGTTCGTCGGCTCATCAATAAAAGAACGTCTGGTTTACCGAATAAAGCTTGAGCAAGTAATACTTTTACTTTTTCAGAACCAGTTAAATCAGCCATTTTCTTTGTGTGAAGATCTTCACCAATTCCTAAGCCTTTTAAAAGAATAGCAGCTTCAGATTCAGCTTCCCAACCATTTAATTCAGCAAATTCACCTTCAAGTTCAGCTGCTTTCATACCATCTTCATCAGAGAAATCTTCTTTCATATAAATGGCATCTTTTTCTTGCATCACTTCATATAGACGTGTATGACCCATAATAACTGTTTTCAACACTTCAAATTCTTCATATTCAAAGTGATTTTGTTTTAAAACAGCAAGACGTTGTCCGGGCTTCATATGAACATCACCTGCTTGAGGTTCAATTTCACCAGATAAGATTTTAATGAAAGTTGATTTCCCTGCACCGTTCGCACCAATTAGACCATAGCAGTTACCAGGTGTAAATTTAATATTTACATCTTCAAATAATTTGCGGTCACCATATCGTAATCCAACATTTGTAACAGTAATCATAAATGCGTAAGCCTCCAATGTACATAATCCAATGAATTATACCATTCATTGCGTGTCTAGTGATAGCATTATGACAATATTTTTCTAAATCATCTATGTATGAAGCTACTCGACCCTATGTATCGTTGCATGGTAGGATGGATAAGGAAGCGAACTTGAACTTATGAAAAGAAAGCTATTGTTTAGTAGATTGAGGTAATCTGATGTAATAAAAGTAAGGAAAGAAAGGAAGTAGGCTATGCATTCAATTGATTTACATACTGCTGAAGAAAAGCTAAAGTCCATTTTCGGTTATGATCAATTTCGAGATGGGCAGAGGATGATTATTGAGAAAGTATTAAAAGGAACCGATACATTAGGTATTATGCCAACAGGTGGGGGAAAGTCACTGTGTTACCAAATTCCAGCTCTTGTTCTTCCAGGAGTGACGATTGTGATTTCTCCACTTATTTCTTTGATGAAGGATCAAGTCGATGCTCTTTCGGAACTGGGAATAGCAGCAACCTACTTAAACAGTACGTTAACAGTCGAGGAAGAGCGTCAAAGGCAGACCAATATTATAGAAGGTAAGGTTAAGTTGGTCTATGTTGCTCCAGAGCGTTTAGAGCAGCCTTATTTTCAGCAATTAGTGGAAAGCATTTCGTTATCTGTTATTGCGATTGATGAAGCACACTGTATGTCTCAGTGGGGCCATGATTTCAGACCTAGTTATTTGAACATTACGCAGTGGATTGAACAATTAGCAGAACGTCCTACCGTCCTTGCGCTGACTGCAACAGCGACTGAACAAGTACGTGATGACTTGCAAGAGTATTTGCAGATTGAACGTGAGCATATCGTAGCAACTGGGTTTGCTCGTCCTAATTTACGTTTTCAAGTAAAGAAGGGAGTCAATAAAAAACGTTTTATTGAGTCATTTCTAGCTGCTCGTAAAGAAGAGTCCGGGATTATTTATGCAACGACAAGAAAAGAGGTTGAACAACTTCATGCGGATTTACAGGCTACAGGTTATCAAGTTGCTCGTTATCATGGTGGGATGAGTGAAAAAGAGCGATCGCTTGGACAAGATGCTTTTATTCGAGATGAAGTAAAGGTGATGGTTGCAACGAATGCTTTTGGAATGGGCATCGATAAATCCAATGTTCGTTTTGTTCTCCATTATAGCATTCCTAGAACAGTTGAAGCGTATTACCAGGAAGCAGGTAGAGCAGGTAGAGACGGAGAAGAGAGTGATTGTGTACTCCTTTTTTCTCCTCAAGATATTCGCACGCAAACCTTTCTGATTGAGCAATCTGATCGACTTGAAGAGCGTCAAGCAATGGAATATAAGAAGCTGCAGCAAATGACAGCTTATTGTCATACTGAACGTTGCTTGCAGCAATATATTCTCCATTATTTTGGTGATGAGCGAGAGATGACGTGTGAAAAATGCTCGAATTGTGCCAATTCAGGTGAGGAAGTTGACCGAACAAAAGAGGCGCAAATGGTTTTTTCATGTGTGAAAAGAATGAGGGAACGTTTTGGGAAGACGCTGATTGCTCAAGTGTTAGTAGGTTCTTCTAACCAAAAGATAAAGCAATTTGACCTTATGAATGTTTCAACTTACGGAATCATGAAGGACTGGACTCAAAAGGCAGTCACTGAGTTGATTGATGTCTTAACGGCTGAAGGCTATCTTCAACCAACTGGTTCTTCTTATCCGACCTTACAATTAACAGAAAAAGCGTTACTTGTTCTTACTGGTAAGCAGGCCGTTCATTTAATGGAAGCATTACCTGTTGAAGATACGGTTGAGCAAGATGATGTTTTCGAGGCATTGCGACAGTGCAGAAAGCAGCTTGCAAATGAGCAACAACTTCCTCCTTATATGATTTTTTCTGATCGTACGTTGAAAGAAATGAGTCGCTTGATTCCGTTAACATTGGATGAATTTTCTCAAGTATCGGGTGTTGGTGAGCAGAAGCTAGAAAAGTACGGTGACGCTTTTTTAACGATTCTTCACACATTTTCAGATCGAAAACAGACAGCTTCTATTTCAATTGAGCGGACCTCGCGTAAGGCAACGAACACAAAAGCAAAGAAAGGACAGCACCTTGAAACGGCTGAGAAGTTTTTATCCGGTGCGACGGTTGCTGAATTGGTAGAAGAACAGGCTTTAACGGAACAAACGATCATCAAGCATTTAATTCGTGCCCAGGAGGAGGGGGTTGAGCTGCGTTTATGGGAATATGTCAAGGACGTTGACAGACAACTAATCCAAAATACGGCAAAAGAAATCGGTTCAGAGCGGCTCAAACCAATAAAAGAAGCATTACCAGAGCATATTACGTATCAGGATATTCACTTCGCACTTAGTTGTAAATGAGGATATGTTTCGTTTCTCAGTAAACGCCATTCTATGATATGATAAAAGTATGTTTATGATATAGCCAAGCACTAATCCTATAGGAATGAAAAGGGTTTCAGCAACGCAGAACGCCAGACTTTAATGACGTATATCATTAAAGGATAAAGGGGAATATTTGAATGACAATAAAGATCGTGACAGATTCGACTTGTGACTTAAGCGATGAGATGATTAAACAATACGGAATCACAGTGGTTCCTCTTTCTATTTCATTCGGGGAGAAAACGTATTTAGATGGAGTCGACATTTCGAAAAAAGAATTTATTACATTATTAACATCAACTGAGGAGTTACCAAAAAGCTCTCAGCCATCAGCTGGTGCATTTGAAAAAACATACCGCGAGCTTCTCGAAGATCCAGAAACAACTCATGTATTATCCATTCATATTACAGAGGGGATGAGTGGAACCGTCAATGCTGCTCAAACTGCTGCAGATATGATTGGTGAGGGTGTTACAGTTATGAATTCAGGCTTTATCTCGTATGCACTTGGGATTCAAGTCATTGAAGCGGCAACAATGGCCAGAGATGGACACTCAATCAGTGAGATTGTAGAACGGCTTAAGCATGTTCGTGAGCAATCTTCCTTGTATATTATGGTCGATACGCTAGAATATCTTGCTAAAGGTGGACGGATTGGTCGTGGGAGAGCATTGCTTGGTTCATTGCTTAAAATTAAGCCGATTGCTTCACTCGCTGATGGGGTGTACACGCCAATAACAAAAGTACGGACTCATATGCAAATGATTGAATACTTTAAGAAAAGATTCAAAGAAGAATCTGAAGGCAAAACAGTGAAAGCAATCGGGATTGCTCAAGTTGAGGCAGAAGAACTTGCCCTCAAATTAAAGGAAGCTCTTCAGCAGGTTCGTGATATTCCATTTATTACGATTACAGAAACCTCACCCATTATCAGTACACATACTGGGCCGGGTGCGCTTGCATTAATGTATTTTACAGAAGAAACATAATATAAAACTAGGAGTGACGATAAAAATGAGAAAATGAAAGAATTAGAATCAGTAGACCAATGGCATGATTTATTGGAAGAATCAACAGAAAAGACAGTATTTTTGTTGAAGCATAGTACGACTTGTCCAATCAGTGCGGAAGCTTATAAAGAATTTAATGCTTTTATTGATAGTCATGATGGGTCTGATGCTACGTTTGCACTCGTGAAAGTCATTGAGCAACGCCCTGTTTCAAATACGATTGCAGAAGAGCTCAGCATTAAGCATGAATCTCCGCAGCTGTTTATTTTTGAAAAGAAAGCTGTAAAGTGGTGTGATTCACACTGGAATATTACAAAGAAGAAAATCGAACAAGCATTAAGCTAATGATAAAGGATAAAAGAACTGACAGCCGCTGTCAGTTCTTTTTTTGCATTAAGAAAGTTTAAGCTTCAAGTACAAGGATTAAAGTATGAGTGCAGCTACGGCTTTCTGCCATTACAATTGCGATAAGCCAAGTTTTCTAACCTACATATTTAATGCGGCATGAAAACAAGTTGAATCAAAAAGAGAATGGCGAAAAGATAAACGAGCGGATGAACAGAGCGCCCTTTCCCTTTAACGAGTTTCATGATTGGATATGAGATAAACCCAGTGCCATACCTGTCGCAATACTTGATGTAAGCGGCATGCTTAAAATGACTAGAAATGCAGGGAAGGCTTCATCAAACTCATCCCATTTAATATGGGCGACACTTCCTAGCATTAAGCTTCCAACAATAATTAAAGCTGGAGACGTAATCGCTGCAAGGCCAGAGACAGCACTTACAGTAGGTGCAAAAAAGATGGTTAATATAAACAAGCCGGCTACTGTAACGGTCGTTAAACCAGTACGTCCTCCAGCAGCCACTCCTGCAGATGATTCAATATAAGCAGATGTTGGACTTGTTCCAAAAATGGATCCGACAGTCTTAGCAACAGAGTCAGCAAGCAACGCTTGTCTTGCTCTTGGCATATGGTTCCCTTTCATAAAGCCCGCTTGCTGTGCAACACCAATCATCGTACCTGTTGTATCAAAAATAGTTACAAGTAAGAAAGAGAAAACAACAGCGTACAACCCATATTGGAATACATTCATCAACGCATCTATTGGTGAACCAAAAACGAACCATTCTGGCTGAGCCGGCATCGCAACAAAGCCCTGATCAAATGACAAATGTCCCATCAAAAAAGCGATCATACCTGTTGCGATCATCCCAATAAATAAGGCACTTTTCACTTGCAATGCCATCAAAATAATTGTAATGGCAAGTCCAATTAAGGCCAGAACGACTTGAGGAGATTTGAGATCCCCTAGCGCAACGAGATTAGCTGGATGCGCAACAATTAGACCTGTTAAGCGCATGCCAATAAAAGCAATAAACAATCCAATACCAGCTGTAATGCCATGCTTTAGGTTAGAAGGAATGGCTTCAACGAGTTTTTCACGAAACGGTGTTAATGACAACACAATAAAAAGAATCCCAGAAACGAAGACAGCCCCAAATGCGACTTCATAGCCGATCTCAGGATTAGCGCCAACGACAGAATAAGCAAAATAAGCGTTTAATCCCATACCTGGAGCAATAGCGATCGGGTAATTTGCAAAAAAAGCCATCCAAAGGGTGCCGACGACAGTCGCAATGATGGTTGCTAAGAATACTTGTTCAAATGGAACACCAGCATCAGCCAAAATAATCGGATTAACGACAACAATGTATACCATCGTTAAAAATGTTGTCATACCAGCAATTAATTCTGTTTTTACATTTGTGTGATTTTCTTTTAAACGAAACCATTTTTCAATCATGTTATGCCTCCTAGACACGAACAAAATAAACAACATTAACTATAATATTCGTTATATTACTATTGTGCAAGTGTTTTTTATAGATAATGTTGAATGGAAAGGAATCGCTTACAAGTAAAACGAATTAGTTATATAAGCATAAAAAAAGGAGGAAGATTCATCGTGACTATTGAAGCATTGAAAGCATTTATTGAGAAAATAAATCAGTCTCCTGAGCATATCAAAAATGAGAAGGATCGGGTTTTTCAATTTGATGTAATCGATCATGATCGTGTACAGGTAGCATTTCTTCAAGGGAAGGCTTATTTAATACACGGAATTCAGCAAGATGCAGATGTGACGTTAACGCTATCTGAGAAACATTTAATGAAACTGCTTGAAGATGATTTAAATCCGACAGTTGCATTCATGACAGGCCAACTTAAAGTTGATGGAAAAATCGGTCTTGCGCTTAAACTGCAGGAGCTCGTGCGGAAGTATCAAAAGATATAAGGAAAGAAAATAATGGAAAAGAAAGAGAATGCGTTGTCAAACTAAGTTTATTTGGAACCTTTTTGAACCGAGGTGCGTTCTATATGTAAATCTTTGTATATAGAAAAGAGGTGGGTCATGAAACGAATAAGTCTCAGTTTGCTAATGGTATTTTTACTATTATTAATTTCTAGCTGTAGTAATGCTGATCAAGAACAATCATCGATGAATGACGCTGAATCGAATTTGATGGAAGACTCAGTCACGGAAGCAGGAGCAGTTGAGTCAACAGAAATGGAGGTCACTAAGGAAGCACAAATAGCTGAACAAGATACGACTGAAATCGAATCGCAGGACCGAATGATGATCTACCAGGGAAACATCGTGATCGAAGTAAGCGACTATCACCAAGCAGCAAATGCCATTCAAGCAGAAGCGATAGAGATAGGGGGATATGTAGTTGAATCCTCTTACTTTGAAAGCGGGCAAGGGCAGCTTGATGGTACGATGACGATACGAGTCCCAGAACAATATTTTCATTCGTTTCTCGGGTCTGTTGCCGAAAGTGATGGCAAGGTGCTGGAACAATTCACCCAAGGAAATGATGTAACAGAGGAATTTGTCGATTTAGACGCTAGGTTAAAATCAAAACGCGTCGTTGAAGAACGCTTGCTCGGATTCATGGAACAGGCAGACTCGACAGAAAATCTTTTGAAAATATCAAATGAGCTAGCAGCTGTACAGGAAGAAATGGAACAACTAATGGGACGTATCCAATTCCTTGAGAACCAAGTTGACTTTTCAACGATCACGATCACAATTCAAGAAAGGCGAGTTGAGGTTGCATCCTTTCAAGATGAGAATGCATTAAATACGTGGGAACGCTCGAAGAATATGTTTATTAGTACGATAAATTTTTTACTATCAGCAAGCTCTAGGGTCATCATTCTGCTAATCGGATTAAGTCCAATTATGATTCCGTTTTCTTTGCTTATTGGTGGGTTTTTCATTTGGAAGCGAAAAAAGAAGCAGCATAAAAACGAACAGAGTGAAGATTAGATTAATAAAAGTGGGAGTAGAGTGAATGGACTCTATTTCCTTTTTTTGTACTTTAAGTTTAACTAAGAAAAACTTCGCTAAGTACGCTCACGTCCTGAAGAAAGGAAACTTCGCTAAGTGCGCTCACGTCCTGAAGAAAGGAAAACTTCGCTAAGTGCGCTCACGTCCTGAAGAAAGGAAACTTCGCTAAGTGCGCTCACGTCCTGAAGAAAGGAAAACTTCGCTAAGTGCGCTCACGTCCTGAAGAAAGGAAACTTCGCTAAGTACGCTCACGTCCTGTGAGCAACGCCAAGTACCTACATCACGTAGGCAAGGATTAAAGTATGAGTGCAACTAGGGCTTTCGCCATTAAAGCTTGGCGATAAGCCAAGTTTTCTAATTAAAACACCATTTGAAACTTTTTTATTTGTGATATCGTATCAATGAGTAGAGGTGAAAGCTATGTTAAATCAATATCAAGAGAGCTTAGAAGAAATGAAAGAAAGAATGCGCTTGCACGTAAAGTGGAATGATCACAAAATACGGGCAGAAAATTACTTACACGAAGAGCAACAAAAAATGCAGAAATTAAAATATCGAGTAGAGCAAGAGAGAACCGATGTCGAACAATTTGAAAAGCTCTCTTTTACAAATTTATTTTACACCATAGTTGGACGTAAATTAGAAAAAATGGAAAAGGAGCAACAGGAGCTACTACAAGCACAATTGAAATACGATGAAGCTGTTGCGACGATCAATGACTTACAAAAGGAAATGACAGAAATCGAGAAAATCCTACTTCCGCTTGGGCAACCAAAAGAAGAGCATGAGCAGCTGTTACAAGAGAAAAAAGCGTTACTTCTATCGATGGATTCGGTAGAAAGTGAGCAAATATCTTCACTGCTAGAAAAAGGAGCGGAATTAAAGGCACAAGCGAACGAATTTGATGAGGCGATCGTTGCAGGTGAAAACGCGAAACAAGCATTAAATGTAGCTATAGCTTCGTTAGAAAGTGCAAGTGGTTGGTCAACGTGGGACATATTTGGTGGAGGGATGATCTCGACTGCGATTAAGCATAGTCACATTGATGATGCGAAAGCAAATATTCATGAAGCGCAGCGAGCACTACGTCATTTTGAGGAAGAATTGCGTGATGTGAATGCTTATACAGACTTTAAAATTGAAATGAGTGGATTTCTCACTTTCGCTGATTATTTCTTTGATGGCTTTATCGTTGACTGGATGGTCCATGGTAAAATAAACGATTCGCTTCGTCAGACGACAGACATGTTAGAAGATATTAGAGGGCTGTTAACAACTTTAAGACAGCAACAAAGCGATTTACAAGAATCGATTGAAGCGAATAAACGAGAACGAATCGATTTGATTGAACGTGCTTAAGAGGAAGTGAAAAGATGACAAAACTAAAATGGATATTTCATCTTGCCATTTAACCTGATTATGAAATAGGAAAAACACCGTTTAATGTGAGAAAGGGTAATAATTCAATCGTTTTAATGCCTGTTGAAAAAATAATGTTGGCTAGAAGAAGGGGCACTTATTGTAGAAATTGAAAATCTTCCGTATCAAATTGAAATTGATCAGGTTATTTCGATTTCAATTCCATACGAAAAAAAGAATAGTTCTCAGTGATGATTCGCACTCTATGTAAGAGGTGAAAGAGATGAATCGTCCTATGCTAACGGCACTTGCTACAATCGGTCTTGCACAAGCATTAAAAATTCCAATGAAAAAAGAACGTACAGGTGAGTGGGATCCAGCTGCATTCTTTGAATCAGGAGGGATGCCGAGCTCTCATTCGGCAGGTGTGACGGCATTAGCCACCTATGTTGCACTTGAACGCGGGGTATCTTCCATTGATTTTGCGCTATCAACGGTATTTGGTCTCATAGTGATGTACGATGCTCAAGGAATCCGAAGACAAACAGGCGAATTAACGATTAAAGTGAATGAAATGGATGCTGAAATCGAAGAGCTTGCGGGTTTCCATCATCAGCGATCAAATTGGAAAAAAGCAGTGAAATTAAGAGAACGTTTAGGTCATATGCCTGAAGAGGTGATCGGCGGAGCTATACTTGGCTTATTAATGGGAGCCTTCAGTTATGCTTTCATCGGACAAGATTGACTATAATAAATAAAAGCGTCAGCAAGCAAACAACGGCTGCTGATGCTTTTATCTTTCAACTTAGAAATAAATGTTGTAAACGAAACTTTTTAAAAGAGACGGTCGTTTTATAATTGTAAAATAGATAAGAGGGGGAAACACAATGAAACGATTTGCGATAATAGGATGTTCACTCTTTTTTCTGCTAGCAATCGCTGCATGTGGAAATGACACATCTTCAGAAGGGGAAGAATTAAACGAGGAGCCTGTTGAAGAAGTAGAATCAGAAATGGAGCCTGAGACAGAACCGGAGAGAGTAGAAGAAGATATAGAACAAGAAACAGAACAAAATGAACCAACAAATACGGGAGCAATTGATGCAGCTGAAATAAAAGATATTCCTGTCTACGTTGAAGGAGAAACAGAGATGAGACCAGCACAATTTCATCGTAGTGGACTTGGTTACGGAATATATCTATTAGAGGATTTCATGTTAGATAGCGAAGAGCCTAATCGAGATGTGATCGTTTCTCAATTTGATGAGTCCTTCTTTACTAGAGTGACGAATCATAGCACAGATGCCAATGCTGATGAGCTAAAACAAACCATAATCGATCATGCAGAGGGGGAGAGCACTGATGCTATCGATGTTCCTCTGGATGGAGTCGAATTTGCCCTTATTGAAGAGGTAACGTCTAATAATGAAACCACATCTATTATCCATGTCGCAAAAAACTATAACGGAGAGTTAATTGGCTTCACAATGTTCCTTCCGCAAAAGGAAGCAGTTGAAGGGTTAGCACCTAGCATGTGGGCAATGCTTGAAACGATAGAGTACTAAAAAAATCTGCTCCAACGTTTCTACTTAATCAGTGAAGCTACATGATCTCACATGATTAAGTAAAACAAGTGGAGCGGATTCTTTCAAAATCATGATACCCTTAATGCGAAAAGAAGTAGATAGTTTACTCGATAATAATTTTTATATTGAAAGATTATGACCAAAAGTATGACCAGTGGGGATATTGCTTAATCCCCACATTATACTAAATCTTTCCAAACTACTGTTCCATAGCGGTTTTTATCGTCTACTTGAACCTTGAAGTCATGTTTGTTGTAAAAATGGATGAGTCTATCAAGATGGTCCCAATCGCGCTTTGCTAAGTCTCCTTTAATGAACTGAACATTTTGATTCTTAGCATGTTCTTTTAAATACTTCATACAGATTGAGCCATAGCCTTTGTTCTCTTCGCCTTTGATGTCGCCTAAGAAAATTGTTGATTGATCTTCATATTTTGCTTGAATGGAGAAGTCCCAGTTTCCAAGGCTGAATCACAATCATTTAGTATGATCTTGACCAAAACTATGACTAAAAAATATAAATTCTTGTGTCTGAAAAGGTTTCCTATGTAAAAAGGGGCTGTCCCAAAAGCCCTGAAATACTAAAAATCACGGAGACCTGGTTGCACTGGTCTCCGTGATTTTTGTTATGCATTTTTTCATTCTCTTGCGAGTGGCGGTCAGCCGCCACTCGCTTCCTCATATTATGGGCTAATGCTACAAGTCCAAGCTCAATTTTCACTTTTTCGCTTCCGCGAAGATGCAATCGGCGAAAGGCAAGATTTTGTTTGACATGACCAAATACGCTCTCCACATCAATTTTTCTTTTTTGGTAGAGCGTTCCGCCTTCTTCACTATTCAATTTGGCATTTTGTTGTGCTTTAAAATCTTCATAGACTGGATTAAAGTGAACCTGGCGATTCCCTTTCGCTTTCGTACAATCCGACTTAAATGGACATTCTTCACATGTCTCACATTCATAGATCTTAAAATCTCGTGTATATCCGTATCGGTCTGTTTTCTTACTGTATTTTAGAAAAGGGACCTTTCGATTATTTGGGCACCAATAAAGATCTTCTTTTTCATCGTAATCCCAATTATGCGGATGATATCGTTTTTTAGAGAAAGAACGTTTTTGTTCTTGACGGTAGGTATTGTAAGGGATTAGTGTTTCAAACTCTTCTTCTTCCATGGCTACATAATTGGATTCACTACCATAACCAGCATCGGCAATGATGAACTCTGGTAAAGGGAGATTTGCTTCTTTCAATTGGGCAATATGTGGCTCGAGACATCGAGTATCCGTTGGGTTATGATGCACTGTGTAAAAAAGGATAAATTGATCCTGTGTTCCTACTTGCCAGTTGTAGCCTGCTTTTAATTGTCCGTTGTTCATATGATCCTCTTTCATACGCATGAAAGTCGCATCTGTATCTGTTTTCGAGAAACTATTGCGCTCGCCAAAAATCCCCACTTGATGTTCATATTTTTGAAGACGGGGAAGGTAATCGTTTAATAGAGTTCTGTGAGTCTTCTGTAGAGAACGTACTTCTTTTTTCTTCTCTTTTTTTGTCGCAGGTTCTTTGATCTCTTCAAGCTTTTCTTCTTGAGTTTTCATTTCTTCCTCAACCTTGTCGACAACCGTTTGAAGAGCTTCACTAGAAATACGATCTTTCTCAAATAATGCATCCTCTTGCTTTAACGAAGTAAGATCCACATGGATCGCTTCGTCAATGGCTTGAAGCATCTCCTCTACCTTAAGTTGAAGCTTTTCCTCATAATTAAGAACGCTTTTTTTCCAAACGAAAGAATATTTATTCGCATTGGCCTCAATCTTTGTTCCATCTAAAAAGTAGTGCTTTCCATCAATGTATCCTTCCGTAATGAGGAGTTTTGTTAGTTCCGTAAACAACGTATCCATTAACGGTTTTAAACGTTCGGACCGGAACCGGTTTATTGTACGGAAATCCGGAGACTGTTGGGAGGCAAGCCACATCATTGGAAGGTTTTCACGAAGAGCGTTCGCAATATCTCGACAAGAGAACATCTTCTGTGTATATCCATATAGAATGATTTTGGTCATCATTTTAGGGTGATAGGCAGGTCTCCCACCGCCTTTATACACGTCAAAAAACAAATGGTCATCTAGCCGGTTCACCATGTCGTTTACCACACGAGCAACGTGATTTTCTGGGATTAAATCTGAATAATCCATAGGAAGAATCAGCTGGTTCATGTTATAATCTTTAAAAGTAGCCAATTGGTTGCACATAAAAATCGCTCCTTGTTGAATGTTTGTTGTGGTGACTTCATTTTAAACGATAGGGCGATTTTTTTGTGCACTTTTTTATTTGAAATGACAAAAAAGAGGGCTGCCCATAAGGTCATAAAATGACCTTATGGGCAGCCCCCTGGCAAGTGATTGATCCACAGTGATTTTCATGATCGATTTCAATTTTAAAATCATGCTTCTCATAAAAATGGATGAGTCTATCAAGATGGTCCCAATCGCGCTTTGCTAAGTCTCCTTTAATGAAGTGAACATTTTGATTTTTAGCATGCTCTTTCAAATACTTCATACAGATTGAGCCATAGCCTTTGTTCTCTTCACCTTTTATGTCGCCGATATGGATCGTAAATGGATCGGTGTATTGTGCTTGGATCGAAAAGTCCCAAACATCACGATAGGCGGCTTCACATTGATTAAGCATAATCTTACATTGATGCCCATCATCAAACATTGACACAATCACCCATTTTTCATTTCTCGTTCGTTCAATTCCAATGACTTGCCATTTCTTTGCGATCTCCTTTAAGTTTTCTTGCATGCGAAAAAGCTGAAATTCAAGCTCTTCAAGGTTTTGTTCCAATATTTCTGGATCTTTTTGCTCTTCCTCGGCACGAAGCTTTGTTAAAAGCACCCAATCACTCCTTTATCTCGTTTGCTCACAAGTTATACATTATAAAGGGTAAAAGAGAACAGTGCAAGGAATGTAGATGATTTAATAAACAAAAAAGTCTGCTCTTGCTAGCGATCACTCGTCATGTGCATCGAAAGAAAATCGAGCATATTATCGTGTGTACTAGGGATCAGACATCTTAGTATTTATTTCATCGATTTATGATTCAAATGTATAGGTCCAGAATCGTTCGAAGTGTAGCCAATTGAAGGCTTCTTCGTCATTAGCTGCCCATTTTGTCTCCATATCCGCTAGCATCCACGATGTTTGTGAGAGGTGGGCATACATGGCTGCCTTTTTTTGTTCAGCAAACGCTGAAACATCGATAACCACATCAGCTTGCCCAATTTCCTGCTCATGATTATTAGAGAATGCAAGGCAATGAAGCTTTGGACGATTTTGCTCTTCGATACGTTCGATTGCTCTAACGACCGCTCTTGCTGTCGCTTCATGATCTGGATGAACAGAATAGCCTGGATAGAAGCTAATCACAAGGGATGGATGTAATTCTTCTATTAAATCTGATACAAGTGTTGTCATCTTGTTATCATCTTCGAATTCAATAGTCTTATCTCGGAAGCCCATCATTCGTAAATCTTTGATTCCCATCACTTCTGCTGCTTTTAACAGCTCCTTCTGTCGGATTTTTGGAAGTGATTCCCGAGTGGCAAACGGTGGATTTCCTAAGTTTCGTCCCATTTCACCGAGCGTTAAGCAAGCATATGTAACGGGGGTACCTTCTGAAACATGCATCGAGATTGTTCCAGAAACACCAAAAGCTTCGTCGTCTGGATGCGGAAAGATCACTAATATTTGACGTTCTTTACCCATAAGTCGTTCACTCCTTTCTATTCAAATGGCGTCTTACTTATTTCAAGAGCGACAGCAAGCTTGCCATCAAAGCCATGGCCAGCTAGTAAGAGCCTTCCATATTTGTCTAATTCATAATGTGTTAATCCCTCTGCATAAATCCACCCAATATCAAGCTTAAGCCCTACTCGGTACGGGCCATTACCTATGATTTTCCCATGTTCATAATTGACTTGTGCATTTCGAATATAGGCGCTGGCTGAAAAAAAAGATTGATCAACATGAGATGCATAAGCACCATTTGTCGTTTCTAAATGAAGATAAATATCTTGTCTAGCAAAGCTATTAATGTGTTTTTGCACATTATCTATTGAAATAAGTTCCATACGTTCCTCCTCTAATTCAAGCGACCGTCACTTAGTACCTAAGCTTAGTATAATGCAAGATGTGCAGAACTAACAACGAATATACATTCTCAGAAAATAAGCGTTAGCGGTTGGCATATTAGACGAGATGTTTGCAGAAATGCTATGATCTTAGAAAAGACCTCTGAAATGGATAGAGTAGAGGAGGAGTTAGCGGATGAAAGAGGATAAGGATTTATTCGATCAACAAGAAGAATTTGAGGAACCGTCTCCAGAAGACTTTTTAATGGATGAAGAAGAGACAGAAGAAGACATTCTAAAAAAGAAGAGAAAAACAAGATTGATTCGCTTAATCGGACTAGCGATTGCTATAATGCTTGTTTTACAAGGAGTAAATAGCTTATTTAGTCATTTTTCACGCGACTCAATGGAATTAGCAAGAACATCGGAAGAGTTAAGTCAGCAAGAGCATATAGCAGAACTCAAAGAGGCTGTTGTAACCGTGCAGGGTCCTACTGGAAGAGGAACTGGATTTGCGATTCATTCAGATGGTTACATATTGACCAATCATCATGTTATCCATCAGCAAAACCCTATAGTGATATCTTTTCCAAGTGGAGAAATTTTTCAAGCGGAAGTTCTTGAATCAAATGAAGAGCTTGATATTGCTTTTTTAAAAGTAGATGGAACAGAGCTTCCTTATTTACCGATGCGTTCGACTTCAGCTTTAGAGCAAGAGGAGATTTATGTAATCGGTAATCCGCTTACACAAACTCAAATTGTCATAAATGGAGAAATTTTAAATGAAGAGGCCTCGTTTCAAACTATGAAAATTTCAGCTTCAATCTTCCCAGGACACAGTGGGAGCCCTGTGTTATCTGAAGAAGGGGAAGTTGTCGGTGTCGTATACGCACGTTCAATTTCACCACTAGGGAGTCAAGAAGAAGGGCACGGTTTAGCAGTACCAGTTGATTTAATTCTGGATGAAATACCACAATTGAATCAACTTATTGAATCTTATTGAATAATCAAGAGTACTGTGGGTCAGAGGCATATAAGAATTCACGCTTAACACAGTTGACAAGAGAAGGGCTTAGTATTTACAATAAGCGGTATACCCACGTACCGTATTTATGGAAAGGGGGGGTTGATTATGCACGAACATAAAACTGTTGATCACCGGAACGATCGTGAAAAAGAACAGTTAATTAATCGTCTTAAAAGAATTGAGGGACAGGTTAGAGGTATTCAGAATATGGTTGAAAATGACCGTTACTGTGTGGATATATTGATTCAAATATCGGCAATTAATGCTGCGATGAAGAAGGTTAGTCTGCATTTAATGGAAAATCATACGAAGCACTGTGTGTCAGATGCGATTCAAAAGGGCAATGGAGACGAGGCAATATCAGAGCTTATGGATGTCGTTGAACGTTTAACGAAAACATAATCCAATTTGTATTACTTGATTACCCTACAGGAGTATAGTAAGATAGAGGTAAGTTAAATAAAGGAGATGGATAACATGGAAACAACGACTCTAAATGTAAAAGGTATGACTTGTGGTCATTGTGTAGCTGCAGTAGAGGGCAATGTTGGAAAGCTTGATGGCGTAAGTTCTGTTAAAGTAGATCTTGGAAAAGGTACGGCGGATGTAACGTTTGATCAAGAAAAAGTAAGCCTTACTGCTATCAAAGAAGAAATTGAAGAACAAGGGTATGATGTAGAATAACTTTAGTGCAAAAGTTAATTCTAATAAAAAGGATGTTTTGAAATGATCGTGTCTGAGCAAGCAAGCTTATTGTCAGATCCTTTTAAGACATCCTTTTCTTAAAATATACATATACCCTACTAGGGTAGGATGGGAGATGAGTTGAAATGTCAGAAAAAGATCTATCCTTCGAGATTTCAGGAATGACGTGTGCGGCATGTTCGACAAGAATCGAAAAAGGTCTTTCGAAAATGGAAGGTGTCAATGAAGCGCATGTTAATTTAGCAACAGAAAAGGCGAGTGTTCGCTTTCGATCAGATGACTTAAGTTTATCCGACATAACTGAAAAAATAGAGAAGTTGGGTTATCAAGTAAGAGTAGCAAAAGAAGAATTCGATGTGAGTGGCATGACGTGTGCAGCTTGCTCAAATCGTATCGAAAAAAAATTAAATACATTAAATGGTGTTCAAAAAGCGACGGTTAATTTAGCTCTTGAAACAGCAACTGTCGAGTATATTGAGGATGCCATCACGAAAAAGGATATGAAGGAAGCTGTTGATAAGCTTGGATATAAGTTAAAGGAGAAAGCAAGCGACAAAGAACGTACAAGTGATAAAGAAAATGAAATGAAGAAGCAATTAAGAAGATTTATTTTTTCGGCAATCTTAACATTACCTCTCTTTTGGTCTATGGTCACTCACTTTGAATTTACTTCATGGATGTGGATGCCGCATGCTTTAATGAATCCTTGGGTACAGCTTACTTTTGCAACACCTGTCCAGTTCATTGTCGGAGCACCGTTTTATATTGGCGCCTATAAAGCATTACGAAATAAGAGTGCCAATATGGACGTACTTGTTGCACTAGGTACATCTGCTGCATATTTCTATAGTATTTATTTAGGAATTGAAGCAATGCGAGCCGGTACAATGATGCCAGATTTATACTTTGAAACGGCCGCTGTGATTATTACATTGATCGTGCTTGGAAAGTTATTTGAAGCTCGTGCAAAAGGGAAAACAAGTCAAGCCATTCAGCAGTTGCTAGGTTTACAGGTAAAGGAAGCGACAGTGCTGCGTGATGGCGAGACAGAGACAATCCCGCTTGAGCAAGTTGTCGTTGGTGATCACTTAGTCATTAAGCCTGGTGAGAAGGTACCTGTTGATGGAACAATTGTTGAAGGCCAATCGGCTGTTGATGAATCAATGATTACGGGTGAAAGTATTCCGATTGAAAAGCATGTCGGGGATGCCGTTATTGGTTCGACGATAAATAAAAATGGTTCACTGACGATGGTCGCGACCAAAGTAGGAAAGGACACGGCGCTTTCGCAAATTGTAAAGATCGTTGAAGAAGCACAAGGCTCGAAAGCGAATATTCAACGACTTGCAGATAGAGTATCTGGTATCTTTGTTCCTGTTGTTGTTCTTATTGCGCTCGTTTCATTTTTCGTATGGTATCTCTTTGTAACTCCAGGTGATCTAGGCGCAGCGCTCATTCCAACAATTTCTATACTTGTGATTGCTTGTCCGTGTGCGCTTGGTCTTGCCACTCCTACATCCATTATGGCTGGTTCGGGCAGAGCCGCTGAATTGGGTTTGCTTTTCAAAGGTGGTGAGCACTTAGAAACGACACAATCCGTTCAAACGGTTGTTCTTGATAAAACAGGAACCGTCACAAAAGGTGAGCCAACATTAACTGATTTTGTTGCAGAAAATAATGAAGAAAAAGCTTTGTTACAATTGATCGCTTCTGCTGAAAATAAGTCAGAGCATCCGCTTGCACAAGCGATTGTGAACGGTGCGAAAGAACGGGGACTATCATTATTTGAAACACAACAATTTGAAGCGGTACCTGGTCATGGTATTAAAGCTACTGTCCAAGGAAACAAGCTTCTAATTGGTACACGTAGTCTATTGTCACAAGAAGGCATCTCATTTAGTGATGCAGAAGAACAAATGTTTAAACTTGAAAGTCAAGGAAAGACAGCCATGCTTATTGCAATGAACGGGCAATATAATGGTTTGATTGCAGTTGCTGATACGGTAAAGGATTCTTCAAAGAAAGCAATTGAACGTATGCAACAACTTGGCCTAGAGGTCATTATGTTAACTGGAGATAACATACGTACAGCTGAAGCGATTGCGAAACAAGTTGGAATTAAAAATGTCATTGCAGAGGTTCTGCCTGAAGAAAAAAGTGCTGTTATCGAACGATTGAAAAGTGAAGGAAAAGTAGTAGCGATGGTTGGAGATGGCTTAAATGATGCACCTGCACTCGCTGTTGCTGATGTTGGTATGGCTGTAGGTACAGGAACAGATATTGCGATTGAAGCAGCTGACATTACATTGATGCGTGGAGACTTGAATAGTGTCGTCGATGCCATCATGGTCAGTCGAAAAACAATGGTTAACATTAAGCAAAATCTCTTCTTCGCTTTCTTATACAACTCACTAGGTATTCCGATTGCGGCTGTTGGGCTACTTGCTCCTTGGGTAGCTGGTGCTGCAATGGCGTTCAGTTCCGTTTCCGTTGTCTTGAATGCTCTACGATTACAGAAAATGAAGCTGGACAAAGAAGCGAAATAAAAAAAGGAACTGTACGTTTGGCCAAAAGTCGTCTCGTGTCATTTATGATATACTTGTATTAAGAAAATAAATAAGTGACAATGATGTTGGGAGCTTAGAAGAAATCATGAAATCTGGAAAAGAAAGAAAAAACATTCAACCAGGAATCGAAGTTGATATCGTATTAAAGCAAGATCAACGTACTGGGAAAATGACTCGGGGAATTGTGAAAGATATTCTAACCAATTCACAAACGCACCCTCATGGAATTAAAGTAAGACTGCAGGATGGTCAAGTCGGTCGAGTACAATCGATTAAGTAAGAACACAGAATATAAAAAGAGCATCTGACTGACAAAGCCAGATGCTCTTTTTAGTATATAGTATTTAAATTTGCTTAGGTTTATTCATTTTACTTTGAATAAAGGAGAGAATGGCCAAGACTAGGAACACTCCACACAATATCGTGAAAATGATGGTAAATGCATTCTCGTTCAAATAAGCGCTAACACCACTCGCCATTGCTGCAATGAGATAAATAATGCTAAAGAATAGATGCTTGCTTTCCTTATTATTCATCAGTCATACCTCCTTTTTGTTCCTAATACCCAGATTCAACTAGTGGTTAAACTGACATTTATATAATTGTAAGAGATAGATTATTGATTATGATAAAATAAATGAGATCAATAATAGGGCCACAGCCATGTGATTATAAGTGGTCTGACTAAAGCTTAAGACCTATTCACTCTCTTTCCTTAAGTTGCAAAAGCAATAAATGCAACTTTCGAACCAAATTCTGAATATAACGATAATTAAGCAGGAAGCTCTCTCTTTCTGTCGAATATTGAAGTTAAGGGAGTGATGCTGATGAATGATGTAAAGTATATTGCAAAAAGTTCGAAGCGCACTGACGGTTGGTATGCTGTTGTTATTAAAGAAATGAACAAAAATCAAAAAATTGTATTTGAAAAAAAGTGTTTAAATGCAGATTTAGCAGAAGGCGTATCGAAATATGAAGTGAAAAGATTATTGAAATTAACTTAACACGAGTTAAGAATTAGATACGTAAGGGAAGGGATCTTTAAAATAAGGTGAATGAAAGTGTGAACGTTGAGGTTAACATATGTTGATGAAGAGCGCTCCTAAGTGATAGGGAGCGCTCTGAAATGTTTTCTTCAGCTTAAAAAATCTGCAATCCCAAAACCGTCTAATCCAGCAATAATTCCAATCAGAAGAATTCCAACTCTTGAAAATAGGGCTTTAAGACTTTCTGGAATAACCTATGTGTGAACTTTTCTAATAAAGGGTAAAGAAAAAGAAGTCAAATGATGAAAAAGGAGACCATAGCATGTCAGATCAAAAAAGAGAAACAGACGAGAAGGTAAAAGGAAAAAAGAACGAAGATAAAAGCAGTAAAGGATTAGAAGAAACGAAAAAGCAAGTAGAAGAAACATTTGAAAAAGGAACGATAGATCGTAAAAATGATTAGTGAATGAGAGGATGTCTCATAATTGAGGCATCTTTCTTTATCTTGTAAGGACGAATAAGCATGAAAATCGGCTCCATGTTCGTACTGCTGACAACATAAGTATCAAAAAAGTGAGGAAAATAATTGAAAATGGAGAATGCTGAAGAATTGAAATGCTATTGTTTTGTCATGAAAGTCTTGTATACTAATTCTACAGATCGACATACAAATAAGCAATTGATCTTAGATTTCATTTACTCGTGATTGAAAAATGCTTTAATGGTGAAATGACTACGTAAAGGAGAGTGTAAAAAGTGGTAAAAAGAGCATTATTAATCGTTGATATGAGCCACGATTTTGTTAGCGATGATGGAGGACTCACTGTCGGAAAACCTGCTCAAGCGATTGTTCCTGCGATCATTAATACAGCGCATTCTTTTTTAAATAGTGATGATGTTGTCGCTGTCTGCATGGATGCGCACGAAGAAAATGATCGTCATTTTAACCTTTGGCCAAAGCATAATATTATCGGAACGAAGGGACAGGAATTATTCGGGGAATTACAATCGTGGTATGAATCGAATAGAGATAGAGAAAATCTTGTCTATATTCCTAAACCTGAATATGATGCTTTTTATCAGACGGAACTTGAGGATCAACTGAGAAAGCGTGATGTAAAGGATGTGTATGTGGTGGGCGTCTGCACTGATATTTGTAATTTTCTTACTGTGTACGGAGCTTATGCTAGGGGATTTAAAACGTATGCAATCGCTGACCAAATGGCTACATTTACAGATAAGCATCAAGTGTTTCTGGATCAAATGCAAGCAATTTTCAAAACAGAGGTCATTCTGACAAAGGATCTTTAATAAGAGACGAAATTCATAATCACTCGTGTGGAAAGTAAGCACGGACGCTTTTGTATTTCATTATTTTATCAGTTACATTTGGGGCAATGACGCCACTTTTGTTTTCTCCTCAATGCAGATTGAGACGGTCTTATTATTAGGGCTGTTACTTTACGCTATCAGCTGTGCGATATTGCGACGATAAATTAACCATAAGTAGTAAGGATTTTCCGGTATTTTCTGTCGTATTTAAAAAAGCATTAGCTTTGCTTATAATGTAATGTTAAGATTTTATTAACTACATTATAACGGTTTACATTTTGAAGGGAGTCAATTAGTTGAAGGATTTACATTCATTTGGATGGTACGCTGCCAGAATTAAGTCTCATTTACCGAAGAAAGCTTTTGAACCTGTGCCGGAGCGTTTATGGGGTGGACTTGCCTATTTACTTGTAACAATCACTGGGCTATTAACCATAGGATTGTTCACACTTCATCCACTCTATTACATAGGTATTTCTCTTATCTTAGGCAGTTGTTTCGCTGCACTTGGTTTTTTAGGGCATGAAATTTTACATGGGACAGTTGTCCGAAAGCCCTGGCTTCGTGATTTTCTTGGAGCCCTCGCTTTTTGGCCGTTATCAACAGGGCCTCGCCTATGGAGGAAGTGGCACAACTTAACACATCACGTACATACTCAACATGAAGAGCACGATCCGGATGCTTGGCCGACATTCGAGCGAGTTGTAAGAATACCTTTTCTTCGTTGGATTTACCGCTTACCACTGGGCGTTCGAGCATTTTTTAGCTTTTGCTCTTTGTCCATTCAATTTACTAGTCATTCAATTAAAATGTTTTTAGTTTATTTAAAGGAATTCAATCCAAAAAGGCGTTCTGCTGTATTAATTGAAGCAGTATTACCGTGGGCAACATGGATTGGGTTGCTCGTATGGGTTGGACCTTTGAAATGGTTCTTTATGTTTCTGTTACCTTTATTGATAGCTAACTTAATTGTTATGGGATATATTTCAACAAATCATCGTTTAAATCCGACTACTGAAGTTAATGATCCATTAGCGAATAGTTTAACGGTAACAGTTCCGAAATGGGTCGATGTTCTTCACTTTAATTTTTCGTACCATACTGAGCATCATTTATTTCCTGGAGTAAGTTCTAAATATTATCCACTTGTAAAAAAACAAATTAAGGAGAAGTGGCCAGAAAGGTACCATGAGATGCCAATGAGAAGAGCGCTAGTTGCGCTATGGAAAACGCCTCGTCTCTATTATCAGCAAAATGAGTTAATTGATCCAAGTAAAGGAAAAGTGTTCGGGTCTTTAGGGAATGGATTAAATCCAGCGGACATCCAGTCAAAAGAGTTGAAAACCGTAAGTGGATTTACGAGTGAACCAGAAAAAATAACAAAATAGTCTTATTAACAATAAGAAAAAGGTAAGAACATGGTATGAGCAAATACGATGTTCTTACCTTTTAAAATTAACTTACTGAAACACGAGACATTTTGGCGATCTTGTAGTTACCTGTTCTTGTTTTACTCATCTTACCATTTACGACAAAGCGTTCTAAAATATTTCTAATACCGACCGTGTTTTTTTCCGTATCTTCTAGATTAGGGTTAGCAGCTTTTAATGTCTTCGCAGCTTGTTCATAAGAAACGGCTCTTTTAGAATTTTTTACAATTGTAAATAGTTGGACAGCATAGCCTTTTTTCAATTCCATCACCCTTTCGTGTATCACAATAGTATAACACATTTTTCAAAAAAAAGAAAATATACTTAATGAATGATTTTGAAATTGTCTATCTTAATCATTGTTAGGATATCCTTTTTTTATGAGAATATAGCATGATAGACGAAATTTAGTTGCATTTATTAGCATTTTCAATAATCTTATTATCGAAGAAACGTTCTTGATTGAGCAAGTAATGATGATCAGACTTGTACAAACTACATTTCTTCTTTAAAATGATTAAATATTGAAACGATAATAACAAAATAAAGGGAGAGAGATTATGACAGACACGAAGTTAGAAATCAAAACAAGCTTGAATCTGAAACCAAAGCCAGATCCTAACAGCCTTTCATTCGGAAAGCATTTTACTGATCATATGCTAACGATGAATTATACCGAAGGCGAGGGCTGGACAAGTCCGCAAATCGTTCCGTATCAACCCATTACCCTTGATCCTTCGGCAATGTCGCTTCATTATAGCCAATCTGTCTTTGAAGGGTTAAAAGCCTATCGTACAGAAGATGATCGCATTTTATTGTTTAGACCTGAAAAGAATTTCGAACGATTAAACCGTTCTAGTGACCGATTGAGTATTCCAGCTGTAAACGAGGAGCTTGTCTTGTCTTATTTAAAAGAGCTACTCCTTTTAGATAAAGAATGGATTCCAACAACTGAAGGTACGTCACTGTATATTCGTCCTTTTATTATTGCAACAGAACCTAATTTGAGTGTCGCTCCATCGACTACATATACGTTTATGATCATTTTATCACCAGTCGGTTCTTATTATGCTGAGGGGATTAATCCTGTTAGCATTAATGTAGAAGAAAAGTTTACAAGAGCTGTACTAGGTGGAACAGGAACGGCAAAGACAGCTGGTAACTATTCAGCTGCTTACAAAGCTCAGGTGGGAGCAAGTGGACTTGGCTACTCTCAAGTATTATGGCTAGATGGAATTGAAAAGAAATACATTGAGGAAGTTGGTAGTATGAATGTGTTCTTCAAAATGAATGGTGAGGTTGTTACACCGGCGTTAAGTGGTAGTATTTTAGAAGGCATTACAAGAATGTCAACAATTGAATTACTTGCTGAGTGGGGAATAACCGTATCAGAGCGAAGACTATCGATAGAAGAACTTTATCAAGCATATGAAAAAGGCGAGTTGGAAGAAGCTTTTGGGACGGGAACTGCAGCCGTTATCTCGCCAATTGGAGAATTAAATTGGGGAGAGAAGAAAATGGTGATTAACAATCGCCAAACAGGAGACCTAGCGAAAAAGTTATATGACACGCTAACAGGTATTCAGACAGGTAAGATTCACGATCCATTTAATTGGACGGTGGAAGTAAAATAATGAACTGAGTCTCATTCAGGCTAGGTACGAGTTTAGGGCATTGGAGAGATCTCCGATGCTTTTTCACCTTATTCTGGACAATCAAAATGATCTGATGAGCAAATGTAGTAAGTGAAAAGAGAGGTTTAAGATGAAAGAGGTTGGGCTTGTATTAGAAGGTGGAGGAATGAGAGGCTTATATACAGCAGGTGTTCTTGAATGCTTTATGGAGCATGATCTCTATTTTCCTTATGTGATTGGAGTTTCTGCAGGTGCATGTATGGCTGCTTCTTATTTATCAAGGCAAAAGGGTCGAAATAAAAAGGTCAATATCGAACTTGTTAGTGATCACCGTTATTTATCTTTTCGTAATTTCATCTCAAAAAGAGAGCTATTTGGGATGGATTTTTTATTCGATGAGATTCCCCGAAAGATTGTCCCTTTTGATTTTGAGACATTTTTAAAAGGGAGTGAGCAATTTATCGTTGTGGCGACAGATTGTGAGACGGGGGAACCCGTTTATTACAGCAAGCATGAGCATGGAAATCATATGCTAAAGCTTTTAAGAGCTTCTAGTTCATTACCGTTTATTTCAGAAAGTGTAGAGTATAACGGGAAATTTTTACTTGATGGTGGAATGATAGATCCTATACCGTTAAAAAAATCACAATCAGATGGTAACGAGAAAAATGTGATTATCATGACGAAATTGGAACAATACAAAATGAGACAGAGAAAACTCGCGTCAATGCTGAAATATACGTATAAACGACATCCAAAGATTGCTTGCCTGCTGCAAGAGCGTTATAAACTTTATAATGATACGTTATCCTATATTCATTCTGAAAAGAGTAAAGAAAACCTTTTTATCATTCAGCCAAGCTCTCGTGTTCCTGTACGTAGAATCGAACGAAACCAAGTGAGATTGAAGGAATTATATGAACTTGGCTATAGTGATGCAAAAGATCAGTTACAACAGCTAGATCAATTTCTTAATAATTGAAGAATGTATGAAATAAGTATTGTTTCGCATCCTATTCATATAGAAAGGGTGAGTGAATTGGATCAACAATTAGCATACGTTCGTGAATCACTGTCAAACCATATTGACGATCACCAAATTTGTGCAAACATTTATAAAAAGCTAGAAAGTCGTTCATACAAAAATGAGGAAGAGTTTGTTCGTGATTTGACCGAAAATGAAACAGCTATTTTAAATTTAGTTTTACGTTATGAGATGGATTATGCTCGTTTTGAATAAGATGATAATCGAGTTGCACAGCTGAACAGTATTTATGAGCAATTGCTCTTGTAATAAACGGGAAATCCTGTATTCGAATCGAATGTAGGATTTTTTATTATTTAGAAAGATTGTGTAATCGATTCGTCAATTTTTCACGCCATCTGTTAGCTAATTCCTTAACAGCAAGCACCTTTTTGATTCCTTCAATATTAGTTGGCTGATGGAAATAGAGTTGATTTCCAAATAGAACAGAAACTTGATGAGAGTGTCGCTCTATTAACTCGAGTTTTGAGTTCGTCGTAACAGTACCTTCTTTAAGTACACGACATAAATAGCCAGTATATCCAGTTTCAACGATTCTTTTTAATAAAGTGTGTATGTTGGTTCTCTTGTTAATCGTATCACAAGGAATTCTTCCCTGTGTGATTTGAATCACTGCTTCACCTAGTTGAAAGATGTCTCCAATATGAACATCTTGCTCTAGCATATTAATTACTGTTAAGTTTTCACCAAATGCTGCAGGCGGTAAAGAGGTATTGAACTCTTTTTCCCAAAGAGAATAATGTTCATGCGGATACACACACACCGCACGATCGAGGCCTCCATGATGTTTTAAATCACCAACCCCATCTCCAAGAAACCCTTCTTTTGTTAAAAAAGCCTCATCAACTTTATCTTTGCAAATTCCAGTATTCATTACTTTCTCGTTGTCGTATGTCATATTCTTTGGTAATCCTATTGCGAAGTTTACGATTTCGATATTTGTTTTATTCATCTTCTGAAAGTCCTCACTTCCGCTTTAAGTTAACAATGTCAAGTTTACTATAAATAGTTAAGGATATGTTCGATGACCTTAGATAATGAAAATACGTTGATTGACAAAACAAGTTTATTTCTGTGATAATGGACTATTGATTTCAAATGATACGGGGGCACTTTTGTGAAAACATTTAACCGATTACCTTTTGCTTATGAACCAAATCAATCTTTTTTTGAAAAACTAAATGAATGGATCGGCGACGTTTTTTATGACATTCTTCCAGAAGCTGGTATGGAGCTTAGGGACGAGCAAATTTTTATGGCCTTTCAAATGGAGAAAGCCTTCATCGAGAAAAAAATCATGTTTGCAGAAGCTGGTGTAGGAACTGGTAAAACGATTGTGTATCTTCTCTATGCACTATGCTATGCAAGATATATGCGCAAACCAGCCATTATTGCCTGTGCGGATGAGTCATTAATTGAGCAATTAGTAAAGAGAGATGGTGACATTGCGAAACTATCAAAGCTATTAAACCTTTCCATAGATGCTCGTCTCGCAAAATCAAAGGATCAGTACTTGTGTCTGCAAAAGCTTGATCTGGAACGTTCTCGTGGTCAATATGACGAGCAATATGATGAGATTTATCACGACTTGCCAGCGTTTGTGAATGCGAATCAAACGATGCAAAGCTTTTATCATTATGGCGATCGAAAAGAATACCCAAATCTTAATGATGAAGCATGGAACAAGGTTGGTTGGGATAGTTTTCAAGATTGTTTTGTTTGTGATAAACGTCATCGTTGTGGTCAAACTCTTTCTCGTGAGTACTACCGTCAATCGACGGATTTAATTATTTGTTCGCATGATTTTTATATGGAGCATGTTTGGACGTATGAGTCAAGAAAAAGAGAAGGGCAACTTCCACTCTTACCAGAAGCAAGCACTGTTATTTTTGACGAAGGACATTTACTTGAAGTAGCTGCACAGAAGGCATTAACGTATAAATGGCGTCACGAGGTTCTTGAAGAGCTGTTAACGAGACTACTCGAAAATGATGTACGCGAGGAATTTGCTGTGCTTGTTGAAGACCTTATTTCTCAAAGTATGCATGTAGCACGTGTTGTAGGTCAGCATGCGAAGCCCGTTGAAGGTTCAGATCGAAAAGAAATCGAGATGTCAAAACCTCTCCTAAGTGAAGTCGAGCGTTTAGTAGCTTTAATTGCTAAACTTGAAGATGAAATGGTTTTTGAAAGTGAAATGTATACGATCGATGCCTATCAATTAAAAATTGTTGAAGAACATCTTGATATGATTCATCATGCATTAAACATTTTCGTAAAACAAAGTAATGTCATTTCTTGGGTGACTGAAGATGAGCATGGTGTTACGCTTGTCATCATGCCACGATTAGTAGAGGAAGTGCTGAGAGAAAGAGTCTTTTCGAAAAAGCTACCATTTATCTTTTCATCAGCTACTTTATCAACGAATACTTCTTTTCAATTCATCGCAGATAATTTAGGTATTGAAGACTATTTATCGTTTTCTGTTGAATCGCCATTTGATTACAAAGAAAAAATGGAATTATTTGCACCACTCCTTTCAAAAGAACAGACGTTTACAGACAAACTTCATCAGGTAAAGTCACTGTTAAATGAAACAAATGGAAAAGCTTTACTTTTGTTTACAAGTAGTCAAGAGCTGATGACGTTTAAACAAGCAGCTGAGCAAGATGTTGAGCTGCAAAAGTGGACAATGCTTTTTGAAGGGGATCGGGAAATAAGCCAATTGATCTCCTCGTTTCAAACAGAAAATGATTCCGTTCTTTGTGCGACAAGTCTTTGGGAAGGGTTAGATATTCCAGGAGAGTCATTATCGAATGTCATCATGTGGTCATTGCCATATCCACCTAAGGACCCTGTTTTTGCTGCGAAAAGAAAGGCGGCAGCTAATCCTTATTGGGAGGTCGACGTCCCGTATATGCTTCTGCGATTACGTCAGGGAATTGGCCGTTTAATTCGTACGCATGAAGACAAAGGAATTGTGACAATCTTAGATGAACGTCTCTACGATGATGAAGCTCTCTTAACGGCAATTGAAGCGGTGCTCCCAGAAGACGTACACATGCAAAAACGAGATAAACTGACTCAGTAGCGTACTGAAAAAGTAGTGGAAGACAACCCCTTCCACTACTTTTTATGCCCACAGGACGAGGTACTTGGCGTTACCCACAGACGTGGGCGAATTTAGCGAAGTTTCTTGCCCTCGTGACGAGGGTACTTGGCGTTGTTCACACGACGTGGACGAGTTTAGCGAAGTTTCGTCAAATCTATTTACTTATAACCATTTTCTCGGTACTCTTATTATGATGATGGAAATGTTAAATAATCAACTAGATAAGAAATGGGGCATTGGTAGATGATTAAGGCAATCTTTTTTGATTTGGATGATACGCTACTTTGGGATCAGAAGAGTGTACAAACGGCTTTTGACAAGACGTGTGAAGTCGCTCAAAGTAAATATGGTGTAAATCCTAAAGAACTTGAGGAAGCCGTTCGCAACGAAGCAAGAGAGTTATATGCATCATATGAAACATATCCTTTTACACAAATGATCGGTATTAATCCATTTGAAGGGCTATGGGGTAATTTCTTAGATGATCATGATGAATTTCGTAAAATGAAAGACATCGTTCCTATATATCGAAAAGAAGCATGGACAAGAGGGTTAAAGACACTCGGGATTGACGATCCGGAATTTGGTTATGAACTAGCAGAACGCTTTCCAGCAGAACGCCGTAAGCATCCATTTGTATATGACGAGTCATATCAAGTTCTAGACGAGTTAAAAGGAAAATACCAACTTCTTCTTTTAACAAACGGTTCCCCAGACTTGCAGCAAACAAAATTAACAATCACGCCTGAGCTTGTTCCGTATTTCGATCAAATTGTGATCTCTGGTGGTTTTGGAAAAGGAAAACCAGATCCATCCATTTTTGAACATGCACTATCTCTGATGGAGCTCGATAAAGACGAGGCGATTATGGTCGGGGATAACTTAATGACGGATATTCTTGGTGCATCACGAATTGGCATGAAATCTGTTTGGATTAATAGACATGACAAAGAACGTAATGAGGTCGTTCCTGATTACGAGATTACTCATTTAGAAGAGCTTTACCCAATTCTTACAGAACTAACTAAATAAATGGTTATGAAGATGATTGGTCAAGATAAGACTAATCATCTTTTTTAAGTTTAAATCCTTTACTTTTTATCAGTTTAGTTATAAACTGATAAAAAGTAAGAAAGGGAGTGAATTCCATTTGGCTAAAAACTACCTCGGACGTTCTCACAAAGAACGACTTAGTTTATTGCTGTGGTTTCGCTTAGCACGATTTTACAATCAAAGTATTCGATTATCAAATCATCATTTAAAAAAATGGGATCTTACAATTGCCCAGTTTGATCTTTTAGTACAAATTGGTGCACATCAACCATTATCCCAACAAGAATTAGCGGGAAAATTACTTGTCACAAAAGGGAATATGACGCAAATGCTTGTAAAGGTTGAAAAGGCAGGGTTAATTGAGCGCAAACAGGAATGGAGAACGAAATTAATCTCTTTAACAGAAAAAGGGGAACAGCTTTTTAAGGAAGTTGTGCCCATTCAGGAACAATTTCAAGCCGCACAATTTCAAGCATTAACGAAAGAAGAGCAAAAGCAATTGCTCACTTTATTAAAAAAGCTTCAGAAACAATGAACAAAAAGACAACTAATTTAAGGAGTGATTATCATGCATTTAAAACCACTAAAAGGGATCCATCACGTATCAGCGATTACGGCAAATGCAAAGGAAAATTATAAGTTCTACACAGAAGTTCTAGGACTTCGTCTTGTTAAGAAAACGGTTAATCAGGATGACACATCGGTTTATCATCTATTCTATGCAGATGAAAGAGGAAACCCAGGTACTGATTTAACGTTCTTTGAAATCCCGCATGCAGGTCAAACATATCAAGGTACAAATAGCATTTCTGCTACATCGCTAAGAGTGGCAAATGACGAAGCATTGCATTATTGGAAAGAACGTTTTGACGAATTAAACGTTGACCATGATGAAATATCTAATCAAACTGGTCGAGCTACCCTTTCATTTCGTGATTTTGAAGGACAACGTCTAGTTCTCGTTTCTGATGAAACTAACAACGGTGTTGCTGGAGGGAAGCCATGGGATAAGAGCCCAGTTCCGACAGAACATGGGGTGGTTGGTTTAGGTCCAGTTAAACTAACGGTTGCACAACCTGATATCACAGCGACTATTTTGACAGACGTCATGGGCTTTACAGAGGTCGGCTCATACGCATCGCCAGTGGAGGGTCAAGAAGACATTAGAGTATTTGAAACGGGTGAAGGTGGAACAGGGGCAGAGATTCATTTAGAAGAACGCAATGACCTTCAACGAGAACGTCCAGGCCGAGGAAGTGTCCATCACGTTGCTTTTCGCGTTGAAAATGAGGAAGAATTAAGAAAAGTGGGTTACATCATCTACAAGAATTAAGATTGCCTAACTCTGGCTTTGTTGAACGTTATTATTTCCGTTCTCTTTATTTCAGAGAACCAAATGGTATTCTTTTCGAACTCGCAACGGATGGTCCGGGATTTGAAGGAGATGAAGATTTTGAACATCTTGGCGAAAGGTTATCATTACCTCCATACTTTGAAGATCAAAGAGAATCGATTGAAGCAAAATTAAAGCCTTTAAATACAAAATAAGGAGTGGTATGAACATGAAGCATCTTTTTATTGAAGGAAAGCCAGAAAACGACGTAACATTGCTTCTTCTTCACGGTACAGGTGGAAATGAAGAGGATTTATTACCACTAGCTAACATGATTGCTCCAGATGCGTCCGTTCTTAGTGTACGGGGAAATGTATTAGAGAATGGAATGCCGCGCTTTTTTCGCCGTCTTGCAGAAGGAATTTTTGATGAAGAAGATTTAATCTTCCGTACAGATGAATTAAATCAATTTCTCGATGAAAGTGCCGAGACATACTCTTTCAATCGAGACAAAGTCGTCGCAATTGGTTATTCCAACGGAGCGAATATTGCAGCTAGCCTCTTGTATCATAAGGAAAAATCATTAAGCGGGGCTGTTCTGTTTCATGCGATGGTCCCTCGTCGTGGTGTCGAGTTGCCTGATTTGACTAATATTCCTGTCTTTATCGGTGCTGGAAAACAAGATCCGCTCATTCCAGCTGATCAAACAAAAGAGCTAGCTGAGGATTTACGTCGTGCTAATGCGAAAGTGACTGAGCATTGGGGCGAGGGTGGTCATCAATTGACAAGAGAAGAAGTAGACGAAGCACAAAAATGGTTTAAACAAGAATAGAATGATTAAACAAGGAAAGCTGCCAAATCATTTGGTGGCTTTTCTTTACGTTTTTCTGAAGAGTATTTAAGGTTTTCTTTATTTAGTCATTTGTGAGAATATAGAAAGGTAGTTATTTTATCAAAGGAGTGATGAAAATGGTTACAAGTTTAAAGGATACAACCACACTACATAACGGTGTCAGCATGCCCTGGTTTGGTTTTGGGGTGTACAAGGTGGAAGACGGCTCTGAGGTTATTGATTCTGTTAAAGCAGCCATTAAAGCAGGTTACAAAAGTATTGATACCGCTGCTATTTATAAAAACGAAGAAGGTGTCGGTCAAGCGATTAAAGAGAGTGGCGTTTCAAGAAATGAGTTATTTATCACCTCAAAGGTGTGGAATGCAGACCAAGGCTATGAAACTACCTTAGAAGCATATGAGACCAGCTTAAATAAGCTTGGACTCGAATATCTTGATCTTTATCTCATTCACTGGCCAGTAGAGGGAAAATACAAGGACACTTGGCGAGCGCTTGAGAAGCTATATAAAGACGGCCGTGTCAGGGCAATTGGTGTAAGTAATTTTCATGTTCATCACTTAGAGGATATACTGGCTGATGCCGAAATTAAGCCGATGGTTAATCAAGTTGAATACCACCCACACTTGACACAGGAGGCATTACACAGTTTTTGTAAAAAGGAAAAGATTCAACTAGAAGCTTGGTCTCCATTAAAGCAAGGTGAGCTTTTGACAGATGAAACGATTAACGAGATTGCGAAAAAATACAGAAAATCAGCAGCTCAGGTGATTTTACGCTGGGATCTGCAAAATGAAGTGATCACGATACCTAAATCGATAACAGAACAACGAATTATCGATAATGCAAATATTTTTGATTTTACGCTATCAGAGGAAGATATGACAAAAATTAATGATTTAAATAAGAATGAACGAGTTGGACCTGATCCAGACAACTTCGACTTCTAAAACCTGAGTAAAAAACATATAAATGGATTCAACTGATATACAAAGGAGATTTGACAACGAATCAGCTGTCAAATCTCCATTTTTAACTTTTTAACTTGAAGCCTTCCTCATCTAAATATGCTGCCGCTTCACCGTAAGAATTGAATGTCCCATCGAGATTCGCACCAGCGTACACATTCCACATATCATCTTCTTGAAGGAGGGTGAGCGTCTGCTTATCGCGATTTATCCACGTTTCTTCAAACTCTTCTTCAATAACCGTTTCTTCTATTTGTGTTAAGGAAAGGGAAGCAATAGATTTCTCGATTAACGTTCGTAACTCTTCTTCAGAGAAATCACGAATATTCACCATTCCGTATTTATCTGTTTTGTATCCCTTTATTTTTTCTGCATAAACAAAACCGTTCCCGTTTGGATGCAGATGGTAAACAACATTTTTCTTATCGGTAGCACTTTCTTCAAAATGAAAGTTCACCCGTCCAAGTGAGACATTCTTTCTTTCTAATTCTGAAAAGGATTCAATAATTGTTAATTTTTCTTCAAAGTGTAACATGGAGCCTCCAAATATTAAGGATATAAAATCATTGATTAAGTATACCATATTCTCTTTACGATAGAATGATTAGAGGATATAGTGAAAGGTAATTATAAGCCATTTATAAGGTTGATTGGAAAAGTAGGAGGAACAGATATGATTTTACACCCAGGTAGTTTTATGTTTAATCTTGGGATTGCAACTATTCTTTGTATTATTATAGGTTTAGAACGAGAATTAAAAAAGAAGCCTTTAGGACTTAAAACATGCTTAGTTATTGGGATAATGAGTTGTTTATTAACGAATGTTTCAATAGAGGCTGCAACTCAATATGCCGATGCTTATGTTAGACCAATGGACCCTCTTCGACTTGCAGCACAGATCGTATCGGGTATTGGTTTCTTAGGTGCTGGTGTTATTTTAAGAAGAAATAATGATATGATATCGGGGCTAACAACTGCGGCGATGATTTGGGGAGCTGGAGGCATTGGAATCGCTTGTGGTGCAGGCTTTTGGATTGAAGCCATTATCGCTACTGTCTTGCTGTTATTTAGCGTAGAACTTTTACCATTTTTATTGAAATTTATAGGTCCTAGTTCATTAAGAGAAAAAGAATTAAGAGTGAAATTGATAGTTGATGCTGGGGAAACAATGACTGATATTCTAAAAGAAATGAAGCAAAGAAAGATGAGGCCACGTAAAGTGAGAGTAAGGGATTTAAAAGAAAGCAAATCACAGCAGATGGATATCATCATTTTAGTGAATGAGAAACGTTATACAACAGAAATTTATTACGAATTAAAGCAAATTGATCATATCATGAGTGTCGAATTGGAATCATTATAAAGTACTCTTTGAATTTAAAACAAAAGCATTTACTATTTTTTAAAAAACCAACTTATCATCTTTCATGATATAATACATAAAGGTTTTTTGTGATAAGGGAGTGGAGAGTTATTTTAAAAAGAGATAGAGTCATGCTAGTAGATGGAATGGCCTTGTTATTTCGGTCATTTTTTGCGACTGCAATGAGTGGCTATTTTATGGTTAATAGTAAAGGAATTCCGACAAATGCGATACATGGATTTGTGAAGCATCTGTTCACGGCGATTCATACGCATCAACCTACGCATGTTATTTGCTGCTGGGATATGGGAAGTCAAACATTTCGTAATGAGATTTTCCCAAATTATAAAGCGAATCGTGGCGAACCGCCAGTAGAGTTGATTCCTCAATTTGATCTTGTTAAAGAAGTAGTCGATGAGCTCAGTATTCCAAATGTGGGATTAGCGGGCTTTGAAGCTGATGATTGTATTGGTACATTAGCTAGACAATACAGTCAGCATTCTGAAGTGCTCGTTTTGACAGGTGACCAAGATATTTTGCAATTAATTGATGAAAATGTTTCTGTTATTCTTTTGAAAAAAGGGTACGGAAATTATCAAGTGTTTAACGAAAAAACGTTTATTGAGGAAAAAGGAATTACCCCACGTCAAATGATTGATCTGAAAGCATTGATGGGTGATAGCAGTGACAACTATCCTGGAGTAAAGGGAATTGGCGAAAAAACAGCCCTACAGTTGTTAAAAAATTATGGCTCTATTGAAGGAATTTTAGAAAATATATCGTCGTTAACACTATCTCAACGAACAAAAATCGAAAATGATCAAGAAATTCTTCACATTTGTAGACAGCTAGCAGCTATTCACTGCGAAGTAGATGTATCTTGCGAGATTGATTCAGCGCTGTATCAAATTGACCGAAAGAGAATGCTAGCAAAGTTTGAAGAGCTAGAACTGAAAAATCTAGACAGTATACTCTAAAAGCAATCAGTGTTTTCAATGTGTTCAGTTGAATAGAAAATGCGCTATATTGAGAAAAATGCTATCGCTTCAGATAGCATTTTTCGTTATAAACTTTTGGAGAGCTGGTTAACTGAAGAGAGAATCTTTCCTTTAATGGTGCGTGTCACGAGATTCTTCTATCGGAAATTGAAGCCAAAAAGAACTACCAACTCCTACGCTACTTTCTACACCAATTGATCCAGCCATTTCTGCCACTAGTTTTTGAACAAGAGCTAAGCCAATACCTGTACCTTCAACGATTGATGAATAGTGAGGAGACCGATAAAAAGGCTCGAAAATTTTAGCTTGTTCTTCTTCATAAATGCCATATCCAGTATCTGTAATGATAATTCTTAAATGATCATCCATTATTTTATAACTCACACTAATTTGTCCATTTAGATGATTGTATTTTATCGCGTTTGATAATAAATTAAGGATGATTTGATTAAGTCGGATCGCGTCCGAACGAATATTTGGTACTGTTGTTGGGACCGAATGATGAATGAGAATGTTATGATTGTCAGCAGTTGGCTTGATAATCTGTATACTGTTCGAAATGATTTGCGTAACATTAACACTTTCAAAATTTATAAGTGGTGTACCTGTTTCAAAGCGGACTAGATCCAATATTTCATTTATGAGTGTTAATAAATGCCGGCTCGCATCTAAAATTTTATTCACTTTGTTTCTTTGGCCGTTATTTAATGGGTTCTGTTCATTGATCACTAATACTTGTGCGAATCCTAAAATAGAATTTAATGGCGTTCTAAGTTCATGGCTCATTAATGACAAAAAATCAGTTTTGGCTTTATTTGCTTTTTCTGCTAGATTTTTCGCTAATAATAATTGTTCATTACTTACTTTTAACTCCTGGTTTTTCTCTTTTAATTCAGTGATAAGAAACAATCTTTCAAGCGTTATTGCTACTTGGTTACATATTTTCTGAATGATATGTAACTCATCCTTGGTAAATGTCGTCCGTTGCTTAGAGCCAAAAGATAATGTACCGATCAATCGATTATGAGAAAGTAAAGGATGACATGCATACGCTTTTATTCCTAATGATTGAATCAGAGCGACTTTAGGGTCAAGTGAATGCTGAACATTTTCTGCAATGATTTTTGAGCGATCTCTAGCAACAGTCCCACAAACAGCCTCTCCCATTTCTAAGTACTTTATTTCATCAGCTATATTCTCAGGAATACCTTGAAAATTTATCAAGTTCAGTTTTTGACTTTGCTCATCTATAATATAATTAAAATACACATCAAAATCTAAGTAATTTGAAAGGTTATTAAATAATTTATCAAGAATTTCTTTCGGCTTCTCTTCAATGATTAAGTCATTTGCTGTTTCAGTTAAAAGCATGAGTGCTTTAAGATTTTCTTTAATAGTTTTCTCTATTTCTTTTTCCTCAGCAGCTTCTCTTATATAGACAATGAAGCTTTCTGGAATCGGATAAACGTCAACCTCTAGCCATTTTTTTATGTGAAGATCAACTTCAATCATAAACGAGGTTGGAGCACCTTCATTCATAGCCTCTCGTAAAAGATGCTGAAATGAGCTTGGGAAGTAACTTGGAAGAACATTTGTAAGGGGCTGACCAAATGGATCAAGTTCATTTGATTCTAGGAAATTAATTTTATTAGAATAAAGATACGTAACGTACTCATTAACATCCACAACAAAATAGAAATATGTTGATTTAAGAGATTTTAGTGAAGAATGGTGGTTCATGTAAAGGTCACCCCTTTTTTAGATCATGTTTAGTCTACAATGAGTGATTGATCCAATAATAGTGATAATTTCTACCAATACTGTTACATTAATAATAGAACTAGCATACTGAAAAAAGAACTATCTTTACGTTTTTTAGAATTTCCATCAGAATAAACGTGATAATAATGTATAGTTAACTTATGGTGAAGCAGGTGTGATATGAAGAAATACAAAGTCATTATTGCAGATGATAATGCAGACTCTAGAGAAATAATAGCTGAATTTATTGAGTATCTACCAGATTTTACGGTTGTCGCTGTTGCTTCAGATGGTAAGGACGTCATTGAACAAGTCATGAAGCATAAAGATGTTGATGTCGTGTTAGTTGATATTCGGATGCCAAAGTTAAACGGTGTCGAAGCTATTAAAATATGTAAAGAATATGTTCCTCATTTAAAATTTATATTTATAACAGGCTATGATGATTATGCGGTAGAGGCATTTACCATTTCGGCAGTGGATTATATAGTTAAGCCCGTTGAGTCAGAGCGTTTTTATAAAGCATTAGATAGGGTGAGAAAGAGTTCTAATGTCCCCGAGGAACGAATGAAAAGAATACCAGAAGAACATATGAAACGAATTGTCGTGCGCAATAAAAAGTTAACGTTTTACATACCGACTGATGAAATTTTATTTATTGAGAAAAATGGAAAGGAAGCATTGGTACATACGATTGAGAAAACATATGTCACTTTAGAAACGTTAGACTCAATTGAAAAAAAATTGAACCATTCATTTTTCCAATCACATCGCTCGTATATTATTAATTTAAATAAAATTTCACATATTGAAACTTCAGGTCGAACTTATTTAGCTTATTTCCTTCATTATGATAAGTCAGCCCATATTTCCAAGCATAAAATTAGTAATGTTCAACAAAAACTGATTATCTAATAGGTACATTCATATAAAAAGTCTAACTCTAGTCAGCATCCTTAACGATTGTGCCACTTAAGAAAATGGCGATCGTTATTGCGCTTGCTAAAGTTAGACTTTTTTGCTTTGACGAAAGGGTTAAAGTTCTTTCTGAATAATACATAGTCTTTTTTAGAAGGTCGTAAACAAATGCTAAATGGGTGTTAATAAGGATAGACATAGGGAGCTTATTATCGCTAGTATTTGCTATGCACGGCATTTTGAATGCAGAAGGGGTTTTTAAAGGAGTGGACAAAAATCAAGCATTATTTAAGAAAAAAATCTTAATATATCAAGCTTATCACGGATTCAATTTATTACTGGAAACGGTTCTTAAAGATACAGGTTTTCAAATGGTATATACAGTTAAAAACCATGAAGCTGTAAAAGATATGTTAGCAAACAAGCAATTCGATTTATTGATTTATGATTTGGTCGATGAACAAAGTATCGATTTATATGTTCAATTAACAACGTATTTGAATGTTCCATATACCATCTGCACGTCATATAAAATGGTTAACATTCGTGAACGCCTACATACTATTGATAATGTTGACTTATTTGAAAAGCCTCTAGATGTTTTTGAATTACAGCAACAAGTTGTCGACATTCTTCAAAAAAGCTATTAAAGAGCGTGTTCAAAAAGGGGTAAACTTTTCAAAAAAATAAAAATGCACCTTAGCGAAAAATGGTAAAATGGAAGTGACTAATCAACCAAAAATACCAATTTGCGAGGTGCATTTTCATGGATATGCAGCTAGAACTGCTTCCTTACCATTACTATAACACACTCGGTTTCGATGTGGAATTGATAGATTATATTGATCATGTTGATGATTCTATTGTCTTGGAAAAAATGAAACCATTATATAAAGACGGTGGTCGCCCGCCTATTGATGCTAGAACGTATTTTCGTATGCATTATTTGTACTTTACCCGGCCTGAGATCACGTCTTTTAGAGAGCTTTGCAGACAGCTAAGGGACCCTAAGAATCAGGCATGGCGCAACTTCATCGGCACTCCAAACATAAAGGATGTTCCTGTTCATTCGAGCTTGACTCATTTTCGTCATACTCTGACACCCGAGCACTTTTATAAAATCTTATTCGATTTCATTGGTCAAGCCCTGAAACTGGATGGCTTTTTAGAACCAACTCTTGCGGGAATTGATTCTAGACCCGTCTTTGCTCACGTCAATGGCTATAAAAAGAAACGTTGTGCTTGTGAAGATAAAGAGACATGTGAATGCGAAAAAATGTATTCGGATCCCGATGCCAAAGTAGGCGTTCAGCGGAATAAAGCCAATCAGAATACATTTTTTATTGGCTATCGAAAACATTCGATTGTTTGCCCTACACCCTCGGGTCCTGTTGTTCTCTTGTCCATTATTCTTCCACCAGATACTCACGATGTCGATGTTCTTCTTCCGTTGGTTGAAAAACTAAAACAAATCGGTGATTTGAAGGTAGAGTATCTTGTGGCAGATTTAGGCTATTTTAGTGCCGAACACCAGATAGAATCTTTACATAAACATGATGTGGCTGTCGTAACAGATTTCAAAAAGAATACGGTCATCCCAGAAGCATGTTCCCCAGAAGGGCAACCGGAATGTGAAGAGGGCCATAAACTCCTATGGGATGGATTTGAGAAGGAAACCTATACGTCTTGGTTTCATGGTGACGAAACCAAATGTATGTCCTGTGCATTACAGGCTACTTGTGATAAGCAATTCGGTTTCTCCTTTGAAGAAAATCCATTCTTCTATGGTCCAGTTCCACAAGGATCAGAGCTTCAAGATCGGATGTTGAACTTTCGTAAGCAAGTGGAGCTATCTTTTGCACATGAATCTAATCAGCTAGATTCTGTGATGCGACATAAAAAGGTGCCAGTAAAGACCACAAAGAGAGTCCAATCTTTCTTCATCATGAGAGATTTGTTTCGACTCATTCAACGGATGATCAAACACATCCGAGATACGGTCTTACCTGAAAATCATGTTGAAGCTATAAGGGAATGACAGGAAATGCAAGTGGAACAGCTTTCCTTGCCGATAGCTGGCTAATTTAACCCCAATCAAACCTTTTTCAAAAAATTGTCTATGGTCCAAGGGAGAAGTCTACCCTTTTTTAGGTGTGATTTTGAGTGGGGCGAAGGTAAATTTTTTTGTCTGACATTATTTTACTTTCATTTCCATTAATAGGAGTGTAGTCAACTAATTTTCTAGTTATGATTTGATTAAAAAGGGGCTTTTTGAACAGCTCTTAAAGAGTTTTTGATAAAAAAATAAAAAACTTCATAAAGGAAAGGGTGAAGCCATGGAAAACATTATTCATTATGATAGCATTTTATTAAGCAGTATTGCATTAATGATCGCCTTTTTCACTTATGACTCTTTGAATCATTCGATAAAGAATTTTAAAGAACGGATACATAGAAGAGTTGCATTTTTTTTATTTCTGTCTCAATTGTTTATAGCAGGACTTGGTGTATTAAGTGTCCAGTTGATTATTATGAAGTTGTATTTGATTAAAGCCATTCCTACAACTCTTATTTCGATTATCCTACTATTTCTAATTAGGAAATGCTGGTTTGTGATCGTGAAGGGTCGAATGGATAAGAGGATGATAAGCAATATCGTATTTGGGGTAAGTATAACGTTCCTTTATTTTCTAAACATTAACAACCTAAGTCCTACATATAATTTGGTTTATCCTTTTACACCCTTATCCTCTGCTTTGGAAGGGTCTTTTTTTCCTTATTTATTAGCTCTAACTATTCTACTTTTATTTATAAATCAACAGATTATCCTTACTGTTCAAGAAAAGAAGAAAAGGCTTAGAAAGGCCGTATTTGATCAAGAATTTCAATATTTATATCAACATTATACAACGGTTGTTATTTCTTCTAATCTTGATGGTAGGATTACCCATGCAAACCAAGTATTCTTAGCAATATCTGGGTACTCCATAAATGAAGTGAAGGGAAAGTATTTGCAATCTTTTTTATCAAGTGAAAGTAAAAAAAGATTTGTCAAATCGATAGAGAACATAATAAAAGGGGATACATTATATTTAACAGTGGTCCTAACTACGAAAGTTAATACAATTAAATATTTAGCATTCAACATATATCCGATCCATGTAGAAAGCAAGGTGCAGGGTTTATTTGTGGTTGGAAATGATTATTCGCATCATCTTTTTTTAAAAGATAATGATGCAAAGACATCACTAGGTTTGCCGCAGTTTTTAACACAAATTAGCCATGAAGTAAGAACACCACTACACAGTATTCTAGGGTACGCTCAATTAATGAAAATGGACCCATATTCACCATTAAATGAAAAGCAGGCTGAACGAATAGATAAAATGATGAAATCAGGAAATCATCTTTTACAGTTGATGAATGAAGTGGTGAATTTGCAGAAATATGAAAAAGGCCAAAGTAGCCTTACAGTAGAAAATACGTCTATACATCGATTAATAGAGGATAGTATTCATTTAGTAGTCCCACTTGCTTTAGAAAAAAAAGTAGAGATTATAACGAACCTTGATCCAAACCATGAAGTCGTTCTTCGTATCGATACGATAAAGATGATGCAGGCTTTACTCAATTTAATATCAAACGCTATTAAATTTAATAAATATGGAGGAACAATTGTCATCTCATCTGAAAAGCATGAAAAGTATTTCCGCATTTTCATTTCAGATACAGGGGTAGGCATGAGCGCTAAAGAAATGGAAAAAATCTTTATCCCTTTTTATCGTTCTTCTACATTACCGACTGATAAAGATGGTAATGGAATTGGGTTAACAATTGCTAAAAACTTGATTGAGATGATGGATGGAGAGATAACTGTTAAAAGTTCGAGGGGAAAAGGAAGTACATTCACTATTTTATTCAAGTTGTAAAAGCGGTATCAATCTTAATCAATGTACAACTATCATTTAGGCAGCAGGTGCATATAATAAGCTCCAAAGAAGGATATGGGAGGTTAGTGATGCATCGGCATATTATTAAGCCAGGAGAGACGTTATGGACGATTGCAGAGGATTATCGTGTCCCACTTAGCGCATTGATTCAAGCAAATCAAATAACGAACCCAAATGCAATTTATGCAGGTCAATCTATTATTGTTCCTGGGTTACCTGATCCTAGTAATCAGTTATATTCCATTCACGTTTCCCTTTCAAACCGAACGTTAACCTTGCTGAGAAATCAAACGGTCGTTAAAGTGTATCCCATTGCGGTTGGTAGAATGCTTCACCAAACACCAATTGGTGAATTTATCGTGATCAACAAAGCACCAAATCCAGGTGGACCATATGGAACGATGTGGATGTCATTGTCAAAGAAGGGTTACGGCATTCATGGTACAAATAACCCTTCATCCATTGGAAAAGAAGTATCGAGAGGCTGTATTAGAATGTACAACCATAATGTAGAAGAATTAGCGAGAATCATTCCAATTGGGACTCCTGTTAGCATTCGACCTTAAGAAAACGGAGGGGGGGTTTTTGAATGATCAAACATTCCCTTCCAAATAGAATAGTGATTCAAAATAGTCTAACTTAGCTACTAATGATAAAAAAACATTGGCAAAATGATCTAATTTTAGCCAATGTTCTTTTTATAGATCACACAGTTTGTGTTAAGCTGTCAAGTTTCAAATCGCATTAAACATGTATAGCCTTTAAAACAAAGTCTTCAACCACTTTGGCAACACCATCATTCATATTTGTATCTGTAATATAATCGGCAGATTCTTTTATATCATCTGGAGCATTCCCCATTGCCACACCAAGTCCTGCAAACTTGATCATCGTAAGGTCATTATAGCTGTCACCCATTGCGATAACTTCCTCACGTGAAATTCCAAGTGTTTGAATTAATTGCTCTAGGCTTGTCCCTTTCGTAACACCGTCTTCTGTAAATTCTAAAAAGAATGGCTTTGAGCGCATAACACTTAGTTTTCCAGCTAATTCTACTTGAAGTTTCCGTTCTACTTTAATCAGCTTTTCCGAATCGTTCACCATTAAAACCTTTGTGACGGGCTCAGTTACTGCATGATTAAAATCAGCTACCTCAATTATGGGCATACCAGTAATATCACCTTCGATCGATGTATAAGGGTTTCCTTGATCCGTTATAATTTCATCTCCGATATATGTATGAATGCCAACATTTTCTCTTTTACTTAAATCATATAAGTGATGGACAATTTCTGGATCGAGGCTACTGCTAAAAAGTTCTTCTTTTGTTTTGTAATTAATGATTTTCGCTCCGTTAAATGAAAGGATGAAACTGCCGTAATCATGCAATTGTAAGTCTTGAGCAATGGCAAGCATGGCATAAGTAGGGCGTCCAGATGCAAGAACAACCTTGACGCCAGCTTGCTGCGCCTTCACAAGTGCGTTCTTTGTTCTTGGAGAGATGGTATGATCATCTCGAAGGAGAGTGTCATCTAAGTCTAATACAATCATTTTATAAGCCATTATCCTAATCCTTTCTTTCGTAAAGATAGTTAATATCCTACTACAAATTGTTAGGAATAGATAGATTCATAGCTTATTGATTTTTATTGGGCGTTTCATTTTGAATAACGAACAAAAAGACAGAGGATTGAAATTAACCTCTGTCTTTCTGTTCATTATTATTGTGACAAATTAAAATGCTATTTTATCTCATTTGTATTATGTGAGATATCAGAGAGGGCTTCGCCGGCTTCGTTTTGATAAATGGCTTCATTTGCTAAGTCACCAATAGCAACCATACCAACCAATTGTCCGTTATCAACAACAGGTAATCGTCTAATTTGATGTTGTGACATAAGTTGGGCTGCTTCATGAGCGTCCATCGTCGATGAAGCAACAGTTAGGTTAGTTGACATACAATCTTGAACCGGAACATCAGAGCTACTACCTTCTGCAGTTGAACGTAATGTAATATCACGATCTGTAATGATTCCGCGGAGCTGTCCATTTTCAACTACTGGGATCGAACCAACATTATGCTCCTTCATTAGTGCAGCTGCTTCGTGTATCGATTGCTGTGGATTCACTGAAATAACATCTTTTGACATTAATTGACTTAGATTTTGCGGCATATAAAACACTCCATTCTTATATTAATAAATTTTATGAATTGCTCGTGGTATAAGTTAAGCTTGTTAATTTTCCTTATTTGTAAAGACCTCCCTTACGTTAATATTTTTCAACAATGCTTAAGATGCGCCATTTCTAAATAAATATGCATGTTCATTGTCTGAAACATTTATGCGAGCAAGATCAGGAGTCGGTTTTAATCATTTCATATACTGAAATCATTTAGCGATTTTATAAAAAAAACAAAAGCCAACTTACTGACTTTTGTTTTAAAGTGAAGATTTAGTTTTAATCTAAAGCTGATCACGATCAATATCAATTTTATCTTGGTTATCAAATTCGATATCTAAATCAAAATCTGTAACATCTTCCCGGTTAATCTCAAAATATGCTAATACTTGATCGATGATTTCATCTTCATTCATTTCCTTAGTTAGATTTAAATCAGTAAACATTTGTTCAATCTCTGCTAATGCTTCAGATCCGGTTAAAGTTTGAGCACCAGCTACGGAATAAGAAGCCTCCGTTTCATCTCGTTCAACTTCGTAATCTACATCAATTTTATCATTAGATGCTAACTCAATGTCGAGATCAAAATCAGTGATTTGTCCAGTTGTTTCATCAATTTGACCATTCTCGGCCGTTTCTTCATTAGGTACGTCAATAGGGGATTCGTTCGCCGTTTCATTAGGTACATCATTCCCACAAGCTGTTAAACTAATGACAAATAGTCCAATTAAAATCGTTTTTGTAATCATCTTATTCATTTCCCTCCTAGAATATCTTTTAAATAGTAATTGCCCAATAAATGAATTATTAAACAAAAATTTGTTTTCTTTCTTTTTTTCTTGGTTCATCCACCAAGTATAAATGAAAAAATGATCAGTAAAGAATGGTATAATACGAAGGTTGTCATAAACAACAAAACAGCGTGTTAATAACGAAAGCAAAAGGGGATTACAATGGATTTTAGAATTAATTTTTTGTCATTTTTTGTTGTTCAAGTTGAGGGGCAAGGAGAGCAAGCTGATAAACGTTTTAATCATTATCAAACAATAGATGAACAATTGTACATAAACAGTGCCCTTAAAGACTTTCTTGATGGTGAATTAATGAAAGTTGTAAAACGAAAAGTAGAAAGAAATCCTAAATCAGAACAAGTGCCCACAAAAATCGGCCGTTTTATTGTAGAGCCTGGGTATGAGTTAGAAACGAATCCTAACTATAATCTTTTTAACCGTATAAGAACAGCTGCTGATGCAGCTAGTTTTAGAAAAAGCAGTGAAGAGCTTGTCCGAGCATATATGGACACGAGTGCAATTCGGGGAGGAGCCCTTCTCGTGATCAGGGCACAATTTACAAAATATATGGATGATCCCTTTGTCTTTGTCTTAAAATGTGATTTTGAGCAGAAGGTAGCGTCGATTACCGATGAAAAAACAATGATCAGAAATGTGGAAAGAGCAATCACAACGAAGAACATGAAATCGATTCAATATCCCTACATGCCAGAAGAAGGCATGGTCGAAGAGTGGGAACTGAAAATCCACCAATCCTCTCATGCACGCTACTTTGAAGACTTCTTAAAATTTGTCGAGTACCATCAATCAATGCCTGAAATCGTCAAAACGCAAGTCATTCAAATGGCCCAGCAACACATCGCAGAAACATATCAAGAGGAAACGCCAGAACGAATCCAAGAGGAAGAATACATCGAAGCTTGGTCAAACACACCTGTGCGTGAACTCCAAGAAAAGTGGACGCCAGAGCAAGTCGTAGAAGCCTCTGCACCGATTGTTGAGCATCAGCCAGAACTACCACTCAAGCTCAAACTCGATCATATAGACGTAAAGGCATTGCTTTCTGATTTTGGTGAATCGGTTCATATTGCAAAAGTGAACGGGAAGTATGTGATTGTGATTGAAGGGGATTCATTTACGTTTGAAAAAGGCGTTTCACCAGTGGAGTTTTTGAAGCCTGAGCCTCTTGAGGAAGTGTTGAAGAGGGTGGGGAGGTAATAAAGTAGTACAATTTATCGGAATTCTAACTAGATTGTGACCAATAGTGTGACCATGATTTAAACCCTCAATGCCTGTAACACAAGGTTTCCTTTAAATGAATGTGACTAACACCTGTTTATTTGCAGGTGTTTTTTCTTATGAATTTTAATAGAAAGGGAATGTCGTTATCCGATTAAGAAAAGTCTTTTTTGTACGGCTGTTTTGAATATTGATGTTTACATATGGTATCGGGTGATTTGAAAGCATTTTTACTTTGTTAAAATACCTATCAATATTTGTCTTTATCTTCTAATGATAGGACAAAAGTTATATACTTAACCTATAGAAAGTATGAAAATGGTAAAATTCACAGGAAGAGGTGTACTCTGTTTTGAGGAATAAGTCAAAACCGGTTGGTTATCTACTAGCTTTCTTATTAGGAGGTCTAGGTGTACATGCATTTTATTACAGAAGATATGTAAGAGGAATTGTATATCTCATTCTATGTTGGACTTATATTCCTATTATTTTGGGATGGATTGATATGTTATTTATAAATAAATGGCATAAGCAACTCCAAGAAAGTGGTTCAATTGTGAACAGCGAACCGAAGACGGTAAAAAAACTAAAGCCAAAGCTTGTATCGGAAGTGAAAAAAGAAAAGAAGCTTGAACAAGTAGTAGACAAGAAGACAGTTGATTCTAAACTGAGTTCGTTGAAGAAGAAACATGTACTTTATGAGGAAGATGAAATCATACTCACAAAATACAGTCACATTCAAACACCGAAAGAGATTTTGGAAAGTATTGAAGAAATTAAGAATCCTAAAAAGCGTACTAATTCGGTAGGTGGGATATCCATTGAAGTCAACTTTTCTCACTCAAATACTGATTTTGTAAAGGATTCAATACGTTATTCTAAAGTGCGAGAGAAAGAGAGTCCTGAAATTCCATTACAAGCGTACTGGACAACATTTGGTAACTTAAATGACAAACAAAAAAAGTGGTACTTTTACTGGAGAGAACAAGTGTTGAATGGCGAGTACCCTGATGTGGACTTAAGTTACATTATCTTATTTATATACGAGTTGATGAATTATTCCTTTAACCAAAAAGCTTCTTTCAATATTAGTATGATGGTACGTTTGCATGAGGAGTACAATGGGAGGATACCGAAATTAAGCAATTACTCCACACGTTGGATTGCAGATATGCTCTATGAAGTAAAAGAACAAGAATTAGCTCAAGAGTGGGCAGATGAGAGAAATCATATCCCACCACTATATCAGCAATTACAGGATAAAGAAGATAACTTAGCTAAAATCTCGATTACTTCTTGGAAGCCATATATCCGTAACCATAGAGAAACTGAATATTTTAAGGTCAATAAAAACAAAATTTATAAGGTATTTAAAGAGAGTCTACCTTTGCTCCAAGAAGTCTATGAGAAAGAAAATAAAAAGTTGCTACAATATTGGTTCAAAATTAACAAGGAGCGTGTCATTCGACATTTGTTTGCTTCTGCGGTTGTAGGACGAAGCCATGATGGTGTTCATGTGTATGTGGAACGCATCAAACCTACAGATGACCTATCCAAAGAGGTTACGGCATTATTTAAGCTATCTGAAAACGTAACACGCCAACTAAATGGAGAAAAGCGTGAGATTAAAGTAAACGAAGAATTTCTGCCGGAAGGATTTAAAGAAATGATGATGGAGCATTTTTCTAATGAGAGAAATAGACGATTTAAAGTCGTCCAAAAATCAGAAGAAATAGAACAAGGTGGAGAAATACCACCACCTCCAGAGAAGAAACCGGAAGTAGAAACAAAGCCTAAAATTGAGTTTAACAAAAGCAATATTGGGAAACTACAAACAGATACTGACAGGTTGATTGAAACGATTAATTCTAGAAGTGAAGCGGAAGAGCACGAGGTTAAAGAACAACTCAAAGATAAAGAAAAGGAAGAAGTTCGCACGAATCCACCAGAACAAAAAACGCCACTTACAACGGAAACAGATGTCCTATCAGCTTTAGGTGGAGGGGCAGAGTTTGAAGGGGAAGTAGAATTCCTCGAAATATTAACGGATATTGAAAAGGGATTTTTAAACCAATTCGAAAACGGTAAATATAACCAAGAATCAGCCAATTTGTTTATTAAGCAAAAAGGACTCATGTTAGGTATGTTTATAAGTGAGTTAAATGAAAAGGCGAACGAATATATTGGGGACAACCTTCTTGAAAGTCAAGGGGACGATATTGTCGTGTATGAAGAATACGAACATGTATTTCTGAAATAAAGGAGTTACACGTATGAATATTAAGAAAAGAGACTCTTCCGCTGTATTAAATTCTCTATCTGGTGGAGTTGTTCCGAGTCGAGGATTGCAGTATATTATGGTCGGTAGAGCTGAAGAAGCTAAGCAAATCCTCAGCGATTTGGATAATATTAAAAAGGGCTCATCATTTATTAAATTGTTCATTGGACCTTTCGGTAGTGGGAAAAGTTTCATCCAAGCCCTTATTCAGCAAATTGCTTTTAATGAAAAGTTTGTTGTAGCAAAAGCAGACTTCACACCAGAACGTAGATTATATGGTAGTGAAGGCAAGGCTGTAGCTATTTACACAGAAATGATGAAAAATTTATCTACAAATACTGTACCAGATGGCGGGGCGTTGTCGACCATATTAGATAAGTGGATTGGTGATGTTCAAATGAAAGTAGTGAAAGAGAGGGAATACACATCTGTAGAATTCGATAACCCAAATTTCGTTAAAGATGTGGAACATGAAATTACTAGTACGGTTTCTAAAATGGATGAATTGGTAGGTGGTTATGACTTTGCACGAATCTTAACTCTTTATTTTAAAGGTTTCGTGGAAGATAACAGTGACTTACAAAGGTGTGCATTAAGATGGCTTAGAGGGGAATACAATACTAAAACTGAAGCTCGTACGGACTTAGGTGTTAGGGATATCATCAATGATAGTAATTATTATGAGTTTATTAAAGTCTTATCACAGTTCGTTAAACAAATTGGATACTCTGGTCTTGTTATCAACTTTGATGAAGCAATTAATTTATATAAAATTACTCATCCTCAAACTAGAGATAAGAACTATGAAACCATTTTAAAGATATATAATGATACGCTGCAAGGAAATGTAGAGGGACTGTATATCACGATCGGAGGAACTCCTGAGTTCCTCCAGGATGAAAGACGAGGGTTATTTAGCTACGGTGCTCTGAAAAGAAGACTTCAATCCAATCGTTTTGAAACAACTGAATTTCGCGATTTATCACAACCTGTTATTACTTTAACACCTTTAAAACACGATGAAACTTTTGTTTTGTTACAGAAAATAAGGGATATCCATGCTGTTCATTACGGTTATGAGAGTATGGTCAATGATGATGAAATCATGAGTTTTATTCAAGAAGAATATGCTAGACCGGGTGCAGAGGAGAATTTAACAGTTGGTGAAGTTATCCGTAATTTTATTGGTGCATTAAATATTCTTCATCAAAATCCCAATTACGAGCGTTCCAATCTATTTGGTGAGAAAAATAGTGAAGAAAAAGCATCAGAATCGAATATCAACTCTCGTTTTTCTCGAACGGAAGGGTAGGTAATGTTATGACTTCATTTCAATTACTCTCGAAAACAATGCAAAAGAAAATTTGGGATATGAACTGGGATAAACTTACTTCCATTCAAAATAAAACGATTCCAGTCATCATTGAAACAACTAAAGATGTGATTGTATCCTCAGGAACTGCTTCTGGTAAAACGGAAGCAGCTTTTTTGCCAATCATTTCATGCATAGAAGAAAACGCAGAAGAGCAGTTGAAAGTGTTATATATCTCTCCGTTAAAAGCGTTGATTAATAACCAATTTGAGCGGATTGAAAGACTGTGTGAGAATAGCGGTATTTCCATACATAAATGGCATGGTGATGTAAGTCAAAGTCAAAAAAATAAGTTTGTGAAGAAACCATCTGGGATACTTCAAATTACCCCAGAATCGGTAGAGAGTTTATTTATTAACAGAACAGAACATATCAAGCATTTATTCAAAGGGGTTGAATTTGTTGTAATTGATGAAATCCATTCCTTTATCAATACCGAAAGAGGGGTACAATTACGTTCTCTTTTATCTAGGATTGAACATTATACAGATGAAAGAGCCAGAATAGTTGGATTATCAGCTACAATTGATAACTTTGAGCTGGTGAAAAAATGGGTAAATTATCGTGATACAGAAAATGTGGAAATTATTGAAGCTAAGGGAAGTGACAAAGACCTTTTATACTATTTGATGCATTTTCAAACAGGAGATGACCGAAAAAAACCGGTTGAGCTGTATGAGGATATTCGAGAATTAACGAGAAATCAAAAAGCTATCATCTTTTGTAATAGTCGAGGAGAAGTAGAAGAAGTGACGGTGTTTTTAAATCGATTAGCTGAAAGCGATAACATAGGAGAAACATATTATGCCCATCATTCGTCAATTGATAAGAAAGAACGAGAATATGTAGAAAAGACAATGATGGAATCAAAGATGTCCAAAAGTGTTGTGGCAACTAGTTCTTTAGAGCTTGGAATAGACATTGGTGATGTTGATATTGTTGTCCAAGTAGATAACACTTTCACAGTGTCCTCGTTGAAGCAGCGGCTAGGGCGGTCAGGAAGAAAAAGAAATGCAAACCAAATGCTGCAACTATATTCAACGGATGAAGATAGTTTAGTTCAATCCATAGCCGTAATGGAACTTATATTAGAAAAGTGGATAGAACCAGCTGAGGGATATCCAATTCCATATGACATACTATTTCATCAAATCATTTCGATTTGTCAAGAAACAAACGGAATTACGAAAGAACAATTGGTCAAAAAAATAAAAGTAAATCATATATTTTTCTCATTGGAAAACGAACGAGTTTTAGAATTGATAGAACATATGATTGAACTGGACCATTTAGAAAAAATAAAGGGTAAAAATGAATTAATTGTTGGAATTGAAGGAGAACGAATACTAAGAAGCCGGGATTTCTATGCAGTCTTCACGATACCAGAAGAGTTTACCGTGTTAGAAGGTGTACGGAAAATTGGGACGTTAGATAAAACGTCTATGTTAAATGTTGGGGATAACATTATTCTTGCTGGTAAACTGTGGACGGTGAGAGACATAGATTTTCACAAAAATAAGGTATATGTTCAAAAAACCGTTAACGGAAAGCCTCCCAGATATGCTGGTGGCGGTATAAAGATTCATAAACGAATCGTTGAAAAAATGATGGAACTCCTGTGTTCCGATCAAGCTATAAGTTATATTGATGAAAAAGCTACACAGACATTAAATGATGAGCGAAAGCCCTACCAACACTATGAGGTGAAACCGAATGAACGAGTGTTTTGGGTTAAAGAGGGAGAAATCATCTTTGAAACATACACTAGTACAATCGTTGCTCGTAATTTAGTATGGGCATTCCGTGCGTTAGGATTACCTATAAAGTCAGTTGATGGGGTAGGAAGAATTACTATTGAAGGTTATTTCGGTGACATAGAAAACGTAATAGAGGAAATGAAAAACAGAGAATGGACTTCTAAGGTATTGTTGGAAAATACAAAGGACGCAAGAATTTTTCTCTACTAAATTTTCTCCGTATTTACCAGAAAGGTTACAAGAGGAGATACACATTGCTAGCGAGATTAATATTCAAGCAATGAAAGAATATCTAATTTCTCATTTATTTAGAATTATAAAATTGTAAAGGTGAGAAAGAACTGACACCTATACCTTACTTAATCAAGAGTTAACCTTGTCTGAATTGGCTTGGTTAAATAATGTTGTATTGCAACGTTTGAGATAATAATTGTAAGCCCGCAGTCTAAAGTGGGCTTACAACTTTAGATTTATTATTTTCTATATTTTTCAAAAAGTAACCTTAAGTTATGATACAATATACTTGTAAAAAATTCATGAGGAGGTTATTTCTTGAAGATTATAGCTTTTATTGTAAGTTTAATATTAGTAACCTTTATTTATGTACAACCTGTAAATGCTGAACCTATTTTTAGAGACATTGAAGAAGATCATTGGGCTTTTGATGAAGTTAATGATCTCGTTAAAAAAGGGATAGTTAGTGGCTATGAAGATGGAACTTTTAAACCTAACGCAACACTCACTCGTGCTCAAATGGCAGTAATGTTATCTATTGCATTAGATTTGGAGTTGAAAAACCGTCCGAATCCTAATTTTACTGATGTGTATTCCAATTTCTGGGCTTACAATTCGATAGCCGCAGTCGCAGAAGAAGGAATTATTACAGGTAATGATGGTAGATTTCATCCAAGTGAAAACTTGACAAGAGCACAGATGGCAGTAGTATTAAGAAGAGCTTTTGACTTAATTGGAACTACCGAACATAGATTCAGAGATATTTCACAGAATTTTTGGGCTTACGAGGATATTCAATCTCTTGCAGCAAATGGTATCACAACAGGATATGAGGATAATACTTTCAGACCCAATGTTCCAGTAACAAGAATACAATTTGTGGCATTTTTAGCACGTTCCCTTAAATTATACGAAGAAGAAAATCCTGTCACAGAAGAACCTGAAGAAAACGAAGAGATTGAAGTGGAATTTGAATTTTCAGAACTAAATACTCATTATGTATCTCCAGATAATAATATGACTGTCACAATGAAAAATATAGAAGTGATTGATAATCAAGGAATTTATGAATACAGAATTACTTATATAGAACAGAACAATACGATTGATAAGGTTATTGATCAAGGAGCTTTTAAAGTTTTCTATGTAAATGGTGAATCAGAACCTCAATACGGATTTTTTAATAGACTTTTTCCAACAGAATCCGAAACAAGAACCTATACTTTTAAAGCATTAAAATATCAAGAGCCTTATTTAGTTGAATATGGAAGTGATTTGTTTTTTAATAATGAACCAAAAAATGAATCATTGAAATGGAAAATAGAACTACCGTAAAAATTAATATACATTATTTAGACATACCTTTCAAAATAAAGGGTATGTCTTTTTCATTACTAAGACATCTCGAATCATTATGCTCTTTTTCTAAAACAAATGGTATAATCTTACTATAGGGATTAATTATTTACTGGGAAAAGGTCTTTAGGAGGCTCTTTTCATGAAAGGAAGTATAACTAAAAATAAAAAAACTGGTAAATGGGATTTTGTTTTTAGTATAGGTCGTGATCCTTTAACTAGTAAATGGAAACAAATTAGAAGAAGAGGATTTGAAACAAAACGTCAAGCTGCAGAAACGATGACCAAGTTACAAGCAGAGGTATTAGAGGATGAGTTTATTGATTTAGCTAGTCTGACTTACGGTAGTTATATGGAACAATGGTTTGAAGAAAGAAAAAATCATCTTCAGAAATCTACCTTTGAAACTCAGTACATTTACTTCAAAAACCATATTAAGCCTAGACTTGGACATTTCAGAATCCAAGAGATAAACCCATTGCATATTCAAAAGTTTATTAATGATTTGGTTCGGGAGAATGATTATTCTGAGCATACTATTCATTTAGTTTACCGAATTGTTAGTGCTTCATTTAAAAAAGCAAAAATCATAAAATTGGTCAAAGACAATCCTGCACTTGGCGTTACTCTACCAAAGATTAGAAAAAAAGAAATGAAACTATGGTCATTAGAAGAAGTTAATCATTTTATTTCTGAAGCAAAAAAAGTCAAGCGTATAACTCGATGTCACATTGGTTTTCTAATTACAATTTTAACGGGAATACGTCAAGGAGAAGTTCTTGCTCTTCGTTGGAAAGATATTGATTTGGATAAGCAAATAATTTACATTCGACAGACGTTAACTCAAGCTGCAAGAATTAAAAATGGCGCAAAGAATGACAGTAGTATTCGCTCTATCCATATTTCGGATAGCTTGATCACTGAATTGAAGACACATAGAAAACGGATTTTAGAAGAAAAACTCCAACATGGACAGGCATACGATGATTTCGATTTAGTTATCTGTACAAGAACAGGTAAGCCGATAATTCCAAGAAATTTTAGAAAAGAGTTCTATAATTTATCTGAGAAAATTAATATGCCTAAAATTCGCTTTCATGATCTTCGACACACGCATGCAACAATCTTAATTCAGCAGAATGTGAATGTAAAGTTAATCTCTGAACGGTTAGGTCATTCTGAAATTGGAACAACACTTGACACGTATAGTCATGTCTTACCAAACATGCAGAAGATTGTATCAGACGAATTAAATAAAATCATTAGATTATGACCTACTTTTGTGACCAATAGAGTTAATGGAACTGAAAAGTATTGATATTAAAGGATTTTCAAGCAGTTTATCCCTACATGCCAGAAAAAGGCATGGTCGAAGAGTGGGAACTGAAAATCCACCAATCCTCCCATGCAAGATACTTTGAGGATTTCTTGAAATTTGTCGAGTATCACCAATCGATGCCTGAAATCGTCAAAACGCAAGTCATTCAAATGGCCCAGCAACACATCGCAGAAACATATCAAGAGGAAACGCCAGAACGAATCCAAGAGGAAGAATACATCGAAGCTTGGTCAAACACACCCGTGCGTGAACTCCAAGAAAAGTGGACACCAGAGCAAGTCGTAGAAGCCTCTGCACCGATTGTCGAACATCAGCCAGAACTACCACTCAAGCTCAAACTCGATCATATAGACGTAAAGGCATTGCTTTCTGATTTTGGTGAATCTGTTCATATTGCCAAAGTGAACGGAAAGTATGTGATCATTATTGAGGGTGATTCATTTACGTTTGAGAAGGGCGTTTCACCAGTGGAGTTTTTGAAGCCTGCGCCACTTGAGGAAGTGTTGAAGAGGGTAGGGAGGTAGGGGAAAGTAACCATTCAAATGTGTGTTATTACATGGTATTTAGCTTAAATTTTTCCCCTTCAAGGCACTGATCAATTTGGTCGGTGTCTTTTTTATTAACTAAGTCGCAAATGTGCGAAAACAAAATAATCTAACAAAGGGGAAATGTAAAAATGAACGAGCAACAAACTGTATTACCAAGCTACAAGCAAGTAAAGGATGAGCTAGTACCAATTCCAAACTTTGATAAGTATTATGCATGCCATCAAAAATTAGGGAAGATTTTTAATAAGCAAAGTGGGAAATGGTTGCTTGTTGACGCTAAAGGTGTTGGAGATAAAAGGTATTTATTAACTAAATTAAAAAGTAACGATGGTGAATGGATTCCAGTATATGAGTATGAAGCTATTTTTGCATCTTATTGGGGCCAGTGGAAAACTTGGAGAAATTTCGGTCGAAAAATGGAAATTGAACATAAGGATCGGAATCCTAAAAATAATAATATCTAAAATCTAAAGCTTGTTGATAGAGTTAGTCAATATACAGACGATGTAATCAAAGATATGTCAAATAAATCTCGGCTTGATGCTGAACAAGTGGTGATTATTAAAACTGATATTGCTGTTTGGGGAGATGGTAAGATTAAGTTTCATCAAAAATGGGCAGATGAGTTGAACTGTTGTAAAAGGACAATCCAAAATATCATACTAGGTAATTCGTGGAAAAATGTTGAACCAACTGTAAGATTAATACATACATAACAATAGTCACAGTGTAGTTTAAATTTGAGTGAATACATTAAGCAAGCTGCTAAGTCTTATGGACATGGCTATAGGAATATGTGGAACATTATAAACGGAAAGTCAAGGAAGCATCTACATAACCAAACCAATTAAAATGATGATTTTAACTATTTCAAATTATAATCTACTAAATTAAATTTCCAAAAAATGATTAAATTCCCCTTTGCTAGAGTATAATGTTAATAAGACTTTAGACTTTAAGCGTGATGGTTAATGTCAACAGAGACAACATATGACACTTTGGACTTAAGTGATCTAAATAAAGAGTTATACAAAGTTGGAAAACTAACTATTAATATCATAGATTTGCTAAATTTAAGTAGTGAAGAGAAAGATATTATAGTATGGAGAGATAGATTAAATTATATTGCTAAGCATAAAAATGATTTTGAAACAGAAGAACAATTTTATAAACATATTGAAGCAATCCCTGAAATTATTCAAAATCCTGACTATGTAGGATTACATCCAAATGGAAAGAGTCTAGAATTTATAAAAAGAATAGATGAAAACATGCTAGTTGCAGTTAGACTAAGTGATAAAAAGAAACTTGCATTTCGTACTTCTTATCCGATAAAACAGAGCAAACTCAACAACTATATTGCTGCGGGAAGGGTTAAATGTGTAAACCCTTCTTTACAAGCATGAATCAACATGGTATATTGATCATACACTATAGAAATAAGTTATTTGAGGACGGAACAGGCAGCCGTCACGCCCTTTCAGGGTCTTATAAGAGATGTAGGATACGCCACCCTACCAAGTAACTTATTAACGTTTAAAGACCTCCTCATTCATTTGAGTGAGGTCTTTTTCTCTAAGATTAAAGGGTTTTTATAATAATACTGTTCAGGTATTATTATAAAATTAAGTAGAAAGTGTGGCGATCAAATGGTTAGTATACCGTTAAGCCAAAAGAAGAAACGTTTAACCATATCATTAGATGAACCCACTCCCCGTTAACCTTTAGTGTTGTCTTTGTCAACAAAAATTGGTATAATTTCCTTATAGACAACCATATACTAATACCACTTTTACTAACGGGCGGTGAGTATATGTGTAAAGAGGAGGAGAAAGATATGGAAAAAACTATGGAAAGAAAAGATTATAAAAAACTAAATCTTAACCATGAAAAAATAAACAGTATCTCAGTTACTCCTAAAGTTAAAGATGGGAAATTACTTTTCAACGAGAACAATAAAGATCATCGCTACATTGTTGAAGATGATCTTTAAAAAGTTCAAAATTTCATGCAAATAGGTGACATCTTCTATTTTGATGTAGCATATACTGATGACCCATCTAAATCAAGCAATAGACCAGTATTAATTATCGATGAACTAGAAGATGATATGTTATTACTAATCTCAACAACTACAAAAGGAAGAAAATATCCAATTAGTGGTTATGACCGCTATAAGATTCCGATTCAAAATTGGAGAAAAACAGGTTTGGATAGACCTTCTTGGTGTCGTGGGAAGATATTGATCAGGCTTCATAAGGATGAAATTGACTCGCTAGTTAAGATAAGTGATTATATAGGTAGGATGCATCCAGAAGATTTTAACATAATTATAGAAGAGTTAGAAAAGATTCATAGCAATTAAACCTCAAAATCTCCCCTACTCTATATGAGTTAAAGGGAGATTCATTTACGTTTGAAAAAGGCGTTTCACCAGTGGAGTTTTTGAAGCCTGAGCCACTTGAGGAAGTGTTGAAGAGGGTGGGGAGGTAGGGGAAAGGGAGAGTAAGAGTAAGCTTTAGTAACAGTTCCCAAAACAAAGCCACAAGTAGTATAATAATGTAAAAAATAAACATACAGGAAGGTTGGTATTATGGTAAACGAAGAAAAAATATTATCAACCAAAAAAATTCTTGTGTTTTTTGTCCCTTTAGGGTTATCAGCAAGTTTAGTTATGTTTTCCCATATGATCATAAACGGTACGCTAACGAGAGGGGAAGATGCTGAAGTAATTATTGCTAGCTATGTTATTGCAATGAGCTTATTTGCGATAACAGAACGGCTAGGTGTTTTATTACGTAATGCTTGCTCTGCACTAGTTCGTGACAAGATTTCGTTTAAAGCGATGTCGACAGTTGCTGCCTATGTAGTATCCGTGTTAATGATTATTTCAGTAACAATCGCTTATACTCCTATAGGTAAGTGGATATTTTCAGTACTATTTGGCGCAGACCCTACGATGATTGATCAAATCGTAGACGTTTATCAAATTTTAATAATTGTTACGTTTTTTTCAGCGATTCGTTGTTTATTTCAAGGGGTTATCATTATAAATCGGCAAACAAAATGGTTGACAATAGGAATGATTATACGCTTAATCGGAATGTATGTATTATCATGGATCTTTATACATAACGGAAACATTAGTGCGAAAACAGGAGCATATATCTTTTTAGCTGGGATGATTATAGAAAGTATTGTTAGTTTTATAGAAGGACGATTTTTAGTAAAAAAAATGATTGAGAAAAAAAAGAGTCACCCGATTACAACAAAGGCTCAGATTTTTCGATTTTATAACCCACTCATTTTATCATCTTTGATCATTGTCATGGTTGGTCCCATTATAAATGTATTTCTAGGAAGGACTAATGAAATAGAATTGGCAATTGCTGCTTACGCAATTGCCTTAAGTATTGCACAATTAATCTTAAGTTTTTTTACTTATACTCATCAGATTGTTCTAACATTTTATAAAGATCATCCTAAAAAAGTAAAACAATTTACAAAGATGATAGGAGTCATTCCAACTGTCATATTAGGTATATTTTGCTTCACTCCATTAGGTGCTTTCTTTATTGAACATATATTAGGTGCTAATGAACGTTTAGTGGAAGCTAGTCTAGAAAGCTTGCAAATATTTATGCTCATGACGCTTGTTTTTCCATTTATCGACTATTGTAATGGGTTGCTAATGTTGAAAAGTCAAACAAAAATGATGGTTCTTTCGCAATCAACAAATCTGATTATCACTTTTCTTATTTTATTGATTGCTTCTACATTTGTACCCTCTTGGAATGGGATGATTGGAGCAATGGCACAATCAATAGGAATGCTTGGAGAATTAATCGTGTTATTATTGATCCTTTTAAGACCCAAGCTTAAATGGCCACCTCATTTAATATTAATCAAAAGAAAAGCGAAATTTTAGTGAAACAAACGGATACTTCAATGGTTGAGAAGTGAACAGAAGGTGGCTTTGAACCATCTTCTTTTTGATTTAAAGAAATAACCTAACCACCATGATAATTTCCTATTCGTTTTTTCCTGTGATGAATGATAGTTGTTTATTTACAATAGACACATTTGCAGGTGTATTGGAATAGATTTCACCATCCATATCAACATCCAATGGTCTATCTGTTTCTAAATGGAAAACAGTGGTGCGGATAAGGTCAATTCCTTCTGTCTCTTTTGTCCAATCATCAGAAAAAGCTTTATTATACATATTCTTAAAAAGATTAAGACCAGATTCGCGAATGAGATAAATTTCAAGTAACCCATCATCCAATTTTGTTTCATCGAGATGTAAATTAGATGTTCCAAGAAAGTAACCGTTCATTGCTAAAATCATGACGGCTTCTCCTTCAAAATGATCTTTATCGGTTTTTAACGAAAAGGAGAATGGGGTTGCCTTCTTTAATGATTGTAATGCGCTTATAAAATAACTGAATTTCCCGATCGAGTTTTTTAGATTGCTGTCAGTTCCTTCAGATGCTTCCGTAATTAACCCGACTCCGAAGAAATTAGAGAAGTATCGATCATTTGCTTTACCGATATCTATGCTTTGGAGTGTACCTGTTGTTATTAATTTAGCAGCTTCACTACTCGTTTGAGTAATAGCCAAAGAACGTGAGAAATCGTTACAAGTTCCTGTTGGAATTATACTAACAACGGGTGGATTTTTCACTTCCATTAAGCCATTTATACATTCGTGGACAGTACCGTCACCACCCACAATGATTAGTAAGTCAAATTCACCTGCTCGCCATCGACAATACCTTTCTGGATCACCTTTTTCTTTTGATTGCAACAAGGTTAATTCATTAATATTTGGAGCAATTATTTCTACAATTTCACCTAAATAACTTAATATATCAGCTTTGCCAGCATTACCGTTATAAATAAGCAGTGCTTTGTTATACAAGGTGGACCATTCCTTTCCTATAGGTTAACTATTTTTTCATGTACTTATAAGTGGAGTGTAAAGATTAATGCTTCTATTCCCGTAATAGCTGCATTTGACACGAAAAACGAGAAAGATTTTGAAAGAATGTTTAGAAAGAAAAAACGTCCGCATGTGAAGATACACATACAGACGTTTCTGGCATTTTTTGGAGAACCTAATTTGATGAACTTATATTTTTACGGATTCACCTGAAACCTTCCAGGATTGCCGCCATGAAGCCTGAATGACTAACAAAAGAACGAATGCAGCAATTGCGATAAGAGAGAAGACGATAAAACCGCTCGCATAAGTACCTGTTACTTCCTTTAGACTTCCAAGAATATTTGGTAGGAAAAAGCCACCTAAGCCACCAGCAGCACCGACGATACCTGTCACCATCCCAATCTCTTTTTGGAATCTTTGAGGTACAAGCTGGAACACGGCACCGTTACCCATTCCGAGACACATCATACCAGCAAATAACAAGACAGTGACGAAAGCAAGTGGTGGTAATAAGCTAACACCAAACATACAAATTGCTGCCCCAATAAATAAGAACGAGAGTAATTTCACGCCACCAATTCGATCGGCAATATACCCACCCACTGGTCGGAAAAAGCTACCAGCTGCGACACAAATACTAACGAAGTCTCCAGCACGCACATTTGATAAGCCATATTGATTAACAAAGAAATAGCTTAAGAAGCTAGCAAGCCCGACAAAACCACCGAAAGTCACTGCATATAATAAGCAAAAGTAAGCTGTATCTTTTTGCTTAAATACTTTGAAATAATTTGAAAGTGGCTGTGGAGCAGGTTGATTTGGTGCATCTTTTGCAAGAAAAATATACGAGAAGAGAACGAGCGTTAGAGGAATGAGCGCAAGACCCATAACACCTTGCCAACCGTATATTTCTGCTAACCTCGGACCAAACAATGTCGCAAGAAGCGTTCCACTATTACCTGCTCCAGCTATCCCCATTGCTAAGCCTTGTAGATGAGGAGGGTACCACCGGCTTGCCATTGGAAGTGCCGCAGAAAAGCTAGCTCCAGCAACCCCTAAAAGAATTCCGATTGCATATAATTCAGATATATTTGACGCTCCTAGCCAACCCCAGAAAAGGGGAATCATCGTGACGATCATCCCACCAATCGCTGTTTTCTTTGGACCGAAACGATCTGTTAATATACCTACGATGATTCTAAAGAAAGAACCTCCTAAAATAGGTATGGCGACAATCATCCCCACTTGCGCTGGAGAAAGGCCATAATCCTGTGTAATATAAACGCCCAAAGCTCCTAGTAAGACCCAGATCATAAAGCTAACATCAAAGTACAGGAATGCTGAGAATAGAGAAGGGGCGTGTCCGCTTTTCTTTAGTTCTGATAGTTTCATGTAAACTCCCCCTAGCCAGTAGTTATTCTAATAGCTGAATTATGACATAATTTAAACAGTGCAGATAACAACCTTGGCAGATAAAGTAACGGAGTTTTTCACAAAGAAATGTAAGAAGTGGTTTGTATAATGAACATGAAGTTTATAGTCAACATAAAAGAAAACGAGACCCCTTCTGCGAGATCTCGTGCAATGATCTAATGTTTTGTAGCGGTATAGTCACCGTTTTTTCCGCCTGTTTTACTTAGTAACAGTGTATCTTTTATGATCATGCTTTTATCAACTGCTTTACACATATCATAGAAGGTCAAAGCAGCGACGGAAACCGCTGTTAATGCTTCCATTTCAACTCCAGTATTACCTTTACATGAGACCTCTGCTTGGATAATCAGTACATAGCCATCTTCAACTTCTCTGTATTCAAAGTTGAAGTCTACCCCTTGTATTTGAATAGGGTGACACATAGGAATAAGATCGGGTGTTTTTTTAGCAGCCATAATGCCAGCAATTTGAGCGACTTGAAGAGGATCACCTTTTTTGATTTGCGCCTTTTCAATCGCATCATATAATTCCTTTTTTATCAATATCGTACTTTGAGCAACGGCCGTTCTTTTGGAGTCTTCTTTTTTAGAAATATCGACCATTTTCGGCCGGCCTTTTGTATTCCAGTGTGAAAATTCACTCATTTATGCTATCTCCTTTATCATGTAATTGAATCCAATCTTCTTGATGGTTAATATTGATAAAATCCTTTTGTATACTTGAAAATTGAACATATTCCACGTTTACACTTTGTAACAGTGGTTGCATGCTTTTTCGATTATTAGCCAAGATTTCCTGTGCGAAAGGCAAACATCGCCGGTGATAGAGGGAAAGAAGTGGTTGCTCTCTATCGCCTGTAATCGGAACAATTGCATCACTCGATTGCTTGCCAGTATATGTAATCATCCGCTTAACAAAGGTAGAAGTCACGAACGGGATGTCGGAAGCTAATACGAAGAACCAGTTATGTTGTTTAATCGATTCCATTGCAAATGAAAGAGCAGATAACGGCCCATTATGTCGTTCTTTCTCGATCAATAATTCTGCATTCACACTTCGAAAATAGGGAGAGAGTTCCTCGTTTGTCACAATATAAATCGATTGAACGCCGCTGTTTGTTAATGAATGAATACTATGCTCGTAAAAAGGAATACCCTTGTACAGCTCAAACATTTTAGGTCTCCCGTAACGCGAAGACTGACCACCTGCGAGCACGATACCACAAATACTCATTTTCTTACCAGTTCCTCGACAAAATGTGGCATAGTCGGCAAAATCAACTTCTCCATGGCAAGCTTAACGGCATTTGTTGAACCTGGCAATGCGTAAATAGCAGTATTACCTTTACTTCCCGCAGTTGAGCGACTAAACATCGCTTTAGAACCAATCTCTTCATAACTAAGCATACGGAAGAGTTCGCCGAAACCATCCATTTGTTTATCGAATAATTGAGAGACCGCTTCAAAAGTTACATCTCTTGGTGAAAATCCAGTGCCGCCATTAAGAATAATTGCTTGAATCTCTGAATCATCTGACCAATTTTTGACCACCTCTTGAATTGAAGCTAATTCGTCCTTAATAATCTTATAGTCAATGATCGTATGAGAGTTTGAACGTAAAAGAGTCTGAATTGATTGACCACTTCGGTCATTCTCTGTCGTTCTCGTATCTGATATCGTTAATACTGCAACCTTAACTGATAAAGAATCGCTAAATTTATGCATCTTATTATTTCACCTTCTTTTTTTATGTTAGAATGATGTATTGTATGAGAAATCAACTTTATTGCACTTCATTATAGTAACAGCTTTTCTTAACAAATAACCATATATTTTTCGACTAAAAAGTATAACATTTATGGTGCCTTTCTAGATGTTCAAAAAAATGAAGGCTTCTGCTATAAGGATTTGGCTATAAGCAAGGTTTTTCTAAACTTACCAGAAAGTATTAAAATCATGATACCTTTCTGAACGAATAAAAGTCTAAGGCTTTCGCCATTAAGAGCTTGGCGATAAGCCAAGTTTTTCTAAGATTTTTTCGACGTCGAATCATGATACAGGACGATAAAACAACTAAGAGGGAGGAATGAGCATGGAAATCAAACCAGTTAGCGATAAATATATGCGTCCATTGCAAGATTTGCGTATCTCAATAATGGACAAGTGTAATTTCCGCTGTTCCTATTGCATGCCTGCAGAAGTATTCGGTGAAGATTATGTCTTTATGCGAGAAGAAGAGTTGCTTTCGTTTGATGAAATTGAAAGGCTAGTCATTCAATTTACAAAATTAGGCGTGAAAAAGCTTCGTCTCACTGGTGGTGAACCGTTATTGCGCAAAGACGTTCACCTTCTTATCGAACGTTTAGCAGTATTGGATGGTATAGAAGATATTGCCTTGACCACAAACGGTGTCCACCTTGTAAAACAGGCAAAAGCATTGAAAAAGGCCGGGTTGATGCGTGTTAATATTAGTCTTGATGCGCTTGATACTGACATATTTCAGCAAATGAACGGTAGAAAGGTCAAATCAGACATTGTTCTAAAAGGAATGGAGGCAGCAATATCTGCTGGCTTACACGTGAAAGTAAACATGGTTGTGAAAAAAGGAGTGAATGACGGAGAAATTGTCAAGCTTGCTTCTTATTGTAAGGATCTTGGAATAACGCTTAGGTTTATCGAATTTATGGATGTCGGCCAAACGAATGGCTGGGATTTCTCTCAAGTTGTAACGAAAAAGGAAATCCTAGAAAAAGTTTCAACGATCGCTCCTCTTGAACCATTAGAAAAAGATTATTTTGGAGAAGTGGCCAAGAGGTATCGCTATAAGGGGACAAATATTGAAGTAGGCTTCATCTCGTCCGTTTCTGATACATTTTGTGGTAGCTGTACGAGAGCAAGAGTTTCTGCAGATGGAAAGCTTTATACTTGTTTATTTGCTGAATCAGGATATGATTTACGAAGCCTTATTCGTTCGGGAGCATCTAACAAAGAAATTGAGGGGGAAATTGAAAGCATTTGGGCCAATCGAACTGACAAATACTCAGAGGAACGTACAGAAGAGACTGTGAAAAATAGGAAGAAAATTGAGATGTCCTATATAGGTGGTTAAAGAGAGCGTGACTCAAGAGGGTCTGACTGCTAGCGATCACATTGTATTTTGTGCTTAATAATGAGCAATTTATAATGTAAACTAGGGGTCAGACCCTTTAAAATGGAGTCAACCTCTCTCATGATTAATGATGGATTCCTTTTACTATTTATAATGGAGTGATGGCAATGGTAGAGAAGAGAAAACCAATACCAGTTGAAGAAGCTGTGAAAAAAGTAATGGAGTTCGTAAAGAGTCCGAAAAAAGAAATCGTTGCTATTGAAAAAGCATATGGAAGATTTTTAGCAGAGGATTTAATGGCTTCACATGATGTCCCAGCTTTTGATCGTTCACCTTATGATGGATTTGCGCTTCGTTCAGAAGATACGCAACTTGCTAGTTCTGACAATCCTATTCAGTTTGAAGTAGTTGGTGAAATTGGAGCTGGCTATGTTTTTGAAGAAGAAGTTAAACCGTTTCAAGTCGTTCGTATTATGACAGGAGCCCCTATTCCGGCAGGTTGCGATGCAGTCGTTATGCTTGAATTAACGCAAGAAATTCATACAGGGGAAAAACCAATCATTCAAATTAAACGCTCGTTTAACCATGGAGATAATATTTCCTATCAAGGAGAAGATACGAAAAAAGGAACAGTGCTAGTTAAAAAAGGAACGCTCATTAACCCTGGTATTGTCGCTCTTCTTGCAACGTTTGGCTATCATGAAGTAAGTGTAGCGAAAAAGCCAATCATCGGTGTGATAGCCACGGGTAGTGAGCTCCTGAATGTAGATCAACCACTTGAACCAGGAAAAATTCGAAACAGCAATGCCTATATGATTATGGCTCAGATTGAGCGGGCAGGCGGAGAAGCGAGATACTTTGGTAAGTTTAATGATGACTTTGATGACTGTTATACAGCAACAAAGGAAGCATTGGCTCAGGTTGATATGCTCATTACCACTGGTGGGGTATCTGTCGGAGATTATGATTATATGCCGGCCATTTTCAAAAAGCTAGGAGCCGATGTCCTCTTTAATAAAGTCGCTATGAGACCGGGAAGCGTCACAACAGTTGCTACTGTCGATCATACATTACTTTTTGGTTTATCTGGTAATCCATCTGCTTGTTACGTCGGATTTGAATTGTTTGTTCGTCCGATTTTACGAAATGCTTTATTTAATGAACGCCCTCATTTACGTAAAACAAAGGCAACATTAGGAGTGGATTTCTTAAAACCAAATCCATTCATGAGATTAGTACGAGCTAAGCTTACATACGATGAGCAGGAATTAATTGCCGTCCCATCTGGTCTTGATAAATCTGGTGTTGTCAGTTCTTTAGGAGGAGCGGATGTCCTAATTGTATTGCCAGGTGGAACAAGAGGATATGAAAAAGGAATGTCAATTGATGTGCTATTACTTGAAGACACGCAAGGAAGTGAATGGCCTTGGAACAATATTGTCCCATCTTACAGGTAGTTGGTTATCAAAATAGCGGTAAAACAACATTAATGGAAAAGTTAATCAAAAAAAGTGCTGATTCAGGCTTACATATTGCCAGTATAAAGCATCATGGTCATGGTGGGGCATTGAAGAATGAAATAGCGGAAAAAGATAGTGAACGACATCAGAAAGCTGGCTCAGCGATTACCGCTGTTGAGGGTGGAGGCTCCTTACAAATACAGATAAAAGGATCAATCATGGTCACTTGAAAAGCTATTAAAGTTGTATCAATTTTTTTCTCCTGATATTATATTTGTAGAAGGGTTTAAAAAAGAGAATTTTCCGAAAGTTATTCTTTTAAGAGGGGAAGAAGATCTTTCGCTATTAAGTGAGGCAAAGAGCATTATTTGCGTCATTTCTTGGAAGTCTTTGAAAGGTGTACGAAAAGGAATATCCACTTTTTCACATTCACGATGAAGGAGAATACATAAACTATATTTTACAGAAATTGAGTGATGAATATGGAACTGAATTTATTTGAAATAAGCGACCAGCCTTTGTCGATGGAAGAAGTGACAGCAAAAGTGAGTCGCAGAGAATGTGGGGCCATTGCGACGTTTATCGGTACTGTGAGGGAATTAACGCATGGGAAGAAGACATTGAAGCTTGAGTATCAGGCATACAAGCCTATGGCCATCAAAATGCTTGAACAAATTGGTCATGAAGTGCAGAAAAAAGTGGCCTGGATCAACCATTGCGATCACTCATAGAATTGGAACACTTGATATATCAGAGATTGCTGTCATTATCGCCGTGTCAACGCCTCATCGAAAAGCAGCTTATGAAGCAAATGAATATGCGATGGAACGAATCAAACAAATTGTACCGATTTGGAAAAAGGAATACTGGGAAGATGGAACAAAGTGGATCGGTGATCAGCTTGAAAAGACGCCTTATCCAGAAGGGAAGCCGGCGATAGGAGGGAATAAAAATGATTAAAATCTTATTATTTGCTGAGCTTCAGGAAGAGGCAGGAGTAGATGAGCTTGAGATAGAAAAGGCTGGTATAACCGTTAGTGAAGTAAAAGCGTGGCTTCAAGCCGAATATTCCTTAACACTTCCATCGAATACAATGATCGCAATTAATGAACATTATGCGGATGAAGAAGCAATCTTAAATGATGGGGATGTCATTGCGTTTATTCCACCAGTCAGTGGAGGATAATCAAAACTGTTGAAAAGGGTTACTCAATTGTTGAGCAACCCTTTTTCTAATCTTTAATCTAGCAAGAATTCTTTCTGGATGGGAATAAATATTAAAGGATGAGCCCCTTATAAAACCTACTGCTGTGATATTTAAATCCTCAGCTAATTTAATCGCTAAATCAGTTGGAGCAGACTTAGATAAAACGATTCCAACACCAATTTTAGCTGCTTTCGTCAAAACTTCAGAAGAGATTCTGCCACTAAATACAAGGATTTTGTCTCTAACTGGTATACCATTTATTAGACAGTAGCCATAGAGTTTGTCCAATGCATTATGTCTACCGATATCAGACCGACTAACGAGAATGCCTTCAGCGGTTCCAAGTGCCGCATTGTGAACACCACCTGTATTTTTGAATACAAGACTACCATCTTGCATATTTTTCATCAGATCAATACATTGCTTTGCTGTTATCGTTGTTTTCGACATTGAAGTTTTCACAGTCTGCACGTCATTTTGAAAATAAAACTGTCTACTTTTTCCACAGCAAGAACCAATAAAGCGCTTTGAAAAAAGCTGCTGATTCTTCACTGTTTTTGAATGTAATTCAACGTAAGCAAATCCACGCTCTGCGTCTATTGTCATTTCTTTAATTTCTTTTTTAAACAGAATGACACCTTCAGAAGCAAGAAAGCCTATCACAATTTCCTCAAAATGAGTAGGACTGCACACCATTGTCGCAAACTCCTCATTGTTTACATAGATCGTTAGTGGAAACTCTGTAACGATTTGATCTTCTACTTTCTCTAATACTCCATTACTATATTTCACTATTTCTCTGCTAATACTCAACTCTTCACTCAAAAAAGCTCCCCCATTCTATCGAACAAATCGTGCAATAATTTAAAAAATGATAACTATCATTCGATAACATATAAACACAATTTTTTGTAAGTGACAAGTAAAGTTATGTGAAAAAAGGAGAGTATGTATAAAAAAATAATTTGTGAAAATTTAATTATATAAATATATTGAAATTGTGAACAAAAAGAGTTATGATTTAAATGCATTCATAAATTTGTAACATTTAAGATGTGAGATAGCGAACCTGTCGTCAATCTTGTTTGTTATAGAGGTGTTGTAAGCGATTACTATTGGTAAGAGAGTAGCGTAACCTGCTCGAAACTAATCGTCGTGCTTTTTTGAGATGGTGGATGATTCCATTTATCCTGAAAAAAGTAACGTCGATTTTTTTTGTCCTTTAAGAAAGTTTACATTTATTTAAGGATTAAAGGATGAGTGCAACTAAGGCTTTCGGCATTAAAGCTTGGCGAGAAGCCTAGTTTTCTAATGTCAGAAAAAGGTAGAACAAAATGGGGGAAAAACGATGGGAAAAACAAAAAATCGTTGGCTGATTGCTTTAGCAGCTGTAGGGATTCATATTTCAATAGGCTCTGTTTATGCATGGAGTGTGTTTACAAATCCAATTCAGGAACAGTTTGGATGGGAGCTCAGTGCAGTACAGTTAACATTTAGTATTGCAATTGTCTTTTTAGGTCTTTCTGCAGCATTTATGGGTCACTTTGTTGAAAAATATGGTCCGCGTAAATCAGGTTTAGTGGCTGCTACATTTTTTGGATTAGGTTTAGTAGGGGCAGGCTTTGCCATTAATCTTGAATCAATTGGTTTACTTTACTTTACATATGGTGCTCTTGGAGGAATTGGGCTAGGAGTCGGATACATAACGCCAGTATCAACACTTGTTAAATGGTTCCCAGATCGTCGTGGACTTGCGACAGGTCTTGCGATTATGGGCTTTGGTTTCTCAGCAATGATTGCGAGCCCGATTATGGCAACCTTAATAGGTTCAGTAGGGATTGCAAACACTTTCTTCACATTAGGAATTGTCTACTTTATCGTCATGATCTGTTCTGCGCTTTATCTTGAAAGACCACCAGCTGGTTACATGGAAAATGTAAAAACGGATGGTAAAAAAGTATCTGTTGACCTTTCACAGTTAACAGCAAATGAAGCGGTCAAAACAAGACGTTTCTGGTATCTATGGGTTATGCTCTTTATCAATGTAACATGTGGTATCGCGATATTATCTGTTGCCTCACCTATGGCACAAGAAATTGCTGGGCTTTCAGCTACAGCAGCTGCTACAATGGTTGGGATTATGGGTGTCTTTAATGGTCTTGGTCGGATTGGTTGGGCCTCTGTTTCGGATTATCTAGGACGGGCAAATGTTTACACGGCATTTTTCATCATTCAAATCGTTTCATTCTTTGCGTTGCCAAGTATTACGCATGCAATTTTCTTCCAAGCAGTGTTGTTCTTAATCTTAACTTGTTATGGTGGAGGCTTCGCATCAATTCCTGCTTATATTGGAGATCTGTTTGGGACGAAACAACTTGGTGCGATTCACGGGTACATTTTAACAGCATGGGCAGCAGCTGGGGTTGCTGGACCAATCATTGCCGCTTGGGTTCGTGAAACGACGAATAGTTATGCAGGAACGCTCTATATATTTGGATTTATGTTTATAGCAGCTCTTGCTTGTTTCATTAGTCATTCGGATTGATATTAAGCAATTAAAAGCGCAAAATGATGTAAAAGACTTAGCTAGCTAGTTGACTTTTATCTTAACTACTAATACGCTTTTAGTAGAAAATGATAAAAGAGGTTAGGATAATGAATAAATATGAAGCGGAGTTTAGTAATCTTGTTCGGTCTTTTCGTAAGAAACATATGGGAAAAGGTCCAAGTAAAATCAGCACAACTTTTTGTAAAAATTGGGCGATATGCGAGATGGAAGGTAATCTTTCTCCAATAGAAAAATTTATCGCTACGGCTGATGAAGGGAAACAAATGCTCCGTGCTGCACGAACGGAAATGGTAAAAGAAATGTATCGAAAAAATCCACCAGTAGAAATGGAAGAATTTTTGCAATGTAAATTCATTGATCTATTTGTTGATATTGATATCGAGCGCGATTTTGGTATTTCGATCTTCGTTTTTGATGAAGATATCGAAGAAAAATTTAATAAAAATCTATAATTGGTTTGGCACTTCGTAGCGATCCTGCAAAAGACTTAACCACCGTTGTATTTTTCTTAGGAAAAGTGTACGGTGGTTTTTTTACACTATTAGAAAGTTTACCTTAATTAAAGGAATAAAGTATGAGTGCAACTAAGGCTTTTGCCATTAAAGCTTGGCGATAAGCAACGTTTTCTAACAGAAAAATACAATGTATTATTATGTATGAAATTCACCAGGGAGTGATTAAATTGGGTAAAACAAAACATACTGGACCTATTAAATTACCGAGCACACCAGCTCCTAAACTATGGGTAAGTAAAGTTCCTTTTGGATTAGGGAAAGTAAAGCCTAAACATATTCGAGATACAATGAAGGTCGTTTGGGATAATAAAGATAATTTAAATTATGCGAAAAATATTATTACGCAAGGTGTTTGTGATGGTTGTGCATTAGGGGTTTCAGGTTTGTATGATCAAACGTTAGCTGGACCTCACGTTTGTACAACTCGTTTAAATGTACTACGTCTTAACACAATGCCTGCAATGAAAGAAGAAATTGTTCATGCAGATATTGATGAGTTGCGTAAATATTCAAGTGCAGAGCTACGTAAATTAGGACGTATCCCATATCCATTAATTCGTAGACCAGGGGAAAGAACGTTTTCACGTATTGAGTGGGACGAAGCAATGGACATGATTGCGGATAAATATAAACAATTAGATCCGAAAAACACTGCGTTTTTCTTAACTTCAAGAGGAATTACAAATGAATCCTATTATGTAGCAGGAAAAGTTGCTAGATTCTTAGGGACGAATAACGTTGATAATGCATCTCGTATTTGTCACTCGCCTTCAAAGACTGCACTTAAAGCGTTCAGTTGGAATTGGGGCATCTAGCTGCTAATTATAAAGACTGGATTGGTTCAGACGTTGTAGTATTCTGGGGATCTGTTGCGGCTAATAACCAACCTGTTTCCACAAAATATATGTATGCTGCAAAAAGAAAAGGAACGAAAATTATTGTCATCAATCCATATCGTGAGCCTGCAATGGAGAACTATTGGATTCCATCAGTAGGGGAATCTGCTTTATTTGGTACGAAGCTTGCGGATGATTTCTATCAAGTGAATATTGGTGGAGATATCGCCTTCATGCAAGGAATTATGAAGTACTGGTTTGAGATGGAAGAAGCTGAAGCTGGTTCTGCTATTGATCATGCGTTCGTGAAAGAGCATGTAAATAATTACGAAGAATTAAAAGCGAAAGTACAACAAGAATCTTGGGAAGCGATCGAAAAATCATCTGGTGTTAAAAAAGACCGAATTGGTGAACTAGCAACATTACTTGCTCATAGTAAATCAGGTGTGTTTGTTTGGTCATTAGGATTAACAATGCATACATTTGCTTCTGATAACATCTCTCAAGTTGCAAACCTAGCATTACTGCGTGGCTTCTTAGGCCGTGAACACTGTGGTCTTATGCCAATCCGCGGACACTCTAGTGTACAAGGTAGTGGTGAAATGGGATGTGATCCATTCGTTCTTCCTGGTGGAGATTTCGAACCGAAAAATATTGAGCGCATTGAAAAGCTATGGAACTTTGAATTACCAAAATGGCAAGGGGATGTACTTGGCGTATCATTAGAGAACATATTATTACCTGAGGATCATGAGCGTAAAATTAAAATGTACTATTTATCTGGTGGTAACTTCTTAGAAACAATGCCTGATCCAAATTTTGTGGAAAAAGCATTATCTGAACTTGACATTCGTGTTCACCAAGATATTATCTTTAATACTTCAACACTTGTTGATGCGAAGGAAGCGGTTATCGTTCTTCCAGCTAAAACTCGTTATGAACAAGATGGTGGTGGAACCTCTACTTCAACGGAACGTATGGTTTATTTCTCTCCGACAATCGATGGAAATAAACAAGTGATCGAAGAAGCTCGTTCAGAATGGCAAATTTATATCGATCTTGCAAAACGAGTTAATCCAGAAGAAGCTCATTTAGTTGATTTTAAAGATGGTCAAGCGATTCGTGATGAAATTGCTTTAGCGAACCCGAATTATGATGGCGTTCAGCATTTGAAAAATCAAGGTGACGTGTTCCAATGGGGTGGGGCTTGGTTATGTGAAGATGGTATTTGTCCAACTCCAGATGGCAAAGGTAACTTAATTCCAGTTGATATCCCAGATTTAAATAAAGCAGCTGGAGATTTCTATGTCACGACTAGACGCGGTAAGCAGTTCAACTCCATGGTTTATAGTGAGCATGATCCATTTAACGGAGCTGATCGTTATGATGTATTAATGAATGCAGAAGATGCGAAAAATCTTAGTATTGCAGAACGTGACTCCGTTGTTGTCTATAACCAACATGGTGTATTCACAGGAAATGCAAGATTTGTAGATATCGCAAAAGGAAATGTAGAAGTCCATTTCCCAGAAGGAAACTTCTTACTTCCAAAAGGTGTTTACGAGAAGTTTTCTAAAATTCCAAGTTATAATGTAGCTGTTAAAGTAGAAAAAGCTGATCGATTTAATGCACGTAAGGATACACAATACCTAGAAAAACGTGTAGACGATTTAGAAATGACAGCTGATTAATAAAGGTATGCAACCTGAGCCATAGGTAATCTACGGCTCAGGTTGTTTTATTTTTTAAAAATGAAATATGATATGATGAATTCGTGAGTAAATGATGTATGAGGTGATAATATGGTTCGTTTTGCAGTAATCGGTACAAATTGGATAACTGAAGCATTTATTGATGCTGGCCAAAAACTAGAAGATTTCTCTTTAGAAGCTGTTTATTCGCGATCAGAAGAAAAAGCAAAAGACTTCGCAAATAACTATCAAGTAGAGACAATCTATACTGAACTTGACGGAATTAGCTAATAGCAAGCAAATTGATGCTGTTTACATCGCAAGTCCAAACTCTTTTCACGCAGAACAAGCAATATTAATGATGAATCATGGAAAACATGTATTATGTGAAAAACCAATTGCTTCCAACACAAAAGAACTTGAAGCAATGATTCGAATCAGCAAAAGAGAATCAAGTACTTTTAATGGAAGCAATGAAAACAACTTTCCTGCCGACATTTGAGAGTGTAAAGCAACATATTAATAAAATCGGAAAAGTACGTCGCTATTTTGCAAGCTGCTGTAAATATTCATCACGCTACGATAAATATAAAGAAGGAATTGTATTAAATACGTTTAATCCGATTTTTTCAAATGGCGCCTTAATGGATATGGGCATTTATTGCATTTATCCAGCAGTGACTTTGTTTGGTGAGCCTCAGGGTGTAAAAGCAAATAGTGTCTTTTTAGAGTCGGGAGTTGATGGTGAAGGAAGTTTACTGCTTCAATACGAAGAAATGGACGCGGTGATTATGTATTCAAAAATGACTGAATCATCGTTACCGTCTGAAATTCATGGAGAAAACGGACGTATTGTGATCGACAAAATCCACGATATTGAAAAAGCAGAAATACATTACCTTGATGGTACAATTGAAGATATCACAATGCCTCAAGAGAAAAACAATATGTATTATGAAATTAAAGAATTTATTCATTTAATTAATAATCATCAGCTAGAATCTTCAGTTAATTCATATAGGCATTCGATGATTACAGCTAAAATCATCGAAAAAGCAAGAAAAGAAGTTGGCTTGATTTATCCAGCTGACGGAATCCAGTAATGATGCAAAATCAAAGCTATGAGTTGAGCTTTTTTGTTTTAAAAGGAGATTTTGTCTGAATATACAAAGAAATAGAGTATTGAGCATATTTTTGAACTACCCACCACTTAGCTAAAGCTTGAAGTGGGGGATTCCTACGAACACCAGTGTACCCACCAGTTATTGAGTAGGCTCTACCCGTAGTCCCTACGGTGAAACCTTACCTATCTTGTACGTTGGACTCTCCACACGTCCTACTCTGCTTGGTTTTCGCTACTTCGGTACATGTGGGGCGATTGTTGCTTGGATATTTTACGTGACAAAGCGTTTCTCGTCACAACCTCATATATCCAGTTTTCAAAGAGCAATCTGTACAAGACTATTTTACCATGCGAACAAGTGTTTTGCTAGGCAAAAAAGGCGATTGATCCCCCACTTACTCATTGGGCTTTGCTCTTCACATTCCTTGAAGATGGGGGTTTTCTCGCCTACTTAATGATAAAAACGTTTACACTAAAACTTAATAACAATAGAAAGGAAGTGAGAAAATGAAAGCATTTATCCATCAAGGTATAACTGGTTTTGCAGGAACCTCTTATCAAGAAATGGAAGAAAGAGAACCTGCTGCTGGTGAAGTGAGAGTAAAACTTTATTATGCAGGCTTGAATCATAGAGATATTTTTGTCTTACAACGACATAAGGAATCTGATCCAGCATTAATAATCGGGTCTGACGGGGCGGGAGTGATTGAGGCAATTGGAGCAGAGGTAGAAGGATTTACGATTGGAGATGAAGTGATGATAAATCCAAGTCTAGGTTGGATTAGTGAAAGCTCCGCCCCTCCAGAAGAGTTTCAAATTGTAGGGCTACCAGACCACGGAACATTCGCTGAAAAAATAACGATTTCTGCTAATAACGTTGAGCCAAAACCAGAGCATTTAACATGGAAAGAAGCTGGTGTATTATCACTAGCAGCTTTAACTGCTTATCGTGCATTGTTTACACGAGCGAACGTAAAGCCAAGTGATACGGTGTTACTACCAGGTGTGGGAAGTGGTGCTGTTACTTTTTTACTTATGTTTGCTAAAGCAATAGGTTGTCGCGTTATCGTTACGTCTCGTTCTGAAGAAAAACGCAGGAGAGCTCTTGAACTTGGTGCAGATCTTGCAATTGATAGTGCAAGTCATTGGGATGAAGTTTTAAATGGAGAAAAAGCAGATATTGTCATTGAAACCGTCGGTGCTGCGACATTTGATCAATCATTAGCTCAATTGCGAAAAGGTGGAACGATTGTAACATTTGGCGCTTCTGCTGGAGACGAAGTAAGAATCAATATTCGAACATTCTTTTATGGTCAATATAATATGCTAGGTACAACGATGGGAAGTCGAGATGAATATAGAGAAATGCTACAATTTATCCGTTGTTATCACATTAAACCTATTATTGATAAGGTTTTTCCATTAAGTGAAGCGGAAGAAGCCCTTCGTCGATTGGAAGAAGCTGAACAATTCGGGAAAATAGCTTTACAAATCACAAATGATCCAATGTAAATGGGGTCCATTTATCATAAAACGTTTTAAGCTTGAAGGGAATCCTTCAAGCTTTTTTCAATGTGATTAATAAGAGCTTTCTTTTCCAAAATTTAATTGTTTATTGCCAAGAAAGAATGCAAATAGTTAAGGTAATAATAAATTAGACAAATAGGTGGTTTAATGTAATATGAAAAAGATTTTTTTGCTTTTAGTCGTCATTTTTTCTTTAATAGAGCCCATTACAGTAAAAGCCAATCATACTGAAGGCAAAATTTCTTTTTTAGTTAAGTCATCTGGGCAATCTTTATTCCAAACGATGTTAACTGTCGAATCTGAGCAAATATTTCAATCACTTTCAAAAAGCAAACCACTCAAAACAGTATTGGAAATACCAGGATCGCATAATTATGTATTAGTGGAAGATAAAGGTATTGTTCGGGTTTTTATGATGGATGATGATGGAACGCTCTATGACCTACAGCAAAAAGCAAAGTTGTCATTATCTCCTTCTATAACGAAAGACATAAAAGTGTACTTTAGGGTTTTACAAGCAAAGCATTTTGGAGAATTGCTTCCGTGGGAAAAGGTAAATGAATTAATTCCACGTTATAGTACGTTTAGCGTGACAGATATAGATACAGGTCTAAGCTTTAAGGCTCAAAGAAGAGCAGGTAATCATCATGCCGATGTTCAACCTCTAACAAAAAAAGATACGGAAATCATGAAAAGAATATATGAAGGGAAATGGAGCTGGAAAAGTATGAGAGAATACATGCGTTTAGGACTGTTGGAGTAATTTCTTATCATTGGTGTAAAGCAATCAACATGTAATAAGAAATCAGCTTTCATAAACGCGAATTCGATTTTTGACAGTAATTACTTATCATATTATCAAAAAATCTGAGAAACAATAGATGTAGATGATTTGAGGAGGCTATCGATTTGAAAAATCAAAAAGAAAAAGTACCAGTACAACATTCACATGCAATAGCAACAAATTCTTACCAACCGTCAGATTACCAAAGTGCCGAGGAAGTAGATCAAGGTTTAGCCATGACTCATGAACAGGTCAGTGATGCTTATGTTGAAGGAACAGTGGATGGAAATATTAATGAGGTCCATGGCGAGGATTTTGAACCACAAAGAGAAGACTTCAAAGAATATGAAGATTAACACTTAAACGTAAATCATTCAGAGAGCAACTTCGAACATTTCTTGGAGTACGCTCTTTTTTTACGTAAAATTTTTATGTAGGCAGTAGGTTTGTAAAGAAAGGATGGTATAGATATAATTTAAAATAGGTAGGAATACGATCATCATACATAAAGAATGAAGTTTAATAATAATTAGTAAAACAGCTTACGGAAGGGGTTTTGAGTATATGAAGACATATAGCTCAAGAGAAGAAGTTCCAGCCAGTGAAAAATGGAATTTGGAGGATATTTTTCAAACGCCTCACTTATGGGAAGAAGCCTATCAAACGATTGGGGATAAAATTGAGGAATTAGCTGATTTTAACGGGAAAATTGTTGATGCGCAATCATTGTACAATTACTTGCTATTAAATGAAGAAGTAAGCTATATCTTTAAAAAGGTATACGTGTACGCCATGCTACATGTTGATTTAGACACTAGGGATTCTACAGCACAAGCGCTTTTAGATCGTTCGAAGCAATTAAGTGTAAAGTTGAGTTCAGCCAACTCTTTTTTTATGCCCTTTTTGTTAAGCCTTAAAGAAGAGACATTAAAGAATTATATTGCAGAAATTTCTGGTTTGAAATATTTTGAAGAAGATTTATTTGAAGCTTACCGTTATAAAAATCACATTTTGAGTAAGGAAAAGGAAGAAGTTCTGTCACAATTAGGAGATGCTCTTTCAACACCAAGTAGCACATTCGGAATGATTAACAATGCTGATATCAAATTTGGTGACGTTACAAATGAGGACGGAGAAAAAGTTGAGTTAACAAGAGGGATGTACTCGAAGTTAATAGAAGACCAAAATCGTGACAAACGGCTTGAAGCATATAAATCCTATTATAAACCTTATATCCAGCTACAAAATACGATTGCGACGACATTATCGTCAGCAATTAAGAATAATGTATCGCTTTCAAAAATGCGACAGTACCCTTCAGCATTGGAGAAATCATTGTTTGGTGATCTTGTACCAAAAGAAGTGTACGACAATCTGATTCATACGACAAAAGCACATATCGAACCAATGCATCGTTATGCGAAGCTGCGTAAGCAAAGCCTTGAACTTGACGAACTCCGAGCTTATGATTTGAATGTACCATTAGTGAAAGATGTTGATGATAAGCTCTCTTTTGATGAAGCGTATGAAACAATGCTAAAAAGTTTAGAGCCACTTGGGAGTGACTATGTCGATACTTTAAGAAGCTTTAAAGATAAACGCTATTTTGATGTTAGAGAAACACCAGGGAAAAGATCTGGTGCTTATAATTTAGGCCTTTACGGTGTACACCCGTTTATTTTGCTTAACCATCATGACGATCTAGATAGCTTATTTACCCTTGTGCATGAGTCTGGGCATGCGATGCATTCATGGTACTCTGCAAAGCATCAACCACAAATTAGCGCAGGTTATTCGATTTTTGTTGCTGAAGTGGCCTCAACTGTAAATGAAATTTTGCTAATTCGTTACTTATTAAAAACGACTGACGATCTTTCAATGAGAAAACACCTTCTCAATCATTTTATCGATGGCTTTAAGGGCACCTTCTTTACACAAGTGATGTTTGCAGAATTTGAGCAAATCACTCATGATAAAGCAGAAAAGGGCGAGCCTCTTAATGCAAAAGTGTTTAACGACATCTATGAAACCATTTTTAGAGAGTACAATGGTGATGAGCTTGTATTTGATGAAGAGGTAAAGTTTGGCTGGTCACGAATTCCACATTTTTATCGTCCATTCTATGTATACAAATACGCAACAGGTTATGCATCAGCTATATATCTTGCCGATAAAATCCTCGCTGGAGACGAAAAGACGCTTACAAGCTATCTCCAGTTTCTTAAAAGCGGCAGCTCAGATTACCCATTCGACCTTCTTAAGTCAACAGGTGTTGATTTGACAAAACCAGAATTCATCCAAAATGCTTTAGTGATTTTTTCTGAGTTAGTGGATGAATTTTCAGAACTGTAGTAAGAATTAAGTGACTCATATCGAAAGAGCTTGATCTCTAATTTACAGAAGTATGTGATCATGGAAAAGACGGAACAATCGAACGATCAAAAAAGAAAGCTGCTCAATAATAAATTAAACCCTCTCCATTTTTTGTGTGAGAGGGTTTTACCTATCTGTCATTCATCTTATTTTCAGGTGTTTATTCTAAGGATAGGAAAGAACAAATGATTTTGATTTTACATATATTATTTCAGGAGGGGCATAAAATGAAAAATAACAGCTCAAATGATAAAAAATCAAGACATGATATGTACTCCTTACATGATCTTTTAAAAGGGAAAAATCTTGACATCGTTGCAGCAGCTCTGCTTCTCAGTGGGAAATTAAAAGTTGATTCCGTGGAATTATTTAGAGGATCACCGGTGATTGTTGTCTCATTGTTAGGCAAATATAAAACATTAGAGAATGAGAAAGTGAGCAAAATTACTGAATTTTTAGCTGATAATGGCGATATGACCTTAGATGATCTTTTTGAGGCGATTAAACAAAGAACACAAAAATGACAGGAGGGAAAACCGTGAATCAAGACTACACGAGTAAATCAGAATTTGATGGAGAGAGTTTTCCAGGGTTACTAATCTTACTAATCCTTCTTGTATTATTAATTTTTGGATCAATCGATATTAGAGATTTAACGGATGCTCCTTAAAATCAAACCATTAAGTGTCTTGACATTTTAAAGCATTCTTTTTATTTTTAAGTAATTACTTAAATACTTATAATAAGGAGGAGCTTAGTTGTCAGTCAATGAGTTATTTAAAGCATTGTCAGATGAAAATAGGCGAAAAATATTAGATTTATTAAGAGCGGGAGATTTAACGGCTGGAGAAATTGCTCAGCATTTTGAAATGAGTAAGCCAGGTATCTCTCAACATTTAGCGATCTTAAAAAACGCTGAATTGGTTTATGGACATAAAAAAGGACAGTATGTTTATTACTCCTTAAATTCAATTGTTTTTCAAGATGTGATGAAATGGATTATTCAATTTAATCAGAAAAAAGATCAATAGAGAAATCATTGTAATGAACATATAACAAAAATTTAATGAAGAAAGTGAGCAAGAAATGAAACTAATCTCTTGGAATGTTAATGGAATTAGAGCTTGTGTGAAAAAAGGATTTCTTTCATATTTCAGTGATGTAGATGCGGATATTTTTTGTATTCAAGAAACAAAGCTACAAGAAGGTCAAATTCATCTAGACTTAAAAGGGTACCATCAATATTGGAATTATGCTGAGAGGAAAGGGTATTCTGGCACAGCAGTCTTCACAAAAAAAGAACCTCTATCTGTTAGATATGGAGTCGGACGTGAAGATTCTGAACAAGAAGGAAGAGTGATTACGTTAGAATTTGAACGATTTTATCTCGTAAACGTATACACCCCCAATTCAAAAAGAGATTTGTCAAGGCTTGAAGAAAGGCTCAGATGGGAAGACACCTTTTTAGAACATCTTAGACAATTAGATGCTCATAAACCTGTCATCCTTTGTGGAGATCTTAATGTTGCTCATCAAGAAATTGATTTACGAAATGCCAAGCCAAACAAAGGGAATTCAGGATTTACGGAGGAAGAACGTCAAAAAATGTCAACTCTTTTAGCTAGTGGATTTATTGATACATATCGATACTTTTACCCTGACAATGGAAGGGGCATATACATGGTGGTCTTACATGAGTAAAGTTCGGGAAAGAAATATCGGATGGAGAATTGATTATTTTATTATTTCAGAAAGATTGAAGAGCACATTAAAAGAAGCTCAAATACATTCGAAGGTAATGGGAAGTGATCATTGTCCAGTTTTATTAGAGTTGTTTATTGACTAGCATTTCATATCCCTATTAAACACAATTCAACAAATGATGCCCATTATGTTATATTAGAATGATGCAAGTAACAATCATTTTTACAGAAACTTCTCAAATATAAGAGGAGGATGAGCAAGTGAAAGAACGTTTTTAGATATTCAAGACAGCGGGGGAGCATTATTGAAAAATATAAAAGTCTGGCTTATGTTACTATTAACTACATTGTTTTGGGCAGGGAATTACATATTTGGCACATTTGTGGTCGAAGAAATTTCACCTTTATGGATAACTTTTTCCAGATGGGTATTAGCCCTTTTTCTTTTATTTCCTATTGCTATTTATTTTGAAAAACCTAATTGGAAGATTGTTAAAAAGTCATGGTTCCAGTTAGTCTTACTCGGATTATTAGGAATAATCGGCTATAATTTGTTGTTATACTCGGCTCTAGAATTTACATCTGCAACGAATGCAGCCTTAATTAGCGCTTTAAATCCAGGCATTATTGTTTTATTTTCTGTTTTATTATTGCGAGAAAAGCTATCGATTATCCAAGTTATTGGGTTATTTATTTCGCTAATAGGAGCATTGGTCATTTTAACGCAAGGGAATATAAGTGATCTTTTCCATACAGATTATAACCGGGGTGACGTCTTGATGATTGGAGCTGTCATTGTATGGACTTTTTATTCGATTATCGGGAAGAAAATATCGGTTCCTCCCATTACAGCAACAGCCGTTTCAAGTCTCTTTGCTATGATTATTCTCGCTCCTTTTGCTCTTATGGAGGGCATTCAATTATCAAATATTAGTGCAATGTCGATCTATGGAATCCTTTATATGGTTATATTCCCATCTGTTTTTTCGTTTGTTTTTTGGAATATATCCGTTCGTTCTATTGGAGCTAGTCAAGCGGGTATTTTTTTGAATTTGATACCCGTTTTTACGGCAGTCATTAGCTTACTACTTGGAGAGCTGATGCGTGTTGAGCAAATTTTTGGGGGACTACTCGTATTTGTCGGAGTTTATTTGACTTCTGGAATGTTAAATAAAAGTTTGACCTATTTTATGAAGAAAAAAACGTATTCAAAAGGCGCATAAATTATCTCATGAGGATGTTTCGTAAAGGTCTGACCCAGGGAATGAACACGATACCTTGTGCTTAGAAATAAATCCAAGCACATAATCGAATGTACTTAAGGGCAGACACTTTACTTTAGGCATCCTCATTTTTAATGTGAAAAAGAATATGTCATTTTAACACTTGCTAAAAATTGAACAGAACCTGGTTGAATGGGAGTGGCTTCGGTTTTAGCGAGAAATGAAGCTGCAAAAGGAATGGGAGGAATGGTTCTTGGCATTTCTTCTACTCTAGAGGGTGCTTGATAAAGAGTGACACCTAAATGATGAGCAATTGTCACAGCTTTGGACTGACCATTTTCAATCGCTTTAGATAATGATTGGTTATAGTATATTTCTTGGTTATCAACAGTAAATTGAATCGTAGAAACAGTGTTAGCTCCGCTATTGACAGCTGTATCAATAACAAGTCCAGCTCCTGTTATTTGATCAATTGTCACTAAAATTTGATGGGTGATTTTATATCCTTTAAACACTTGTTTCCCATTTTCATAGTCATACTCGCTTTCTATACGATAAGTTACCGTTTCGATTTTATCATTTGGAATTCCTAATGCAACGAGAGCATTAATAACATCTACCATTATTTTCGAATTTTCCCTTTGACCGTGACTAACACTTTTATCCTCTGTTACGACTCCTAAAGTAATAAGTGCTCTGTTTGCTGGCACTGTTAGTGAATTTTCCCCAATGACTTCAATTTTCCCTATACGATATCTAGCTTTTGAATATCGATTTTCTCCTGAATAAGGATAGGATGGTTGTATATGATACATTGTCCTCACTCCTTTTTTGCAAACGAAGCTTTTGAATAGTTTTCTCATTTTATTATCGAGAAAGCATTAATATGTTCAATTATTTCTTTTTAAAAATAAAATGAAACGGGTTTAACTGTTAAGAAGACGGGTAGATATATGATTAAGAAAACACGAAGGAGAGGGTCATAATGATAATAAAATCAAAAAATCTCGAAAAATTTTCAATGAGAGCACAAGATGGAGAAATTGGTTCAATAGACGATTTTTATTTTCTATCCGACTCCTTATCTGTACGATATTTTATTGGAGATACAAGAAAGTGGTTTTTCGGTGGGAAGGTATTACTAAGTCCAGAATTATTTACAAACGTGCATATTGAAGATGAATCGATATCAGTAAACGCTACGAAAGAGCAAATAAAAGAAAGTCCAAAACCAGATGAGAAAGCACCAATTTCAAAGCATTATGAACATGAATTACGGAGTTTTTATGGTTTAGGCGATCCGTTAATTCAACCGAATCGAACCATGTTATCTCCAGATATCGCTGCCCCATTAATTACTCCTGAAAAATCAGTAACGAACCATCATGAAACGGTTGAACAATACGAGAAAGAAAAGTATTTGCAAGGTGATAGTCAGTATTTATACAGTATAAATGAAGTAAGAGATTATCGAGTTCATTCAAAGAATGGAGAGGTAGGAATCGTATCTGACTTTTTACTTGATCAAGAATCGTGGGATATTCGTTATCTTGAAATTGATGTTGGTGGGTTTCTTTCAAAAGAGCTCGTGTTACTATCAGCAGATTGGATAACAGAGGTTAACTGGTATGATGGAACAATAACGGTTAATGTTGAAAAAGACCTTATTGAACAAGCTCCCGAATACAATAGTGATATGATCCTTTCTCGGGAAGATGAAGATCAGCTACATGCCCATTATTATCGTAGTCCATATTGGGACAATCATTAAGTTAGTAGAATTGAAAAATAATCTTAATTAATAATTCTGAAACTTATTGATTGTTCCTGCTCAATATACTGTTGATATGATGACAACTAGATAAAGATGAAAGTAACCCAATTATGAAGCGGTTTGCTGCGCAGTACAACAATACTATTCAATAGAAAAGGATATTCACCAATCAGACACTATTGTTGAAAAAACTTCGGAAAGTGATCTCAGAAAATTGAGGTTGCTTTTTTATTGGTTATTAACTAAGTAAATTGGTAAAATGGTAAAAATAGGTCGTCGTGAATAATAGAGTTATAGAAAGGACGTCCTCCTCATGTCAGATAAACTAATAAGACTAGTCCGGATTATCAATCTCATTCAATCAAGCCCTGGGATTAAATCAAAGGAACTAGCAGACAGGTGTGAAACAACGGAACGAACGATTTATCGAGATTTAGAGATTTTAAGTGCGGCACGAATACCGATTATGAGTGATGGGTACGCAAAGGGAAATCGTTTTGTCGGTAACTTTTCTCTTTACCCAATTGATTGGACAGAGGAGGAAGCGGTAGCGTTTGGGATGATGCCGAAGATTTTAGATCCGGTTAACCATCTTGTTCCACAGGACTTCTATACCGCCTATGAAAAGGTGATGGCGACTCATCAAAAGGAGAAGAAGGATCTAGAAGATGTTCTTCAGAAAATGGTTTCCATCATTCAAATGGGGACACCTTCCTCAAGAAGAGCATTCCAACTTCCTGTCGCCAGTCATCCATGCGATATTAAATTCACAAACGATTGAGGTTGTCTATCACACACAAAGTCGTGACGTCACGACAAAACGTTTGCTTGATCCTTATTATTTAATTCCGAGGGATCATTGCTTTTACTTATTTGTGTATTGTCATGAGAAGAAAGGATTTCGTACTTTTCGATTAAGTCGATTTCTTGAGGTGAAACAAACGGAGGAAATATTCACTAAACTAGACTTTAATCTAAAGGAATACTTCCAACACACATGGTCGATCATCCAAGGAACGGACAAGATTCAATTTAAGGTTTTATTTAGTTCGAATGTGGCTCGTTACATAAAAGAAGAGGAGCTCTTTGTGACACCGAAGTTAACGGAAAAGAAAGATGGAAGCTTGTTGTTTGAGGTTACATTGAACCATGACCGAGAATTTCTGCAATGGATCATGCAATACGGAATGGATGCAGAGATCATTGAACCCATTGAATACCGAGAAAAAATGAAACAGATGCTTGCCGATTGGTTAAAAAAATATCAATAAAACATTTGTTCGCTGACAATAAATCTGTTGAAGATGATGAAATGCGTGATACGTATTATGAGTTGCGGACACTTCTATCAGCAGACACACCACCAAAAGATCTGTTAGTCAAATATGAAGCGGAAGAAAGTTAAGAAGCTGAGGTCGATTCATCAGAAGGCAATGAAAATGAAGGTGGTACACGAAACAATCCACTGACGATTGGTGAAAGGGTAACCCTTTCCTACAACGACCTTTTTCAAGGGGATGTCAAATTAGAAATTGAAATGCTTAGAACTCATAAGTGGCGATGAAGCTTGGGATATGATCCATAAAGGTAATGAGTTTAATGATGAGCCAGGAGAAAATCAGGAATATGTGTTAGCGAAGTTCCATGTGAAAGTACATGAAGTGGAAAATGAACCATTTGATTTAAATCATGCTCTGTTCGACGCCGTAAGTTCAGGTGGGGATACGTACGATGACTATATTTCTGTCTCAGGACTAGAACCAGACTTATGGAATGAAATGTATGATGGGGCCGAACGCAAAGGATATACTTACTTCCTGATTGGTAAGGATGGTGAAAGTCCGTTAGCAGAGTTTCAATGTCGGTCGAATGCAGAGGTTTGGTTTGAGTTGCGGTAGGGAATGGTTGGGCTAACTGAGGTGTGGGGGCTTCGCTGGCTAATTCCAAATAAAATGAATAAGCTTAATGTGGTTAAATGTGATTGAATTATGAATTTATAGGAGTGAGATAATGGTAGCCTTCGAGTAGTGACAGGCATTCCTTACCATAAATATATAACTGATAGTAATTATTTTCAAAATAATTTTAATTTTCCAACAAACGGGCATTTTTCTTAAACCCAATTTTTATTTTAAATGATGATCTTTTATTTGAAGTATACTTCCAAATTCTTATAAATGGAAAAGACAATGGAAAAAATGAATTCCCCATTATCTTTTCCAATAAACTCGGATTCTTTTCTTTATTTAACTGAAAATTTGTTGTTTGCTTCATGAATTAGTTGGGAACTTACTTTAACTTTTCCAAACGCTCTTTCAAATACTTTAAGTGCCATCTCATGAAAATCAGGGCCATCCATTGTGTTCACACAGTCCGACACCATTGTCACATCGTAATCTCTGCATGATGCATCAATAGATGTAGCAATACAGCAACTATTTGTATTAACACCTGTAATCCAAAGCGTAGTAATATTATTGGCTTTTAGGACGAATTCCAAGTCGGTTCCTACGAAGCAGTCATACCGTTTCTTCGTATCTATTAGAATATCATTGTCATTCCACAGTTCTGGAATGACTTGTACCCCTGGCATTCCCTCGATATTGTGATTAGCAACATTTTTTCTGGTGGCATTAGGGTCAACTGATCTTGCTTGCCATGCTGGGTTTGAAAGAATCTCCAATTCTGACCGGTATTGAGTCAATAGATGGAGAATAGGAATATTTAAATCACGGCATTCATCAAAAAACATACGGTTTTGATCAATTACTTCATTACAAAGTTCCTCCGGTAATGGCATGGTAGCTACTTCAGGATCTAAATGCCCTCTATGCAAATCGATTGCTACAACAGCGATACTCATATAAAATTCCTCCAAAAATTATTATTTTTTTAAAAGTTTCATATTCAAGTATTGTTACAATAAATAAATTCTTAGCCATTTGAAATGGGATCTGTAGAGTAAGCTAATGAGCCTACTCTACTAACTGGTTCTCCGGTTCCTGGTTTACCAATGACTTTTCCATTATCTACAACAATATTACCACGGACAATGGTGACAACCGGTTTTCCTGTACATTCGGTTCCGTCATAAGGAGACCAGCCAGCTTTAGAAATAATATCCTCATTTCTAATTGTCCACTTGCAAGAAAGGTCTAACAATACTAAATCTGCATCAGCTCCAACAACAATAGAGCCTTTTCGAGGATAAAGACCGAGAACACGAGCAGGTGTTTCAGAGAATAATTGAACCACTCTCTGCAAGGTAATCTTTCCTTCGTTAACTAAATTCAACATCATCGGCAATGTTGTTTCAACTCCAGGAAGACCAAAGTTACAATCCCAGATCGTTCCTTCAACCTTTTGTTCAACAGTTGAAGGGGCGTGGTCTGTAGATAATAACTGAATACTTCCGTCGTTAATAAGGTCTAATAATCTATTGGACTGATCTTTTGCTCTTGCAGGAGGAGTAAACTTAGCAAAAGGCACCTTTTCTATAATATCTTCCTCATTTAGAAAGAGATATTGTGGACATACTTCTGCGTAAAGCTTTGCACCCTCTGCTTGTTCACGCTTGATTAAATCAACCACAAATGAATGGCTAATATGTGCAATCGTTGCTGTTATTCCCGTCATACGTGCCATTAGTGCAACATTTGCCACAGCGATATCCTCTGCTGATTCCGAACGCCATTCTGTAACGATCCCGTGGTCATGACGGTGATCATTTTTGAGACGCTGTTCGTTTCCTTCTGTAATCGCATCATCTTCACAATGTACAAGACATCGTCCGTCAAATGAAGCAATTTCCTTGAAGGCCCTGAATAATTGATCATTATTTAAAGTTGGGATTCCATGGGTTGTGCATGTAAAGATTTTAAATAGGACAACACCGCTATCCCATAACGCTTTTAGATTACCCAAATCCTCCGGAAATACATGAGCAGTCAAGCCGAAGTCAATCAGAGAACGCCCGCGAACGTGTCTAACCTTATCGTTATATGTCTCGACACTTCTAACGGGAGCCGCATGTGTATGTTCAATTACTGTTGTAATCCCTCCCTTAGCAGCAGCTGAAGAGCCAAATATAAAATCCTCTCGATCAGTTTCGACTGGGTCCATAAAATGCACATGCTGATCAACCATACCAGGGATAAGGTGAAGACCATTTGCGTTAATCGTTTGTTTTGCATTTCCAAGGGGAGCTTCGCTGATTGCCGCAATTTTTCCTCCTTGTATAGAAATAGAACCTCTATAACCATTACTTGATGTAACAATTGTTGCATTGATGATTTCTAAATCAAACATCTTAACACATCCTTTTATAAAGTATTACTTGTTAAAAATATACCAACTCCTAGATTTAATTAATATATTTCACGAGAACAAACATAGGCTGACTACTTTGTGTTGAGGATACAAAAACAGATGTAATTAATGAGCCAATTAGATTATAATTAGTTTATAATTCTGAAAATAGAGAATGTTTTATGAAATCAGAGCGAAAAGAGGGGTTACAGTGATTACAATCCAGGATGTTTTAACAGTAGATGCTTTTAGAAATTGTGAAGTACTAGCAGGGACCAAGGGCTTAACGGCTGAGGTTACTACAATCACGGTGGCGGAAGTGCCTGACTCCGCAAACTGGCTTCGAGGTGGGGAGCTTGTTTGTACGACAGCTTTCTTTATCAGTAATAAGGTTGAACATGAAAAAGAATGGATTTTAAGTTTAATTAGAAACGGTGCATCCGCTTTAGCTATTAAAACTAGTCGTTTTCTTGGCGGGTTACCGAAGGCGATTATTGATGTTGCAAATCAGTATGATTTTACTATTTTTAGCTTGCCGCATGAAATTACATGGCCAATAGTTATTGAGTCCTTTATGGACTATTATATGAATGAAAGAATGAAAATTATGCAGCTAGTGGAGGAGGTTCAAAGTAGTTTAATCAACCTAGTGCTGGAAAATAAATCAATTAAAACAATGGCAGATAAAATTGCGAAATTAGCAAGGAATCCAATAATCATCGAAGATGCAAGATTACAAGTTATTGCAATTGGTGGTTTAGATTCAGAAGAAGTAGATGTTAATAAAGATGTTCTGCAGCATCGTGTTGGGGAAAGCTTCCAAAATAAAGTCATGCGGTCATCCTTTTACAAAAAAATTCGAAAAGGAATGACAATCGATAAAATAGAAATGACGCTTAAGCTTAATGATAAAAAAGATACGAATAATATTATGATCCCTATTTTCTCAAACGATGGTTTATATGGATTTATATCTTTACTTGAGTATAGAAATCCTCATACACCAATGGATTTAATTATATTAAAAAATTCAACTACAGCACTCGCTCTTCAATTGATGAAACAATATTTAAATGAGCAAACTTCTCGAAAGAAAACGTTGGCCCTTATAGAGGATATTATACAAGGAAGAATTCAGACACAAATCATATTTGAATATGATTACCTTTCTTTTAATTGGTCCCACCCCATGATTGCAATTCTAGTAGAGTTCGAAGGTATAAATGATAAAAATAATAAATTTTGGGATCGGTCTGAAGAAGTGATCTCTACCATGATCAAAAAGCATTTAGGAAAAGACTTTGGTCAAGTAATTATTGGAAATAATGGATCCTTATTTACTATTTTAGTATCTTTTTCTCCTAAACAAATGAAGAAAGTAACAAATTTATTAAGGGAGAATTTTGGACAGGCTCTTATTGAGCTCGAGGAGTATTATGGAAAAAACAAATTTCGTGTTGGTGTCGGTGGGGTTTATGACAAACTTGAAAAAGCTGGAAAGAGTTATAAGGAAGCGAAAAGTGCTCTTTCCATTGTTAAAAAATATGAAAGAAAAGGTTCCATTATTTTCTTTGAAGATATAGGGATTCATCGAATTCTTTCTATGGTTAGTGATTCAGAAGAAATCCGGAACTTTTGTGATGATTTCTTATCGGATCTGCAAAAATATGATCTTGAAAATGGCAATGTCTTAATGGAAACCTTTCATATGTATTTGCTATGTGATTGTGGCATAAAGGGAACAGCACAAAAACTATTCCTGCATCCTAATACAGTAGCCTATCGCATTAAAAAAATTAAACAAATTATTAAACACGACTTAACCTTACCTGAATTCAAATTAGCTTATTTATTTGCCATGGAATCGTATCAGCTGTTAAACAATTAAGTAAACACCATTGTTTTCACGACACAATTAGAAGTGTATATCTTTGTTTGTTTGCCATGTACTCATACAATTAATTATTTGCTATATTTTTAAAAAAGGAGAGATGACATGATTATAGATGCACATCACCATATTATTCCGAAAGAAGTTGTTGATTTAATTCGTAAGGGCGACACAAGATTTGATGCGGAAATTCAAATAAAGGATCATCAGGAATGGATTGTCCATCAACAGGGGTATGCTTATCCACTATTTGATAAATTTTACGATTTCGGAGCCAAAAAACAAGATTTAGCCAATGCTAACCTCGATGCTGTAGTACTTTCTCCTGCACCACCAATGTTCTATTACTGGCAAGATGCAGAAACTGCAGCTGGGATAGCAAGTATTGTAAACGATGGAGTAGCCGAAATGATAGCACAGAACAAACAAGCGTTTCTTGGAATGGCTACGCTTCCAATGCAAGATCCAAAACTCGCAGTTAAAGAGCTTGAACGAATAATGAACTTATATGACATTCGTGCAGTAGAAATAGGCACATCGATAGAAGGGGTTAATTTAGATGATCAAAAATTTCTTCCTTTTTTTGAGGCCGCAGATGCTTTAGGTATTACCTTATTCCTTCATCCTTATTATGTTGGGGATAAATCAGGGCTGTCTAATTACTATTTTACTAACTTAGTAGGAAATCCTTTAGATACTGCAATAGCTGCTGGAAGCCTTATATTTGGTGGGATTTTAGATCGGTTTCCTGATTTGAAAGTAATGTTGGCCCATGGAGGTGGGTATTTCCCGTACCAGATTGGGAGATTTAATAAAGGTTATCAGGAACGAAAAGAAAGCCGGACATGTAAGGAAGAACCATCCTTCTATCTTAACCGCTTTTATTTTGATACCCTTACGTTTCATCCAAAATCGCTTGAGTTTCTTATCAATCTTGTAGGGAAAGAGCATGTATTACTAGGAAGCGATTACCCGTTTGATATGGGAACGTTAAAGCCTTGTGAGATGGTAGAGGCTTGTGACTTCTCTGATGAAGTAAAACAAAACATTATGGACAAAAATAGTAAATTCTTATTCTATTAAAATCGAGAAAGGAGAATTCAACATGCGGGTTGCGTCAGTTCAAGTAAAAGCAAATGATTTGAAGGATTATCAGCAAGCGTGGGAACACCTTGAGACAATGGTGGTAGAGGCCTCGAAGAGCCACGATTTAATTTTGGTTCCTGAATGTGCTTTTCCTGCGTACTTCATTCACCCTGATGAAGGGAATCTTGATGACCTTGTGATAAAAAATGGTGAAGATTATTTAAGAAGAATCAAGGATATTGCAAGAAACGCTGGAGTGTATATTGCTTATGGATATGTCGAAAAGGAGGGGGAGAGACCTTTACAATTCTGCTCTACTCGTCGACCGTAGTGGAAATGAGGTTGTTAAAAAAAGAAAGTCTTTTCTTTGGCATTTTGATAGTAAATGGTTTTCGGAGGGAGGGGATGTCGCAGTCGCTGATACGGAATTTGGAAAGGTAGCTTTAGTCGTCTGTGCAGATGCAAGAATGCCGGAAATTGTTAGACTTGCTTCATTAAAAGGTGCGCAGCTTATTATAGATTTAGCTAATTTAACAGCTACCGGACCTGATATATCAGCTTTGCATAACGCTCAAAGCGCATACATGCTTTCCGTTCGAGCATTGGAAAATAGTGTTTGGCTAGCGGTGTCCGACAAGTGGGGAGTGGAATCAAATAGTATTACTTATACTGGTCGTTCAGGCGTCTTTGCACCTGATGGCACTTCTGTTTACCAGGCAAGCTCGAATCGTGATGAGATTGTGTCCGTTGAAATCCCAATAGATGAAAATGGGGTAATTACATGCGCTCAGTCTTGCTATCCTATTAGTCGCCGTCCAGAATTATATAAACCGCTAACTGAAGAAAACGACTCTTTACCGATTGCGAAAATCATGAAGGAGAACGTTGTCCCAGCGGACATCACTCCATACATTACAGTATCAGCAGGTGAACTAAATCATAAAACAGAATATATCCTAATGGTGAAACGATTGGTAAATCACGGTAGTCATATTATTTGTATGTCACCAACTTGCCTAGATGTATCTAAGTATACAGAAGAGATTTGTTCATTCCTTCCTGAGAGTGTTGTTCTCGTAGCAACCGTTGAAGAGAAAAATAAAGGAATGACCAGCTACGTCATTACACAAAAGGGGATTGAAGAGAGTTATTTTACATTGCACCACGAAGAGTCTTTACAGGAGAACACTGTTCCTGTTTTTCAAACAAAATGGGGTAAAATTGGTATTATCCATGGATTAGAGGCATTACTGCCAGAGTGGCCGAGAACACTGATGGTGTTGGGGGCAGATTGTTTGATTTGGCCAAACCATCTTCCTCATTCCCTTGCAGGTAATATCGGGAGAACGCGTGCAGCTGAGAGTAGAATTTTTGTTGTATCAGCTAGTTCAAAAGGAGAAGAGGAGAGCGTTGTAAGTCAGATGATTGATCCAAATGGTGCAATCGTTGCTTCCACTTTACAAGGTGAATCTGTTCACGCTTGCGGAGCATTTATTCCATTTTCTTTAAGTCGGATAAAAGACGTAGTTCCCGGTACAAATGTGTTCAAAAACCGTCGTCCACAATTATATAGGGGGTTATTAGAATGAAGAGAATTGGGTTGTTCATAAATGGACAAAGTATCCCTTCTGAAACAGGTAAGTATTTTCCGGTCATAAACCCTGCGACTAAAGAGGTAGTTGCAGAAGTAGCTGAAGGAAGTGAAAATGACGTAGATCATGCAGTCAGAGTAGCAGTAAGTGCCTTTAAACAAACGGACTGGGCTTTAAATAAAGATTATCGTTTTCAAGTTTTAAATCGATTTGCATCTATTTTAAGAGAGTCTCTCGCTGAACTAGTTGAATTGGAAAGTATGATGACGGGAAGACCGATTCGAGAAATGAAGGCACAATTGAGTCGTCTACCAGAATGGTATGAGTATTTTGCGAGTGTGGTAAAAACGATGAATGACTCGGTTCCGCCATTTGGAAGAGATCATGTTAATTATACGAATCGTATTCCGCTAGGAGTAGTAGGGCTAGTTACTCCATGGAACCATCCACTGTTGATTCTTACGAAAAAACTAGCACCAGCGTTAGCAGCAGGTAACGCGGTAGTTGCTAAGCCATCAGAGAATACCCCAGTTACTACTTTTTTTCTTGCAGAGCTCGCGAAAGAGGCAGGTGTTCCAGACGGTATTTTCAATGTAGTTCAAGGTTTTGGTGCAGTTGCTGGAAAAGCGTTAACTTCTCACCCATCGATCGAAAAAGTAGACATAACAGGTGGATCAGAAACGGGACGTAATGTGGCATCATCAGCAGGATACAATTTAACAAAAATCTCTGCAGAACTTGGAGGGAAAGCTTCTGTTCTCATTTTAAAGGATGCTAATTTGGAGGAAGCTGTTAATGGAGCCGCATTTGCTTCTTTTATAGCTGCAGGACAAACCTGTGTACAGGGATCACGTATTCTTGTTCATGAATCCATGTATGATCAATTCATCGAAAAATTCATTGCGAAAGCCGAATCACTATTGTTAGGTGATCCAAGTAAGCAAGAAACTGATATTGGACCAGTTGTGTCCGAAAAACAATATAATCAGATTTTACGTTATATTCAAATTGGAGTCGACGAAGGAGCAGTCATAGCTTACGGAGGATCAACTCCAGATCAAGAAGAGGATCTTAAAAAAGGATATTTTATTAAACCAACAATTTTTACTAACGTTGATAATTCAATGCGGGTCGCACAGGAAGAAATCTTTGGTCCTGTTACCTGTGTAATGAAATACAGCAGTATGGAGGATTTAATTACAATAGCTAATGATACAGATATGGGCTTGGCTATGTCTGTTTGGACAAACAATATACGTTATGCACATTGGGTTGCCAGCCAATTAGAAGCTGGAATCGTATGGATTAACGATCATCATAGGATTGATCCATCGTCTCCTTGGGGTGGTTTTAAAAGTAGCGGAATTGGACTAGAAAACAGCATGGAATGCTATAAGGATTATACGAAAATTAGAAATGTAATTGTCAATACTAGTCTCCAGCCATTTGATTGGTTCGATGGAACAAATAAGGAAAAACGATACAGCTAGATAATTAAATTTAAGTAGAGTTGGGTCTAACTAGATTAATATTCTACTAATAAAATAGAGACTCGGAAATTAAGTAACTGATTTTGGGTCTTATGGGGGATGAAAGCTGGTTTCCTGAGGATAAATTGGAATGTTCAAAGCCATTTTCAAAAAAGGACATATCCAATAAACCACAAGTAGTGGATTTTTAAAATATGTTCTTTAAGATAGAGGCATGGTTCTTTATAAGGACAGCAGATTTTTTATGGTTGTGTGTAAATTGCCGAAATTTACTTTTTCTGCTTCCTTGTACCACGCATCGGCATGGTGGCACATGCCGATGAAATAACTTCGAATATTCCAATGTCTTGAACTACGTCCTCTTGAATCCTCTAAACGATAATCGATTTTTTGTCGTTTGATACAACGCTCGACCCCAGTACGTAAAGCATAACGCTTATACCTTCCTTACTATCACGTTTTACTCTAGGAAAGAGATGAGGGTTATCCTTCGTCGATGTATAAAAGGTCCGTCCATAGGCAGATTCTGAACATGGTGTTGGACATGTCCATTTTCCAACGACAGCTGGACAGCGCCATTTACGGCGATATCGTTTCTTATCGACTCCCCAATCGAGCATTTTTCGACCGATGGGGCAGATCGGAACGCCGTCTAAGTTCATGTCCATTTCATTGTAGATGAACTGTTTTGAACGCCTTGGATTCAGGTCAATGATGGCAGAGATATCATGGTGTTCCAACATTTTGTAAATTCACTAGCTTCTGAACAACGTTTGTGTTTTTCGGTTCAAGTTTCTGATTTTTTTCCCTTTCTTTCTTGGCTTTTTTAGCTTTCGTTTCAACTTATTAGTTAGATGTGGAGTTGAAGCCAAGCCAAAGGTGGTTGAAAAAGTCATAAAAGGTCCCTACTCCTGGAACATCGTCTGGAGAAAAACCACTAAGAATGGCAAGAATGGGAGCTGTTTTTAAGGTAAACACCCATCGGTCACACTAGTGACCTGTTGATAATGCATAAGCAGTAAACTCCGAAGCATATCACAAGGATTGCGAGGCTTTCTTCCTCTGGAATTAGAGGAATAGCGATGTTTCAGAAGAGTAGCAGCGTTAGTTAGATCCATCAAAGAACACCATATGATAGGTTTGGAGTAAAAATCTTTTAAAAATGGTTTGTCATTGAATTGTAGGTCTAGCTGTTCAACTACAAAGGTAAGATAAGATTTATGTGTACGAATGTTAGTAAGCATATAGTTTTCCCCTGTTAAAAGTGATGAAAAAACCCGTCACTAAATTATTGGGGGAACTAACGTTTGTCAAGAGGAAAATTTGTTCGTACCCTTGTTTTGGGGGTGAAGCAATAAAAAAGCCCTAGTCGAAAGACTAGAGCTGTTACGAAAAATTAATTTCCGAGTAGCTATATAAAGCCCTTGGGGTAAGAAATGATGATAAGGAGATGGTAAGATGAGTCATACAGTTGAAATAAAAGATGGGATGAAAATTGAGTGGGATGCTCCGATTACAATGGACGATGGCTTAGTGTTACGGGCAGATATATATCGTCCAATTGATGATGGGGAGTATCCGGTTGTACTTTCATATGGGCCCTATGCAAAAGGTCTTGCTTTTCAAGAAGCTTACCCTCGTCAGTGGAAGATCATGACAGAAGAACACCCAGATATAGAGGAAGGATCTACAAACAAATATCAAACGTGGGAGGCAGTTGATCCAGAGAAGTGGGTTCCTTTTGGATATGTATGTATCCGTGTGGACTCCAGAGGAGCAGGTCGATCACTTGGTTACATGAATCCTTTCTCAAAAAGAGAAACACAAGACTATTATGAATGTATTGAATGGGCTGGTGTCCAGTCGTGGAGTAATGGAAAAGTGGGTCTAAATGGTATTTCATATTATGCCATGAATCAATGGCAAGTAGCGGCTCTTCAACCACCCCATCTCGCAGCTATCATTCCTTGGGAAGGCTCTGCTGATTGGTACCGGGATGCTACGCACCATGGGGGAATTGTATCTACATTCTGGGCAACGTGGATGCCTCAAATATTAAACGTTCAAAATGGAGTTGGAAGTAAAGGTAGTGTAAATCCTAATACTGGTGAATATGTAGCTGGTCCTGAAACCCTTTCAGAAGAAGAATTAGTCAAGAACCGTATTGATCTTGAAATGGATATACTAGCACACCCATTAGCGAATGATGACTATTACAAGGAAAGAGAGGTAGACTGGTCAAAGGTAACCATTCCTATCCTTTCCGCTGCAAACTGGGGTGGTATCGGTCTACATTTACGTGGCAATATGGAGGGCTTTAAACGAGCCGCATCAACTCAAAAGTGGCTTGAAGTCCATGGACTAGAACATTGGACACATTTTTATACTGATTATGGAGTTAAGTTGCAAAGAAGATTCTTCGATTATTTCCTAAAGGGAAAAGATAATGGTTGGGGTTCTCAACCGCCAATTCAGCTTCAGGTACGAGGTGTAAGTGAATTTACTGAGAGAACAGAGCAGGAGTGGCCTCTTGAACGGACACAGTGGAGAAAGCTTTATCTTGACCCTGTGAAGACAGGGTTTAGCGCAGAACCGGTTCGTGTAGAGGAAAAAATAGAATACGACGCCATAAATGAAGAAGTAACCTTTTTGAGCGAACCGTTCAACCAGGAGACCGAAATTACCGGGCCGTTGGCTTCTAAACTATATATCTCTTCATCTACTATTGATGCTGATTTATTTCTAACAGTCCGACTTTTTGACCCTGATGGGAATGAGGTGTTGTACAGTGGTGCAATGGATCCTCGCACTCCTATATCTCAGGGATGGTTAAGAGCATCTCACCGTAAGCTTGATCCGGATAAAAGTACTTTTTATCAACCATTTCATACTCACGATGAACTACAGCCTTTGACACCTAATGAGGTATTCGAACTAGATATTGAGATCTGGCCTACGTCTATTGTTATCCCTGAGGGCTATCAACTTGGATTGACTATCGGGGGAAAGGATTATAAAAATACGGATGAAGGTGTTAGGTTCCATACTAAGTTTATGACTGGCTCAGGAGCATACTGGCATGACGACACTAGAGATCGACCTGAGGATGTTTATGGTGGAAAGGTAACTATTCACGTTGGTGGAGGAAGAGAGGGATATCTTCTAGTACCAATCATACCAAAAGGATAATTACACTTACAAAATACTCCCTAATATGGGTCTTTAGATATAAGAAGCTTGTAGTTATGTGGTTTCTACAAGCTTTTTATCAAAATAGTCTATTTTTCTTTTTATCTATTGTTTGCTTGCGCCCCTTTAAATTCAGAATTATGTAAAGTTTTCTCTTTTTTGTGGTCGTAAAACAAAAATAACCCAAAACTTTTGTCCTACTACCTGAATTATGAGGATTATATTTATGTTATTATTTAAATATCGATTAAATATTTTTAAAATTAAGAAAAGTAGGGGGCCATTCATGGAAAATACAATTGTAACAATTGACCAACAACATAACCGGTCTAATCGTTCTCTTAGGTTATTCAAATGGATTGATCGGTGGGTCATAGAGGGAATAGAAAAATTTATTATTGCAGCTGGACTACTAGTTTTATCAACGATTGTTGTAGGGACTGTTATTACAAGATATTTCTTCGGATATTCACCAGATTGGTCAGATGAGCTTCCCCGTTTTATCGTCATTTGGGTTACTTTTATTGGAATGAGCTATTGTGTAAGAAAAGGGGAACATGTTGTTATTGACGTATTGTTAAATAAGCTAAAAGTAAAGCTGAAAAAATATTTAGCGATGTTTATCCTCATTCTATGTTTCTTGTCTTTCATTTACATGACCTTTATTGGGTACGAAATGGCAAAGAATATATTTGCTACAAATCAGAAGTCGGTTACTTTAGGGATATCAATGGGTTATGTCTATATGGCCGTTCCGGTCGGTTGTTTATTAACAGCAAAAAACTTCCTTCACATCATCTTTAAGAATCTATTTTCAAAGGGAATTTATTTAAGTCTAGATGGGAGGGAGGATTAATATGGTTACGACTCTTTTTCCATTAGCGGTGTTCTTATTAGTAATTGGAGTCCCAGTATTTTTGGCAATTTTAATTCCAAGTTTCATCGTTCTTAGTCAGGCTTTTCCACAAATGGATGCAGACATTCTACTCCAACAAATGGTTGGCGGTATAAACAGCTTTTCAATCTTGTCCATTCCATTCTTTATTTTTGCAGCAGATATCATTTCTAAAGGTCAAATCGGTAAAAGACTAGTAAATTTAACGAATACTCTTATAGGTCATGTAACGGGTGGACTTGCTATTGCAACAGTTATTACCTGTTTATTCTTTGGTGCTATTTCCGGTGCAGGTTCAGCGGCTGTAGTTGCCATTGGGGGGCTTGTCTATCCGATTCTTGTTGAAAAAGGATATAAGAAAAATTTTGTAATAGGTTTAATTTTAGCTTCAAGCAGTTTGGCGATGTTAATTCCTCCAAGCATTGCTATGATTTTATACTCTACAGTGGCACCTCAAGCTTCAGTACGTGATCTATTTGCCGGTGGAATTATAGTGGGGGTTTTCGCAAGTCTTGGATTTATCATATACAGCTATATCTATGCACTTAGAAATAAAATCCCTAAGGAGAAGTTTGGAGGATTCAAAAACATTGGAAAAGCATTTATAGAAGCTGGTTGGTCATTAGGCTTGCCATTTGTCATCCTAACGGGAATTTATATGGGTTTTACGACTATCACCGAAGCTGCTGCACTGGCTGTTGCCTATGCTATATTCGTTGAAATGGTTATCTATAAAGGAATCAATTTAAAAGAATTATGGGAAGTAGCTGCAAAATCTGGATTGGTTATTACGATGCTGCTCGTTTTAATTGCAGCAGGAAAAGCAATTTCTTATGTAATGACTATAGCTGGACTACCTGCTATGATTAACGATCTTTTTGGAGATTATTCCACTGGTATGGTGCTGTTGATTATTACAATTTTATTTTTACTTGCTGGTATGTTTATAGACCCTAACTCAGCAATCATCATTTTAGTGCCTTTGATTACGCCTGTTGCATTCGCTCTAGGAATTGACCCAATTCACCTAGGGTTAATTATCACTCTTAATTTAACAATTGGGATGATCACGCCGCCATTTGGGTTAAATATTTTTATTGCCCAAGGCACGTTCAAAGTCTCATACACTCAAATCATCCCAGGATTAATGCCATTTATCTTAATAAGTCTGGCAGTCCTTCTTCTAGTAACCTATATACCGGATTTAATCATGTGGTTCCCTAGTCTCTTGAGATAGGTATAAAAAAATTATATAAAAAAATTAGAAGAGGTGTAATTAATGAAAAGAATGAAGAGCTTGTTTTTGTTGATGTTGTTAATGAGTTTAATATTTGCTGGGTGTTCTAGTAACAATAGTTCAGGTAGCCCTGAAACGGAGTCCGATGAAGGAAGCATGGGTAGCGCAGCTAATATTACAATTAAATTTGCTCATTCCTCTGCACCAGGAAGTGCCCGTGATCTAGGTGCCAAGAAATTTAAAGAGGTTTTAGAGGCTGAAACAAACGGTGATGTAACGGTTGAAGTGTATCCTGCCTCACAATTAGGTAATCCAACAGAGATTGTTCAAGGTGTACAAATGGGGAATATAGAAATGTCTATTTCCCCAGCGTCCTTTATGGGAGGGTTTCAGCCACTAATTACTCTTCTTGACATTCCTTTTTTACTACCAACAGAGAAGGAAAGTCTTTTAGACCTTCATCAGAGCGATGCTATGCGTCAATTATTAGACAAAACGGATGAAGTTGGTATAAGGTCTCTTGGTATTTGGCATACGGGTTATAAACAGTTTACTGGTCCTAAACCATTAGATACACCAGAAGCATTTAAAGGTGTGAAGTTTCGTGCAATGCTATCACCTGTCATTTTCGAACAATTTAGAACGTTAGAAGCCTCACCAACAGATATTCCTTTTGCAGAAACGTATAATGCGCTACAAACAGGTACGATTGACGGGCAAGAAAATCCACTAGATACGACATTTGATATGAAATTTCATGAAGTACAGAAATATACGACGATGACAAATCACGGTGTACTTGATCAAATGATCATTATGAATAAGAGTTTTTATGATGATTTAGATCAACAAGTGAAAGATGCGATTAACAAAGCATTTTTAGCAGGACGTGATGTAACGGTTGAGAACACGTATGAAAACATAGAAACTGTTAGTGAAACAATGAAGGATTACGGGATGGAATTTGTTGATATTACTCCTGAACAAAGAGAAGTATTTATTGAAAAGATGCAAGCTGTAAGAGAATTTTATTCTAACGAATTTGGAGATGAAGGTGAAGATCTCCTAAGCGCGATTGAGGAAGAAATTAAATAGAAGACTAGCTAGTAATTTAATAGGAGGGGGAAATAAAAAAATCATTAAGAGACGAAAATGAACTGCACTCCAAATTTTAGACAAGTTCTGAAATTTGGGGTGCTTTTCTTTTGGCTAAATTTAGAAGTGAAGAAAAAGTAAGAGTGTAAAACGCTATTCAAACGACTTTTTGTTCCTGCCCACAGTGCTTTATAGCGCTGGGGGTCAGGAACACTAGCCAGACATAGCTACGCACACAGGTGCGAAAGTTGAGTTTTTAAGTTAGTAGAAAAATAAAATCCTTTTAGTAAATTAAATCCAAGAACAAGCTAAGCTGTTCTAGATATTTACTAAAAGGATTTTTCATTTGGTTGTATATTAGATGATATTTAATTTCTTAATTCACTCGGATAAACAGTCAAATCGATACCAAATATAACCGGCATTAAATAGTATACAGCAAGCACGATTAAAACGAGTGCTAAATTATTTATCCAAAAACCGTTTTTAACCATTTCAATAATCTTAATTTTCCCCGTAGCAAAGATAATTGCATTAGGTGGTGTTCCAACAGGTAGCATAAACGCACAGTTCGCTGCCATTGCTGCTGGTACCATCAAGGCAAATGGATGAATGTTTAGAGCAAGGGCAAGTGCTGCTAGCACCGGTAAAATCATCGTGGCTGTAGCTGTATTTGAAGTAATTTCAGTTAAGAACAAGACAAGAGTCGTTGTTAAGATTATAATTAAAATGAAATTAACACTTTCTAAGACCGTTAATTGTCCACCGATCCAATCTGCAAGGCCTGATTCACGAAATCCACTTGCTATGGCTAGTCCGCCACCAAATAAAAGTAATATTCCCCATGGCACATCTTTAGAAACATCCCAATTTAATAAGCGACCTTCTTTATTAACAGATGGAATGATAAATAACAATACAGCTGCAAATATGGCAATCATCGTATCATTAATGCCTGGTATTGGGATGATTAGCCCGCCTTCCTCCCAGAAAAACGTTCTTGTGATCCACATAAATGCTGCAAATGTAAAAATGCTTAAAACCATTTTCTCTTCAAAACTAGTTTTTCCTAAAGCTTTTTTCTCGTTTGAAATTAATTCTTTTCCACCAGGAAGACTTTTTAATTTAATGGGATGAGCAATTCTTGTGAGAAATAACCAGCTAGAGAATAATAGAATAATGACAACAGGAAAAGCAAAGAACATCCAGCTCGCAAAAGAAATTTGAACTCCATATAATTCATTAACAATAGCAGCTAATATAATATTAGGAGGTGTCCCGATTAATGTTCCAAGTCCACCAATTGTTCCAGCATAGCCAATCCCAAAAATAAGCGCTTTCGAAAATTTCTCCTCTTCGTTAGGAAGGTTTTCTTTGCTATTCTTTAAAGCCTGGGCAACTTGATACGTGATGGCTGTACCGATCGGAAGCATCATCATAACGGCAGCTGTGTTTGAAACCCACATTGATAGGAACCCTGTTGCTGCCATAAAACCAAGAACAATATTCCTTGGGCTTGTACCAATCACAGAAATGATCGTTAACGCAATTCGTCTTGTGTAAATCCCATTTCTCCATCGCTAAAGCAATAAAGAATCCACCTAAGAATAGGAAGATAATCGGGTCACCGTAAGAAGAGGTAACTGCACTCCCATCTAAAGCACCAGTTATCGGTAAGAGTATAATGGGTAAGAGAGATGCTGCTGGAATAGGAATAGCCTCTGTAATCCACCAGGTTGCAACCCATAATGTTGTCGCGAGAACCATACGTCCTTCATAGCTTAATCCTTCAGGGAAAAAGAATAGTAATACTGATAAGAACAGAAGGGGTCCAAGAATTAACCCGACTTTCTGTGGTGTCCGATAACTGGGAGGTTTTTGCCCTTCTTGTTGTTTTTTTTCTTTTTCCAGTGTGTCGATTTTTTTGTTTGTGTTAATCGGTAATGCAAACATAAGCAATCTTTTTGCTTGATGGTGTGAGTTCCAGAGTTGGTTCCACACTGTAGAAATACTTGCTTTCATGTCGCTCTCCTCCTTTTAAAACATCCTTTTAAAACATCCTTATAAGCGCTTACATTATATTTGGATGTTTCTTCTATTTCTCTTGACCTGTCGACAGCCGACAGGGTAATATACTTATTATAACTTGTTTAAAAATTTAGTCAATATTTCTTTTTATCAGTCGATATTTGTCGGTTTTTGTAATCTAGTTCTTTAGTTTCTGGTTTATTTTATTTTAAATGGCTTTAATTTTTTTTAAATACAACTAAGGTAAAATTGACAATAGAGGTGGAAAACGTGAAATTTTCTATGAAGAAACCTGTTTCGTATCATGAACAAGCTCACGATTATCTTAAAGAGATGATTATAAAAGGCGAGTTTTTACCTGGTCAACGAATTTATGAAGCGAAAATTGCACGTGAATTACAAGTGAGTAGAAGTCCTATAAGAGAAGCTGTTCGTTCATTAGAGCAGGAAGGTTTGATTGTGATTGATGATAAGTCAAGAATTTTTGTGTATGAGCCAACAATTAAAGACGTTGAAGATATTTATCAATGTCGTCAAGCTCTCGAATCAGTTGCAGCGGTCTTAGCAACTCGTGTAGCTTCTGATCTCGAGTTTGAGGATATATTGAATCTTCTTCTCAAAACGAAACAAGTTTTTAATGGAGGAAAAGAATATTCAATTGAGGAAATCGTGGAGTTAAATTCTAAATACCACGATCTCATTATCATGGCTAGTCAAAACAAACGACTCCAAAAACAATTAAATGATTTGCGCTCTTTAACATTTTTTTACAGAAGTATGAATGTTGCGAATAATAAAAGATGTTTAGAAATTATCGAACAACATGAAGAAATTATTCATTATATGATAAACAGGGATGAGGAAAAAGTAGCAAAGGCAATGTCTGAGCATATTGCACATGATCTTAAGTATTTGAAATTAATATTAGAAGAGCAAGGGTAGGTTGATTCATTTATTTAATAAGAATATATCGAATTTTCAGGCGTATTGGGGGCTTATTTAAAAAATCCAGTAATATGAGGAGATTAATAGAATTTATCATAAAAAAAGGGAGAGAAAAATATATTCTCTTCCTTTTACATTCTCATTCCTCTAAATCGTGGTTTTTGTTATCTTTAAATGTCAGTTTTAAAATGCTAAGCAATTGAATGGCTGTTATTTAATTGATTTACGTTTTTCAATCTCCTCAGTCACTATAATGGCTAGCTCTTCATTTCCGAAAAGGGATAAGACTCCTAGTAACGTGTCATCTTGAATTTCTCCTGCTTCTTCTTTAGGGACGGTTAATTCGGTTGCTTGAATAAGCGCTTGATTCTTAGCTTGATCAGGATAAGCACGGAGATACAGCTCAATTGGGTCTAAGTCATGGTTGATACACCACTGTGCAAAGACGAGAATCATCATATGTTCATCTCGTTGATAATTATTAATGATCTGTTTTTCTAAGTCATTGTTCGTCATTGTGAATACCCCTTTATTCGCAGTTGTATAGAGTTAATCTTTATTCTAATGCAGGTAGATTTATTTTAACTGCAAATCGATTAAAATCCTACTTGTTTATGATCATACAAGCAGGAAATAATTAAAGCCATTTAAACAAATGGAAACTATAGATTATCGTGATTAATACAATCGATAATAATAAAACAAACGGTATATTTTGCTTAATGATTACCTTTGGAGGCTGATTCATTAATCGAGACGTCATTAAAACTTGACCAGAAAATGGCGATATTTGTGTAGCTGTCGTCCAAGCAACTAGAAGCAGCAAGGCAAAATATTCGGGGCTTAATCCAAACTTTGCAGGAGATAAAGCACTACCAATTCCAATAACTATGATGACAGGATGAATCCCGATCTGTGCTAAAAGTATCGCAAATAGTACAAGTAAGAAGCTTAATAAGTAAACCGAACCAAATGACCATTGAAATAAAATCGTTGAAATATACGTCCCAAACTCGGTTTCTGATATTGCTTTTCCAAAAAAACCAGCACTAATAAATATAGCTAATTCATTTTTCAAGCGAAAGAAAGAGTGTTGAACTTGTTCAGAAACATCATAAGTAAAGGTAGTGATCGTTTTTGTTGCGATAGCCCAGGAAGTAGGTAGAATGATTGCTAATAGTGAGACGACCGTTAGCATACTGACAACTAATAAATAGTCTAATAGAAAAGATAAACCAACTAATACAGTGCAAAATGCTAGTAAAGGACGCAGTGATTGTTTAGAAATAAATCTTTCTTCATTATGAGTATGTGTAATAATAGGATCATTCGTAAATGAAATACGTTTAAACATTACCCAGCAGACAAGTAAGTAGGCGGTCGCTAGTACTAAACCATATCCACCAATATCAAGCCAAGATAAGTTATATAAAACAAGAACAAGCCCGACATTAACGAAATACGGAGACCAAAGCATACCAAAGGCAAATGCGCGCATAATGGTTAAGCTTAGTTTTTGATCACGATAAGACGTTAAGCTTTCTTCTGCTATTCGTTTCACAATTGGCATCGAGCCGAAATTTAATAAAATGCCTATTGATGCTGTCAAAAAGAAGCTAAGTCGATAGGGGTGTTGACTGCCCACCCGTTCTCTTTCCTGTACTTTCTCTTTTAATACGGATAAATACCCTGCTGATGACATGAATGTACCAATTAAAGGTATTAACAAGAACAATGAAAACAAATTTATGTTTTCTCCAAAGCCTAGTAGAGCATTATTTAACGAAACGTCTTCTATATAGTAGCAAACAGTTCCGACAGTAAGAAGCAGGATGACTACAAGACGACTTATATGCGATAGATAAAGGATGCTGAAGCAAAGTAATACAGCGCCTAAAATGCTATATATCATCATCAAAAGCTCACTAGGGAAAAATTGGTCCGTTATATAAAGGATGGCCGTTACATAGCAGAAAACCCCTAGTATTCGGGACAAGTAATGCTGTTCCGTTACGATCATCTCCTTTTGCATCTATTATTCTTTGTTTCTAAGATATTATAAGTTAATTGAATCTATTCTATTTACATTATACCCTTTCGAAGTCAAGTCGAACATGGTCGCTTAAGATTCATAGCCCAAATGAAAGGTCAGCAACACAACAAACCGCTTAACTAAAAGAATTGAAATGTTTGCTCGCTATTTAAAATTAGTTTATTATGATCACATGATTGAAAGAATGCATTGATAATAAATGGTAAGTAAGTCGAATTTCTTTAATTAAGGCCTATCATCTATTATAATAGGGTATGGAGGTGCATAGGATGTCTAAAATCTATTTTACATTAGAAGAAGCCAATAAATTGTTACCGACACTTGAAAAAGAATTAGTAGAATTACAACAATTACGAAAACAATTCCAGTATAAATCGAAGCAATTAAAAAAAATAAAAGAATCTACTAGTCATGAAGTGAAAACCGAAACAGAACGGATATTTATGAGTGAAAGTGAGCTTGAATTTATGGAAATGCAAGCTCAGCTTCATGTATTTAACATCCAGTCATTTGGTGCTCAGTTAAAAAACATTGATATTGGTCTTCTAGATTTTCCAGCGATCATTGAAGGAAAAGAAGTTCTGCTTTGTTGGAAACAAGGTGAATCTAAAATTAATCATTATCATGGAGAAGATGAAGGGTTTGCAAACAGAAAGCCGCTAAATGAATAAGAGGAATAGAAGTCTGTACATAGTTGCAGGCTTTTTTTGTAAATTAAAAATCTTTTTTCATTTTCGGAAATTATTCGTATAGATAATGAATAAAAACTGAGCTCTTGATCAAAAAGTATAAATATTTCCCATAAAGGATGTAATTTACAACGTTTTTACAATGACTTAACATTACTTACATTTACATTTACATTTTCTTATCAATTTTTTACTATGAATAAGGGATGAAATAGCTTTAAAAAGCTTGACGAAAAGATAGATATAGAAGGGTTAATGAAATGGATTTATAAACATTGCTGAGGTGGTTATCGGAGAAGAATAAAAAGTTTTTAAAATGGAAAAACGACCGGATTAATATCTGGTCGTTTTCCATTTTACTAAATTTAGCTTGCTTTAAACACTGCTTTTATCGTTTTAAATTTAATGCCACACCCACATAAAATACTGTGTTTCAGTAGCTTGATTTCAGATTGACATTGTGGACATATTCTCGTCTTTTTTTCCATTTTATCACCTACTTAATGAATTTATATGCAATATTTGCAAGCTTCATTAACTTTTGAGTACTTAATCTTTTTAAAAATTATGATAGTTGTACATTATGTTCTAAAAAATAAATCTGTTATAAGTTTTTTGCATTGTTGTGATCAAAACCGTCTATATATTTCTTTACTATAATTATTATCATAACATCTAATTAAATATAATCAATACTTTATTATAATTATTATAATGAAGTATTGATTATATTTAATTAGAGAGCTTTTAGCTAGCGTTTATAAGCAATAGCTTTGTTCATTTTAAAAAACTGTTTTAATGAATGTAGAGAAGGGTAAACATTGAAAATAATCTCAAAAGAGAGGGGGAATTTATTAGCTGGAACAATTTAACCCAAATAACATGTTTCAAAAAGAGCTTTAAGAAAGTAGGTATGTTGAATACTTGGTGGGCAGTGCTGCATATTCTGAAGAAACTAACGAATATAGGCTATCTCGGACGATTTTGGGGTTACTATATACTTTTTAACTATAAGCAAGTTATAATTTAATGAAAAGTATTTGCAAAATAGATATTAAGCACTATTCAATAAATGCAGAAGCTTGAGGTGGAAGAATGAACGGTTTGTTTTTAAATAACACCGATATTAATCTGAATAAGTTTCATAATTTTGATGGAGCTGCGAACGAAATTCTTCAATTAATGAATCGTTTTATCGAGATAAATACGTTATTTATTGCGAAAAATGACCGATGCACAAATGAAATTGTGAAGGTTATTAATCAAGATTATGTTTTACTAGAGGAAGGTGGAATTCTTCCTTTTGAAGAAACATTTTGCAAACTGAGCGTTGATAAAGGTCGAGACATTCTCGTTATTCCTGATATTACTGAGAATCAGTTAACGGCTCATCTTGATGTAACAATTAAACTTGGTGGAGGATCTTTTATTGGTATTCCGATTTACTTTGAAAATGGAGAGAATTATGGAACAATTTGTGGGTTAGATAATAAACCTTTTGATTTTACTGATAAGCATATTGAGCTATTTCAAACAATGTCTTCTTTGCTTAGTTATATTCTTGAGTTGGATGTAGCAAATAAACAAATAAAAAACCTTTCAGCTCCAATTGTACCGATATCCAAAGGAATTGCGATCTTACCGATAATTGGTCAAATAACTGAAGAGCTTGCGGAAACGATCACGCTTACTGCATTATCTAAAAGTCAGAAATTGTCTTTAGATTACTTGGTCATTGATTTATCTGGTGTTCAAAACATAAATCATTCATTTATCAATCAACTCTTAAAAGTTCTTAGCAGTTTGAAACTCATCGGAGTTATCCCTGTAGTAACAGGGATTCAACCAAATTTGGCTATAAAAGCATTAGAATTTAAAGAAGAATTAGCAGGTATTATGATTCACGCAAGCCTCCAGCAGGCATTAACGCATATTGGTTTTGCTCTCAAAAAATTATAGATTGCTTTTTAACCCACATTAACTAGGTGGGTCTTTTTATTTTTCCCGTTTGGCGATTTGAAATTTTAGGTTTTTATGGCTTGAAATAAATGAATGATCTATACACCAAAAGAAGTTCGTCATAATATAAATAAACTATATTCCGACGTACAGAGCACCTAAAGGGATAATGATACCGTAAGTAGTAATAACTATGTCCGGAGATCAAAAGATAAGGAGAGAATAAAATGTCTAATAAAATGTTCGATTCTTTAGTTGGCAGGTTTGTGCAAGTGTATAAAGGTGGACCAGAAGCAACCGTTGGTATGGTAGTAGAAGTAAATGAAGATTTTTTAGTGTTACAAACAGTAAGTGCCGAAATGATTTATTACACTCTTAAACATATCAAAAGCATTATTGAGGACTCACAAGCACGATTTAATGTTATCGTGAATCCGCTTGAGAGTACCGAGTTCACACAAGCTCAAAATGTTCAGGAATTATATTCAACCTTTATTGGTGAAGTTGTACGGATTAATCGTGGTGGTCCAGAATCTAGAATTGGGACTTTTATCGATTCAAAAGGAGACTATTTTGCCCTTTTTTCCGAGAGTGATGGGTTACTAATCTATCCTAAAGAGCATATTAAAAGTTTAAGCAGAGTTGTTATCGAAAACAACGGAAATAATGCGAATCTAAATAATGGAAATCAGCAAAAAAATGCAAATAATGCTCTTGCCAGTGAAACGATGAAAGCGATCTTTAATGAGGTAGCAGGAGAAAACTTAAGTGGCTTTCTTGCAAACATAAAATATTATTGGGTTAAAATTAATCGAGATGGGCCGGAAAGTATTGAAGGATTGTTAGTTGATAGTACAGAGGATTATTTAGTCGTCGTCGTAAATCGAGATGTGCTGAGATTTCCACTATTTCATTTGAAAAGCATTAGTTTTAGTATTGCTTCAAATAATCAACAACCAAATAATACGAATGAAAATAAACAACTAGAAGCAGTTAATGAGAGTAAAGACAAAGAAAAAGAAGCGAAAAAGCGGACAGACAAAGTAAATGATATCGACAAAAAGAAAGATAAAGAGAAAAGTAAAAAATAAATGTTTGAGATAGTAAAATTTTGATTATACCTTTTGATATTGCTCTCACACTCACTTATTAAATTTACAAATTATTTCCAACAAGTTCTAAAATAAAAGTAGAATTTTATCCTTCTTCCCCTCTATCAGAGTATTTTTAGAGGGATTTTGTTTATGGTTTTAAAAATAAATGAGAACCATACGATTTAAACATAATGTCTACTTTTTACAAATCAATTCAAGGATAATGCACATACAGTAATGCAAGGAAAGGAGGATATGAAAAGGATGTTTAATTTAAGCAGTCAACTATTTTGGGTGTTGATAGGTGTGGGACTTTTAATCATTGTCGAAACGCTCGTTTGGATTTATTGGCGCTATTGGGGAACTGGCTCCATTTATGATTGGGTTTCAGAAGATGAGGAACCAGATGGTAAATATCACATTTTACACCGTATAAAGACACCTGTGCAAAGAATAGCTATAGTCGAAAATGAGGGGAAGACATTGATTTATGGAAATGGAGATGTCATGTTTGGAACAACGGAAGATGATGTTATGTATGCTGAAGCTCTGATCCATGTTCCTATGGCTGTTACGAAGAAACGTGAGCGTATTCTGATCATTGGCGGCGGTGGGGGGATTACGACAAGAGAGGCACTGCAATATCCGGATGTGAAGGAAATCACTACAGTTGATGCAGATGCATTAATGATGGATTTCGGAAAAAATTTAGAGCCATTAGTCAAATTTAACGATGGAGCTCTACATCATCAAAAAGTTCGTACTGTCATAGAGGATGGTAGAGCGTTTGTTGAAAACAGTGTCGATGAGAAATGGGATGTTATTATTGTCGACATTCCAGAGCCTAGCAAAGAGAATCCTACACTTAATCGACTTTTCAGTTGGGAATTTTTCAGGGTATTGAAAGAACGTTTGGAACCAGACGGAGTGGTTACGATTTCTTGTCCCTCATTAGCAAGCATCCCAGAATATTTCTGGAGTGTTCAAGCAACATTACTTGCAGCCGGGTATTGTGTTCTACCGTATCACTTTGATATTATGGTTGAATTTGAGGATGATTACGGATTTTGTCTAGCAACAAATAATCCAGTATCACCAACTGATGTCTCCATCTTAGCACAAACGAGATACCTAACCCCAGAGAGAGTACGAGATCTGTTTCATATTCCTTATAACTATTCTAAGAGCTGGAGTAAATATAAAGTACAAACAGATCATAACATGGTTCTCGCTGACATTGTCGATGCTGCGTGGGGTGATGAATAACGAGGGAAAGTTTCATTTCAATAATAAAAAAGGAGACATTCTTTAATCTCTAGAGGTTAAAGAATGTCTCCTTTTTTATTTGTTTAATGATCATTAAACGTATATAACTCATGTAGAATAAGGTTGTTTAGTGAATTTATTTGCGAATGATCAATGATTGATCGTATTTCTAATGGAAAAGCAAAAAGGGAGGAGAGGTCCTCGGGAAGTGTTTCATGAGGGATCGTTATTTTATGTTTATCCCATAGAATTGGCTTTTTCCCAGCTAAATGAAAGCCCCACTCTCCGAATGATGGTACGTCGGTATAATAACTATAAATATAAAATCCGGATTTTTGAATCGTCAATCCAATACTCCAAAACAACAAAGGAGCATATTCTGGAGAATGAGATTGGCAAACAAGTATTCCATTCTCAGATAGTAAGGCAGATAATTGATTAAAGAACTCCACTGTATATAAACGACTGATTTCCTTATTGGAAGGATCAGGTAAATCGACAATGATGACATCATACAACTTGCTTTGCTTTTGAATATAAATCCGAATATCCTGCTGGTGAACTGAAACTCGATTATCATGCATAGCACCATTGTTAAGTGAAACAACCTCTGGGACAGATGTAGCTAGGTAAATCACTAATGGATCGAGATCAACTAAATCAATCTGCTTTACCTCTGGATATTTTAGTAACTCACGAATAGCAAACCCATCTCCTCCACCAACAATAAGAATGTTATCTCGTTTTTTAACAATTGTCATAGCAGGATGGACTAAAGCCTCATGGTACATTTTTTCATCTAGAGAACTAAATTGCAATTGTTTATCTAGATAGAGACGTATATCTGTCGTTTCTACTAGGATAAGGTGATTATTCTCATAAAGAATACGATGTGGACCAGAAAGCAATTTATTAAGCTCATTTAACTCCCTATTGTCGACAACATGCTCTTCCTTCATTTGTTGGACTTTATAAAATACGCTTAAACCTTCTTCTGGAATTGTTTCTACTTCACTTGCTGCGAAAAATTTATGCAAAAACAAACAGTCTAATGTATTTACGATCGCTTGCTCTTTATAAGACTGAGTTTCTATTGGGAAGCGAAACAATGAGGATAAATCGACAGGTAATGAACAGTGTGGCACAGTTACTTTATAACTCTCATTCCAGACGAGCATTTTTTTTCGAGCTAGATGAAAGCCCCAATCACCAAACCATGGAACATTCACATGATAGCTTAACGTGTGAAAGTATGAATCCTCTATTGTTTTTCCAATGCTCCAAAAAACAAAAGGTGTATATTCAGGAGAATTAGATTGGCAGACAAGAATCCCTTCAGCAGTTAAACAATTGTTTAGGTGTTGAAATAATTCTTTTGTGTAATAACGACTCACTGCTTCACTGGAAGGCTCCGGTAAATCAAGGATAATCACATCAAAAAATTGTTGCTCCTTATTTAGAAAGTGATCAATACTCATTTTTTCAATATGCACACGTCGGTCAAAAAGAGATCCTTCGTGAAGGTCACTCATCTCTGGAGTGTTTTGAATGACCTCTAAAATTCCCTGTGAAAAAGGGAGCAAAGTAACCATTTCGACATCTGGATACTTAAGAATTTCTCTAAGAGCTAAACCATTCTCTCCGCCTATTAGCAATACTCGAGCCCTATTAACTGATCGTATCATCGCAGGGTGAACAAGAGCCTCGTGGTAAATTTTCTCATCTAACGAATTGAAATCTAATTTTTGATTGACATACAGCCTAATGTTTTTCTTTTCAATTAAAAGAACTTCCTGAAATGGACTCGTCCCTTCAACTATTATCTTGTGAGGACCTGCTAATAGTTGCTGTAGCTCTATTAAGTCATAAGGATCACCGTGAAAGGAGTCTGATTGTAAGCTATCATTCATGTTATCACCTCTAATAAGCAATTTATGTGTATATATGTTCAAATCAAGGCAAGTGTTTCATTGATTTCATCATTATATGTAAAAGGATTTGAATGGATATTCGTCGTTTGAAAACATTTTTTAAAGGGATCTTTAAGCATACATCCATGGTTCTTATCTGAAGGTTTACAATCTGAAGGACTGTTGTGATGAAAGTCCAATTTAGGAAAAACATCTATTGGCACAAACGTCCGAAAACGTTTGAACATATACTGGTTAAATCAAGCTGAATGGTGGAGACAAAGCGCATGAAAAGATTGCTGTTTTTTAATATGTAGAAATATCATGATAAAGGAAGTGATTACATGGATCTAAATGGTCAGCATCTGATCATTGATGCGTTCGAATGTGATGAGGACATTTTAAACGATGAAGAGTTATTAAAGACATTATTAATAAATACCGTAAATGAACTTGGTATGGAAATTTTATCGACGCATTTTCACTCTTTTTCTCCTCAAGGTGTAACAGGGGTTATTGGTATTTCTACCTCGCATTTTTCAATTCATACTTGGCCAGAACATGGTTATGCAGCGTTAGATTTGTATACGTGCGGAAATCAAAACTTATGGACCATTTTAAAAGAACTGCTAATCAAGTTCAAAGCTAGACGTGCTTGCGTATATGAAGTTTCACGCGGTGAAGACTCGCCGAAAAATCCTAAAATGAACGATCTACGTTTTTCTATATAGGGTAAGGGTATGGGAATTTGAATCTCATAATTGCAAAAAGTTAAAGGCTAAGAAAATATTAAAAAAGCAAACATATTATGTGATCAATTCCAATAGTAAGGTGCGAATATGATATAATCACAACGTATTTGTTGAAATGTGATTCGAGAATTCGATGTGAAAACATCCACTGATCTTCATACGAGACTGTGATGATGATTGAGAGCTTGGAACGTTACGTGATTGGTATTTCAAGCTCTTTTTAGCGATAACTTATCTTCACATACCTACCAAGTGATCATCAGACTTTAAAAAATGAAAATAAAATAGGAGAGTAAAAGAATGAAATTCAAGATAGCTGAGGTTCAAGATGCCCAAATCATTCATCATTTAATGATTCAAGCTTTTCTGGAGTATAAAGATGAAGTACCTCCTTCCAGTGCTTTAGATGAAACAGTGGAGTCTATTAAATCAGATTTAGAAAATGGAGAACAAGCGATCATTAGCTTTCTTGCTGATAAGCCTGTTGGAATGGTTCGATTTCGATTAAAAGAGAAGGACGTTTACTTTTATAGACTTTCCGTATTACCTGAAAAGCAAGGACAGGGGATAGCGAAGAAATTGATAACTTATCTTGAGAAGCATGCCGTGAAATACGAGAAGAGCTTAATCTGTTGTAAAGTTCGAATGGATGTACCTAAAAATATTACCTTATATGAGTCACTTGGCTATCATAAATATGATGAGGAAGTTGTACATAAACCAAATGGGAAGAAAGTAAATGTAATTGCGATGAAGAAACCATTATATAATTCCCGTGGAGAATGAGAAATAAGAAGACAAAAGAAGTTCCTGTCAAAAGATATGATCAGTTGTAAAATATGACCGGATAGAGTTAAACCTAAAGTCCAACAACTTCGGTGATTCTCTATATTTTGTGAACATTTTATAAACGGCTATAATCTTCATTCTTTCTACATAAATTCCCGCTATTCTTTTCTTGTGAAAATGATAAAGTAGGAAGGAGAATGAGTAATGAAGTTCTTGAAAATAATGTCAAGCGGATCATTAATGGTGAAGGACGGATCAAGTGATTAAGTGATGTTTAACGAAGTGTTAAGTTAAAAGCTAGACGATTAATATGTAAGGACATAAGACCATACAGAGACGAATTTGTCAGGAAGGAAGAACGATGAAACAACTATTTTTTTCAGCTTTGGTACTACTATTTTTAACAGCTTGTAGTCAACCAAATGAAGTCGAATCATTCACTCACATTCACGGGCTTGAATACTCAAACGAATCATTCTATATTGCTACACATCATGGGCTCATTGAGGTTAACGAAACAGGATGGGAGCAAGTTGGAGAAGCTGAGCACCAGCATGATTTAATGGGCTTTACCGTTTTAAATGATGGAATGATGATTTCAAGTGGTCATCCAAGTGTAAAGTCTGATCTTTCTAATCCTTTAGGAGTTGTATTAAGTGAAGATAAGGGCTTGAGTTGGGAGCCAATTGCTCTTTATGAAGAGGTTGATTTTCATATTCTCCATGTGAATGAAGGCGATCAAAATATCATGTACGGCGTAGATGCTGCTAATTCTGTCCTTTATAAATCAGAAAATGGTGGACATGATTGGAGCCAAGTTAATGAAGAAGGCTTACCAGTTCCAATTGGAGAAGTCATTACCCTACAATCGAATCCATTAAATCCAGAATATATATCTAGCTGGTTTGGAAATGGGCTTATTTGTATCGGATGATGGTGGAGAAAGCTGGTCACAAGTAGAGACTGATTACACAGCAACGGCGCTAACATCGATCGATGATGAAAGCGAAACCTTGATTGCTTACTTGATTGGTAGTAACTCTGGATTACATGTAAGTGAAGACTTTGGAGAAACTTGGAATTCATTAAACCTTGAATTAGACGAGGATGTTGTCACAATGATCAGTAAGCATCCTGCTGATGCAGGAAAGGTACTCGTCGGAACAATGAAACAAAGCATCTATGAAACGAGTAATATGGGAGAGGATTGGACCGTTTTAGCAGAAGAAGGGACACCTGTATTAAATTAAGTTAGAATAACAGAGCTTTCATCGTCAGAAGTATTGGCTATGAAGGCTCTTTTTTATTCATTTAGTGCAATAACGAAGCGGGATAAATGGTCCTAGAGTTTCAATTGATTTAGCGTAATTAGGTAATGGTCATCTTTTCTTAAAGGTTTTATCACACTTAATATGTACAGATCCTTTCTTTTCGAAATAGCCAATCGTTCTATTACCTATAAATGTCTCATTTTTATCTCTCCTCTAGTCATATGTAGTTTCCTCTTAGATCTCTTTTTCATATCGTAGATTACATGCTTTAAGAATAAAGGTGAGGGGGGAATTTATGAAAGTATTAGTTACTGGTGGGGCGGGATTTATTGGCTCTCATATAACAGATCTGTTAACGGAACACGGACATGATGTCATTATTATCGATAATTTAAGTACTGGCTCAATAAAAAAAGTTTCAAAACACGCCTGCTTTTATCAAGTAGATATTAATTCAGATTTAACTGAAGAAATTATAAAAAAAGAAAAGCCAGATTATGTTATACACACTGCTGCTCAAATCAATGTGACAAGGTCTATCCAAGACCCTCAAGAGGATGCGAGAATCAATATTCTAGGAACAATACGATTGTTAGACTATGCAAAAAAATATGGTATAAAAAAAGTAATATTTTCCTCTTCAAGTGCAGTTTATGGTGAAACAGAAGATATCAATATACTTGAAGATCATCAATCTACACCGATTTCTTTTTATGGTGCCTCCAAGTTAGCCTCTGAATTTTATATAAAACTTTACTCTCAATTACACAATGTCCCATACACAATCTTAAGATATTCCAATGTATATGGCCCGAGACAAACACATGAAGGTGAAGGAGGGGTTGTGGCAACTTTTTGTCATTTAATCCTTAATCAGCAATCTCCCTTCATTTATGGTGATGGAAATCAAACTCGTGACTTTGTTTATGTGAAAGACGTTGCCAGGGCAAATCTTGCTTCATTAGAACTAGGAGATAACAAAACGATTAACATTGGGACATCTAGTAAAACATCCATCAAAAAACTATTTACTCTTTTAAATGAACTAACGAAATCTAACGTAATTCCTATCTTTAAATTAAAGCGCGACGGTGATATTCAGCATAGTTGCCTTAATAATGAGAGAGCAAAAGAAGTTTTAAATTGGAAGCCCATGTATACGTTAACGAATGGATTAAAAGAGACGCTTAATTATTACAAAGGGGTACAGGAGATGAATGAAAATGACAATGATGTTAAATAGTAGTGATTTAATGGATAAAATTTTAAAGGCATTACAAGAAAAACAGTCTTTATCTGTCATATCAGTAGGCGCAACAGAGTCTTTTGTAATGGCACAATATACTATTTATCCCGAAAAAGTCTTTATGAATCATCCAGAAGCTTTGATTGCTAATAAAGGGGTAAAAAGTGGTTTTCATCACAGGGGTGTTCGCTTTCCTAATGTTCAACTTCGTGATGAAGTAGTGGCGGCTGTCAAACAGGCCGATATCATAGGTTATAACACGATTGTCCAGACAGAAGATGGGGGGAAATTAACGGAAAAGGTATTTAAAGCCTATAACATTAGGCCTAAATATATTTTTGAAGCCAACCTCCGTAGGGTGTTGATGTTTTCTCAAAAAAATAAATTTGAAGAGATGCTTCGACATAAAAATATTTTATTAATTAGCTCTGTTGCTGAAAAAGCAAAGAAAGGTTTAAATCAAACCTTAAAGGACTCGTTAGATTTTAATATTGTTGGGACAATTAGTATTCATGAATATGAAGATATTCCAAGAGTAAAGAAAGAAATAAAAAAATATAAATTTGATCTTTGTTTAATTGCTGCGGGTACAAATGCAATTATCATCGCTACTCATATTGCAAAAGAGCATGGGAAAGTGGCAGTCGATCTAGGTTCTGGAATGGAAAGCTTATACACAGGCAAAGTTGTTACAGATGAATGGTTAACTGACATAATTGGCTTAGAAAATATTATGAAAATGTAAGCAGCAAGTCACGGATCTCTACTAAAAATAAAGGATAGGGTTGGTCAAAAATGATCACAGCAGTTAAATATATCGAACCAATGAAAAAAGGGCAAACCAAGCCTCAATTATTTGAATGTAGCAATGGAAAACAGTATGTTGTGAAATTTTTCTCAGATGAAGTAATGGGTAAAAGGCTTGTGCATGAATATATCGCGAATGAATTAGCAAAACATTTAGGGTTACCTATCGCTGAAGGGGAGGTTATTTATCTTGATAGAAATATGCTGGAAACGAATCATTTTGCAGTTGAATTAGGCCCCCATTTCGGTTGTGTATATTATAAAAATAAAGCTCGACCTACAAACGAAGAGCGAATTAAAAAATGTATCAATCTTCATGAAATGCCCGGAGTCATTGTATTTGATCATTGGATTCGGAATAGGGATCGTGCAAATAACAATTGGAACTTAATTATAGATGAAGGTATGGAATTCAATAAACTATATATGATTGATCAAGGTGGAGCATTTTATAGTTCGCGGAGAAACAGTGAAACATTGAAAAAAAGGTCACATCATATAACTATTTTCTGGGGTAAAATGTATAAACAGTTTAAACCATTTTTAAAAGATAAAGAGCAATTTTATCAATATATCAAAGCAATTCAGGCATTTCCTTACGAAAAATTGAAAGAGATAGTGTATTCGACTCCAGTTGAATGGGAGCCGAATAAAAATGAACTTGAAGCAATATTAGAATATCTCAATAATCGAAAATTGATTTTGACAGAGCCAATGGAAGAATTGCTGCAAAAACATATAGGGCTTTCTTAAACTAATCATCAAAAAGAATAATAATCATGATACGACTTTCTAAACGAATAGTAAAAGGCTAAGGATTTTGCTATTAAGAACTTAGCGATAAGCATCGTTTTTCTAAAAACGAAGAAATGAATTTCATTAATGAGACAAAATGAATGCTCGATAATACGGGGGTGACTTTACGGAATGATCGAAGCTATTAAGTATATCGAACCAATGAAAAAAGGAGAAACAAAACCTCATTTAATGGAATGTAGCGACGGAAAACACTATGTAGTTAAATTCATGTCAAACCCCGTCGGTAAAAAAATTCTCGTCCATGAGTATATAGCTAACGAATTAGCTAAATATCTATATTTGCCTATTGCGGAAGGGCAAGTGATCTATATTTCAGAAGAATTCATTGCAAAGACTTCTGAAATAGCAGAATTCAATGTTGAGGTTGGTCCTCACTTTGGATGTCTATACTTTAAGAATAAAGCCCGGCCGACAAGAAAGGAAAGGATTCAAAAATGCACGAACCTCGATCAAATGGCTGGGGTCATTGTATTTGATCATTGGGTTCGAAATCGTGATCGTGCTAATAATTATTGGAATTTAATTATTGATGAAGGAGAGTCTTTTAATAAGCTTTATATGATTGATCATGCGGGTTGTTTTTTTAGTTCGAGAAGGGATGTCAAGACTTTACGTGGGAGTGCTCATTATATGGATGTTTTTTGGGGAGAAATGTACAACCAATTTGCCCCTTTTTTGCTAGATGAAAATATTTTTAATCATTATACTTCAGCGATTGAGCGTTTTCCGAATGAGGAAATAAAAAAAATAGTATATTCGACGCCTACTGAATGGGAAGCAAATAAAAATGAACTCGATGCTTTAGTCGATTATTTAATTTTACGAAAAGAGAAAGTGAAAGTACCGATAAAAAATTTGTTAATGAAGCATTTACATGTAAAGTAACGACGATACAAAAGGAGGGCTAATGGTATATAGCACTTCTTTTTTTGTTAGCTTACATTATGACGAATAGCGTTAAAATACAATAATGTATGATTCATCTTGATTAACTTAGCAGAGAAAAAAATGAAAATGTAAGAATAAGTTTCCTTGTTTTATTAAAAATAAAAGGTGTAAATAAAAATAAGGAGATAACGAGATGCAGATAAAAATCTTTAATGTGTTTTTGATAAGTGTTCTGGTTTTTAGTATTGGTCTAATGGGAAATACGAGTGTTATCGCTAAAGAACCGTCAACTGGAGATGCTATTCAAGGGTGGTGGGGGAATAAGGAAAAGGATCATCCACGACAAACGGAGCAAGAGGTTCCAGATCCTGCAGGTGGTCCTGAATATAGTGGTCGTGTTCGTCAACCTGTTTCAAATATTCTTTTACAACAAAAGTATCCAAATACAGTCGTTTTAAGGGGACCATTAACTGAAAATAAAATTGCATTAACGTTTGATGATGGACCAGATCCACGATTTTCAAATCAAGTCTTAGATGTGTTAAAGGAATTCAAGATACCGGCTACTTTCTTTGTTTTGGGAGCAAGAGCAGAGGCTTATCCTGATATAGTAAAGCGAATGGTAAACGAAGGCCACATTATAGGAAATCATACTTATTCGCATACCGATCTTTCGAAAGCAGCTGATATAGAGACATTAGTAAGAGAAGTGAATCAGACTGAAGAAATATTGGCGAATCTGATTGGCTATCGTACGAAATTATTTCGTGCCCCATACGGTTTCTTATATGACGAACTTGTAGAAAAGCTTGCTGAAATGGACTATACAGTTGTTGGCTGGTCTGTTGACTCGTTAGATTGGCGTGAGTTACCACCGGAGGATATCGCTTATAATGTATTAAGTAATATTGAACCAGGAGCGATTATTCTTATGCATGACGGGGGAGAGAAGGAAGCAGATCGAACTGGAACTATCGAAGCTCTTCGTCAAATTATTCCTAGATTGCAGGAACAAGGCTTTGAATTCGTCACAGTTCCAGACCTTGTCAATATTCCATATCAGAAGTAAGACAACAAGAAGCGGTCCTCTCTAGTCACATTGGGGATCGTTTTTTTTGTACGCAAGTAAATATTAGTACTGTCAAAATAGTTTATAGTGCAGTGTACCTCTGTTTCTGAGTGCCTTCTTAGTGTTACAGTAATAATTAAGTAGTTAAAGAAAGGAGCTGATATATAAATGATTGATGCCCATATTCACTTAGAACAATACGATAACATTGAAAAAGAGATTGATAAATGGAGGTTATCTGGTATTAAAGGCGTTATCGCTGTCTCAAATGACCTCGCTTCTTCGTACCGAACGTTAGAACTCCAAACGAAATATAAAGATTTTATTTATGCGGCAGTTGGGTTTCATCCCGAAGGTCCTACTTCCGAGTGAAGCAGAGTTTCAGGAGTGGGAAAGGTTAGTTGAGACAGAGAGAAAAAGAATTACGGCAATAGGAGAAATAGGCTTACCTTATTACAACTTGGAAAAATTGCCACATTCTATTGAGCAATCTATTGAGCTTTTATCAAAATGTTTAGAGATTGCTTATGATAAAGATTTACCGGTTGCTCTGCATGCGGTTCATGATAAAGTGAAAATCGTATTTGATTTACTTCTAAAACATCATATTAGAAACGCGCATTTCCATTGGTTAAAAGCACCTACTGATGTGTTAGATTTGATTTTGAAAAAGGGTTATTACATCTCAGTAACACCTGAGGTCTGTTATCGTAATCGAGACCAGCAATTAGCTAGTCTTGTTCCACTTAATCAACTATTGATCGAAACAGATGGCCCTTGGGCATTTAATGGCCCTTTCGAAGATCAAGCAACAACATCACTTTTCTTAAAGGAAGTCATAAGTAAGATAGCTGACATAAAAGGAAGCCCAATCGAACCAATCCAGCAACAAATATTAAAGAATACACAATTATGCTATCAGTTAAGTGAAAACGTATGAAGTTAAATGAGTTTTTCAATGAATAAAGCTGTATGTTAGAATGTTCAAGTCAAAAGTGAGATTGGTTAAAGCAACTATCTTGACTTTAGGTTTTGTTGAAACTATAATGGTTACATCGAGAGGGTGAAACGTATGAAAAAAATCAGCAGCCGATTTTCCATTGCCGTTCATACATTGTCTTTAATAGCGTTAAGTCCATTACCTTGCACATCTGACTTTATAGCAGAAAGTGTAAAGACGAACCCAGTTGTTATTCGCAGAATTATTGGTCAGTTAAAGAAAGCTGGATTAGTCAATGTACGTGCTGGAGCTGGAGGTGCTTATCTCCTTAAAGAACTTGAACAGATTACGTTACTTGACGTGTATAGAGCTGTTGAAGTTGTTGAGAAAGGTGATCTTTTCAACTTTCATGACCATCCTAATCCGAAATGCCCTGTAGGTGCTAATATTGAATCAATTTTTCGGATGAAGATGCTTCAGGCACAATATGCATTAGAACAAGAATTAGCCAAAGTGACCTTGGCGCAAATGGTAATGGAACTTAATGAAAAAGCTGGCTCTTTATAGAGCTAATTTTTTTATCATCGTTGTAACTGAAATGGTTATATTGTCTGTCAGATATTTTGATACGTTCTCAGCTAATTGGTTAAACTAATTTAATATTATGAAGAAGGTAGGGATTTTTATGTCGATCGTTGTTACTGGTGCTACAGGGTTTTTAGGAAAGCTTGTTATTGAACATCTTCTTAAAAAAATGCCTGCAAATGAGATTATTGCGAGTGTACGAAATGTAGAAAAAGCTTCAAATCTTACTGAGTTCGGTGTAGAAGTTCGCTACGGTGATTATCTAGATTATGACTCAATGAAAAAATCTTTCGAAGGTGCTTCTAAGCTGTTATTTGTTTCAAGTCCAGACTCTGACAATACATTTCGTATTCGTCAACATGCAACAGTCGTTCAGGCCGCTAGAGATGCAGGAGTGAAACATATTGCGTATACTGGTTATGCATTTGGAGAGGAGTCGCAAATACCTTTAGCATTCGTTCATATGGCGACAGAATATGCGATTCGTTCGACAAATATCCCTTATACGTTCTTACGTAATGCGCTTTATACAGAAGTGTTTGTAAATCCTGGAACGGCTGGAGCAGTTGCAGCAGGAGAAATAGTTACAAATGCTGGTAATGGTAAACTTAATGCTGTCTCTCGTGAAGATCTTGCATTAGCTGCTGCTACAGTCCTTACTGAGGAAGGACATGAAAATAAGTCTTATAATCTTGTCAATCCACAACCTTGGACATTTGATGAACTTGCTGACATTCTCAGCGAAGTTTCCGGAAAAAGTGTTATCCATCGTTCTGTGTCATACAATGAAGCGAAGGATTATCTCATAATGGTTGGTCTTCCAGAACCAATTGCTGAGCTTTCTGCTGGCATTTATCAAACCATTTCAGAAGGGGAGACTGCAAAAACATCAAATGATTTAACAAACCTTATCGGAACTCCTACATCACTCAAAGATTTAGTGAAACAAGCATTACAAGAATAATTAATTTGGAAATAATGAAAACAATTTTAAAACGAAAACCAGGTCATGATATGGAAATATTCCGTTATATGACCTGGTTTTTGTTTTGTACTTTAAGTAAGTTTAATCTTTATTAAAGGATTAAAGTATGAGTGCAACTAAGTTTTTCGCCATTACAGCTTGGCGATAAGCAAAGTTTTCTAAGAAAATCTAATTTAGAACAAAAAAGCTTCTTCTAGTTTGTAGATGGTATTTCACGATTTCAATCACTTTTCGAACCTAATCATCAAGTTACAGGCATATCACTTAAAAAGTCTGTTACAAAATCTCACATTATAAAAGAAATTCTGATTATGTGAATATGCTTGTAACATGCATGTTTAAAGGATAAAACAGAAAATCCATATTGAAATTTGACAATTCGATCAGGAAAATGACTTGAGCATTTAACACTTTGTAAAGTGAAAATATTCGGAAAATAGAATATATTTTTATATAATACTTTATTACATATTTTTTCTGGAATTTTTCTTAATTTAATTAAAGTGCTTTATGACTAAGCTAGAGGGGGTAAATCAATAGTTGTCACTTACAAACATTTTAAATGTGAGGTAGGAAGAAAATCTCATGGGAAATAAGATACTATACTTCCGAAAATAATCTTGTTGAGTAATTAATTATATTGAGGCGGTGATTGCTTATGATTGCCTAAAGCTGATTCGTTATTCGAAATTGACCATTTCCTTACGTTTTATTTAACAAAAAAATTTCAAATGATTTCTATTACGCATTTATTTTATCGTTTTTATATCTTTAGTGTCCCAGTATCATTCATGAATTTAGAAGAAGTATTCTAATTCACATAAGATTTAAAGGAGGATCCACGATGAGCAAAAAATCAAGTTACTTAAAATCACCAGATCTACTTCCTATTACACAAGGTGAAAGGAAAATAGGATCGCTAGGATTTTTCCTGATTTGGGTAGGGATTGCCGTTGTTTTAGCAGCATTCGCTATTGGGGGCTCAGGAGTTCAAAGTCTATCACTTGGATGGGTTGTACTCGCGACGGTTATTGGAGCAGTCGGAATAGGTATATGTATGACACTAACAGGCGATATTGGAGTAGAGCATGGTTTGTCCTTTCCTGTATACATGAGAGCACCTTTTGGAACAATAGGGACACATATTCCATCATTGATAAGAGGATTTGTTGCTTCCTGTTGGTTTGGGATTAATACGTATTTCGGAGCAACAGCCATGAATGGAATATTATTTGTATTAATGGGATATGACAATTGGTTTGTCTGTTTCTTGATTTTTGCTTTTGTTCAACTTGTTAATACAGCTCTTGGAATTAAAGCTGTTGAGAGGTTCGCAGATTTAGCAGCACCAATCATTATCATTATTTCTGTGTGGATGTACACAACTTTATCAGATCAAGCTCTTCAACAAGGTAGAGAAATATGGAGTTGGGTAGAAAGTCCAGCAACAGGTGCTGCAGCTGTTACAGCTTTTGCCGTAGTCATTATGAGTAACATGGGATTCTGGGGTACATTAGCGGCAGATATGCCATCTTTATCAAGATTTATTAAAGCACCTAAGTATGAAAGAAATTGGTTTAAACGGAATAAAGTACAGATTTGGGGAAACCTTGTTGCACTTCCAATTGTGCAAACGTTTATGGTCGTCATCGGAGCAGTATCTTATATAGCTGTCTCGAATTATGATCCTGTTATTGCCTTACAAGAAGCAGCTTCTGGATTTATTTTAGGGATCTTACTTTTAATGATCGTTTTAGCACAATGGTCAACAAACACTTCTGCGAATGTCATTCCAGCTGCTACAATTTTTTCCAATGTGGGTGGCCCGAAATTTCCGTTTTGGGTCGGCGTGTTTGTAGCTGGGCTAATTGGGGTCCTTGTCCAACCATGGAATCTATTCAATATTATTATTCCAGCTTTATTAATTGTTGGAGGAATTCTTTCAGCCATTGTAGGGATATTAGTTGCAGACTATTATTTAATTCGAAAACGTCGTGTGAATGTGACAGATTTATATGAAGAAAAAGGGCAATATCACTACCAAAATGGCTTTAATATGGCTGGAATGATTGCTTGGGTATTAGGGGGAGTTTGCTCCTACTTTCTAGCTAACTACTCATTTATCGTTGGGTTTGTTATCGGATTAACTGTCTACTATGTTCTAGCTAAATACTGGTGGTTTGAGAAGTACAAACAAGCTGAGCTTGTCGATCCAAGCGATGAGAAATATTTAGGAATTACTGTAGGAAGAGATTGGGTTATCCAAGATACGGATGGTGAAACTGAAGTACAGCATGAGCGTAATGCTTAATGGGAATATAAAAGGATAATCGTAATGTAATCCTATATTGTCAAGGTTTAATATCAAAGCGTCTGACTCTTAGTACTCACTATAGTGGCTCTGTTACATCTGAAGCCTATTATAGTAGGGACTAATCGGAGTCAGGCGTATTTACATTGTACACTTTTTTTATTCAAAGGCAGGGATCTGTAGTAAAAGGTGAGAATAAGTAAGGATAAGAAAAATCTATAAGGTAATGTGATGAAGCTAGTAGCTACTAGCAATGGGTCATTTTAAAATAGGGTGGTAACGTAAAAATGAAATCATATATAACCGTTCATGAAATCTTACAAAGAAAACATTTCGAAAATATTGAAATAGTTGCTGGTAATGAGGGAACTCATCGTCTAGTAAAGTGGGTTCATGTTGTTGAAGTTGTACAGATACAAAACCTTTTACGTGGTCATGAATTGATTCTTACAACAGGTTTAGGATGGAAAGAAAATAAGTCCCTTTTTATTCATTTACTTAAACAATTAATAGAAAGTCATGCGTCAGGTTTGTGTATTGAGGTTGATCAAAGAAACTTCAATATTCCTCAAGAAGCTATCGACCTAGCAAATGAATTTAATTTTCCGATTATCCTTTTTAGAGAAGAAGTCCCCTTTGTTGAAATCACGAAAGATATTCATTCGACATTAATCAATAATCAATATCAGCTTATTTCAAGCTTGGAACAATATTCGCATGAATTAAATAAAAAATTACTTGCTGTTGGTGGACATGATGAAATATTAGATGTTTTACATACGTATTTAGATGTACAAGTCATTGTCGTTTTTAAAGAAGCAGAGATTCAGTTCTCTCCTTTACTAAAAGAATATGAGAAAGAACTCGATTCTTAAAAAGCTATCGATTCAAAATGGATTTAAAGAAGGAACGATTGCAAGACAGTCTATCTATATACTTGGAAGAGAGTATGCAGAACTTATTATCGTTTCAAATGATCGAGAGTTGACCGAATATGATCACTTAATTCTTGATCGTACTGTGACGGCTCTTTCACAAAATTTATTGCGTGTCTTGTATGTAGAAGAAAAAAATATGGTCGAGGAATCAAAATGGATGAGTGACTGGCTAGAAGGAGTTCACAGTAGTGAGAAAATTCGTGAACATTTAACTCAGCTCGAACCAAATTTGAAAATTAATGGTGGTATTGTTTGTATTAGTAAGCATCTTCATTATCATAAAGGGAGTAATACAGATGCGACGTATTTAAAAATATTACTCAGAACGATTTTTGAACAATTTGGTTTTTACTTATTTTCAGTAGAGGTTCGAACGTATATTGTTTTTATCTTAGGAAATAAACGATCCGTAAGTGATTGGAAGGATCGATTAACCGATGCAATGCAACGAATCGATCAAATAGAAGAAACAAACAAAATAAAATTACCGAATTTTTCATTTGTCATTGGCAAATTTGTTCCGTCTTTAGATCATATCCATAAAAGTTATCAAACCGCAAAAGAAACACTAGTGCTGAAAGAAAAGCTACCGAAAGAAAATCGTCATTATTTTTATGAAGATCTTCATTTATTTAGGATCATCTCACTTATAAACAAACATATCGATTTACAGGAAATTGTATTAGAGTATTTGGAGCCTGTTATCGAATATGATAAAAAATATAATGGCCAGCTTCTGGAAACGTTAAAGATTTATTTAACATGTAATGGTTCAAAACAAGAGACAGCTAAAAGACTATTTATCGTCCGACAAACACTGTATCATCGAATTGATAAATTAGAATTGCTCTTAGGAAGCGATTTTATGAAGTCAGAGAAGCGTCTAGCCATAGAATTAATGATTTTAGCACATGATTATTTACAAACAAATCGTGATGATGAGAGTCAGCAAATTCATTATGAAATATAATATCATTTGAGAATGTCTCATAAAGGTAATGACCCATGGTACTGAACATAATGTCTTGTGCTCAGGAAAATAAACGAAGCGCATGATCGGTTAATATGGGGACTAACACTTTCTTTCCGAGGCATTCTTTTTTATTGTCAGATTATATTACAGGTGTTCTATGTCCTATTGTAATGGTTCAACATCCATTTTTAATTAATCAAAGTGTGGAACAATTCATATAAGTTTTTTAACACTCTGTCTAATGAAAGATGGCTCAATATAAAGGATAATAACAGTAGGATACCTACATTTTTGGAAAAGGTTATTTAATTTTTTGATAATCTACTATTAACGTGATCATAGTATTTAGAGTTAGAGTTAGTAAAGTTGTAAATAAGTAAAAAAGGAGGAAGGGACATGACGAATTTAAATGATACTCAGAACGCACGCTTGAAAGATGAAAAATATGTATGGCATTCAATGAAACCATACAATCCTGATGGGACTTTGGTTGTTACAGAAGGAAAGGGTGCATGGGTTACTGATATTGATGGAAACAAATATTTAGACGCTATGTCTGGTCTTTGGTGTGTAAATATTGGTTATGGTAGAACAGAGTTGGCTGAGGCGGCATATGAACAATTAAAGCAATTAGCTTATTTTCCACTTTCTCAAAGTCATCTTCCTGCCATTCAACTTGGGGAAAAGTTAAATGAGATGCTTGGTGATGATTATGTCATCTTTTTCTCCAATAGTGGTTCTGAAGCAAATGAAACAGCCTTTAAAATTGCAAGACAATACCACCAACAAAATGGTTCTAGTAATCGTTATAAATTTATTTCGAGATACCGTGCGTATCATGGAAATTCAATGGGTTCTTTAGCAGCAACAGGTCAAGCGCAGCGGAAATATAAATATGAGCCTCTTGCACCAGGGTTTATTCATGTAACGCCACCGGATTCCTACAGACGTCCAGAATCTGATGATGTTGACCCAAGACAGTTAGAATCGGTCCTGGATATTGAACGTGCGATCACGTGGGAGATGAACGAGACGATTGCCGGTGTCATAATGGAGCCGATTATCACTGGTGGAGGTATTCTGTTTCCTCCTGAAGGTTACATGAAAGCGGTGAAAGAAGTTTGTGAAGAAAATGGTGCCCTTCTCATTGTAGACGAGGTGATTTGTGGCTTCGGGAGAACAGGTAAACCGTTTGGTTTTATGAATTATGGGGTGAAACCAGATATTATTACAATGGCAAAGGGAATAACAAGTGCTTACCTTCCACTATCAGCTACCGCTGTTCGAAGAGATATTTATGAAGCCTTTAAAGGCACGGAAGAATATGAATACTTTAGACATGTTAATACATTTGGTGGGAGTCCAGCTTCTTGTGCATTAGCTTTGAAAAACCTTGAAATTATGGAGAAAGAGAAATTATTTGAACGGTCTGCAGAAGTAGGGAGTCAAATGCTACATGAATTAAAATCCCTACTTGAACATCATCCAAATGTTGGAGATGTTCGTGGAAAAGGCTTATTGATCGGAATTGAACTTGTCAAAAACAAAGATTCAAAGGAACCAATTGACGTAAGTGCAATTAATAAAGTGATTGCCTCTTGCAAGGACAAAGGACTCATAATTGGTAAGAATGGGGCTACTGTTGCTGGGTTTAACAATGTACTTACTCTATCTCCACCATTAAGTATTACAGAAGAGGATAAGTCGTTTATTATTAACACCTTGAGTGAAGTCATACATGAATTACATTAACGAAAGAGAGACTGGCTTATTTTAGAGCCAGCTTTCTTTTTCTATGCTCCGATTCATGATATCAAATACAGAAGAGGAATAGAACTCCTTTTTAAAAAACAAAACTAATAAGCTGATTGAGTCATTGACGATTTGAGAATTGCTGTAAAAATCTGGCTGTGATATACTTTAGTCGTACGTATTAGAAAAACTTTCGATAATAGAACTTTCGTTTTACAACTAGTAAGGGTAAATCAAGTACCGTCTGAATGAATAAAAAAAGACTAAGGCTTTTACCATTAAGGATTTGGCGAAATTAGTTTTTTGAAAAATTGAAAAAGTTTGGGGAGCTATAAGGTTGGCTGAGAGGATATCCCGTTGAAGATATCGACCCTTTAAACCTGATCTGGGTAATGCCAGCGGAGGGATGTTGAAGAACTACATAAGAATGTAAGTCTACATGCTTCCTAGCGTGTAGACTTTTTTTATTTGAAGGGGGTATTCATGGACGATTTACGTAAAGCTGGATTGTTCGCTATGCCAGCAATAGTAGCCATCTCTATTTTTCTATTTCTGTGGGAAGCTGCCGTTTGGATATGGAAAGTGGAGGAATGGATCCTACCACCACCAAGTTTGATAGCGAGATCGTTTATAGACACACTGCATCTTTTACCAGAGCATATTTGGATGACGACGATTGAGGCTATTCTTGGGTTTTTATTAGGATTAACGGTTGCGATATTACTTGCCTTTATTCTGGACTTGTCCCCAATTTTACGGAAAAGCGTGTATCCCATTCTTTTATTTTCACAAACGATTCCAATAATCGCAATTGCCCCCTTATTAATTATTTGGTTCGGTTATGGAATCCTGCCAAAGGTTTTAGTCGTGGCATTAGTGACATTTTTCCCTGTTGTCGTCAGTATGGTGGAGGGATTGCAATCAAGTGATCGTGATATGATTAAATTGGTGCGATCAATGGGAGGATCACATTGGCAAGTCTTTCGTATCGTACGTTTTCCACATGCACTACCGTATCTTTTTACAGGCTTAAGAATTGGTGCTACTTACAGTGTGTTAGCTGCCGTTATTTCAGAATGGGTCGGCGCTAGCAAAGGATTAGGCATTTATTTAGTACGAGCACAAAACTCTTTTGCAACGGATCAAGTATTTGTCGTAATAGGTATTATTTCTCTATTAAGCTGTTTATTATTTTTAATCGTCATATATGGTTAGTAGACTTGCCATGCCTTGGAAATATAAAAATGCAAAAAAATAATCAAAATATGGTTAAGAGAAATGGAGACAAATTATGTTAAAGAAACTAACAACTACTGGTATGCTATTTATCGGAATATTATCAATGGTTGCATGTAGTCAAGAGGAAAATGAAACACAAAGTGATGAACAGGCAGCTTGAATCCGAAGAAGAGTTAATGGAAGCAACCTTTATTTTGGATTGGGTACCTAATACTAATCACACTGGTATCTACGTAGCACAGGAGCAAGGGTATTTCGAAGAGGAAGGTATTGATTTAACGATTATTGAACCAGCAATGGAAGGTGCTTCTCAAATAGTTGCTGCTGGTCAAGCTGATTTTGGGATTAGTGCTCAAAATGAAGTGACTGTTGCTAGATCTACTAATATTCCAGTTGTGTCCATTGCAGCAGTGATTCAAGAACATACATCCGGTTTTGCTTCGCCTGTTGAAAAAAACATTACAACACCAGCAGACTTTGAAGGAAAAACATATGGAGGATGGGGTTCTCCGCTAGAGGATGTCATTATTGCATCGGTTATGGAGTCTGAAGGAGCTGATCCTTCGACAGTAACAAATGTGACTGTTGGAACAGCTGATTTCTTTGTAAATACGCAAAGAGAAGTCGATTTCCAGTGGATTTATTATGGTTGGACTGGCATAGAAGCAGAGATTCGTGATGAAGATATTAACATGATTTACTTAACAGACATTGATCCTATCTATCATTATTATGCTCCAGTTATCATTAGTAGTGAAGCATTGCTTGAAGAGCAACCAGAATTAGTTGAGAAATTTATGCGTGCTGTTAGTAAAGGATATCAATTTTCCATTGACAATCCAGAAGATGCTGCTGAAATCTTAATAGCTGCAACTCCAGAAACAGATGCAGAGCTCATTCGTGCTTCACAGGAATGGTTAAGTCCTCGTTACCAGGGTGATGCAGAGAAATGGGGAATGCAAAGCGAAGATGTCTGGAATGACTTTTCTAATTGGATGCTTGAAAATAATTTGATTGAACAAGAGGTTAGTAGTGAAAACGCAATGACAAATCAATTTTTACCATAAGGGAATTATAAAATATGAATAGTTTCCATCGTAAGGAGTTATTATGCAATTAAATATTGTCAATCTTCATCATGCTTTTGGTACAGATGCAAAAAGAGTAGATGTCATTAATGGGATCAATCTTTTCGTAGATAAAGGAGAATTTGTCTCTTTAATTGGTCCAAGTGGTTGTGGTAAAAGTACATTGTTTAATCTTATTGCGGGGCTTGACGTACCAACTAAGGGAGATATATTACTTGATCATCGTGATTCGAAAGGGCAACGTGGACAGGTTAGTTACATGATGCAAAAGGATTTGCTCTTTCCTTGGAAGACTGTTTTAGAAAATGTTCTTTTAGGAGCAACGATTTCAAAGCAACATTCACAAAAAACCAAAGAAGAAGCACTAGCTTTATTTCCTTTGTTTGGACTAGAGGGATATGAACATTATTATCCAAGTGTTTTATCTGGAGGAATGAAGCAAAGAGCAGCGCTGCTCAGAACCTTTTTGCATAAAAAAGAGCTTTTGCTATTAGATGAACCGTTTGGAGCTCTTGATGCACTGACTCGAGAAAAAATGCACGAATGGTTATTACAAATATGGACTCAAATGCAAAGGTCTGTTCTATTCATAACTCATAGTATTGATGAGGCGATCTTTTTATCAGATCGAATATATGTATTATCTTCAAGACCAGCAACCATTAGCAATGAATATCGAGTAGCTTTACAACGTCCACGGACGAAAGAGATGATGATATCTCCAGAATATATAGAGTTACGAGGACAATTAATGGAAGCTTTGTATGATAAGAGTTAACAAAGGGATCATCATATTAATGAAAAAGAAAGGATGAATGCACAATGAAATTTTCTGAACATTTACGGAAAAAAGTTGATTCAATCTGGGAGGCAAGCTTTCAACACCCATTTGTGAAAGGGGTTGCTGATGGTTCACTTCCATTAGAAGCGTTCACCTATTATGTGCAACAGGATTCTTATTATTTATCTTGTTTTGCTCAAGTGCAATCGATTGGGGCGGCTAAAGCGTTAGATTTCTATACAACGAGTCGAATGGCTTTTCATGCAAAATCAAGCTACGATGCCGAGCATATGCTGCATGAGGGCTTTGCAAAAGAGTTGGGACTCTCTAAAGATGGCACAATTCATGTTGAGGATCCCGCACCGACAGCGGTTGCTTATACGAACCATATGTTTTCAGTAGCTTATAAAGGGTCGCTAGGTGAAGTCATTGCCGCGATTCTTCCTTGCTATTGGCTGTATTGGGAAATTGGCGAGAAGTATAAAGGCTCGACACCTGGAGTACCGATTTATCAAAAATGGATTGATACGTACGGAGATGAATGGTTTGAAAGCTTAGTCAAAGAACAAATCAATCGTTTAGATGAGTGGGCAGAGGATGCTTCTGAGGCTGAAAAACAGCGAATGGAATCAATTTTTGTCACTAGTAGTAAGTATGAGTATATGTTCTGGGAAATGGCTTATACATTGGAAAAATGGCCAGTGTAAAGTGAAAATCTAATAAAAAATACGTCCTCTTCAAGTAGAGATGTCAAAACTACTTTGAAGAGGATTATTTTTTTTGAGAGCGGGTATTCATTAAGCAAAGGTAATGATGAAAAGGAGGAATCGTTAATGGAGCGCGAAAGATATTATGTCTCGGTCGATATGCCAGTCTTAAGCATTTCAAAAACGAAAACACCAGAAAATCTCGTTCAATACGAAATTTATGCCACTGAACGGGAAAAGGATAAATTGTATGCCATGTTAAACGAGGTAAGTGAAGATGATTTTGAGCCACAGCAAGTATTTGGACGTCCGTTTGATGAGAAAGCAGCGGATGAGGAGAAAGATCAAACCCAAAAAGAAATACGTCAAGTCTATGAATATGTGTATCAATTGGGATCAGATGAGACTAAGAAAATTCTTAATGATCTACGTCCTGTAGAATCAGATAAATTAAACGATCAAGATTAAAGTATTTTTGGATTTAATAAACAAACATTGCGTCTATTAAAAAATAGATCAGCAATGTTTGTTTATTTTTTTTACAAAGGCAAAAATAGTCCTGTTTTTTATAGCAGCTTATCCTTAGAAATCAAGATCCCATCTTCATCCGCATAAAGGAAGGAACCCAGTTCAAAATTAACGCCTGCAAATTGTACCGCTATATTTTCTTGCCCTTTTCCTTGTTTAGAGCTTTTTAGTGGATTCGTACCAATAGCGAAGATACTAATGTCCATCTTATCGATCTGTTCACTGCTCTCGTCTGCATCCATAATTAATAATCCCTGCTAACTATTGAACACTTCCTTTCATTATATAATGCGTTTATTATACTTGTGAAAAGACTGAGCATTCAAAATTTTAATTATTAGTTAATACTTGACGTAATTAAACAATTAATATATAGTTAGTTTCATAAAGTAAGTTACTAAAAAGATTTATTTGATTGGAAAAAATATACTATATAACTATTTTTGGAGGCTGATTTTTAATGACAACATTTAATTTAGACAAAGTTCACAGTGGCGTAACATTTCAAGTAAAGCATATGATGGTTTCAAAAACAAAAGGCGAATTCAAAAATTTTGAAGTAGATGTTAATGGTGATATCAATAATCTTGAAGGATTAAATGTTATCGTAACAGTTGATGCATCATCAATTGATACGAATAATGGAGATCGTGATGGTCACTTACAGTCTGCGGACTTCTTCGATGCTGAGAAGTATCCGAACATTAAGATTGAAAGCAAATCCATTAAAAAGATTTCTGATGAAGAATATGAAATGACAGCTGATGTTACAATTAAGGATGTTACGAAAACTGAAACATTTACTGTAGAATATAACGGTACATCTAAAAACCCTATGGATGGAAGCACAGTAGCTGGCTTCGATGTAGAAGGTAAAATTAACCGTGAAGCATACGGTTTAACATGGAACGCTGCACTTGAAACTGGTGGTGTTTTAGTAGGGAAAGATGTCAAGTTAATTGCAAACTTTGAATTTGTAGTAGAAGGTTAATAGATTAAAAACGTAGCTGAAAAGGGCTACGTTTTTAATATTCATCCAATCTAAAAAGAATGTTCTTGTTTTTGTCATTTGCTTTTAACATGCCATTACTCGATTAATAGAGTTGGCACTATGATTCGTACATACATTCACATAATGAAAACAATAATTGACAGCTTAATAGGAATCGATTTATAATAAATCAATAATTGAATTTATCCCTAAAGGGGAGTAGCTTTTACAGCAAAGTCGTCAATACGGAGCTTTATTGCTCTCGGCTTTGTTGGCAACGTCATGTTGTTAGCAAGACCTTTACTGTTTGGTGAAGGTCTTTATTTTGTTCGTAAACCTTTGCCGTCTATGGTAAAGGTTTTTTGTATGTATATTTTTATTATTAGGAGGAGTAAGAGAACGTGGAATTATCAATTTTATTAGAATATGGTTGGGTATTATTGCTATTAATTGTTATTGAAGGGCTTTTGGCTGCTGATAATGCCCTTGTATTAGCAATAATGGTTAAGCATCTTCCAGAAGAACAACGGAAGAAAGCTTTATTTTATGGTCTTGCAGGTGCGTTTGTATTTCGATTCGGCTCTTTATTTGCAATCTCATTTCTCGTTGATGTGTGGCAAGTTCAAGCAATAGGTGCACTTTATCTATTATTTATAGCGGCAAACCATATATTTAGAAAAATATTTATTAAAAGAGAAAAAGAGAAAGCAGCAGAAGATCAAGATAAGAAAAAGTCAGGTTTTTGGGGGACAGTTCTTAAAGTAGAACTAGCTGATATCGCATTTGCTGTTGACTCTATTCTTGCTGCGGTTGCTTTAGCAGTTGTATTACCTGATACGAATCTTCCACAAATTGGGGGATTAGATGGTGGTAAGTTCCTTGTTATTTTCACTGGAGGGTTCATAGGCTTAGTCATTATGCGTTTTGCAGCTAATTTCTTTGTGAAATTACTTAATACTAGACCTGGATTAGAAATTGCTGCCTTTATGATTGTTGGATGGGTTGGAGTAAAGCTAGCTGTGTATACGATGTCACATCCAGATTTGGCGATATTGCCTGAAGGATTCGCAAAGTCTACAGAATGGAAAGCCACTTTTTACATTGTACTAATCTTGATTGCACTAGGTGGTTGGTTCCTCTCAAAGGAAAAAGATGATCATCAGGTAGAGGACAAATCTAATGATAAGCTTAACGATTCCGCTTCTTAACAACGTAACTGAAGATATTTCACATAATAAGAAGGTTTCACAGTTAAGTAATCTTAGTAAAGTAGATTAAAATATTGCATTAAAAAAGATTGTTCGTTAAAATTAGCTTTGGATAAAAATCGAGAGAGAAAAGAGGCCATTTTATGATTAATCGTACCGTACTCGTTAAATTTTCTGAAACGACCACTTCTGCCCAATTACAAGAAGTCGTTGATCGTTTTAAAGCATTAAAAAACCAGCTTACTGGAATTGTGGATCTTCAAGCTGGACTAAATATGGCAGAGAAAAGCAAAGAATATCAAGTTGTATTAATGGTTCGTTTTGAAGATCAAGCAGCTCTAGATGCATATGTATCAAATGAGGAACATCAGGCTGTTGCTTCGTTTATCAAGGAAGTAGGAAGAGTAGATAGTATTGGAGTAGATATTGAGATTTAAATTTCATTAAGTTAGAGACTGTCCTTAAGGTTATGATGTACAAACCTCTTAGGACAGTCTTTTTTTATTGAAGTTTTTAAATGTCATTTTTGCTCTATAGTATAGTGTTATCACAGTCAATACTAAGACGAACGCAATTAACGTTCATTATCGTTTTAGGTAATATTAAAAAATGCAATTAAATTTATGTTATAGCTGTAATTGATTTAATGAACAAATATATACTTTGCGTTTATTATACTTTATAATTTAGATAATATTCAAAATAAACAATATAATGGTAGTGGTATTTTTTGAACATCCATTTATAAATAATATGAGGTGATAACATGCCAGCTCTCATTGCAGCAGGAGTTAGTATTGGAATTTTAGCAGGAATATGGACTTCCTTTAGTATGATCGGTCAATTAGTCACATATGCAGGTTTTTTTGCATGGGCAAGCTTTTATGCAGCAGGGGGTGGGGTAAAAGGGTTAAAGGATTCTTTAATTTGCAATTTTGCTGGAGTTGTTTATGGTTTTTTAATCGTACAGTTATCTCTTATCATCTCACCTATTGTGGGTGACGTAGTCGGTTTAGGAATTGCACTAGGGCTATTATCGATGGTTATGTGCTGGCAAGCTAAGCTTCCTATATTTAGTTTTATTCCAGGTGTCTTTATAGGTTGTGCTACATATTTTGCGTCAGGGACAGATTTTATCGGAAGTGTCATCGGCTTGATATTCGGTGCACTGTTGGGATATATATCGCAAGTGGGAGGGAATATTCTCACGAAAGCAGATCGACAATCAGAAGCTAAAGTTGAGGCTTCAACATCAGATATAAAGTAAAATCCAGCCGGAAGTAGCGAATAGGTAAGAGAATAGAAGGAAAGACGAAGGCCCAGATCTGTCAGGGCCTTCGTCTTGTTTAATCTAATCAGAAAGTATAAAAATCATTGTAACTTTCTGAACGAATAAAGGCTTTCGCCATTAAGGACTTGGGATAAGCCAAGATTTTTAATGATATCCATTTTGACCGTTGGCAGAGCTACTCGTTTTATGCTTTGGCTTCTTCTTTGATTTTTGCTTGGTCCCGCCATCTTTTTTGGACATGAACGTTCCCCCTAACAGTTTCTAAGTTAAATTAGACACAATTTACTGCGCCTTAACAATAGGATAAGCAATAAGATCATTTTCAATTAGAGTAATTTTTGGAAGCTATTGAGATCTTAATATTAAATTCAGGATAGGAAAATGATCAAGTCTTTAACATGAAGAAAATGTACTTGTATTTGTGCATAGGATTTAATAAGTCTAGAATTTCTAGCTGATATTGCAGAAAAGCGTTTGTTTCAAATAAGAACTTCTTGAAATCGATCATAATATACTAAGAAGAAAGGAGTAAAAAATGAATGTCAGCTATGAAACAATCATGTTAAATAGCAATGATTACAAAGCTCAAGTATTTTTTGATTATTTTAATGAACGTCTGCGTGTCGATGATTATTGTGGAAGTATCGATCGTTTGTTAAAAGTTATAAATGAATATGTTGAAAAGCACCAGTTTTCAAAAATAATTTTTTTCGCAAAATCTGATCAATGGGGACTGTTACTAAATAAAGGGTATGAATTAGAAGCTGTTATGAAAGGTTATTTTAATGGGAGAGATTGCTATGCGATGACTTTTTATAAAGGTCTTGATCGAAGAAAAAGTCATTACTGGATTGATGAGAACGACATTCTTTATTCTATTTTTAAAAAAGGAAGGCACTCAAATTTAATGACGATCCCAGCAGCTTTTCAATTTCGAAAGGGAGAGCAAAAGGATGCAGAGCAGCTGGCTAATCTTTACAGTCAAGTATTTAACATTTACCCGACCCCGCTGAATAAATCTGAGTATATTAAAAAACAAATGAAGGCTACTAGTCATTTTTATATCGTCGAACATAACCAGAAAATCGTAAGTGCTGCTTCGGCAGATTTGAATTCAAGCTTTCAACATGCTGAGCTGACTGATTGTGCAACTTTACCCGAATACAGAAGATATGGATTAATAAAAAAGCTGATTATCCTTCACGAAGAAGAACTAATAAATCGAGACATTTATTGTGCCTTTTCAATCGCTCGCGCACTATCGTATGGGATGAATGCTGTTTTATATCAACTTGGCTATGAGTACGGGGGGAGAATGACAAATAACTGCTATATCTTTGACAAAATGGAGGATATGAATGTGTGGACGAAAGATTTATCAATACACACTCCTCCCTTACCTTAAACCTGTCATAATCCTCCTTTTCATTGGTTGAAAAATCCCCCTGTTATTTGCAAGGAAGGAGATATGAAATGTTACATGACTTATATAAACCAAAACGTCAATGGAAGGAAATTGAGCTGTGGAAGAATGTACCAGAGGAGAAATGGAATGACTGGATATGGCAGCTCACGAATACGATTCGCACCCTTGATGACCTAAAAAAGGTAATCAATCTTACTCCAGATGAAGAAGAGGGCGTGAGAATTTCCACAAAAACAATCCCACTTAATATTACACCTTATTATGCTTCCTTAATGAACCCAGATGATCCTAGATGCCCAATTCGAATGCAATCTGTCCCCATAGAGAAAGAAATCCACAAAACAAAATATGATTTAGAGGATCCACTTGATGAAGATGAAGATTCTCCAGTTCCTGGCTTAACGCATCGCTATCCGGATCGGGTTTTGTTTCTCGTAACAAACCAATGTTCGATGTACTGTCGCTATTGTACTCGACGTCGTTTTTCAGGACAAATCGGTATGGGTGTTCCAAAAAAACAGTTAGATGGCGCTATTGACTATATTCGTCATACTCCTGATGTTCGAGATGTTTTACTATCTGGAGGAGATGGATTATTAATCAATGACAACATTCTCGAATATATTTTAAAGCATTTACGAGCGATCCCGCACGTTGAAATTATTCGTATTGGCACAAGAGCTCCAGTTGTCTTCCCACAACGAATAACTGAGAATCTCTGTACAATCCTAAAAAAATATCATCCAGTCTGGCTAAATACTCATTTTAATACTTCCATTGAAATGACTGAAGAATCGAAACAAGCATGTGAAATGCTTGTTAATGCCGGTGTTCCTGTGGGAAATCAATCCGTGATTTTAGCTGGAATAAACGATAGTGTCGCCATTACAAAAAAGTTAATGCATGACCTTGTGAAAATAAGAGTTCGTCCTTATTATATTTATCAATGTGATTTATCAGAAGGCATCGGACATTTTCGAGCACCTGTTTCAAAAGGATTAGAAATCATTGAAGGGTTACGTGGTCATACATCCGGGTATGCAGTACCTACATTTGTCGTCGACGCACCAGGTGGAGGTGGGAAAATCGCTCTACAGCCAAATTACGTACTTTCACAAAGCCCAGAGAAAATCGTTCTCCGCAACTTTGAAGGTGTTATTACAACCTATCCTGAACCAGAGCACTATGTTCCTGGACGCGCAGATGAATATTTTAAAGGCGTTTACCCCAATTATAAAAGTGAAAATACTAAGAATGGTGTGAGCTCTTTATTAAATAATGAACAATTTAATCTCATTCCTGATTCAGTGCAGCGCTATAGTCGAAGAGAAGATTTTCAAAATGACCCGTCACATGTAACGTTAAAAAACAAGCGAGAACAGCGTGATCTACTGAAAGAAAAGAAGTATCATGCGCAATTAAAGCAACAAGAAAAGGAGGAGTAAATTGACATGCGAATGGTGTAATGAGCAGAGAGTAAGAAAAGTGAAAAGTACTGTCTATTGGGAGCTGCCAGATGGGACTCGAGCGATCGAAGTAAAAGCAACACCCGGTATCAAATGTGATTCTTGTGGAATCGAATATCAAGAAGAGCTAACAATACAATCACTTGAGGATCAGCTTATGCTAATCGATACGATGAAAATTGGTAAAAGTACGACGTATGATTTTATTATGGAACAGCCTCGCCTGTTAAAGCAAAATTATTTTCGATTTGAATAGCCACATAAGTTAGAGATTGTCAGTAATTTGTTGACAGTCTCTTTTTTATGCGACTCCATGAATCTTTAGTTGAATATTTATGTTTTTGCGATAATAAACTTCAATATATAAGATTATTAATCGATAAGACCGACTTTTTATTCAATTGTTTATCACTCCTCTTTTCGATTCATTTCATGTACGAAGCTAGACATGTTAAGGGGGTTGTGTAGATGAAACGATCGTTACTTATTAAACCGAAGATGAATGATGCTTATCCAACAGCGACTTATGGCCAAGGAATATATATTTTTGATGATGCAGGGAAAAGATATTTAGATGGTTCATCCGGGGCAGTCGTAGCAAGCATTGGTCACGCTGTTCCTGAAATCATTGATATGATCACAAAACAAGCAAAGAATATTTCATTTGTTTATCGTTCTCAGTTTACGTCTGATCCTGCTGAAAAGCTTGCTAATAAACTTAATGAGTTGGTTAATGCTGATCATGATTATTGGTCTTTTTTTGTTAATAGTGGTTCTGAAGCAACGGAAACAGCAATGAAAATCGCCATTCAGTACTGGCAGGAACAAGGCTTATATCGTAAAAATAAAATGATTTCAAGATGGACCAGTTATCATGGCATTACAGTGGGAGCTTTATCGATGTCAGGCCATGTGGGAAGACGGGAACGCTTTGTTCCATTATTAGAAGAGTATCCAACTGTGTCTGCGCCTTATTGCTATCGTTGCCCGTTTGATCGATCCTATCCAAGCTGTCAGCTAATGTGTGCGAAAGAATTGGATACAGCAATACGTCGGATCGGAGCTGATCATATTGCCGCTTTTATAGCAGAACCAATTGTCGGCGCTGCGGGAGGGGTTATTGTTCCACCAGATGGTTATTATCAAAAAATAAAAGAAATCTGTGATCTTCATAACATTCTTTTTATTGCGGACGAAGTGATGACAGGTATCGGTCGCACGGGAAAGATCCTAGCAATGGACCACTGGGGTGTGAAGCCTGATATCATTGCACTTGGTAAAGGAATGAGTGGCGGATATACGCCCATTGCCGCAACGCTAGCTAGTGAAAAAGTAATGAAACCGATTTTGTATGGGTCGAAAGTTGTCATGAGTGGTCATACGTATAGTGCCAATCCTCAATCAGCTGCGATTGCCTTGGAAGTTTTAAACTATATTGAAAAACATCAATTGCCAAAACAGTCAGCTGAACAAGGTGAATATTTATTAGAGAAGCTCAAAAAAATGGCCATTAATCATCCAATAATCGGGGAAATTCGAGGGAAAGGACTTATGATCGGTGTTGAATTTGTATCCAATAAGGTGACCAAACTTCCATTTAGTAAAACCATAGGATTAACGAGCGTCATTGTTGATAAAGCGCAGGAAAAGGGTTTGCTTCTTTACCCTGCAGCAGCTGGAAAGGATGGCATTGAAGGAGATGCGGTCATTATTGCTCCCCCTTTAGTGATTACAAAAGAAGAAATCAATACCCTACTTACTATTTTTGAAGAGACTCTTGATCAAGTTCAATCTGAACTGCAAGAGAAAGGTTATTGGTCGTTCAATGGAAAGGAGTGATAGGAGCGGTGCAAGTACAAGAGAGGAAATCAATCAATAAAGTAACCACTTTGAAGGAAGCTTTAACACACATAAATGATGGGTGTACGTTAATGTGTGGAGGTTTTGGTGGGGTGGGTAATCCCCCCACGCTCATTAAAGGCATAATTGAAAAAGATGTAAAAGAATTAACGTTAATAGCTAATGACACGGGATTTCCAAATATCGGTATAGGACGTATCGTAAGTCAAGGTAGAGTGAGGAAATTAATCGCATCTCATATCGGATCTAACCCGATCGCAGGTCAATTAATGATGGAAGGAAAAATGGAGGTAGAGTTTTCACCGCAAGGAACGTTGGCTGAGCGTATTCGAGCTGGAGGAGTCGGACTCGGTGGAATCCTCACAGATATTGGTCTCGATAGTATAGTCGAGAATGGGAAAGAAAAATTGATGATAAATGGAAAAGAATACATGGTAGAAACGGCATTAACAGCTGAAGTTGCGATTGTTTACGCGAAAAAAGCCGATATATTTGGTAATTTAATTTATGAAACGAGTGCTCGTAATACGAATCCATTAGTGGCAATGGCCGGAACCATTACCATTGCAGAAGTTGACGAAATTGTTCCCATCGGAGAGCTTGATCCAGAATCGATTATTACACCAGGTATTTTTGTTGATATAGTGATTGAAAGTAAAGGAGTCGATTGGAAATGGGTATGGGAGTAGAAATCCGTAACCGAATGGCGAAACGAGCAGCTTTGGAGCTGAAGAATGGGATGATCGTTAATCTTGGTATTGGAATTCCTTCACTCGTGTCAAATCATCTTTCAAAGGATATTCAAGTGATGTTTCATGCAGAAAATGGCATTTTAGGGATGGATGAAACAGCAGAAAACGGAAAAGAAGATCCGATGCTATGTAACGCTGCCGGTTTTCCAGTTACCATTGCTCTGGGTGCCTCTTATTGTGATAGTGCTACTGCCTTTGGTATGATTCGCTCTGGATCTGTGGATTTAACGATTTTAGGAGGATTAGAAGTAAGTGAACAAGGTGATTTGGCAAACTGGATTGTACCTGAAAAGAGAGTAGCAGGGATTGGGGGAGCGATGGAGCTGGCGCAAAAGGCGAAAAAGGTGATCGTGTTAATGAATCATACGAACAAGGGTGGCATACCAAAAATTGTAGAAAAATGCACACTACCACTAACGGCAAAACGCTGTGTAACAATGATTATTACGGATATGGCTGTCATTGAGGTAGCAGAAAATGGATTACTATTAACAGAAGTAATGCCTCCGTTTACTGTTAAAGATGTGATCGATCATACAGGAGCAAAACTTCACATGTCAAATAAAATTTTAGCAGATCATTAATCTGTTGATGATATAGCTCAATGTAGGACTTCCTCTTGAGGCAGACCAAATCAAAAGCATATAGTGGGAGGAATGATTTCATGTCAAACATAAACCCAGACTTACAACTCTCTCTGCGTAAGTGTTTAGAAACAAATCGTCATAACGGTATATCGCTCTTACAAAAATTAGTTCAAGCAGCAAGCACCCAAGGGAATGAAAAAGAAGCGCAAAATATTATTATCCATACATTAAGTGAAATGGGATTGATCGTTGATATATGGGAACCTGATGGAGAAGAATTAGTCACACATTCAAATTTTTCATCATCCCGCAAAATGTTTAAAGATAGTCCTAATGTTGTAGGTGTTTTAAAAGGAACAGGAAGTGGCCGTTCTCTCATTTTGAATGGTCATATTGATGTTGTACCAGCAGGAGATCATAAGCAATGGAGCGATGACCCTTATAGTGGGAAAATAGTCGACGGAAAAATGTTTGGTCGTGGTGTAACAGATATGAAAGGTGGAAATGTCGCATTACTTTTAGCAATAAAAGCTATTCAGTCATTAGGTATTCGTTTAAAAGGGGATGTGATTTTCCAAAGTGTCATTGAGGAGGAAAGTGGGGGCGTAGGTACGTTAGCCGCAATATTAAGAGGTTACAAGGCTGATGCAGCGATTATACCGGAGCCAACAAATATGAAAATATTCCCTAAACAACAAGGCTCACTTTGGTTTAGAATCGTTGTGAGAGGAAGGGCAGCTCATGGAGGAACACGTTATGAAGGAGTAAGCGCCATTGAAAAAGCGAGTAGCGTTATCGATCATATTAGGAACCTAGAGGTAAAACGTAACGAACGTATAACAGATTCATTATATAAGAACATCCCGATACCCATTCCGATTAATATTGGAAAAATAGAAGGTGGGAATTGGCCATCTTCTGTTCCTGATTTAGTTACAATTGAAGGGAGAATGGGCGTTTCTCCTGAGGAAACGATTACAGAGGCGAAGCATGAAATGGAGGAGTGGATTAAAAAGCTTATAAAGATAGATTCTTGGTTTGAAAAGCAACCACCCTCACTTGAATGGTTTGGTGCTCGTTGGCTTCCTGGAGCAATTAATGTCGATCACGAGATTATGCATATACTTGCTTCTAGCTATCGTCTTGTTTTAAACGAAGATCCAATTGTTGAGGCTTCACCATGGGGGACTGATGGAGGATTACTAACTGACGTAGGGGGGATTCCGACCATTATATTTGGTCCTGGCATTACAAAAATGGCGCATTATCCAAATGAATATATTGAAATTAAGTCACATATTTGAGACAGCAGAAATTATTGCGTTAACGATCATTGAATGGTGTGGATAAATAATAATATTTAATCAAAAATCTAATTTAATTTCACTTACCGTACTTATTTTAAGAATTTAAAAAACTTAAAGCAAAAATAATTTTACAATTAATCAAGCAGAATAACATTAACAAAAAGATTTTGTAGAATACAAAACTATCATCATATAAAATAGTAAATAATGCTTTTTATAGGATGTGCAGATTTGAAAACGTTGAAGTCATCATTTTTTTGGAAAATCTTTATCATTAATTTACTAATCATGCTTACGTTACTTGGTTTGCTTTATTTTAAAGCGCAAATTACGTTGCCGGATATAGCGGAGGAAAAATACAAAAGAATTACAAGCGAAACTGTTTTAAGATTAACTGATCAAATTCAAATAATCACGAACGATATTCGATTTCTTAGTGAACATATCCAAACAAATAATTATTTCAGAAATGAAAATATAGAAGAACTTAATGATGAATTAGCAGAAGTGGTAGAGCTCTCTCCTTATATCGATAGTGCAACAATAGTTGATTCCGTGGGTACGGTTATTAGTTATTACCCCGATGATTTAACGATATTAAAAAATCAAAGCTTAGCAGAGAGAGAATATGTTCAAAAAGCTTTTGAATCAAAAGAAATTTATCTTAGTGATGTCATTTCAGCTTTTACCAATCGTTTTATATTAGTTATAGCGGTCCCTATTCTTGACGAACAAGGTGAAGTTAGTCGGGTAGCGAATTTGTCTATTCGAATCGAGGAGAATCCTTTAATAAAGTCTATCATTCAGAATATTGAATTAGGGGATGGCTATGCTTACATTGTCGACAGATATGGGAGATTAATTTCTCATCCAGAAAGAATTGGTGAAGATGCTAGTTCGAACGCAGTTATACAAAAAGTTTTAAATAAACAATCAGGTTATGAGCAGGTCGTTAATACAAAAGGTGTTTCGATGTTTGCTTCCTATCAATATATTCCAGTCCTTGATTGGGGCGTTGTTGCTCAAGTACCTGTATCTTATACACAGGTCTATTTTAAAGCATTTCAAAACTCATTGTTTTTATTTTCATTACTTTTATTCTTCTTTTTAACAATCATTACAGCACTTTATACGAGACAAATTATCAAGCCAATAAAAAAATTATATGAATCACTTGGTCAGATGGCGAGAGGAAATTACAGTGAACGAATACACCCTCACCAGATCGATCATACAGAGATTGGTCAACTTTCAAAGCAATTTAATGAGATGGCTGAATATATTGAAAATGCTAACGAAAAGATCGAAGCGAAGGAAAGGCTTTTAATACACCAAAAAGAATTTCTTCGGAAAGTGATTGATACGAGTCCAAATTTCATTTATGCAAAAAATGGTCAAGGACAGTATACGTTAGCTAATCGCTCTATCGCATCGTTTTATGGTGTGTCTGTTGAAGAAATGCTGTTGCAGTCAGAAGCAAATTATAATTCTAATCAAGAACAAGTATTAAAACACCTAGAGGAAGATCGTCTCGTTATGGTTGAGGGTCAAGAAATAATGATTATGGAAGAAGAGCTAGTCGACCGCGATGGGAATGTAAAATGGGTTCAAACTTCAAAAATACCTCTCGTGCTAGCAGATAGCAAAGAGGTTCATGTTTTAACTGTATCGAATGATATAACGGAGCGAAGAGTAGCAGAGGATATCATTCGAAAATCTAGCAAGCTTTCTGCAGTAGGGGAACTCGCTGCTGGAGTCGCTCATGAAATTAGAAATCCATTAACAAGCATCCAAGGATTTTTACAATTTCTTGCACCGAAATATGAGGATAAGCATTATTTTGAGATCATGTTATCTGAGATAGATCGAATCAAATTAATTATTGGAGAATTACTAGTTTTATCCAAGCCACAAGCTGAAAAAAGTGAAAGCAAAGATGTGAGAATCATTTGCCAGAGAATCATTGATTTGTTTGAAGCTCAAGCAAATTTAACGAATGTACAAATTAGAACGAAATTTGATGCTACCCTCCCAAATATTTGGTGTGAAGAAAATCAACTAAAACAAGTTTTTGTTAACATTTTAAAAAATGCGATTGAATCAATGCCTACAGGAGGAGACATTATTGTTACTATAAAGGTAAAAGATGAACATCACATTAGTATTTATTTTATTGACAATGGGGTCGGAATGGAAAAAGAGAGAGTAGAAAGACTAGGTGAACCATTTTACTCAACAAAAGAAAAAGGGACTGGTCTAGGATTAATGATTAGCTTTCGAATCATTGAAAATCATAATGGTCATATACAGATCAAGAGCAAAAAGAACATCGGGACAACAGTTGAAGTGATTTTACCAATAAATCCAGAATAAGATTTTATTCATTAGAGTCTGTTTTTACATATTTGTATAACAGACTCTTTTATTTAATTGCAACTATTGGAAAATGATGTATGAAACAAATAGAGGTGGGGAATATTTACTAACAAACGATCAGAAAGGACTCACTCTCATGTCGAACGAAATTGGAATGGAATACTACATTTCTCAAGGAATTATTAGCCATTTTAACTCAGCAGAAATACTTACAGTTATTCATCAAAAGGGAAATATTGTTCAGTTCACCCTTAGTGAGGGGAAAGGCTATGGTTCGATGCCCGTTCAACACTTGCATTATTTATTAAAAAAGGCAGATTTAACACGAATCATAAATAAACAATCATTATTACAAGCTGATGAAGAAGATGAACGGATTAGCTAACGAGAGTATGGATATTCCAAAAAGAGGAGAAGCAAATGGATGGATCATTTGCTCCTTCTCTTTTTATCAACATTTTGAAGATTAGATTTGTTTCATATGATAGTAGCAATGATCACGTCGATTTCTTCAATATTTCCTCTTCAATTATGCTTTCCAAGGTTTCTTTTGAACGCATACCTGAAACGGTCCTTTTACCAATCACAAATGTTGGAACAGCGGTGATATTTACCTCATTAAATGCATGATATAAAGCCTTTTGATGTGCCTCTTTATATTTTCGAGTCTCTAAAGCTTCTCGATATTTCTGTTCGTTCAACCCAATCTCACCAGCAAGCTTTGTTAAGACTTCGATATCTCCAATATCTTGTTGTTCTTGGAAAAAGGCACGAAGCATTCGATCGTTATATTCATTCCCTTTACCTAGCTCTTTGGCGAATTGGTAGCCTTCAAATGCTAAATGCGTATAAGGTTGTGGTGAAACGTTAGGGAGAACAATCTTAATGCCCATCCGTTCAGCCATTGGATACACAGACTGCTTCCAAACACTTTGCAAGTAATCGCCTTCTGCGCGTAATGTTTCAGTTGGATATGGGCGAAGTTCGAAAGGCATCCATTCTACTTCAATTTCTTTTCCTTTAATTGCTTCATTAAGCGGAGCCTCCGCTAAAAAACAAAATGGTCAAACATAATCTGAATAAACTTTAATTTTTAACGTCATTATTGTCTCCTTTTATGTGATTTATTGATACGTTATTCATATGAAATCATCATGAACTTCTCATTATCTTTAACCCCATAAAGATGTTCGCTGGAACTAAGAGCATAAATAACCAAGATAACGTCTCACCAAACATACTAACAGCAGCAACTGCCCAAATGAAAGCCATTAGAAAAAAAATGATTGCCATAAACGGAATTGAAAATATTTTATCCATCACTCATTCCTCCTCAGAAACAATATAACAGAGTTATTTGAAGATTTAAAGGTTGTAAAGTCAGTGACAAATCGATTAGTCATTTAGTGATCAGGCTTACATGTTTTTGAATCCTAATCTTCAAATTAGTTATCTTCTATTTATTTGTGGTAGAGTTGATTGATAGAAAGAGTATTTTCAACATTTTTAAGCCGTATCGTTGAGAAAGCTATTGCGGAGGTGCTAAACTGATGAGTCATCAAGTAATTGTCTATTCAACAAAAGATTGCATCGAATGTAATATGGTTAAGCAAATGCTTACCGAGGAAGGGATTCCATTCGAGGTTAGAGATGTAATGACCAGTGAGGTCTATCAAAAGGAAGTAGAGAGCTTTGGATATATGGGAGTACCTGTAACGGTCTTAGGTAATGTAGCTGTAAAAGGCTTTAACCCTGATTTGCAGCAAATTATCGACAAAGCTAATAATAAATAATTAGATAAAAGTCATGATGTAACAACTCCTAGCTTTTATGATTTATTTAAGCAAACATGACTTCTTTTGATACGAAGCATTTAATTGGACATTCTAGAGTATAAAGGAATATGTTAAATGAGAAATAACAGTTACCATTGTCAAACTGGAGGAAATGAATAATGAATTGCAAAATTAACAGAAATGCAGAAAAAGTATTAAAAAAAATGTTAAGCAGTCAAGAAGGCGAAGGCAAGATGATTCGCGTGATTATCACTCATATGCATGGAGACCATGCTCATTATGATGTAGTGCTTGATACACCAAACGAGCATGATGAAATCGTCAAAACGGACAAAGGCATTGATGTCTTGCTAGATAAACGAGAAGAATTCTTAGATGGCGTTTGGATCAAATATTTTTATGTACCGCAAGAGGGATTTGAAATTACTAACTCATCAAAAGGATGGCATGATCACGGACACAGTCATTAAAAATTGTACGATATTAAAAATTAATAGTGCTTAATAGTTGCTTGGCTACAAATGTAGTTATAAAAATTGTTAAACAAGTAGAGCTGTTTCTGGACAGCTCTTTTCATTTTGTCAATTTGAGCTCAATAAGTGCGGAAAGGCTTTTGTGAACTTCACTTTCAATATGATAACATTTAACAACGAATAACATTTAAATTATGAAACATTGGAGTCTAAGAAAGGATGAAAAAAATGGCTAATAAACTGCCTCCTGGTCAATTTGAAACAGAGAGTTGGCCTATTCTACACCAAGGGGATGTGTATGAATTCAATGAGGACACATGGAATTTTAGATTGTTTGGTGAAGTTAAAGAAGAAATCTCTCTATCATTTTCTGATATGATGAAGCTACCAAAAACGGTATCAACCATTGATATGCACTGTGTAACGACATGGTCAAAATTCGGGAATTCGTTTGAAGGCATTGCGATGCGTCATTTGCTAGAACTTGTTACATTAAATGAGGGAGTAAAATACGTTAAGATTTACGGCTATTATAATGGTGATCGCTTTGGATATTCGGCTAACTTGCCACTTGAAGAATTACTAGGAGACGACGCTTTGTTTGTGTATCGATGGAAGGATCAGCAACATGAGTGGCAGGATATTACGCCCAAACATGGCTATCCATTGCGTTTTATCCCTCCAGCATCGTTCTATTTATGGAAAGGATCAAAATGGGTTTCTGGCATTCAATTTATGAAAGAAGATGAAGAAGGATTTTGGGAAGAATTAGGGTATTCGATGACGGCTAATCCATTCAAAGAAGAACGCTACCGTTGAGAGATATGTTCTCAACGGTTTTTCTCTAAGGAAAAGATCAATGAATTAAACTATTTTTTGTAACGTTGCAACTCTAACATTTCGAATCACGAAATTTTTCTTTTCTAAAACAAAATAAAGCTTTATTATATAGGAAGATCATTCATTTTTTAACAATTTCATATAAATTAGGTGAGATCATATGTCAGTCTCTATAACTGCTACTGAAAAAAGTGCTACAGAAACATTTCCAGAGAATAAAATCATTTTTATCTGGAGTTTAACCGTTTGGCTCGTTGTGATGAATACGACAATGTTTAATGTAGCATTGCCGACTGTCCTTATCGACCTGTCAATAACCTCGTCAACCGCATCATGGATCGTTTCAGGATATTCGATCGTTTTTGCTATTGCGACATTAACATTTAGTCGACTATCTGATTTTGTTCCGATTGCAAAACTTCTAGTTGTTGGATTAACGATTCTCGGAGTGGCATCAGTCATTGGTTTTCTTTCAAATGACTTCTATGTATTGTTAGGAGCCCGTATTCTTCAAGCTGCAGGAGCTGGAGCAGTCCCCGGGCTTGCGATGGTACTTGCAGGACGTTATATACCATTATCAAGACGAGGAAAAGCTATGGCATTCATTTCATCAGCAGCCTCTCTAGGTTTTGGGTTAGGACCTGTCATAGGAGGCGTCATTACACAATACCTTGGGTGGAATTATCTTTTTACGGTTACAGGATTCGTTGTATTATTGATTCCTTTGTTTCAAAAGCTCTTACCTAAAGAGGAAGCTAAGATAGGGAAGTTCGATATCATTGGTGGAATCCTGACTGGGTTAAGTGTAACCGGACTTTTGCTGTTTCTATCGACTTTTTCATTTCTAATTTTAGTATGTAGTTTGATTCTTATCATCAGCGTGTGGATCCATTTCCAAAAAATCGAAATCCCTTTTATTCAACCTTCATTATTAAAAAATAAACAGTTTATAAAATTAATCTATATTGGATTTGCAGCGTTCGTCATCCATTTCGCAACTTTGTTTTTAATGCCCATTATTTTGTCAGCTGTATTCAACAAGGAACCGTTAGAGGTAGGGATTCTTATTTTTCCTGGTGCGATCTTATCCGCCATAACTGCGCAGTTTATCGGACGCTTAATTGACCGTTTTGGCAATGCTCCTTTGATCATATTTGGCCAAATTTTTCTCGTCATTGCCACGGTTATGTTCGCATTTACATCGACGATTTCTTCATATTTTATCCTTTTTACGTACGTGTTTATGAGTATTGGTTTTTCTACCATTAATGCTAGTGTATCAAATGAAGTGACGAGAATTTTATTACCTGCTGAAATAGGCTCGGGTATGGGGATCGTTCAGTTAATTCAATTTTTTGGTGGTGCGCTTGGTGTGACATTCACTGGACTTTTAATCACATTGCAAAAGGGCATTTCAGCTGAAATTGTCTATAGAAACATTTTTGGTATGTTATTTTTTCTTATTATTAGTGCGATCGTTCTGTTTGCGCTTTATTATCTAAATAAAAGGAAGAACCGATATTCTACATAAATCGTCTCATTTTCTACAGCTTTGTTTTCTTGAATAGTAAAAAGCCAAGCTAAGAGGCTGATTCAAAACCACGGGGTTACAGACTTTGGTTTTAAATCAGCCCTTTTTATGAAATATCATTGCATAACAAATGACTATAACCTTTCAGATTCTGCTTCTGAATAGATGGCTATTAAAATGATAGCAGGTTCTTCACCAATATTTTTCACGAGATGGGGCACACTCGCATTCCAACTAAATGAATCTCCTTCCTCTAACACCATTGACTCCTCACACTGCTCAGCAAGAATGGTACCTTTAACGACAACATGGCACTCTTCGCCCTCATGTGAATGTGGTTTTGTTCCAGTTGAAGCTCCGGGAGCAAGTTCAACATTCATTAACTTCAAGCCTGCTTTGGACGTTAAATGTTCTACCTTCAACCGACCATCTTTATGCGTCGTATACGTTCGTTCATTTTTCCTCACAACGCGCATCTTATCATCTTTTTTTAAGAGAAAATAAGGCAATGGAATATTTAAGAAATTAGAAATGGTTTCTAATGTACTGATCGAAGGTGAAGTATTATTATTTTCAATGTTACTAATAAACCCTTTGGAGAGACCTGTTCCTTCACTCATTTGCGCAATCGTTATCTTCTTTCTTTTTCGAATAGACCTAATTGTTGAACCAATATCCATTTGTTCACCCCAATAAATATTTCTTATAGAAAACTTATTTTCATATTAACAAAAATTTGATTGACCTTCAATCTCTATTTTGTTACCATATAAATAACTTTTTATCGTATGAAGAAACACAGATCGCAACTACTTGTATTTATTAAAAATGATAAGATGATGCAGTGTGGATAATAGAGGGAGTGAAAAAGATGAATCAACAAATTAAACAAATTCTCGAACAAAAAATAGAGATCATTCATCAGCAAGATAGCCCTGATCTTGCACGTGTTGGTCCCATTCAACTTCCAGTACAGCTAGGTGAAGAGGAATTCTCGTTTCAATGGTATACTTGGTTAAATCTTAAAGATTTACCTTCTCATAAGGAAGACTTATTAGATACGCTTCCACATGCTAATCTAGCGTCTTTACAACAATCATCGGTGTTAGTATACGGTGACTTCTCAGAAGCTGATCATTCGTTGATTCGTTTTCATAGTATTTGCCATACGGGAGATATTTTTGGGAGCAAACGTTGCGATTGCGGCTTTCAATTGCGTCAATCAATGAAAATGATCGTTGAAAATGGGAGTGGCGCACTCTTTTATTTAGCCGATCATGAAGGACGTGGAATTGGCTTATTCACGAAGTCTTTAGCTTATCTTTTGCAACAAGAGGGATTGGATACAGTTGAGGCTAACCACAGTTTAGGATTTGAAGATGATCACCGTTCTTATGAGGAAGCTATTCGAGTTCTTAAAACATTACGCACTAAGCCAGTAAGTTTGATCACAAATAATCCTAAAAAGGTAGCATCATTACGCGAATATGGAATAATGGCAGACATCCATGTGCCGTTGTGGGGAGATGTCTCAAATCATAATATAAAATACTTGCAAACAAAAATAAATAAGTCAGGTCACATGTATGATACAGCAACTGCCGTACTTAATTAAGTACGATCTAGGCAATACATTAGATAAAGTGCTCTACCAACAAGGTTAAATCCTAGATGGGGTCTAACCTTGTTTTTATTTAATCAATTAGTCTGTTCTTACTTTCATTGAAGATGATTCATTCTTCACGAATCAATTCACCTTTGATATGATGTATATAATGAAAATGATTATTATTTACATCTAGAATTTTTAAGAGGTGAAAATAAGATGAAAAAGATTTATTTTTGTTCGGAAAATGAGTTCAGTACAAAGAATGTATATAAAAGATTAAAATTGTCTTATCCTAATATGAAAATTAAACGTAAAGGTTGCTTAGGTAAATGCAAAATGTGCAAACAGTGCCCATTTTCGATGTTGGATGGAGAGGTTATAAAATCAAAAACAAGTGATAAGCTTTATCATAAAATCAATAAAATAATTTTAAAGGAATCGGTGTAGGTAATGAACAGGAAAAAAAGCTTGAAAGACTTTGAATTAAGTGAAGAGATCATAAGAGCGCTTGCTAGTTTGAAGTATGAAAATCTTACAGACGTTCAACGAGAGGTTATTCCAATCGCGTTAGCAAAGCAAGACCTTGTCGTAAAATCTCAAACAGGGAGTGGAAAAACAGCCGCCTTTGGGATTCCGATTTGTGAGCTGGTAGAGTGGGAAGAAAACAAACCACAAGCATTAGTACTTACACCAACTCGGGAGCTTGCTGCTCAAGTGAAAGAAGATCTAACGAATATAGGAAGATTTAAACGAATTAAAGCAACTGCCATTTACGGTAAACAACCTTTTGATCGACAAAAATTACAATTAAAGCAGAAAACACATGTTGTGGTTGGTACTCCAGGGCGAGTATTAGATCATATTGAGAAAGGGACCCTCGCTTTAGAACGCCTGAAATATCTGATTATCGATGAAGCTGACGAGATGCTAAATATGGGATTCATTGATCAAGTAGAGGCTATTATTAAAGAACTACCTACAGATAGAATGACAATGTTGTTTTCTGCTACATTGCCAGTCGATATCAAAAAAATCTGCCAAAAACACATGAAACATCCGACTACTATTGAGATGAAAGCCACTGGTATAACAACGGAGAAAATTGAACATTCTCTTATTGAAGTGAGAGAAGAAGAAAAATTTAACATGCTCATCGATGTAACCACTGTAGAAAATCCAGACAGTTGTATTATCTTTTGTCGAACACAAGAACAAGTAAATTCCTTGTTTAAACAATTAGACCGTGCTAACTATCCATGTGATAAGTTACATGGAGGAATGATTCAAGAAGATCGATTTGCTGTCATGAATGATTTTAAACGAGGTGAATTTCGCTATTTAGTAGCCACGGATGTCGCAGCAAGAGGAATCGATATTGAGAATATCACGCATGTTATTAACTATGACTTTCCACTAGAGAAAGAAAGCTATGTGCATCGGATAGGTAGAACTGGTCGCGCAGGAAAAACAGGGAAAGCAATTTCATTTGTTACACCTCAAGAAGGAAAAATTTTAACTGAAATTGAAGCATATATTGGCTTTGAAATACCTAAATTGTCTGCGCCGTCAAAAACAGAAGTCGCAAGAAAAAAAGCTGCTTTTCAAGAAAAAATGAATGTTCAACCTGAACTAAAAAAAGATAAAAGTGAACAATTGAATAAAGATATTATGAAGCTGTATTTTAATGGTGGAAAGAAAAAAAAGATTAGAGCTGTCGATTTCGTCGGTACGATTGCAAAAATTGAGGGAATAACAGCTGATGATATTGGTATCATTACAATTCAAGAAAATGCGTCGTATGTTGATATCTTAAATGGTAAAGGACAACTTGTCTTAAAAGCAATGAAGACAACGACGATAAAGGGTAAGCTGTTGAAAGTGCATCCGGCAAATAAATAGTAAGAGTAGCCAATTAATCAACTAGGAGCATTTATAAAAGGAACAATGAGGGTTCCTCCTTTTTCTATTTTTGAAAATGAAAGCTTTGTCTCCAAATCCTTTCTTTGACTGATATAATGGATTTAGACTTTATATCATATTGGTTAATCCTAAGCGAGGTTTTTACTATGACGATTACATTTTCTACAAAAATGAATTCTTTTCAAACGAGTATTTTTAATGAGCTAGCTGCTTATAAAATACAAAAAATCAAAAATGGTCATAACATGATTGATTTAAGTATCGGTAGTCCAGATTTACCACCACCTGATTTTGTCATGGAAGAGCTATCTAATGATGCAAAAGATCCATCACTATATCGTTATTCTCTAGTTGGGACATCAGAGTTACTTCAAGCTATAGCTGGATATTATCATCGTCAGTATCGTGTTGATCTTTCATCTGAAAATGAAGTGTTAATGCTCATGGGATCACAGGACGGACTTGTTCATTTGCCATTAGTTCTAACAAACCCTGGAGATGTTATTCTCGTGCCGAATCCTGGTTATACAGCTTATGCTGCTGGTATTGCTTTAGCTGAAGCGACACCTTATGATATGCCACTTCAAGAAGAAAATGATTTTCTTCCAGACCTAGAGCTTATCCCGGAAGACATTAGAACAAAAGCAAAAATGATGATTTTAAACTTCCCTGGTAACCCTGTTCCAGCGTTAGCAACAAAGGAATTCTTTGAAAAGGTCGTTCATTTTGCTAGAGAATATAATATTGTTGTTCTTCATGATTTTGCTTATTCAGAATTATATTATGAAGAGAAGGCAATAAGCTTTTTATCGATCGATGGAGCGAAAGAAGTTGGAATTGAATTTAATTCACTTTCTAAAAGCTTTAATATGGCAGGGGCTCGAATTGGTTATGTTGTTGGAAATAGTACGGTCATTGAAGGGTTGAATCGATTAAAGTCGAATCTAGATTATGGTGTTTTCTTACCGGTTCAAAAAGCAGCGATTCGTGCTTTAAATACAACGTCTACTTTTAGTGATGATTTGAGAGACACTTATAAGAAGAGAAGAGATATTTTAGTCAATGGTCTACATGCACTAGGTTGGAACGTCAATTCACCGCAGGCATCGATGTTTCTATGGGCGAAGGTCCCTACAGCTTTCACCTCCACTGAATTTGCATTTAAATTAATGGATGAAGCTGGCATTGTGACGACACCTGGAATAGCTTTTGGTTCGGAAGGTGAAGGGTATATACGTATATCACTTGCTCAAAGTGAAGAAGTATTGCAAACAGCTATACTTCGATTAAAAGAGAGTGGAGATATTTTAAAGAAGAGAAGTTTTCAAGTCTGTGAAAAGGGTGTTAATCAAGCTCATTTCTCCCAGGAGTCATCCTTATTATAAATTCAGTGGAAATGAGATAAATGATACTACACTTGAATTTCATTGCAATTCATGCGCGCCTGCGAAAAGTGTCCAATTGAGCAATCATGTAGATATTAGCCAGTTGTTTCTTTGAGGAATCAAGAGACAACTGGCTTTTCTTTCACTTTATAAATTCTTTCTATTGCAAATAATTGAGAAATTTGTCCTATTTTGCAGTAAATTATAGTGACAATTGCTATATCAAGGTTTACTTGAAATCATTTTGCAAGTATTCTATATAAGACAAAAGGTTTATTTGTATTGAAAGAGGAGATTATGGACTAATGCGATTAATTACGTTAGAAAGATGTCAACCAGGAGCTAAATTAGGGAAATCAATTTATCATGAAAATGGAAAAGTTCTCTTAGCTCAAGGGCATGAATTAACAGACAGTTTAATAGAAAAATTAAAGAAATACAGTATTTTTACAATATACATAGAGGACGAAGCATCTGAAGGAATTGAAATAGTAGAGGCAATTCCTGAGACATTGCGTGCTGAAGCAGTAAATGTCATAACAGATGGATTAGATACAATTGCCGGATTAAGCGCTTCTAGCTCAAACATTCAAGGAATGATGAAGTCGGGAAGAGCGATTCGAAGTTTCCAAAAGGTATTTAGAGATATATTGAGTTGCCTAAATGAAAATCAAACAGCACTTAATTTATTGGCATCTACTAAGATTTATGAAAACTATGTCTATTCTCACAGCCTAAATGTAACGATTTACGCTTGTCAGCTAGCTCTTGAAAATGGTTTGCCTTTAAAAAATATTGAAGAAATAGGTTTAGGTGCAATGTTACACGATCTTGGAAACATGTATATTTCACCTAAAATATTAAATAAACCAGGTACGTTAACAAGTGAGGAATTTGAACAAGTCAAGACACACTGTGAATTAGGTTTTGACCTACTTAGAAAGATTCACGAAATCCCATTACCTGTAGCACATTGTGCCCTTCAACATCATGAAAGAATGGATGGAACAGGTTATCCAAGAGGATTAAAGGAAGAAGAAATTCATAAATATGCGAAAATAATAAGTGTTGCTGATGTATTTGATGCCGTTACGAGTTCACGTGTGTACCGTCCTTCGATGTTACCACATAAAGGATTAGAATTGCTTTATGCTGGAAGTGGTACACAATTTGATCGTAAACAAATAGACCTGTTTAAAAATTGTATTGCGATTTATCCTCAAGGGCTGACGGTGAAATTAAATGATGGAAGAACAGGGATTGTTTCGAATTATAATTTTAATGCAGTCGGACGGCCTGTAATCAGAATTATTAGTGATGAAGAACAGCAAGACGTATCACCATACGAAATTGATTTATCGGCGAATGAACATTTAACACTTGAAATAGTCGAAGCTGATGCATTGTTGTAAACGAACTTCAACATCTTCAGTAAAATATATAGTAGAGGATAGGCTCATAATTATGGGCTTTATCCTCTTATTTGTATTGTCCTTTTTATATGTAGTATGATGTTTTTATCATTGGGAGGGGATTGAAATTTTAAAAGAATTTAAAGAATTTGCCCTAAGAGGTAATGTATTTGATTTAGCTATTGCAGTCGTTTTAGGTACGGCATTTAATCAAATTGTGTCGTCACTAGTTGAGGACATGATTATGCCAGTAGTCGGTTTAATCATTGGTGGTATTGATTTTGGGAATTTACAATTTGAATTTGGAGATGCCGTTGTTAATTACGGTATGTTCATACAATCAATAGTTGATTTTGTCCTTATGGCTTTTTCAATCTTTTTGTTCATTAAGCTGTTCAATAAGTTCAAAAGAAAAGAAGAGAAAAAAGAAGAAGTGGCAGAGCCAACTCTTTCAAAAGAAGAAGAGTTATTAACCGAAATTCGCGATTTGTTAAAGCAAAAATAATGAAACCCTTTTTATTGTTGATTAGCATTTTAACCTCTTGTAAATTGATGAAAGCAAGAGGTTTATTTTATAAATTGAAAAAAGTCATAAAACAGTCATTCCCATAGAGAGCATTTTTTTATAAAATCGTTTATAATTATGTGAAACATTTCACTAATTATCAATTTCATTATAAATTCAGTTTAAGTTGGGAGCTAATAAATATGAGTAAAGAACTTAAACAAATTGCAAAATCTTATAAATCAACGAGGCTTTTCCTATATTTCACAGCTCTCATGACAGGGGCTACCGTCATCGGGCAAGCGTATTTCTTTGTAACGATTGTCGATCGAATATTTCTAAGAGGGCAATCGTTCGCAGGAGATTATTCCCTTTTTAGGTGGGTTATTATTGGTGCTTTTAGCAAGAGCTGTGTTCACCTATTTCAGCGGACGTGCAGGAGTTAAAATGGCATCAAAGGTAAAGGCTGATTTGCGGCAAGCGCTTTTGACCAAATTTTCAAGAAATCCTGTGCAAGCTTCGTTAAAGGGACAGTCCGGACAGAAGGTAAGTGTGATGATGGATGCCGTTGATGAGGTTGATAGCTACTTTAGTAAATACATCCCTCAGCTCATTCAAACATCCATTGTTCCAATTATGATTCTTGTTGCTGTTTTCACACAACATATATACACGGGGTTGATTATGTTGATTACCGCACCATTTATCCCATTATTTATGATTATTATTGGTGAGAAGACTCAAAAAAAATCAGAAGAGCAGTTAGATAAGCTTGCGGCATTTTCTGGACGCTTCCTCGATACGTTACAAGGACTGACTACACTGAAATTATTCGGACGTGCCACTCAGCAAAAAGAATCGATTCAACGTAGTAGCATTGGATTTCGCGATGCGACAATGGAAGTATTAAAGATCGCTTTCTTATCTTCCTTAATGCTCGAATTCATCTCGATGCTTAGTATCGGGTTAATTGCCCTTGAGGTCGGTCTACGTCTTGTCGTTTTCCAAAGCATTACGTTCTTTACAGCTTTCTTTGTACTTGTGTTAGCACCAGAATTCTATTTATCATTAAAAGAGTTAGGAAGTGCTTTTCATACAGGGCGTGGCAGTATGGCCGCTGCGAAAAAAATTACAGACGAATTAGCAGAAAAAGAACAAGCTGTTGGTTGGGGAGTTGCAAGCTTACATACAGGAACAACTCCTCCAGCGATCAAATTACGTCATCTTGGATATAGCTATGGAGAAGACCGTTTTGCCTTAAGAAATTTAGAAGTAGACATTCCATCATATAGTCAAATCGCGATTGTTGGTCGAAGTGGGGCTGGTAAAACGACACTCTTGCATGTAATTGCTGGTCTTAGTGCACCAACAGAAGGAGAACTAATCGTTAATGATAGACCGTTGTCCGACTATAAAGAAGACGAGTGGTTCGATCAATTAAGCTATATCTCCCAGCATCCATATCTTTTCTCAGGTACCATTGCAGAAAATATTGCAATTGGCGGAAAATCGGACGCTAGTCGTAAGGAAATTGAAGAGGCTGCTGAAAAAGCAGGGATCTCTCACATGATTCAATCACTCGAAAATGGATATGACACCTCAATTGGAGAAGCCGGAAGAGGTCTTTCTGGAGGAGAAAAGCAGCGTATTGCCCTTGCAAGAGCATTTCTAAAACGACCATCTGTCATTCTTTTTGATGAACCAACAACTGGGCTGGATCTTCATACAGAGCAGGTTTTACAAGCGTCAATAAATGAATTATCTCAGTCCTCAACTGTGATTACTGTTGCACATCGTCTCCATACAATTAAAAATGCAGATCGAATCATCTTCTTAGCTAATGGAGAAATGATTGGCACAGGAACACATGAGGAATTAATCTATTCCGTTAAAGAATATCGTAATATGGTCACTGTTCAGCAAGGAGGAATGTAGGATGAGAGATATATTTGTAATCGTTAAGCTCATGATGATCGAAAGAAAGGATATCTTACTTTCAGTCATCCTTGGTTTTCTTGCTGGAATAGCAGCTGTTGGTTTGTTTGCTTCGAGCGGTTACTTAATTTCAAAGGGTGCTCTTACACCCCCCTTGTATGCATTGACGGTGATGATCGCGTTGTTAAAGTCTTTTAGCATTGTAAGAGCATTAAGTCGTTACGGCGAACGGTATTTTTCACATCGAGCGACCTTTACCATTTTAAGTAATCTACGGGTTTCCTTTTTTGAAAAGCTCGAGCCGTTAGCACCGAATATTTTTCAAAAATACCGCAGTGGAGATTTGCTTGCACGTATCGTTGGGGATGTAGAAAGCTTACAACATTTCTTTTTACGCGTTTTTTATCCGCCAATCGTCCTTGTCATCGTGTTTTTAAGTACGATTGTTTTTACTTCCTTTTTCTCAATCTATGTGGCACTCGTTTTACTTGTCGGACTCATTTTGACAGGTGTTATTGTCCCGACGTTGTTTGCGCTGAGACAACGAAAAATTCAAAGTCAGGTTAGGGAAGGGCGAGGTGCATTATCAACTGATGTAACAGAGCTTCTCTATGGCTTTCGTGATTTGAAAATATATCAAAAAATTGAAGGGAAAGAGCAACAACTGGTTGAGTCCTCCAATACTTATATTAAAGAGCAAGAACGAGAAGGGATCTCTGCAATGTTTAATCAATCAATGAATACGGCAGTTTCATTGTTGATCTCGTGGTTTGTTCTTGCCTTAGGAGCATTTCTAGTCATTGACGGACAATTGGAAGGGCTGTTTCTTGCCATGCTTGTGATGATCTCACTGACCGTATTTGAAAATGCCACGCCCATGGCGGTTTTACCAAGCCATTTCGAGGACAGCAGACGAGCAGCTAAACGTCTTTTCTCTGTTGTTCGTGAAGAATCACTAAAGGAAGAAAAACCTAGTGGAAAGCTTAACAATCAAAAGGCTCTGTCGATTGAGATGAAAAATGTAACTTTTTCCTACCCTGGTGAGAGCCGACTCACATTGAAAGATATCTCATTTCACTTGCCAGCGGGTTCGAAAACAGCCATTGTTGGACCGAGTGGATCAGGAAAATCGACATTACTGCAGCTCCTGTTAAACATCCAAACAACTAACCAAGGTGAGATTCAATTGGATGGGATGTCCATCGAGCGTATTGCGAAAGAGAGCATATGGAAAGAGACAAATGTTATTTTGCAAGAAAATCACTTTTTCTTCGGCTCGATTCGAGAGAACTTACTACTTGCAAAAGACGACCTCACAGATGAAAAGATGGAAGAAGCATTAACAAAGGTTAAACTTGAATCCTTTTCGTTAGAAGATCCAGTCTTTGAAAAAGGTGAGAATCTTTCAGGTGGGGAGAAACAACGCTTGGCTATTGCCCGCGCGATGTTAAAAGGCTCACATGTATGGTTCATGGATGAGCCGACCTCCTCAGTTGATGCATTAACCGAACAATTTATCTATCGTCACCTCTTTCAACAAGCAAAAGGCGATACAGTCATTCTAGTTAGCCATCGCTTAACAAATCTAGAAAGAATGGATCAAATCGTTGTCATGGAGAATGGCAGGATTATTGAATCTGGTACATTTGATCAGCTCATCAAGAAAAAGGGTTACTTTTATGAGTTGAAACAAATTGAAAAGAGTGTGCTTATGTAAATCAATTACTTTCTTTAAAGCAGAACCAATCCAAGCAAATCGTGTTATTGGTTCTGCTTTTTGCCGTTTAAGAAAGGCTAACGAAACAGAAACTTCGCTAAGACCGCTCAAGTCCTGTGGGCAGCATAATTCGTCATCATAACCTTAAACTATGATATGATTGAATCATATAGGAAATGACTATACTTACTTGAATAAGCAAAAAGGGATGATCGTGATGAAGAAGACGCCCATCTGGAAAAAATGGTGGCTTTGGCTCGTAATTGTATTATTTATTGGTATTAATCTTTTGATCGGAAACCTGAGTGAAAAACAGGAAAATATTCCTTCTGACCAAGTTAATATCACCGATAGTCAAATTTCAACTCATTAAAACCATGCTAGAAAAGGATTGAATAAGCAAATGAATATAGAAGTAAATGATAGCGTAAAGAAGTGGATTGCATCAAAGGGAAAGCATTTAACGATAGAAGCCGTTTCAATGAATGCCTGTTGTGGTGGATTTGAAGAGTTCATGACTACACCTAAAAGACCGAAGAAACTGGAATATTTTAAGGAGTTTAAAGTTGATCATTTATCCATTTATATACATAATAACATTCTTCTAAAAGATAACATCAAACTTGAGCTATCTGGTTTCGGTTTCTTCAAATCTGTTTCGGCTAAAAGTTCAATGCTATGATGGTTTTTTACGTTTGATGTAGAGAAGAAAGTAGAGAGAGTAACCTACTATTTCACACCTTGTATTTGCTATTTCGTTTTTCTATAATAAAAGAAAGATAATAATGGAGGTATATAATGGCAAAAGAAAGTTCATTTGATATCGTTTCTAAAGTTGATTTCTCAGAAGTAACAAACGCTGTTACGATGGCAACAAAGGAAATTCAAACACGTTATGATTTTAAAGGTAGTAAGAGCAGTATTTCTATTGATAAAGAAGAACTAGTGTTAGTTTCCGATGATGAATTTAAGCTAGATCAACTGAAAGATGTATTGATTAGTAAGCTTATCAAGCGCGACGTTTCAATCAAGAGTTTAGACTATGGGAAAATTGAAGGAGCATCAGGTGGAACCGTTCGCCAACGTGCAAAATTAATACAAGGAATTGACAAAGAACAAGCAAAAAAAATAAATACGATTATAAAAAATAGCGGTGTTAAAGTAAAAAGTCAAATCCAAGATGATCAAATCCGCGTGACTGGTAAGAACCGGGATGATTTGCAAGCCATTATTGCAGCAATAAGAGGAGCAGAGTTGTCAATTGATGTCCAATTCATTAATTATCGATAATTGAAATATGATTTCCTACTTTAATGAATAATAGCCAGTGTGTTTCGAGACTTATCGAGACACACTGGCTTATTTATAAGAGGAAATGAGAAGATGAGGTTGAATATTTATATAGCTAAGTAATTTTTCTTACATTAAAAGGTGGGGTCATAATGGCTGTCATTCCAAAATTAGCATCAACTGTCGTTTTAATGGACAATATGTCTAGAGTTTATTTGACGAAAAGACCTCTAACGATGAAATTTCTAGGTGGATTCTATGTATTCCCAGGTGGATCTGTAGATGAGGAAGACACTGTATTAGAAAATGAGCATATAAAAAATGGAAATCCAAATGACTCATTTAGTCAAGCGCATTATGTAGCTGCAGCAAGAGAATTATTTGAGGAAGTTGGGGTTTTACTTGGCAGCCAAGGCGCAGGATTAACTGTTCAACTAAAAAAAGAAACAGAGATGGAATATCGCCGTCAACTTATAAAAGGTGAGATTTCTTTTTTACAAATGTTAAAGCAGGAAGGGCTTTTTCTTGATATCGGAAGTCTAACGTATTTCGGCTATCGTATAACGCCAGAAGTGAGTCCTTTTCGTTTTGCAACTCGATTTTTTCTTGCAAAGTTACCAAAAGGGCAAACTCCGACACCTGATATGAATGAGATCGATGAAGCTTTCTGGATTACTCCAGAGGAAGCAATAGAAGCGTATCAAAATGGAAAATTGTCCATGGTGTCACCAACTATTGCTTCACTTCGTACGATCATGAATTACCAAAAAGGGGCTCCCTTGATGATGCCAGAATGTTAAACGATTATGATTCAACAAAAGTTAAGTTTTCAAAGAGTAAACAGAATCCTGTAGTATAACGAGCATTTTCTTTCATCAATTTGATCAAATGGGCCTCGGTTGTTCTTTTAGCAACATTAAAAACACTTGGATCAATTGTATTTTCATAGATCAGTTCTGTTAGTCTAGAAGAAGTTAAAGTCTTGTGTTCTTTGAGCAAGGACTTGATTTGATTTTCTCGATGTAATCGGCGATTTAAGACAAATTCAATATGTTCATAAGGGTTTTGCACCCATTCACCATGACCAGGTCCAATTCTTGTTAATTTCAATTGCTTTAAACGGTTTAAGGTATGAATATAATCACTCATATCCCCATCTGGTGGACCAATCCATGTAGTCCCTTTAGCTACAATGTTATCCCCAGCAATGAGGACTTGTTCAGAAGGGATATAAAGATTTAATTGTCCAGCAGTATGTCCTGGTCCATGAATGACCGTAACCCTATATCAGCTACTTTTAATGAATCCCCGTCATTAAGAATATATAACTCATCCACTGGAGATATAGCTTCATGTATTGCATGTCTTTCATTATCGATGACAATACACTTTTGAAGACCAACCTCTTAACTGACGAACTCCAGGGGCATGGTCTCGGTGAGAATGCGTTAGGATAATCGATTTAGGTTTTGCCAGACCGTTTTCCATTATCGCTTTTTCTAATTCGTTTCTCGTTTCCTCCTGATCATACCCGGCATCGACTAAAATGCTCTCTTGTTCGTTCCCTATTAAATAGCTATTCGTAGTTGTATGGGGCCACAAAGTTGGAGTTGGAATCGGAACACGTATGATCTTTAAATGATGATTTCTTTTCAACACCTTCATCCTTCCATCCATTATCGAAATAATATTAATCTTAAACTAACACTTTCTTCATCTATCATCAAAATCCTTCAATGACTAGCCTTTTAATTTCCTAACAAAAGATGACTATTTTCTAAATTTAGATAAAATAAAATAATATTTGACATATTCATACTAAAGTTGTATTTTTGTAATGTTGCTATTTAGAAAATTCCTATTATAATGTCAACGGCATACTTATCGAAAGGTAGGGACGCAAAGCCATGGGTCTAAGGTGAAAGCTATGACAGCCAGGCTACCAAAAAATAATAATTGCTCCTCAAAAAGGGGCTTTTGTTGTTGATAGGAGGCGGTTTTAAGTCATGTAAATATTCACTATGTTTTAAAAGCAAGGCGTAAAGCATTTGAAGTACATATCTTAGTAACAAAATTTAACTACGTGAGGAACTCAAAATGAATATGACTATTAAAAACCGCTTAATCATCGTCTTTTTAGTAATTTTAATCATCCCCAGTTTAACCATTGGCTGGTTTTCTTATCAGTCAGCAAAGGATCAATTAACGACAGAATTTATACATAGTGCAAATCAAAGTATTGAATTTGCAAACAGTCAAATTAATGATCTTATTTCTAAAAGCTTATCGGACATGGATTATTTAGCTACACGAGTAAATGAATCTATGATTGATGGCGAAAATAATACAGAGCTTAGAGAAGTACTCGAACCATACAAGGCTGTAAATCCTCAATACGAAGTCGTTATTTACGGAACGAGCGACAAATTTATGTTTTTCACCCCACATCGAGATATTCCTGGGTATGATCCCACTACACGATCATGGTTTATCAAGGCAATGGAAAACGAGGGAGAAGCTATCATCAGTGAACCATTTCTCTCTGCAACGAACGGACATGTAGCAGTCAACCCAGCGAAAACGACTGAAGATGGATCAGGAGTTGTAGGAGCTAGCTTGGTCTTAAACGAATTAGCTGAACAAGTAAACAGCTTCAAAGTAGGCCAAGAAGGCTATGTCTATATTTTAGATCAAGAAGGGAAAGTCATTTCTCATCCTACGATCACTCCAGGTGAGGAATATACAGAATCACATATCGAGGAGTTTTATGCAATAGAATCTGGAACTCTTGATTATGTGAATGATGAAGGAGAAAACCAAAAGTCAGTATTTGTAACGAATGAGCTTACTGGATGGAAAATAATCGGAGCTATTAATATGGCGGAAATTGAGCGTTCTACTCAAGGAGTGCTCTACACGACACTCATCGTTATTGCAGGGGCCGTTATTGTCGGTATCCTTCTCTTGATTTGGATTGTTCGCTCGATAACGAAGCCACTTAACCAATTAAAAGAAGGTATGGCAGAAATCGCTTCGGGTAATTTAACATATGAGCTAGATTCGGAACGAAAAGATGAGATTGGTGAGATATTTTATCATCTTAATCAAACGAGTAATAGTTTAAAAGAGTTAATTGGGAAGATTTCTGCGAATTCTGAGCTAATCGCTTCTTCTGCCTCGCAATTGACAGCGAGTTCAGAACAAACAAGTCAAGCATCAGAACATATTTCATACACGATTCAAGAAGTAGCAGCTGGATCAGAGAAACAGAGTAAAAGTGTTGAAGAATCAACACAAGTTGTTACTGAAATGTCTCGTGGTGTTCAACAAATAACTGAAAATGCAAAGAATCTATCAACGAATGCGAATAGTACCTCTGAAAAAGCTAGTATTGGTAACCAAGCAATTCAACATACGATAGATCAAATGAACGCCATCCAAGCGACGGTCAATAATCTAGGTGGAGAAATAAAAAGTTTGGGGGACCAATCAAAACAAATTGGTGATATTATCCAAACAATTACAGACATCTCTGGGCAGACTAATTTGCTTGCTTTGAATGCTGCTATTGAGGCAGCAAGAGCAGGAGAATATGGGAAAGGCTTTGCCGTTGTTGCAGATGAAGTTCGAAAGTTAGCAGAACAATCAGCAGCATCAGCAGATCAAATAACTCAACTCATTTCAAAAAATAGGGAACAAACGGATATCGCTGTTAAAACGATGGAAGCGACCACACAAGAAGTTTTATCTGGGATCAATATGGTCAATTCAGCAGGACAATCCTTTAAAGAAATTCAGCAATCAACTGATGATGTTACAAAACAAACAGAAGAAGTTTCTTCTGCGATTCAACAATTATCGGATAGTGCTAATATGATCGTGAATACAATTGATGTCATCTCTGAAGTCGCACAGCAAACGGCTTCTGGTACACAGAATGTATCAGCATCTACTCAAGAACAATTGGCTTCATTAGAAGAAGTGACTGCATCAGCATCAGCTTTATCAGAAATGGCAGAAGAATTACAATCATTGATTAATAACTTCAAAATATAAGCCTTTTTAGAAAGTAGCAAAAGGCTTATCATGATATGTACAAAAAGTGTAATTACGTAATGGTAATTGCACTTTTTGTCGTTATAGTCAACATTTCGAATGATGAATGATGTAAACTTTTAATATGAACATGAAAGACGATTATTCTCGCCTTACCTTCATTTTAGAAGAAGGCATCACCTCTTTAAGGAGAACTACTTATGACAAATTTGATTCACATTCACGGTAGCCATAATATGCCATTAGTTATACTTTCTATTATACTAGCTATTTTTTCGTCTTATACGGCACTTGAACTCATTAGCAGGTATAAATTTTCCAGAAGATCCATAACAGGAAAGTATTGGTTTATAGGTGCTTCTATTGCAATGGGTTGCGGGATATGGGCAATGCATTTTGTTGGTATGTTAGCCCACCAAATCAATTTGGAAGTTCATTATAAACCATTTTTATTAATCGTATCGATGATTTTCCCTATTATGACTTCTGGAATCGCATTTTATATCTTAAATCGATCCATACGGCAAAGAATGCTTATATTAAGCGGAACGATTTTAGCAATCGGAATGTTAGCTATGCATTATATAGGGATGGAAGCAATGATTGTAGATGCACATATTCAATATGATCGATTTTGGTTTTTTATTTCGATTGTTATTGCAATCATTTCTTCTAATCTTGCTATCCAGATTTTTGCTGCATTTCGAGATCGACATATATATAACAAAGTATGGATAAAAGTAATGGCAGCGGTTTTTTTAGGAGTAGCGATTTCTGGTATGCATTATGCGGGAATGAAAGCGACGATCTTTATAAGTGAAATAGATGCCGTTATAAATACATCACATCATGGATATGAAGCAATCAATGCTTTAGCGCAAAGCATAGGAATCACTATTTTTATTATTCAGATGTTTATTCTCATAAGCTTTTATATCGATCGACATTCTTATTCTAAATTACAAGAAAGCGAAGAACGCTATCGAAAACTAGTAGAGCTATCACCAATTGCGATTGGAATTCATCAATATGGTGTGTTTACTTATATTAATTCAGCTGGTCTTAACGTTTTAGGCACTAATACAATTGACGATGTAGTAGGTAAAAACTTCTTAACCTTTATCCATCCAAGCTATCATGATATTGTGAAAGAACGGTGGAAAACCATGCATCTAATGAACACGCATGTAGAGTTATTAGAGGAAAAAATGATTCGATTAGATAACGAAATCATTGATGTCGAAATTATGGGACTACCTATAACGATTAACGGCACATCTTATGTTCAAGTCATATTTCAAGATATAACGGCACGAAAAAAAATGGAAGAAATCACTTTTCAATTGGCTTATCATGATCCATTGACTGGCTTACCAAACAGGAGATTATTTTCCCAACGGCTCTATGATGCATTAATTACCGAACCAACAGCTACAGCAGCAATCGCTGTGATGTTTATTGACCTAGACGGATTTAAACGAGTGAACGATACATATGGTCATGATGCGGGCGATTTGTTATTAATTGGGATTGCCGAAAAATTAGCGAGCTGCGTTCGAAAAAAAGATATTGTTGCTCGTTTAGCAGGGGATGAATTTACCGTTCTCTTGACCGATAACAATGACAGCGATGTTGTGACGATTGCAAAACAAATGCTTGAAATACTAAGACTGCCCTTTAACATAAAAGATACGAATGTGTTTGTTACACCAAGTATTGGCATTGCCTTTTCTACTGATGAGGATAAAGATGGTGAGTCTCTTATTAGAAAAGCTGATAAAGCAATGTATCAAGCTAAGCAAGCTGGAAAGAATACGTATCGAATTTATTAACTAGACTAGTGAATCATTATAGTCTTTGTGTATATCCACTGGTTATCAAAGCAAGTTTGTGATCTAGAATGATGACAAACTTAGCTTAATAAATTACGTTCAGGTTTCCTTTAATTAACATCCACTTTAACAAGCCATTTAAATCAGAATAACGTATGGTGCGGACTTAAATCCAATTCTTCTAATGGCAGATTCCGTCGATTAATCCAAGCCGTTTTAAAACCAAAGTTTCTTGCTCCAACTATATCCCAACAATTAGAAGATACAAACAATACCTCTTCACGTTCTACACCCAATGTCTTCAAAGCATGATTATAGGAAGCGGGGGTTGGTTTGTATTGTTTTATGTCATCCACGCTAATAATGTCGTCAAATAAGTCTACTAAACTAGAGTTTTGCATAAGTGGTTCTAACATGTCACGGGAACCATTTGAGAAAACAGCTAGTTTTTTATTTTTCAATTGTTCGAGTACATTTTCCACCTCTGAGTAATGTGATAACTGTTTATATGCCTCTATCAATGCTTGTTCATTTTCAATCGTATATTCTAGTTGTAAATGTTTTAGGGTATATGTTAATGAGTCTTTTGTGATGTTTAAAAATGAATCATATGTACCCATTAACGTACGTAAAAAAGAATATTCAAGCTGCTTTTGTCTCCATAAAACGCTTATTTCATCGCCTTTCCCACTATATAGTTCATCACACTTCTGTTTTACTGAATAAACGTCGAATAACGTTCCATATGCATCAAATGCTAACGCTTTAATTGTAGAGCTCATCTTATTTCCCCTTTCAGATTAAACAATCTATTTTTATTTACCCTATTCCTCCAAATTTCAGACAAGTAATCAAAGAGTAAATTAGAAAAAGATTGAGCTACTTTGATCCATACCATTCCATTCACAAATAGATTGTCACTTAAGAGCATTTTTTTCCTTTAGTAAAGTAGGTTGTTCCGAAGCCGTTTAAAATGTGTATGGAATGGGTAAATAATAATAAACTGTATTTTCTTATTGGTTTTTATGATTTAAATAGAGAGGAGACATCATTTTGTCCGACAATATGCAAATAAAAGTTAATGGTGCAGACGTTTCACTAGACGAAAATAAGAGCGTTCTCCAAGCACTAAAGGATAGTGCAGTAGAAGTTCCAAATGTATGTTATCATCCCAGTCTTGGTCCAATTGAAACATGTGATACGTGTATTGTCAGTGTTAATGGAGAATTGGTTCGATCCTGTTCGACGCCGATTAAAAACGGTGATGTTATTGATACTGATTCACCTCAAGTAAAAGAAGCGCAGATCATCGGAATGGACAGAATTTTAAATAACCACGAGCTTTACTGTACTGTTTGTGACTTTAATAACGGTGGATGTGAAGTGCATAACACCGTTAAAGAAATGAAAATCAATCACCAAAGTATCCCATTTGAGCACAAGCCTTATGAAATTGACGACTCCAATCCTTTTTACCGTTATGATCCAGATCAATGTATCCTTTGTGGGCGTTGTGTTGAAGCATGTCAGGATGTTCAAGTAACGGAAACATTAACAATTGATTGGGAACGTGAAAAACCTCGGGTTATTTGGGATAAAGACACTCCAATTAATGAGTCCTCCTGTGTCTCATGTGGGCACTGTTCAACGGTTTGTCCTTGTAATGCCATGATGGAAAAAGGCATGGAAGGAGAAGCAGGCTATCTAACAGGTATTAATAAGCAAACTCTCCGCCCAATGATTGAACTCACAAAAAATGTTGAAACTGGATATGGATCAATCCTAGCGATTTCCGATATGGAAGCAGCAATGAGAGACGAGCGTATTAAAAAGACGAAAACAGTCTGCACGTATTGTGGTGTTGGCTGTAGCTTTGATGTATGGACAAAAGACCGCCAAATCCTTAAAGTAGAGCCTCAAGTTGAAGCGCCAGCTAACGGAATTTCTACTTGTGTCAAAGGGAAATTCGGTTGGGATTATGTTAACAGTGAAGAACGCTTAACGAAACCATTAATCCGTGAAGGAGATGCGTTCCGCGAAGCAGAATGGGAAGAAGCACTTGAGCTAATTACGCGAAAATTCACTGAATTAAAAAAAGAAAATGGACCTGACTCAATGGCATTTATCAGTTCTTCTAAATGTACGAATGAGGAATCCTATTTAATGCAGAAACTTGCTAGAGGAGTCATTGGAACAAATAATATCGATAACTGCTCAAGATATTGTCAAACACCTGCTACAATGGGGCTATTCAGAACAGTAGGACATGGGGGAGATTCCGGATCGATCACAGATATTGAAATGGCCGAGCTTGTAATAATTGTCGGCTCGAACACTTCAGAATCTCATCCGGTTCTCGCAACAAGGGTAAAGCGTTCTCATAAGCTGAATGGCCAAAAGCTCATTGTTGCTGACTTAAGAAAGCATGAGATGGCTGATCGTTCAGATATTTTTATTCAGCCGTCCCCAGGTAGTGACATTGTTTGGCTTTCAGCTGTTACTAAGTATATCGTCGATCAAGGTTGGGCTGATAAGGGCTTCTTAAATAATCGTGTAAATGGATTAGATGAATATATTAAGAGCCTCGAACCATTTACGATGGAATATGCCGAAGAGGCAACTGGTATTAAAAAAGATATGCTTATTAAGATTGCCGAAGAAATTCACAATTCAAAAACCGTTTCCATTTTATGGGCAATGGGAGTCACGCAGCATCTTGGTGGTAGTGATACAAGTACAGCTATTTCCAATCTTCTTCTCATTACTGGTAATTATGGTAAGCCAGGGGCTGGAAGCTATCCGTTACGCGGTCATAACAATGTTCAAGGGGCAAGTGATTTTGGTAGCATGCCTGATCGCTTTCCGGGATATGAGAAAGTAACAGATGATGAGGTCCGTTCGAAATATGAGAAAAGCTGGGGAGTTTCGATTCCAAGAGAACCAGGCCTTAACAATCACGAAATGATTTCAGCCGTTCATGATGGACAGCTGAAAGCAATGTATCTAAAAGGCGAAGATATGGGTTTAGTGGATTCCAATATTAACTATGTTCATGAAGCATTTGAAAAGCTAGATTTCTTTGTCGTACAAGATATCTTCTTATCGAGAACAGCTGAATTTGCTGATGTGGTCCTTCCTGCCGCCCCAAGTCTTGAAAAAGAAGGAACATTTACTAATACAGAGCGTCGAGTTCAGCGCTTGTATCAAGCTCTTGAGCCACTTGGTGATTCAAAGCCTGACTGGGAAATTATTATGGAAATTGCCAATCGTTTTGATGCTGGGTGGAACTATTCTCATCCTAGTGAGATCATGGCAGAAGCCGCTTCACTTGCTCCGCTTTATGCTGGTGTTTCATATGAGCGATTAGAAGGATATAAAAGTTTACAATGGCCTGTTGCAGAAGATGGTACTGATTCACCGTTACTCTTTATCGAGGAATTTCCTTTTCCAGATGGTAAAGCTCGTTTATTCCCAGTTGAATGGACAAAGCCATTGGAATTCGGGGAAGAGTATGATATTCATGTTAACAATGGACGTTTGCTTGAACACTTCCATGAAGGAAATATGACGTATAAATCAAAAGGGATTACATCTAAAACACCAAATGTATTCCTTGAGGTATCACCTGAGCTTGCAGAGGAGCGAGGTCTTAGAAGATGGTACGCTCGTTCGCCTAACCTCGCCATATGGAAATGTAAAAGTGGAATGTTTGATCACCGACCGAGTCAGAGGAAAAGAAGTCTATCTTCCAATGAATGATACTGGTGATGGAGCAATCAACTATTTAACGAGTAGTCACGCAGATAAAGACACTGATACACCTGCTTACAAAGAAATAAGTGCCAAGATGGAAATTCTTAGAGCAAAAGGAGATAGCCCGTTACCTGATATTAACCACCGCTTCGGAAATCCTCAGCCGCAAATAGGGGTACAGGTTGAGAAAAAATGGGCGCGTAAAGACTACATTTTCCCTGGAGATCTAGTGAAAAAGGAGTCGAAGCAAAATGGCTAAAGCGACAAAAATCATTCATCGAATCCAGCTCAGTGAGGAAGAAAAGCGAAAAAGAGATTTAGAAAGTATTGAAAACACCTTATTGGAAAATAAGGAAGTCATTGAAGAGACGTTTGAGATTTTAAAGCACATGCAAGATAAAGGCGTTTTGACTTTACTTAACGGTATGTTTGGACAAGGTGACAAAGTTCTCGACATCCTTGTTAAAACGGCTGATAAGCCTGAAACAGCAAATTCATTGAAAAATCTACTGTTAATGTTTGGAACCCTAGGTACGCTGAATGTACAACAGTTGGAGCCAATGATTCTCAAAGTGAATACAGGGATAGCAAGAGTTGCTGAGCTTAGCGAATCTGAAGAAAAAGCAGGTTACATGACTTTGCTCAAGTCTTTAAATGATCCAGAATTCAAAAGATCAATAGCTGTTGCTGTAACATTTTTAAAAGGTCTTGGTGAAAAGCAGGATGATCTAGAACGAACAACACAAAGGCCTGAAAACCAAACAGAGCAACTACATGAGAGTATGGAAGGATCAAACATTACAGCTGATCATAGTACGAAAAGAGTAACCTCATCTTCTCAAAAAAATCCACCTTCAACAAGTAAAGGTGGAAACAGTTGGATGCTTGTTGCAACTGGAGTGACGCTGTTATCAATACCACTTTCAATGATGTTCAAGAAAAATAAATAAGGTCTATAGCGTAAAATTCTTAATTGTGCCAGCGTAGCATATACCACGCTGGCACAATTGCTAATGAAGAATTTATTCATTAGTTCAACAACGATTTGAATTAATGTCTGAATAGTCAGTATTATCGAAGGAGGAATTTCAATGGCTAAAACGAAAAACCGCTGGTTAATTGCTGCGGCTGCAGTTGGTATTCATATATCAATTGGTTCGGTATATTCCTGGAGTGTATTTACAAATCCATTGAGTGAAAAACATAACTGGGGACTTAGTGAGATATCAATAACGTTTAGTATAGCCATATTATTTCTTGGATTATCTGCAGCATTTATGGGCCACTTTGTTGAGAAATATGGACCAAAAAGAGCTGGTATGATTGCATCAATTTGTTTTGGTATTGGAATGATTGGATCGGGATTTGCAGACAGTATAGGCTCTCTTTATTTATTATACTTTTTTTACGGGGTTCTTGGTGGTATCGGTCTTGGTATTGGGTACATAACACCAGTATCTTCACTTGTAAAATGGTTTCCAGATCGTAGGGGACTTGCGACAGGCTTAGCTATAATGGGATTTGGTTTTGCTTCATTAATAGCAAGTCCAGTTATCGCATCTCTTATTAACACTATTGGAATTTCCAACACATTTTATCTTTTAGGCGCTATTTATTTCTTTTTAATGTTTTCTTCGTCACTTTATCTTGCTCCACCTCCAAAAGGTTGGTTACCATCAGGAATGAAGGACAAAGAAGTACAAAAGAAAGAGAAGAACGAGAAAAAACAACCTGCAGATCTTTCACAGCTAACAGCAAATGAAGCCATAAAGACGATTCGTTTCTGGGCGCTTTGGGCGATGCTATTTATTAATGTCACCTGTGGAATTGCGATAATTGCTGTTGCCTCACCAATGGCACAAGATGTTGCAGGACTTTCTGCAGCAGCAGCCGCTACAATGGTGGGAATAATGGGCTTATTTAATGGTTTTGGACGAATTGGCTGGGCATCCATCTCGGATTATATTGGCCGACCAAACGTTTACACGGCATTTTTTGTTATTCAAACGGTTGCTTTTGCCTTATTGCCAAGCGTAACGAATGCGATTATTTTTCAAATTTTAATTTTCATCATTTTATCTTGCTACGGTGGTGGATTTGCATCAATTCCTGCCTATATTGGGGACCTCTTTGGGACAAAGCAGCTTGGTGCGATTCACGGTTATATACTCACAGCGTGGGCTGCTGCAGGACTAGTTGGTCCAATTGTCGTATCAAGAATTCAAGAAGTCACAAGTAGCTACTCATTGACGATGTATATTTTTACTGCCGCTTTTGTGATAGCCCTTGCCATTTCCCTTCTAATTCGAGTTAATATTAAAAAAATTCGTGAAGAAAATAAAAAGTCACAGCCAGTGCCTTCTTAAAAGCAATATTGACTTTAAAGTAAACAAGCACGTTTCTAAAAACATTAGAGACGTGCTTGTTTATTATCCAGAAATTGACGATCACCTTATAAATCTACTTGATAATAATCTACATACCACTGCACAAAACGGCTTATTCCTTCTTCTATGGAAGTTGTTGGAGTAAATCCTGTAGCTTCAGTTAAATCAGTAATATCTGCATAGGTTTCTGGGACATCACCAGGTTGCATAGGTAGAAAAATTTTTTTAGCTTTACGTCCTAATTTTTCTTCTAACACATTAATAAAATCCAATATGTTAATAGGTTTATTATTGCCGATATTATATATCTTATATGGAGTAGTCCCATTTGGTCCTTGTTTTTCGATCAAACGAAACATGCCCTCGACAATATCATCAATATACGTGAAATCCCGTTTCATTTTGCCAAAGTTATATACATCTATAGGATGACCGTGGAGTATGGCCTTCGTAAATTTAAACAAAGCCATATCAGGTCGACCCCACGGACCATAAACGGTAAAAAACCTTAATCCAGTCGTTTTAATCCCATATAAATGACTATAAGTATAGGCCATTAATTCATTTCCTTTTTTAGTAGCGGCATAAAGACTGATAGGATGATCAACATTATCTTTTGTTGAAAAAGGCATTTGGGTATTTCCCCCGTAAACAGAGCTAGAGGAGGCATATATCAAGTGTTCAACTGGATAGTGCCTGCACGCTTCTAAAATGTTTAGAAAACCGACTATATTTGACGACGTATATGCTCGAGGATTTTCTAGACTATAACGAACACCAGCTTGAGCAGCAAGGTTGATAACAACAGCAATTTTGTGTTCCGTGAAAAGCTTATTAATCGTCTCCGTATCTTCTAAAGAGGCAAACACACATTGAAATTTCTCGAAATTTTTTAGTTTTGTTAGTCTTGCCTGCTTTAAAGAAACATCATAGTAGTCATTCATATTATCTAGACCTATGACAGAAAACCCTTCTGTTAAAAGTCGGCTACTTAAAAAAAAGCCGATAAAGCCGGCACAACCAGTAATTAGAAAAATTTTTTCGGGGTTACTAGACATAAGTACACGTGTCCTTTCCGTAATAAAGTCAGGCTACTATTGTTATATGTCCCCCATTAACGTGTTGTGAAAGAATTTATCAAGACTAATACAGGTTATTTGGTCAATAATGTATCAATTAATAGCATGATTACACTTTTTTTAAGAACAGACTGATGCCATGATTCATTCACCTTTCTAGAGAAACGTTTATTTACATGGAATAGTATGGGACATTTTGAAGTAAATTACAAAAATTAATTCTAGACCGTATTGATTCAAACAAGGTATCAACTCTTTTAGTCATTAGTAGATGATGGTAAGTATCTTTAATGACCTGTGGATCTTCACGATGTCCGTTCATCAAAAAATAATTTAGCTATTTAAATTACATACAAATGCATGTTCTTTATGAAAAGACAAAAACTAACAAGTAATGCGGGCTGTTTAGAAAGCGAGGATTCAATGAATAAGGTTTCAATTTTTTCAGCATCCATAGGAAATGGTCATAATGAAGCATCGAAAGCGTTACAAGAGCAGTTTTTACTTCATGACGATATCGTAACAGTGGTTGATACCTTTCAGTCAATCCATCCTTTATTACATAAACTGTTTTTGGATAGTTATTTAAACATGCTTCGCTTAACACCTAGGCTTTGGGGAAAGCTATATGAGTACGGTGAAGCCTATTCATGGTTTTTACTTATGGATCGGTTAGGCTCTTTATTTAGTGAACAGCTCTATTCCCTTATACTTACCCATCAAACGACAGTCATGATTTCAACTCACCCTTTTGTGACCGCATTCTTAGCTAGATTGAAAAAAAAGAAAAGATTAGACATTCCACTTTATACAGTTATAACAGATTTTCATCTTCATCCTGCTTATCTCCGTCCAGAAATCGATGGATATTTTACAGCCTCACCTCAATTTGAGCTTTTTGCGAAGAGATACAAAGTCCCATTAGATAAATTTTTTTATACTGGAATTCCAATTAAGGCTGTACCTGATATCACTCTTCCACGATGGAGACTCCGAACAGACTTAAATGTTCAGCCACATGAAAAAACAGTTTTAATCACTGGTGGAGGTCTTGGTTTAGGGAACTACTTTGAAATTCTAAAAACTTTAGATATTCTTGAAAACCCAATTCAATTGCTTATTATGACTGGAATGAATACAAAGCTGAACCATAAGCTCAGAAATTACCAAGGAAAGCACCACATTCACGTCATTCCATTTACTGAGCAGTTTACCTCCTATTTACGAGCTAGTGATATCGTTATTTCAAAGGCGGGGGGGCTGACAATGTGTGAAGCTCTAGCTTGTGAAACGCCTATTATTATTTATAAACCACTACCAGGGCATGAAGAGCAAAATGCAGAAATTTTAATTGGATTAGGAACTGCAGTGAAAGCGAAAAGAAAAGATCACCTCTTGAATCAATTGAAACAGATGTTAAACAACGAACGATTCTATGATGGAATGGTGAATCGAACAAAATTATTAAAACAACCAGCTGCAGCTAAAAATATCGTTTCAATTATTCAGAAATCAGAAAAAAGAAAATGAAGAAAGGAGCTAACCTAAGAGTAGCTTGCTAAAACGTAGGAGTGAGGAGCATGAGAGTAGAGGGAAATATTATTTCTGGAGAGTTTGATGAGCAAAAAAATGAATTTGCTTTACAAAAAGTAAAACATTTTACGACAGAATCGATCCTAAAAGAATATCAGTTAAATGATCTTTATGATTATCTAATTATACATAAGCTTGAAGCTGACGGGCAAGTCCTGACTTTGTATGATCAAATGCCTGTGCTTTTGAATCAAAAGGAAATACACGAATTTATAGATGATCTCAAGAAAATACGCTCTTTTTATCATTATTAAAATTAAATTAACAAAGTTTTTATCTGTATAGTAGTAACTCTCTCCATCTAGGTGAATATCATGGATTTGAAAGGAGAGGGCTAAGAATGAGTGTAGAAAGCTATGATTATCAAAATCAATATGGTGACACAAGGACATTACATGATGAATGCAAGAAGCATATGTACTATCATGTTGCTTTCACTATGAGAGACGGAAGTTCATTCGATGGAATTATTGAAAATGTAGGGATGGATGGTATTAGTGTATTAGTTGGAGAGGATGTAATGGAACAAAATGAAAATGATAATCGGCAATACTATGGTGGTTATGGACGTCCTAGAAGAAGGTTTAGACGCTTTAGACGTCAGTTTTTCCCATTTGCTGCCTTAGCTGCATTATCACTTTTCCCTTACATTTATCCATATCTATCCTTACTATTAGGATTACAAGCTTAAATGGAGTCATCACTAAATGATGGCTCTTTTTGTTTTACAATACATTATGATGTAGCAAAATAGTTTTTTTGAAAAAAAATGAATAAGAACATCTTTGTAATGACTAGAAAATGGTGTTCAAATACAATGTTATGGAACGTCTTTTGCCATGTATTGGATCGACAAGTAGCCTATTGAATATGTCGTGAACGTATCAAAAGCAACAAGAAGATTATACTAAACAAAAACTGTAGGAAAAAAAGAGGTATCATGAGTAAACAGAAAAAATCGTTGGTTAATTGCTCTATCTGCTATTATGGTACTTCATGAGATGTTTCATCAAGTAAATAAAGCCCCACCTCGTATACGACGAATTCATCCTTCTTTTTCTAGCTCGGCTAAATCTCGACGAATCGTAGCGGGACTTGCGTACATAGAAACGCTTAATTCATTTACAGAGACTCCTTTTTTCATTTTAAGTAGTTGAACTATACCATTTCTTCTTTCATAAGGTAACATAATGATCTCCTCTTGGATAATATTCAAGGAACAATAGCAAGTGAAGGTAAGACTGTCAAGCGCGTTTTCAGTATCTTATATCCACTCAAATCCATCCTTTCATTTTCTTCAACCCCTAAATTCTCGATATTGATTATGGTATACACAATAATGATATAATAAAATATCGGGAAAATTATGAATAAAATAACAATTGTTAATCCGATTATAACAAAACAATCATGTTTAGGTATGGTGGAGGGATTCAAATGGTGGAAGTGAACCGAAAAAATGCTGATGTATTAGTGATAGGAGGAGGACAATCTGCGCTCAGAGCGGCAATTGAAGCGAGAAAACAGGGAGCTCATGTCGCCATTGTGACAAAAGGGAGAGCGGGCTTCGGTGGATCATCAGCAATCTCCGATGGCGTACATTCGCAGATTTTCGCAGAAGGTGATTCTCCAGAGCTTTTTTATGAAGACATGATGAAAGCAGGGGGAGGACTTGGTCATTCACAGGTAATGCGAAAGATCGCTGAAGAATGCAGTGAACGTGTTCAGGAGCTAAAAGAGATGTTTCATGTAGAAATCAGACAAGAAACTGAAGTGGCTACGCCTGGTCAATCATTTCCAAGAAGAGTATATGCAGAAGGCGGGAAAGGCGCTCCGATCGTTAAAAAGCTTCGATCTTTTGCAGACGAAATTGGCGTTGAATTTTACGACCACTATCAAGCAATTGATCTTATTCAAGGGCAGTCGCGTGTAATGGGGGCTATTTTCAAAGGAAAGAAAGATATTCTCATCTTTCAAGCTGGTAGTACGATTTTATCTACAGGAGGGTTTGGGAGTCTATATGATAATTCAGATAACCCTCGCGATGTAACTGGAGAAGGCTTAGCAATGGCATGGCGGCATGGCGCACAATTGGAGAATCTAGAATTTATTCAATTTTATCCGTATCGATTAATTCACCCTGTTAATATAGATGTTTATACGAAGATCTTTGGTAAAGGGGCTGTAATGCGTAATAAAGAGGGCGTTCGATTTATGGACTCATTTTCTAGGAAGGAATTAGAAACTCGTGATGTTCTTGCCCACGAGATGAATAAGCAAGGAACCGTTTATTTGGATATTTCCGAAGTATCGATGGAGGTATTGGAAAAGGCTAGTCCAAGCCTTTATCGCCTCTTAAAGAAGGGATATAGCGGAGAGTTGATTATGAGTCCAGTAGAGCATTATTCTTTAGGAGGCATTCAAATTGATGAGTACGGAAGAACAAACGTAGCTGGGCTATATGCCTGTGGCGAATGTACAAGTATTCACGGAGTCGATCGTTTAGGAGGCGGGGCACTCACTGATGGGTTAGTGATTGGAGCACGAGCAGGCTACATGGCGAATTTAGAAAAAAACATGAGCAACATCGATACGTTTCCGGAAATAGATGCATTTTACCATGATCCCGAAGCATTTGACTCGGATTGGAAATCTGAAGAATTTGCATCTGTTAGAATGGAGTTGAAGCAAATCATGTGGAAGTATGTTGGAATAGAACGAACAACGACTGGATTAGAAAAGGCTGTGGAAGAGTTATCTCAATTGTCGCAAATATGGGGGAACCGTCACAGCTTATCTAGTAAGGTGATGTCCGATTTAATTAAAGTTGCTTATTTCGCTACATTAGCTGCATCTAAAAGAAAGGAAAGCCGCGGTGCTCATAGACTAGCAGACATTCCCGAACAGAAACATGAATGGAATGGAAAGCTGATTATAAATGGGGACCATTGTGATTTCCAGCCGAAGGAAGAGGTTCGATCCGTCTAAATAACGACAGCTAATTTTACTTGAGAGAGATTACTAACGGTGGGAAAAACTTGGCTGAATATAACCAAGTGCCGATGAGTTACATATATATTAATTCATGTCATGAGGATGAACTTTCCTTAAAAATCATATAAAATTGTGTACATGGACAAGGCTTACCAGTTGTCGAATACGGACCTCCGTACAAAGATGTACTTATTAGAAATGGGGAGTAATTCAATGTTTAACAAAATCGATTCATTGGAAAGTGCTTCTGCTATGATTCCTATTATTCAAGCAGCTGTTCCTGGTGATATCGCTATCGGCATTTGTGATTTAGAGAAATTTATTGCGTATTTACCAGGTGAAAGAATAAGTTTAAATATTAAAGCCGGTCAACCTTTAAACCCTGAAGAACCGCTGTATCTTGCATTAATGAATGATAAACCATTTAAAGCAAACGTACCTGCAGAGTTCTATGGATTTGAATTTACTGGAACAGCAATTCCTCTCCATGACCATACTGGTAAAGTGATTGGTGGAATAGCGATCCAAATGCGTAGACAAAGTGAATTAAGACAAATTTCAGACAAAATTCTAGATTCGCTCACACAAGCTAAACAAGAAATTATTTATGTGGCAGAAACAGCCAATTCATTAGCTGAGTTTAGCCAAGAACTTCTTGCTGAATCAATTCAAGCTAATGAATCGGTTCAGAAAACCAACGGGGTCTTATCGCTCATTAAAAGAATTGCAGATCAAACCAATTTGTTAGGTATTAACGCCGCAATTGAGGCTGCACACGCTGGGGAAAAAGGCAAAGGTTTCGGAGTTGTAGCCGATGAAATTCGTAAACTATCAAATGAAACAGTGTCCTCTACAGAAAAAATTAGGGGAACCTTAAATCGAATGCAAGAAGTTACTCAACAAATGGCGACTTCAATCCAGCAAATTACTGCTATTGGTCAAGAGCAAGCGGCCTCTACTCAACAAATCTCAATGTTTATAGAAGAAATTCAAGATTTGTCTAACCAGCTTAACCAGTTTGCAAATAAATTATAAAAAAGACCAAAGTCAACATCTAAAATGTACTCTATAGAGTAGACACTTCAAAAGGTCTGTCCTATAGAGTATTTTTATGATAATGAATAAAAAATGGGAATGGAAGAAAAATCAAATATCAAAAAACATTTTACTGACAAGGTAATGAAAAACTTATCCAATAATCCTAATGTCAAATCTGTAGGTAAAAAGGGAATTACGGATACAGATGAGTTTAAAAGGATTTTCATAGCTAAAAGTGAGAATAGAAAATTACCACGATAGATTTTTGAGGAGAATGGTTTTGATATTGAGGTCCTTGGAATAGTCAGAGTAAATAGAGCAGCCCATAGATGGCGGACTGCTTACTATTAATTAGGAGTATTGGGAATGCGAGTGATGCATAAAGGCAATTCGAGGAGACCCATTATAAAGATTGTTCAACGAATGAAATATTTGCTTATAACGTGTCCAGTCGACTTCCGTTAGATTTAGCTACGGATACATTAGTAAAGTGAAAGAAGAATAAACGGAGCCTATATTCACTCTGATCAAGTGGGACATTATACTAGATCGCACTTTTCAGAAATACGTAAAGAAACCAGGACTGGGGCAATCCATGTCAAGAAGAAGATGACTCCTGTAAAATACAGAAATCATCTTCGAGAACAGATTTCCTTAATTAGGTAGTTCGGATAAAACTAATTAATACGAAATGATTGACCAACTTATCATTTTAGGCTATGATTAGAGCAATTAAACTCGATATTTTCCCCAAAGGGGAGTAGCTGTACAGCAAAGTCGTCATTACGGGATTTAATCCTCGGCTTTGTTGGCAACATAATGTTGTTAGCGAGACCTTTGCCAATTTGTTCTGGTAAAGGTCTTTTTATTCGTAGAGGTCTTTACCAATAAAAGGTAGAGACCTCTTTTTTGGTAGAGAAAATGAGTTAAAAATGGAGATGAAGGCTATGTCAAAATTATTAAAACTATCACAAATTGCTAAGAGTAAAGCATTTAAACAAGGGCTTAAGGTTGCACAAGAGAAGGTGCTACCAGTCGTCATGAAAGAAGTGAAGAAAAGAGTAAGTAAGAAGAAGTAGAGTACAATGATCTGTTAATATAGACATTTCCAAAAATCGTTTTATCGATTAAGAGAAAAAAATAGGTCAATAGGAAATAAACTGTATGAGATCAAACGCACTCTCTTACTTGATAAATGAAGCAGAAAAGAGCGAGTCCATTGAAGTCACTCGATAAATTAGCAAGTAGTGTAAAGTTCAAAAAGAAAAATGATCGGATTTACGTGGAAAGGAAGGACGAGACTTTATCAATCATAGGTTCAGGTAGAAGTGCGTTTGCATTTAAACAGCAATTAACGGATCAAGTGATAAAAGTTTTTTATCCTCCTTATGAGTATCTTGCCAAAAAGGAAGCAGACATCTATAAGGTGCTTAATGGAATTTCTTACTTTCCAAATATGTATACAAGCGGTCGCAATTATCTAGTGATTGATTTCATTGAAGGCCACACCCTTTTTGAGTGTTTAACAAACGGAATTCCAATAACCAAAAAGCATATAAAAGAAATAGATCGTGCCCTTCTTTTAGCAAAAGAGAGGGGACTGAATCCTTCTGATATTCATTTACACAATTTACTCATTTCGAATAATGGGGATGTGAAGATCATCGATGTTGCCCGTTTTAGGCAACAAAAGGATTGTACCCAATGGGAAGACTTGAAGAAAGCCTTTTATAAATATTATTTTCGCCCATTTTTTCCAAAGAAAATTCCTGCAATTATATTGAATTTCATTTCTGCTATTTATAAAAAGAAGCTATTTCCAAAATTTCTATTATAAAAATTTTTACCGAATTACTTATGGTCATCAAAGTGATATTTCCAGAAGAAATAAGCGAGCAAAACAAGCGGAAGACCCGATTGAAAAGAACCCTTCCGATGAAGAAGTGGTACCTCGATTAGTTGGAGACAATGGATAATCATATGACAAAACAGGCACACCATCTTTGGAAAGATATTGTGCCTGTTTGACATTACCTCACATAAACATCAAGTAATTTTTTAGCTTTTAGCATCACGGGATAATCGACCATCTTCCCATCGACTTCAATGGATGCAAGTCCATTACTCTCTGCTTCATGGAAAGCAGAGACAATTTTTTTGGCATATGTTAATTCTGCGTCACTTGGAGAAAAAGCTTCATTTGCGTCATCTATCTGATTAGGGTGGATTAAAAGCTTGCCTTGGAAGCCTAAACGCTTTGCTAATTCTGCCTCTTTAATAAAGCCACCTTGATCTGTAAAAGCTGTATACACTGCATCAATTGGCGGTTCAATATCAGCAACTCGTGAAGAGAGCACGAGTTGGGATTTTGCATGAAGAAGTTCGTATCCAGATGATGATGGATCAATTCCTACGTCTAAACTATAGTCAACAGCTCCAAAAGCAAGCAGTTTGATTTTTTCTGAGGAACATGCTATTTCTTTTGCATTCCACAGTCCTTTGCCTGTTTCGATGATCGGAACGATTTCTTGAATCGTATGGCCTAGCGTTTTTATTTTTTCATCGATAGTATATATATCATTTGTTTCGTTTACCTTAGGGATGACTAGTTTTAAACTTGGAAAGGAAAGAACCGTTTTTAAGTCTTCCTCCCAGAAAGGTGATGATAATTCGTTAATGCGAACATAGAGATTGTTTGGCAGATTCGTTTGCTTTTGTAATTCTTCTTTAAGTAAAGTACGAGCTCTATCTTTTTCCGACAATGCCACTGCATCTTCTAGATCAAAAATAATTTTATCAGCAGGCAATTGTAAGCCTTTTGTAATGATCTTGGCTGATTTGACCGGAACAAAAAGAAATGAGCGTGTTTTCATTTTTCCACGTCCTTTAAATGGTTTATCGAAACGTTCGGCCCCTTTCGTTTGAAACTGAACGAAAACTATTCATTTTGCTTAAGGACTGTGTTAAGTAAATCGGAAGAGTAGTCTGGGGCATGATTCTGTTTGTAAACCATCATCGTTCGTTTAAAATGGATGACAATTTTGCCATCTTGATTATATCCAACGGTTTTAATCGTGATAATACCGACATTTGGACGTGATTTAGACTCGCGTTTATCAAGTACTTCACTATAAGAATAAATGGTATCGCCTTCAAAGACAGGATTCGGCAAACGAATTTCATCCCATCCGAGGTTTGCCATGACGTTTTGTGAGACGTCCGTTACGGATTGACCGGTTACAAGAGCGACAGTAAATGTTGAGTCAACAAGTGGTTGTTTAAATTCAGTTTTGCTTGAATATACTGAGTCAAAATGAATAGGATTAGTGTTTTGCGTGAGTAGGGTAAACCATTGATTATCAGTTTGTGTTACTGTTTTTCCGAGGGGATGTGAGTAAATATCTCCAATTTCAAAGTCTTCAAAAAAGCGTCCATTCCAACCTTTTTTTATTGTTTTTCCCATTTATAATCTCTCCTTTTTATACGATCGGTGCCATTGTTGTTAATGGTTTAACGAAGTTGCTTATTGTTTTTTGTTTCTCAAGTGTTTTAGCATTGCGAATCGTCTCAGTTTGGGTAGTAGATGCTAGAAGTCCTGTTGTTAAGTCGATAAATTTTGTCGTGACATCATCCCATGTGGCGGCTTCTCCAGGCCAACCACCGCGTGGATGAGCGATTTGTGTTTGCAGCTTTTTCCCATTATGCAGATTAATTATCACTCTTGCACCCCATTGCTTCGGAAACTCGCTGTCTATTTTTGAATCTGCAACTATCCTTACTTTTTGCATCAATGATTTGATTTGACCATCATCTATAACCTTTTCCGTAAACTCGTGATAACCTGCTTTTCCATGTACAAGTGAACAGGCGATACCAAAAGGAAGACTAAATTGCGCATCTACAATATTTTGTGGGTTTCGTTTTTGTTCAATTGGTATAGCTACAAGAGCAGCACCACCTGTAAGCACAGTAGCCTCAATTGATTTTATGTGATCTAATTCAAATTCATCGTTATTGCGTAATTCTTGAGTAGCATCAATTTGTGCGTGAATATAACGACAGCAAGCATGAAATTTTAAATTTGTTTCCATTAGCTTGTAAGGTTGCTTGTAGTTGTCTATTAGTTTGCTAGGATCTTGAACAGAGCTGTAAGAGTTTAAGAAACCGAAGCGACCATCTAAAGTCGTCGTGGGTCCAACGAAATCGTTTTGAGCCATTTTAGCTGCAATAATACCATTATGTGCAGACCAGCCAGCGTGCATTTTTTTCGTCCATGCTCCGTCGGTTAGATATTCCATCGAACCAGATGCCATGCTTCCGGCAATTCCAATGGCATGAAGTTGCTGTTGCAAGTTTAAATTTAGTAGTTTTCCAGCAGTTATCGTTGCGCCAAAGACTCCACAAATACCTGTTGGATGAAAACCACTATCATAGTTACCTGCAGGGTTCATAATGGCTTCACCAAGTCTCATCATCATTTCATAGCCAGCAACGATGGCCGCAATCACATCAGAAGTAGGTGAGTTAAGTTCTTCAGCAATGGCAATAGCTGTAGGAATCACGACGACACCAGGATGTAGGGATGATTCGCTTGTCACATCATCCAACTCAATTCCATGAGCTGCAGTCCCATTGACAAGAGCTGCGTATTGAGAGGGCAAAGAATGAGAGCTACCAAGAACCGCTGCTTTACCATTAGTACCTAAAGCAAGAGCTGTTTGGAGTATCGATTGACTTGCATTTGAAGGCATGCTCCGAAGAATAACACCCGTGCAATCAAGAATGAGTTTCTTTGCTGTATTGACTACATCAGAGGGTAGTTGATCATATGAAATGGAATGACAAAATGTTGTTAACGTATCCGTGGCATTCATTTAAGAATCCTCCTTTTTAATAAAAACATTGACGGTTATTTACATGTTAGTGTAGAACTAAAACATACAAACAATTCAAAATAATGAAGGGGAATACAATATGGATATGTCCCAGCTTCAAAATTTCATCATCACTGCTGAAGAAGAAAGTATGACAAAGGCAGCGGACCTTCTTCTTCTATCACAGCCTGCTTTAAGTCGCTCTATTACAACCCTTGAAAAGGAACTTGATGTCCCACTATTCGATCGAAAAAACGAAAAATTGTGCTAAATCGATATGGAAAGGCTTTTTTAAAAGACGCAAAAGCAATGATGCAGCAGTGGGAGCATGCTAAACGTCAATTAAAAGAAATGGTTGATCCAACCCTTGGGAATATTTCAACAGGCTTCGTACATAGTCTCGGTATCGCGTATGTTCCCACTGTCTTAAAGCAGTTTCATTTACAAAATCCTCATTATACATTAACACTACAAGAGGAAAGTGCCGGTGCTATTATTAAAGAGTTATTAACGAATGAAATGGATTTTGGATTTGCAACACAATTTCGCACATTTCCTGAACTTGAATATACAGAGATTTTTAAAGATAATCTTGTTTTAGTTGTTTCAGATGAACATCGATTTGCGGAGTTGTCTCATCCAATCTCAATCGAAGAAATATCTAATGAGCCACTCATTCAATACCAACCTGGAACTGAGTTGAAAAAGCTTATTGATGCAGCTTTTGCTGAAAATAACCAATCTATGTATATTGCTTATGACGGGCTTGAAGTTAATAGCATTATTGGTCTCGTTAAAGCAAATATGGGTGTTGCTTTTATCGCAGAATCAATTATACCGACTATTAATGGAATCACATCTATCCCGATTAAAGATTTTAAAATTGAAAGACCAATATATTTGATTCATAAAAAACAAGGCTATTTATCTAGTGCGGCTCTTCATTTTAAAGATTTCATCCTTGCACACCATCGTGTAAAACAAGCAAGTGGGGAGTAAAGTCACACGAAACTTTAATAGGACCTTGGCATTTTTAGAACATGTTGGCCAATATAGGATAGAATCATATTGTTATTCACTGGTGCAACTTGGTACATTCGAGTTTCACGGAATTTACGTTCAATGTCGTATTGGTCGACAAAACCGTTTCCACCATAAGTGTTGATACAAGCATTGGCAGCTTTCCAACTTGCCTCACTTGATAGATATTTTGCCAAATTCGCAGCCTCCCCACATGGCTTATTATCATCAAACTGGACTGCGGCTTCGCTACGTAAGGCATTGGCAGCTTTTACATCTGCATAGGAGCTTGCAATAGGAAATTGAACTCCTTGATTTGACCCGATTTTGCGATTAAAGACTTCACGTTCATTAGCATAGGAAGTGGCTTTATCGATAAAGAAATATCCATCGCCAATCGCTTCAGCTGCCAAAAGAATTCGTTCTGCGTTCATGCCGTCAAGTACATAGTTAAATCCTTTTCCTTCTTCTCCGATAAGGGCAGAAGAGGGGATATGCATATCGTGATACCAGACTTTATTTGTAGCGTAGTTAAACATAGTTCGGACTGGTTCTATGACGAGTGCATCCGGCTGATTTTGACGAATGTCACGTAAGTCAATTAAAAATAAACTAATTCCATCCGTTTTCTTCTGAACTTCTTCAATTGGTGTCGTTCGAGCAAGTAGCATTAATAGATCGGACTGTAAAATGCGGCTGGTCCAATTTTTATGACCATTAACGATGTAGCCATCTGTCGTTTTTGTGGCAAAGGTGGAAATAGCTGAAGTATTTGACCCAGCATCAGGTTCAGTAATCGAAAAGGATTGAAAACGAATGTCCCCTTTGGCGATACCTGGTAAATAGGTTTGTTTTTGCTCTGGACTTCCATGTCGAAGAAGAGCGCCCATCGTATACATTTGGGCATGACAACCTGCCGCATGGCCACCTGAACGATGAATTTCTTCTAATATAATACTTGCCTCAGTAATCCCATATCCTTTACCGCCATACTCTTCGGGAATTAATACGGATAAATATCCTTGTTTTGTTAAGGAATCTACAAATTCATATGGATATTCTCTTTGAAGATCTAGTTCTCTCCAGTACTCATTTGGATACGATTCACAAAATGTCCGTATTTCTTTTCTTAATGCTTCTCTTTGTTCTGGTCCAAGACTTGTAGTGGTTTGCGTCAAAATAGTTCCCCCTTCATATGTTTGATTATTTAAATTGTAAACGCTTTACATTGGTTCGAACAATCGCATTTATGCATAGGATTCATTTGAATTTTGCATCGAACCAAAAGGAAGGACGATACATTTCTATGAATATAACAATGCATAATTGTTATAAAAACAATGCATGATTGCGATTGTATTCTGATAACTCACTAAGTTAAACTGAGCTCAATTATTCTTTGTTATGCCTATACTTATTGTTAGGCATATTTTTGAATCGTTATAAAGGAAACGTTCACATTATGTGTGGTTAAAGTACGGAGTAGAGAAAAGGAGATGATGAAGTTGTTACCATTAGAAGGAATGACAATTGTTTCGATTGAACAGGCAGTGGCAGCGCCATTTGCGACAAGACAACTGGCTGATTTGGGTGCTCGTGTCATAAAGATTGAGCGTCCAGAAGTTGGGGATTTTGCTCGTCATTACGATCGATCAGTCAACGGAATGTCGAGTCATTTTATATGGTTGAACCGATCAAAGGAATCCTGCGCGCTCGATATAAAACAAGAAGAAAGCAAAAAATTACTTATGAATATGATCGCTCAAGCTGATGTCTTTATTCATAATTTAGCGCCAGGTGCTGTTGAAAGTCTTGGATTTGGATCGAAAAAATTACGTGAACGATATCCACATTTGATTACATGTAGTATTTCAGGTTATGGAGAAAATGGCCCATATCGTGATAAAAAAGCCTATGACTTACTCATTCAATGCGAAACAGGAGCCGTATCAGTGACCGGAACAGAGGATACGCCATCTAAAGCTGGAATGTCCATCGCTGATATTGCAGCAGGTATGTATGCTTATAGCGGTATTCTTACTGCATTAATTGCCCGTAGTAAATCTGGGAAAGGCACTCATTTAGATGTTTCGATGCTTGAAGCTCTTGGTGAATGGATGGGATATCCGCTGTACTATGCTGGGATCGGTGAAAAGGAATTAAAACGTACTGGGGCAAGTCATGCGACGATCTATCCATATGGACCTTTTGATACATTAGATCGTCCTGTTTTTCTTGGTATTCAAAATGACCGTGAATGGAAACGGTTTTGCGATCATATCCTCCTTTATCCGTCACTTGGTAGTGATGAACGTTACACTACCAATGCGCAACGATTTGAAAATCAGGACTTGCTCGAACCCATCATTACAAAATCCTTAAGTCAATATACGGCCGAGCAATTGATCGCGAAGTTAGATAATGAAAAAATTGCCAATGCTAGCTTGAATGATATGGCTGCCTTTCGTAATCATCCTCAATTAGAAGCACGAAAGCGTTGGCGCGAAGTTGATTCTCCAGTTGGTAAGGTCAGTGCATTGTTACCACCAATTACGAATGAAGAAATTGATGTAGTGATGAAGCCGATTCCTGCTGTCGGTGAACATACTCAGAAACTCCGTGAAGAATTTAGTGGATGAAACAGGGAAATGAGGCTTAATAATGTGACAGGATAAAGAGGCTGGGACATAACTAACGTGTTTTGTTGAAAATGTGAATAATGCACAACCTTAGCGGAGTATATTTCCGAAGCGAATGCTATGCATCGACTATCATGACGTTCGGATTTCTCAATAATAAAAACTCTTTTGTCCCAGCCTCTTATTATTGTGGGAAGGGGATGATTAATAGGTTTTATCTCTCTTACATTGTTCGTTGACTTCGTAAAATATGAACAATATAATAAAAATATTACAATCGTAAGTTTAAAGGTGGTTTACATGAAAGAATTACCTCAAATTTCAGAAGCAGAGTTAGAAGTGATGAAAATCATTTGGAAACATCCTTCTATCAATACGAATGAAGTTATTGAAAAGTTATCCAAAACTAGTACATGGAGCCCTAAAACCATTCAAACAATGTTGTTACGGTTAATCAAAAAAGGGGCCTTGCGTCATTATAAAGAAGGTCGTGTATTTGTTTATACACCAAATGTAGCTGAAAGTGATTATGTAGAAGTTGAAAGTCATAGCTTTTTAAATCGTTTTTATAATGGTGCTCTTAATTCTATGGTAGTAAATTTTATCGAGAATGATAAGCTGTCAGATGATGAAATTAATGAATTGTATCAAATATTAGAAGAACGTAAGAATAGAAAGAAGGAATAATATGAGTCATTCTTTCTTCACTCTCTTTTTCAGTAGTAATGTCATATTGGCCGTCATTCTTTGTATGATTATCTTCGCAAAAAAAATAGTAAATACCCAAATAACTGTAAATACGCAATATCATCTAAGCTTGATTTCTCTTTTAATATTGATTGCTCCTTTCATCCCTGTTCACTTTCTAAAAATAAACTCTTTATTTGACTGGTTGATAAACGTTGGATCAACTAATTTGCAATTATCAAATATCCATCCTGCAGGTGAATCGACAAAACCAATTGTTCAAAATGTAAATTGGCTACAAGATTTTTCCATGTCAATTGAACAATCTTCTGTCAGAATGATGGATTCTGTCTTTTTCATTTTGTGGATAATAGGCATGATTGTCATGCTTATGGCTATCTTATCTAGCAATTTAAGAATTGGAAAAATTAAAAAAAGTGTGCAAGTAGTTGAAAATAAAGAGTTATCAATGCTTTTTCATCGTTGCAAAGAGGACATGCATCTTCATAAAAAGGTTGTTTTAGGCTATTCCTCGTTCATAAAATCGCCGATTACTTTCGGGATTATCCATCCATATATTGTCATCCCGAAAGATATTTCAATGCTTTCTACGGACGAGATAAAATGTGTATTGCTTCACGAGTTATACCACTGTAAACGTAAAGATATGCTCGTAAACTACTTGATGTGTCTTGTTAGAACCGTTTATTGGTTTAATCCTCTTGTATGGTATTTCTTAAAAGAAATGAAAACGGAGATGGAAATTTCTTGTGATTATGCTGTATTAAAAATGCTAGATAAGAAATCACACTTCAAATATGGTGAGGTTATATTAAAATTTGCTTCACTTTCGAGACGAACCTCACCTTTGCTAGCTGCTTCAGAAATCAGCAGCTCATACAAGCAAGTAAAAAGGCGTATTGTGACAATTGCAAATTTCCAAGTAGAATCACATCTGCTAAAGATGAAAAGTGCTTTAGTATTCTTCATAGTACTTGCACTCATTTTAATAACAATTCCTTCGATGTCTGTATTGGCTGTGAATAAGGAAAAATATTCTTTCTCTGAAACAAATGTCGTGTATAAAGATTACAGTAGTATTTTTCATGAATTTTCAGGTGCGGCTGTATTGTATGATTCAAATAATGAGCAATATACGATGTATAATGAAGATGAAAGCACAACTAGATATGCACCTGCCTCCACTTATAAAATATTCAATGCATTGTTTGCATTAGAATCTGGGGTTATTACAAGAGAGCAATCTCAAATGACTTGGGATGGAACTCTACATCCATATGAAGAATGGAATCATGATCACGATTTATTCTCCGCTATGGATAGCTCTGTCACATGGTATTCGCGTAATCTTGATAAACAAATCGGCAAAACGAAATTGCAAAATTACTACAAGCAAATCCATTATGGAAACAGTGATTTATCGGGAACTATAACCGATTATTGGCTAGATACTTTAAAAATATCTCCTGTTGAACAAGTAGACATTTTAAGAATGTTTTATCATAATGAATTCGGTTTTGAAGAATCCAATATTCAAACGGTGAAAGACACCTTACTACTCGAAGAATCAAATGGGAAACGATTATTTGGAAAAACGGGGACAGCTACTTTAAACGAGAAAAATACCGATGGGTGGTTTGTCGGATTTGTCGAAACTGGAGATCTTCCTATTTTCTTTGCTATTCACATTCAAGGGGAAAAAGAGGCAGGTGGAAGTTCAGCTGCTGAAATAGCAATGTCCATTTTGGAGGCAGAGGGTGTTTATAAACCCGTGACGAATTGATGTTATACCTGATTATTAATTCCGTAAGTATGAAGAACCTAAGCCGCAGAGCAAGATCTGCGGCTTTTTTTTATAGTGATTTAATCCCTTATCTCTATCCTCTATGCAACCTATTATAAAGCCGCAATGAAGATGTTTCCGTATATAATTACGAAAAGAAAAGGATTGACTTTAAATATTACACGTGTAATACTTTATTAAAAATTACATGTGTAATATTTTAAAGTGAAATTATTAAAAGTCTATAAATAAACATGAGAGGGAAAAATATGCTACTTAGAAAACGAACGATTATTGGCTTATTCCTAATTGTTCTATGTCAAATACTGATCGGTTGTTCAAAAGAGAAAAATACCCCCGAAGAGGTTTTTATGAGTTTTATATCGCATTTAGAAAAAGGTGATTATCACGAAATGTATGAACTTTTAGCTGATTCTTCAAAGGAAATCATTTCAGCTGCTGATTTTGTAAATCGTTACGAAAAGATACATAGTGGTCTAGAAGCAAAAGATATTAAGATCGAGCAACTTGATAACAAAGAAGATGACTTAGAGAAATCAAATGATGATGAGATTATGGTTATCCCATTCAAGCAAACAATGATTACATTAGCTGGAGAAGTGACGACTGAATCTGAAATGGAGATGTTTTTTGATAAAAAGAAAAAAGAATGGAATGTCGTCTGGACACCAAAATTAATTTTTCCACAATTGAATGAAGGAGATAAGGTAAGAATCGAAACGCTAGAAGCGAAAAGAGGAGAAATCTATGACAGAAACCGTTTCGGGTTAGCGACAAATGGAGTGATCTATGAAGTCGGTATTGTTCCAGAGCGAGTGGAATCAGAGGAGGTAACAGTAGCAGGTGTTTCTAATGTCCTTAATCTGCCCGAGGAGGATATCATAGAGATCCTTAATCAGAATTGGGTAAAACCAGATATGTTTGTTCCGCTTACATCCATTCCAACAGAACAACAAGAAACGTTAATTGATTTAAAAGAAATAACAGGAGTTACTTACCGAGAAGTAAGTGCAAGAGTATATCCTTTTAAACAGGCAACTGCCCATTTAATTGGTTATATTGGTTCGATCACTTCTGAAGAGTTGGAAAATTTGAGCAATCAAGGATATACAGTGAATGATAAAGTTGGTAAGGCTGGGCTTGAGAAGATAGTAGAACACAAGCTGCGCGGTGAATCCGGGAATGCTATTTACGTCATTGATCAAGAAGGAAATCGAAAAGGAGAAATTGCAAGAAAGGAAGCGATTAACGGAGAGGATATTCAACTAACAATCGACGCAAATCAGCAAGCTATGATATACAACCTATTTAATAATGATGCAGGTACAGCCGTTTCATTAAATCCACAAACAGGAGAGGTGTTATCGTTAGTTAGTTCTCCAGCATATAACCCTAACGATTTCATCCTAGGGATATCATCAGAAAATTTGAAACATCTAAATGAAGATCAACATAAACCTTTACTAAATCGTTTTACACAAAGCTATGCTCCTGGTTCAATCATTAAGCCCATTACAGCAACGATTGGTTTAAACAATCGTTGGGATCCTTATGTAGAGAAAAAGATCGTAGGAAAACAATGGCAAAAGGATTCCTCTTGGGGAAATTATGCTGTAACAAGAGTAATGGATGTCAATAACGTTGATTTAACGAACGCCTTAGTTTATTCAGATAATATTTATTTTGCTCAAATGGCATTAGAGATGGGGGTGGATCATTTTCTGGAGGGATTGAATTCATTTGGATTTAATGAAACAATACCCTTTTCATATGGAATGTCAATGTCGACAGTTGATAATAACGGAATAAACTCAGACATTCAATTAGCAGACACTGCATACGGTCAGGGAGAGCTTCTTGTTACACCTTTGCATTTAGCTTTAATGTATTCTCCTTTTGTGAATAATGGTTTTATTCCTAAGCCTCTTTTATATAAAGGAGAACGACCTTCTATTTGGAAAGAAAATATTATCAATGAAGAACAAGCGAATAAAATAATAGCGGATCTAACTGCGGTAGTAGAGAAAGGAACAGGATCAGCTTCTAAACTAGAAAATATAAGGCTAGCGGGAAAAACAGGGACGATTGAATATAAATTATCTCAACAAGAATCGGGGAAAGAAACTGGAGGTTATATTGCCGTGAACACCAACGATCCTGACTTAATCATCTTAATGATGATTGAAAATGTGGAAAATCGTGGTGGCAGTCAATATGCCGTTCCTAAAGTTAACGGAATTTTTGAAGCGTTACTTCAATAGTAGAAGAGTTTCAGTGAACTGTTGCAGTAAAAGATTCAACTGTTTTCAACAATTTTTATCGTAAAAGAGGGAATGACATGAAAAAGATACAAGTACCTCGACTAAACATTCTATTTATGGCGATCTTTCTATTATTTACTGCTCTGATTATTAGACTTGGATATATACAAATTTTAAACGGTGAGGCATTTGTAGCACAGTTAGTATCAGCAAAAGAACATCATATTCAAACGGATGTACCGCGCGGATTAATGATAGATAGGTTCGGCAATATTGTCGTTAACAATGAGCTAGAGTTCTCAGTCACTTATATGATGCCTTCAGTGAATACGAGTCCAACGACCATTTTACAAGTAGCAGAAGAACTTGAACCTTTCATTACGATGGACACGTCCAATTTAACGAAAAGAGATATACAAGACTACCTCTTACTAACAATGGAGGAAGAAGAGCGATATCGTCTTGTTAGTAGAGAGAAACGCAGTGAGATAAACGATAATGCTGAATTATATAGGTTAGAAGTGGAAGCAATAACAGAGAACCAAATGAAAAGGATAAGTGATCATGATTTAAAGATTATAGCAATCTTTCGAGAAATGATTCTAGGGACTGTAAATGCGCCCCAGCGTATAAAACGTAATCTCACTAATGAAGAAGCCCATTTAATAAGTGAAAATTTAGATCAGTTACCCGGGGTCGACATTCAGCTTGATTCTAGCAGAAGTTACCCTTATGGAGATTCATTTCGTAGTTATTTTGGAAATGTAAATTTGATTCCTAGCGAAAAACTTGATTCTTATTTGGCAAGAGGTTACGGACGAAATGAAATAGTAGGAATAAGTTATTTAGAGGATCATTATGAGGATGTGCTTAAAGGAGTAAAAGCCGTAATGACTAGCGAAGGAGCTGGTTCAGCGGTTGAAACGTCTACAGTAAATGCTGGTCAAAGAGGAAATGATCTTATTCTATCAATTGACATGGAGCTACAGCAAAGACTTGAAGAGATAATTAATAATGAAATGGCTGCTGGAAGGCATTCGTTTATTAAAGATCGGTCTGCTTATGCAGCTTTATTAGATCCACGTACTGGTAATATATTAGCCATGGCAGGATTTCTAGATTCAGCTGGAAATAATACTAGCAGTCATGCTGATCATATAGGAGTTGTTAATAAAGCATTTGAAATGGGTTCATCGGTAAAAGCTGCCTCCATATTAACTGGATTTCATGAGGGGGTTGCTCAACCAGGAACGAAATTTAATGATCGAATCATCTATTTGCCTTCAACGCCACCAAAGGGAACATGGAATAGAGCAGGTTTTGGCTGGATTGATGATGTATATGCGCTCGAGCAGTCATCGAATGTTTATATGTTTGAGATTGGGATGAGGCTAGCAAATTGCTATTATGTTGCTCCTAATACGCAATGCGGTTGGACTAGTGCTACGATCGCTGATGCTTATAATGCTGTTCGGAACAATTTTTATCAATTTGGACTAGGTGCGGAAACAGGGATTGATTTGCCAAGCTATTTTAATGGGATGCAGGGTGACAACACGAATGGAGGAAAACTGCTTGATCTAATGATTGGACAATATGATACGTATACAACATTACAGCTTGCGCAATATATCGCTACGATTGCAAATAATGGCTACCGCATGAAACTAAATCTAGTTACAGAGATTCGTGAGCCTGTGTCAGACCTACATGAGCAGGGTGCTGTCATTCAAAAATTTGAACCTAGTGTGTTAAATAGGATAGAGATGAGCGATGAACATATACAGCGGACAAAATTAGGACTTCGCAGAGTCGTTGCCCATGGAAATGCAGCTGCGAGGTTTGCTGAAATACCACAATATGAAGTGGCTGGAAAAACGGGAACAGCGCAGGTTAAGGTTGCTGTTCAAAATGGAGAAAGACGCTCCGTCATTGATGGAGAGACTCAAACTTTTGTTGGCTTTGCCCCATTTAGTGATCCAGAAATTGCTTTTGCGATTGTTGTTCCACATGCGAAACTAGACACCAATGGAGCTAGACAAGGAATGGCTCAGAATATAGCACGGGAAGCTGTAAAAGCACACTTCGAATTACAAGAAAGCAGAAATGGTCCCAGAAAAGAATAATAAACTTTACTAAAGAGTTTGAAGAGGAGTGAAAAAGGTTAGATGTTTAGTATCACTGTAGCCATTGCAGAGCTTTTGATCATTACTATTCTGACCATTATTGTAAGAATTATATTAATGCTATTTTCATCTAAATCCGATAAATACAGTTCATAAAAAAAGACGCATGCATGCCTTCAAAAAGGGATGCATGCGTCTTTAGTGAAATAAAAAGGACTGAATAAAAAACATAATATCTTTTTCTAGACTTTTTTTGATCATTATTAAATCATATTATAATATTTTAGGATAAAAATATGTTGGAGGGTTATCACATAAATGAAAGAAATTTAAAAAAGAAATGTTGTTGTATGATAAGGGATGTACCTATTGTCATTATTAGGAGGTGGCCCTGTTGGCCTATCTACTTCAATTATGCTTAGTCAATTGGGCATACGAGATATAAATGAAATCTTTTCATCAATCTTCATACTTTCTAGACATTTTTCGTTTAAGCTCAATGATAATAATGTTTCAGCTATTAAGAGCTAAGTTATATGTGTTATAAGTAAGTAAACTTTATTTATAAACACTAGATAATGAAAGTTCTTAAAATAAAAAATGAGGTGATAGTAGATGAAAAGGAAAAGAATAGTGATAGGAATGGTCTCTTTGGTCTCAGCCATTATGTTATCTGCGTGTGGTAGTGACAATGAGGAAATGAATCCAGGAGAAAGCATGGATACAGATACCAGTTCAGAGAAAAGCATGGACATGGACCACTCAGATATGATATGGATATGGATCATTCTGACATGGACCATTCTAGCTCAGGTGAGGTTCCAGACGATTTGAGAGAGGCTGAAAATCCAACTTTTGAAGTTGGCAGCCAAGCGATTATCGAAAGAGGTCACATGGCAGGAATGGAGGGTGCTGAAGCAACGATCGTCGGTGCTTATGATACAACGGCATACGCTGTTTCATACACACCTACAACTGGTGGAGAGAGAGTAGAAAATCATAAATGGGTGATTCATGAAGAATTAATAGATCCTGGCGAAGAAACATTGGAACCTGGAACGGAAATAACCCTCGATGCTGATCATATGGAAGGAATGCAGGGTGCAACTGCTGAGATTGATTCGTCTGAAGAAACAACGGTATATATGATTGATTTCACTTTAACTACTAGTGAAGAAGAAATCTCAAATCATAAATGGGTTACAGAAAGCGAGCTATCGGCACTTGCGCATCATTAATCTATTTCCCCTCAACCAAAAGGGCTTATTCCTTAAATGGAATAGCTCTTTTTTGTAAGACGCTTTATTTTTCTTCATATAACTTCTTGATAATTTGTACTGACTTGACATATTCTCTTAAACAGCTTTTGATATAGGTATACACTAAATGAGGAGGCATATAAAATGGAACAAGAACAACATCACGTATTAAGTGTAATTGATTTCGAAAACACTGAACATCATACAACTTTTGTAAAATTCACTGGATACGATGCTGTTTTAGAGAAAAAATTTGAAGGAGAAGTCAAATTTCTTCGTGACACGCCATTTGGAGACTATAATTCATCCTGATAGGTCTTCCTTATCTTCAGAATGCAGACAATTTGTTCGATCAATGTTGTTAAAAAGGTATAACGCAAGACGAATTTAATTAAAGGAAATGATCATTAAATGATTAGCTTGAGGATAGTAAAAAATACCCTTGAATTTTGTTGGATTTTATCGATTTTCCGAAAAAAAGTTTGACACATTTGAATGAATCATGATATAAAAAAGAATAAGATATTTTAGTACATAAAAGCATAAAAGCACGAAAGCGTGAAAGTTTAAAATAAATAAGTTTGCTAATTAGCAGAATAAATAGGGGGAAGTTACTACTATGGAACAGCGTAATAAAATTTTAGACTGCACCATTCGTGATGGAGGTTTAGTTAACAATTGGGATTTCAGCGTCGAATTTGTTCAAGACTTGTATAATGGCCTAAGTGCTGCTGGTGTTGAATACATGGAAATCGGCTACAAAAATTCCGCTAAGCTTCTTAACGCGACTGAGCCCAATCCATGGAGATTTCTTGACGATAACTTCCTGAAAGAAATTATTCCTGAGAAAAAGTTCACGAAGCTTTCTGCTCTAGTAGATATTGGACGTGTAGATCCAAATGACATCCTGCCCCGTGAGGAAAGTGTTTTAGATATGATTCGAGTGGCATGCTATATCCGTGAAGTGGATAAAGGCTTAGAGCTTGTACAGATGTTTCATGATTTGGGCTATGAGACTTCACTTAACATTATGGCTTTATCTAGTGTACCTGAACATCAGCTTATTGAAGCGTTTGAACTGGTGAAGGAAAGCCCTGTAGATGTTGTATATATCGTTGACTCTTTTGGAAGCTTAGATCCTGCTGGATATTGAGCATCAAGTGAAAAAGTTCAAGTCGATGATTCCTAACAAACAGCTTGGTATTCATACGCATAACAACATGCAGTTAGCATTCGCCAATACATTAACTGCGTTACAAAATGGGGTTACCTTCCTTGATTCGTCCGTTTATGGCATGGGGCGTGCAGCTGGTAACTGTAACACAGAGCTTCTCGTTAGCTACATACAAAAACCAAGCTACGAAATTAAGCCTGTTCTTGGCGTAATTGAAAAACACATGCTAGAAATGCGTCAAAAGTGGGAGTGGGGCTATATCATTCCTTACATGATCTCTGGTGCACTTAATGAACATCCACGTGTCGCTATGGCTTACCGTGATAGTGCTGATCGTGACAAATTTGTAGATTTTTATGACAAGGTAACGACCCCTGAAGCTAATTTGGCCCCAGCGTCGAAGTAGTTAGATTATTAAAGGTACTTTTAAGATTATCGAAATCTAGTAGAGTAGTCTATTAAAGACTTTGTCTACGAACTGATAAGAGAATACTTTACTGCACCTTCAATTGTTATGGTAACAATTGGAGGTGCAGTTTTTTATAACCCTAATGATTTAGTTTGCACAATAGTTGATTACTTATAAGAATGTTTTTTTTCTAATAATTATCTCTGCTATAAGTAGATTAAGAGGCCAACATAACCAAACTGCTAATGTGTAGGAATTTCCATAGGAGAAATTCATTGCGTTATGTGTAATGGCCACAATGATATAGATGGTCATATTTGCAAAGGAAAGAAAGAAACTTCGAATCATCCATTGGCTATGTAAAATCACAAGTTTTCTTTTGATATACCGATAACCAAGGATAGTGGTTCCAAGCCATAATGTATTTAAAGTAAGAAACCCTATTGTACTTGGCCATCCCCCAGTTGCAAAGAAAGAGACATAGATTCCGGGAATGAAATTTAAAATGATAGACAAGACATATAGTCTGCCATTCCACCGGTGAAACTTAATAGATTTAATTCGAATTCTTTTCATCACTCCTAGTGGCCCAGTAAGAAGCGAAATAATTGCCAGCAAAATATGAATACGAATCATTAATACCCATAAGGATTGATCTGTTAGAATTTGATCCTTCCTAGATATAAATTTTTCGAAAGTAGGATCAACCATAAAATTCTTTGATAATGTATGCAATACCCACATAATTGCAATGATAAAGCAATGATTTGTATAGATTTCTTCAATAGCCAAATCCTCCATTCTTCTATTAAATACTTAGGAAAATAAACCTCGAATTGTTATAATAAAGACAGTGGCACTGATGAAAAATACATGGAATGAATGGATAGTATCCATTCCCTTTTAAGAAATACGATGTCCAATTAATTTAGACGAGGGAAGTATACCAGCCTTTACTTCACCATACATATCGTTTCCATTTACAGAAACGATAAAATTTAAAGTAAGGCGCATGGGCTTGGTCACTTTCATGGACCATTTTAATTGATTCCCTTCTAGTACAGGGTTGTCTAAAAGGACAATATCTTCTCCTTGTCTTGCAGTTCCTACTATTCGTCCATCTTCAGTAGTTAAATTCTAGTAAAACGGAAAGCTTTCCAACTGGAGTGGAGATTGTGGTATCCCATTTCCCTTGAAAATTAACTTTTTCATTAGATTGAATAGAGGAATGATGATTTGTCGCTTCAATCGGATTTTCATGTTTGTTTTCTTTAGGTGCATTTCCTTCCGCCTTCCAAACCGTTCCCCTACGTTCGTACTCAAATAATTGTTCAACAGCGTGTGCTATTCGGGGACCTAATTCTCGTTCAACTAAGTAAAGGGCAACATCGAGTCCCGAAGTAACGCCACCACCAGTAACAAGATCACCATCATCTACAATGCGTGCATTGAACTGGAATAGCATTTGTAGCACGCAAAAGATCCATTCCCATATAATGTGTTACGGCATGGCGTCCTTCTAATAAACCATCCATTGCTAAAATGAGGGAACCACCACAAACGGTAGAAAGCAAAATATCTGGTTTCTCATTGCCTTTTTTAGTAGATTACTTAAATCTGTTTCAGTTGCTTGCTTTAATTTAACTGGTATTGAATCTGGACCATCATTGTCAATAGAACCAGATGCTCCCGGAACAAGAATGATTCCTTTACCGTTTAAATCAAGTCTGTCAGCTTGCTTGAAGCTTCAGCTGATTTACTCCACTTGTCACCATTCGTTCACCTTCAGCAGACACAAGCTTAACGGTGATTTCCTCGTTTGAGTACATGTGCAGCAGCAGTAAATACTTCATAAGGAGCAATGACGTCTAATAAATCAAATCCATCAAACAATACAATTTGAACATTCATACATATTACCTCCATTACATTTTTAAAAGGTGGGACGAAATATTACACTCGATTCGCTGTAGATATTCGCTCCGATTTATTCCACAATAAAAGAATAACCATTGAGTATCTCAAACAAAGATACAAAAAAGTCACAAAACAATAACAATCCATCACAAAACGTATGTTTAAGCTTGTTCCTTATTTATAAAATGATAAACTAAAAATGAATTTCGATTGAAAGAGTTAATTACTAGGAAGAGGTAACGGAGAAAAGGTGGGATACTTGTGAAGGAAATACATACAATTCTTGTCGTAGATGATGACAAAAGCATTGTCGAGCTATTGAGGGACTTCTTAGAAAATGATGGTTTTCATGTGAAAACCGCTTATGACACCACTCAGGCACTGGTCGAGTTAAAGCAGAATACAATTCATTGCATCGTTCTTGATATCATGATGCCAGGACAAAATGGTTTCGAGTTATGTCGGCAGATTCGTACGAAAAGCAACGTACCTATCCTTTTCTTGAGTGCTCGAAGCGATGATGTAGACAAGATTCGAGGTCTGGCACTTGGTGGAGATGATTATATAGTCAAAACCGCTTCACCGGGTGAGATTGTTGCAAGAGTGAAGGCTGTATTACGACGATCCAGCTCTCAGCAAGAATTTAAGAGGAAGGTCTTGGATTATGGACGTCTCACGTTGGATTTGTCCACAAGAGAAGTATTTGTAGAAGGGCATCCTATCTCACTTACACCGAAAGAGTATGATTTGCTGCAATTGTTTGCCGAACATCCAAAATATGTTTTTTCATATGACCAATTACTTGAAAAATTTTGGGATGGAGTTGGCGATAAACATACCATTCGCGTCCATCTAAGCCGACTTCGTGAGAAAATTGAGGCTGATCCGAACGATCCACAATTCATAGTCAACGTATGGGGCATAGGCTATCGTTTCAAAGGGGAATAAAATGAAAACAATTCGCATTCGTAAGTTTACAATACTTAGCTTATTTTTCATCCTCATATTACCATGGTTATTTTATGTAGCCACGCATTTTCTTGAAACAAAAACGTTCAGTTTTGGAATGAACGATTCACAACAAGAGAATGTGGAAGCAACGATTCGTTTGATCGAGACAAACACCGATAACTGGACGAGACCCTGTTTGGCAAGAACAATTGAGCAGACAGTTAGAGAAAACGAATATGGATGTGTCGATTCTATCCGAATCCGATCAGGAGATTTTTCGAACCGACTCTGAACGAAAGCCCTCCTTTACGCAAACGGAACAGTTTTCGATCATTGAGGACGGACGGGTACTTGGAAGGGGTGTTATTTATCAATCAAATTCAAAAGTAACTCAAATAATTGCGGCATTCGTTGGTCTATTATCGGCTTTTTTTATTGTCGGATATGCAATTCGAAAATATATTCTCATACCTCTGGAGAAAATGAGCCTATGTGCTCGGCAGATTGCAGAAGGGGATTTGGATATTCAAGTTACCTCCATCCCGGATTACAGAAATTGCTGAAGTTCATGACGGATTTAAAGTGATGGTAGATGGTCTAAATGAATCTTTTCAGAAACAAGTGGAATTGGAAGATGAACGACGATTCGTGATTGCTGCTGTCGCACATGATTTACGGACACCGTTATTCGCCTTACGAGGTTATTTGGATGGCTTAGAGCAAGGCATTGCCCATTCACCGGATAAAATGGCAAAGTATCTGGCGGTTTGTAAGGAAAAGTCAGCGCAGTTGGACCGTCTTGTAGAGGACCTTTTCACATTTACAAAGACGGAGTACTTGGAGATGGAACTTAACGAAAATATGATTGACCTTAGACTCGTTATTAAAGAAGTCGATTGACAGCCTGAGTCCGCAAGCTCAAGCAAAAGCACATCACTATTATCGTGAATAATTTGGCAAATGATTGATGTCATCAAGGGCGATTCACATTTATTAGAGCGTGCAATGAACAACTTATTAGATAATGCGGTCAGACATACACCCTGCTAAGGAAAAATTTTTGTCAAATGCTATAAGGACGGTAACAAAGTGACCTTTACAGTACAAGATACAGGGGAGGGGTTCTCTTCAGAGGAGCTTCAACGAGTATTTGAACCACTATATCGTGGTGAAGCATCGAGAAATCGTTCAACAGGAGGAGTCGGGTTAGGATTAACTATTTCACAAAGAATCATTAGACAACACGGAGGTGACCTAGTCGTAGGAAATCATGCGGAGGGCGGTGCAATCTTAACAGGTTGGATACCCTTGCATAACAACTCCCCGTTCTAATTGGAAAATTTCGGAGATAACATTGTCTTATTGAGCAAATTCAAAATGATGTATATTTAAGGAAGAGACCATACCAGAACTTATGACGGTAACAAACGTACTTGTTTATGACCGAGCTGAATTGGGAAAAAAGTGAAAAAAGACCACATTTACGTACGAGCATCAATATGGTAGAAGAGTTAAACGAGTTTCAAAAAAGATAAATCTTAAACCGCCTTACATCTTAATTGGCCATTCTTTTGGAGGAGTGAATGAACGTCTTTATGCTTCAAAATTTTCTGAAAAAGTTGCTGGAATGGTGTTGGTTGACTCTACACCTAAGAACTACAAACGGAAATTTTTACCTACTATGCCAACTTATTTTCAAGAAGCATACAAAAAACAATTTACCCTTGAAGGAACCTACGATGAATTTATGACAAGCCTTAATCAAGCCAATCAACAACAAGAACAAGAACATCCCGGAACCATTCCCTTGTTTGTATTATCTTCAGGTAAAAAAGACCACTATTCAAAAGAATCTCAGAAGCTATGGCATGAAATGCAAGAAGAGCTACTTCAGCTATCGAATCAAAGTGAACTGATCATTGCGCATCATAGCTCACATTATATTCAAAAAGATGAGCCTTTAAAAATAGTAGAAGCTTTATATACAATGTTACAGCACATATAAACCTTTCATTAGTTTGAATTTTAAAGTTAGCCGTAAGTAAGACCCAAAACAAGCGAGAGTTCATCACTCTCGCTTGTTTTTTACTTTGCTTAGGTCAACTGAAACTCCTTGGTAAGCAGCTGATAGGATTTAAGGCGATCAGGATAGCTGTGTATATTCGTGATAAATAAAAAATCATCTGTTTCGTAGCGTTCACTGAGCTCTTCAAGTCCTCGCTTAACTTCCGAGGGTCTTCCAATTAACGCTCGCCTTTAGTTATAGTTAACTAAAGTATTGGAGGTCATTTGTTTCTCTTGAATATCTTCAAGGGAAGGAATTTTCGTATCTCCCCGCTCAATCCCTAGTAGCCAATGATCCTGAGTAAGTGCTAGCTCTTCAGCTCGTTCCGTTGTTTTAGCACAAACAACGGAAACACAAGCGTTAACAATCGGCCGCTCTACTTGGCTAGAGGGTCTGAATCTTGTGCGATAAGCACTGAGGGTCTCATGCCAATGATCAGGGCTGATAAAATGCCCAAAGGTTAATCCGAGACCTCTTTCAGCAGCTATTCTTCCACTTTGTTCAGATAGACCGAGCACCCATAGGGCTGTATTGTGATGCTCTGCGAGGCAGTATCGTGAATATCCCCATGCTTCAGCATGCTGAGCGAGCTTTATCGTCTTTCTGAATGTATCTTGAACCGATGCTCCACAAGGGAGGGGTATTTGATCAAGTATTCCTAGTTTCATCGGTATTTTCCTCTCTAAATTAATGTACTTCTAAGTATCTCATACTCATAGCAAAAAATGCAGGATCCATGCTTATTAATAAATTGACTGATTCCATCAGACCAAATGGGACAAGCAAGGGGGCTGTAGAATCTGAGGTAGAAACCGGCTACCATATTAATAAAAAATAGTGGTCTAATGGGTTTGCTACAGAAGCAGCTAATGCTTGCTTAAACTGTGGCTTTCAGCAGCTAGGATTTTCCAAACTGATTAGTATTTTAGACCTAAGTAATACAGCATCCATACGATTTGCAAAAAAATAGGCTTTACTAAAGAAAGAGAAGCTTTTATCTTTTAAAAAATCTTTATACGTAACTGAGCCGATAAAGAAAGTGACATGCAAATTAGGATCGATTTTGCACGTCATTTTTTCTTATGTTTTTTATTCTTAATCTAAAAATCGATATTGAAGAATCAACCGTATATCTAAGTTAGTATTCTTTCAAACCGGATGTTATGTATAAATACAGAATAAAGATAAAGATATACAAATAAAACAAAGTAAGAAAATCTTCTACAACATCTTGATAAATTCTATACAGATGGTATCATAAAATAAAAAACACAAAATTCAGAATATTGGTTCTAATATAGAACCACTAAAGGTGTGATAGTGATGAGTTCAAAAACAGTCAACAAAGCATTAAGTATCTTGGATGAATTTACATATGAGACACCATCTTGGGGACTTAGAGAGCTTGCTAGAAAGCTTGGTATGAGCCACACCATTGTTCATCGAATCCTTAGTACTTTTGAGGAGAAAGGGTATGTTTTTAGAAATCCAGAAACCCATAAATATGAGCTTGGAATAAAATTTATTGAATTAAGTAATGTTGTTGAAGAAAATTTGAAAATCTCGGAATTGATTGAGCCGATAATGAAGCAAATTGCTTTAGAAACAGGAGAAAGTGTTGTATTTACAGTTATTGATAATGAAGAGGGATTGTTTGTAAAAATTGTAGAAAGTGAACAGCAGGTTCGTTTTGCTGAATCAATTGGGAAAAGAAGCCCACTATATATTGGCGCATCGCACAAAGTAATCTTAGCTTATCTTCCAATCGATATTCAGAATAAAATTATTGATTTAGGGATTCAGAATCAAACGAGACAAATTTCATCCAAAGATTCTTTTTTGGAGATGTTGACTACTATTAAAAATCAAGGTTGGTTTTATACAACAGGTGAAACGTTTAATGATGTAGCTGCAGTCTCAATCCCAATGTTCGATCACAAAAGAAATATCCTTGGATCATTATCTATAGCAGGTCCAAACTATCGACTCACTTTTGACCAAGCCCAAGAGTTTCTTCCAACATTGATAGAAAAACAATATGAAATAAACTCAATATTAGGGAAAGTTTTTTTTCCATCCAGAAGAAATTATTTAATAAAGAATCTATCCTAATGAAAGGAGGCTATAAATTGGAGAAAGTTTTGAATGTGGAAAATCTTGTTATAGGCTATCAAGGGAAAGATGGTTTTCTAAAAGCCGTTGATGGCGTTTCCTTTGATATCAATAAAGGTGAGATTGTTTGTATTGTAGGAGAGTCAGGGAGTGGTAAAAGTGTAACGTCTATGAGTATTATGCGCTTAGTCGAATTCGAAAATGGCAAAATATTATCTGGAAAAATTAAATTTAATAATGAAGATCTTACTTCAAAAAACAATGAAGAAATGAGAAAGATTCGAGGTTCAAAAATATCGATGATTTTTCAGGAACCTTTAACAGCTCTAAACCCAGTTTTTACAATTGGAAAACAAATTACTGAAGCCATGAGGTTTCATAAAACAGTGACGAGGGATAAAGCAAGAGAAAGAGCCGAGGAACTTCTCCGAGTTGTTGGCATTTCAGAACCTAAAACCCGCCTAAAACAGTACCCACATGAGTTATCTGGAGGAATGAGACAAAGGGTGATGATTGCCATAGCCTTAGCTTCTGAACCAGAGTTTTTAATAGCGGATGAACCAACAACTGCTCTTGACGTAACCATTGAAGCACAAATACTAGAACTGTTAAAAAAAATACGTAGAGAGCGAAATATGTCAATTATGCTCATTACCCATGATATAGGTGTTGCAGCGGAAATGGCCAATAGAATTATTATTATGTACGCAGGAAAGATCATGGAGATTGCAAGCACCACTGATATCTTTAACCAGCCATATCATCCTTATACAAAAGCATTACTAGAGTCTGTACCCAAAATGGACGGTGAACGAGGCGTATATTTAAAATCAATTAAAGGCACAATCCCAAGTTTACATGAGGTACCAAATGGATGCCGTTTCACACCAAGATGCCCGTTTGCTACAGATAGATGCCAGAACGAGCAACCTCCTTTAGAAACAAGAGATAATAGACAAGTAGCCTGCTGGCATGTAAACAGCCTATTAGAAAATCGGGAACAAAATGTTGTGACAGAGGGAGGTGCGAGGATTGAATCAAAATGATAACATTTCAGACAACTTAGACCCTCTGCTTAGGATCATCAATTTGAAAAAACATTTTTCTATTAAAGGAGGTGGTTATTTTAAGAACAAGAAAAAGATTGTTCGTGCAGTAGATGATATCTCTTTTAATATTTACAAAGGTGAGACACTAGGTCTTGTTGGAGAATCTGGTTGTGGTAAATCAACTCTTGGCAGGAACATTTTACGTTTACAGGAGCCAACAGAAGGACAAGTTTATTTTAATGGCAAGAATATTTTAACGCATACAAACAAAGAACTCAGAAAATTAAGAAAAGAAATACAAATTATCTACCAAGACCCTTTCGGTTCACTTAACCCTCGTTTTACTATCGGCCAAATAATAGGTGAAATGTATGATATTCATGGTGTGGCAAGTGGAACGGAAAAAGAAAAAAAAGTGAAAGAAATGTTAGAACTTGTTGGACTTGATTCAGATCGTTACAACAGCTACCCACATGAATTTTCTGGTGGTCAGCGTCAACGCGTAGGAATTGCAAGAGCACTTGCATTAAATCCACAATTCGTCGTAGCAGATGAGCCTGTTTCGGCACTTGATGTTTCGGTTCAGTCACAAGTTATTAACTTACTGATGAAACTTAAGAAAGAATTAGGTTTGACGTTACTATTTATTGCTCACGGTTTAAACGTAGTTAGACATATTTCGGATCGAGTTGGCGTAATGTATTTAGGCAAACTCGTAGAACTCTCAGAAACAGATAACATATTTGAAACTCCAGCCCATCCATATACAGCAGCACTTTTATCAACTGTACCAGAAGCTGATCCCAAAACAAAAAAAGAGCGCATCATTTTAAAAGGTGAAGTACCTTCACCTTCGTCCCCACCTACAGGGTGCAGATTTAGAACGAGGTGTCCACTCGTTACAGAACGATGCGCAATCGAAGAACCACCATTTTTAGAAGTACGGAAAAAGCATTACGTTTCTTGCCATTATCCTCTAAAGGCAGGACAGACTCTTAAAGATGCTATAGAAAATATTGATAAACAATATAGTGCAAAAAGAAGATTGTCGAAAAAGATATTATATTCATAATAAACGTTTTTTTAAAATTCGTATACCATTTGTGAAAAAGGAGTTTTTCAAATGACAAAAACGATAAAGTTACCTAATCCAAAAATTTATGATGGCTACAAGTCTTTTCAATATTTAGAAGCTGGAGTGGACTATAAAGAGTATACATTAGTAAACGAAGTCGAGCGTGTACCATCTTACACGTATCTTGTTTCAAAAGAAGAAGAAGAAATAGTATGGTCAATTTTAAATGAAGATTACATTATTTCCATGCATGAACACACATTTGTAACACCGGAAAATTTAGAAGACTTTTATGAATTTAGGCGGCAAGGTCGTGATTGGACAGGTTATGAAGGATTGAGTAAGTCTGGATTAGATGTCATTTTTGAGAATTTTATGGATGGTACAGCCATGATTACATCTCAAGCTGGTTGGAAATGGTCAGATGTTATTCATGACATCGGTATTCGTTTCAGTGACATCGCCCATCAAGACATGATTATCAAAGCAGAACGCACTTCAGATTTGTATCAAGCAAAAAAAGAAGGAAAGATTGCTTTTGTTGGAGCATTAGAATCTTCAACCATGATAGAAAACGAACTTGATAGGTTAGACGTTTTATATGGGTTTGGTATTCGAACAATGGGAATTGTCTATTCAGAAGCAAATCAATTGGGCTCAGGGCTGAGAGAACCTAACGACGGAGGTCTAACTGTATTTGGTAAGCAAGCAGTTCGACGAATGAATCGTTTAGGAATAACCATTGATGTTTCTCACTCAGGTGATAAAACCGCACTTGATACGATAGAAGCAAGTGAAAAGCCAGTCACGATTAATCATGCTGGGGCACGTTCACTTTGGGATACAAAACGTTTAAAGCCAGATGATGTGATAAAAGCATGTGCAGAAAAAGGGGGAGTTATTGCAATTGAAGCAGCTCCACATTCAACCGTCACACATAATCATCCTGCTCACAATATTGAATCTTTCATGGAACATTTCGAATACACAGCAAATCTTGTAGGTATTGATCATGTCGCTTTTCTGCCCTGACACACTTTTTGGAGATCATGTTGGACTTCATGACTTATTATCAGGTCAACTTTCCATTAAGAGTGCTCAGATGTCAGACATGCAAAAAGTTGAATATGTGAAAGGCCTCGAAAATCCAGCTGAATGCTTTCCAAACATTGTACGCTGGCTTGTTAGGCACGGTTACAGCCGTGAAGATATTCGTAAAGTGATTGGAACAAACATTCTGCGTGTGCTCGAAGCAACGTGGGCAAAATAAATTTGAGAGGAAAGATAAATGATGAACAAACTTAAATGGAAATATTGTGTTCCCTTTATCATTTCAATCGTTCTCCTTGCTGCATGCGCCTACGGAGGAGAGAGCACAACATCAGAAGGAGTGGATCAAGATAACGAAAATATTTCAGAAGAGGGGCCAAAAAAGGGCGGTAAGGTATCAATACCCATTGTTGCCGACCCCACATTTAATCCATGGCATCCAAGTGCATTTGCAGAATCGAACGTCGTTAATAGAGTATTATTTTCAGGCTTAACTCAGCCTGGATTAGATCTAATACCTACTCCTGATCTAGCGACTGATTGGGAAACGTCTGAAGATGAGCTTGAATGGACGTTCCACTTGAGAGACGATGTGCTTTGGCATGATGGGGAACAATTTACTGCAGAAGATGTAGCATTTACATTTAATGAAATTGTACTTAACAAAGAATTGGGCGCCAATAATTCATCGTACTTCCAAAATGTTAAGGAAGTAGAGGTTCTTGACGAATTCACCGTAAAGTTTCATATGGAAAACCCAGTCGCAGCTCTTCCTGCTTATTTAAGTTTCAACACAGAGATCATTCCTAAGCATATTTTTGAAGGAGAGGATCCATGGGAGCTAACTTCTTTTAATAAAACAAATCCAGTAGGTACAGGTTCATTTAAATTAAAAAGCTATACTTCTGGACAACGAGTCGTTCTTGAACGAAATGAAAATTACTATGGTGAAATAGCACACCTCGATGAAATTGAGTACAAAGTACTTGCTGATGCAAACACCCATGTTGCCCAGCTACTAAGTGGTGAATTATCGATCTTTGCTCTAGATGATACGTCTGCGATTGAAAGAATCGAAAATTCAAATGGTGTAAGTGTTCATGCTAGAGAAACCCCACGTTTTTTCTGGCTTATTTTAAACCAACAAATCGAAAAATACCAAGATAAACGAGTAAGGCAAGCAATTCTTCATGCAATTGATCGTCAAAGCATCATTGATACGGTCCTAAAAGGATATGGAACCATTGCAGACGCAGCAATTGCTCCCGCACTGCAAGAATACTACACAGACGATGTGTTGCATTATGAGTATGATCCTGAACGCGCAAAAGAACTTCTTGCTGAAGCTGGTTGGGAGGATACTGATGGAGATGGAGTACTCGATAGAGATGGTGAACCATTCACCATTGATTTTGAAATCGGTATTCAAGGAGATTTAGAAGCGATTGCACAAATGGTCCAGCAGTACCTCTCACAAGTTGGATTTTCAGTTGAATTGAAAGCGATGGAATGGAATGCCATGATTCAAGATGTTGTGGTTAATCGTGATTACGAAATGAGTTTAAACTGGTGGAGATATCCAGCAGATCCTGACTTATCAGCTTACCTGCACTCAGGCAGTATTGAAAATGGGTTTAACTTACCAGCATATCAAAATGAACAATTGGATGCTTTACTAGAAGCTGGTGCCCAAACAAGTGAAATATCAGAACGTCAAGAAGCTTATTATGAAGCACAAAAGTTAATGGCTGAAGAGCTTCCTTACATTTTTCTCTGGTACCCTCAAGAAGCTCAAGTTCGAATTGATGAATTAAAAGGAGTTCCAGAACTAGGATTTGGGGATTCCTTACATTATGTACATGAATGGTATCTTGAGTAGTCATTTCAGGAATCGAAGTGTGTGTTTCGCACACTTCAGTTCCTTCATAAATTTGGAGGAAGGGGGATTTGAATGCTCAAATTTCTACTTAATCGATTGGGACAAAGTGTAATCCTATTACTCATTGTAACAATCATTACCTTTTTTCTAATAAACCTTGCTCCTGGTGAACCAGCAGGTACGATGCGGATGGATGCTTCTCCTGAAGAGCGACAAGCAATCGTTGAACGTTTGGGCCTAGACCAACCCATTCATCTACGTTATTTAGATTGGGTTAAAAATGCGGTCCAAGGAGATCTTGGCGTCTCTTTTACTTCTAGTGAGCCCGTTGTGCAACGGATTGCCGATCGTCTTCCTTATACAATCGAGCTGACCGCTTTTACGATTATATTTTCTATTTTTATCGGTATTCTATTAGGTGTTATTTCTGCGATCAATCGCGGAAAACTTCAAGATCATGTCATCAATTTTATTAGTGTCATGGGTCTATCTTTGCCCGCGTTCTGGTTAGGCCTAATGCTAATCTATTTATTCTCTATTACACTTGGTTGGTTGCCATCATCGGGTGTACTGGCCCTTGTGGCCAGATTTCAACTTTTTGGAGTGGGTTTCCCATCTAATCATGCCTGTTCTGATCCTAACCACAACCGTTCTCCCAAACATTGTTCGCTTTACTCGTTCCTCAATGCTAGAAGTTATCTCGCAAAACTATATTCGAACGGTTCGGGCAAAAGGTGCAAAAGAATTTATCGTTCTTTACGTTCATGCTTTACGAAATGCTTTAATCCCTGTAGTTACAATTATTGGGGTTCTTATTCCAAGACTATTAAGTGGTGCTGTGATCATTGAAGCCATTTTTGGTTGGACAGGTATCGGTACATTAATTATTGAAGCGGCTAGAGGCAGAGATTATCCACTAGTCATGGGTGTAACGGTTGTGATCACGATTGTTGTTGTTGTCTGTAATTTATTAGTTGACCTTGTTTATTCTCGAATCGATCCACGAGTCAAAAACGTTTAATCCTAGGAGGTGAAAAAATGGTGGTATCTACAGACCCGAAATACAGTCATCGTGCTACTCTTTCTTCAAAAAAATCAAGATTTATTTCACTAAAAAGATTAACAGACAATAGAGTGGCCTATCTTTCATTATGGTTTCTTGTTACCTTGCATTTGATCGTATTTTTAGGCCCCTTTGTTTGAACCATAACACCCGAAGAATTAACGCAGTCAGGCGCTTTAGCAGCATGGTCATTACAACATCCTTTTGGTACAGACGATCTCGGCCGTGATGTCCTCTCAAGAATGCTTCATGGGGGAAGAGTGACCTTACTAGTTGGTTTAGCAGCTATGCTATTTTCATTACTCATTGGAACTTTTGTGGGGGCATGTGCTGGATTTTTTGGCAAACTTGTAGAGTCTGTTTTTATGAGAATTACCGAAGCCATGATGGCCATCCCAAATTTTTTCTTTGTTCTCGTTGCACTAACTGTACTTGGTACGAGTCCCATGATGGTTATTATCGTCATTGCGTTGTGTGGTTGGATGGAGATCGCAAGAGTCGTTTATGGAGAAACATTAAAGTGGAAAGAATATGAGTTCGTAGAGGCAGCCAATGCATCTGGAGCAAATCCATTAAGAATTTTAACAAAATATATTATTCCTCAAATTGTTCCGTCAATTATAGTATCAGGCACACTAACCATTGCATGGGCGATTTTAACCGAAAGTGCGATCAGTTATTTAGGCTTAGGGATACAGCCTCCAACACCAACCTGGGGTAACATGTTACAAAACGCTCAGCAATATATTTGGAATGCACCCATTCTAGGAATATTACCAGGCGCCGCTATTACAATCGCTGTTCTTGCCTATAATTTTTTAGGAGATGGACTTCGAGATGCACTTGATCCTAAATTTGTGAAAAAATGAGGAAGGTGTGAATCATTTGTATATTTCAATAAATGAAAATGAGCTTTATTATGAAATCCACGGTAACCCAGAAGGAAAGACAATTTTTTTTATTCATGGAGCTCCTGGTTTATCAGATTGTCGTGCTGACATTAAAGCCTTTTCCTCGCTTGGAGATCAATACCAACTTGTCTTTTTGGATATGCGAGGTTCTGGACGTTCAGAGGGAAAGCCACCCTTTACACATGAACAATGGACAGCTGATATTGAAGAATTAAGGAAAGAACTCGTAGGAGTTGCCAATAAAAATTCTTGGCGGTTCCTATGGTGGTTTTCTGACCTTAGAATATGTATTACGATATCCCAACAATGTAACACATGTATTGCTTCGAGATACCGCTCCAAATAGTGAATTCAATCAATTGTCTATCGACCGTGCCTTAGCAAGCAATCTACCCGGGATTACAGAAGACGGGATTACTCGCTTATTTGCAGGAAAAGTTCATTCAAACAAAGAGTTGAAAGAAATGTTCCAAGCTATTCTGCCTCTTTATACGGTGAAATTTGATGAAGAGACAGCAAGGAATCGACTTGATTCGATTTATTATCGATATGAAACACATAATTTTGCCTTTCGCTACAATAAACCCAATTATAATTTGGTTCCAGATTTACACAAAATTTCTGTTCCAACACTCGTTACAGTAGGAAGACATGACTGGATTACTCCTGTTGAATGTTCGGAACTGATTGCTGAAAAGGTTACAGATTCACAGTTAGTGATATTTGAGAACAGTGGACACTCTCCTCAAGCAGAAGAAAATGAAGAGTACTTAAAACTTGTTCGGGATTTTCTTAGTAAGAATTCTACACAGGAGGCTATTAAATGATAAAAGAAATTCGGATTGCTGCAGTTGGAGATATTGCTATGCTACAAGAACCAAAACAAGATATTTGGAAAGGGAAATGGCAGGAAGCAGATATTCGTCTAGCGAACTTGGAAGCTCCGATTGTAGAAAAACCTGGACCGCCAGCTGATAAATTAATTCGGATGAAACAGCCTCCAGAAACCGCTTCTTGGTTAAAGAATTTAAAAACAACTGCTGTATCATTAGCAAACAATCACATGCTAGATTGGGGAAAAGAAGGCCTAGAGCAAACCTGCCACTTTCTAGATGAAGTAAAGATAGAACATACAGGCGCAGGGATGAATTTAAATGAAGCCATTAAGCCTGTTTATTTAGATGTAGATGGGTATAAAATCGCTTTTCTTTCATGGTCTTCAACTGTCCCTCCAGGATTTCAAGCTTTAAAAAAACGTCCTGGCATTGCAAGCGTTCGCATTAAAAGCTTTTTTCAAGTTGACTCTAGTATTCTAGATGAACAACCTGGAACTCCGCCTTGGATACAAACAGAACCAATAGAAGATGACTTGCTTCTATTGGAAGAAACAATCAAAACCTCCCGTACTCATGCTGATTTTATCATCCTAGCGATGCACTGGGGTGTCCCACCTCAATGGAGATCCGTACCACAAGACCCTATAGCAGAATATCAAAAAACCGTTGCCCAACGTGTTGTTAACGCAGGAGTCGATGTAATTATTGGTCATCATTCACATGCGCCCTATGGACTCGAAGCATTTCAAGCAGTGGGTACTAAAGATAAACTGACACCTGTCCTTTACAGCTTAGGAAACTATATTTTTCATCAAGAATTTTTTCCTAATGGATTTGATCAGTCTGCATTCCACGTTCCCTATGATTTTTCCATGTTACCAGAAAATCACCAAAGTTGTTTAGCTGAGCTTGTTTTAATTAGTGATTCTTCAAATCATTCATTAACATTGGAAAAAGTCATCCTATATCCAGCGATGTTGGATGAAATTGGTGAGCCAATTGAAGGAACGAGTGAACAAAATCAAAAAATAGCTGAAAGACTCCATTTATTTTCACAAAAACGTGGAGCCAAAACTGAATTAATCGATCAAACTGTTGTCTTACACATGAAATAAGAAAGATTGCCGCACAATGTTCGAACTTTAAATCTCGAAAGGGGAAGCTAAATGGGAGAAAATCTAGTCGTTAAACGCAAGCAAACGCATGTAAAGGTACCTGAAAAAATGAAAGCAGTCATTATTCGAAAACATGGAGGTCCAGAAGTACTTAATATCGAGGAGATTCAGACTCCGAAGCCAGGCCACATGAAGCCTTGATTAAAGTGGAAGCAACCGCATTAAATCACCTTGATGTGTTTGCACGGGAAGGGTTAAAAGGACCAGGCGTTCCAAAAATGTCGTTACCCCACGTTTCAGGAGTGGATATTGTTGGACATTTGGTAGCGTATGGTTCCGCTCTACCAGAGCAAGTCCTGCAACCGAAAATAGGTGATCGTGTCATTATCAATCCATCCTTTGGTTGTGGTCACTGCCGAGTTTGTAGAGCTGGAGAACCAAGCATGTGTGCAGATTATAAAATTGTCGGCGAGCACTTATGGGGCGGGCTTGCAGAGTATGTAGTAGTGCCCGCTAAAAACATCCTTTCAATTCCTGATCATATTCCTTCAGAGATGGCTGCTGCAATTCCTGCTGTTTATACAACAGCTTGGAGAGGTGTTATTACAGTGGCACAAGCAAAACCTTCAGACCGTATTTTAGTCATTGGTGCCTCAGGTGGACTGGGCTCTGCACAATTAGACATTGCAATCGCAACAGGGGCAACCGTTATAGGGATTGCTGGGAGTGAAGAAAAACGACAAAAAGGGTTAGAAATGGGTGCGGCTGCAATGTTCAATTCTCATGGTAATTGGAGAGAAGAAGTCCTGAATTGGACAGATGACGAAGGGGTCGACATTGTCTTTGATTCAGTGGGCAAGCCAACATTCCGCGATAGCTTAAATTGCTTAAAAATGGGGGGAAAGCTTGTTCTTTCAGGAGCCACTGCAGGCGACTTTCCAGAGATAAGTATTCGCGAAATTTATCAGTGGCACCGAAAAGTATTAGGGGCTCCAATGGGAAATTGGGATGACTTTCTACAAGTCACCGATTATGTCTGGCAAGGAAAACTCAAACCGCAAGTTCATGCTATCTATCCTTTAGAAGATATAGCCGAAGCTCAAATTGTATTAGATAAAAGAGAGCATTTCGGAAAAATCGTTATTAAAATGAACGATAATTTTATCTGAATCGTATTATAAAACAGTGTTGCAATAACCGTTAATAGCTCATGAATCGAAAGACAGGCATCAGTTATGCTCTGTCTTTCTTTTTATTTATTTAAAAATTCCTCTTTGCTTGGTGTCTTAATGAAAGATGAAGCCAGCATTAAGTCTACGGTCATCAACGCTATATTGCATAAATCGATTTAGGTCGAGTTCTTTGAACGGCTACAAAAGAATTTCGAGCTGATTAATACAGAAATCCTACCAGCGATCAAAAAATACACGGCAAAAAATAGAGAAGTAGACGAACGTAAATACAGAATACAGGAAACCATGTTGTTATTCATATCCCATATGGGGGATGGTACATAATGAAGATTTTTGATTGGTCTTTAGTTAAAGCCTATACTTTCGGAGAAATTATCTAGTTTACATAATATATATTATCGGAACCAATTGATGTTATCAAATTATTATCTCAATTGAGAAGTTTACTTTTAATTTTGAGATGAAATAAATGTAAATGATCATTTACTAAGGATTAATTGGTTTGACAGTTTCATCGCTCATAACCATTTTAATAAACTTTGGCTTGTTTAATAAAAAACGTTAATATATTAGAAATTGGTTCATTTTATTATAATGAATAACTTTATTGAATCTACAATTAATCTATACACAATTACAATTAATATTTCTAAACTATTAAAAACACTCTATCTGTTAATACAACGGCTACATAGAGTGTTTTTACATATCACTCTTCTATCATACAATCAAAATTTTAGATTACATTAAATTCCACATGTTAACTCAAATTTATGTTGGTCTCTTTAATAAAACATCATCACCACAATACCCAGCAAAACCAAGCTTATAATTGTTTCTCCTACTCTCGATCCTGTTTGTGAGGAAAATGGAAATTTAAAGCTTGTTTGTAATGGATATAATAATTTAACTCCTCGTGGGGTCATTGCATCTAAGATAATATGACTGATAATGCCAGCGATAAGACCGACTTGGATGTCAGCTGCATATTGAAATGAAAATTGACTCATTAGCCACATTGTTGCTATTACGAATAAAAGGCTATGCGTTAACGTCCTATGCCCTACGATGCGACTCAAGCTAGTTGATACAATAGGAATCATACGACCGACCATCGACTTTGGATGACAGATGTCGGGAATCACAGCACCGAATAATGCTGCCGTGTAAAAAATGATTGGTTGTTGTATCGTTATATTAAATGTATGTGTTGTAATTGCGGCTGCGGCCAGCCCTCCAATAATATGTGTTGTTCCCTTCATGCTGCACCTCATTCTAAGTATCACTCTTTAAAAACCAATTAGTTTACATAATTTTATTATTAATAACTAATTAACCAAAAATAAAACGATGATGAGTGCTTAAGACTCACCATCGTTTGACTGTTCATCTATCGTACGTCTTACTTGCACAATCGCTCCTTCAGTTGATGTGTCGACTACAAACGATCCATTGCTGTACCGATCACTATTTCGGTAAGCACCTGTGTCTAACATGATTTCTTTATCTTTTTCTGTTGTCACAATCAACGTCTCTTTTGGCTTTAACAAACGTTTGCAAGCAATGACTCGATGAGGATTTGACTTTAACTCTCTTAACATGACTAAACCGCGTTTGGCTCGACTTGATTTATCAAATTCTGTAATTGACATTTTTTTCACCGCACCACGATGTGTAACAACAATGAATTCAACTTTATCATCTAAAGAAAATGTAGATGCGTCAATGACAGCGTCGTCTTCTTTTAAATTAATCGCTTTTACACCTGCAGCTCGCTGACCGACAAGACTAATTTCTTCTTCACTAAACCACAGCCCATAGCCGAGACTTGTCGCAAGAAATAGCTCCTGGTTCCCATCCGTTTTCATAATACTTATGACTTCATCATGATCCTTTAGTTTGATGGCCATTAATGGTTTTGAGAAGCGCTGTGCTTGATATAAAGAAAGCTGTGAACGCTTTGCCATCCCGTCTTTTGTGATAAAGAGAAGTGATTCATCCTCTTTAAACTCGACAATAGGCATAGCTTCAATCATTTCATCTTCTCTATCAGTCCGGTTACCAAGTTAGCTACATGTTGTCCGTTATCTTTCCAACGAATATCTGGTAATTGATGAACTGGGATATACAAATAGTTCCCTAGTTTTGTGAACAAGAGTAGCGTATTGGTTGTATTTACTGGATAGGAACCAATGAGATAGTCCCCTTCTTTCATACCAGGTGGTTCGCCATTTGATGCTGTATAGGAACGGATGCTTGTACGTTTGACATAGCCTTCCTTCGTAACTGTAACCATAACATCTTCAGAAGCAATCAAGACATCCATATTAATTTTAATTTCTTCAATTTCAGCTTTTATTATTGTTCGTCTCGTATCTGCGAATTGCTTTTTAATGGTTAGCAAATCTTTTTTGATAACCATAATAAGCTTTTTTTCACTCTCCAAAATCGCTTCTAACTCATGGATACGGCGTTCAAGCTCAGCAGCTTCTTCTTCTAGAGTTGTAATATCTGTATTTGTTAAACGATAAAGCTGCAAAGTCACAATTGCTTCTGCTTGCGGTTCAGTGAACTGATAGCGCTCGATCAAATTGTTTTTGGCATCTTTTTTATCTTTTGATGAACGGATCGTTGCGATGACTTCATCGAGAATCGAGATTGCTTTAATAAGACCTTTAACAATATGTTGACGATCTTGTGCTTTTTTCAGATCATAATTTGCCCTTCTCGTGAAGACCATTTTCTGATGATCAATATACGCATGCATGAGAGCTTGAAGTCCCATCAATTTTGGTGCCTTGTTATGGATCGCGACCATATTAAAGTTATATGTAACTTGTAGATCAGTATTTTTAAATAAATAGTTTAATATGGCTTGGGCATCTGCTTCCTTTTTAAGCTCCATAACGATACGTAAGCCAGTTCTGTCTGTATCATCACGAACCTCAGCAATACCGTCTAGCTTTTTATCAAAACGAAGCTCATCCATTTTCTTCACAAGGTTTGATTTAACGATTTCATAAGGAATTTCATGAATCGTAATTTGCTGACGTCCACCTCGTAATTCTTCTATTTCCGTCTTTGCTCGAACAATTACTTTGCCTTTTCCTGTTTGGTATGCTTGTCTAATGCCATCAATCCCTTGAACAATACCCCCTGTTGGAAAATCAGGGCCTTGAATAACCTTTAATAAATCATCAAGGGTTGTTTTAGGATTTTCCATTCGCATAATCACACCATCAATGATTTCACCTAAATGATGGGGAGGAATATCAGTTGCATACCCTGCCGAAATACCAGTTGAACCATTAACAAGTAAGTTAGGAAACATCGCCGGTAAAACGACTGGTTCCTCTTCTGAATCATCAAAGTTAGGAATAAAATCAACTGTATCTTTATCAATATCACGTAAGTAATTGCGCTGCAATGGACGATAGGCGAGCTTCAGTATAACGCATTGCAGCTGGTGGATCACCATCAATTGAGCCATTATTCCCGTGCATATCAACCAATAGATTACGAACCTTCCATTCTTGACTCATCCGAACCATCGCTTCATACACAGAGGAATCGCCATGTGGATGATAATTCCCGATCACATTCCCGACTGTTTTTGCTGACTTTCGAAAAGGCTTATCTGCTGTATTTCCTTCTTTGTACATGGCATACAAAATACGACGTTGAACGGGCTTTAAACCGTCTCTAGCATCCGGCAATGCTCGTTCTTGAATAATGTATTTACTATAGCGACCAAACCGGTCACCCAATGACATCTTCTAAAGGAAGGTCCAAGTAACGCTCTGTTTGTGCCAAGCTTACTCCTCCTCAATAACTGCTAAATTTTCATTTTCTAAGATGTTCGATTCTTCATCAAGCCCGAAAGCAACATGAGATTCAATCCATTTACGTCTTGGTTCTACTTTATCACCCATTAAAGTTGTGATACGCTTTTCCGCACGTGCAGCATCATCCAATTTAACACGTATCAACGTTCTTGTTTCTGGATCCATCGTTGTTTCCCATAATTGAGTCGCATTCATTTCCCCAAGACCTTTATAGCGCTGAAGAGTATAACCACGTCCTACTTTTTTTGTAGCACTATGTAACTCTCGCTCATCCCAAGCATATTCAATAATTTCTTTCTTGCCTGATCCTTTACTCACTTTATAAAGCGGTGGAAGGGCAATGTAAATCTTTCCAGCATCAAAAAGAGGACTCATATAGCGATAGAAAAAAGTCAGCAATAGTACTTGAATATGTGCACCATCCGTATCAGCATCAGTCATGATGACGACTTTATCATAGTTAACATCCTCTAAACTAAAGTCTGCGCCAACTCCCGCTCCGATTGTATGAATAATCGTCCGTATTTCTTCATTTTTCATGATATCATCAAGCTTTGCTTTTTCCGTATTAATGACCTTACCGCGCAATGGAAGAACGGCTTGGAATTTACGATCACGACCTTGTTTCGCAGAACCTCCAGCTGAATCTCCCTCAACCAAGATAAAGTTCATTACGCTGCGGATTTTTCGATTGAGCAGGCGTAAGTTTCCCACTTAACAAGACATCGCGACGCTTGCTCTTTTTCCCGTTACGTGCATCTTCACTTGCTTTTCTAGCTGCTTCACGGGCTTGTGCTGCTTTAATTGCTTTTTTAATCAGCATCGTACTGACATCTGGGTTTTCTTCAAAGAAATAGGAAAGCTTCTCAGAAACGAGTCCATCAACGGCTGAGCGTGCTTCTGGAGTTCCTAATTTCCTTTTTGTTTGTCCTTCAAACTGTAGCTTTTCTTCAGGAACACGAACGGAAATAATCGATGTAAAGCCTTCTCGAATATCAGAACCATCTAAATTTTTATCTTTTTCCTTAAGTAGCTTTACTTTTCGTGCATATTCATTAACCGCACGAGTCATTGCCAGCCTTGGCTCCAAGTTCGTGCGTTCCGCCGTCTTTTGTTCGAACATTGTTTACAAATGAAAGAACATTTTCTGAATAGCCATCATTGAATTGAAAAGCAAATTCGACTTCAATCTCGTTTTGTTCTCCTGAAAAGAAGACAACAGGACTAATGGTTTCCTTGTCTTCATTTAAATATTCAACAAACGCTTCAATTCCATTTTCATAATGAAATTCTTCACGAAATCCCTCACCACGTAAGTCGATAAGCTCAATTTTAAGTCCTTTTAATAAGAAAGCGGCTTCACGTAAGCGTTCTGTTAATGTTTCAAGATTATACGTTGTTGTACTAAAAATAGTCGGATCTGGTTTAAAATGAATCGTCGTTCCAGTTTTCTTTGTTTTCCCAACGTTTTCAAGGGTCGTAACAGGTTTTCCACCATTTTCAAACCTTTGCTTATAATACTTGACCATCACGTTTAATTTCAACAACAAGCCATTCAGATAAGGCATTAACGACTGAAGCACCGACTCCATGGAGTCCGCCACTTGTTGCATAACCACCTTGCCCAAATTTACCTCCAGCGTGAAGAACAGTCAAAATAACTTCAGGGGTCGGCTTACCTGATTTATGCATCCCTGTGGGCATTCCACGCCCTTCATCTGTTACCGAAATACTATTATCTCTATGTACCGTTACATTTATGTATGTCCCGTATCCAGCTAATGCTTCATCAACGGAGTTATCAACAATTTCATAGACAAGATGATGAAGACCACGACCATCTGTACTTCCAATATACATTCCCGGTCGTTTTCTTACTGCTTCAAGACCTTCTAGTACTTGTATTGAATCATCGTTATAATCCAGGTGCTGTTTCTTTGCCAAAATTGGTACTCCTTTCAACATGCTACTGATATTGTAGCACAAACGAACAAATGTTTCTATCTCACCTTGTACTCTTGCCTTTTCTATTGTAGCGGTTATTTCAGTATTCGCAACCTATTTTCGATTATCCTGCATTTTCACAAAGATTCATATAAAATAAAAAAGAAGGTGAACTCGTAAAAGTTTACCTCTAGTACTGATAAGTACAGGTAGAAACTCTCATCGAGTCACCCTCTATGAAGTATCTATTTCCATTTAGCATGTTCGACTTTGATGCATCGATCCATGACCGTTGTGACGTTGTTTTCCTGTAAGAAATGATAAGCCTCTTCATTTACGACACCAAGCTGCGCCCAAAAAGCTTTTGCTCCAACTTCTACTGTCTCACGTGCAATGTCTGGAAGATACTCGCTTCTTCTAAAAACATTGACAATGTCTATCTCTCCATCTATATCTTTAAGTGATGCAACAGCTTTTACACCAAGCACTTCATCAACAGATGGATTAACAGGGATAATCTCATACCCAGCATTTTTCATCGCTTCAGAAACCATATAAGAGGTTCGGTCTGGATTTGCAGATAATCCAACAACTGCGATCCGTTTGCTTTCTTTTAATAATGTCTTAATTTCTTCATTTGACGGGTTTTGAATACTCATACTGAACCACTCCTTTATAAGATGTCTATCATATTTTTTCGTCTCTTTAGTCATTGATTCCTCTATTTTATTCAAAATAAACGTTGAAAACAGTCAAAAGCACGACTGAGCATGAGAATAAAAGAGCCACCATTAGTCAATAAAGTTATGCTTTTGTAAATATTCTCGCGCTACCATTTCTGCACTACGATCTTCATAATCAACCTGGTAATTTAGCTGTTGGATTTCTTCTTCTGTCACGTGACCTGCTAGCTTTTCTAAAATCCCCTCCAGTTCTGGATAGCGCATTAATGTTTCTTCTCGAACGAGAGGCGCTCCTTGATAAGGAGGAAACAATTGTTGATCATCTTCTAGCACCGTTAATTCATATTCAACTAATTCTAGGTTCGTTGAATAAGCATCAATCACTTGAACATCTCCTGATACAAGCGCCCGTGCACGAAGAGACGCATCCATCGTTTGAACATCAGTAAATTGGAAACCATAAAGATCTTCAAAACCAGCATAGCCATCTTGGCGATCAATAAATTCAAACGTGAAACCAGCCGTTAATTGATCACGATACGGGCTTAAATCTGAAACCGTTTCTACACCTGTTTCTTCAGCAAATTCTTTCGTTACAGCAATTGCATACGTATTTTGATAGGCCATTGGTTCAAGAAAGATAAAGTCCTCTGCTTCATAAATAAGATCTCTAGCCTGCTCATAAGCTTCTCTTGGATCGTAGCTGAACTCTTCAACATTAAGAATCCCCCCTAATATTGTGCCAGAAAATTCAAGGTACATATCAATATCTCCGACACGAAGAGCATTAAAAACGATATCTGTCCCCCCAAGTCCTGACTGTACATCAACTCTTAAATCTGTCTCCTCTTCAATTAACAGCTTATACATATTGGCCACTATTTCCGGTTCCGCATTTAGCTTACCACCTATAACAAGATCATAGCCGCCTTCTTCTGTAAAGAATAGAGGGACAATAATCAATGCAAGTGCTAATACTACAACAGCAATGATTGGTTTATACGAAGAGCCTCTTGTACGAGTCTGCGTGATGCGAAGAATGAAATCAAAGAATAAGGCGAGTAAAGCTGCAGGAATCGCACCTAGTAAAATATACTCATTATTGGCACGTTGGATGCCGATCATAATTAAATCGCCAAGACCACCTGCGCCAATAAGTGCTGCAAGTGTTGCTGTCCCAACAATGAGAACCATTGATGTTCGTACCCCAGCCATAACGGTTGGCATCGCAATCGGAAGCTCTACCTTTAATAATCGCCGGTAGGAATTCATTCCCATACCAGTTGCCGCTTCTCGTATTGCTGGATCAACTTCATTAATTCCGGTATATGTATTACGCAAAATAGGTAAAAGAGCATATGCGGTTAATGCAATGATGGCCGGAGTCGTTCCAATACCGACAAATAAGATCATGAATCCAAGGAGAGCTAAACTTGGAATCGTCTGCAAAACAGCTGTAATCCCAATAATAAATTCAGCATATTTCTTTTTCCGAGAAAGAATAACTCCTAGCGGGACGGCAATAAAAACAGCAATTAAAAGAGATATGAGCGATAGCTGCAAATGCTCCCACAATGACGACCAGACTAAATCTTGGCGTAAGAGAAACAAGTCCATGAGACGATTAATCGCTTCCATCAGCTTACGCCTCCTTTAACGGCAAAATGAGCCAATTCTTTGTAAGAAATCGTTCCGACAATTTGTCGATTTTCTTCCACGTAAATCTGCCTATCATCCGTCGCAGAAAGCTGCTCAAAAGCCTCCTCAAGTGTTGCTGTAATAGGGATAATCACCTTATTCTCATTCGAAACGGCAACGTGCAATGAATTCATCACCATTTTAACAGTAGGTGCAACGTATCTTGAGCGTTTTCTTTCACCTATAAAAGCTGAAACAAACTCATTTTTAGGTTGTGAAAGTAGTTCATCTGGTGTACTTACTTGGACAACTTTTCCGTCTTGCATCATACAAATACGATCACCAAGCTTTAGCGCCTCGTCCATATCGTGCGTGACAAAAATGATCGTTTTTTTAATGTTTTTTTGGAGGTTCTTTATATCATCCTGTAGCTGTTCTCGACTAATTGGGTCTAAGGCACTAAATGGTTCATCCATTAATAAAATATCTGGGTTAGCTGCTAAGGCTCTAGCAACTCCAATTCGTTGCTGCTGTCCACCTGAAAGCTCTGATGGCTTACGATCCCGGAACGTTGTTGGCTCAAGTCCAACCATTTCAAGTAGCTCATTTACTCTTGCTTGAATAACCTCTTTTTTCCACTTTTTCATTTCAGGTACAACAGCAATATTTTCAGCGATCGTCATATTAGGAAATAACGCAATTTGTTGTAGGACATATCCAATGTTCCATCTTAACTCATGTATGTTTACATTTGAAATAAGCTTTCCGTTTATTTCAATGCTTCCCTCAGTAGGCTCTATCAGCCGATTAATCATTTTCATCGTAGTTGTTTTCCCACAACCAGACGGGCCAATTAAGACAAAAAACTCTCCTTCATTTACTGTTAAATCAAATTGCGAGACAGCTTGTGTTCCATCTGGATAAGCCTTTGAAATATTATGAAACGTAATCATATACCCTACACTTCCAATCTATTATACTTCAGCATAAAGATACTATACCCCAATTGACAAGAACTATGTCTTATTATGGAGGGAAGCAGTCGCCTTTGAAAGCCTTAGTCTTTTTTAATCGTTCAGAAAATGAAGATGATTTTTATATAAAACAAAACGAGACTATCCCTATCAGTATGGAAATAGTCTCTTCATAGTTCTTGTCTCTTTCAACAGCAACAACAATGAAAACGCTCTCTTATTCTTTAAAATGGAAACGATGATCCATTTAACCATTGACCACCATCAATCGTGATACAATCACCATTAATATACTGAGCTTCTGGAGAAAAAAGAAATGCAGCTAAGCTGGCTACTTCATCCACTTTACCAAACCGTTTTGCCGGAATTCCTTCGACTACCTTTTTATAAGCGGCCTCATTAACAATGAGCTTCTCTGCACCTCCTGTATCTTCAATCGGCCCAGGAGCAATCGCATTCACACGAATCCCATATTGGCTACCCCACTCAACAGCTAACGTTCTTGTCATGGCGAGAACACCTGCTTTCGCACTAGCAGAATGAACCACTCCAGGTCCAGCCGTCCATGCATAGGTTGCAACAATATTCGTAATGCTACCTGTTCTCTTTTCCTTAATCCACTCTTTCGCGACAGCTTGCGTACAATACCACGTTCCGTTTAAGACAATATCGATGACTGCGTTCCAGCCATTCGGAGAAAGCTCCTCTGCATGCACAAGAAAATTCCCAGCAGCATTATTAACGAGAAAGTCGATCGTACCAAATGCTTCCTTTGTCTGGTCAACCATTGATTGAACTTTTTCTGGATCGCGCACATCCATAACAATAGGAAGAATTTGCCCTTCAAACGTTTCGATTTCTCTTTTAGCTTGATCAAGCTTCTCCGCATCTCGACCACTAATGGTCACGTAGGCTCCCTTTTCTGCAAACTTCTTTGCCATCGCTTTGCCCATCCCATTACTTCCACCTGTTACAATGACCACTTTATCTTTCATCGTCTCAAACCCCTTTTCCATCAGTTAGTGTTTCTTATGAAGAATCTCCGTTAACATATAGTAAGTACTCTCTAGTTTGTTCACTACGAAAGCCATCGAGCAACGATTTAAGTGGTTTTTTCCATCACCTCCACTTTTTTTACTAGAATTTTTAAACAAACTCCTTTTACATTTCCTCTCTCTTTCTATTATTACGGAAAATTCTGAAATGCGAAAGAGAAAGAATGAATACTCCCTCATTCTTTCTCTACAAAAATCTTCATCATTGCGTTTATCGCTAAACACTAACATATTGGTCAATCTCCCGCGTGCTCTTGTTTCTTACAAGACAACGCCGCCATCTATGCTTAAAATCGTTCCTGTTATAAATCTTGCCTCATCTGAAGCAAGGAAGGCATATCCGTTTGCGATATCTTCTGGAGTACCGAGATCATTTAGAACTGATTTCTCTTTCATTATCGATAAAACCTTCTCTGGCATTTTCTCCGTCATCGGTGTGAGAATAAAGCCTGGTGCCACTGCATTGACGCGAATATTATAGCGACCTAGTTCCTTTGCCCACGTTTTTGTCATCCCGTTAACTCCCCATTTCGTTGCAGCATAGTTTGTCTGCCCGAAGTTTCCGAATGAACCGACAACAGATGAAGCATTGAGGATCACTCCACTATTTTGCTCCTTCATCACTGCTGCTGCCTCTTGGGTTACTGTAAATACCCCCTTTAAATTAACATCGATTACGCGATCCCACTCGTCATCTGTCATTTTCAATAATTGAGCATCTGCGGTGATTCCTGCATTATTGACGACGATGTCAATTCGTCCAAATGAAGCAACTGTTTTTTCCATTAAGCTTATTACATCTGCTCGTTTTGTCACGTTTACAAATAAGCCAGTCGCCTCGCCGCCTTGCTCCTTAATCGTTGCAACCGTCTGTTCAATATCTGCTTCATTCATATCTGCTACAACGACTTTAGCTCCTTCTGAGGCAAACTTCAGAGCTGTTGCCGCGCCGATTCCTCGTCCAGCACCCGTTATAACCGCTACTTTTCCTTGCAATTTCATGATCAATTCCTCCTATACTGTTTCACTACTTTCACATGCTACTCAACCTATTAGACTAACATAGCAGACCCTTGCTCAAGCGATAAGCTCATTTTCTCAGCTCTAAAGATAGATCCCTCCATTGTTTTCAAATTCTTTGAAATGATTGGTCTGAATTCCATTTGCGCAATGATGTCTTTCTCAATATCGATTCCAGGGGCGACTTCGATTAAAACAATTCCATCCTTTGTTAATTCAAAGACAGCGCGCTCAGTGATATAGAGAATTTGTTGACCTGTTTCATTGGCATACTCCCCACTGAATGTAATATGCTCGACATCATGCGTAAACTTTTTGATTTTCCCTTCTTGTTCGATCGTCAGCTGCCCATTGGAAATCTGCGTTTTTAAACCACTTGCTGTGAAGGTTCCACAGAAAATCACTTTTTTTGCGGTTTGTGTAATATTAATAAAACCACCTGCTCCAGCAATTTTCGGACCGAACTTGCTAACATTCACATTTCCGAAGCGATCCATTTGCGCAAGACCAAGAAACGCCACGTCTAATCCACCACCATCATAGAAATCAAATTGATAAGGTTGATCAATGATGCATTCTGGATTAGTTGAAGCACCAAAGCTCATTCCTCCTGCAGGGATTCCACCGATCGGGCCTGATTCAACAGTCAAATTAATAAGATGATCAACGCCTTCTTCATTGGCAACTATTGATATACCTTCTGGCATTCCAATCCCTAAATTCGTCACTCACATAAGGCTGTAGCTCCATCGCCGAACGTCTCGCAATTACCTTTCTCTCATCCAGCGGCAAATTAGGCAAATCACGATTTATCGCTTTAATTTCTCCACTATACGCAGGGTTGTATTGTTCACCAAAGGTTTGCATATGCTGCTCTGGTGTAGAAATGACAATCGAATCGACGAGGATCCCTGGTATTTTTACTAGTTTTGGATCAAGACTACCTTTCTCTACGACTCTTTCAACTTGAACTATCACTTTTCCTCCTGAGTTTTTTGTTGCTTGAGCAATAGAAAGGATCTCAAGGGTTGCTGCTTCTTTATGCATCGTGACATTGCCAGCTGTATCAGCAAACGTGCCTCGAATTAAGGCAATATCAATGGGAAAGGTTTGATAAAGCAAATAATCACGACCATTTACTTCCATTAATGAAACAAGGTCTTCTGTTGTGATATCATTTAACTTTCCACCTTGATTCCTCGGATCGACAAATGTTTTTAAGCCAATGTGAGTAAGAGTACCAGGTTTACCAGCTGCAATATCTCTGAAAAGATGAGAAATCACTCCTTGAGGAAAATTATAGGCCTTAATTTTATTGTCAATTGCTAGCTTTTGCAATGTAGGTGCTAATCCCCAATGCCCACCAATGACTCGTGACACAAGCTTTTCGTGCCCTAGATGATTGAGACCTCGGCTTTTCCCATCCCCTTGACCTGCGGCATAGACAAGAGTTAACTCTCTCGGCATTTCTTCTTTTAAAAAACGTTCCTCTAGTGCTGCTGTTAAAGCTTCTGGATGTCCATTACCAACGAAACCTCCTGTTGCAACAGTTGCTCCATTCGGAATTAGACGTATTGCTTCTTCTGCTGATTGTACTTTATTGATCATCAGATACCTCCTAGATGTATACGCTTTCTTCCATATCGAAAAAAACTTTTAATAATATGTTGCAAGAGCTATGCCAACTTCTTTCAATCTAGGTAAATTAGCTCGTTTATCTTGTATTTAAAGCATCATTGACTGTGATCACTCCCGCTAGATTCCCCTTCTATGCTCATTTTGTCGCGAAATTCGGACAGATACTCCATTTACTGTCCATAAAACCGGACAAAGAATAACAAATGAAAGAATGATTGTCATGAAACACTGACACTTTTTTATACAATAAAAAAACAACGAACGTATATTCTGTCGTTGTTTCATACCAAGTCGTATTTCGCAAGCTTTTCATAAAAGGCAGAGCGACTTATGTTAAGTAACTGTGCTGCTTTTGATCGATTTCCATTTGATTGCGTTAACGCTTGATGAATAGCCTCTCTCTCTGCCAGTTCGACGACTGTTGATAAAGGGAGCAACGGTTTCAATTCCTGGCTCATTGTCATTTTTTCTGGTAGATGGTTCAAGTCAATCTGCTTGTCTTTCCCCTCAACGAGGTTCATTGCTCGTTCAATCACATTTTCGAGTTCTCGAATATTCCCTGCCCATTGATAGTGTAATAGAAGCTGATTAGCTTCTTTCGTTATTCCTTGGATGTCCTTTTGCATCATTTTATTTAGTTTTTCAATAAAATGCTGTCCTAAAAGAAGGACATCTTGATCACGTTCTCTTAGAGAGGGGATTCGAATGGATACGACATTTAAGCGGTAGAAGAGATCTAATCGAAATTCACCCTTTTGCACCATGTCTTCTAAATCACGATTTGTTGCTGCAATAATCCGTACATCAACCTTTGTTGTCGTTGTAGACCCGATCTTTTCTATTTCTTTTTCTTGGAGAACACGTAAAAGTTTCACTTGCATATGCAGAGCCAACTCACCGATTTCATCGAGAAAAATCGTTCCCCCATCAGCAGCTTCAAACTTCCCTTTTTTTCCACCTTTTTTTGCACCAGTAAACGAGCCTTCTTCGTATCCAAATAATTCTGATTCAAGAAGATCGGCGGGAATAGCAGCACAATTTACTTTGACGAAGGAACCACTGGACCGACTGCTAGCATGATGAATAGAATGAGCAAATAGTTCCTTACCTGTTCCGCTTTCTCCTAACAACAGAACACTAGAGTTTGTCAGTGACGCTCGCTCAGCCTCGCGCTTTACCCTTAGCATCCTTTCACTTTTGCCGATTAAATGTTGAAAGGTATACCTTGCTTTATTCTGTTCGATCCATTCCCCTTTGTATCGTTTTAATTCTTTCTCCATCATGTTGACTCGCTTATAAAGAGAGGTAAATCCACCGACATTTTGAAAGAGCACTTTTCCAACTGCGCCTTTAATCTCACCATTTTTAATAATAGGAACCCGTGTCGCAATCATATAATCACCTTTTATTTTCTGTAAATCGGCAACCTCAGCTTTACCGGATTTTGCAACTAGGTGCATACGTGTATTTTCGACAACATCAGTAACATGCCTTCCAATGACTTCATTTGGATCAAGCTGAAGAAATTCTCCGTATTCCTTGCTAAGCATCGTAATATAACCCTCTTGATCGACCATGATAATTCCATCATTCGCAAATTCCATCACTTCTTCTAAAAGTTCTGTTCTTTTTCGATTAATATGTAGAAGATTTTCTAGTTCTTTAACAGATGACAATAAATAGAGAATGTGCTCCTGATCATCAATGTAAACGTATTCTTTTCTAACAACAAAGGCTTCACCGTTTATAGATAAGTGAACATTCGAACCAACATAAGCTTCCTCGAGAATTTCGTGATCAAGAATGAGTGTAAGTGGTTTGTTTTCCATTCCTGTTTTTTTCGAAATGTGTTCGAACATTCTATTATAATAAACAACCGTTTTTTTAGAATCCGTCAAAACAACTCCAAATGGCAACGTTTTAACTATCGCTTCTACTTGTTCTAATGAACGTTGGCAGTCTCTGTTATGACCGATCTTCTCCATCCTAGTTCCCTCACCTTAACAATCGACTTATATCCTATTAGTATATCATACTAAAAAAAGAGCTTCATAGAGAAGCCCCTGTAAAATCAGAGTCATCATTGTATTCTAGCGTTCGACAATTAATGCTGTACCCTGACCGCCACCGATGCAAAGTGTTGCTAATCCACGCTTGGCATCTCGACGTTCCATTTCATGTAATAGTGTTACAAGAACACGCGTTCCAGATGCTCCAACTGGATGACCTAATGCAATCGCTCCACCATTGACATTTACTTTCTCGGGGTCTAGTCCTAAATCTTTCACGACTGCAAGTGATTGTGCAGCAAATGCTTCATTCGCTTCGATTAAATCTAAGTCCTCGACTGTCAGTCCAGCACGTTCAAGCGCTTTTTTCGTTGCAGGCACTGGTCCATATCCCATGATACTTGGATCTAGGGCTGCATTTCCGTACGATTTAATCGTAGCTAGTGGCGTTATACCAAGCTCCTCTGCTTTTTCCTTTGCCATTAAGATCACCATGGCAGCTCCATCATTAATACCAGAAGCATTTCCAGCTGTTACGGTGCCACCCTTTTTAAAGGCTGGCTTTAATTTAGCTAGCTTCTCCATTGTTAACCCATGCTTCGGATGCTCATCCGTATCGACGACAATTGGTTCTCCTTTTCGCTGCGGGATTTCAATAGGAACGATTTCAGCTTGAAAACGCCCTTCCTTTTGGGCAGCTTCAGCTCGTTGCTGACTGCGTAGCGCAAATTCGTCCTGCATCTCACGTGTTAACTCCCACTTCTCAGCAATATTTTCTGCTGTGATCCCCATATGATAATCATGGAACTTATCTGTTAGTGCATCATACATCATCGTATCAATTAATTCTCCATTACCCATACGCTGTCCCCAGCGCGCTTTTGGCATCACATACGGAGCATTGCTCATGCTTTCTATTCCACCAGCTAAAATCACATCTGCATCACCAAGAGCGATAAACTGTGCTCCCATACTAACTGTACGTAAACCAGAACCACAAAGCTTATTTATCGCTAATGCAGGAGTTGTGTTAGGCAGGCCTGCATAAATCGCGACTTGACGAGCAACATTTTGTCCTAATCCTGCAGATAAGATGTTTCCGATTAACACTTCATCAATCTGTTCTGGCTTAATTCCAGCTCTGGCAATCGCTTCTTTTGTAGCTGCAACTCCTAAGTCAACGGCCGAAACGGAAGATAACGCTCCCCCGAATGTTCCTACTGGTGTTCGAACTGCACTTACAATGACAACTTCTCTCATGTTCATTTCCTCCTTCATCGTATCTAAACCTGTATACGCTTTCTTCATCACAAAGAACCTTTCGACTTTCACATGACAAATCCTGCACAAAATTAGAAGTAAGTTTTATGCCAAGTTTAGAAGAATTACTACTATATGTGTAGCTCGATGCTTGATGCTAGTTTAAATCCTCTACATTCATCATCTTGCTTAAAAATAATGTGTGTGCTTTTGAACGAAATGCTTCGTTTTTTTGAATCATTGAAAAATCTCTAGTAAATGTTTGATTATTGAGATTGATTTTCTTGATCTCATTTGCGGCCAACTCTTTTCGAACAGTTAACTGAGAAATCATCGCAATCCCTAATCCCGCAGACACCGCCTCCTTTATTCCTTGACTGCTACTAAAGATAAAGACATGCTTTACCTTTAGGTTCAAGCTAGAAATTAATTGATCACTATACGCACGGGTACCAGAACCAGCTTCTCTCCATATCCAGACCTGATCCTGTAGCATCTCAGGCTTAATGAGTCGTAATTGTGCTAATGGATGATCGGGAGGAGCAATGATTATCATTTCATCTTTCATAAAGGGTTCTACTTTTACATCGTGTGCAGTGCTTTTCCCTTCAACTAGACCAATATCAAGCTGATTAGAACGTGTTTTCTCAATCACTTCTTCTGTATTCCCAACCATGACCTCTACTTTCACATGAGGATATTCTTTCGCAAACGCTGCTAGCTTCCGGGGTAAAATATATTCGCCAATCGTAAAGCTTGCACCGATCTTCATTGACCCTTGAATAGTATCCTTTTGCTCATTGATTTCCTGCTTTGCCTCTTCATAGAGTGCGACTATTTTCTTTGCTCGTATGTAAAGGATTTCGCCAGCTTCAGTTACTTTAACATGCTTAGGGGACCGAATAAATAAAACCGTATCCAGTTCATGTTCAAGATTCTTGATATGCAAACTGACATTAGGTTGCGAAAGATTCAGTAGGGCTGCTGCTCTTGAAAAATGCCTTTGCTCAACCACAGCAATGAAAATGTTTAAATGATCAATTATCACGTTTATAGCTCCTTTATGCTTTTCTTTGATTTTATCATAAATTTTTTAAATGATAGTGATAGCAAATATGTATTTTACTTATGATCAATTCATTCATACACTGAAATAAAACTTGAACAGAGACACGAATGGAGTTATAGCGTATGAAAACAATACATGCTTCACATAAACAACCTATCCATTTTTCACTCGGCATCCTGCTGACTCTATTCATTGCTATTGCTGCACAGCAACTCGCTTCATTACCTTTATTGAATGTGACTGGTCACCTCGTTCTCGCGATTATGATCGGAATGATTTGGAGAGCGACAATCGGATTACCTGGACAACTTATAACCGGAACAACTTTTTCTAGTAAAAAGCTACTACGACTCGGGATTATCTTATTAGGTATGCGACTTGATTTCGTTGATATTTTTTCAGTAGGGATAGATATCTTTATCATCGCAAGTGTAAGCTTGATGTTTACGTTGATCGTTGTTTTTCTTTTAACAAAACGATTTAAGGTTGAGAGAAGATTAGGCATTTTAACGGCATGTGGAACAGCCATATGCGGGGCAGCCGCGATCGTTGCCATCGCACCACAACTCAAAGCAAAGGACGAGGAAATTGCAATCGGAGCGGCTACAGTGGCCATTTTAGGCACCATTTTCACTGTGGTTTATACGATTTTCTTTCCAGTGATCGGCCTTTCTGCTCATGGTTATGGTGTCTTTTCAGGAGCAACCTTACACGAATTAGCTCATGTTATCGCAGCTGCAGCGCCAGCCGGCAATCAAGCAGTTGATACAGCAGTCATCGTAAAGCTAACAAGAGTGGCCCTGTTAGTACCAGTAGCGATTGTAATTGGCATATGGATGAATTACTTAGAAGCACGCGAAAACCATCGTAATGAGAAAAAACGATGGAGAGCGATTACGATTCCGTGGTTTATCGTTGGCTTTCTCGTTATGAGTGCCGTCCATTCCTTAGGATTGATCCCTGCATCAATAACAAGCCTTCTTCTCTCGTTATCCTACCTCCTTATTGCGATGGCAATGGCAGGACTCGGTTTAAGTGTCAATATTACAATGTTTAGACGCCTTGGGTTACGACCATTTGCAGCAGCACTTATTGGTTCGATCTTGTTATCTGGTATAGGTTTTGCTCTCGTCCATGCATTTGACCTTGTTTAGTTAGAAGAAAAAGGAGCAAACAACAAAACTAAGGGTCCCATAAGTCGGTTTTCACTGACCTATGGGACCCTTTTATACATTATAAAAATTAAAACATGATGGCAGTTGCTGAAACTTAGAAAAGCCTGTTAGTTATTGTAACAAAATATAAGACAAGTTTTATCTTACTTGAGAATATAAATATTGATATAAAACATTCTATTAGGAGGTTTTGAAATGGAAAAAACGATGACAATAGATCCTGCACTAGTGAATGAGTGGCATGCCGTTTTGAGCAGTCAAGAATTAAAGGACAAACCTGTAAAGACCACCCAGACAAAAGTATATCAAATTGTAACGAGGGATTTTGATTTAGATGAAAAATATGATCAAAAGCAACAAGAAATAAATGATCTTATTTTCGAACAGGATATTGCGATATTAGAGAACCAAAAACCTGAGCAATTACCGCTCGATCTCCAAGCTGAATTAAACCACAAATCTGATCGACTCTCCATCGAGTATCGTCGTTGGCTCAAAAAGCTTGGCGTACAGTTTGGCACTGCCTAACATTACAGATAAAGGCTCTTTTTAGAAAGCTTGGCTTATCGCCAAGCTTTAATGGCGAAAGCCTTAGTTGCACTCATACTTTAATCCTTTAATGAAGTTAAACTTTCTTAAAGTGCAAAAAGGTCACCGACTTTTATGAAAGAGCCTATCCACTTTTATTTTCCATTCACGATTTTATTTAATAACTCATACGATTTTAAGCGTTCTTGATGGTCATATACATGCGTATTAATCATGAATTCATCTGCCTGCGTTGAATCCAAAAATGCTTGTAATTTCTCTCGTACGACACTAGGATCACCTGTAATAGATGAACGGAGCTGTTGCTCCACTGCGTGTCGTTCACTATCCGTCCAAAGCTCATCCATATTTTCTACAGGTGGCTGCAATTGATCTGGACGTCCCCTAACGAGATTAAGAAACTGCTGTTGAAAGGACGTCGCTAGCCATTGTGCTTTTTCGTTCGTCTCTGCCGCTATGACATTGACCCCTACCATTGCATATGGCTCTTTAAGTACATCAGATGGTTTAAAATGATCACGATAAAGCTGTAATGCTCCTAGCGTGTTATCCGGTGAAAAATGACTGGCGAACGCAAACGGCAGCCCAAGTTGCCCAGCTAATTGTGCACTAAATCCACTTGAACCAAGCAACCAAATCGGAATGTTCAACTCTTCACCAGGAAATGCTCGAACCATCCCATTATACATCGATTCTGAAAGAGGTCCGAAAAAAGCTCTCAGCTCTGCTAAGTCTTCTGGAAAATCTTGACCCGCTCTGGCATCTCTTCTGAGGGCACGAACCGTGTTTTGGTCAGTTCCCGGTGCCCTTCCAAGACCTAGATCAATACGTCCTGGATAAAGGGTTTCAAGAGTACCGAATTGTTCAGCAATCACTAGTGGCGCGTGGTTAGGTAGCATAATCCCCCCAGAACCAACACGGATTTTTGATGTCCCTCCAGCAACATGTCCAATTAATACAGATGTGGCTGAACTAGCAATTCCAGGCATATTATGATGCTCGGCTAACCAAAAGCGATTATATCCCCACTTTTCCGCATGCTGAGCAAGATCAAGCGTACGTCGAAAAGACTCTTGTATAGATCCTCCTTTGACAATCGGAGAAAGGTCCAAGATCGACAATGGGATATCCGTCAGTTGCTTTTTGCGTTTATGACTTGTTTGATTTGGACTCATGCTTGTCCTCCCCATCCACATTTATGGATTCTTCATTGTATTTCGTATGACTAAGGATTATTTTTGTATTGTATGATAGCTCAATGCAGAAAGCAAACAAAACAACTTCTCATCTACGTAAATAAGAGATGGATTTAGAATCCACCTCTTTTAAGCATGAATGTGACAGCTACGCACAAGTAATTTTATTTTTTCTGAGTTATTGGGATTGATTGGGATTCATATGGCTCATATTCGACTGAGCATATGCCGGTTGAGATTGAGCCATATGGACTGGGAAGGAATGAGATTGACTTAAACGTTGATTTTCTTGAATGAGATGGTTGCACATTTGCTGAATTTGTTGAATTTGTTGCCCCGCCATACTTTCATGTTGACTAATTTGTTGAAGCTGGCTTGACACTTGCTTTAATTGAGATGCATGTTGTTGCTCCATCTGTTGCATTTGTTGAAGGATTTGTTGCACTTGTCCTGTCATGGATGAAGCGTTCGTTTGATTCATATTTTGATACATATTATTTCCTCCTAAGTTCGTTAATGAATTACAACATTAAATTAACCCTTTTCAAGAAAAAGTATGTACACTTAAAACGATCATTTATTTTTCACCTTATTCTTTACAAAAATAACGTTCCATGAAATAACCATTTCACAGAACATTAATTTTACGTTAAACTAATAATGAGGTGAATTATGTGTCGTTATTTGCAAAACTAAATCAGATCCAATCTGAGCAAGGAAACAACCGCTACTCCCATCAGAGCGCAACTTTTTTCTACTTATAAAAAAGCGAATGAACTTCCTACATTTATCCAAGACTATTTAGTAAGCAGAATGTCGCTCGGTTACTCACCAGCTACCATCCAGCGGTATATTTATGATTTTTGCTTTTTCTTTACATACGTGAAGCACTATGCGGAGGATGATAATTTTGAAGTCAGCTCGATCAAACTTGATGATTTTTTAGAGCTTGAAAAAGCAGGAGTTCAGCATTATATCTCGTACTTAGCATTAGAGGTTGAAAATGAGCCGAGGACGATTAATCGCAAACTGTCAGCTCTTCAATCTCTTTTTGACTATTTTATCAAGGCAGGCTTAACAGTGAATAATCCAGTTGTTGGAGTGGAGCGTCCTAAAATCGGAAAGCGGGAGCCTATCTATTTAACTCAAAATGAGGTTAAGCAGCTATTATTTGATGTTAAACAAGTGATATAGATGGAACCAACTACTCTTCGTCAAATAATGTATCACAACAGTTTAAAGCATCGTGATTTCCTTGTTTTTTACTTGTTAATCTCAACTGGGTTACGTATTTCTGAGCTTGCTTCCTTACAGTTAAAGCAATTAAATCTTGAGCGAAAAACAATAACGGTGCGAGGAAAAGGTAATAAAGAACGAACGATTCCACTTTCATCTGAAACAATTACGTTCATTAATGAGTATTTGCATTCTTTACCCGATAAAGCTAGACCAAAGCATGCAAGTGATTCTTTATTCATTGGCTATGATTTTAAACAAAAAGCCTATACCACATCCGTGACCTTAAATGCGTTACAGAAAATGATTCAACGCCAACTAAAACGTGCCTCAAAAAGCGTTGAATCTCTTCAAAAAAAACAAATAACAGCACATAAGCTTAGGCATACGTTTGCAACAGCCTTAATTGAAAATGGTGTCGATGTCTTAACGATTCAAAGCTTACTCGGACATGAGTCTGTCGCAACAACACAAGTATATGCCCATGTGCAAGATCGCGCGCGCGAGCAAGCGATTGAGCAGCTTACTTATTCATAAAAAGGGGGAGTTTATATTATGCATATTCATTTTACAAAAGAAGAAAAACAACGCATGATGAACGATTTACAGCACTATTATGAAGTTGAGCGTGGAGAAGAGATTGGTTACATTGCAGCCGAACAAATCCTCGATTTTATGTTAGATAATATCGCTCCAACTATTTATAACAAAGGAGTAGAAGATGCGCGCGACCGAATCGAGCAGCTTATTTGGAGGAATCGATGAAGATCTTCGCTCACTAAAGCGTGTGACTCGTTGAGCTTTTATAGGGGGCTAAAGAATGGAGTCAATCTTTGCACGTGAATCATATGTAGAGTAGGCACTTTTTCTCTCACCAACTCATCTAATGACACTTTGTTTGTTTTTTATTTTTATTTGGCTTCAATATCGTTTTCGTCATTACTCTTTCATGAAAACGTATGGTAGATGGACAATAATAACAGCTTTGGTTTTATCAGAAGTTAGTTTAATTATTTGGAGTCTATATATTGGACAGTGGGATCTTCGTTTCCATTTACCGCTGCAATTATGTACAATCAGCTTGTATCTTTGTATCATTATGCTTCTGATTAAGCAGCGTTTCATTATTTGAGATCGTCTACTTTTTCGGTCTTGCTGGAGCCTTTCAAGCCATAGTCACACCAGATCTTTTTTATACCTTTCCGCATTATCGCTTTCTCCATTTTTTCATTGCTCACTTTGCAATTATTGCAGCTATTTTACATATGGTGTGGGTTGAACGGATGACTATTACCTTTCGTTCAATGGTCAAATCTTTTATGACCTTGAATGGCTTTGCTGCGATTGCTTTCTTCGTTAATCAGGCAACAGGAGCAAACTACATGTTTCTTGCTCATAAGCCTACAAATGCCAGTATATTGGATTTCCTTGGCCCATATCCTTGGTATATTCTCTCTCTTCAAGGCATTGCACTATTGATGTTCTTCATACTGTATTTGCCATTTTACGTAAAGAACAAAAAGAAGAGAAACTAAATATAGTCCCTCTTCTTTCTGTTTCTTAAAACTTATACAAACGACGATACTTCTCTTCTAAATAGCGAACGAGTGGTTTTGAGTCGATGCCTCCGCCAGTAATATCATAAATTATTTCAGCTGGTTGCTTTAATTTACCATACTGGTGCACATTCGTTGTTAACCATTCTCGAATCGGTGCAAAATCGCCATTACGAACGAGTTCATCAAAGTTTGGCAGATCAAGAACGATCGCTTCTTTAAGTTGGGCAGCATAAATGTAGCCAAGTGCATAAGACGGGAAATAACCAAAGGCACCAAATGACCAATGAACATCCTGCAGGACACCTTCTCCATCATGAGATGGTCGAACGCCTAAATACTCTTCCATTTTATCATTCCATGCTTGAGGAAGCTCTTTAACCGTTATTTTATCCTCCATTAATGCTTTTTCCAGTTCATAACGAATAATAATATGCAAGCAATACGTAAGCTCATCACTCTCAATACGGATAAGCGACGGTTTTGACTCATTTACGGCAAAATAAAAGTCTTCTATTGATACATCATCAAACTGACCGTTTGAATGCTTTTTCATTAAATCATAATGACGCTCCCAGAAGCCATAGTTTTGACCGACAAATTTCTCCCAAAATAGCGATTGCGATTCATGAATCCCCATCGATGTTCCGTCACATAGCGGTGTCCCAATCAAGTCTTGTGAAATGTTTTGTTCATACAACGCATGCCCACATTCATGAATGGTCCCGAACAGTGCAACACGGAAATCATCCTCGTTGTATTTCGTCGTTACACGAACATCATTTGGGTTAATCCCGATCGCAAATGGATGAACCGTTTCATCGAGACGTCCAGCTTCGAAATCATACCCAATGTCTTTTAAAATATCTAAGCTAAGCGCTTTTTGATTTTCTTTCGGGAATGTCTCGAATAAGAAATCTGTTTTCGGTTGATGTGCTGACTCGGTTACTCCTTTTACTAAAGGAATGAGTTGATCACGTAATTCCCCAAACACTTTATCGATTGTATCGACAAACACACCTGGCTCATAATCATCGAGTAACGTATTATAAGGATGCTTGTCATATCCCCAATATCCAATAAATTTCTTTTTAAATGCGACGAGTTTTTCTAAATTCGGTCGAAACAATTCGAAATCGGCTTTTTCTTTTGCTTCTTCCCATAATGATTCTGATTGTGATTGAAGCATGACATACTCTTTGAATTCATCTTTTGGAATTTTAACATTACGTTCAAAATCTTTATGACATTCATCAACTGTTTTTTGTGTGATTTCTGAGAGACTATTATACACCGTTTCCTCACGTAATTCCCCTAAATAACTGGCCATTTCTTCTGACGTTGAAAGCGCAAATACTTCAGCAGATAGCGTCCCTATTACCTCTGAGCGCTGCACGACCCCTTTTTTAGGCGCTCCTGTACGTGAATCCCACGCGAGTATAGCAAGTGCTTGCTTATAGTCTTCAATTTTCTTCACGAATTGTCTAAATTCTTCTTCAATACGCTGTACTCGTTCTGTCATCTGTACACATCCACCTTTTTATTCATAGTCATCCACCTATAATCATATCGAGAGCACGGAAAATAATCAAACGATTCTTCCTATAATCTATTTCGACATCCGAAATGAATTCCCTTCTATTAGAAAACTCGGCTTATCGCCAAGCCCTAATAGAGAAAGTTTTAGTCTTTTTTATTCGTTCAGAAACGTATCCATAACTTTATTCATTCTGGTTAGTTAAAATAATTTACCTAGTAACGGGTTAAATGCTATGCTAGTGTTTGGATTGAATACAAGGAGTGAATCAATGTGAAACTAACAATAACCAATTCTGCAGCTGCTTTATATATAAATGACATACCTCTTTCAAAAGGAGATATGCTTCGTCTTTATGTTCGTGTTGGAGGGATTGGGTCTGGTGGTTTTTCTGTAGGCGTCATGAAGGAGCAACCATCGCCCACATCCTTTCAAATTGAAAAAAAGGGAGTTGTTTTCTTCGTTAATGAAGATGATTTTTGGTACTTAGATGGGATGACGATTGATTATAATGAAGACTTAGGCTATCTCGATTTTTCAAACCCCTTGTTCGATCAATTGGATCATCCTTATTAGAAAAAAATAATATAGGGCTGACTCATCGTTAAACCCCCTCACTTTCTCATTGGGGGTTAAATATGAGTCAGCCCTATTTTACTCTTTCTTTTTTGCTTCTTGTAATTGATGATTCGCTTTTTCTAGCAATTCCGTAGACATCTCTAGAAACATTTCATCAACACCCGTTTGAAATGATACAGCTTTTTGTAGTTTTGCTTTTGCATCATGTAAAGCATTGGTCGCTGCTTGTAGCTGTTCATCATCCATGCTGCGTGTCGCTTGTCCGACCATATGCTCTGCTGATTGAATCGCCAATTCTACTTGCTTAAGATCGTTAAATTCAGATTGATTTCGTTCGAATATAGCCATCATCATTCCTCCTTTATCCTCCGCAGTTCATATAAAGTATATCCATCTCCTTTGGAATTATTCCAAAAACTATTAGTTTACATAATAATATTATAAATAATTAAAAAACTTGGTTTATCGCCAAGTCTGTTTCATGAAATTCTAAGACTTTTTTAATCCTGACAAAAAACACGTACCTGCTCATGCTTACATGTGAGCAGGTACGTGTTTTTTTCAGTTTACAATCAATTAGTTCTGCTAAGGATTGCTGTGTAGAGTAAACAATCGCCTAACTATTTTTTAGCTCTGATCTGATCAATATCTTTGAACGGAACGACAACGACCTCATCGTCACACACAACACCAAGATTTTCTTTACCAAGAAGATAAACTTTCCCTTCCATCTTTTCAATTGAAACCTCTTTTTCCTTGTATTGATCAATCATTTTACTCACCCCATTTGAGACCAACCCACTATCAAAATCCGTTTCCTCATCTATCGTCCTTAATTCTTCTGGTGTAAATGTACTATTACGTACGACTAAAACATTCATCATTAAATTCCTCCTGTTTCCTTTTTTCTCTCATTCCCATATATCCAATCATTAAAACCACTGTGAGGAAAATAACTTCATAAGCTTGTCATACAAAAAAGGTGAACTTTAGCTTCTACTAAATTCACCTTTTTTGTTATTATATTAATCTTTCCTCGGTGGTCTCGGTCCAAAAAATTGATAGTAATCTGTTTTTAAATTCCCATTATATAGCTTGCGTTTTTTCGTAGCTTTCTTGCCATAAAGCTCTTCGAAGCCTTCATGAGAAGTTAGCATATAAACAGACCATGTATCTAAGAGCTTAAATGTTTTGCCCATGTCTCTGTACATTTGCTCTACTTCTGGTCGTTCACCAAGTCTTTCCCCATACGGTGGGTTTCCGATCAAAATTCCGTAGTCACCTCGATGGCGGAAATCTTTTACTTGCATTTGTTTAAATGTAATCAGATCACCAAAGCCAGCTTCCGACGCATTATTGCTAGCAAGTTCCACACTTCGGTGATCGATATCCGATCCTAAGAATATCGAGAGGTTGATCATAATTTGCTAAGTCTTCAACTTCTTGCCGTGCCTCAGTCCAGCGATCTTCTCCAATCCAATGCCAATCTTCTGATGCAAATTCACGGTTAAAGCCAGGCGCAATATTTTGACCGATCATCGCTGCTTCAATTGCGAGAGTTCCTGACCCACAAAACGGATCCGCAAATGGACGATCTGGCTTCCAAGGAGTTAGCATAATCATTGCTGCTGCTAATGTTTCTTTTAATGGAGCTTCATTGTGTAAATAGCGATACCCACGCTTATGAAGCCCAGTACCACTAGTATCAATTGTCAGAGTCGCAACATCTTTGTGAAGCGCTACTTCAATTCGATAAAAGGGACCATCTTCATCAAACCAATCACGTTTGTAACGCTTCTTCATGCTCTCAACGACCGCTTTTTTGACGATTGCCTGGCAATCAGATACACTAAAAAGCTTTGATTTAACGGACCTTCCGATAACAGGAAACTCACCATGAACAGGAATAAAATCAGGCCAAGGCAGAGCTTTGGTTTTTTCAAATAACTCATCAAACGTAAAAGCTTTAAATTCACCTATTTTTATTTTGACACGGTCAGATGAACGCAACCAAAGATTGGCTCGTGGAATCGCTGATACATCGGCTGTAAAGGTGACTTTTCCATTTTCAACTTCTATATCTTCATACCCTAAATCTTTTACTTCACGCGCAACAATTGCTTCTAACCCCATTGTTGCTGTTGCAATTAACGTTACTTTTTCCATTATGTATTAACTCCTTATCAACGGACATGTATCTTTCATTATACGAGTAAACAAACAATGAAACAACATCTATCTACATAATAAGAAAGAGAGACGGAAGTTTCTCCATCTCTCATGATTAAGCTAATACAGCTCGATCACTTTCCATTTGTTTGCCCCGAATGCGTTGGAACTCTTGTAATAACTTTTCGATTGTTAGTTGACGTTTCTTCTCGCTGTCGACGTCTAAAATAATTTGTCCTTTATCCATCATGATTAAGCGATTTCCGAGATCCAGCGCTTGCTGCATATTATGCGTGACCATCAACGTCGTTAACTGATATTTTTCTACGATATCATGGGTCAATGTCGTAATTAAGCTCCGCGCGAGATGGATCAAGAGCAGCCGTATGTTCATCAAGTAATAAAATTTTCGGCTCAGTAAACGTCGCCATCAAAAGTGAAAGAGCTTGACGTTCTCCTCCAGATAATAAACCAACCTTTGCTAATAAACGATCTTCTAATCCTAGGTTTAGTGTTTCTAAGATAAGAGCGAAAGAGGTCCTTACGTTTTTTTGTTACGCCTATTTTAAGGCGTTCGCTTTTTGTTTCTTGAATAGGCGATTGCAAGGTTTTCTTCAATTGTCATCGTTGGTGCAGTCCCTGCCATTGGGTCTTGGAAAACGCGACCGATGAGTTGAGAACGTTTAAATTCTGGTAAATATGTGACCTCTTTTTGATCAATCATCACATCGCCAACATCTGGAGTAAGCGAACCAGAAATAATATTCATTAATGTTGATTTCCCAGCACCGTTACTACCAATAATGGTGACGAAATCACCTTTTTCTAAAGATAGGTTAGTGTTTTGTAATGCTTTTTTTTCATCTGGGGTGCCTTCATTAAATGTAAGAGATAATATCATGCAGATGAAGCATGTTCGCCCCCTCCTTTTCCAGCAGCACGTTTTTGTCTTCGTCTTTTCTTTTCCTTCTGAGCATCGATAATTTTAGGAGACACTAGCGCTGCAATAACAAGAATCGCTGTAATTAATCTCATGTCCCCTGCTTCAAGAAAATCGACTCTTAAAGCTAATGTGACAACAATCCGATAAATAATCGCTCCACCGATAACTGCCAATGTTGTTCGGAAAATGGTCTTAGTTCCAAACAACGCTTCACCAATAATAACAGAGGCTAGACCAATAATAATCAGTCCGATTCCCATTCCTGCATCAGCAAAACCGCCAAGCTGAGCAATTAATGCTCCAGATAATGCAACTAATCCATTTGAGAGACCTAAGCCCATGATAATATAAGAATCGGTATTTGCTGAAAAGCTTCGAATCATTTTCTGATTATCACCTGTTGCACGCAAGGCAAGACCCGCTTCAGTTTTAAGAAATAGTCTGTTGCCAATTTAATAGCTAATGTGACAATAATCATAACAATGAGAATGGCCCACGTTCTTGGTACTTGCGCGAGTCCGATCATTTGCACGAATCCGTTTAAGTGCCCGATCAATTCCAATCATATCCCACCAAACAGCTATTTGATTAAATACAGTTGATTCATTTAATAATGGTATGTTTGGTCGACCCATGATTCGTAAGTTGATCGAATAAAGAGCAATCATCATGAGAATCCCAGCTAACAAAGGATTAATTTTTCCTTTTGTATGAAGGAATCCCGTAAAGCAACCAGCAATAAAACCAGCGATGACGGCATAATCCAGTTGCGACAAATGGATTGATTCCATTAACAATTGAAATAGCAGCAACTGCAGCTCCAGTTACAAAGCTACCGTCCACTGTTAAATCGGGAAAGTCCAAAATACGAAACGTTAAATAAACACCAAGCGCCATAATTGCATAAATAATTCCAGATTCAATTGCGCTAAAAATTGATAAGAAACATATGAACCTCCACACTTGAAAAATGGAAACCGACTTGCCGTTAATGACAGGTCGGTCCCTTTATTACTTATTCAGCTTCGTAAAACTCAGCAATGCTCATCCCATTCATCATTCCACTCGATCCTTGAGCTTCAGCAGCTTCTTTGTTAATAAACAATTGCATATCTGCTGGGTATTCAACCGGGATTTCTGACGTTGTTTTCTCTCCTGTTAATACTTCAGCTGCCATTTCCCCTGTACGGTAACCAATTGAGAAATAGTCAATTCCAAAAGTTGCAAACCCGCCACGCTGCTAACGAATCTGGTTCTCCGACAATAAGTGGAATTTGTTGATCATTTGCAGCACTTACAACTGTTGCTAAAGCAGATAACAACTGTATTATCTGTGACAATATATAATACATCTACTTCACTTACTAGTGATGCAGCAGCTTGCTGTACTTCAGCAGAAGTCGCAACTGTTCTTGTTACAAGAGTTAAGCTCGTTCCTTCTACAGCGGCTTCTACTGCTTCGATTTGAGCAACTGAATTTGGTTCACCAGCATTATAAATAAGCCCTACACGTGAATCGGAAAATACTGATCGATAAAGCAACGGTTTTTTCGATTGTTTCAGGATGTAAGATCCATCACACCAGTAATATTTTCTCCTGGTTCATCCATCGCCGTCACAAGTCCAGCATCCGATGCATCTGTTACAGAAGTAAAAGAATAGGAATGTCACTTGTTGCTTGCAGCGCACCAAGTGCACTAGGTGTTGAATTAGCAAAAATCAGATCAACTTGATCGGCAACAAAGTTGTTGGCAATCGCACTTGTATTATTTTGATCCCCTTGAGCACTTTGGAAATCATACGTCACATCAAGTCCAGCATCCTCAAGCGCTTTTTGAAAACCTTCATAAGCAGCATCAAGTGACGGATGCTCAACAATTTGTGTAGCACCAATTGTAAACTGCGATTGATTCTTCTGTCTCATGCTGGTTCCGTTTCTTCAGCAGGTGCAGCGGAATCTTCTGTTCCAGATCCGCATGCTGTTAACAGCCATCCCGATAGCTGCAATACTCGACCAAATGCATCCAATATTTCTTCATAACCAATACCCCTTTTAAATTTTCATATAGTTTAGTATTATCTTAAAACAATGTTATTGGAATGTAAACAATAAATTTTATCGCTTTAAAGCGTTTTAGAGGTAAGGTTAGGAAAATAAAAGATTTTCCAAGAAAAGATTATATTAACTAACTTCTTAAACTATCGTTCAACTTTCTTCTCACTTTGCTCCTAAAATTACACAAAGCAAAAAGATCCCCTTCTCATTGTAGGAGAAGAGGACTTCATTCAATAAAGGGTTTTTAGCAAATAATTCATCCATTAAGCATTCGATAAGCCATGTTCTGTACCTTTGTACTGCAAACGGTGATGAACCTCGTACTCCGGTGGTAACCATCTATCTACAAGGAGTATCCTTGTTCTTCTCATCTGTTCATTTCCGTTTGAGAAGATGCCCCTACCATGTTTTGGGTTTCTCGCTCGAGGGGTTTACCGCGTTCCACTCCATTTGTTTCCAAATGGACTACGTCACTGTGGCACTTTCAAAGGCCTCACACCATATCAATAGACTTAGGTGTTTACCTTGCCGTTAGTCCAGTCTAAACCAGACTACCCTAGCTTATGAATTGGCTAGGCACGAACACTACGAGCATCTCAGCTCGTGCGAGCATGGACTTTCCTCTACACGACAAGCGTGCAGCGGTCACCTGAATGCTTAAAGTTGTCATAAGCGACAAGACTTATTATACCTTTATTCAATCATCAATTCAACAAGAAATTATTATCGTGTTTTTCCTTATTGCTTGCCTTGCTAGCGTATCAGCATTTTTATTCTGACTACTAGGAATCCATTTCATAAAAAACAAATCAAATTGATCAATTCTTGATAAAGCTTTTTCCAAATAAGGTTGAAATCGTTTATTTTTGACATAACGTTTCTCAATCGCTTCATCAATTAATTTCGAATCTGTTCGAAATGAAACGATTTTCAATTGTCGCTCCAAACACAAATCAAGTGCAAGAATCAAAGCTTCATATTCGGCCTCATGGTTTGACATTACTCCTAAAGGAATCGCATGGCTTTCAACATGTCCATTTTTATAATTGATAAATACCCCTGCACCAGATGGCCCAGGGTCTCCAGCACTTGCCCCATCAATATGAACATCAACCATTGGGCATTCCCCTACTCGTAAAGTTTACTACCAAATACTTTTTTCTCCAAATTGGATAAACGTTGGAGAATATCATAGTTCGTACTTCCAACTGTTTGTGTTGGAGCCTGTCTTTGTGATCGCTCAGACAATTTTTTCACTTCACGTTTTAATTGTGCGTTTTCTTGTTCTAAACTTGCTACTTTGTTTTGAAAAGCCTCGTAATCTTGAATGATAGAATCTAAAAATTTATCGACTTCATCGGGATTGTATCCTCTCATGCTCGTTTTAAAGTCTTTTTCAAGAATTTCTTTGGCTGTAAATCGAATATCCTGTTGACTCATTTTCATCACCTCATTATACGACGTGTATGTACAGCTTTACTCTATTTTTTCAAAAGATCGTCGACTTGTCAATTTCATTTATTTTCACTCATCAAACTGTTCTTCCAAAACGAGCAGATCTAGATCCGTTGGCGTAATGAAAAGGATTGGAAAATCTTCATTAACTTGCCGTTTTTTTGCGATCTCTAAATAATAGGTTGGAGAACCTGGTTTTTCTTCATCATATAGCAGTAATAAACCCTCCGCTTTCGAAATAATAAACTCATTTTTAAGCCTAAGCTGTGCGGGACTGTCATATGGACGGTTAGTAATACTATCAACAAAGTCAGCTTGTTTAAGAATGTCCTGATAGTAATTTTTCGTAGGATCCTGCCATCGTTCCTCTTGCTGCAAAAACGGTGTCAATACGGCTAAATGCAATTCAGGAAATTCTTCTTTTAGGGAGAAGACAACTTCAGCTGCCCATAACTCTACGCCAAGCTGTCCACTGATAATAACCCATTCAAGACCTTCTTCAGCCAACAAACGTAACCTGTTTTCAAGTGCTTTTTTTATAAAGAAAATGCCTTTATGCTTCTGATCAAAAATGCCTAGCTCATGTGCCTTATAACCAGAAACCGCTATTGTCTTCACACGACCACCTCTTTCCTTTAAAAAGAAACGTGCGACTATCATATTGAATATGCTATCACACAAGACATGATCCTAGCATTTAAAAAAAGAGCAAACTGGACTCATTCAGTTCGCTCTTGCTCCATTTAACGATTGCAACCGCAAGATTTATGCTTGCCTTTACCATGATGCATAGGCGACATAGCTCCCATCACTGGCGCATTCGGCATACCGTAACCACCCATTTGACCACCCATTGGCGCCATCATGTTTGGCCTAGGTGGTGCCATAGCGCCAGCTACTGGTCCTCCCATTCCAGGGCCTGCATTAGGTCCGTACATCGCACCTGCTACTGGCCCTCCCATTCCAGGACCTGCACTAGGTCCATACATCGCACCTGCTACAGGTGAAGTAAATTGTTGATTACTAATCGTTTCCTGAAATGACTGCGTCTGTGGAAAGCTTTTCACATGCTTATATACATGGTTTAATACGTTAGTCGTATGAGTTGGATAACACTTCTGGAACAATATATTCACACGTTTTTTCGACAATGTTCTGTTGGGTTGGTGCAACTTGAGCAGGCAACATCTGAGTTGTTGTTGGCAATTTGCAGTAATTCGGTCTTGGTCTTGGTTTACAATGCATAGGTTATTTCCTCCTTTTATGATTGAGTCAATATTAACCTATGTATTTAACTAAAAAGATGTACTAGTTATTTTACCTAATTATCAGCTAATTCGCCTTAATAGGTCATTGTCTATAATAGAGCAAGTGCCCCATCACGAATGCCACTCATCACAAATAAAGTAAGTCCAATCATTACAAAAAACAACAATAATATTGCACGATACATGATTGTTCACTCTTTCCTATTTTCAATATCGACCATATTGTAATCCTTTCGTCATCTAATGACAATTCTTTTTTAAAAATTGAATGAGCTTATATTATTTTGTTCACACAATTGTTGCTTTTTGTAAAAAACTCAGATTTTATGCGCTTCCCCAGGAAATAGTTGTTGATTATTTCTCACGTGTTCTTCCGTTGTAATCGCAGAAGCCTCTGCTCAAGTTCTAATCTGAGTTGACGTTGCTTCTCTGGCTTCATGTTTGGAAAATGAGAGGCTTCTATCGCACTCTCTGAATAATAGATTGCTTTTTCAAAGTCCTTAGATTGGTGCTCGAAAATCTTTGCACATTCAATCGCTGCTTCAAAGCTAAATTTGCTTACACTAACTAGTTGCTCAAAATGAACCAACGCTAATGCCCAATCACCACTTTGCTTCTTCCCTTTAGCAAAAGCGTACTTGCTCAATTCAGAAATATCATCATGACCTACAAGCAATAGCTCATACAGATTTAAAGCAAGCTCTCTTTCCCCAAGTGCTTCATACCACCTTGCTATTTCATATAATTCTCTAGCATTAACGTTCTTCTGACTATGAACGGCATCGAGGATCAAAGTTGATAAATGTGTGTATAACGTCATTAATGAGAGAACGTCCCACTCATGATGCTGGAAAATCCCCTTGACATAGTCTGGATTTTGTTCCTGAAGAAAATCAAAATACAGCATTGGTGCCATATAGCTAGGTGTATCCTCTACACGATTAAATTGCAAAATGTCTTGCTCAACAACAGCCAATTTACAGGAAGGAAGAATGTCTTTCCACAGTCGCCTTGATGCATGTAATAAATCAAAATGACCGAATTTAGGCAACTTTGGTACTTGATCACGAACCAATGTATGACGTGTTTTCACTTGAGGCCAATCAAAAGCTTTTCCATTGTATGTCACTAGATTCCCCGTATCACCTACATCGGTTAAAAAGTGATGGTAGAGAGCCACTTCTGCTTCTGGACCTGGTAAAAAATATTGCTTAACTTTAACTTTTTCGTCTTGAATTTGACAATAGCCAAGCATGAAAATCGTATTACCTACTCCACTACTTAGTCCTGTTGTTTCTGTATCAAAAAATAGCAGATCATTTGGTTTGCGACCTTTAGCAGAAAGAGGGTGGTCAAGAAAATGATCCTGCCACCGCTTCACCACTTCATTCAACTCGGAAAACAAATAACGACCATGCATATGATCAAGCGGGTACTCTCTTTCCCGTATCAAAGTGTATTCATCCTCAAACCAATGTGGAATAGTGTCATATGCCTTCCACTCCTCTTCAAAAGGGATCATTTCAGACTTAGTTTTTTCTTCATTTCTAGGTGGAGTAATAGGTGACGTTTGTTCATTTGAGATACCCATATGCTGCTTCATACGAAGAAGCTTCTGTTTCATCATGACTCTTTTTCCCCTCCTCTCTCACCACGTTGAAGAAGATGAATAAACCGTTTCACGATTGATTTCGTATCCATTTCACTTGAAGAGCCCACACATGCAGGACATCCATTTTGACAAGGACATGAAGAAACAAGCTGCAAAACCTGTTCAAGAATCGTTGGCAAATGACGATAAACCTCTTTAGCCAAACCAATACCACCAGGATAGCGATCATATAGAAAGATCGTTGGTTGCTCAGAATGTTCTGCTTTCATTTGTGGAACAACATGTAGATCATTACGATCACACATGACAAAGACAGGTGCAACCTGCTGTAACAATTGCGCCAATCCAGTCAATGCTTGATCAAACGGTCCTTCACCAAATTCCTTAAGAAGTTCATCCGAAAAACTGATCCACATTGCATTTGTATGAAGCTCTTCTTCAGGTAAATGAATCGGTCCAGAGCCGATATTTTCAAAAGTAGACAGGCGAATCTTCTTAAAAATGGTTGCTTTCGCATTCACCATGACATCACCATAGCTTACCGTTGCATTTTTCAGTCCTCACTTGATCTTGCTCTAGCACTCGAAGCTGGACGGCAAGATTTGCATCCGTAAAATACTCAACTGTTACTTCACGTACAAACGCCTTCTTTTCATCCCAATCAAGATACTCTACTTGATATTGAACACCTTGATGTAAATAGATCGCTTCATCATGCAAAAGAGTCATCGCGCTAAAACGATCCATTTCTCCAATAACGGTTGGCTTTGCTACATCACTTTGATCAATAATGACGACATTTTCCTGAGAAGCTGATCGAAGACTAATTCCATGAGCAGGAAAAGCATCATTCATCCAAAACCATTTATTTCCTCGCTGCATGAAGAACTTGTTCCTCTGTTAAAAATTCTAAAATGTCTTCAATATCGACGCCATCAAACGTTTCTCCCCGTTTAAATGGCAGCTCATAAGCCGCACATTTCAAATGATCAACAAGAATGATAAGATTATCAGGATTAATTCGTGCAGATTCTGGACTTCTTCAAAGAAATATTCAGGATGCTGGACGATATATTGATCTATTGGAGTAGAACTCGCGACCATGATAATAACGGACTCATTTTGCCTTCTTCCAGCTCGTCCAGCTTGCTGCCATGCACTTGCGACAGAACCAGGGTACCCAGTCATGATACATACTTGAAGCTGACCAATATCCACACCTAGCTCCAGCGCATTTGTACTGACAACTCCCATAATTTCGCCTTGTCTTAACCCACGTTCGATTTCACGACGTTGTTTCGGTAAGATATCCACCCACGATATCCGCGAATTGTCTGGGGACCTAATTGTTTTTTTGTTAGATTTTGCAGATGACTTAAAATGATCTCCACACGTACTCGACTTCTCGCAAAGACAATGGTCTGAATGTGATTTTCTAGAAATCGTTTTGCTAATTCATTGACTTCTACTGTGGCACTTTGGCGAATGTTGAGTGCTTGATTAATGAGAGGTGGGTTATAAAAGAGAAAATGCTTTTTTCCACGCGGAGCCCCGTTTTGATCAATTAATCGCATTGGATGTACCAGTTAATTCTTCTGCTAGCTCTAGCGGATTAGCGATCGTTGCAGACGTACAAATGAAAATCGGATTGCTACCGTAATAATGCAGCAATTCTCTTTAATCTTCGAATCACATTTGCAACATGACTTCCAAACACCCCACGATACGTATGAAGTTCATCGATCACGATGTATTTTAAATTTTCAAAGAAAGCAACCCATTTTGTATGATGTGGTAAAATGGCAGAATGAAGCATATCTGGATTCGTAATGACCACATGTCCTGCTTTTCGCACAGCTTGGCGAATCGTCGGGGCTGTATCTCCATCATATGTAAAGCATTTCACATTAATTCCTATTTCTTCTATGATTTCATTCAACTCACTTTTTTGATCTTGAGCTAATGCTTTTGTCGGGAATAAATATAAAGCCCGGCTTTCCTCATTCTCAACAATTTCCTGTAGTACAGGTAAGTTATAACAAAGGGTTTTTCCAGAGGCAGTTGGTGTGACAGCGACAACATTTTCACCATTTCTCGTATGCTTAATAGCTTCATACTGATGAATATAAAGCTCACCGATTCCTCGTTTTTGAAAAGCATGCTGAATTCGCACATCTATTTCTTCTGGAAAAGGTTTTGTTTTTGCAGGAACCGCTTCGATTTCATGCCAATGAACAATGCTGTTCTTTAAATTGCTTTATTTGTCCGTAATTCTGTCTAATAAATCTTGTAAACTTTTTTTAAACATCCGTTCCACCTCAATTATCGATTACGTTCATTGTACCGAATGTTTGTTTGTTTTTCTAGATATATGCATTAGAAAACCATTCCTATATAGATTGAACTTATTAATTACCTAAAATTTTCAAAGGATTTCTATAGACACTACGTCGAATAAAGAATTAACATTTCTTGGGTGGTGGTATTAGATGAAATCCAATTTAGATGAATTGCAAGAAATTGAAAATAAACTTAAGCACGAAAAAAATCGACGCATGTATGAACGATATCAGGCGGTCCGCTTGCATTTGATGGGAAATACCATCCATCAGATCTCCACTATTCTTAAGCGGTCCGATAAAACAATAGGAACCTATATCCGTTCCTATAAAAAAAATGGTTTAGATGGTCTTGCCATGAAATTCTCCACAGGAAAACCGCCACGTCTGCCAGTGGAACAACAAGAACAATTGAAACAAACCATAATCGGCTCCCTTCCCCATGAAGTTGGATTCCCAGCTAAGTTTAATTGGACTCTGGAAATCATTGCTTCATACATCGAACGGGAATTTGGAAGATCTTATTCCCTCCGTGGTGTATCGAAAATGTTGCATCGATTAGGACTGAGTTACACCAAACCAACCTACACCCTGGCTGCAGCTGACGAATCAAAACAAAAAGAATTTGTCGAAACCACCTTTCCAAAGGTAAAAAAAATATGAAAACGGCGAAATTGATCACATTTTGTTTGAAGATGAAAGCATGATCCGTGATTACCAGGCGCTGCAGTATTCATGGTTCGAAAAAGGAAAGCAAAGAATCATAAAAACCACCGGCAAGCACCGAGGCGTGAAACTGCTGGCGACGGTTGATTATGTTACAGGCAGAATCATTTGGCAGGAAGAAGAACAATATACGGCAGAAGAATTCCTGGCATTTCTAAAAAAAGTGACAGCTGGCTATCCGACCGGAAACATCGTCATGATTTTGGACAACGCCCGAATTCACCATGCAAAACTACTTGAACCTTTTCTGAAAGAAATGGAAGGCAGATTCAAATTGCTCTTTTTGCCTCCATACAGCCCTGAACTGAATGTGGTCGAGGGTCTTTGGAAGTGGTTAAAGTCTGATGTCATTAACAATGTCTTCTACGATAGTGTCAAGGAAATACGTAAAAATGTTCAGGCTTTTATGGAAAATATAAACCCATTGACAGTAATTGACCGACTTTGTGTAAGAATGGAATCGAATGTCATTCAGGAAATTCTTTAGTTCAATTTATAGAAGACTTGTCCTTAATCAAAAAAACAGCTGACCCTTTAAGTAGTAAAGGATCAGCTGGTGTGATTTAAAGTGCTTGTTCATAAAGCTTAAGGTTAACATAAATGCTTTTTAAAACTGGGGTATTGATTTGATGAAGACGAGCCTTTTTTAATAAGTATCCTTGCAGGTGATCCACTTCAACAGCACCCTTTTTCTCCATATCACGCTGCATCGAAGACTTCATTTTATAACCTTGCTCAAGAAATCGTTTAAATTGTAGCTCTTCGACATTGTCAGCAATCGGTGCTCCTTCAGCGCGCATAACCTCCGTAATTTCTTTAATCAAGCCTTTGACAATCTCTGCTCCCTCAGGAAGCTCACGAATCGGGCCAACAGGCAGCTGAAATAATGTTGTAACACCAGACATTGTTGTAATAAATAAATATTTATGCCACATGTCCTGCATGATCGAGCTACTTACTTTGATCATCGCATTTGTATCAGAAAACGCTTTCTCAATGTTCTGAATGCGCTCTGAAGACTCACCAGACAGCTCTCCAAACATAAATTGATGTGCTTTACTTGTCTGCACAATCACACCATCTGTTGTTATAGTAGACTCAATAAAGCATAGTCCACCAATCACTTGATCTTTGGAAAAGACTTCTTGTAACTTCTTAATATGATCTATACCGTTTAACATAGGAATGATCACGGTTTTTTCATTCGTAAAAGGCTTTACAGCTTCAATTGCTTGATCGAGGTGATACGCTTTTGTTCCAATTAAAACAACATCATATATTCCTCCTTCACCAACCATCACCGTTTTCGGTTGAACGACCGTATTTCCATTTACACTTTCAACGACAAGACCGTCTTGCTCTAGCTGTTGTTTACGTTTCGATCGAACTAAAAATGTAACATCTTCTCCTTTTTCGAGCAGACGCGCACCAAAATAACCACCAACAGCTCCAGCACCAACAATCAGAAATTTCATATGTAGTTCCAACTCCTTACTTTTTTCTTGACTTAAGTATACAATTTGTTAGATTTCTTTAGTAGTTTTGTTTTTAAATTTCTCTATTAAATACGGTATGTGAAATTTTAGTTTCATGTAGAATGATGCAAAATATTCTTCCTACATGAAACTACTTACTTAGCTAGAAAGCTTAATTTATCTCAAATCTAAGGTATTTTTTATGATTGGTTACATGATGATTTACACCTGACACCCTGGGCAAATGAAAGATTTACGGGAGGCCCTCTCAAGCTTGATTATCTTTGTATCACATCGATGACATGGTTGATTTTCTCGCTCGTAAACGAGAAAGTGATTGTTATATTGACCTACATAAATATGGTTAGTTAAAGAAAGCTGCCTATTCTCCTCCCTTCCGCATAATAAAAAAAGGACTATGCCAAAAGTCAACATCACTGACTTAAGCTACAGCCCTATTTAAACCCGTACTCTATTTGCACAATGTCCATTCTGTATACAGCTCTCCCAATTTTAATTTAATCTTCTCAACATTATCTCTATGGTTCATCTTTTTTTGTTCATGTAATTTCAGCAAATAATAATCAATTTCCTGATAAATAGTATTTTTACTTCTTTCAATTGTCATATCGTCATTCGAATTCATTTTCGAGGTAAAATCAATACAGCTATCTAACGTATGAATAACGAATTGACTAGTGAGTTGAGCATTGATTAATTCCAAAAAGCCTTTACGTCTAATAAAAGTGAGTTTATTAATTACATTCGTATCATAAATGTTTAAAATCATTTTTCCTTTATTAAAGCCCCAAAAAATTTTGTAATGACGTTTAAGCACAGAATTAACCATCGTATTTAATTGACTTTTTGTTACAGCTACTGATAAATCATTGTAATCAGAGGCTTTCAATTTCATTCACCTTCCTTTCAAAATTATTTAGAAAAACTTGGCTTATCGCCAATTCCTTACTAGCGAAAGCCTTAGTCTTTTTTTATTCGTTCAGAAAGTTATCATGATTTTGATCCTATCTGATTAGGTAGATATGAAACCATTTTTTATAGTTTTTATACAATGTAAAGGCTTACATTTTTTTGTTTTCTCTTAGACCAGGATGTTTTATAAAAAGCTGTGACCGTGGTGACAAACCATGCAATGAGATTAAAAACAAGATAACAACGTGTAGCTAGGTCCAACACTTCAGTGTAGAGACATCCTCTATATAATCATCAATATTTCTCTCTATCCTCGGTAGCCTACAAATGGGATTCCCAGTTTATTTAAACGCTCACAAATCAATTCTGTTGTAATATCTTCCTTTTTCCATCCTTCTTGCTGAAGCTGTTTTTTTACCTCTAAAATAATTGACATAATTATTCACCTCTTATTTATATTTAGAATTTTCGATCTATCAAGTACAGTATAAAGCTTTTCACTCATATTGCCAATTTCTTTTTGAAAAAAAGCTTAAATATAACATTAGATAGTTAACATAATAATATTATTAACAATTGAAATTTGGATATATAAAAAATGCTTAGATTATAGTAAAAGCTTTACGCTTATATTGACAGTATTTCAAAAAAAGACATTGCCTCAAATGAGACAATGTCTTTATATTAGCAAATTAGCGCTTTACAACGTTAGCTGCTTGTGGTCCACGGTCGCCGTCAACGATTTCAAATTCTACTGCTTGACCTTCGTCAAGAGATTTGAAACCTTCACCAGTGATAGCACTGAAGTGTACGAATACGTCATTTCCGCCTTCTACTTCAATGAAACCGAATCCTTTTTCTGCGTTAAACCATTTAACTGTACCAGTTTGTGTCATGCTAAAAACCCCAATCTTAAAATTATTTACTTAATATGCTAATCGTATTTACAATCCGAGGTAAATAAAAATTCACATATTATAAGGAACATCAACCACGAATCGAGTGAATATCCCTTATAACATGTGAATACTGAACTCTTTCAAGTGTTGCATATTGATGAACAAATCATATAATTGGTATACAAGGATCAATAGTATCAATCTCCATACGATGAAAGCCCTACCTCTCGTTCATCCTTGCGGCTCCTTGACCGCGCCAGCTGAATGAAAAGTGCTATTCACTAATAAAATTGACAACCGTTGAGATAACTATATCTTATCTAGATCAAAATTGCAAGTGACATTCAATTGTTTTCTCCTGAGTCAAGCTAAAGTTCGAATTAGAGATTACTTCATTAGTAAAATCATTCATTTACTAATTGTTATTGAAGACTTTCTCTCTGTGTCATAACAGGTTATACATAAACAATGAAAGAAGCTCCTCAATTTTTTAAGAGCTTCTTTCATTTTCTGACATATGACAACTCAATCCTAATTTCTGCTGTAGTAATCATTAATCGAATCAAGAATTGATGGCTCACCCTTCACTTCAATTGGCTCACGTTCTGTGTTTGTTTGTGCTTTCTCCATTCTCCAACACCCTTTCGATTTAATTGTTTGAATGTTTTTCTCTTTTTCTTATTTTTAGTATATGCCACTGTACTATAATAGTCAACAGTTTTTTTATTATTGTATTAATACATATTTTCATATGTTGAACCCTTGATAAATGTATGGAATTTAGTCATACAAAAAAAGAGTAACTCACATGATTTCATGAGTTACCCTTTATTATCTATTTACGATATTTCTCGTCCTTTTCCTGAGTCAGTTATAGTGATTAAACCTTCTGGATACGGTTCGAAATAACTTTGTTGAAGTAAATAGTTTTCTTCAAATCTGTAGCACCATGAACGCAACACTCCGAGGACACTACTTAATGGTATTTTTTTCTTTCTAAATTGTTCAAGCATACGAAGGAAATGAGTTTTTTCAAGATTCGTTAATTGTTTTGAAAAGTACCCGAAGACATGTTGACAGACGTTAATATGTGCTGAAGTGGGCACTGGTTTTGCAAATAATTCGGCTAACCCTTGCTCATATAGCTCCACTACTTCATAAAAGGGTTTCTTTTCATGGTTGGCTACAATTCGTCCAAGCTGTCTCATCATCTCTTGATTACACGCCATAAACAAATATTTATGGCGTGCATGAAATGTCATTAGTTTGGATATGTTCGACTTTTGCTTAATCGTACGAAATTCAGCAATGGTAAAAATACGGGTTAGAAAATGCTCACGAATGATAAAATTCTTTAATCTACCTTCATCTTCCATAGCAGTATAAGGAAAATATTCGAACACTTTTTTTGTGAACATGCCGCTACCTGTTCGGACTACTGGTGCTTTCTCCAGTCCACTGTAAACCTTCGCATCAGTAATTCCACAGCTTGGTGAACGATTTTTTAAAATAAAGCCATCAATATCTGTAAGCTCTCTTAAAAAACGATTGGAAAATCGATTCATTTCATCCGTTAATTCTGTATTCGTTTTCGATTGCATTAGTTTATCCTCATTCCCATTCGCAACCAGTCTTATCGCTTCTCTTGGCGTTCCTAAACCGATTTCAACCTCAGGACAAACAGGTAAAAAATCTACATACTTTTCGAGCATAGGGATAATCGCTTCATTAATTTGCGCACCATTATATCGACATTCTGCAAAGCCTAGACACTTACTGACAACAATCTTCGGTCTTGCAAATGCACTCATTTATTCACCTCATTTTTAAGCTAGCTTATTTGCTAGTAGCTCCCGAATCGCAAAAGCCACCCCGTCTTCTTCATTTGTTTTCGTAACAAAACTCGCCAGCTCCTTAATTTCTGGATCAGCATTTCCCATGGCTACTTTTATCGCAGCTACTTCAAACATCGATACGTCGTTAAAGCTATCACCTATCACCATAACCTCATCCATTGAAATGTTAAGAGTCGAAGCAAAGGCTGCAACTGCTCGTCCTTTTTGAGCGTCAATGCTCGTTATTTCAATATTATCTGAAGCAGAGGAACTGATTGCTAGCTCGCCACGATTCATTAATACCTGCTTTGCCGCTTCTCGCTTAACATCATTTTGAGAAAAGGCTAATACTTTCATGAGTACAGTGTTTTCTTGTTCAATTAATGCCTTGTAACTCTTTGTTAAGATGACAGCACCGGAATCAAAACGCTCTTTCGCTATCGCACGCATTGTTTCTACATCATCCTTTGAGCCTGCTGATGTCAACACATCAATAACAATTTGAATCGCAGACTCATAATCATCCGTATAAGCTCCATGATTTGTATATAATTCGAAATAAACGTCATGCGCTTGAAGGACGTCGATTATTTCAAGCACTTCTTGTTTTGCTAGTGGCAATGTAACAAGCACCCTACCATTCTCATCTCGTGTTTCTGCTCCATTGACACTTATAACTGGACATAAGATTCCAGCATCTTTTAATGGCTTACGCGCTTCTCTTTCATCTCTGCCCGTTGCCACAACGACTGTTATTCCTCTGTGTTGTGCTTCTTTAACAGCCTTTGCATTTTCAATAGTCACCTGTCTTGCATCTCCAAGTAGGGTCCCATCCATATCAATCGCAATTAATTTCATCAACGTATGTGTCCTCTCCATTTTTATTCTATTTATTTTAATCAAATTGCTCTTTCATACGCAAATAAAAGCCATTATCTTTTGTGATTATTTTTCTGAAATATCTAAATTCCCAACCTCATCGCTAATTGTAAATTTAAATCATTATAACAAAAGAAGAATGTAAAGGAAAAACGTGCTTTCCCTCATTTGGCTCGCACGTTTTCTCTATTTAAATCTGTTTTAGGTTTACTCGGTTTCTGTTTCATCTGCAGCTCAATCTCCATTAACTCTTGATCCGCTTGCTTGTTCAGGATGTTTTCAAATGAATGAGAAGCACGATTTCCGAGCATCATCGTCCCGAAAAAAAGTAAAAAAAAGATGCTAACTCCAATCGTTACAATCATGGATAGCCCTCCATTCTCTTTTATACATCATACGAAGAATAGCTAGTATTGATGCATATTGTTTCCTTATTGCTTCATACTAGTGGAAACATGGATAAACGGAGGTTGATGTAACTTGGCCAAAATATATATCATAATATGGATAGGATTCGTCTTACTTTTCACAGCTGCTTGTGGAACGGATTCAGAGGCAGAAATTATAGATGATGTGACGAAGCAACAAACCGATACTTCCAATGACATTAGGCTTCAATCAAACAATACAGATCAGAATAAACAACGAAATCTTCTAGATGCACAATTAGCATCCTATGCTGATGAGGCAGGCTATTACATAAGTCATACCGCTACATTATTAGAGCACTTAGCTCCATATTTTGAACAAGAGAACTTATCGAAAGCTGATCTTAACGACGTATTACAAACCCTCTCCAACATTAGAAAAGCAAGCCAATCCTTTGTTCATCTCGATAGACCAGTATCATTTGATGGTTTTCATAATGTTCTTTTAAGCACTCTTGTTGAGGTGGATGCACTCCAACGTATATTTAGTGATATGAGGGAACCACCTCACCCATTACAAATTCAGAACGCTAGAGTCTATTTTGAAAAAGCGACAATGTCTCATAAACTTATGGAGAAAGAGTTCTTAACTTTAACTGAAGAATTTGGATTGCATTAAATTTTTTGGCCAGTTCATTATAGAAGCTACTGGAATATTTGCGTTTAAGGATACTTTCTGGGACGACTTGTTCATTTTTAAATCGTCCCTTTTATCTATCTTCGTTTGTGCCAAGCATCATCCATTAAATCAATTAGTTCACCAGCAGTTCCACCAGTTGATTTAAAAGGTCCTGGTAAAGAAACACCATGCTCGATAGCCTTCATACGATTAATCATTTCTCGACTTACCGTAATATGAACCGTGGACAAATCAACAATATCTCCAATTTCCCGTTCAATTGATTGGATGATCTTATTGCGATTTGATTCATTTGTTTCTATTCCAATTACGACAAATGTACCATCCGTTATAACATGGGCATCATTTATATGTTCAAGACGTTCTACACGTGCTTCTATTTGTTGTGTTAAAGGTGTAGTTGCTTGCTTTTCTTGGTTTTGTACAGTTATCTTCTTATCTAAAAATGGCTTACTGCCAAGGGGCGGTTTATCTCGAATGACTCCTAAACGGTTGTTTAGAATTTTTGGGCTTTTATGACTTTCTGTTCCATCCAACATACTGATTTTTTGTTTATTCGTTATCGTCGGGTTTTTCTTTCCTAATTGCTTAACTGGATCAGTTATGCCTTTTGGTGCTCGATCTGGCACCATTAGGTCAGTTAAAGGGCCTTCCAAATCACGTACTCTTTCCACCCCATATCCGCTAAACCCTTGACTGCGTTCAGCATTAGCGCCCATCGTTTGTTTTTGATCCACTTGACAGCCACTTATTAAAACCACAATGGTTAAGAGTAAAAAACTGACATGCTTCATTTAAATCTCCTCCTACCGCTAGTGTGCGACAAATGATTTTTTTCACGCTAACAATAATAAGCATTTTTCAATCCTTTCATTTTTCATTCAGCTTGAAAATATTGTCGACTTTTTACTGATTTCCTCTTTTTATGACAAGTTTAGCAGAAACACTTTTCAACTTATTTTTATTGGGTATAATATAAAACGTTATATAAAGACATTACTTACTTTCATCTCTTGTAAATAACTCGCAATTTTTAATATAAGTCGTCTTTATGATAAATTTTGGATTTGGAGTGAAAGAACATGTATAGTTTGACAATTGAACAAAAACGAATGCAAATGCTAGATTTTGCAAAAAAGTACGGATTCACTGCGGAGGTTACCGTACAATGTAGTCAAGAGCTGGACAAGCTGCTAAATTATTTACAAATGATTCCAAATAAATAGAAAAATCACATCAAATAGTTTAAATTTACATGGAACCATTGCAATCCTTAACAAATTCTGTTAAGGTAGACTCAAATTAAAGTATTTTCTTACTTCATAACTTTGAAGTGAGGATAGAGGCGCAAATGTCATTAGTCAGCTTGTGGAGGAGAATGAGCTCTGTTGAATCAAGCCAAAAGGGGAATTTGCCGAAGTTAATGGAAGCTCATTTTCCATTAGCTGGGACTGTATTGAATTAAGTACAGGACTGTCATATAGCTGCGTTGCTATATGGAGGGCTATCTCACACATTGGAATGGTTTTACAACGAGCTAAAACCAGACAACAATGAGTCGAGGCCTCATTGTTGTTTTTTTGTGCCTCCCAAAGTAGCCCAAAACGCACAAAGACAAATAAGAGAATTGAGGGTGAATAGGATGAATTTCGGACGTATTGTAACAGCGATGGTGACACCATTTAATCAGCATGGACAAGTTGATGTTGAAGCAACTAAAGCACTCGTTAAGCATTTGATTTCAAATGGAACAGATGCATTGGTTGTATGTGGAACAACTGGTGAATCACCTACGCTTTCTTCTGAAGAAAAAAGATTACTTTTCAAAACGGTGGTTGAAGTAGCGAACGGTCAAATCCCAGTTATTGCTGGTACAGGCTCTAATAACACATATGCTTCAATCGAATTAACAAGACAAGCGGAAGAAATTGGCGTAGATGCGATTATGCTTGTCACTCCTTATTATAACAAGCCTTCACAGGAAGGATTATATGCTCATTTCAGTACGATAGCAGAAGCAACTAAACTTCCTGTTATGCTTTATAATATTCCGGGGCGCACTGCTGTAAATATGAGTGTTGAAACGACTCTACGTTTGGCCCAAATTTCTAATATTGTTGCAACGAAAGAAGCAAGCGGGGATCTTGATGCAATGGCAGCAATCATTGAGCATGCTCCAGAAGGCTTCTCCCTTTATAGTGGAGATGACAGTCTTGCTTTACCAATACTCTCCATTGGCGGTAGTGGCATTGTTTCAGTTGCATCGCATATTGTTGGAAACGAGATGCAACAGATGGTTCGAAATTACCAAGCAGGTCAAGTACAAGCAGCAGCTATGCAGCATCGTCAGCTTGTCCCTGTCATGAAATCATTATTTATGGCGCCTAACCCAACTGCAGTAAAAGCAGCGTTAGAAATGAAAGGGATCAAAGCAGGTTCTGTTCGATTACCTCTTATTCCTTTAAGTGCTGAACAGCAACAGGAATTACAAACCATAGTCAACCCGACGATGAATTTCTTTGTAAGTTAATTCTAATCGACACAGACTGAAAAAAGCATGTAGCCCAAGGCTACATGCTTTTTTCATTTAGAGAAGGCGTTTTAAGCCAATTACGTTCTATATATCCTGTTCCAAAAAGAACACCCATCACGATAAATAGAAAGCCAAAGGTTTGGTACCAAAATATTTGCTCCCCTAAAAATAAAGCCGAGCTTACTAAACCAAAAAAAGGAACAAAATTATTGAAAATTGCTGTTTGCCCAGCGCCAATACGTTGAATCGCTGCATTAAATAAGAAGTGCCCAAGCGCCGTTGCGATGATAGCAGAAATGAAAAAGATCACATACAAATAGATCGGCGCTCCGATCATTTGAGTCGTGCCTGTTGGCTCTAAAACGAAGCTAACAATAAGTAAACCAACCGAACCAACTAAAAGCATTAACGCAGTAATTTGTTTAGAATCGATTGTCATTGTTGCTTTTTTAATATAAATAAAACTAATGGCTTGCATAATCATCGCAATAAAAACGTAAAATTCTCCTCGATCAACAGCCCAGCTCCCTCCTCCACCTTGGATAAAAATGACGCCAATAAAGGCTAATACAATCCCTAAAATCCGCAATTTAGTCAACTTGTCACCCAAAAAAATAACGGCAAAAACAAACGTTGTTAATGGTAAGAGTGCTAAGATTAACACAGCGTTTGATGCACTTGTTAATGATATCCCATGTGCTAAAAAAGTATGATGTCCGACTACACCAAAAACCGTTCCGAGCAATGTATAATACCATTCCTTTTTGTTCATTTTTTTCATTTGCCGCGTTAATAAAACAATTCCAATCGTCACGATTCCAGCTGTCATAATCCGATATGCAGTCATCGTTGACGTTGGAAAATAGTCAATAAGAACTTTCAACATCACAATATTAATTCCCCACGTAATCATGACGAAAAAAACAATAGCGTATGTCAAAAGAAGAGATTTATCTTTCATGCTGTCACTCCACTCACTTTTGCTCTACGTCATTGTAATTTTATCACCAGCGTTTCCATAAAGTCACGACTTTTGTCTTTTCCAATTGATTCAAAACTGAAAAAGCCGCCTATTGGCGACTTTTTTAAGACGTATATTCATCGAGAATAATAGAAAGCATTGGTTTTTCATATAATTCTCGAGGAAAGTTTGTTAAGGTTTCGACTCCATTTTCTGTGATCAGAATCGTTTCTGTAATTTCCACCCCGTAATCGTCGTACCAAAGACCAGGCATGAGATGGAAGGTCATATTTGGTTGTAGAATCGTTTTATCACCTGGCCGAAAACTGACCGTATGCTCTCCCCAATCTGGTGGGAAGCTTAAACCAACAGAGTAGCCGAGTCGTGAACTTTTGTGATGACCATATCGAGCTATCGTCTCATTCCATTTCCGTTCAACGTCCTCTGCCATGATTCCAGGCCCAATGATGTCAAGTGTTGCTTCGATCCCTTCTTGAACAATACTTGCAAGCTCCTTCACGTGATGAGGAGCCCGCCCTACAGACATCGTTCTTGCCATAGGAGCATGATAGCGTTGATAGGCACCTGCGATTTCTAGTGTTAAAAAATCACCTTCCTTGTACGTACGATCTGACCATGTTAAATGTGGACATGACGTATTTTCATTTGTCGGCAGCATCGGGGCAATTGAGGTGTAATCACCACCAAATTCAGGTGTTCCTTTAATTTGCGCATGATAAATGGCAGCAGCAACATCACATTCCCTTACTCCAATAGACGCACATTCATATGCAGCCCTCATTGCTCCCTCTACAATTCTCGCCGCTTTTCTCATGTAGTTTATTTCTTCGTTAGACTTTATCAGACGAACACCATTCACAAGACTTGATGTATCCTTAAATTTCGCATTAGGAAGGCCATGCTTTAACCTTTCATAACACAGGCCTGTAAAATAATGAACGTCCATTTCCAGCCCAATTGTTCTTGTATTTTGACCAATTTCTGTTAAAATATTTGCGACAAAATCAATCGGATGACGTTCGATGGACTGAACATAAAAATCAGGATAGGCAATAATGTGATGTTCATCAAGCCAAGTCGTTTTTGCAACACCAATTGCATCCATCTGTCTTCCAATCCAAAGTGGCTGATCATCCTCTAGCGTGACAATCATCATCTGATGAACATAAAAGCTCCATGCTGAATAATTCGTTAAATAACACATATTAGACGGGTTTGAGATGAGAAGAACATCGACTCCTACATCGACCATTCGCTTTTTTGTCTCTTCCAACCTTTGTTTGTATTCTTCTAATGCGAACAATCGGTTCACCCTCTTTCTTTTACTAAGCATTTTACTATTTAATTCCATTTATTGAAATGGGGATTTCTTCAGGCGAAATGCTACAACTTTTTGCTCCGTCATTGATTCAATTGCGTGACGAACTCCTTCACGGCCAATACCTGAACGTTTTATTCCACCAAATGGCATTCCATCAATGCGTACATCACTGCTATCATTAATCATGACCCCACCAAATTCTAGCTTATGAACGGCTTGAAAAGCATGGTCTACATTCGCTGTGAAAATACCTGCTTGTAAACCGTACGCAGTGTTATTAGCTTGCTCAATCGCTTCTTCTATTGAATGAACAGCTTCAATGATCACAACTGGACCAAATACCTCTTGAACGGCAAGTGTAGCTGTTTGTGGAACATTTGTCAGGACTGTCGGCTCTAAGAACGCTCTCGTCCGTTTTGCACCGCAGCAAAGGTTGCTCCTAGCTGCCTCGCTTCCTCAATCCATTGATGAACTCTTTTCGCCTCTTTTTCTGAAATCATTGGTCCAACATCAGTCAGCTCTTCTGTCTTGGCTCCGACAGCTAACTTTTTCGTTTCTGTTACAAAACGACTTAAGAAAATGATCATAAATGGAATCGATGACGTAAATTCGCTGCACACCAATACAATTTTGACCAGCAACACCAAATGCCCCAGACACAGTTGATGATATGGCTTCTTCTAAATCGGCATCTTCAAGTACAATCGTTGGCGAATTAGAGCCTAATTCCATCGCAAGTTTTTTAACACCTGCTTTATGGGAGATGTCTTTCCCTGTTTCGTAGCCTCCTGTAAAAGAGACAAAGCGCACATCTTCATGCTCAATTAATGGATCGCAAATCTCAGCTCCACGACCTGTGATGACAGATAGAACCCTGCTGGAAGTCCTGCATGCTCAAACGCTTCGGCTAAGCGAATCGTGCTTAATGGCGTTAGCGAGGCAGGCTTTACAATAACAGCATTTCCAGAAGCAATCGCTGGTCCAACTTTGTGAGCAACAAGATTTAATGGATCATTAAAAGGTGTAATCGCTGCAACAATTCCAACTGGAAAGCGATAGACATAACCAACTCGATTTTCATGCCCTGACATTTGAGAAAAGGAAGCGTCTCCCCTTCAATCCGTCTCGCTTCCTCCGCACTTAATCTTAATGTCTCAATACAACTTTTCACTTCTTTTCTTGCTTCCCGTATCGTTTTACTGCTTTCCAGAACAATCGTCTTTACAAAGAGATCACGATTTGTTCCTCAATGTAAGTTGCTGCTTTGTGAAGAATTCTCATTCGTTCATGAACTGGTAAAGCCTCACTTAGCTTTGCTCCCTTTCTTGCTCGCGAGATAGCGAACTCGAACATCTTCTAGTTTTGCTGCTGGAACCGTTGCAATCAATTCGTCCGTACCAGGATCATAGACAGCAATTGAATCAACTTGCCTTCAACCCAACATGACCTCCAATAAACATCCGTTCTTGAACAATTTGTTTTGCCATGATTATCCCTCCACTTTTATAGATAACCGCGTTCGAGTTGGATCAAATCAATTAACACGGCAAATCCTGTTTCCTTTAATCCCTGCACCTGCTCCAACAAGTGTAATCGGTCCAGATAAATCACAAGAGTACGTGATTGCGTTCATTGCTCCTGCACTCCTGCTAGCGGATCATCTAAATCAAGTTTTTCAGGTCTAACGGAATGCTGAGACCTTTCTCGTTTTTTTGTATCGAGCCAATAAGTTTCCATCTTTTCTGTTCTGCTTTGGCTTCTTCAATATGTGAGGTCGATAATGAGATAATCCCTTCTCGATGAACATCAGTTGGTTTGAAAGGAAAGCCAAGGATGACATTGGCTAAAATTAAGACTTTATACATCACATCGAATCCTTCCACATCAGCAGTAGGGTCTGCTTCGGCATACCCTAATTGCTGTGCTTCTTCTAAAGCATCTTCGTAAGCGAACCCTCCTCCATCCTCATGAGCATGTAATTAGTCGTACCATTCAAAATCCCTTTGATCTCCTTGATTTCGTTTCCAATCAAAGTCGTTAGTGGTAAGCGTAAGGCCGGAGTCCCACTCATGACAGCTCCTTCAAATAACCAGCGCACTCCATTCTCACGAGCAGAATGTGATAACGTATCATAGGCTAGAGCCACTGGCCCTTTATTCGTCATAACGACATTTCGCTTATTGCTTAAAGGCTGTCGTACAATGATTCAATAGCTGGTTGGCCTGTCTTCACATCAGTAAACGTCATTTCCACAATCGAATGTCGGCATTCGTTTGTTCAATAGTTTCTAGGCTCGACAATCCTCGAACAAGTCCTGGTTGATCTGGATAGCTTTGCAGCGTTCCTGTTTCATCGAATGATGCCATAACTAATCAAGATTAAGACCATCAGGATGATGCAGGGAGCCTTTATACAAATCAGAGATCGATACAACTTGAAAGGAAAGCTGATGCTTCTCTTACAATTCAAGGATTTTTCACGAAGAATGTTCAACAAATCCTTGCCCTACTCCTCCAAAACCAATTAAGGCAAGCTTATGTGTCATGTGTATTCCCTCCTTTGGAAAGCATGAGTAATGTCGCATAAATAAGGGTTTCCATCCCAATGACGAGATGCATGTTCATCAATTGTGAAACGTGGGCTGATGAAGACTCGTGTTTCCGTTTTGACAAATCCTTTGCACCAAGAAACATCATTGCACCAGGAATCGCTGAGTAATATGACTAAAATCCTCACCACCCATCCCGTAAGACTCAGCGTGTATCGTGATATCCGGTTTAACGGAGCGTATGGCTTGTTCTACTATCGTTACAATCATTGGATCATTATGAAGAGCAGGCTCTCCGTAATGTAGCTTCAACTCATATGAACCACCGAATCCTTCTACTGTCGTAAGCACTTGATTTACTTGTTCTGCCAAACGAGCTCTAGCTTTATCCGAATACGTCCTCATCGTCCCTCTTATCGTTACAATCGAAGGAATCACATTCGTTGATGCTCCCCCATTAAGCTCACAGATACTTAAGACAGCAGGCTCCATTGGTGAAAGCTTACGTGCAGGTATACTATATAATGCTGGTAGAATCGATCGCGGTTAACCAAATCGGATCAATCGTTTGCTCAGGATATGCTCCGTGCCCACCCGTTCCGCTAATCGTAACTGTAAACGTATCGACATTGGCCATGACAGCTCCTTCTTTGAGCTTAACTTCCCCTACAGGTATTTCAGGATCCAAATGAAGAGCGACAATTGCTTCAACGTCGTTCTAATGCACCAGCATCAAGAACATATTGCGCTCCTGTTTTGCCATGTGTGTCTTCTGTCTCTTCCGCTGGTTGAAATAAACATTTTACAGTTCCATGAAGTTGACCAGCGTCATACACCTCTGACAATTGATGAATGGCTCCAATTAGCATTGCTGTATGTCCGTCATGACCGCATGCATGCATGACGCCTTTATGACAGGATTGAAAATCGATCAGCGCTTCCTCTGTAATCGGAAGAGCATCAATATCTGCTCTCAGCCCGACAATGGGCCGCTGACCTGTTCCAACTGTGGCAAGAACACCCGTTTCCAAACCGAGTACATCAATGCCAAATTCCACCTTTACTCCAGGCAGCCCTTTTAATTGATCAATTATATATGCAGTCGTTCTCACTTCTTGAAAGCTCAACTCAGGATAACGATGAATATCCTTCTCCACGTTGTAAGTTGCTTAAACCATTTATCCTTATCCATGGCTTAATCATTCGATCGCATCAAGTGCTTGATTAAATCTGCAAGTAAATCAGCAATGTCCTCAATTCCTGCTGAATAACGAACAAGTCCTTCAGGTATCCCAAGTGCTGCTCGTTCTTCAGGCGTATTCTCAACATGACTGGTCGTTCTTGCTGGCCCCACAGTCGTTTCAACCGCTCCAAGATTGGCTGCTCGATTCGCAAGCTGAAGACGTGGTAGGAATTGTCTGACTGCTTCAAGCTCCCCTTTTAAAGCGAAGCTTAGCATTCCACCAAATCCTCGCATTTGTTCTTTTGCAATATCATGGTGTTTATGAGACTCTAGACCCCGGATAAAAAACCTCGGTCGACTTTCTCATGATTTGCTAAAAAGCTGTGCTACCTCCAATGCATTTTCTTGTTGCTTTATCAACTCGTAACTTTAAGGTTTTCATTCCTCTTAGTAGCAGATAGGCTGCCATTGGATCCATTGTCGCCCCGTTGATTTCACGATAATGATAAATATCATGAACAAGTGATTCATCTCCACAAACGACTCCACCAAGTGCGTCAGCATGACCGCCAAGGAATTTCGTTGCACTGTGAATAACTAAGTCTGCTCCTAACTGCAAAGGATTTTGATTAATTGGTGTGGCAAATGTGTTGTCAACAAACACAAGAGCATCCACTGCTTTTGCTGCTTCACTAATTCGTACGATATCGGTAATTTTCACCGTTGGATTCGTTGGTGTTTCTAAATACACAAGCTTGCAGCCTTTTGCGATTTCCGTTTCCATTTGTTCATGATTACCTGTTTCAACAAGTGTGACTTCTATATTTAGACGAGGTAAAAATTCCGAGAAAATTTTATTTGTTCCACCATACGTATCTTTTATGGAAACAATCCGATCGCCTGGTTTAAGCATTGTTAGCAGCGAATTAGAAATAGCTGCCATCCCTGTTGAAAAGCTTGTTGCAGCCTCTGCTCCTTCAAGTTCCTTCACTTTATCTTCAAATGCTTGCACGGTCGGATTCGTATTACGTCCATAAATATGACCTTTTCGTTTTCCGATTGCCACTTCATACCATTCATCAATGTCATCATAACTATAAGCAACACTATGGACGACTGGTACTTGAGTGGCTCCATATGCTAAATAGTCCTTCTCACCTGACCATACTGCTTTTGTTGAATCGATTTAATTTTTGTTGTTAACGTCATGCTACCACTCCCTTTTTTGTTCTTATTTTCATCCTACTCTGAAACAATTAAAAAAACATTCATCAATTTGTATGAAGATTAACTATTATTTATCATCTAATTTTTACAAATGTTCTGAAATAGTATTGATGAATGAAGGTTCTTCTTTTACAATTAGTACATCACATTAAAAGATGACAGATCTTCATTGTAGAGTTTCATGCTAAAAATTAGGGGAGATGATTGAATGAGATATTACGATGCAAGATGTCCTGGCATTGAATCTATTGAAAAATGCTGTTATTTGTTCAGGTACTGAGTATTTGGAAGAACGTCATGTCGAATGGGTTTCCGTCATCGAAACACCTGTAGAATCATTTCGTCAAAGAGAAATGAGCTTCGTTTTCACATCGGGTGTTGGATGTAGCCACAATCCCGACAACTTTATACCTTTGTAAACGATGTGATCCAATCAGGAGCTTCTGGATTGCGATTGCCTTGGTCCATATATACAATCGATTCCTTCTACCATTATAGATCTAGCAAATCAGCACCAATTTATTCATCATGACACTTGATTGGAAGATACGATTCTCTGACATTTTAGCTGTTGTGATTGAGAAGATTCATGGATAAAAAACGAGAGCATTTAGATAAGATTGAAAACCTTCGTAAATCATTACTTGCATATATTCTTGCTGGACAATCGCTTGATGTAGTAGCTAATCACGTTGCTTTTGCTATAAAATGCGATGTATTCATTGCTGATAAAAGAGGTGTAATCGTCGGTAAATCTCCCCATGCTAATCAAGATTTACAAGAAAAATGGCTGTTGTTTTTGCATAAGCAATTAGAGGATGATGGTATTTATCAAACGTTTGATCATGTTTTTGATTGGTTACATTACGAAGATGGCTATGCCTTGCAGCTAACCATTCACTCTGCTGGTAACGTTCAAGGGTATATTATCGTTGGTGGCTTTGGTGCTGAACCGTTTAGTGAAGAAGAGCACGAGGAGTGGGTCATGTTACTTGAACACGTTACAACGGCTGTAGCGATTCATTTTCATCATGAACAAGCAGCTAAAGAAACTGAATGGCGTTTACGTGATGACTTTGTTTGGGAACTCTCACGCGGTGCGATTTCATCAAAAGAAGCCATTCTCTCTAGGGCAAAATCACTTGATTATCAGATCAATCTCCCTTATATCAGCCTCGTTGCCAAGCCAGAGCAAATTGAAAAAGGATTTCAATCGATTGATCACCTCTCCATTTCATATGATCACTGGCTTCATGAATGCATACGCTATATGGAAGAAGAAGCGGAAAGTATGGCTAAATCAATGGCTTTGAAATCAATGGTCACCTACCAGCAGCATGAATTAATTATTTTTCTAGAAGTTACTCAACTTGCAGCAACTGAACAAGCAAAAATCTATATTGATAAATTAATGAGTCGTTTACGATTGCTTTATCCTTCTTTGTTGCTTACTTGGGGAATTGCTAAACAATATGGATATTCGTGCTTTCAAGGTAGTTATCATGAAGCGAAGCGTGCGCTAGACATCGGAAGAAAACGGAACGGTCCACAATCTATTTCCATCTATGCTGATACAAAAGTTGATCGCGTCATTGAAAGCCTTTTACAAAACAATGAATTAATTGATATTACAGAATCAATTCTAGGCTCCTTACTCCGCTATGCAAAAGATCGACAAATTGACTTACTGCATACATTTACAACTTATCATCGTAATCAAAGCAATGTTAGTCAGACAGCACGTGAATTAAACTTGCATCGGCAGTCCCTACTCTACCGACTGCGAAAAATTGAATCGTTAACTGGCTGTTCCCTAGATGACGCTGATGATTTATTTCTATTGGATTTAAGCGCCAGACTTTGGTTAAATGGTGTCAGTCAAAAAGAAAATGAGTATGGCTATTAAAAGCCATACTCATTTTGACATTCCTTGAGCTTTTCTAAGCAAGCCCTTGACCATTCCGTCTTGTCTTCTTCTAATTGTTCGATTTGTTTTTCGATAGCGCCCTGAAGTGATGCTTTATAAGCAGGGACTTGATCTTCAAAGGGCTTTAATGAGGACAATGGTACCCAAGTCTTTTCAAACTCCGCTAACGCCTTTCGTTGATGAAAGAAAGCAACATTTGTCATCTTCGGATTATGAAGATCACCTTGAGTTGGATGCTTTAAAACCGCTGCAACTTTCACTAGCGCACGCTGATTCTCTTCTTGACGCTCAATTAATTCAGCGACGTATACACCAGTTTTATATACTGCTCGAACATAAGTGTGTTCTGCCATGGTAATCACTCCTTACAATGAAACTAAGCCTATTGAAAACATAATGATTAGATAGATCAAAATCATGATAAACCCAATGATAAAGCTCCAAATAGCTCGCTTTCTTTTTTGATGAAGAATGCTATAAATCCCAATAGCACCAAATACGCCAGTAAGGATAAATAAGAAAAAAACGGATAAAATAATAAACATTTCTTGTTCCATCAAAAACCCTCTACAATCCTGGAATAAGCCCAGTAAAAAGGCTCCACATAAATTCAGAGATTGGGACCAAATATTCCTCTGAGAACGCTCCTAAGGAAGACGAACCTGAGAACCAATCAATAACAATTAACGTAAACGTAATTAAAATAACGATAATGGTAATAGCTAAAATGATAGCTAAAGTCGCCAAATATCCGAGGATAACACGTAATACCCATTTTAACCATGGCGGACGACCTTTTCGTTCCACTTCTGATTCCACGCAAACCCCTCCCAGTCATGCTCAATGATTCCACTCTCTTTATCCTATCAAATCTATGTAAGAAATAAGAGAGACATTTGCGAAAAAATCGTGAAATTTGTTACTCGAGCTCAAGCTTTGACAAAATCCCTTCAATCGGAACCCCATCAGGCGTCGAAATGTCACTGAAATCCACCTCGAGTAGATTGATTTCCACTGCTTGTTCTAGCTCCCTTTCACTTTCTCCAACTTCTTGACCGTTTTCCACATCTGATACTTCCTCATTTAATGCTAGTTTCTCATCTTGATTACGAATTGAATCTGGCAGAGGGATAACCCTCTCCCCTTGATCTGCTTGAACGGGACTCTGCTCTACATGTTGATTTTGGCTAAATTGAAAGATGACTAGAATCCATACACCTAAAAACATTGTAGACGCAAGTCCAATTAACATCAATTGCTTGCCCATTTATTTCCACTCCAAGTTGGTCATACTCTTATTCTAACTTGTATCATCTATAACAGGACTTCAGTTACACGCTTTCTTTGTAATCTAGGTCTATTTTATCACGCTCGATATTCTTTGTCATTTCTTAGCAGTTCAGCCTCATTATAATCAATTGATTTATTTCCTTTTCAGCTGTATAAGTCTTATGGTTAATCTTTTTCAAAAATCATATCAAAAAGACCGCATAATTATATTATATGCGGTCTTCCCCAGTCCATCTTGGAGGCATGTCCTTTCCCCAATAGATAGTACCAAGATCATGATGTTTTTCATACTGGTCAAGATAGGAGTGGTAATGAAAATTGAAATAGTAACCTTGCTTAGGTCGTTGATCCCGCCGCACATGAAAACGAAAAATATCTTTCCCACTTTCTTCGTTATAAAGATGAATAATTTTCTCGCCGAGCCCAGCTGCTGGATTATCCGAAACCTTTAGTTGAGTCCAATCTTCTTCAGATAATGTTTCAGTTGTTTCACGCAGAACGGTATTTAAACGAGGCAATATTGACTCTTCGAATGGATTACTTATCTTCTCGCTTATCGTCAAACCGAACTTTCTCATACTTTGTTGATGAGCTTGATTAACAATAAAATGATTCATTACATCTGCAGATGACGCATTTCGGTGAATGTAATGATCTGTCTTTACAGGCAATACTTCATGAAAAAGCTCATAACTATCTTGATTAACTGTATAAATTAGTGGTTTCTCATTCTTTTCATCCTGTGCCTTATGTGGTTCTTCTGCCTGCACATCTTTTACAAAATCAGTAGGTACAAAGAGACCGATTGACAAGAGGGCTGATGAAATAACGAGTCCACGCTTCATCCATGGAAACATGCTCATACGCCCTTTCATAGTTTCAATTTTCTATCTTCTCTATTTTCTCATGAAATCTATGAAAAGGCTATTACAATTCTATGACAAGCTTGTGTAATCCTATGGTAAATTAGAACTACCCATTAAATAACGATCACATTCTCGCGCTGCTTCACGACCCTCATTGATTGCCCAAACGACAAGACTTTGACCACGGCGATTATCTCCCGCAGCAAATACGCCCTCTACACTTGTAGCGTAAGCACCATATTCGGCTTCAATTGTTGAACGTGAGGTCGTTTTCAAAGATAATTCTTCAATGATACGCTCCTCTGGCCCTGTAAAACCAATTGCTAATAAGATCAGGTCAGCTGGCCAAATCTTTTCTGAATTAGGAATCGGCGTGCGAACCTTTACTCCCTGTTCATCAATGGTTGTTTCTACTCCAATGGTATGAAGTTCTTTTACATTTCCATTCTCGTCTCCAACAAACTTTGTTGTGCTTACTTGATAGCTACGAGGATCCTTACCATAGACAGCTTTCGCTTCCTTTTGGCCATCTTCAAGTTGATGAACAATTGGGAAAAGCGGCCAAGGGTTTGCTTCGGCTCGTTGATCAGGTTTCTGGCTATTGATGTCGAATTGAGTAATCGATTTTGCGCCATGGCGAACTGATGTTGTAATACAATCGACGCCCGTATCACCTCCACCGATTACAATAACATCCTTGCCCTTTGCTGAAATATAATTTCCATCTGCGTGTTCTGAATTAAGCAAGCTTTTCGTATTGGCTGTCAAGAAATCCATTGCGTAATGAATTCCTTTCAAATCGCGTCCGTCAACTTTCACATCACGAGGCTTCGTTGCACCTGTACATAACAAAACAGAATCAAATTCTCTTTTCAGCTGTATTGCAGAAATATCTTTGCCAATTTCGACGCTTGTCTTAAAGATAATGCCTTCTTCCTCTAAGATTTTTACGCGTCGATCAACAATATGATAGGCAAGCTTCACATCTGGAATTCCATACGTTAGCAGTCCACCAATACGATCCTCACGCTCAAAAACCGTTACTGTGTGACCAGCTTTATTTAACTGCGCTGCTGCTGCAAGACCTGCAGGACCAGAACCGACTACAGCTACTTTCTTTCCTGTTCTTTTCGCAGGTGGTTTCGCGACAATCCATCCTTCTTGGAAGCCTCGTTCTACAATATGGTATTCGATGCTTTTGATGGACACAGGATCATCACTGATCGCAACCGTACAAGAACCTTCACATGGTGCAGGACATACTCTTCCTGTAAACTCTGGAAAATTATTAGTCTTATGAAGTCTCTCTAGTGCTTCCCTCCATTTCCCACGGTACACTAGATCATTCCACTCAGGTATTAAATTATAAACTGGACATCCAATTTCACCAGACCCAACAGCCGTCGTACCCGTTTGACAAAAGGGTACTCCGCAATCCATACAGCGAGCACCTTGCTGGCGCAAAACAGGTTCTGGCATTAGTATTTGAAACTCTTTCCAACTCTTTGTTCGTTCAAACGGATCTCGTTTTGTAGGATTCTCTCTCTTATATTCGATAAATCCAGTTGGCTTCCCCATCGCATTCACTCCAATCCTCTACTATCTACTTCCATCCTTTCATAAGGGGAAGGAGGCTGACTCAATACCAAAGTGTCTGACCTTTAGTGGACAAGAGCATGTGCGCTAGTATATTATCGCACATGCATAGTGATCACTAAACGAGGTCAGAACTCATGAGTCATCCTCCTCATTTATTTTCCACTTACGCGTGATTTATCACTTTTATTCTCATCAAATGCAACCATAACAGCATCAACGCCAGTAAGTCCGTCCTGCTTTACACGTTCTATGGCTTCTAGCATTCTCTTATAATCTTTCGGAATAACTTTTACAAATTTAGGTAAAAATTCATTCCAGTTCTTAAGAATTTTTGCTGCAAGGTCACTACTTGTATAAGATGAATGATTTTCAAGTAGAGTACGTAATTGATTAATATCATCTTGATTTGTTACTTGTTCGAGAAGAACCATCTCTTTGTTACACTTTGCGTCAAATAATCCATCTTCATCTAGTACGAATGCATATCCACCAGACATACCTGCAGCAAAGTTCTTGCCTACTTCCCCAAGGTTAACGACAACCCCACCAGTCATGTATTCAAGACCGTGGTCACCTACACCTTCTACAACCACACTTGCACCTGAATTACGAACTCCGAAGCGCTCACCAGCTATACCATTTATATATGCTTCACCACTCGTTGCTCCGTAGAATGTTGTATTCCCGATTAAAATATTATCTTCGGCTTTAAAAGAAGATTCCTTTGGTGGAAAAACAACAATCTTACCACCAGATAACCCTTTTCCAATATAATCGTTAGCGTCACCCTCAAGGCGTAGCGTCATTCCTTTAGGAACAAATGCACCAAAACTTTGCCCAGCAGATCCTTTGAAATCAAATGTAATGGTATCTTCTGGTAAGCCTTCTGCTCCGTAACGCTTACTAATTTCACTACCAACAATCGTACCAGCAACTCGGTCAGTGTTTAAAATAGAAAAGCTTCCATGCACCTTTTCCCGGCGTTCAATCGCAGGCTGGCTAGCAGGTAGTAATTCTCTTCTATCGAGAGATTCATCAAGCATATGATCTTGTTCTTTCGTACAGTAATTACGTTCACGATCCTCAGGCTTAGGCTGATAAAGAAGGTTAGATAAATCAACATGCTTGGCCTTCCAGTTATCAACATCCTGGTTCATTTCAAGTAAGTCTGTACGACCGATTAATTCATCAATATGACGGAAGCCGAGCTCAGCCATTAGCTCTCGCATTTCTTCAGCAATAAAACGCATGAAGTTTTCCACATGTTCTGCCTGGCCCATATACTTTTTGCGAAGCTCAGGATTTTGTGTGGCAACCCCGACTGGACATGTATCCAAGTGACAGACACGCATGATAATACAGCCTAAAACAACAAGCGGGGCTGTAGAGAATGCGTATTCTTCAGCTCCAAGTAACGCTGCAACGATCACGTCACGTCCAGTCATCAACTTTCCATCTGTCTCAAGCGTTACACGATCACGAAGATTATTAAGCAATAATGTTTGATGTGTTTCCGCTAGTCCGAGCTCCCAAGGAAGACCAGCATGCTTGATGCTCGTTCTAGCGGCTGCTCCTGTTCCACCATCATAACCACTGATGATGATACCATCAGCACGACCTTTGGCGACACCAGCAGCGATCGTACCTACGCCTGTACCAGCAACAAGCTTAACGCTAACCTTTGCTGTCGGATTAGCATTTTTTAAATCATGAATCAATTCAGCCAAATCCTCAATTGAATAGATATCATGATGAGGCGGTGGTGAAATGAGTCCAACACCTGGCGTTGAACCTCGAACTTCAGCAATCCAAGGGTAAACCTTATTTCCTGGTAATTGTCCACCTTCACCAGGCTTAGCACCTTGGGCAACCTTAATTTGAATTTCATCAGCATTTACAAGATAATGACTCGTCACACCAAATCTACCTGAAGCAACTTGTTTAATCGCACTTCGGCGCAAATCACCATTCTCATCTGTCGTAAAACGATTCGGATTTTCTCCGCCTTCACCAGTGTTACTCTTTCCACCTAAACGATTCATGGCGATCGCAAGCGTTTCATGAGCTTCTTGTGAAATCGAACCAAATGACATTGCACCAGTACGGAAACGTCTAACAATCTGCTCAACTGGCTGTACTTCATCTATTGGCACAGGTGTTTGACCTTGTTTAAATGCTAATAATCCACGAAGTGTCGTTTGTTCTTTCGTTTGTTCATTAAGCGAATGTGAATATTTTTTAAAGAGTTCATAATTATTTTGACGACAAGCATGCTGTAGCATATGAATCGAATGAGGGTTGTATTGATGAGGATCCCCATTTCGACGCCATTGTAAATCATCACCAGGATCTAACGCTTGATCGATACCTTCCTGGTCTGAGTAAGCACGTCCATGACGAGCAAGCACTTCTTTTTCAATAATGTCGAGATTGACGCCGCCAATTCTCGTCGTTGTCCATGTAAAATAACGATCGACAACAGATTCATGGATACCAACAGCTTCAAAAATTTGGGCACCGCGATAACTTTGAATCGTAGAAATCCCCATTTTTGAAAGAACTTTCATGATTCCTTTTGACGATGCTTTCACATATTTATTGACAGCCTCAACATAGGAAATCTCATCGAGTAACCCATCCAAAATAAGACCATCAATTGAATCAAAGACAAGGTAAGGATTAATCGCTTCTGCTCCGTATCCAAGTAAGACCGCAAAATGATGAACTTCTCTTGGCTCTCCAGATTCAACTAGAAGACTAACCTTCGTTCTCGTACCTTGACGAATCAGATGATGATGTAAGCCTGACACAGCAAGTAAGGCAGGAATTGCAGCCTGCTTAGCATTTAAACCGCGATCGCTTAATATCAATAAAGTATGACCACTTTCAATCGCTTGATCAGCCTGCTTAAATAGAGCATCTAAAGCTTGCTCTAATTGATTTTCTCCTTCTGTAGCTGTAAATAGAATCGGTAAAGTAACTGATTTGAAGCCATTCATTTTATTATGACGTAGCTTTGCTAATTCCTCATTATTTAAAATCGGATAAGGAAGATGAATGTGACGACAGCTTAAAGGTTCAGGAGCTAGTAAATTTCGTTCAGCACCAATTGTTGTCCCCATTGCTGTAACCACTTCTTCACGAATCGCGTCAATTGGTGGATTCGTTACTTGGGCAAACAATTGTTTAAAGTAGTTGTATAAAAGTTGTGGCCTCTTAGATAAAACAGCTAATGGTGAATCATATCCCATTGAACCGACTGGATCAACACCTTCTGTTACCATTGGCTGAATCACTTTCGAGAGTTCTTCGTACGTATAACCAAATGCAAGTTGGCGAGTACTAAGAGCTTTAAAATCTGTATTTTCAACATCAGCTGTTTCAAGCACATCTTCTAATTGAATTAAATGCTCATCAACCCATTGTTCATACGGATGTTCCGATGCAATAAGATGCTTAATCTCTTCATCTGGAATAATACGTCCTTCTTCTGTATCTACAAGCAGCATTTGACCAGGATGAAGACGCTCTTTATAAAGAACGTTTTCAGGTGCGATATCTAATACCCCTACTTCAGATGACATGACAATATAGTCGTCTTTTGTCACGTAATAACGAGAAGGCCTTAAACCATTACGGTCTAATGACGCACCAATTTGCTTTCCATCTGTAAATACAATAGCAGTTGGACCATCCCACGGCTCCATTAATGTACTGTGAAATTGATAGAATGCTTTCTTATCTGCACTCATTTGCTTATCATTTTGCCAAGGCTCTGGAATCATCATCATTGCTGAATGCGCCATAGAACGCCCTGCTAATGAAAGAAACTCAATTGTGTTATCAAACATGGCAGAGTCAGAGCCATCTTGATCGATAATTGGATGGACTTTTTCAATGTCAGATCCAAAAACATCAGATTCAAACATGGCTTCTCTTGCATGCATCCAGTTTACATTCCCTTTGACCGTATTGATCTCACCATTATGAATCATATAACGGTTTGGATGAGCACGTTCCCAGCTAGGAAACGTATTTGTACTGAATCTAGAATGAACGAGTGCAATAGCTGTTTCAAAGTCATGATCAGAAATATCTAAATAAAATTGATCAACTTGTGCAGTTGTCAGCATTCCTTTATAAACAATTGTGCGGCTTGATAAGCTCGCAAAATAAAATGACTCATTTTCTGGTACGAATGAAACTAGTTTACGCTCTGCTCTTTTGCGAATAACATAGAGTTTACGTTCAAAATCCAATTCACTACGTATCTCGTCATTTCGCTTTATAAAAAGTTGTCGAATAAATGGCATAGCTGCTTTTGCCGCATTACCAAGCATTGAATCATCAACTGGTACCGTGCGCCAGCCTAGAAGCTCCATGTTCTCTTCTTTAATAATCGCTTCTAGTCCTTTTTCACATTGTTCCCTTGCTTCTTCATTCTGTGGCAAAAACAGCATCCCAACTCCATATTCACCTGTATCAGGAAGAGCTATACCTTCTACCAAACAAACTTTTTCAAAGAAACGATGTGGAATTTGCAATAGAATGCCTGCTCCATCACCAGTATTTACTTCATCACCTTGCCCGCCACGATGTTCTAAATTCCGAAGAATCTGAAGCGCATCTTGAACAACTTGATGCGTTTTTTTCCCTTTCATATGGGCTAAAAAGCCGATACCGCAATTGTCATGCTCAAATTGCGGGTCATATAGGCCTTGTTTCTTCGGGTATTGTGCGTTCCGCATTGGCATCAACCTTTCTCCAAAAAAGTAAATATTCATCAACTCTCCCCAAAAACTAATGAGCTAATATACAGGATCATATCATTTTTCTGACATTTCGGCAAATTAAAATTTTCCCACACTAAATATGAAAGCGTTTACTTAGACGTGTTTCCTATCATGTAGAAAATTTTTCGCTTTTATTTTCTTTTAAAATTATTGCATATTTATAATATTTATTCGAATAAATATACATTAATATTTAAGAGAAAACACTTTTGTATAAAAGTGTTTTCTCAGCGGACATTTGTTTATTAACGAATGTTTTGTAGAAAACATACCCATATTCATATGGATTATCATCATTTTACTGTTCTGTATAAATGACTTGATCCTTCCTTCCAATCAATAGAGCATTTGGTCCGTATGATTGCTCAATAAAACGAACTGTTCCATCTTTGCGAAAAAGAAGAATGGTCGATGCTCTCGTTCCATAATCTTCTCCTTTTATAAAGATAGGCGACAGCCTTCGCTCAAGATCACGACCAAAACCTGTGTCTGGAAGCAGCTCCTCTTGATAGGTCGTTTCATCACGAAGCTGTTGAATTAAGTCCCCGATCAGATCCGTTTCACTCTTGAATTGATTAAGACTGTTTTCAAACGTTTCCTTCAGTCTCTCTGTCTTAGGCCAACTTGAATTTAATTGTGCGTTACTAACCACATGAATTCCTTGATTAAGCTCTACAGGTGACGCCACTCGGTTAGAAGCATAAAACAAACGATTCTTTTGTCCGACTATGAGATTATAGCCTTGATAGAATAATTCCTTCATTTTCAATTCATATATAAAATCACTAGGCGTTACCTCTTGTTTCAGAAAATCGGCGACAAGCTCTCCCCTTGAAAAATATGCTTGTTCTACATCGTGTCTTTCTCGTACATTTGTCACGACAGCCATTCTACCTTTTGTTGTCACTCCTAGCCAAGTACCTCCCTTTTCTAGGTCTTTTCCCGCAAACATTCGATCATCTTCATTCCAATAATCAGCTTGTTTAGTTGGTCTTTTGTAAAATTCATCTCGGTTTCCACAGAGGATTAATGGATAATCAGGGTGTTGATCTACAGCTACTAAGATTAAACACATATACACACAACCTTCCAGAATTCAAGAAATGATTTAGCGAGAATCATAGACACTTTCATCCATTTACATTCATCCAACTCAAGAATGAATAAAAGAAGGCACTGACTCCTCCTGCAGGATGATTGTGTTCCTTTCTAAAATCCATCATAATAGAAAAGACAGCATTCTACAAAAATGAAACGATTTCTACGCATAAAACGTAATATAGGTAGCTATAGCAATGTCTAGTAGTATTAGTCATGCTGAGGATCCACTACATGTGGACTAAAAGGAGGAATTAGGATGAGTGATGTAATAAATAAAAACGATAACCCTATTGAACAATATAAGCAGGACGATGATTTGTCAAAACTACTTCAAGCGTTAGAAAGTTTAGGAGAAAATGAACAGCGAGAGGCTGGAGAGTCATTAGAAGCACTCAAAAGACCAGTTAAAGAAATGATGCAGGATCAATCCAATCAATTACCTACCCAGTTGCATCAATTAAAGGAGACGGTCAGTCAGCTTGAACCTAGTCATTTAAGAGAAAGCCAACCAAAAAAATGGCTCAATAAAGTTCTTCGTCGCAATCCGATGGAGCAATACGCTCGCAAATATCAAACCGTTGAAGCACAAGTCGACAATATTATTGAGGGTCTACTTAGTGGGAAAGATAAACTTCAAGAAGATACATTAATGCTCCATCAGTTGAAAGATGTGGCTAAGGAACGAATCACGAATTTAAATAATCAAATTCAATATGGACAACAATTAAACGAAATGCTTGAACAAGAAATGACATCAGAGCGTTGGGCAGATAACCCTAATGAAATTAAAAAAGGCCAACTAAAAGTGATTACGCGCATTAAAAATATGTCTCAAGCAGTAATGGTACTTCAACAATCCCTTGCTTCTGTTGATTTAATTGTCGAAAATAACGATAAATTAGAGGAAGCGATTTTCAATGCGATTACAATGACTAAAAATGTGATAACCGTTTCAGCTTCGATTCAATTAGCCCTTTCAAACCAGCAAAAAGTCATTAAAGCTGTTAAAAATGTGAATGAAGCAACTGAATCGATGCTTTTATCAAACGCCGAGCTTTTAAAACAAAATACGGAAGACACATTAAAAACGTTAGAGGAACCTGCTATTGCGATTGAAACATTTCGAAAAGCCTATAATAATGTTTTTGAAGCGATTGAACTCACAGAAAAATCCAATGAACGAATTGTTCAGAGCGGAAAAGAATTTATTGTGGAATTAGATACATTAAACAAAGAAATGAAAACAAAATTACTTAGCTAATGTTTAATAACAATAGAATCAAATCAGTCGGCGATTGGAGGAATAGCATGCAAGCATCTTGGATGAACAAAATCCAGACTTTTTTTACACCAGCGCATAAAAAGCCTGTCGATGAACATATTCTTCGTGACCGTACGACTCGAAATCTGATTGAAGATACTGAAGAGCTACTCGTACGTATGGTCAAAAACGCACCACCGCACAATAAAAAGCGCACAATTCGTCGTAAACAAAAAGAATGGTTGGTTAAAGTAAAAGTCACTCATACCTTTATTACAGTTACGATGATGGATCTAAAACATTCTACTTCACCGATCAAGAAACGAATTGTGATTACTTGTTACCGAAAATATATGAAAGCAAACGATGGCATCGGTGTCTGTAAAGAAGCTTCCATTCGTTACGTCAAGGACGGTCGAGCTCATACTCGCTCCGTCCGTGAATCTCCATTATTAAACAGTCTTTTTTACAGAATCCACCATCTCGATTTAGCTTTTTCAAATGAACGTGTCGGACCGGATCAAACATCAAAGGAATTATTGTTAAATCAGCAGCAGCTTTTACAATCGACAAGCCCTAATGATGTTACGTTACTCGTCGAAGAGGCCAAAAGATATATCGATACTGTTAAACAATTCACCGTTGACCCAGCAATCGCTAATCGATTACAACGGATTATTGGGCAAGCTCATAAATTACAAAACGATTTTACGTTATTGGATTTTGAAGAGCGCCATACTGTAAGAAGAATGTTTCGAGAAGATATTCCTTCCGTTATTCATACATTCTTATCTTTGTCTTTGAAGCATCAATTAGAACAAAAAGAAAATGTTTACGTTGCGTTATCAAAAATGGAATTGACATTGATTGACTATGTTGAACAACTTGAAAAACTGCGGGTAGAACGAATGGATCACCTTCTTAAACTTCAATCATTGCGATACAATCGACAATCTAACTAATTTTTTCCAATTAGACATCTATTACAAACTTATATCTCCCTCTACCTTTTATGACAGAATAGTAATCGTTAAGATATGAAAAAGATCGATTCTATTCTGTCAACCTTTCTCTTGTCACTAGACTTATCTACCCTTACACTATTTGTAAGGGTTTTCACATTATCTTTTTAAGGAGGATTCAAATATGTCAACTATTCACACTATTTCGGAAAGAATTACATTAATTGATGGCTTTGACTTGGGAGTCAGTGACCGTACTGGCACATACGTGTTACATGATAATCAGTATACACTTATTGAAAGTGGGCCTAGCCCCTCTGTCCCTCACGTCCTAAAAGGGTTAGAGACATTACATATTAACCCAGCAGACATTCAATATTTGATTGTGACTCACATTCATCTTGACCATGCTGGCGGTGCAGGTCTTATGCTTGAACAATGCCCAAATGCAAAATTAGTCGTCCACCCAAGAGGAGCGCGACACTTAATAGACCCTACACGCCTGATAGAAGGCGCCAAGGCTGTTTATAGAGATAAATTTGATCGTTTATTTGATCCCATCGTTCCCATCCCAAAAGAAAAAGTTCTCATTAAAGAAGATCAAGATACGTTACAAATTGGAGACGACTGGACCCTTACTTTTTATGATACGCCCGGGCATTCTGCTCATCATTTTAGTATCTTTGATCCACTCTCAAATGGGATTTTCACTGGTGATACAATCGGCGTGCGATATGAGAAGTTAGCTAATGAAGGACATGAGCTTGTCCTCCCTTCTACAACACCAAGCCAATTTGACCCTGAAGCGATGCTTAATTCACTTGATAGAATCGAGGAGCTAGGAGTCGAGAAGATTTATTTTGGCCATTTCAATGTTTCAACAAATCCAACTCTTATTTTTAAGCAAATTCGAGAATGGCTACCGAAATTTGTAGCAGCAGGAGAAGAGGTCTATCAAAATGGTGGTAGTCAAGAGGAATTAAGTAAACAGATGCTTTCTCTTGTTCAAGAAGAGCTTGATCGTGTAGGAATTGACAGATACCACCATGCTTATGATCTTATCAAGCTTGACATGGACGTTTCCTCAATGGGCATCTTTCATTATTTAACAAAAAGAGATAAAAAACTTGAGGAAAATCAATAATTATTTCCTTCATTTAAATAAAAAGACAAATTTTAACTAACATTTCCCCGCTACACTTGCGAAATGAATCAACTCCTGTCTATAATATAGAGTAATAATGAACTCGGATAAACATTGTATAGGACGTACAGGTAGTCCCCGAGAAAGTAAAAGTGAGGGTTTTCATGGATCGTAAACAAGCACAAGCAATAGTTGGAAAAATAGTAATCATTGATGAGGGTCAGGAAGGACGTTATGCAGGTGTTTTACAAGAAGTCATTGCCCCACCTCGTAAAACGTGGCGAGGCAAAGTTCAAATTCAAGCTGTTGACGTGCTCCCTTCTTTTAGAGAGACAGAAAGCAAATTGGAGCTTCAACCATTAAAGTATACTGCGAATGAAGTTATTGAATGTATTGGCTCGAAACTATTATTTGTTGAAGAGCAAATGAGTCTTTCATTTCAAGAAAGTCTCAAAGATGCTACAAAACGACGCTGGAATGAGCTTCAAGAGCAGCTTGATAAATCTTTATCTGAGCAACATGCTCTTACCTCTTTCCTAGCTGAACAAGGTTTGGAATTTAACGAAGAAGATCATCACATTCTTGATCACTCTCAAGATATAGAGCTTAAAAATGATCACTTCATTTCCTATACTTTTCACAAAAAAAATGAACACTTTTTGCTCGTTGATGAGCAAAATGAGGCGCTTGAATTGGAAGATTGTCCATTTGAGTTTCAATGGACACATAATGAACGTTCATTTGTCGGGTATTATGAAAAGGATGGCACCTTCGTATCAGAAGATGGTGTTCGTTATTCACCAAGTGAAGGGGACACGTTCACGATCGACAAAAAACAATTTGACCCTTATTTTATTTTAAGAAATGAGTTAGAACCAGCTGCATTAGAATCACTTGAAAAAAGTCTTCAGTCTCATGAGCTTACTCACGTAAACATTGTAGACTGTCATAACGCTTTACTTGGACAGCTTTTAAATGCAGACGGTAAAGAAGAGTTCCACGGAGTCAATTTCTTAACCTACAGAGGAAAGCAAGGCTTGGTTATGGTGCAACATCATTTTGATCGTAAGCTACACGATGAATCTAACGATGAAATTTATGATCGCTTTGAGTTTACAACAGAGCAAGGAAAACGTTCTATAGTGACATATACAAATGAATTTTCAAGATAAGAAAAAAGCTGCCCACTCTAAATTTCAGTGGTCAGCTTTTTCTAATTGGTTTCGTTAGAGGCTTGTGTTGAAAGCCAGGAAATCATTTGTTCTGCATTTTGCCTTTCAAGATCAAGGACCGTAAATGATTTTCCGATTAAACTTGATAAAACTGAGAATCGAAAGCTTGCTAAATTATTTCTTTTTTGTATTGGTGATATTCTGACTTCTGCCGATTGGATTTTTGTCCTTGCTGAGATAACCGTCATTTGACTGATTTTACGATAACGAATCCAAAGATGAGTGTCATTGAAACCAGATCCTGCATCACGATATTGAAAATAAGCTAAAAGAAGACAGATCGCCACAATGATAAATCCATAATAACCGATTGCAGTGAAAAAGAACCCGATTATGACTGTAATAAGTAATGGAATCAATGCCAATCTGAAGAAGGATCTCAGAAGCGCTCGTTTAGGCACTGAAGTGACCGTATTCTCAAAAGTATAAGTCGGCAAGACCTCAGCAAATAGCTCGATTGATTCCGTTTTCTTCAGCAATAGGCAGCAAGACTGTTGATAGCTGCTCATCCTTCGAACCACCACCGGCACTTTCTACATAAACAGTCGCATACCCAAAAGGTTGACGAAAGAGATTGCGGACAATTCTCACAGCCGTCACTCTGCCAGTATGAATCGTTAGTTGTCGCTGTTCAAGTAAGCCTCTAGAAATGACCAATTCGTCACCAAATTTCTCAAGCTTAAATCCTCCATACTTTAAAACAGTTCCAATGATCGACATACACCATGCGATTAAAACAATGAGCACAATGATCGTGAGCACTAGTAATAAGTCCAGATTGAGATAAAAAACCAAACACTTGCTCATAAAGAGTTTCAGGTAGAAATTGTTCGACTTGACTAAAAAGTGCGACCACTGCTGAAATCGCCAGACCGAGACCGCTTGACGTTAGTGCAGCAATAAGCAAGCGATTCTTTTGAAGCTTCCAAATAAAGTCTGCTACAGGAACGTATACTTCTTGAGAAGATTGTTGTTGATCATCAACGAACTCCTCTTCACTTGTTGTCATGAAAGAGTCGGTATTTTTTTTACGTAATAATTCTGATCGAATGGCTTCTGCCTCTTCACGACTAATTGCTATTAAGCTGACCTCAGGCTCTGTCCCCCCGCCAGCCGTTTCGATTTTGACCTTTACTAGACCAAATAACCGTTGAAATAAACCTGCAGAAATATCGATACTCTGGACACGCTTCTGTTGAATATAGCGTTTTTTCTTAATGAAAATTCCTTGTTGAACGTACAATTCCCCACTTTCTATTCGATACCGAAACGAGAACCATGTTCCAATCCCAGTAAAAAAAATGAGAATGACGATCCCAATCCAAATGTACTCAAACCGAAAAAAGCCAATCGGTTCTCGAGAGCCTCCAACGAATAAACTAATAAGTAATGGGATGAGAAAATCTTTGAACGCTTTAAAGAATGATACAAAAATAGCTGCAACATGTAATCGCTTAAGATTATTCATCTTCAGCCACCGTCGCTAGCTCTGCAATCCGATCACGCAATTCATCAGCTACCTCAATTGTTAAAGATGGGATACGATGAACAGTTGCTGCTGTCGAAATGGAAACCACTGCTAGTTTATACTTTCTTAACAAAGGACCTTGCTCCGTATCAACGTGCTGGACTCGAGTCATTGGAATGAGCGTACGCTTCACGATAAAGACACCATGCATGAGGTCAATTTCATCTGTTAGAACATCATAACGCCAACGCTTCCAACGAATAGGGGGAATAATGATGACCGTTACAATCAGATACACGAGGTAGCAACCGATTAGTACCCATAAAATCCAAGCTGGAATGGAAAAGAAATAAAGGAAGACACCATACCCAATCGGGATCAGTGCCACGAATAAACTTTCAAAAAAAGCATGTAGTCTCCATACCGGAAGTGCTTTCGGTGATAGAGACTGGGTTGGCTCTGGACGCAATACCTTTCCTCCTCATAAAATGTTAAGACTATTCTTCTTCATCGGTTACATAAATCAATGTTACACCTAGTTCTTTAAGAACATTGAATCAGTGCTTCATTTAAATCTCGATCATAAACAAGTCCAATCGACTCAACAAGCTCTAATTCTTCAAGATGACCTCTCTCAGCATCTTCAATTAATTCAAGCATTTCTTCCATATTTCTTTTTTGCAGTTCTTGAATCGACTTGTTCTTTTGTCATCGTGACTAGCACCTCTATTCTTCATTTTTACGAGATTCTGTCATTTGCTTCCAAACAGAACCTTTTGCTTCTTCTCCACCTTCAATTCGTTCAAGGGCCATTTTCACTTGAAGGGCTACTTCAAACTCCGGATCTGACTCCGCCTCTCTTAAAGCCTCAATCGCTCGTTCATCACCGACTTCATATAAAAACATTGCCGCTCTCCATCGGACGAGTTTGTTTTTATCTTTTAACGCTTCAATCATCGCTGGAATCGCATGTGCATTTCCTAAATCAGATAAACAATCACCAGCCGTGCGTCGAACCGTTACAGAAGGATCTTTTAATGCCTTATATAAATAAGGAAGGACAGCTTCTGTCTCAATCATGCCAAAATAAACGGTTGCCAAGCGACGAATCGATGCTTTTTCATCTGCTAAAGCTTTTTCAAGTACAGGAATGTCTTTTTCTTTCGGATCAAGACGTTCGAGGACAGCATAACGATCACGCCAGTCCTCCTTGTCGAGCATATCAAGTGTAACCTCAATGAATCGCTCAGCCCCTGCTGCTTGAGCATCTGATTCACTTCCATTTGCTAATGCGACAAGTGCAGCAAGACGTTCATCTGTATAAGCCGCTGAAATTTCATCAGCTACTTCTCTCGCAACATCATCAAGCTCACCATAACGGACCCCTTTATCAACCCATTTGCGCTCCATCACAACATTATCATCAGGCTTTTGTGCTTTTACGATAGCTTGAACAAAACGCTCAGGTAGCCCTTCTCTCTTTTCTTGCTCACCGTCCGTTAGCTTCATTTGCATTGGAATCCCTTTAAACATTTGTACAGAAACGTTAACCTCACCAAAATGATCATTTATTTGCGAGTTTGCTTTTGCTTGGTTCTCACTGTCTTCTCCAAAAACGGCCCGAACTTGTGGTAAAATCGCTTTCCAATCCACTTTTGGATGACGATCAATCGCAATAAAATCTGCTACATGGTATACGCCTTTTACTCCTTCAATCTCAAATAATGCTTGTATGTAAGACGGAGCTTCGTTCTTATTTTTTTCAGTATAACTATTTCTCGAACTTCCACCTAGACTTTCGCTTAGTGTTAATTTCATCGTATTTGGACTCGGTGTTGGTTCAATTGATGTAATATTCATATTCTTGTACCTCCTGTCAGTTGTTACCTCATTATCATCCTTCTTTGATCTTATCACACGACATTCATTCGTGCCAATAAGACACAATAGAGTAAATTCTTGACCTTTAGTAGTCATTTATATTAAATAAATATGTGAACAGTTGCTCAATTTAATCAAATTGAAACAGCGAATGATGAATTGTTCTGTTATAATGGAGAAAAAAGGGAGGTTTTTCGATGAGAATAGCTTTTTTATCTGATATTCATGGAAATGCAACTGCTCTTGAAGCAGTATTGCGAGATATTCAACAACAGCAGGTAGATAAGATTTGTATTCTTGGAGATTTGTGCTTCCGAGGTCCAGAACCAAAAGGAACTCTTGAAATTATTCGTAACCTTGATGCAGATGTCATCAAAGGAAATGCTGATGAATGGCTCACTCGCGGTATTAAAAAAGGAGAAGTTCCAGATAAAGAGTTTGAAATTATGCAACAAGAACGAGATTGGACTCTACAACGTTTGAATGAAGACGATTTAAACTATTTACGTAATTTACCGACGGAGCTTGTGCTGGAGGAAGGGCTCGATTCCATTGTTCACGCGTTTCATGCGACACCAACAAGTTTATTTGATGTTGTCTTACCAGATAACACAAAAGAAATTGAGGATACATTAATGAAGCGTGATGATGCTGACCTTTATGTATACGGTCATATTCATCAACCATTTATTCGCTCTATGCATGGGAAAAATGTCGTCAATACAGGTAGTGTAGGGTTACCATTTGATGGTCATCCACTAGCATCGTATCTTGTCGCAGAAATTGAGGAAGGTAGACACCGCCTCCACTTAAATCGCGTTCCATATCATAGAGAGCATGTTGTTGAACTCTATAAGCAGGGCGGCTATCCAAATATTGAGACGATGGGTCGAGTTGTTTTTTACGGGGTTAGACCTTAAGGATTATCGTACATAACACAGTTAAACCTTGCATAATGTCGATTAACGTCGCCTTATCATCGTACATATAGACAATCTCTTTGTTTTGGTTAATGAGCACAGTCGTTGGTACTCCCTTGCATTGATAGCGATCATAAACGTTGGTTCCGTTATCAATAAGCACAGGAAAAGTATAACGATTGCGCTCTATATAGGAGTTCACTATCCACCTCTGGATCACGTCCTTGCACATGAATCATGATCATTTCTAAAGATTCGTTTGAATGCATCGATTCATATAGCTTTTGTTTTGATTGAAGATCTCTCATCGAATCTGGACACCACGTGGTCCAATAAAGTGAGCATAATGGCTTTAGTCTCTGACTTCAGAAGCAACCATGAATTGTCTTTATGTACACGCTGCAAGATAAAGTTTGGCGCTCGTTTCTTCATCCTCCTATCTATTTAGTTAGGAGCAAAATAAAAGACTGACTCATAAAGGCTTACTCCTAAAACATTGCTTCTCTTCGAATAAATACGAACGAGCAAGTGTTGGGATGAGCCTTTTTGATTGAGTCAGCCTCTATGCTATTTCTATTTGCTGCAATGCTCATTATACGCTAAAGCAAGATTACGGATAATACTCTCAGGTGTTGCTCCTTCAATATGCTCTCTAGGAATGAAATGAACCACTTCTTTCCCTTTCAATAAAACCATTGATGGCGAAGAAGGTGGATATTCTTCAAAATAAGAACGCATTTGCGCTGTTGCCTCTTTATCTTGACCTGCAAAAACAGTTACAAGATGATCTGGAGTATGATCGTGCTGTAGTGATGTCACAACGGAAGGACGGGCAAGACCCGCTGCACATCCACAAACAGAATTAATGACAACTAGTGTCGTTCCCTCAGCTTGCTCCATATATTGCTTAACTTCTTCGGCTGTTGTTAATTCGGAAAAACCCGCCTCTGTTAATTCGGAACGCATCGGCAGTACAACTTGACGCATATATTCTTCATAAGCCATCGACATAATAATCATTCCCCTTTCTATTTTTCCATTGATGAATAGGTTGACGAAACGGCCGCATATGGCTTTAAGACTCCATGTAAATATTCAATTGATCTAAAAGCATAAATCCGCTCAACACCTAATCCTTTTTGGAACAAGAGTAAGCATGGCACACTTTCGATCTTCCATTTTTGAGCAAATGACGGAGCATGATTAATGTTCAAAGAATGAATGGATAAAGAGTCAAACGCTGAACCAATTACGTCAATCATTCTCCTAGCCATTTTACACGTTCCACAAAGTGGAGTATGAACAAAGACAATCGTAAGTGGATCACGACCTTTAAGCATCTCTTCCAATTCACTGCTCGTAATTTCTTTCATATTAAGTCCCTCATTTCATCAACTACTATTGTATCAGAAAGCAAACTGATGTGCATAGTATGAACCTTGGGGAGAATGATTTTTCATTCAAAATAAAAGCGAGTCTCACCTTATGAAAAAAGTGGACTCGCTTACTCGTTATCGCCTTAAAATAAAATGGTTTTGTAATTGACGTAATTGCTGCTGGGCACGATTTAATTGATTTCGCTGCTCTTTCGTAGCTGAATGCATGAGGACATCAAGCTCCATGCTTATTTCTTCTAGATGTCTTTGTGCTTCGATATAGTCATCTGGATCTCCTGGTTGAACGCGCTGCGAGTCCTCAAATGTCTGCCTAGCCTGTTCAATTGTTTCTTCTGCTTTTTCTAGCCACTCTGCGACAATTTTACGCTCTGCCATTAATCATTCCTCCTCGAAAAATGAAGCAATGATATTACTTTGCGCATGAAGCATTGGCCTTATACATTATAGCTTATAAACCATAAAGTCATGAGCGATCAACGTCTCAGGATAGCCTTGTTTTGCCTCATTCAACAGCATATCTTCCTCACCAGCATAACGTGAACTAATATGAGTAAGAATTAATGATTTAACATTTGCTTCTTTGGCTAAAAGCGTCACCTCTGGAATAGTTGAATGTCCAAATTGTTCAGCATGACTTTTTTTATCAGCCCGAAACGTCGCTTCATGGATCAGCAAATCTGCTTTGAAAGCAAACTCACCCATCGCCTCAATTGGCCTGGTATCTCCAGCAATAACGATGATTCGTCCTTTTTTTGGCTTGCCAATAAAATCAGTCCCTTTTAAGTGACGGCCATCTAATAATTCAACTGTTTCTCCTTTTTTAAGCTGTTGATAAACCGGTCCTGGCTTAACTCCCATTTCTTGTAGTCGCTCTACTTGAAGAGTTCCAGGTTGGTCTGCTTCAATTAGCTTATAAGCAAAGCTTGGCATGACATGGTCTAGTTTAAGCGCTTCAACCGTTATTGACTCATCAGAATAAACCATTCCTTCACATGTCACCACATATTCAATCTCGTAGGCAAGATAAGACTGCGAGATCGCCAATGCTGTTTCAACAAATGTTTCGATTCCTTCAGGTCCGTAAATCGTTAAACGTGATTTCGCTCCTTGTGCTGACCTAGAACACAACAAGCCAGGCAAACCGAATATATGATCTCCATGCAGATGGCTAATAAAGATTCGATCAATCTTTGACAGCGTAATTGGACTGTTAAGGATTTGATGCTGCGTCGCCTCTCCGCAATCAAAAAGCCATTGTGTGCTCTTCTTTTGCAAAAAACGAACAACCAAGCCACTCACATTTCGATTTGTTGCTGGAACGCCTGAACCAGTTCCTAAAAAATGAAATTCCATGAGAAGTCACCTATTCTTTTACAAGCATGAATACCTTTTATTTAGCAAGTGCGTCAGCGAACGCTTTAGCATAAGGCGGTAAATCTGGTGGGCGTCGACTAGAGATAATGTGTCCATCTACTACCACTGCTTCATCCAACCAAGTCGCTCCTGCATTTTCCATATCATCACGGATACCTGGTGTACTAGTGACTGTTCTCCCTTCAAGAATTTTAGCAGAAATCAAAACCCATCCCGCATGACAAATTTGACCAATCGGCTTCTGATGTTGATCCATTTCCTGAATAAATTGAAGCACTTCTGGATATCGTCTTAGCTTATCAGGCGCCCATCCCCCAGGAACGAGTATGCCATCATAATCATCTGTTTTCACATCGGAATAAGCTAATTCCGCCGTTGCAGGGACACCATATTTGCCTATGTACGTCTTATTCTTCTCCAAACCAATAAAATGAACAGTAGCACCCTCCTCTTGCAAACGCATAACTGGATACCAGAGCTCTAAATCTTCAAAATCATGATCTAGAATCGCCATCACTTTCTTACCTTGTAAACGCATTAAATCACTCCTATTCATTTCGTTTATTCTAAATTATAGCATGTTTAGTCTTATTACAAAACGAAAACAACGATCTATATGATCAATGCCTGCTTAATCTCCCCACTGTTCGTTTGCCCAATTGGGCCTCATTAATTAACTCATTTTTCTTAGATAGTCATTAGGAAGCCTTAGTCTTTTTTAATTGTTTAGAAAGCTATCATGATGTTTAAACTTTCTGAATCGTTTAAAAAGGAAGGCACTGAGACACCTTCCTTAGTAAGATTAACTTATGATACTTCATTTAAAGTACGATCATGAACCTGCTGATCTGTATTTTGCCCAATTTTATGTGAATCTTTAATGGGAGATTTCTTATATCGCCCAATAATCGTACTTGCAATGAAGATTGTGCCGACAGATAATAGAGCATTACCCCAACCAACAAACACACCAGCGAAAACAATGATCAGAAAATCACTAACAAAAATCGTCAGCCCGCGATTAATGCGCCATTTTTGATCGATGTAGAGAGCTAAAATATGAATGCCTCCAAGTGATGAACCGTTATTAAGGACAAGCGTCACACCAAACCCAATACACAGCCCTGCTATTATGGTCACAAGCCATACAGGAAGTGACAGAGAGGGAAGGAGACCAAAACCATCTCGCAAAATTGAGATTGTAATGATCGACATTAAACTTGAAATCGTAAACCATATTCCAAGCTTTTTCACAGACATCCAGAAAAAAGGTAGATTCACAAGGAAAAACAGCACACCCCACGACCATGAGCTCGCAAAGGTTAGGACTGTCGCCAATCCTGCGGTACCACCAAATGTGAGCTCATATACTCCGAGTAATGTAAGGCCATATGATGTTAAGATAAGTCCTAATAATACGAGAGAAACCTTCTTTAATCGTTCACGCAAATCACTCACCTCACCTCTTTACCTTACAAAATAAAGAAGTTAAGGTCAATGTATGGAGTTGTATTTTTATTCATCAGAATCATCAGATAAATCAGTTATATCAATAATTGAAATAGCACCGTAAATGGATTATGCATGATTTCATACAAATATTACAGAGAGTGACTCTTTTCTTTTGAGTCACTCTCTGCTTAAATCAGGATTCATTTCAACAATAATGCTCTCAAAATCAAGAAGCAGAATCATTTGTTCATCCATTTTCACAACACCTGTCGTTGCACTTTCTAACCCTTTTGCAAGATCCGTTGGTTTTTCGATTCGATCACCAGATATACGATTAATCCGGGACACATCTTGAACGCGAAAAGCAACTTTTAATTGTTTAAGCTCTGAGACAATCAGCTTATCTTGCTCTGGGTGATCGGAAGTAGGAAAACCCAATACATTTGTTAAATTAATGACCGGTATTACTTCATCACGCAAACGAATAATTCCTTCCATGAAAGGATGACTATTTGGAATCGATGTAACCGGTGGCGATTGGATAATCTCGCGTACTTTCATTACATTAATGCCAAATGTCCCCGTCCCAACTTTAAAAACAATCACTTCTAATTCCTTCGTTTCATTCTCAAGTAACATTCCTTTTTGCCCTTCGTTCACTCACTTACTACCTCCTTAGAAAAGCTTGAAATATTGCTTGTGATGATACCAATTTAAATCAGTAAGTTAAATAGACTAGCATCCTTATTAATTTCTTGATAATCAAAGCCTTTTTTCGTTAAGCGATTAATAAGTGGCTCGTAGTCATTCTTACACTTCAATTCGATTCCGATTAAAACCGGTCCATTTGACTTGTTATTTTTCTTTGTGTATTCAAATCTTGTAATATCATCATCTGGTCCAAGCACGTCTGTAATAAATTCTTTAAGTGCTCCTGATCGTTGTGGAAATTGGACGATGAAATAATATTGAAGTCCTTCATAAATTAGTGATCGCTCTCTCATTTCCTGCATCCGTCCAATATCATTGTTCCCTCCACTGACAACACAGACGACTGTCTTGCCCTTAATTTCTTCTTTATAAAAATCAAGAGCCGTAATTGACATTGCACCAGCAGGTTCAGCAACAATCGCATTTTGATTATATAATTCAAGAATCGTCGTACAAATTTTCCCTTCAGGTACAAGGACAATATCTTCTAAGATTTTTTGACAAATGTCAAAAGGAAGTTCCCCTACCTTTTTAACTGCTGCACCGTCAACGAATTTATCAATTTTTTCAAGCTCAACGACTTTTCCTTGGCGAAGTGATTCCTTCATCGCTGGAGCTCCTAATGGCTCACAACCAATAATCTTCGTACGTGGGCTAATACTTTTAATATACGTACCGACACCACTAATAAGTCCACCACCGCCAATAGAAGAAAATAAATAATCAATATTTTCATCGATATCATTCATAATTTCCATTCCGACTGTACCTTGACCAGCAACAATTTTCTCTTGATCAAACGGATGGATGAAAGCCATTTGATGTTCCGTACTATAATTCATTGCTTCGTTAAAGGAATCATCAAATGTATCGCCAGTTAAAATAACTTCGACATACTCTTTGCCAAAGAATTTAACTTGATCGACTTTTTGCCGAGGAGTCGTTGTTGGCATAAAGATCTTTCCTTTTATTCGTAACGTTTGACAGGAATAAGCAACCCCTTGAGCATGGTTACCTGCACTCGCACAAACAACTCCATTATTTAATTCTTCAATTGTTAAGCTTGAAATTTGGTGAAAGGCTCCACGAATCTTAAACGAGCGAACAACTTGTAAATCTTCTCTTTTTAAATACACATTACATTCATAACGTTCTGAGAGGACTTGATTCTTTTGCAGTGGGGTATGTGTAACAACATCTTTTAGGCGTTGATTTGCAATAATAATATCTTCAATATGTAAGGTTCCCATCATCTTAATCCCTTCGTTTCGTAAACTGTCTATTCATTCAAAATTTATTTGTTCAATTCAGAAAATGTGCAATATGTTTATCTTATCACAAGCCCTATCGTTTGCGAACCCCTATGCATGGCGATCTTTGCTAATAGAACGTGTCTCCGGTTACTTCGTCGTACATTCTTCACTTTTTATAGATTGATTATTTGCAAATGGATATTTATAATAAAGGAGATTGAATTTGGTATCATCAGACAATATGTGCGAGGCGTTTTAACGTCTGTTGTTTTAGTGAGGAGGGTTGATCTTGGGTAAAATAATGTCTTTACTTGGAGCATGTGTATTAACGCTGTTAGTCGTACCTGTGCAGGTACTTGCAGCTGGGGACGGAGCTGGAGCTGAAGAAGCGGCACATGCAGAACCATCAGGCTTGCTTATTTCTGTTTTAGCAATCATGTCTTTTGCGACGCTTATCACAATGATTTACTTTTCATTCCGTGATAACGGCTAAAGCTAATCAAGCGTGGACACAAATGGTCCACGCTTTTTTTGATAGACAACATATCGTAGCAAATACAATAGACATAAAGCTCTTAAAGTTACTGGTTACTGTTTATCATAAATAGTTATTGTTCAAATGATCGTTCCATCGCTTGCAGAACCTGTTCAAGTACATAATCCACAGATTTAAATGTTTCCATTTGTCGCTTCAGACTCGTTTCTTTGTAAAACGATTTAATCGCCACAATTTCGAGGTTTTCTTCTGTTTGCTGAAGCTGACTTGGATGAAGATGCAACGGTTTTTCTTGTTGTACAAACGCCATTGCAAGTGGCAACCATTTTTCACTAACCTCTTTCACCTCATTTGCAAAAGGTTTAACGGTTCCAAAAAAATCGGGTTCATATCCCTCTTTTCTTGCTTTATTCGTATAAAATGCTTCTGCTTCGTTATTTAAACGCTTTAATTTTATCGTAGATTCTCGTAATTCAGAACGGGATTGGTTATCCATATATGCACCTCCGTTCCTATCTTAGCAAATGACTCCTTAACTTAAAAGGTAAAAAGTTGCATGAATGTGCGCCACTTCTTCTTTGAAACAGATCCCGCGGCTAATGGTAGTTCTTCTTCATTATTCTGAGATTGATGCTGTATCTTACTTTCCATATCAGTTAAACGCTCTTCTAGCCCTTGAATTAATTTCATCATATCCTCAAGCTCCGATCGATGCTTTAACAATTGATAGCTTACAACTTCATCTGCTTTTTGAGACAATTTATGTTCTAAATCCTCCACTCTCTTCATGACTACCTCAAGCTTTGCTTCGTACATCACCGTATCGATCATTTTTTCTTTTTTACTTAATTGCTGTAAAATCACATTTGAAAATGAGCTGAGATCAACATCTTTCATTCTTTTCCCTTGATGAAGTTGGTCTTGAACGTATTTCATGACTTCAACATGTTTATTTGTAAAGAGATAATGACCATGTTCATTCGTTTCACAAATAAGTCCAAAGTATTTTGCCCAACGCTGTATGGTCGTAGGATTTACCCCTAATTGTTCAGATACTTCTTTTGTTTTTAACGTCATTTCCATAAGACATTCCTCCCTCTTTTCATTTTGTTCCAACGAATTCGCTGTCTTAGATTGCCTTCCCTTCACCACTGACAAAACTAGAATTAATTCGTCAAAGAAAGTGTAAATTTTTTCTTCAACAAACTAGAATGGATACGACGTAGAAAGATGTAGAAAATTGTATGATTTCTTCGTACATGCGTCGTATGTCAATCTAATGACAAACACATACTAGTACTAAACAAAGGAGGAATGATCTAATCATGAAAAATCGTCAACAAGCAAAGCAAGACAATCCTCGTCCTACCTCAACCACTTATGAGAAACAAGAGCAAAAGTATACTGGTGATAAAAAGCTCGGTGGACCTAATCGTCCTGCTGAATAAGGAACTTTTACCGATACGGAATGAAGGGTGGGTGACTGACTACCACCCTTTTCCTTTTCTTTCTTGATGTGTGGAGAATATGTTTTTCATTTTCAACAACAAATAGACTTCAAACCATTTTATTTGCAGCCACTTTGTACGTTCAACCGGCTTTGTTTTTCGAAGAGTAGCAAACTGTAATCGTGTGTTCTTCTTTTGCAATGACCAATCTACCTTAGTTGTCCAAGTATGCTCGACAACAGGAAACACACTTCTCAATGGCGGGCTCGTATTACCAGTTGACCAGTTCATGTATTGTTGATAATCCTGCCTTGAACCAGTCGGTATTGTCTTTAAAGAAAACTCATAAACGTCAGCAAAGATTTGAGGATGAAAAAGAAGTTGTTGCAATTGTTTCCCTAACCATATGCGTTTATGAACATCCATGAATTTTCTTACATATAATCCGTATATATTTCCGCCTATTGTCGGAAATAGGACGTAACTTAAATGAGCATGTTCCTCTAGAAAATAAGCAAGTGTTCCAAACACTTTTCTTTTATATAGAGGATTGTTTTAGCATCGTTTGCTCAATTATATTTTGCTCATTAATAATAAGTGCTGTACATAACCGCTCCTCATCACGCTCTAACCAAAACCTCTTCCATTCTCTCTGCATAAATTGACTCACTGCAAGATCAACAAGTAAGTGAAAACGAGGTGTCGTTGCTTGTTTCTCCGACTCATACCAGAGCAACTGAGGGTAAGCATCTTCAAATATCGTCCAATTCGCTCGTCTCAAATGTTTGGAACAATAGATCTCGATCAGACTTTTTTAAAGAATGTTGAAACCATTTACTTTCTAAATCCGTCATATTCCAGCCAGCATTTCTTGAGACAATCCCTGCGAGTAATGACCATTTTATTTCAGGGTGGCGAAAATAAAATTGCTCATACATTATGGTACGTGAAATATTATCGCGATTCGCTCTTCTCGTCTCGCTCTTTATTTGATTTAGTTTATCATTCGCGTTCATTGACGATCTGGGCTCCTTGTTCGTTTAATTGACATAAAAATGTAGTATCTCTTCTTCATTTCTTTATGGTAAGATAATGTGATGGAATCTATATATACTCTTTCTCAATCCTTAACCATTCCATGCATCCGATCTTGTTTTGAAAGGTTTGTGAAGCTTATGGCAATACGTTATCCGAATGGGCAGCGATATGAAAATCGCGCCTCAACTCAAAAACAAAAGCAAAAAAAAGAGCTAACGTATAGCAATCGCGGTATGACCCTTGAAGAGGATTTAAATGAAACAAATCAATATTATGTAGAGAATGGAAAAGCTGTGATTCATAAGAAGCCAACTCCTGTTCAGATCGTGCAAGTTGATTACCCAAAAAGAAGCGCGGCTGTTATTAAAGAAGCTTATTTCAAACAAGCATCGACAACAGATTACAATGGGGTTTATCGAGGGCGTTATATTGATTTTGAAGCAAAAGAAACGAAAAATAAAACGTCCTTTCCATTGAAGAACTTTCATGAGCATCAAATTCACCATATGAGACAAGTGCTCAAACAAAACGGGATTGCTTTTGTCATTCTTCGTTTCTCGCTACAGATGAAATTTATCTTACTTGATGCTTGGCACTTGCTTCAATTTTACGATCAAAAAGACCAACAACGAAAATCGATTCGAAAATCAGATATTGAAAAAAACGGTTATTTGATTAAAATAGGATATCATCCACGTATCGATTATTTAAAAACTGTTGACACCGTCTATTTTTCGGAAAATTCATAGTGGATGAAGAAAGGAAGAAACACGATGTCAGAAGAAATGAATACAAGACAAGGGCGTCGTCAAGCCCGTCAAACGACTAAACAATCAAAGAAAAAGCCTAAAAGAGGTATATGGAAAAAAATATTTTTGCTGCTTGTCTCACTTGGAGTCATTGCTGTCATCGCAGGTGGAATTACTGTTTTTGCGATGATTCAGGGAGCACCTCCACTCGATCACGAAAAACTCACTCTCTCACAGGCAGTCCAGATTTATGACGAGGGAGATGAATTTGTCTCACAGCTTGATTCTGAAGAAAGACGAGTGAACGTTAGCATTCAAGATGTTCCGCAAGTAGTTGAAGATGCCTTTATTTCTGTTGAAGACATTCGCTTTCGTGAGCATTTTGGTATTGACATACGGCGCTTATTTGGAGCCGTTGCCGCTAATATAACGGACGGCTTTGGTGCAGAGGGTGCAAGTACCATTACACAGCAGCTTGTGAAAAACTTATTTTTAAATGACCAAAAGCAAATAACAAGAAAAGTCCAAGAGCAATATTTAGCGATTAAACTTGAACAACAATATTCAAAAGACCAAATTCTTGAAATGTATTTAAATCAAATTTATCTTGGCTCTGGCGTATACGGTATTGAATTAGCATCTCAAACCTATTTCAGTAAATCAGTCGATGAATTAACGATTGCTGATGCTGCTTTACTTGCAGGTATTCCACGTCGTCCTAGCTTCTATGATCCAACAAAGAATCCAGAAGCAGCTGAAAGTAGACGAAATCTAGTCATCTCTTTAATGGAGCAACATGGTAAGATTACGAGTGCAGAAGCGGAAGAAGCAAAAGCAGTACCACTCGCCGATCAGCTTAATCCGAGCGAACGTGAATCTTATCCATATGAAGCTTTTTATAATCAAGTGTTATCAGAGCTTGAACAAATGGAAGGCATCACGGTAAATGATATTTATAATGCTGGATTAAAGGTTTACACAACGCTTGATATCGACGCTCAAGAACATGTAGAAAATGTATTACAGACAGATGAATTTATTAGTAACTATCCTGACAATGAGGACTTCCAAGCGGCAGTCACATTGCTCGATACAAAAACAGGACAGATTAAAGCGATCGGAAGTGGTCGTGAAGATACCGGCCAACAACGAGGCTTTAATATTGCTACTGACGATAAAAGACAGCCTGGATCAGCAATCAAACCAATTCTTGATTATGGTCCTGCAATTGAATATTTACAATGGTCAACAGGTCATATATTAGTAGATGACCAATACAATTATAGTAATGGTACGCCAATTCGTAATTTTGACCGTAGATATGCTCGGTCCAATGTCAATGCGACAAGCTTTAGCTCAATCACGAAATGTCACAGCTGTAAAGGCACTTCAAGAGGTCGGTGTTGATCGAGCGAAAGAATTTGCAGAAGGCTTAGGCATTCCAATTGAATTACGAGAAGGCGAAACATCGATGCCAGAAGCCTATGCTCTTGGTGGATTTAACACTGGGATTTCTACTATGCAGCTTGCAGGTGCATATGCGGCTTTTGGTAATAATGGTACTTATACAAAGCCATATACAGTTCGAAAAGTCGTTTTTCCAGATGGAAGAGAGATTAGTCTAGAGCCAGAATCGACACCAGCTATGAGTGATTACACCGCTTATATGATTACAGATATGTTAAAAACAGCCGTAACAAATGGTACAGGTGGAGTCGCTAATATTCCTGGGCTAGATATGGCTGGAAAAACCGGAACAACGAACTTTAGTGAAGATCAAATTGCATCACTAGGTATCCCACAAGGTGGTGTTCCAAGCGTCTGGTTTTCTGGATATACGACAAACTATACCGCCGCTGTTTGGTCTGGATTTGCTAGAAACAGTGAAAATAATTATTTAGGTTCCCAACAAGAACGTCAGCTGTCACAGCAAATCTTTAATGCCGTAATGAGCGAGGTTTCTGCGGATATAGAAACACCTGATTTCACGATGCCAAATTCTGTCGTCCGCGTTGGTGTTGAACGTTCTACTGGTTTATTACCTAGTGAATTCACACCACAAAGTGAAATCGTCTATGAATTATTTGTTCGCGGAAATGAACCAACCCGTGTATCTGAGCAATTTATTGAACTAGCTTCTCCGTCTGGATTTATGGCAAGCTACGAAGAAGAAGCTAATCAAATCCTCTTAAGTTGGGATTATCCAAATGAATTGGCAGACAGTGTCACGTTTGAACTTCAAGTTAGTGTAAATGGTGGCAGCCCACAAACGCTCGATCGGATGAAAGAGATGCAATACATTTACAGCTCACCTGAGCAAGGATCATCATATGTCTTTACACTTGTCGCAATATCAGATGAAAATTCAAACTTACGCAGTGATCCTGCAACAGTGGAAGTCATCATTGAAGAAGAAAGCGAAGAGGAAGACATTATTCCAGATCCACTTGAGGAAATGGATGAAATCGAGCAAGAACCAGCACCAATTGATGAAGAAGAAGATCAAGGTGAAGAAGAAAGTCCTCCAGTGGATGAAGGAGAAAATGAAGAACAGCCTACTCCAAATCCCGAGGAAGTTACAGACGAAGACAATAACACATAATTACGAAACAGAACCCCCGATGGCTGAGCCATCGGGGGTTCTGTTTCATAAGATTTTTCACGATCTTGAAAAATCCATTTAACTATGAAATAAGGATTGAACATCATAATATTCTTGCTTAAGAGCTTGATGATGTTTTGGATCCATGAATGCGTCGAAACGATCCATTTCTCTTTCTAGTGCTTCATTCAAATTTGATTTTGCCATTTTAATCGTGTTCTCAAAGACAGCTTCTAACTGTTCAATCGCTTCTTTTTCCAGTTGTTTTAGGTTATTGCTCGCTAATTCTGTTCCTTTATCAACAAGCTCATCCTTTAATTTTCTAGCTTGCTGCTGTTCAAAAAACGATTTAAGCGACTGGAATGTCGATACATGGTCTTCTAGTGCTAATGGGAGGAAACGGGTTGATATTTTCAAATTGAATCCTTCCTTTTCTTGTTCAAAGGAGGACGAAAATGCAGGAAAATCAATTCGAATATTAGCAACTGTTTCAGCTAACCATTCATCAATTGCTCGATGTAAGGCTAATTCAATCCGGACAAATGTCGATTTAATTTCCTGCTGTAGGAAATGTTCGCCTTCACTTCTCCACTCTTTAAGAGCTGATAAAAGAGCCTGTTGCTGTGCCCGTTTACTACTACCCACGACAGTTGTTACATTAACAGCATCCAAAAAACGGTCCCCTAACACATAACGTACCCGTTCTCTTAAGTATAAAAAGAGCTGATTCACTTCTTGACTACTAGCTTGATAAGCCGTTGTCGGTTTTAATTCTTTTACTTTGGATGTCCATGATTGTACATCTGCTGCTAATTGATTACGCTTCTCCTGCCTCGTTGACTCTTCACCCGTTACATATTCAACGCCACTGGCAAGAGTCAGTTCATAGCGCTTTGCCTCTTCACGAAGTAGCTCATAGCTTAAACGCTTTAATTCAGAAATCGTTTGTTCGTAAAAAGCATGTTCAAACGTCGCAAATAGTTCATCCTCTTTCTCACCTGTTTGTTTTCCTTTTAATCCTTTTTTACTTGATAATGGATATAAACGCGGTTGATCAATCCCACTTTGAACGAGCTGATCATAAACATGCTTTCTGACACCATTTAATTCAAATGGACTACTTGCTAAGTCAGCAGCATTTAAGATGAAATAGAGCTTATCGGTACGAAAGCCTTCATTAACTTTCGCCATTTGCTGAAGAAATACTTGATCTGCTTTCGAAAAAGCATGATTATAGTAGCTTAAATAAAAGATGGCATCAGAATCTCGAAGCTGCAAAAACGCGACATTTGTATGGCGACCATGAATGGAGTTAACACCAGGTGTATCCACTAAAACAATGCCTTTTTCCGTTAATGGACAATCATAATAAAGTGTAACCTGTTCAATTAAACAAGCATCATGCTCATTTGCAACAAATGGTTGCAACTGTTCAAGCTCAACTTCAAAGCTCGAACCTAGCTGCCAACTCGTGACAGCCAAGCTATTTCTTAACGTGGTTAAATAAGCTTGATACGTTTTTTGCCAGCTTGTCGTTGCTAGCTTCGGATCTGCTTTCCAAGATTGTAAGCGTGTCAATCGTCAGCTTAACATCAAGTTGCTCAGCAACTGACTTGAATTTCTTGATCGAGCTGTGCTTTTGTTTTCACTTGTACAATTGCTGTTCGCGACCGATGTCCTTCTTCTGAGTGTTTAACCGTATTTACAGTAGCGGTTGTTGGATGCGGTGAAACAGGCAGAACACTATCCCCTAAGCAAAGCATTCGCAAAACTAGATTTTCCAGCACTAAAAGCACCAAATAACGAAATCGTAAACGTTTGCTGTTCAAATCGTTCCTTTCTTTTGATTAATTCATTGCGCTCATGCTGCATCCGCTCATCATCACGATAGCGATTAAGCGTTTCATTTAAACGTTCAACCCATACATTGCTTCTTTTTCATCAAATAATTCTGCTATCTTCTGATTATCCTGCTCCCAATTTGTATCAATGACTGTATCCTCTGGTAAAAAGATATCCGTAAATGATGATGTTGCTCATAAGCTGGCATTTCTTTTTTCATCGATTCAATTAGGACACGCTCATATCCACCTGCATCTTGAAATTGACTTGCTTTTTCATTAAATTGATCTGTCACTTGACTAAAGCTTTGTTCAATCACTTCCATTTCTTGAACATATGTATCAAGCTCCTGTAGCTGCTCTAATTCTTGCTCCAATTCAATTTGTCTCTTGCTCCCAATGATCTTCCATTCCTTCGCATATTAAGGTGATGATCGAAGCAGCTTTTTGACGAAGCTCCCTTACAACAGCTGCTGTTCTGTCCTTCGTAAATGTGTACACATATTCACGATTTTTCGGCCCAGCTTGAACGGCATCCTTAAAGAAAGCTGGCTCAAGTGCAAGATGAAATTGTCTCTATTTCCTGTTCCACTTGTTCACGATTACTCAGTAACGTAAAATCATACGTCTGAAACAGCCGATGAAGATGAAACTCAAGCTGACTTTTTACTTTGTCTTTGACTTCCTCTATTAATCGATTTAGTCTATTCTCCTGTTCTTCCATCGTTTTCTTTTTCGAAAATAATAATCCTACCTTAAAATTAGGAGCCATACTTTCAAGCCAATGTCTCGCTAGTTCGGTCGTCGTATACGGAAAAATTGTCACATCTTTCGTAAGCTTTTGCCATTCTGCCTCATAAGCCTCTTCAAACAGCCGTTTAGCTTGCAAGGCACGATCGTATGCTAGAGCCAATTCTTCTCGTTGATCAAGTTGATCTAAAGACATAGCCCTTCTTCTTTCATCTTCTCTTTTACACGATCGATTTCATCTTCTTTGTCCTCATTAAGACGATGAATAATACTTAAATAATATCCCTGCTGTAAGCGCTGTTTCGCATAAGGAAGAAGCTCTTTCCATGATAAAGCATCGCTTTCATATCATGTTCAAACTCAGCAAGTTGAGTTAAGTCGATGCTGCTTCACTTTCATACTTGTATAACAAAGCTTTAAAATGTTAATTCCCCAAGACGTAAACGTATCGCGAACTGACTGATCAAATGATTCAAACGAAAGCTCCTTGTTCATCATGCTTATCAATTTGATTAATGATTAAATAAAGTGGCTTCTTTTCATCTGATAATTGTTTTAAAAACGTTAAATTCGTTTCAGATTGAACATGATTATAATCCATCACATACACAATGAAATCAGTTGTATACAAAGCTTCAATGTAACAGCTTGATGCGTTGGATCTGTTGAATCAACACCAGGTGTATCATAGATCACACTTTCATCACCTAAAAAAGGTAATGGTGCTTGAATCATAAGAGAAGCAATTTCACCACCATTCATCCCCCATTCTCGTACTCGTTGCCAAGGAATTTCTCCTTCCCACTTTTTCTCTGATCCATCTATCGAATGAACGGTTAAACCAAGATCTCCGTTTTGAATACCAATAATATTCGCACTCGTTGGAATAGGACTAGTTGGTAGCATTTCAGCCCCTAATAAATGATTCAAAATCGTTGACTTCCCCGCAGAAAAATGACCGCAAAATGCCACTTGAAAGGCGTGTCCTTTTCGTTTTTCTTCAATAATTTCCGCTCGTTCAAGTTCTTTTTCCGTAAGCTTCATTACTTTAGTTTCTATTTCCATATCAAGATATTTTATAGTCATTCATGACCACCACCTGCTTAATTGTTTGTCTGATCTTCTTTGTTCCAATATAAGAATTTTTGCAAATATTTTTTCTTGTTCTGTAAACATTGCTTTTAGTTGAACGTACGTTGGGTATTGCTCTGGAGCGGCAAGGAGAAAGACTAATCGTCTCCTCGCAGTTGACCGGCTTAAACTCAAGTTCCTCTAAGCATTGTAGATATCTTTCACAGAAGAAACTGGTTTATCATTACTCCAAAACAAGCGAATCAATATAAACAGCAATCATGTAATCATCGTATCTTTTGCTGCTTTCGGATTACGATTTTTGATAATGAACAGCGAGCGTGGTTCTTCTTCCTTCCATAAGTCACAACAAGGGAGGCACGGATAAATGTTTCTGTATGCCAAGGTGATAACTCACCTGTCAATCATAATAAAACGGAATATGCCGTAATATCGTTGGAAAAGAACGAATTCTGTCATTCGACAAAAACAGTCTTTGTCTGATAAAACGGCGCATACCTAAATGAGTCAGGAATGGTGACGATTCATCCTTTCGCTCTTGCTTTCATCCGTTTCTTCCCTTCACGGCACATTTTCAAGTAGTGGACACGTTTCACAGCGCGGCGACTGAGCCTTGCAATGATATCGACCAAAAAAAATCAGCTGATGATGCGCATCTGACCAACGCTCTTCAGGAATTTTTTTCATTAATGTTTTTTCCACTTCCATCACACTATCTTTCCACCTGACAAATCCCTAGTCGTTTAGAAACTCGTTCAACATGGGTATCAACAGCAATCGCAGGTATGTTAAAGGCAACAGAGGTCACTACATTGGCTGTCTTTCGTCCAACCCCAGCTAGTTCAACAAGTTCTTCTCTCGTTTTTGGTACTTCTCCATTATGCAGCTCAATTAACGATTGCGAAAGCTTTTTAATGTTTTTCGCTTTACTTCGAAAAAGACCAATAGAACGAATATCTTGCTCTAGTTCTTCAAGTGGAACAGCTACATAATCTTCTGGCTTTTTATATTTGGCAAATAATCCAGGTGTTACTTTATTGACAAGCGCATCCGTACATTGTGCTGATAATACAACAGCAATCAGTAGCTCAAACGGATTCTCATGTGTTAGCTCGCACTCAGCATCTGGATACATGCTAGCAATGACATCGAGTGCTTCCATTGTTTGTTTCTTTGACATCATGCTACTAACTCTCTCCTTACATACTTCATGACTGTTCTAGCCAGCTAAAGCCAGGGTATGATTCTCGTCTGGCTTGCTGCTTTTGTTCAAGTTTTTGCTGGTTGATTATATTTTCGAAACTTTTCACCATGCGCTTTGCTTGATCGAGACTTTTCACGCCATTTCGTTTCCATTCAAATAAAATGCGATCAATATATCGGAAATTTAATTTCGCTGAAACAACAGCTTCGCGAAGAGCTGCCATAATTAAAGCTGGAGAATGATGATCTTGGTCAAGCCACATCGAAAGCGTTTCTGCTTCAATTGGCGAAAGAGGCCGGGCAAATTCTTCTTCAAATCGATTAAATAACTGACCCTTCTTGAACATGCTTTTCTTGTTCCTTCGCTTGTACTTCTTCCCCTTTTAAAAGTTGAATTAATTTTAACCATAATGGCTCAAGGGTAAAATATTCATATAAGAATGCCTTGTTCATCCCACTTTTTTTCTAATGATAGAAAGCGATTTCGAACAAGACGCCCAAACATATCCGCACATTCATTCTGCGTATAGCGTCATTCTTTCACTTAATAACTCTGGTGTTGGAAATCCATCACCTTGTTCGATAAAGGATTGAACATGCAAAAGAGCAACAAGTTCATTCTTCTTTTAATCCAATCTCTTTATAATGCTTCAAGAAGTAATGTTGGGATCGATAGCTGTCTTTGTGTCGTCCATTGAAGTAATAGCTTCTGTTCCTGTTCCATCTTCAAACACCTCTACCTATTAGTATAACACGCAACCGTGTAATCGTCGTTTTATTTTACGAAATGTTCAAAACAGAAAAAGATGACTCTGAATGTTTTAAACCTAACTAGAATCCTTTGCATCATCATATTGGAAACTAGTGGGCAAACACTTTGATTATGAGTCACCCTTTATAAAATAAGTGTATTAAGGATATAGTCGGTTAAGCAGACGCGGGAATGGAATGGTTTCCCGAACATGCTCAACACCAGAAATCCAAGCAACTGTACGTTCAAGACCTAAACCAAAACCAGAATGTGGAACAGATCCATATTGGCGTAAATCTAAATACCATTGATATGCTTCTTGCGACAATTTATGCTCTTCAATTCTTTCCTTTAGCAGCTCATAATCATGAATACGCTGTGAACCACCAATAATTTCTCCATATCCTTCTGGAGCAATAAGATCAGCACATAAGAACGACTTCCTCACGATTTTCATCAGGCTGCATATAAAATGGTTTTAATGACGTTGGATATTTTGTAATGAACACTGGCTTATCATAGTGCTCAGCAATCGCTGTTTCATGCGGTGCACCAAAGTCATCACCCCACGCAATATCAGTCAAAGCCCTTCTCTTGTAAAAATTTAATTGCATCATCATACGTAATTCGCGGAAATGGTGCTTTAATTTTTTCAAGCTTGGTTGTATCTCGCCCAAGTGTCTTTAGCTCGAGTGACAATTTTTCAGAACAGATTGGACAATATAGGAGACATACTGTTCTTGAATTTCAAGATTTTCTTCAAATTCCACAAAAGCCATTTCTGGTTCAATCATCCAAAATTCAATTAAATGACGACGTGTTTTTGATTTTTCCGCACGAAAGGTTGGACCAAAGGAAAAGACACGTCCTAATGCCATTGCAGCTGCTTCCATGTATAAGCTGACCACTTTGTGAAAGATAGGCATCCTCATCAAAATACTTTGTTGCAAAAAGCTCGGATGTACCTTCTGGTGCACTTCCTGTTAAAATTGGTGGATCAACTTTCACAAAATCATTTTCATTAAAAAATTCATATGTTGCACGAATAATTTCATTTCTAATTTTCATCACAGCGTGTTGACGCTTTGAACGTAACCATAAGTGACGATGATCCATTAAAAATTCGGTTCCATGTTCTTTTGGTGTAATTGGGTAATCAACCGCATCATGTAGAACCTCGATCTTTGTGACCGTTAATTCATATCCAGATGGTGCACGCTCATCTGCACGAACAACTCCTGTGACATATAATGAGCTTTCTTGTGTTAGATTTTTCGCTTTTTGGAAAATATCTTCTCCGACCTCTGCTTTGACAACAACTCCTTGAATAAATCCTGTCCCATCACGTAATTGTAAAAAAGCAATTTTACCACTTGATCGCTTACCCGCAAGCCAAGCGCCTATTGTGACTTCTTGGTCCACAAATTGTCCAATTTTTGCAATTGTTGTTTTCACTTTATTCCCTCCATCAAAAACTAGACTTTTCACCAACTTTTATCTACTAAACCATAGTATCACTCTGTAATCCATATCGACGTGAAGGGATTAACGAACTAACAACTCCACACAAGTAGTGAAGTTGCTTTTCAATCCATCTTTTACACATTTCAACATTATAAAAGTATAATTACAATCATCCTATCGATAACATGATTACATTATACCCTCCTGCTTTTTTTGAAGTCAACGCCATCTCGTAAATACTGAATACACAGAAAACGTTGAACGAACTCGTTATTCTTACCAAGAAAATAGACGCATCGCCAAGTTAAATTAATGGCGAAAGCCTTAGTTGCAGTAATAAAGATAGGTGATGTCTGTTAATAACACCTTACCAGGCTCTTCTTGATCAAATTGACGATCTAGTAGATTAGGACAAGTACGGTGTTCTTGAGTCGCTTTAAGCATTCTTCGATAGGGATTTGCACGTCTTATTTTCGCTTTAAGATCATACTTCCTCATTAATCTTCTAATTTTTTTATGATTCATAACGACATCATAATCATTTTCTAAAATCATTTTCATTTGAAGAGCGCCTACTTTCTCATACTTTTGGTCGAATATCCATTTAATGAAGTTAAATTTCTAACTCATCTGATTCTTCTCTTTTTTGACGAGTATCTGTCGCTTGTAACCATGCGTAATATCCACTTCTACTTACGTTAGCTAAGCTGCAAAGGAAAGCTAATTCGCACTTTAATTGATGAACTCTTATGGTTTTTTCAATCAATTGAAATTTCTCTGATGCCGTTAACGTTTCCTTTTCAACGCCTGCCTCTCTAGTTCTTCTAACTTTTTTAACAAGCGTACGTCTCCTTTTCTTATTTTGTTTTTGCACGAACAAATCGCTCGATTCTAATTAACGCTTCCTCTAACGCTTCAAAAGATGTCGCATAGGACAAGCGTACATTATCTGGTGCACCAAAGCCTGATCCAGGAACAAGAGCAACCTTTTCTTCCTCCAAAATCGCTTCTACCCATGCATCAACGTCATCAAAGCCATTTAGTTTCACAGCTTCACTCACATTAGGGAATAAATAAAATGCTCCTTTAGGCTTAACACACGATACTCCAGGGATCGAAATAAGCTTTTCAAAGATGCCGTTTAGACGTTCTTCAAACGCCTGCTCGCATTGTTTCGACAGATCCATCATCTTCCGTATAAGCAGCAATCGTTCCATATTGAGCGTTCGTTGTTGGGTTAGATGTACTGTGGCTAGCAAGATTCGTCATCGCCTTAATCACTTCTGCATTTCCTGCAGCATAGCCAATTCTCCAACCTGTCATTGAATGTGATTTAGACACACCATTCACAACGATCGTTTGTTTTTTTAGATCAGGTGATAATTCTGCAATTGAGGTATGTGTAGCGCCATCATAGACTAGTTTTTCATATATTTCATCAGAAACAATGAATATATCGTGCTTTATACACACTTGACCAAGCTGGTGTAGCTCTTCTGCTGAGTACATCGCACCTGTTGGGTTACTTGGTGAATTTAAAATGAATGCTTTTGTCTTCTCATTTATAGCCGCTTCCAATTGTTCAGCCGTCACTTTAAAGCCATTTGACTCAAGACCCTCAATATAAACAGGCTCCCCGTTTGCAAGCTTGACTTGTTCTGGATAGCTTACCCAATAAGGAGTCGGGATAATCACTTCATCTCCGTCGTCAATGATCGCTTGAAATAATGTATAAAGAATATGTTTAGCCCCTGACCCGACAATAATTTCAGCAGGTGTATAAGTGATGCCTTGATCTTGTTTAAACTTGCCGATAATCGCTTCTTTTAGCTTCGGTAAGCCAGCAGATGGTGTATATTTTGTATGTCCCTCTTCCATTGAACGTACAGCAGCATCGATGATGTACTGTGGTGTGTTAAAGTCTGGCTCTCCTGCTCCTAGACCAATGACATCGTGACCTTGTTCTTTTAGCTCTTTTGCTTTTGCTGTAATCGCTAGCGTTGAAGATGGTGTTAACGTTGATACTCTCTTTGCTAATTTCATGACAATCGTCCCTTCAAAATCTTTTACTATATTACACTATAGTGTGTCCGCTACAATCAATCAAGTGTCAATTCTGAATAGACAAATATTATTATTAATTATCCTTTTTAATTTGTCCGTAATTGGTATCTCTTCATAAACGTACCATCTTCAAATGTTAAATAGTAATAGCCTTGATTATTCTCTTCATTTGTATAGGTTACTTCATAGATAGGAATTCCTCTCTCAAAACCGAGTCGAATTGATTTCACACGTGCAACCATTTACTTCGTCTTCTACAATCGCCAATGCTTGTTCTGCCGTGATCCCATCAGCACTATTTTCAAGATGATGAAGGGTAAGATCTTCCTTTACCCAAATGATGCTATTTTCTCCTTCTTGATTTATGCCATGAATGACAAAATAAGCAGAGGTACCATGATAATAATCAATATCACTTATACTTGTTAATAAGCTTTGATCAACGACGTATTGTTCAGCCTGCTCATATCCAAGGAATAAAGGGTCACGAATCGTTTGATAGGCATAGACACTTACACTCGCTAACGAAACAATAAGAACGAATCCAACAATGAACATCCATTTTTTCATCATAAACTCCGCTTACGTCCTGTAGATGGTGAAGACCATTTTTTCTTGATCCTTTTCATCCAACGATAAGCCAAACATGAGGTCTTGCTCTTTCAGCGTTCGGTTTAATGAATCAACAATTTTGTATAAATCAGAAGCTTTTTGTACGCGAACGGTTGATAATACTTCTATTTTCTGTTCCATTAATGTATTCCTCCAATTGATTTAAGTCATTCCTTACTGCACAAGTTTTGCTAAACATATTGACAGGCAATATGGTAATACTAGAAGTACGCCAAAGAAAGGAGGCGCAACCTTGTCACATGCAAATGAAATGAACACAATTGCTAAGCGATTTCAAGCTGATAAAGAGGATGTTGCCTTATTACGTCGCGAAGGATTAATGTGGCATCAAGTTATGCCATTGTCCATTCATCAAACATTGTTTCCTTCCGTCTTTCAACTCGATCGCAAAGACTAGGCTGTGTCGTCTTATTGCGTATTAGTAAAATCAGTTCAACATACTTCCCACTCACACCTCATCAATGTTCTGCACTTAGCCCAGTGCAGAACATTTCTACCTTATAGCATGCTTATACGCTTATATTGTTCATTGGCTAGATAGCGTATTTTTTCTTCGTCAAGTGTTAGCAGTTCTGATCGTTCCATAAGTGGCTTACCTTGTACATAAACATCAGTCACGTCAGATCCTTTTGCTGCATACACAAGGTGTGAGAGCATATGTGTTTCCGGTTGTAAATGAGCATGCGCAGGATCAATTAAAATAAAGTCAGCTTGTTTACCAACTTTTATTTCACCAACATCAGCAAATCTTAACGCTTTTGCGCCATTTTTTGTGGCAAGATTTAGTGTCAATGAAGCTGGCATCAATGTAGAATCCTGGTGAAAACCTTTTTGAAGTAGGTTGCCCACTCTCATTTCTTCAAACATATCAAGCGTATTATTCGATGCTGCACTGTCCGTTCCAAATGCAATGGTAATTCCTTTTTCATACATATCTTTGATGGGAGCAATTCCAGATCCGAGCTTAAGATTACTTTTCGGATTATAGCTAATCGCTATATCATATAAGGAAATTCGTTCAATTTCTTCCATTGGCATATGCACACCGTGGGCAAACAGCCACGGTACAGCATCTAGCACATTCATTTTTTCTAAATGATGGAGGGGGTGAAGACCATACCTCTCTAGATGATCATCGACTTCTTTTTTTGTTTCAGCAAGGTGCATATGAACAGGTAACTCCGCTTGCCTCGCTTCCTCCACAATACGCTCAATAAATAATGGTGGACATGTATATGGTGCATGTGGGGCTAACATTGTCTGAATTCGTCCATCGGCTTGTTGATGCCAAGCTTTCGCAAAGCTTAGTGCTTCTTTTAGCTTCGCTTCCTGTTCCTCCTTTGAACATAAACCAATCATCGAACGCATCAATGTTGCCCTCATCCCAACTTCCTCAATCATTTGTGCAAAATCGTCCATGAAAAGATGATACATTTCTAAAAAGGTCGTCGTTCCTGATTGGATCATCTCAACAAGCGCTAAAGCTCTGCCAGCTTCTACAGCTTGCTGATCTTGTTTTGCTTCAAATGGCCACATTTTCTCTTCCAGCCAACGATGCAATGGTAAATCATCTGAATGACCTCTCAGTAACGTCATCCCTGTATGGCCATGTGTATTGATTAATCCAGGTAGCATCCATTTTCCTTTGGCGGAAATGGTACGGGACGCTTTTGCAAGGCACTCAGCTGAAGGTTCTCCCATTTCTACCCGTTCAAATCTTCCATTTTCTATAAAAGCATAGCCCATGGTAATCAATGAATTTTCAGCATCCATCGTCACAATTGATACATCTTTTATTAAAATCGTCACGATCGCACCTCGTTTTGTTGTCTTTATTTTCTTATCATCATTTCTGCTTCTGCATCAACTGTTATTCCTCTGAACTGCTTCGATCATAACAGACTGACTCAAATTGACGTGTGAATTGTCTATGAGATGATCTTCGTTTACAAATAATCATGAAATTTCTCAAGTAAGGTTTCGAGCTTCCCCTCATGTACAGGGACGTCTGGTAGAGAACGAATAAACTGCTTTCCATAACGCGTTGTTGAGATTCGTCGATCAAACACAAAGACGCAACCACGATCTTGTGTTGTCCGAATTAAACGCCCAAAGCCTTGCTTGAACCTAATAATCGCTTGAGGCAGAGAAATCTCCATAAAAGGATTTCGACCATCTTCCTTCGCTTTTTCATATTGAGCTTCGAGTAAAGGCTGATCTGGGGGAGAAAAAGGCAGACGGACAATCACAAGCGTCTTTAGTTCATTTCCTGGTAGATCAATTCCTTCCCAAAAGCTACTCGTTCCGAATAAAATCGCTTGTTCACTTTGTTTGAACATTTTCATTAATTTTGCTCTACTTCCACTTGTTACACCTTGACCTATTAGATGCAATGAACCAAACTCGTTCAAATCTTTTACATACTGATACACTTGTTTCAACATTTCATAAGACGTAAATAAGACGAGCATTTTTCCACTCGACACCTCAGCCATCCTCCACAATTTCACTGCAACCTCTTCTGCAAATTCATCATCTGATACGTCTTTTATATTCGGTAAATCAGATGGTAAGAGCAGCCTAACCTGATCTTGATAAGAAAAAGGCGATGGAATCGTACATTGCTTTGTCCCGAAATCGGTTAACCCTAAACGCTTTTCTTGATAAGCAAATGTACCATTGACTGATAAGGTTGCTGATGTCAAAACGACACTTTTTTTCTTCGTGAAAAAATGATCAGCTAGTAAATTAGACACATCGATTGGTTTGCTATAAAGATAGGTTGCATTTTTAGCACCTCTTGGTTCAACCTCAATCCAATATACAACATTTGAGTCATATTCTAAGAGCAGTCCGTATAAGGTTTGCTCCTGCTCATATAAGGACTGAATCATTCGTTCGACATCGGCAATAAATCCTCGATCACTGTATGGCATTTCATCTTTCTTCTCTGTAAATGATTTTACTAATTCTTGAAATGTCTTAATTGAATCCTTTGTCTGCATATGAACCCGCATCGCACATTCAAGAATCGCCTGCCACATCTTGCCTTTTTCATTATAGCTTGCATAACGATACCGTACACGGCCTACATCCGTTGAGCTCTTTTTTCTAGTTTGCATGACATAAGCGTGCAGCATGCGAAATAATTCATCCACTTCCTCTTTCATCCGAAGCCACTGATCATCGATTTGTTTTGGCGTGATTGACGTTTCGATTTGATGTCGAGTGACTAAACGAAATAGATGTTCTAACATCCCACCGTCTTGGTTAAATCCTAAGCGTTGAAATAAATAAGAAAAAGTTAGATAATCCGTATTGTCCCCTAAATGATCACTTGCCGTTTCTTCTAAATGATGGGCTTCATCAATAACAGCATGGGAATAAGTTGGCAAGAGTCTTTGCTCATGAACGAGGTCCGTACATAATAAAGCGTGATTCGTGATGATTAAATGTGCGACTTGTGCTCTTCGTCTTGCCCGGTGGTAAAAACAACGCGAGAACCAAGGACTATACCGACCTAAATCTGAAGCAGCATCGCTTTGAACCTCAAACCAAAAACCTCTCCCTCCAGAAGGGAGATTTAATTCTTCAATATCTCCATGATCCGTTTCTGTTAACCAAATAAGCAATAATGCTTTTGTTAAAAGAACATCATAGCTATCTGTTGCAATTGACGTTAATGACTGTTCGAATTTACGTAAACATAAATAATGGCTTCTTCCCTTTAGCAATGCTACTTTCACTTTAAATGGCAACATTTTTTCAATAAGGGGTAAATCACGAGCAAGCAACTGCTCTTGCAGTGGAATTGTCTGCGTGCTTATCACAACTGGCTCATTCATCGAATAGGCATAAAAGGCCGCTGGAATTAAATAAGCAAGTGATTTGCCGGTTCCCGTGCCTGCTTCAATCAATTTATGCTCGTATTCTTGAAAAGCCTCATCTACCTCTTTCATCATTTGCTGTTGTCCAGATCTAAGCTCATAATGAGAAAAGGCCGACTTCATTTTTCCGTCTTTTTGATCAAACAAGACATTAGCGTACTCAGAAAAGGTCATCTTTTGATCAGGTTGAATTGCGTCTTGATCTGCATCAAGTTCGCTTCTTTTTAAAGCCAATTGTCGATAACAATCATACGTTTTTGTATCATCTACGCCTTCACCAAGTTTCGCTTGGATAAATGACTGTAGCAACGGTTCCAAATCACTTTTGAATTTGCGTGAGATCGGGACGAGCTGCTGTAACGTTAACAACGGTAATTGCTTCAATTTATGTATGAGCGTCATGAATAGTGATGCTGTTACCTCTGCATCACTATCAGCTTGGTGAGGGCGGTCATGATCAAATCCCAGTTGCTCTGCTAACTGTCCTAGTTTGTAACTTTCTTGCTGCGGCATGAGGATTCGAGCTAACTCAACCGTATCAAATAGAGGCATATTTGGAAATTCATAGCCTTCAAGCTCAAGCTGCATGGCTAAAAAGGATCGATCGAAATGCACATTATGTGCAACGAAGGAACCACCTTCTAATAAATTTAACAATACAGGAACAATTTCTTGAAAAGAAGGGGCATCGGCAACGGTGTCATCTGAAATACCCGTTAGTTCTTCAATAAAAGGTGGGATCGGTTTACCTGGATTAACAAAAGAAGAATACGATTCAATGATCTCACCTTCCTCAATCACAACTGCCCCTATTTGGATAACCCGATCACCCTTTATCACAGCGTGACCAGTTGTTTCTACATCAACGACAACATATCGTTCACTTACACTCATACTTCCACCTCTATTTATTCAAACAACACTTTAGAAAAACTTGGCTTCTCGCCAAGCCCTTAATGGCGAAAGCCTTAGTTGCACTCATACTTTAATCCTTTAATTAAGTTAAACTTTCTTAAAGTGAAACAAATAACTCCGTCCCCAATTCAGGCCAATTTTCATTTAACCAGAAAAGCGATTTTTGGATATCTGTATTCATTGGTTCTATCCGAAGTGCCTCACGAAAAGCTGTAAGTGCATTCGTTTTATCTTCTAATAATGCATAATTCCATGCGATACCATGAAGGATGTTAGCTTGATCGTGTTCTTTTGTCTGAATTCGCCTGTAACAGTGAATTGCAGCCTGGTGATGTCCATGCCATTCACAGACATAGGCTAAAGCAAGCAAAGCATAGGCAGAATCTAATAAGTTAACACTTGTTAACCAAGATGTCCATGCAGCTTCTCTTGCCCCTTCCTGCCATTGACAACAGCCGAGAAGAAAAAGCGCCTCTCCATCTTCTGGAATATGTCTTAAATAATCTGTAAAATACAGCTTAGCAAGATGAAATGCTTCGATCGAAAAATAACATATGCCTAGATTATACACGACATCGCTCGTTGTGGTAAGACGGTTTGCACTTTCAAAAGATTCAATCGCATCTTCCATACAATCAAGACGAGTCTGAACACAACCAAGACCTACAAAAGCAAAGTGCTTGATATACGTATTCTGAGAAATTTGAATAAGGTATAAATATTTTTCTTTTGCTTTTTGCAGCTGATTGGAGAATAAATAAGCAAAACCTAAATACAGATAACGAATTTCCTCTTGCTCACCTGTAGCTTTCTCCAAAATCAATTGATCTGCAGCTTGCGCAAACATCTCTAATTGGTAATAGGTTGTTCCAAGTGAATGATAATGGAGTAAAGAATGTAATTGGGCTTGGTCTGCTCGCAGATGATTAAGCAGCTCATCTAATGCAGTCCATTGATCAATGAGCTCACCAGCGGTTTCTTCTAAATAGCATAAATACTTTTTTTGATCTATTTGTGTCATTAACGGCCATTTCTTTTCGGCATCTTGATAAATAGCGTGCCATGATGTTAACCAATCATTCAAAAAAACCCCTCCTCTCGACACCCATTAGTCAAAGTGTTTATCGAGATAGAGGGGAATATGCGAGCTACATAACGGTAGAAGCTGGCTCTGCACGTAACATTTCAACAATTTGATTATTTTCGTCCATTATCGCCACTTTTGGCTGATGATCCTTCACTTTTTCTTCTGCTACTAATGCATAAGAAATCACAATGACGACATCGCCTTCTTGAACAAGTCTTGCTGCAGCTCCATTTAAACACATGACCTTACTTCCTCTTTTACCTTTAATGACATATGTTTCAAATCTGGCACCATTGTTATTGTTGACAATTTGCACCTTTTCATTTTCAACAATATCAACTGCATCCATAATGTCCTCATCAATCGTAATGCTACCTACATAATTCAAATTCGATTCCGTCACACGCGCACGGTGAATTTTTGCTTTCATCATTGTTCGAAACAATTTTGCTTCCTCCTCTAACCTTCTACATTCATGATATAATTATCAATTAAGCGAGCATGTTGATACTGATAGGCAAGGGCAAGAATAATTTGTCCTGACAGTTTTTCAACTCTCTCTAAGCTAGGGTATTGTAGGATGTCAAGATAATCAACAGCTCCTCTGCCACCTTCAAGCTGTGCTAGCATTTCGCTTTTAACCTGCTGCTTGTTTAACATACCCTCTCGAATCAGCTTCGCCCCATATTCAAGTGTTCGATATAAAAATGGCGCTTCCTCGCGTTCTTCCTTCGTCAAATAAACATTCCTCGAGCTTTTCGCTAAGCCATCTTCTTCACGAATAGTCGGACATGCCACGATCGTTACTGGTACATTAAAAGTCCTAACCATATTCATGATGATTGCAACTTGTTGAGCATCCTTTTGACCAAAAAATGCCTGATTAGGTTGAATCAGTTGAAACAGCTTCATCACAACGGTTGCCACCCCGTCAAAGTGACCAGGTCGACTCGCTCCACATAACACATCCACACCTTTTGTCACATGAATGGTCATTGGCACCTCTTCTGGATACATGTCGGTCACTGATGGATAAAAGAGAATGTCTGCTCCTGCTTCACGAGCAAGTCGTTCATCACGCACGAAATCACGGGGATAGCGATCAAAATCCTCATTCGGTCCAAATTGTAATGGGTTAATAAAAATGCTAATGATCACAAGGTCATGCTTTTTTCGCGCTTCCGAAATTAAACTTAAATGTCCTTCATGTAGATACCCCATCGTTGGCACAAAGCCAATCGATTGATTTGTCATTTTTGCTTGCTTAACTTCTTCTCTTATTGCTGCAATAGTCTTTATAATCTTCACGAACTTTCTCCCCCGTACAAACCCTTTAACTCCTCTTCATCCATCGAAAATTGATGCTCTTGTGCAGGAAATGAGCGTTCTTTTACTTCTTTCACATATGACTTCATTGCGTCTGAAATAATCGGAGATAATTTTGCATAGCTTTTGACAAATTTCGGAATATGAACATCTCCATATCCAAGTACATCGTGATAGACAAGGACCTGACCATCCGTATCAACCCCTGCACCAATGCCAATGATCGGAATTTGACAAGCTTCCGCAAGCAACGCGCCAACCTGCTCTGGCACACATTCAACAACGATCGCAAACACACCTGCTGCTTCAAGCGCTTTAGCATCTTCAATTAATTGCTTCGCTCCGCTTGCGTCCTTCCCTTGAACACGATACCCACCAAGAACAGCAACCGATTGAGGGGTTAAACCTAAATGGCCCATAACAGGCACACCTGCTGAGGTTAGCTTGGCAATTGTCTCAATAACTTCACCAGCTCCCTCTAGTTTTACCGCATTTGCACCTGCCTCTTGCATCAATTTCTTCGCATAAGAGAAGGTTTCTTTCAAATCGGAATGATAAGAGAGATACGGGAGATCCGTCACAATGAATGTGTCTTTTGCTCCACGACGAACGGCTTTTGTATGCATGATCATATCGTCTACTGTAACCGGAATCGTGGAATCATAGCCTAGCACGACCATCCCAAGTGAGTCCCCAACGAGAATCATGTCCATACCAGCCTCCTCCACCAACCTTGCTGAAGGGGCATCATAAGCTGTCATCATCGTGATTTTTTCTTTCTTTGCTTTCATCTTCATGAATTTTGCTGTCGTGTTCATTTTGTCTTCCTCCTTTTTAGAGGAGGGCTTCATTACACATTCAGAAAAAGCATTAACAGATTCCTTTTCTGATCCGTCAAAAAAATCCCTCTTTCTCAGTGGAAAGAAGGATTTGCATACGAAATAAACAATTTCCCTAATGACTAATAGATGGAAATTGACGTTTGTGTTCTGAATCCCTCTGTCCTAGTCCAAACTGGATCAAGGCAGATCCTTGATATTATTTGTTATGTCAAATCGGTGCAGCTCCATCGGATACCGCCCATTTCTTAAAAGTATAACAGAAATCACTTATGATTGGGTAGCTATTTCAATATCAGCCGAATAAATATGATGCGTTTTGCCTTTTTCATCGACAAGTACGAGGACCCCTTCTTCGGTAATTCCTTTTGCATAGCCATATATCACTTCTTGCATCGGTCCGCGCATATAAAAATGTACCTACACTAATAGAATGTGCTTCCCAAAGAGACCGTATCGTTGAAAAGCCAGATTCTAAATAGAGATCATATAATGCTTCAAATTCATTAAAAATCGCTGCTATTAGTCCAGCTCTCTCAACTGCTTCCCCCTTTTCAATCGCTAGGGAAGTTGCGATTTCACGAATATCAGGCGCCATGTCACTCGCTTGTTGATTCACGTTAACTCCAATACCAACAATAACAGAATGGACCACATCTGGATCCGCTTGCATTTCTGTTAAAATACCGACTAACTTCTTTCCATTTATGAGAATATCATTTGGCCATTTTATTTGACAACTGATCCCTGTCTGCTGTTTTATCGCTCTCACGACAGCAACGGCTGTTAGTAACGTCATTTGTGGCGTTTGTTGCGGAGGGAGATTCGGACGTAGGATGATGCTCATCGAAATACTAGTTCCAGAACGCGAATGCCACTTGCGACCAAGTCGGCCCTTTCCAGCTGTTTGCTCATTCGCAATGACAGCATGTCCTTCCTGAGCCCCTTCCTGAGCGAGCTTATGAGCGACAACTTGCGTCGATTCGACGGCATCAAAATACGTTTGTTCACTCCCGATCCGCTCTGTTTTTAGTTTCACTTTGACCTCATGTGGCTTGATTCCATCACCTTTACTCACCATGCGATAGCCTTTTCGCGGAGCAGATTCGAGCTCATATCCACTCTTGCGAAGTTCGTCAATATGCTTCCATATGGCCGTCCTTGAACAGCCAAGCTGTTGACTAATTTTTTCACCAGAAACAAATTCCCCTTGATGCTCTTCAAATATTTTCAACAGTGCTTCTTTCATTGCTCTTCTCTCCTCCCTTCTAGCGCTGCTAACAGAGCTTGCTTATTATTTTTCAGCGCTTTTGTTACAACTGCTTTTTCAGCCCAAGTAAGCTCTTCCTTCACCCAAGGACCAGGCCGCTTGACAGATTGTAATAAATCACGACCTGAAATCGCGAGCTCTGATTTATGGTGAATAGGTAACTCATTCCACTGAATTGATAATTCCTCTATCGACTGAAAAGGAAGACCGCAAAATGAACGCAGTCTTTCGACATCCATCGCTACCTCAAGTGTTGCTTCATACAATGTTAATGGAGACCATGATTCCGTTTTCCTTTTTGCAAAAAAGTGAAGTCTAGCTCGAATGCCACGTAGAAGCTCGTTTGATAAAGCGAGTCGCTTTAACGGATACTCATCTAAATAGTTTGAACAAAGACAAAAGCTTGTCCAGCAAACGAGATCTGACTCTGCTTGCAAGGAAGGAAGCTTATTCAATTGCATAACCGAATCTTTCGTTAAAGAAAGGCCTGGAATAAAAGCGTACAACCCCGTATCCAGTATCCCAGCCAAAGCAAGGTTTCGCTGTTTCCCCTTTTAAGAGCTTGATCCATTCCTTCACAATTCTCTCAACCGCCACATTTTGTATCGTTTCTTTCTTTTTATGAATCGTTTCATTTAATGCAGAATCGATCACAAATCCCAGTTCACTAGCAAAACGATAGACACGGAGCATTCTGAGTGGATCTTCTGTCATTCGTTTAGTTGGATTAGTGGACCTTAGCCGACCTGAAAATAGATCGGCCTCACCACCTGTTGGATCAAAAAGCTGATTCTGCTCGTCGATGGCCATACTATTAATCGTTAAATCTCGAAGATGAAGGTCCTCTACGATTGACTGTCCACGAATGGTCGTCACTTCAAAATGCTCGTGATTTTGACGAACGATCACAGTCTGATGCTGATTGTTCATCCGAAATGTTTTCAAAAAAAGCGATTGCACCTCTTCTGGAGTTGCGGTAGTCACGATATCCACATCAGCTATTTGACGCTTCAACAACCAATCACGAACAGCTCCTCCCACGATATAAGCGTCGTGATGGTGTTGCTTCAATGTATGTATGACTTGTGTCGCTTCGTTCCATACCGCACACATTTCGTTTCCTCATTTCTTCTTTGAATGACTAAGCATCTGCTCATACAATCTTTCATATTCAGCAACGATCAACTTCGAGCAAAAAACATCTTTCACCCGCTTCATACCACTCGTCGAAAACCTTTCATAACGATCATGATCAGTAAGCAGTTCTATCGCTTTATCAGCAATACAATCGACATCTCCAACTTCACATAAGTAGCCTGTTTCACCATCAACGACAACTTCTGGGATCCCACCTGCATGTGTCCCGATAACAGGCACCCCGCACGCCATCGCCTCCAGAGCAACGAGACCAAAGCTTTCCTTTTCACTAACTAATAGCATGAGATCACTCATGGAAAGCAGCTCGGCGATATGCTTTTGATTTCCTAGCATCAAAACCTTTTCTTCGATATTAAGCTCCTTCGCTAATTGTCTTGCTACCTCTAAATCAGGCCCGTTTCCAATTAGCAATAGCTTTGCTTTTACTTTTTCTAGCGACCTTGGCAAAGCTGCGAACGACATCAGGCACTCGCTTAACTGGGCGGAAATTAGAAATATGGATGAGAACACGTTCATCTTCTTCGATGTGATAATGCTTCTTTAGATCATGTACGTCAAGCTTCGTATACACTCGTTCATCAATAAAATTATAGACTGTTTCAATGCGCTTATCCGTTGCAACAAGCTCGCGCGTTTGATTCACTAAGTCATCCGAAACAGCGGTCACCAGATCTGATTGCTCAATCCCAAAGCGAATAATATCCTTAAGTGAAGGGTCATACCCTAAAACCGTTATATCTGTTCCATGCAGAGTTGTCATGATTTTCAAGTCATTCCCAAGCATTTGCTTAGCCAAAATGGCACAAATGGCATGAGGAACGGCATAATGAACATGTATGAGGTCGAGCTTTTGCCTTTTCGCAACCTCTGCCATTTTACTAGCAAGTGTTAAGTCATACGGAGGATATTGAAAGACTGAATATTGATTGACCTCAACTTCATGATAATAAATATTTGGGTAGACACGATCAAGACGAAACGGCACACTTGACGTAATAAAATGGACCTCATGTCCCTGCTCGGCAAGAAGCTTCCCAAGCTCCGTCGCAATCACCCCAGAACCACCAACTGTCGGGTAGCAACTTATCCCGATTTTCAATTTCATTGTTGTCTTTCTCCTCCCGCAAATAAATCAGTGACGACGAGCGTTTTCGACGTCATAAATCCTTCTGCATAGTCTACACCAACATCTTTTCCGAATAAACGCTCTCTGGCTTCTATTACGGGAATATAGCCATTTGTTAGTGGTGTCTCAACAGATGCCTCACTTTTTACAAATTGACTTTGATAAGCAAGTAAGGCTTGTTTTTTCTTTATCATAAATGCCGAGACTGGAATAACAAAATCGGGTTCTTGATAGCCATTGATGAAATAATAATGGACTTGATCAGGACGAAAAGCAGGCAGATCAAGTTTGCAGCGATACTTACGAATCCCTGCATTAAAGACAGCTTCCTTCACAAGCTCCGTACAGGCACCGTGATCGGGGTGACGATCAACTTGATACGGTGAAAACACAAGCTTCGGCTGATACTCTCGAATAACGGAGACAAGCTGCGCTAATTGTTCCGTTGTCGTTCTCTTTAAGCCACGATCTGGAAAATCAAGCTGAATTCGTTCAGCTATACCAAGAATCTCTGCTGCTTTCTTTGCTTCTTCTTGACGAAGCGCAACTGTACCATTTGACGAGAGCTCCGCTTTCGTCAAGTCGCAAATTCCGACACGATAGCCGTCTGACGCATATTTCGCAAGAGTTGCGCCCATCCCGATTTCAACATCATCTGGATGAGCACCAAATGCTAATATATCAAGCTTCATCTTATTCATCCTCAGCTTTATCTGGTTCACGCCAAGCGAAATCACCGCGCTCCAAACCTTTAATCAGAATTTCTGCTGTTCCAAGGTTGGTCGCAAGGGGTACTTGCTGAAGATCACAAAGCCGTACAAGTGCCGTTACATCTGGCTCATGTGGTTGTGCTGTTAAGGGATCACGGAAAAATAAAATCAGATCAAATTTATTTTCAGCAACAAGGGCTCCAATTTGTTGATCCCCACCAAGTGGTCCTGATTTAAACCTTGTTACTGAAAGATTCGTCGCTTCCATGATTTTTGTTCCTGTCGTTCCTGTTCCATACAACTCATGATTTGCTAAAATCGTTTCATAAGCCATCGCAAATTGCACCATATCTTCTTTCTTTTTGTCATGCGCAATTAAAGCTATTCTCATTCCGGCTTCTCCCCTTTTTACTCGATGATATGTTCTAATCCATACACTAATGTATCAAGCTTCAGAACTGTCTCTACCGCTAATTTCACTCCAGGCATAAATGACGTTCGATCAATTGAATCATGACGGATCGTTAACGTCTGACCAATTCCACCAAAAATCACCTCTTGATGGGCAACAAGCCCAGGCAAACGAACACTATGGATCCGCATACCTTCATAGTCCACGCCACGTGCCCCGTCCATTTCTTCTCGTTCATCAGGATGCCCTTGCTGTTTCGCTTCACGTACTTGCGCAATCAATTCAGCTGTTTTGACAGCAGTACCTGACGGAGCATCGAGCTTACGATCATGATGACGCTCGATAATTTCGACATCTGGTAAGTAATTCGCAGCCATTTGCGCAAATTTCATCATTAAGAATCGCACCTATTGCAAAGTTAGGAGCAATGATCGCACCAAGTCCTTTTTCCTCCGCTTGAGCACGTAGGTTTGTAATATCTTCTTCCGAAAACCCTGTTGTCCCAACAACAGGACGCACCCCGTGTTCAAATGCAATTTCCATATGCTTACGACCGAATGCTGGTGCTGTTAAATCAATTAAAACATCGACATCATATTCGTTAAAGCATCTCGTCATATCGGTATAAATCGGCACATCCACCTCTGAAAAACCATCAAGTTCAGCAAGCTTCATGCCTTCATGCTTTGAATCAACGACAGCAACGAGCTGAAATTGTTCTGTTTCCATGACCATTTTCACAGCTTCTTTCCCCATGTTTCCACGCGGTCCAGCAATTACTATTTTAACATTATTCATCTGCGACACCTTCTTCTTCTATTCTTGTCCAACGATTTTTATCGCGGGTTTCAAATTTGTTCATGACGAGGTCAAATGCCTCTTCTAAATCAATATGTAATGAATTTGCAAAGCAGATCAGTACAAACAAAACATCACCCATCTCTTGTTCCATTGACCGTTCTTCTTCACTTGATTTCTTCGGCTTTTCTCCATAGTAATGGTTAACCTCACGAGCCAACTCTCCTACCTCTTCAGTCATTCGAGCTAAAAGGGCAAGCGGGCTAAAGTAGCCTTCTTTAAATTGACCAATATAGGCATCAACTTGCTCTTGCATTTCTTTTAACGATTTATCATTCAACGTCTCCACCTCACATTCCTTCTCATTCATGTTAGCGAATTGTTCGGATTTTGACAAATGCAAAACGTCGGTTTGCTGAAAAAAACCATTTTCTATATAATAAGCATGCACTTTCAATTCAATTTTTTGTGTAATTGAAAAAGGAGGATTCAATGAGCTATCATGTAAAAGTGAAAAATATTCTTTTTATCCTGCTAGGAGCTGCGATTTTAGCCTTTGGTCTTGTTTATTTTAACATGGAAAACAATTTAGCTGATGGAGGCTTTACAGGCATTACTCTCATTCTCTATTTTGTCTTTTCGATTAAACCCGGCCATTTCAAATCTCTTGCTAAATATCCCACTTTTCTTCATCGGTTGGAAAATTCTCGGGCCTACAACATTTATTTATACGATCATCGGCACAGTTAGCGTCTCAATTTTTCTTGAGGTCTTTCAACGCTATCAGGTAATGACGATTCCTCTTCATGATGATATGACGCTTGCCGCTCTTTTTGCTGGAGTCTTTATCGGTGTCGGTCTTGGGATTGTCTTTCGTTACGGTGGGACAACAGGAGGCGTTGATATTATTGCGAAGCTCGGCTTTCAATATTTAGGGTGGAGCATGGGAAAAACCATGTTTCTCTTTGATGCTCTAGTCATTGCGTCTTCTCTCATCTATTTAAATTACCGCGAAGCAATGTACACGCTTCTAGCGGTCTTTGTCGCCACGAGAGTGATTGACTTCATTCAACAAGGTGCATATTCTGCAAAAGCTTCCTTTATCATCTCAGATCAGGTCCCAGCCATTGCACGAGCGATTTTAAACGAAATGGAAAGAGGAGCAACGATTTTAAAAGGACAAGGGAGTTTTACAGGCAGTGAAAAGGAAGTCCTTTACTGCGTTGTTGGCCGAAATGAACTGATTCGCTTAAAAACACTTGTAGAACGAATTGATCCCCATGCTTTTGTAACAGTCAATGACGTTCAAGACGTGATCGGAGAAGGCTTTACACTTGACGAAAATAAAAAGCCAATTCGGATATAGGGTATTGAGTAGGAGGATAATCATTACTCAATTATCCGACCTCTCACACCACCGTACGTCAGTCTGTCTAACAATTGGTTGTTTAAGCAAGCTGTGAAGCGGGATTTATACAATTTTTGCTTAAATAAACATTGTGCCTATCCCCAATAAGGAGAACTCTTTAAAACAGCTTTTTTATTGCAGTTTTGTTATTCTTCAAGAAAGCAGCTAGAGTACCTTGGTCCGGCTGGAGCTTGCTGATTAGCAACATTAGTTCAATGTTTCTTTTCGTTTCGGTTTCCATTTGGCATGACTGAAAATGCCGTCTTCAACTAACTATTCGCTGCCCTTATCACCATAGACTTCATCAATCTTAATACCTGCCTTCTTTGTTGCTTCAAGCATCTCCTTAGCGTGGTTTCCATCCATATAAGATCATTAGCAGTCCTAACAGAAGAACAAATAAACGACTATGGAAAACCGTTTTTTTTATTCTTTATGGTTGAGATGTTTTTTCACAATATCATTAGTTAATAAGTTACTCATTGTTAGAATCTGTACATCCATGGTTAACATAACCATCGAGAATAAACCAATCAATGCTAGTCCACCCATCCATAGAGGTAGGAATTTCACATAGGTTTCTGTAAATATTTTTAGATGTAGTAGCCAATTAGTTTTATCTAAATATTAAATTCGAACGATATTTGTTGAAAAGAGCCTAACCCCAGTGCTATAAAACACTGGGGTCAGACATCAAAATTAGAGCAAATCATTTGAAAGGCCCTTTTAATTGCATCGAGATGTTCATTAAGCTCTTTGTCTTCGAGTCATTACATCGAATATAACCGCTAGAGCAAGGACGCCGCCTCGAATCATATATTGAGAGGCAATTCCAACTCCCATTAAGTTCATTCCATTTGTCAACGTTGCCATAACAAGTGCGCCAATAACAGCCCCTGTTACTTTCCCAACTCCACCAGCTGCAGATGCTCCTCCTACAAAAGCCGCTGCGATCGCATCAAGTTCGAATAAGGTCCCAGCAGTTGTCGTTGCTGACTGCAAGCGAGAAGTAAACAAAATCCCTGATAGTGCGGAAAGCATACCCATTGAACCAAACACAAGAAACGTGATCTTACTAACATTGATTCCACTAAGGTGAGCAGCTTCAGGGTTACTACCTACAGCATAAATATGTCTTCCAATGATGGTTTTCGTTGTAATGAAATGGTACACAAGTACAACAATCATAAAAATAATAACAACAGTCCAAGAGAAGCCATTGTATCCAGATAGAAGCCAAGTAATATAAGCGATAATAGATGACACAAAAACTAGTTGAATTACAAACAGTGGATTTTGATACAACGTCAAAATTGATATTTCACTTTTTTTCTACGATTTGAAATAGAACTGTAAATGTAAAATAAAATAGCAAGTGCACCAATCATTAAAGAAAGAAGATGTAATCCACCGACCTCCATAATAGAAGGAATGTATCCGTTCCCAATTGCATTAAATACTGGGTCATTAATAATAATCGTTCCTGTATCTTCTGTAACTAATAGAATAGCCCCTCGATAGATCAGCCAACCAGCTAACGTAGCAACAAATGCTGGAATTCCTACTTTAGCAACAAGAAAACCTGTAATGGAACCTGCACAAATTCCGAGGATAAGAATAATTGGAATGACAATAAAAACAGGTACACCATAATGCATCAGTAAAATCGCTGCTAACGCACCAAGAAAACCTGCTAAAAATCCAATGGATAAATCAATATGGCGTATAACAATAACAAGCATGACCCCAACAGCTAATACAGCAATATACCCTGCCGAATCTAGTAAATTACTTATATTTCGTGAAGTTAAAAATAAACCATCCGTTAAAACCGTAAACGTAATCATTATTACAATTAAGGCAATATACATGCCGTAATCACGAATATTATGTTTAATTAAATTCTTTGCTTCAATGAGCAATTTCATCATACTAACCTCCTACTGCGTCGCAAGTTGCATAATCTTTTCTTGATTCGCATCTACTGCTAGACAACTCTCCTTTAATTTCTCCTTCTGCCATGACATACACCCTGTCACTCATCCCAAGTATTTCTCCCAGCTCAGATGAAATCATAATAATACTTAACCGATTTTTAATGAGTTCATTCATGACCGTATAAATTTCAAATTTAGCCCCAACGTCAATCCCTCGTGTGGGTTCATCTAAAATTAATAGCTTTGGACCAACGAATAGCCATTTCCCTAAGGAAACTTTTTGTTGATTCCCCCCACTCAAATTGCCGACACATTGTTGAATAGACGGCGTTTTAATGACCAAGTGACGTTTTATAAGATTCAGCTACTTTTATTTCTTCGTTTTCGTTTACTACTCCAAAAGACGTAATTTGCTTTAAATTCGCTGTAGAGATATTCTTTTTAATATCTTGTAATAGGAATAAGCCATCCCCTTTTCTGTCCTCTGTCACATAAGCAATTCCTGCCTTTAATGGCTTCACTCGTATGTTTAAACTGAACGGGTGTTCCTTCAACTAACATGTTTCCTTGCAGCTCATATTTCGCAGCATTCCCAAAAATACTTAGAGCTAGCTCTGTTCGTCCTGCCCCCATTAAACCCGCAATTCCAACAATCTCGACCTTGTTTTACGTTAATGTTGACATCTTTTGCAACATGACAGTCCTAATTGTGGGTCATAGGCGCTCCAATTCACTAGTTCGAGAATTTTTTCATCAAATTCTTTTTTCTGCTCTTTTCGGATAAATTTCTTTAATTTCACGGCCTACCATGTTTTTAATAATGAGAATATTCTGTTATTTCTCCTTTGGAAGCATCTAATGTACAAATGGTTTCCCCATCCCTAAGAACAGTTGCTTTATCTGCGATAGCAATTACTTCTTTTAATTTGTGAGAAATCATGATAGAAGTAATTCCTTGTTTTTTCAATTCACGTAATAGCTCTAATAGATTTTCACTATCATCCTCATTAAGGGCTGCAGTTGGTTCATCTAAAATGAGAAGTTTGACTTCTTTACTCAATGCCTTTGCGATTTCAACCAGTTGTTGTTTTCCTACCCCTAGATCTTTAATTAATAGACTCAGGATTCACTTTTAATTTCACTTTATCTAGCATTTCTTTCGACTTAACGACGACTTCATTCCAGTCTAAGAGACCCCGCGACTCGCAATTTCATTTCCAATAAAAATATTTTCATAAACGGTAAGATCAGGGAATAAAGCGAGCTCTTGATAAATAATGACAATCCCGGTATTGACGCTATCACTAATTTTGTTAAACTCCTGTACCTGGCCATTAAATACAATATCTCCGTCATAATTCCCATAAGGATACACACCACTGAGAACCTTCATAAGTGTCGATTTTCCGGCACCATTTTCTCCTACTAAACAGTGAATCTCTCCTTTTCCCACTTTGAAATTTACATTAGAGAGCGCCCTTACGCCTGTAAATTCCTTCGATATGTTTTTCATCTCTAAAATATAGTCACTCATTCATATGCCTCCCTTACCAGACTATAATGAATGAATAGTGTTAGACATTGGTCTAACACTATTCATTTCCTTATTCTAATCCAGTAAATTGACTAGCCTCATAGTATCCTGAGTCAATAAGCTCACTCTGCACATTCTCTTGATTCACTACGATGACATCTGTTTGTTTTGCATTAACGTCAATAGTACCATTGTTATAACTACCTGTTGTTTCAGGCGTATTCCCATCTAGTACATCGATCGCCATACCAATTGCATCTTCTACTAGAGTACGAACGTCTTTAAAAACTGTCATTGATTGTTTTCCATCGATAATATATTGAATAGAAGCAATCTCAGCATCTTGACCAGTGATAAAATAACTTGTAATTTCATTATCTGAACCAAATACATCGGCAATAGCACGAGATGTACCATCATTTGGAGCTAAAATAGCAACATCACCTTTTAAATCATCACCAGCTGCTGTTAGTTGCGTTTGTGCTTTGTTAATAGCTTCACTTGGATCCCAGTTTGTTGTAATCTGACCTAAAATTCGGCCAAATTCTTCACGAGAAAGGTCTGCATTGTCTTGTAAAGCCACCGCTTCACTAGAGTTGGCGATAACAAACGTTCCATCTGCAATTTTCGGTTGTAGAACTTTCCATGCTCCTTCAAAGAACAAAAATGCGTTGTTGTCTGAAGATGCACCCGCATATAGATATAATGGAATACCTGTTCCTGCTGCATTCTCTACCAAATATTGACCTTGTGCTTCCCCTACTGCGATACTGTCAAATGTCACATAATAATCAACCGCATCCGTGTCTGTAATCAGGCGATCGTAGGATATAACCGTAATTCCTTCAGCTTTTGCTGCCGCCACTGTCGAACCAGCAGCTGCACCATCGTGCGGAGCAATGATTAGTACATCAATTCCTCTGCTAATAAGTGTATCCACGTTCTCTCTTTCATTAGCTGAAGAGCCTTGGCTGAACAAAATTTCAGTATTGTATTCTGAATCAGCAAGCGCCGCTTTAAATCTTTCTTCATCTTGCACCCATCTAGGTTCATCTCTTGTAGGCAAGACAATCCCTACTTCTACTTCTCCGCCGCTTCCGCTACTTCCACTGCTTCCACCACTCTCATCGCCTGTTTCACTCGAACCACCACAAGCCGTTACAATCAAAATCATTAGGATTCCGATAAATAAAACCGAAATAAATTTAAATTTCTTTTTCACTCTGCTAACCCCTTTCAGATCTTTTTTTTGTAATTACTTACACCCTAAATATATCAACGTCCTACCTAAATGAAAACGCTTTCTTATAGTATTTTCTTTGCTTCTCTCTGTATTTTTTTAATGTGTTTTACAATATAAAAAACCACCAGGCGGCAACCTAGTGGTTCATAAATTGATATACTTCTTCCTTTGTGTGAAAACCATCAGCAATAATCGTCGCTTCTATATTTGTTTGATCAACAGCGATTGGAGAAAGAAGAAATGAAGGGACATTGACCATCTGATTATTTACATTCCGCTCTTTTGTCACCTCTTCTCCCCTTGCAAGCTTCACAGCTAACTCCGCAGCCTTTTCCGTTAATTCGTTAATGGGCTTATAGACCGTCATTGTTTGTATTCCTTCCACAATTCTCTGGACTCCCGCAATATCTGCATCCTGACCTGCGACTGGAATTTCCCCTGCAAGTCCACGCTCCAAAAGAACGTCAATCACCGCACCTGCTGTTGCATCGTTAGCAGCGATGATCGCATCAATTTTGTTATCATTTGCATCTAGAGCTATTTCTATGTTAGCTTTCGCATTCTCAGGAACCCAGTCTTTCGTCCATTGATCAAACACAATAGTAATATCTCCATTTTCAATGAATGGCCTGAGCACATTGAACACCCCTTTTTTTAAAAGGTGGGCATTATGATCCGTTTCAGCTCCTCCGATATATACATAATTCCCTTTAGGAACTAGGCTATTAATGGCCTGAGCTTGCAACTCACCAATCTTTTCATTGTCATAGGACACATACATATCGATTTCTGCATTTTTCACTAAGCGGTCATAAGATAGAACTTTAATCCCGACAGAGTGTGCTTTTTTTACAATTGCCGCTGTAGACTCAGCGTTATGAGGAACAATGACAAGTAGATCAATTCCATTACTAATCATCGTTTCTGCTTGCCAGATTTGTAAGACATCATCTCCATGGGCCACCATAATTTCCACTTCTGCACCAAGCTTTTCTACAGCTTCTTGAAAGAGTTCTCGATCCTTCAACCATCGCTCTTCAAGTAACGTATCCATAGAAAAGCCAATCTTAATTTTGTCCTCTGTTCTTTCTTCTTCTTTTGGCGTATAGGTTGGTGTTTCTATACTAGCTTTCTCTTTTTGATCACAGGAAGAGAGAACTTGAACGAACATGAGCACAAATATGATTAGGCTTAGATGAATGAATAAACGTTTCATTTCTGTCAATTCCTTTCAAAGCTAGAAAGATATTTTACGAGTTAGCACTTATTTTGCAAGTAGATTCTTCCGATAGTCTGTCGGTGAGAGTTGGCACATTTTTTTAAACACCTTGCTAAAATAATTCGGATCATGATAACCAACCTCAAATGTAATTTCTTTCAAGCTTTTCTCTGGATCTCTCATTAGCTTTTTCGCTTTTTCAATACGACATTCCGTTAAAAAATGTATGTAATTGATCCCAAGCTGTTCTTTAAAAATCTTACTAATATAAATAGGACTTAAGCCTACTTCCTTCCCAATTGTGTACAATGAAATATCGCGGTGGGCATGTTCAATCACATATTGTTTAATTTGTTGAATCGTATCCCCTTCTAGATTTAAAGAATGTGCCCTATAGCCATGTTGCATTCTTTCTAGCAAAAGACTTGTTTCTGCCCGTAATTGTCTAATGTCTGTTGCTGTAAAGGATAGATATGAATCTAGCTCTACTCCCATTTCATTCAATACTTGAGAGACAACCCAAAGAAATTCCATTAAACGTTGTTGTGTTTGTAGCAAACTATTACCATCCCCCTCTGAACTGCTTATTAAGTCTGAGACTTTGGTATGAACGTCTTGCCACTTCCCATCACGGATTAGTTCAAAAATTTTTTCTTCTTGTTTCTTCGTCTTCATGTCATCAGTACTAGGAACTTGTTCACGAACCTCAGAAAAATAACAGTGTTTTTGAGGAAGCGATGTATTCCTCGTAGCAATTAATGACTCTTGATACGATTGTCTTATTTGATCTAACGAACGATGGACGTTCCCAATACCGATGAACCACCCGGCATCCAAAGCTGGTGTTGATGATAGAATATCTTTAACTAATGTACTGGCTTGGTTTTGAAACGATTGTTCTTGCTTTCGAAAGACAATAATAGGGATTTGACGACCAGATAATGCACCAATCAAGCCATTTCCTGTCCGTCTCACTTTTTCTCTAATAGCTGAATAATGTGCTTCCGAACCCAATGGAACCAATAGCGTCATGACAAAAAACTCGTGTGTAATCTTTATATCTAGTAAACGAACTAATTGATCGATATGAACTTCATGGACATGGTCGAACAGCAATTGGGTCACTACATCCGTTTCAAAGAGTGACATTAATGAGTCCTCATGGTATTTACTTATGGTCAACGCCTTCTGTTCTTCCTCAACCTGATTCAAAACGTTGCTGATCGTTTCAATGATGTCCTTTATCTTACTGGGTTTGACGATGTAATCAACGACCCCTAGCTTCATTGCTAAATGAGCGTAGTCAAATGTAGCATAAGCCGTGACCATAATGAATTTTATACGGGGATGGAGGAGATTTATCTTTTCGATAGCTTCAAAGCCAGTCATACTTGGCATTTGTATATCCATTAATACGACATCTGGATGAAATTCTTCCGCTAATTCAACAGCTACTCTCCCATTTGTCGCTTGCTTGATTTCAAGGTGAGTAAAATTCCTCTCTAAAATTGTTTGCAAAGCCTCGCGTTCAATCTGTTCATCATCCACGATTAGTATCTTCATTACATGGACTACCTCCTCTCTCCTTATTAAGATAAATAATCACTTTCGTTCCACGACCTATCCTACTTTCAATCTTCATGACATTTTCACATCCATTAAAAAGGCGCAGACGTTTTATTACATTACTTAGCCCAATCCCAGATCCATGTCCTTTTTTTGCATGAAGTTTCTCCTTCATGATTTGTGTAATCGTCTCTTGTGTCATCCCTGGACCATCGTCTTCCACTTCAACAATGACTCTGTCTCCCCCATCCTTGACACGGAACGATATCACACCCCCTCGTTCATTAGGTTCCACGGCATATATAACAGCATTTTCTACAATGGGCTGGATGGTTAAGCCTGGGATCTCCACGTCTAAGCACGATTCTTCAATCTCTGTATAAAAGGTCAACCGGTCTGTATATCTTGCTTTTTGAATTTGAATATAATCATGTAACACCTTTACTTCATTAAAAAGCATTATTGTCTTTTCTAAATGTTTTAAGTTATATCGTAATAAGTCCGCCACACTAGCAATTAAGTCACTTGTTTCTTCAGATCCTTCCATATAAGCCTTTTTTGAAAGAATATTTAATGTATTAAATAAAAAGTGCGGATTGATTTGACTTTGTAATGTCTGCAACTGACTTTCCTTTAAGAGCAATTTACTTTGTTGTAACTCTTTTTCGAGCTTGGCCTTTTGCTGAATTTCAGAAAAGAGATTATTAATATTGATTCTCATATGTTCAAACATCTGTGCTAAAAATGCAATTTCATCTCTAGAATCCACTTCAATTTTTACGTCAAATCTTCCCTGTGATAGTTGACTAGCCGCCTCTGTAAGTTTTTTTACAGGTTTGGTTATCCTCAAAGAAAACCAATACGTAAAAAGTAATAATAGTAAAATTATCAACGAAAGTACCCAAAAGCCAAGTTTTTTCACATCTTCTGATTGAGTAATAATCCCTCGATAAAAAAGATCAAATGTCTTTAATTCTATATCAATTAATCTGAGTGTCATCTCTGAGATATAATTGGAAATATGTGTTGCTTCTTTTAGAGCTAGCAAAGAATTTTCGGACCTTGGCTCAACATGTAAATGCACGGAACGATCGATTGTTTCGATAAGACTATTAATTAAATTAATATAGTTCGTTAATACTAATTCATTCGCCACATTTCTAAGGTCCATGACCTCATATTTCAACTTTTCAATTTGCCTCTTGCTCGTAGCAATGAGCTCTAAATTTTCATTCGTAGGATTAACCAAGTAATTGTTTAATTCTGTTACCATGTTTTGACTCGTGCTAGTTAATTCGTTCAAATATAAATATCGTTCAAGAACATAATTATATTGTTCTTGCATTTTTTGATTATAGTAAGTAAGTGACACCCATATGACAGTCATAATTAGTAAGACACAAATAGCCAATATCCAAATTTTCTTTTGTAAATTGTTCATTGTATGTCCATTGCCTTTACTATTTTTATATCCGTATGATAGCCGTCTAATTCAAGTGGCACCGTTCCACCCTTCAACCATTCCATCATTAAACTAACACTAAGCTCTCCCATTCTTTTTGGGGCTTGTTCAATTATTCCATCAAGTTTTCCTTGTTCAAATAGCGAACATGATGCACTATCGTCGTCAAAGGAATAAATATGAAAACGCTCCAATTTTGTGCGACTTTCAACCTCCTCGATGATATGTGAAGCAGAGGAAGCATTAATGGCGATAAAGGCGTTAACATTCGGATATCGATTCAGTAAATCCTTTGTGGTTCCCATCCCTTCTTCCCTTGACTCACCAGATTGAGCAACTTTGATTTCAATCGTTGGGTACTCATCTAGAACATTTTGAATTCCCAATAATCGTTGGTTCTGATAATATTGTTCTCTGTTATCTATCATAACAATGACTTCTCCTGTAGTTCCCATATCATGAATAAGCTGGTTCGCGATCAATTCTCCGGCTAAGTATTGATTAGATCCAACATAAGTTTTTCTAAGGCTTTCGCCCATTGGTACATCGTTTGCAACTGTAATAATTGGTATTCCATGAGACGCTGCTTTCACTTTTGTTAACTCCCTAAATTCATCTGAACCTAACCCCTGAACGATAATACCGTCCACTCTTGAATAAATGGCTATGTCAATTTGCCTTAAAAAATCCTCTTGATTACCCCCGTAACTCCCCAAAACCTCAAGTCTAGCCCCATCCTTCTGTGCTTGCTCTTTCGCACCAGCACTAACTTTTTCCCAAAAAGGGGTATCTAATTCTTGAGTAATCAAGACAATCCGATTATGGATAGATTCATCTACTGACTTTTCTGGTAATTGCCAATCAGCATAAAATACATCAACTGACGATTTTATCGTAAAATAAAAAAGAACAACACATATGATAACGGTTACAAAAGTGATGATCTTTCGCATAAAATTAGATGCTCCTTTTCTATTACCTAGCAATTAAGCTAGAGGTCTATATAACTAGTTCTGGAGTCTGTAATCTCCTACTCAGAAAATCTACTATTTACAGTTTCCTTATTATACAATACTCATTTTAAATATGGAATGACTATAAATGTTTAAGTAGTAGCTCTTTTCAGCAAAGGGACTGGTCCCTGTCCCTAAAACAACAAGTAAACAACTTCCATAGTAAAAGAGACTATTCATAAAACAGAAGTAAACACTAAATGAAGAGAATTTTTCTAACATAGTCCTCTTTATTATGTGATTCGGTTCCTTTTAATCTTAATGAGTGAATTTACTCTGCACATTTATCAAGCGATATCTAAAATGTGATTTCTTTCTGTAAAATAATGATCTTCTTCCTTAAAAGTACCGCTTACTCGGGACTTTCACCCGTAAGAGTTAGCCCAAGCCCATATGCTGTGCGAACAAAAAAAGGCTTGAGTGCTAGCACCCAAGCCTTTCAACATCAATTATTCATCATTATTCATTCCCATATACATGAGAATGAATCGAACAAGTTCAAGCAATGCAACTAGCGCACCTGCAACATAGGTTAATGCCGCAGCATTTAACACTTTGCGCGTTTCGCGTTCTTCGTCATTACGAATCACACCTGACGAAACAATTTGCTCCATCGCACGACTACTTGCATTAAATTCTACCGGCAATGTCACTAATTGAAACAGAACTGCTGCTGCCATGGCAAAAATCCCAAGTAAAATGAAACCAGAGGCTCCCATAATAATACCTGCTAAAATTAAGAAGAACGAAGCATTCGAACCAAAGCTTGCAACTGGAACTAACGCATGACGGAAGCGAAGAAATGCATATGCTTCAGCATCTTGCATCGCATGACCTACTTCATGCGCCGCAACCGCAGCTCCTGCAACAGATGTTCCGTGATAGTTATCTGTAGACAAGCGGACAACCTTTGAACGTGGATCGTAATGATCGGTTAGCTGACCTTTCACTTCTTCAATGCTAACATTATACAAGCCATTATCATCAAGTATTTTCCGTGCTACCTGTGCCCCTGTCATTCCTGACGATGCATGTACTTGTGAATACTTACGATACGCACTCTTCACTCTCATCTGAGCCCAGATAGGGATAATCAGAAGGAGAATAAAATAAATTAGAAAACCTGCCATGTCAATGTACCACCCCTATGTCGATTCTAGTTTAGATTTAATTATTATTCTAAAGTGAAGATCAAATAAAGTCAAACAAAAACAACTGTAATCCCCGCCGTTTCTATGGTTCTCACATAATTGTCACATTATTCTTTCATACGTACTTTTTGTTTTTCTGCACGATACTTTCGCCAACCAACGTAAGATAATGATAGGGTAATCATACCGCCTATTGTAAACATCACCCACCATAATGACGGGTCAGCGCTATCTTCTTTAACTTGAAGGTAAAGGTTCGTCCATTCTTGCTCCATAAGCTTTAAATGTGGTGAGAGCTGATCGCTATTTTGATGATTCGTTCGTAGCTTCTCCAAGAAAGTAACCTGCGATTCAATTCGTTGTAAATGATGAGGTTCAATATCAATGAATAACGCTGGTCGTATCATTTGATAGTGACGAAGAAATTCATTTAATCGATGCTGATAAGCTTGATAATCACCTTTGTTAATCGTTTCTTGCATCGTCACTAATGCATACATGACAGCTTCTTCAGAATGAAGCCAAAGAGGATGATATTCACTAGAAAGAGCATCAATTGCGAGTCGAAAGGATGTAACTTGATAAATCCTTTCGTCAAGAGGTAGTTCTGTTGCTGTTACTGCTTCAACAGCTTTTTCATAGCTCATTGTGACGGTACGAAGGGAACTCATCGTGATTTTCTCCGCTTGAAAATCAATTTCTAAAAAGCTTTTCGAAAAATAATCGAGTAATTGCTTAGCCTCTTGATACTTCTCTCCCTTAACGAGTTGAAGGATTTGATCAGTTGTTTGATTTAATTCTTTCCATGTATGCAACGATGACTCTTCATCTGCTTGAATGATTGTTGGAATACAGAAGACACATATTGCCATTATTACGATTGCTACATGACGCATAGTTCGTCCCTCCTTCTTCTATTCCCATCCTATGAAAAGAGGGACAAGAGTAGACCAAGAAAAGAACGAACGTCTTTTAACGACACAATCAAGAAAAATTTCATTATTGAAGCACTAATTTGCTTGTTCCTTTTCTCACAGCTAGATAATAAACAGATCGCAATCGAAAAGACACTTAACCAAAATGTAAAGTAGCCAATATGGTGAATATATGGTATCAAACTCAATGAAACTCCAGGGTGCATCATATAGACGTAATCAATAAAGTCATTGTGAACGGTCCACAAAGCTACAGCAACAAGATGCCATCGTTTAATCCGGTAATAAGGAGCATACAAAACCGCTTGTAAAGCCATCCCTGCATGAGAAAATATAAGCATGTAGTTCTGCCAAGTAAGAGCAGTACCTGTCCACCCTGCTGCAATATTCATGACAACTGCCCATACTCCATACTTTATCAATGTAACTGCTGCAAGAGCTTCGAGCAGTGACCAATTCCGTTTTAGTAAAAAAGCGATTAAAACAAAAACAAAGAACAGACTAGCTGTCGGGCTATCAGGTACAAAAGGTAAGAAAATTGTAGGAGTTCTTGCCAATTGCGATTCATACCATATATATCCATAAATCGTTCCTGGAATGTTAATAAGTAAAAGCAATACAATCATCCATTTTTTACCGAACAATGAAAAGAGCGCATACAACATAACCATTCCTACCTTTTTATGTATTTAATTTCTATTTCTCCACTATACAGTTTGCTTTAAAGTCAAAATAACATGAATCGATATTAGAAAACATGGCTTTTCGCCAAGCTTTAATGACGAAATCCTTAGTTGAACTCATCCTTTCATCCTTTGCCCTCGTGATGAGAGTACTTGCCTACGTGATGTAGGTACTTGGCGTTGCTCACAGGACGTGAGCGCTCTTAGCGAAGTTTCATTGGTCTCACGGACGTGAGCGCACTTAGCGAAGTTTCCGCGGTCTCACGGACTGAGCGCACTTAGCGAAGTTTCCGCGATCTCACAGGATGTGAACGCATTTAGCGAAGTTTCCGCGGTCTCACGGACGTGAGCGCTCTTAGCGAAGTTTCTGTTACGTTAAACTTACTTAAAGTGCGAAAAAAGCTGACTATTTCAGTCAGCTTTCTCTTTATTATTCTTCAGGATTACCATGCGCGGCAATGTATTCTGCAAGAATTTGTAAGTTCTTCATCTGTTCCTTCAAACATACCCCCTGGCATTGCACCTTGTCCATTAGTGACAATCTCAATGACTTCTTCAGGAGTTTTTTCTGTTTCAAGAAGAGTCGGCCCACCAGCTCCACCTGTCATAGTATCACCATGACAACCAATACAAGAGAGTTGAGAGGTATAAATTTCATACCCTGCAGCTTCTGTATTAATATCGGCTTCTTCAGCGATCGCCCCTTGCTCAGCAGCAGCTTCCCAGTCATGCTGGTCAACAGATTCCCAAGTTAAGTAAATTGTTGCGATTAAAGCAAGCATCATCATACTCGTTGCAACCGGACGCTTTAGTGGACGGCGTTCTTTGCCGTTATCCAACCAAGGAGCAATTAACAATGCACCAAAAGCAAGCCCAGGAATAACAACTGTACCAATAACGTTAAAGTCACCAGAAGCATATTGATATTTAAGTAACTGATACAAGAATAAGAAATACCAGTCAGGTAATGGAATATATCCAGAATCTGTTGGATCAGCCATTCTCTCAAGCGGAGCTGGATGAGCAACCGTTAAGAGAAGATAACCCATTAAGAAAACTGCCCCAACCATCCACTCTTTTAAGAGGAAGTTCGGCCAGAACGCTTCTGTTTTTCCTGGATATTCAGAGTAGTCTTTAGGAATATTTGGTTTGCGATTATTTGCCTTGACACGAGAGTCACCGACAAACTGCATTCCTTTACCACGTTCCATCTCGTTCCCTCCTTTTCATCTGTTAGCTAATTAATGATTTGGTCTTACAATGGTCCAGAAATACCTTGTTTACGGATCATATAGAAGTGAGCCGCTAGTAGACCAAGCAATGCACCTGGCAAGAAGAAAACATGAATCGCGAAGAAACGAGCGAGCGTGGCAGCACCAATAACTTCTCCACCAGCAAGCAATGTTTTTGCGAATCCACCAATAAGCGGTACACTTTCTGCAATTTGCAGTCCTACTACAGTTGCAAAATACGCTTTCATATCCCAAGGTAATAAGTACCCAGTAAAACCTAAACCGAGCATAACGAAGAAAATAAGGACACCAACTACCCAGTTTAATTCACGAGGCTTCTTATATGAACCTGTAAAGAAGACACGTAATGTGTGTAAAAACATCATAACAATAACTAAACTTGCGCCCCAGTGGTGCATCCCACGTACGATAACACCGAAAGCGACTTCATTTTGTAAGTAAGCTACTGATTGATAAGCGTTGATAATATCTGGTACATAATACATTGTTAAGAACATACCTGATAAAATCTGAATAACTGTAACGAAGAATGTTAGTCCTCCAAAACAGTATACGAACGCAGAGAAGTGGTGAGCAGGGTTAACATGCTCAGGTACTTCGTGGTCAGCAATATCGCGCCACATAGGCGTAATATCAAGACGCTCATCAACATAGTCGTAAATTTTTTGAAGCATCGATTACGCCCCTCCTTATGTTCGCTGATGTAATTTGACCTAAGTAATACTTTGCCGTCTTCAACTGTCACTTCATACACATCAAGCGGACGTTGAGGTGGCGTACCTGCAATGTTGATCCCTTCATTGTCAAACATTCCAAAGTGACATGGACAATAGAAGCGATCTGGATGTTCAGGATTTGTTCCGAACGCAACCGTACAGCCTAAATGCGTACATGTTGGTGATAAAGCGGTTACTTCGTTATCTCGGATGTAAATATACGCATTACGAGTCACTGTAGATTCATACCATGCATCTACTTGGTCAAAATCAAATGCAAATAATTGCGGTTCTTCTGTTAGTTCCGCTACTTCACACACTAATACACGGTCAGATTGCCGCTCCAGCTTTTAAAGCAGGGTCGAGGGCAAAGCGTGCCATCGGCATAATCATTCCCGCTGCCATAAATCCGCCAACACCCGTAAGTGTATACGTTAAAAATTGACGTCGTGATACTTTGTGATCTTTTTCGCTCACTTGTTTTCCCCCCCTACACAATAAGGTAGACCCAAAAATGGGCATAAGATAAACACATATTATACTAGGACATTCCCATGATAATACATTGCACGACATTGTGCAAGATAATACATGAATTGGCACAAAATCGGCAAATTTCTATAAAGAAAATCATTTTACCTAGCAATGACAGAAGATTATTTCATCAAAAAAAGACCATCCTACTATAGGAATAGTCACTCATCCATTTTACGTACAATATTATCTTTTACTAGTTTCATGCTGTTCGAGATGATCGAGCACTCTCTGTATCACATTTGCCCTTTTGATCGAGGTCGATACCTCTACTTTTTCCAACCCTTCATCAACTAGACTTAATTCGCTCTCTAACTTACCTAAAAACTCCTCTTTCAACATCAAAGCTTCTTCTTTATCCTCCATTTTTGCTAAAACATCTATTAACACCCTAATTCGCTCTTCTAACTCGTATTTTATCTCGCTTTAAGTCTTCATAATCTTGCATCAATGCTTGCTTTTCTAAAGTCAAACTTTCTTTCCAATCTTTTAAATTCATTTGAAGTCCTCCTACAAACCAATTCTTACCTTTATATAGTGTATATGCCCTGTTCTCACCAATTTAAAACGCTCATTAAAGATAACGTCATGCATTACTTGTAAAACGTAAGTCTCCTTAATATCTTCGTTTTAAAAATAGGGCTCTCAATGAAGAACACATCTAATCGTTATATATTTATTTGATTCACCCTTATTTCTTCGTGAATTTATCACAAAATAGTTGATAGGGTCTTGTCCACCTTACCCCTTCATCATTAAAATACGTAATCATCGGTTCTAATGTTTCAGAGTGAATTTCTACATCATCAAAAACATATTGTTTATGGTTTTTGTTATTGCAGAAAATGTCTCCTTTAGTAAACGTTGTTGCTTTAATGATGTGTAAGGCTTTTTCATATGTCCATTCCATTATTTCCACATGTCCTTTCTATTACTTCATTATTCTTTTTTGAATCTCATTTCTAAAATGAAAAGAAAACCATTCAGCAATAAAGAAAAAAAGCTCCTCTCACGTTTATTGACATGAGAAAAGCAGGGAGTCAGTATTCTCAGCTTAAATGATTAAAGTTATTTATTTTGCCACTTGTTTGCCATGATTGGAATGAGTTGTTTTAATTGATCAGCAACAACATCTCTTTTATAGCTTGTCTCCATATGTTCAAGTGGAATTGTTGGTAGCCAAATCAACATACCTTCTAATTCCTGCTCTGATATTTTCCACTCCCCATCAGATGTCAAGAAAATAATATGTGTTATTCCACCATTCGTTAATTCGTCGATCCATTTTTTAATCCGTGCCATGCGATCGGTTAATTCCTCACTTCTCAAATATGTAAAAGGTGGAAAGTGAATAACTCGACCCTGAAATTGTCTTTCCAATTCAAGGGTGATAATGGAAATAAACTCTCCCATTGCAACCGTTGATTTAAGATCACTTTGCCATGAAACAGGGATAAGCGGTATTAATGCTGTATCAACATACTCCTTTGCTTGTAAGTATGTGTCCATTTCTTTTGCTTGCCATTTCATATGTACACCTTCTCTTCCATCCTGCATTCTTACTTATTTCATCGTGAAAAACACCTTGATACAACTACGGCTAAGTCATTTAAATCAGTGCTCTGTTACCTACTAACTTTCACCCTAAAGCTTTCGTTGACTTATTCTATCATTCTTTAGACAATAGTCCTTTTGAAAGACTAATACATGCTTTGCCCGGTACAGTCGGTAACAGCGCCAGATGCTTTTATGAGAATTAACCTTGTTGATCTAAGTATTGAAGTTCTTTTACTAATAATTCAAATTGTCTCTTATCTCCTTGATCAAGTGCTTGATCAATTTCTTTAAGCAAACGGTTCCGATTAAATGTCTGAATAGAACCTTTTAGCAGCTGGTCAGCCTCATATTGAAATGCAACAACAAGCTCAAGATTTTCTGGAACAAAAGGATTATCCTCTAGAACCGTTAAGTAAGGAGGAAATTGCTTTGCTCCTTTAAAATGAAGTTCAATATAGACATCTTCTGTCTGATTTAGGCGAATATCATGAAATGCTTTTTCCGCATCTGTCGTAATATGCTTCTGTTTATGAAAGGAGAAGGGAATGCTATCAACTCCTTTGGTTGAAATAATAAGAGCCTTAGGAGTATGTGCTGCCTTTTCAACAAAGTGGACGCGCTCCATCAATTGGTCATCACTCATTAAATAATTTAACAACCACGCACATTCACGACGTTTTAATTCATATTGCTGTAAGAAGCTTTTCAGAAAATCTTTCTTTTCTACAACTGGAATGATGCTGCCCATACGTCACCCCTCCTTTGTATTCCGATCTTTCATTATTTAGAAAGAACGTATGTTGTAATTATTCGTCATGAAGTACTTATATTCCTTTTTTCATTGCTCTACAATCAATCTAAATCTTCTAGAAGTTGTTGGATATCAGCTCTTTCTGGTTGAAGAGCTAAGAGCTGTAGAAATACCTCTTTTGCACGATCTCGTAAACTGTATTCTAAAAGGAAATAACCATACTCCTCTAGAAAGTCATGATCTTCTTGAAACGCTTTCTCTACTTCTTCATAAAGCTTATAAGCTTCTTCATATTCATCTTGCTCCTTTAAAGCAGAAGCTTCATACCATGTATAAACAATATCTTCTTCACCAAACTCCTTCATATGGTTCATTAACTCAAGTAATTCTTCATACCTTTCATTATGCTTCAAATACGCAGCTAATGTTAGAACTGCTTCAATATTTGAAGGATTTAATGCAATGACTTGTCTTAAGAAACGCTCACCATCTTCTGGATTCTGACGCTTAAAGCTGAGCTTACCAGCATGAACGTATAATTGCTCATTAAATTGATCTACAGCCATTCCTGCTTCAAGAGCCTCAATTGCATCGTCCAATCGACCTTCCGCCTCATACGCTTTTGCTAAAAGGGGGTAAAGACTTGAGAAATCTGGATCGAGACCTTTCAGAGCTTCTAATTGTTCGATTGCAACGACCATATCTCCTAATTGAAAAGCCGTAAATCCATATCCGAATAAAGCATGTGGATCTAAATGCCGTTTGAGTCCTTCTCGGTAGTAATGGATGGCATCTTCAAATTGACCACTTGCACTATAGGCTTCAGCTAATTGTAATTCAAGATGAATATCAGGAAGTCTTTCACTGGCATGAACTGCCTTTTTTAAATAAGGAATGCTTTTTATATAATCACCACGCTCTAAATAAAATTCCCCAAGTCCATAAGAAATTATGACTTCTTCTGGTGCTTTTTTGGCTGCATGTAGTAGTTTTTGCTCAGCCACTTCATCTAGCGATTGCATTTGATACAGATCGGCCAATAGAAGCTGAGCTTGCAGAAAAGCCTCATCCTCTTCATTAATTTCTGATAGGAGTTCAATCGCCTCATCCTCTTGATCCATATCAATCAATAATTCCGCTGCGAACGCATATAAACTCCCTTCATCAGGATATAGCATCAGTAACTCATCAACGATTACCTTCGCTTTATCAATGTGTCCAAGCTCTTGATACACTTGAGCAATGGTATATTTTGATTGATGATCAGCGCTTTTCTCAAGGATTGACAGTTGTTCTAAGCCTTCTTTCACATTTCCTTTTTCAATCTCATTTATTGCCTGTGTAATTGCGTTCATCCTATCTTCTCCTTCAATCTTTCACTTATCCCTTGATATCTTCTTTATAAAAAAGTCATTACCTCTATTATCGAAAAAGAATAAACCATCATCTTATGATGACGGCATTTTATATTGTTGCGATAGAGTCGTCAAACTAACCTATCTTTATCTATTCACATAACCACTGAATCATCAAGCGTTAAAAACCGTCCTGGTCTTTTTACTTGTAGGCAACGCCCATAACCAGGCTTTAGTGAAATCTTTTCACCTGCTTTAATCACGTTCCCTTTTATAATGACGACCATTGGATCCTTTTCATGATAAACAATGCGCTCATTCCTTGCAACTTTTTGATGTTTAAAATCAAAAGTTTCTTTGTGGTGATCGATAAAAAGCAGATAATCCGCATCACTCCCAATGAGCATCCTACCTTTTTCTGGATATAAACCCACTTTTTGCAACAGTCCTTTATTCCAGACTTCGTTTCCCTCTAAAGGAGGAGATGTGTGAATCCGATATGAGGAACAGAAGTTAGTCCAGGCAGCGAGTAATGACTCTTGCATTTTTGAGGAATATTCACTTACTACTGGAATAAGAACAATAGGATAAGCGGTTAATGCTTGAGAAATATGCGTCCACGGAAGGTTGTTAAGCTCAGCGTGAGAATGAAGCAAAATTCGGATAAACGGAACTCTTACCTTTTGACAATGCCTAATAAAACGAGGCGTCAATCGTTTTAACATCAAAGTGAAACCAATCAGATAATCAATTGTACTGCTAACCATTGCGTGTCTCGTTCGTCTATATATCGAGTCTAGCTGTCGTTCATAAGGCACATGTGGAGCAACAGCAACGGTTGTACATCCTTTTGTAATCAATTCAATCTGTCGCCGTTGAAAAGCGGGGAAATCTTGATAATCCACAATCGATTCATCTAACACGACCCGTCCATTCATCATGATTGTCCCAGACATCGCTATTCGTAATCCCTTCCATTTTCCAAAGCTTTCATTTACGTAGCGGACTTGTCCATTTTCAATCAAATAGGAACGAATGAGATGACGACCTTCCTCAACTTTAGTTGCTTGATCTAACAAATACATCTTTTTTCTCCTTTCACATACTGTTTTAAGAAAAGGTATGAAAGGAAATTCTAATTAAGAACTAGTTTTGTGCTTTGAGACCAACCATTGATTAACGTAATTTTTCGAATTTTATATTTTATCTATTGACTTATTAACGACACTGGCTATAATAAAAGTAAGCGTATGGTTTCTCTCCACTCCTATCCATACAATATAGCTTTTGCTAAACCTTAATTTGAAAACGCTTACGTTTTCAAATTAAGGATTTTTTTTGAAGTTATCATGATTTTTGTCCTTTTTTAATTAGTCAAAAAAACTGACTGTCTTATCATATGACGAGAAACCGCCACACGACAAAAATCAGTCAGATTCATTCGTTAATTAGTTACCATTTTTATTTTTGAAGCTCCTCAATATGCTCAAAGAAATTTGGATATGAAACCGCAATCGCTTCACTACGGTCAATGTCTACACGACCTTCTGCAATAAGTCCTGCAATGGCCATCGCCATTCCAATTCGGTGATCACCATAGCTACTAATAATAGCGCCATTTAAAGGTGTTTTTCCTTCAATAATCATCCCGTCATCTGTTGCCTCAATCGATGCGCCAAGCTTTTTTAATTCACTAACAACCGTATCAATTCGATTGGTTTCTTTGACTTTCAATTCTTCTGCATCACGAATCACTGTCTTGCCTTCAGCTTGTGTGGCAAGAACAGCGATAACAGGGATTTCATCAATTAATCTCGGAATAAGATCACCACTAATCTCAATCCCTTTTAATGATGATGTCGCTATTGTAAGATCAGCGATTGGTTCACCACCAACAAGTCGTTCATTTGTCACTTTCATGGTTGCGCCCATCTCTTGTAATACATCAATAATCCCGGAACGTGTTGGATTCATGCCAACCCCTTGTAGTGTCACTTCACTACCTGGAACAATTGCTGCTGCAACTAAGAAAAAGGCTGCTGAAGAAATGTCGCCAGGCACTGTAATATGTTGAGCCAGAAGTGTTTGTCCACCTTCTACAGAGACCTTTAACCCTTCTCTCTTCACTTCAACACCATAAGCCTCTAGCATTCTTTCGGTATGATCACGAGATAAAGCAGGCTCTGATACAGAGGTCACTCCTTCACTTTGCAGACCTGCTAATAGAATTGCTGACTTTACTTGCGCACTTGCTACCTTTGATTCATATGCAATTCCTTTTGTCTGTCCACCGCGAACCGATAACGGCGTAAATTGACCATTTTCACGACCATCAATATGCGATCCCATTTCACGGAGTGGCGACGTAACACGAGCCATTGGACGCTTCGCAATCGAGTCATCACCTATTAAAACGGAGTGGAATGGACGCGTTGCAAGAATGCCAAGCATTAATCGAGTCGTCGTTCCTGAGTTCCCGACATCCAAAATCTCACTAGACTCCTTTAAACCGTCCCAGCCTTTTCCTTCAATCGTAACCTGTTCCCCATCTTGTTCAATAGAAACTCCTAATTTACGGAAGCAAGCAATTGTGCTCAAACAATCCTCACCAGCGAGGAAGCCCTCCACTGTTGTTGTTCCTTCTGCAATTGCACCAAACATCACAGCTCGGTGTGAAATCGATTTATCTCCTGGCACACGGATGGTACCATTTAAACCAACTTGTGTTTTATTAACCGTAACGACACTCATGATCGTCCTCCTTACATGATATACGTTTCATACATTTCTTGTTTAAGATGATGTTGTGCTCGTTCGCGATCCTCTTCTGATCTAAAGCTTAAACGTAGAACCCCCATAATATTTTCCCGTATTTCAAGAATGCGAATATTCGTTAAACTAATTTGATGCTGAGCGAGAATACTTGTTACATCTGAAATAACCCCTGGATGGTCGGGTACGTCAACAAATAAATCATAAAAAGCAGGTATCGCACCTTTTTCACGAACAGGCAATCCATCTCTAAATGACTTTGCATCTTGAAAATATGTATAAATATCATTTGCATTCTCTGCTTCAATCATCGTTTTAACCGTATCCATTTCACTCATCCATGCTTCTAATAGCTGTAGCATGCTTTCTTTATTGTGTAATAAAATATCTCTCCACATCGTTGGACTACTAGAAGCGATACGGGTAATATCACGAAATCCTCCTGCTGCTAGACGAGAGACGAGTGGATCCTCACCTTCGATTTTAGCCACCTGATGGACAAGACTAGCAGCAATAATATGTGGAAAATGACTAATCGCGCCTGCAAGTCTGTCATGTTGCATAGGCGTTAATTCAATAAACGTCGCCTTCGTACCCTTCAACCAATTTTGTAGCTGAATAATCGCACGGACATCGGTTCCTTCTGCAGGAGTTAAAATATAAAAGGCATTTTCAAACAAATGCGCTCTCGCCGCTTCAACACCGCTTTTATGAGAACCAGCCATCGGATGACCACCAATGAAAGACACATCCTTCGCTTTCAGACAATCAGCTTGGGCAACAATCCGCGTTTTCGTGCTACCAACATCTGTCACAATCGCTCCTGGCTTTAAATCATACTCGGCTAGCTCAGCGATAAGCTGCTCTGTTTTAAGAACTGGTGTTGCAAGTATGATTAAATCAGCCTCTTTCACCCCTTCTGCGATCGAGGAAACAGCCTCATCGATCACTTCTAAAGAAAGAGCCATTTTTAATTGTTCTTCTGAAATATCAAAGCCGCGGATATGAACATGATGTTCCCCTCGTATTGAAAGAGCAATGGATCCTCCAATTAATCCGAGACCAACGATTAAAACCGTTCGTTTCATTCTATTCTCCTTCCATCTTACGAAAAACCGCCCTTCACGATTGATGAAAGACGATTTTCCAAAAAGCATTATCGTTGTTCAACCGGCTTTGAAGCAAGCATTTCTTCTAAAACGGTGAGTATTTCTTCATTTTGTTCTTTGCTTCCAACTGTAATACGTGCACAAGTCGGGAAGCCAAGTGCTTCACCAGAACGAATGATAAACCCTTTCTTTAATAGAAAGTCGAATACTTCATCTCCTGATCGACCAAACTCAATTAAAATAAAATTCGCTTGAGATGGATAATATGTTAATTGATGCTTCTCACAAAAAGTTACATATTGTTTTAATCCAGCAGTATTTTTATCAACACATTCGGCAATAAAAGCGTCATCCTCAAGTGCTGCAGCCGCTGCAACATGAGCAAACGTGTTATTGTTAAATGGTGGACGAACAGGGTCTAAAGTCGAAATGAGTGCTGAATTAGCAACACCATAGCCAACGCGCAATGCCGCTAGCCCATATGCCTTTGAGAAAGTTCTCATAATCATCAAGTTATTGTATTTGTCAAGAAGCGGTAATGTCTCAGGATAGTCTTCTGCTGTTACGTATTCGATGTAAGCTTCGTCCGAAACAACAAGGACATGAGACGGAACTTGTTCCAGAAAACGTTCAAACGCTTCTTTGTTCACGTATGTACCAGAAGGATTATTTGGATTACAAATCCAAACAATTCGCGTTTGCTCATCAATGGCGGCAAGCATCGCATCTAAATCATGCATACCATCTGGACCTGGAATCTCACGAATCTCAGCTCCCTCAATTGTCGCATTAAGCTTATATTGAGAAAATGTCGGATGAGCTGTTACCGTGTTTGTATTTGGTGATAAAAAAGCCCGACATAAAAACTGGATGATCTCATCAGAACCATTTCCAAATACTAATTGATTTTCATTAACGCCAATCTTCTTCGCTACTTTTTCTCGGAGTAATGCTGCATAGCCATCTGGATAAACAGCTGTATTTGCTGCCATTGCCCGAATCGCTTCAGCAACCTTTGGAGATGATCCAAATGGATTTTCATTCGAAGCAAGCTTGATGACTTTTGTTAAACCTAATTCTTTCTTTACTTCTTCAATTGGTTTCCCAGGCTTATAGGATGGGAGACCATGTAACTGTGGTTTTGCTTGCATCTTTAGCACCTCAACTTGTTAAAGTATGATACTTCTATGTTACGATGAAATGAGCGAAGTGACAAACGTTTTTATTTCATTCAACGCTTTTGGACGTGTATCTTCGCTTTCGCAATTCTTTTGCGCGCTTGCCAATCTCGGCAACCAAGGCGCTTCCGACAACAACACCATCAGCATGCTCATTCATCAGTTTAACCTGCGCTGATGATGAAATACCAAATCCAACAGCTGTTGGAATATGACTTGCTTCACGTACGGTTTTCAAAAAGTCATATACTCTTGGATCGAGTTCTGAACGTACCCCTGTTACTCCAAGTGATGAGACACAATATAAAAATCCTTCAGCACGTTCTGCAATTTTCACCATCCGTTGCTTCGATGTTGGTGCAACAAGTGAAATAAGTGCAAGATCATTCTTTTTGCATAGCTCTCCAAGTTCTTCGCTTTCTTCATACGGAAGGTCTGGAACGAGTAAACCATCTATCCCTAATTCAGCTGCTTCAGCAGTCAAACGCTCTTCTCCGTATTGAAGCAATGGATTAAAATAAGTAAAAATAATAACAGGAATGGTTAAGCCCCGCTCCCGCATTTTCGGGACGAGATGCAAGGCTTTTTCAAGCGTCATCCCAGCAGAAAGAGCCCGTTTCGAGGCTTCTTGAATTGTTGGACCATCAGCAAGCGGGTCAGAATAAGGAATCCCTAGCTCAAGAATGCTTGACCCTGATTCCTCTAGCGTTAATGCTAGCTCAATTGTCGCTTCAGCAGATGGATCACCTGCTGTAATAAAAGGAATGAATAACGGCTTATCAGTCTTTGTTGCAGCTTCCATTCGTTTATTCATTCGACTCACCTCGAAAACGTTTCATTAATGTGTGCACGTCCTTATCTCCACGTCCTGATAAGCAAACTAAAATCACATCATCTGCTGTTAATTCCTTCGCACGTTCAAAAGCCTTGGCAAGCGCATGAGCAGATTCAATCGCAGGAATGATTCCTTCTGTCTCTGATAAAAACTTCAGTGCATCTAGCGCTTGCTGATCCGTCACCGCTTGATAATCAACACGACCACTACTTGCTAAATAGGCATGTTCGGGACCAACACCAGGATAATCAAGTCCAGCAGAGATCGAATAAGGCTCTGTAATTTGCCCTGCCTCATCTTGAAGCAAATACGTTAATGAACCGTGGATAACCCCTTTACGGCCTTTTGTAATCGTTGCCGCATGCTGATCCGTTTCCACACCAAGTCCAGCCGCTTCCACACCGATTAAATGAACATCGTCTTCTAAAAATGGATAGAATGTTCCAATCGCATTACTACCGCCACCGACACAAGCAATAATTTCTGTAGGAAGCTTGCCTTCTCGTTCAAGTAGCTGACTTCTCGCTTCATCACCAATAATTCGTTGAAAATCACGAACCATTTTTGGATATGGATGTGGGCCAACGACAGATCCAATTAAATAAAAGGTATCTTCAGCATTTGCGACCCAGTAACGAATCGCCTCGTTTGTCGCATCCTTTAACGTCTGGCTACCAGATGTAGCTGGAATGACTTCTGCACCAAGCAACTCCATGCGAAACACATTCAACGCTTGACGTTCCATATCTTCTGCACCCATAAATACTTTACACTCTAAGCCAAAACTAGCTGCAATCGTTGCTGTGGCAACACCGTGCTGACCAGCTCCTGTTTCAGCGACAATTTTTGTTTTGCCCATTCTTTTTGCAAGTAGAGCCTGACCCATTGCATTATTAAGCTTATGAGCTCCTGTGTGAAGAAGATCCTCACGCTTTAAATAAATTTTTGCACCTCCTAATGATTGCTGTGAGGTTACTAGCATAAGACAATGCTGTCGGTCGACCTGCATATTCACGGAGATGTTCATGGTAGTCAGCAACAAATGATTCATCCGCTAATGCTTCGTCTAATGCTTGCTCTAATTCTTCGATGACGCTCATTAACGTTTCTGGCACATATTTTCCGCCAAATTCCCCAAATCGTCCTCGCTTATCTGGATACGTTGCTGCCATTTCTGTTCATCCTTTCTTCTAGCTGTCGAATTAGCTCACTTGATTTCTTGCCATTCTCTTCAATTCCGCTTGATACATCAATACCATCTGGCTGATAGCTAAGCAGCTCGTCGATATTCGTTGGATTAATTCCTCCAGCAATGAAGACAGGAACCTGCTTGCACGCTTCCTTCGTTAATATAGCTCGGAGCATACTTCCAATCAAATGAAACACCAGTCCCGCCCCATTGGTTTCCCACTTTACAATCGACAATATATCCATCGGCTATTCCTTTATACGTTTTCATGGAAGCTAAAGCATCCTCATTGTGATGGATCACTTTCCAAACGTCTAAATCCGTCTGTTCTTTGATTTCAGCTACTTGATCTGCTGATTCATTTCCGTGACATTGAATGATGTCGAAAGGAATACCGTCAATGGCTTGCAACAATGTCTGAAGTAGATGCATTAACAAAGAGAGCAACAAGCTTTTTACTTCCTTTAGTTGCTTGATTGTCAAGCCATTTGATAATCTGCTTGCGTTCAACTTGCCGCTTACTTTTGGCAAAAACAAAGCCTACATAATCTGCTGAACTCTTGAAAACAACCTCGATGTCGCTCTCAGAATGATTCCCACAAAGCTTAAGAAGAGGTGCCACGAGCTTCGCCTCCAAACAATGTCTCAATCCCTTGTTCAGGCGTTTTAGCACGCATTAATGATTCACCAACAAGAACACCAGCTGCTCCTGCTCGTTTCACACGATCAATATCAGCACGGTTATAAATCCCGCTTTCGCTAATAAACAAACTTCCCTCAGGAATGAGTACTGCCATTTCTTCCGTTTGTGTTAAAGATGTTTCAAATGTTTTAAGATTACGATTGTTCACACCAATGATTTTGGGTGTAAAAGTTGATAATAATTCTTCTAACTCTTCTTTTGCATGAACTTCAACAAGACATTCAAGTCCTAGCTCATACGCTTTATCATACAAGCGTTTTAATTCTTCAATTGGAACAACGCCAACAATTAATAGCATCGCATCAGCACCAATTCGAACTGTTTCTTCGATTTGTTTTTCATCAATGATAAAATCTTTGCGCATAACAGGAAGCTTAACGACTTGTTTAACAGCCGACAAATACTTCGGATGACCTTGGAAATAATCACGATCTGTTAAAACAGAAATCGCATCCGCTCCTCCTGCCATATAGCCCTTAGCAATCTCAACAGGATCAAACTGTTCACGAATGACTCCTTTTGACGGGGACGCCTTTTTCACTTCAGCAATTAAACCGACTGAACGATTAGGTTGCTGTAATGCTTCAAAGAGCGAATAATGCGTAACCTTCTCTTGTTCTGGCATCGTTGTTAATTCATTGATTTCTTTTTTCTTTGTCTCAAGAATCACCTCAAGCATGTTGTTCCGTCTCCTTTTCTTCCGTTTGCAATGATTTAAAATGCTGATAAACAGAGCCAGATTTTATCGCAGCCAAAACAAGTCGACACCTTCTTTGATCGAATCAACACGTTCTGCTGCGTATAAAGCTGCAGCTGCATTAAATGTGACAATTCCTTCTGCAGATTGATTTGCATGTCCCGTTTAAGTACTTTCTCAATTAACGCTGCACTTTCAGTGGGAGTTGCTACTTGAATCTCTTCTAATGTACCACGATTTAAGTCCAACATCTTCTGGAGTTAGAGTGTATGTGCTAATCTCTTTACCATTTACTTCAATCACTGTTGATTCGTTTGTAATTGAAAGCTCATCAAGACCTTCTCCGCCTGTCACAAACAACGTTCTAGTTGTTCCTAATCGACTGAGCGTTTCAGCCATTTTTGCAGCAAATTGCTGATCATACACACCAATTAATTGATATTTCGCATTCGCTGGATTTGTTAATGGCCCAAGCATGTTAAAAATCGTTCGAAACCCAATCTCTTTCCGCGGGGCAACGGCATGCTTCATCGATTGATGATAAAGTGGCGCAAATAAAAAACATAAATTTGACTCCTGCAGCGAACGATGCGCTTCTTCAGGGGAGTGTTGAATCGAAATTTTAAGCTCCTCTAACACATCCGCACTTCCACTTTTGGAAGAGACAGCGCGATTGCCATGCTTTGCAACAGGAACCCCCATTGCGCGATAACACGATCGCTGTTGCTGTTGAAATGTTAAACGTACCAAGATCATCTCCACCTGTTCCGCACGTATCGACAACAGGAAGATCATCAGCTGGTATTTTAACCGAGTGTGCACGCATCGAACGCGCAAACCCCGTCATTTCATCGACCGTCTCACCACGAAAACGCATAATGGTTAATAAGCTAGCAATTTGACTAGGAGTCGCTTCACCCGTCCATAATGTGATTCATCGCTTTTTCTGCTTCAATTTCAGTCAACGTATATCCGTCCATACACGATTTGAGAATTTCCTTAAGCATGATTAACCGCCGCCCCCTTTCCAGTCTTATTAGCATCATTGGTATTTCCAAACATTTTTTCAGCTAATTGAACGGCACGAATTAATGCCTTTGCTTTGTTCTCCGTTTCTTCATATTCCTTTTCTGGAACAGAATCTGCTACAATTCCTGCCCCTGCTTGGATGAAGGCTTTCCCATCTTGAATAACCATCGTCCGAATGGCAATACAAGAGTCAATGTTTCCATCATAAGCCAAGATAGCCAATCGCTCCTGCATATAAGCCGCGTTTTGTCGGCTCTAGCTCTTGCAAGATTTCCATTGCACGAATTTTCGGTGCACCAGAGACTGTCCCCGCCGGAAACGAAGCCATTAATGCTTCAAGTGGTTCCGTTCCTTGGCGTAATCTTCCTGTTACCTTGGAGATGATGTGCATGACATGAGAGAATTTCCCTATTTCAAGTAAAGTCGGTGTTTCAACTGAACCGTACTCAGCAATCCGACCAACATCATTTCTTGCTAAATCCACAAGCATATAATGCTCCGCTCTTTCTTTTTCATCAGCGAGTAATTCCTCTGCAAGAGCTTTGTCTTCTGCTTCATCCTTGCCACGCTTTCTCGTACCAGCAATCGGATGAATTTCAACATGACCATCTTGAACTTGAACAAGCCGTTCAGGTGAGCTTCCAACGACTTCTAAGTCATCAAATTTCAAATAAAACAAATACGGTGATGGATTGACCATTCGAAGAACACGGTACACTTCTAACGCAGAAGCGGACACTTCCATTTCAAAACGCTGAGATAAAACAGTTTGAAAGACATCTCCTGCACGAATGTATTCTTTGATCTTCTCAACATCTGCGATAAATGCTTCTTTATTATAATTAGAATTGACATGAGCAAACGAAACGTCCTCATCAAATGTCGGTGTCTCTTTAAGCATGAGCCCGCTTACAGGCTGTTCAAGTAAGGAAGAGACACGTTCGATTTCCGCTAAGGCCACTTGATACGTTTCACGAATTGACTTCTTCTGATGGTCTTGCGTGAACAAGAATCGTTAATTCCTTTTTGGTATGATCATACGCAATTAACGTTTGACAAAACAAAAATTGATAATGCGGAACACGCTGCTTCGTCTTTGACAGAAGGGTTGGTTCGATCGTTTCAATCGCATCATAGCTCATGTAGCCGACTGCCCCACCACGAAAAGGAATCGGGATGTCCAGTGGTTGCACATGTAAGAAGCTCATCGTTTCATCAAATGCTTCTTGAAAAGTATTCTTTTCAAGGACAATGTCACGATTCTTTTGAATACGTTCGGTAAAGGCCATTTTCTTCAATTAATTCAAACATAGGATTTAAACCAATGAATGAATATCGAGACCATGGTGAATGCTCATCCTTACTTTCGAGCAGGAATGACACTTGGTCGCCAAGCTGGTGAACAATTTGAATAGGAGTTAATCCGTCAGCAAAAAAACGCTGCACGACTGGAATCGTTTTGTAGGTACTTGTTGCTTTTTCAAAATCTGAAAAGGATGGGGTTATCATTTGCAATCACTCCTAAAATGGAATGAATGAAATAAGAAGGGAGGGGAAAGTTGAATACGACACCGTATCTCAATCTTTCTATTAATAGGCATCACTAAATAAATATAAACCTCCTAAGACCATAAAGGTTCAGGAGGATAATAGATAGACATATCCCTCAACTAAACTCAGCTCTCCTCGACTCAATCTCATTCTCAACTAATCTTTTGTGTCTTGTTCTATCATTTTCTCGGCTCTGAATCGAAGAAAAAACAAATTCTTCAATTCTTCTGCCATTAGTCTACCTCGTTCTTATTCATTCGTCAATTAGAAAAACTTAGCTTATCGCCAAGTCCTTAATGGCGAAAGCCTTAGTCTTTTTTTATGCGTTCAAAAAGGATCTTGACTTCACACTTTCTGAATAGTTTTGAAAAACGGTGGTTGAATGATACTATGTTGAGCTTACATTCCTTCTTTTAAGCTTTCGATAAATCTGGACGAAGCTTAATCGCTTCTCGTTGATAAACGTGAGCAATTTCCTGTTGTTTAACATCTGTATTTACAGTCATTAAAATGCGAATACAAAGTGGCATACTGCCTGGAACAGGAATTTCTTGAGCACATACAACAGGCACATAAGCCCAACCTTCAAATTGTCTTAATACTTTCGCAGGAAAAGTTGCGGTAATATCCCCAGTCACTGTAATGAGCACATGCGCTACACTCTCTGGCTCAATTTGATTTTTTTTAATGAGTTCGTTCACAAGCTCAGTTGTTGCCTCAACAATCTCTTGTTCATTATTATTCTCGATTGTTGTTGCACCTCGAATTCCTCTAACCATTCGTCGCTACCTCCATTCGCTCGTCTAGCATTTTCTCAAGCAGATCAGCCGAAACTTCCTTCGTTGTTGCTTGACCAAGCTCACTTAGTAGCACCATTCGAATCGCACCTGCTTCTACTTTCTTATCCTTCGTCATCGTACTCACCAACTTTGATGTTGTTACATTTGCTGGAAGCTTTGTTTGATAGCCTAGACTGTTAAACCATTTCTCGTAATGATCAACATTAAGTTTATTATCAAACAATTCTTCGCTTAATTTTAAAGCAAAGACGATCCCAACGACAACTGCTTCACCATGAGTCATAACCCCGTATCCTAGCTCCGTTTCAAGCGCATGACCGAGAGTATGACCTAAATTTAAATGAGCGCGGACTCCTGCTTCTCGTTCATCTTCAGATACAATTTGCGCTTTGACAGCAATCGATCTCTCAAGAAGTGTATTTAATCGTTCAACCGGCATTTGATCAAATGTCTTCACTTCACGCTGTAGCCACGTCTAAAAACTCTGGATCGCGGATAAAGCCATGCTTCATCACTTCAGCAAATCCAGAACGCCATTCTCTTTCCGGCAAAGAATAAAGCGTTTCTGTATCATAAAAAACAGCTTCAGGCTGATGAAAGCTTCCGACCATATTTTTCCCGAGTGGATGATTGATCGCGACTTTTCCACCGACACTACTATCATGAGCAAGTAGAGTCGTTGGCACTTGAACAAAGCGAATGCCGCGCATGTACGTTGCTGCAACGAATCCTGCTAAATCACCAACCACGCCTCCACCTAAAGCAACAATCACGGATTTTCGATCTAATCCATATTCTAGCGCTTTCGTCAATAGATGTTCATATTCAGCAAAAGACTTTGAAGCCTCTCCACTTTTAATCACGGCTGTATAAACAGGTAAAAGTCTCTTCAAAGCTCGCAACAACATCATCTAAATAAAGCGGCGCAACTTGTGAATCGGTGATAATAAAAACCGATGAAGCAGCTTGAGTTAACACTGTCTCCAATTGCTTTCCAATCGAATGACGTACACCTGCTTCTATAAATACTTCATATGCTTTTGATGACGTATCGATCGTAACTTTCTTCATTAAAACTTCCTCGCTTCATCTTGATGACGTTTCACATTTTCTTGGATCACATCAATGCGGTCCGATCCAAATGTTTCAAGCAAGGCATTGGCAACCTCCCAAGCGACAACAGCTTCAGCCACAACAGATGCTGCTGGTACTGCACAGCTATCAGAACGCTCAATACTTGCTGCAAATGGCTCCTTCGTTTCAATATCGACACTTTGAAGTGGCTTGTATAAAGTAGGTATCGGCTTCATGACGCCGCGAACAACGATTGGCATCCCTGTCGTCATTCCCCCTTCAAAACCACCAAGGCGATTCGTTTTACGACGGTATCCATGTTCTTCATCCCAGATAATTTCATCATGTACTTGGCTTCCTGGTAAGCTTGCTGCTTCAAATCCAATTCCAATTTCAACACCTTTAAAGGCATTGATGCTCATGACAGCAGCAGCGATTTTTGCATCGAGCTTCCGATCATAGTGAACATGGCTTCCAAGTCCAACTGGTACGTTCTCAATGACAACTTCAACAATTCCTCCAATTGAATCGCCGTCTTGTTTCGCTTTATCAATTGCTTCCATCATCTTTTGACTAGCTTCCTCGTCAAGACAACGGACTTGAGACGCTTCAGAGCGTTCTTGTAAGTCTTTAACAGATTCATAAGCAACATTTTCTGCCTTAACGCCGCCAATTTCTAGAACATGGCCCCCTACGTTAATTCCAAATGCTGCAAGGATTTTCTTCGCTACTGCACCTGCTGCTACACGAACAGTCGTTTCTCTTGCAGACGAACGCTCAAGTACATTACGCATATCACGGTGTCCGTATTTAATCGCGCCATTTAAATCAGCATGTCCAGGACGTGGACGTGTTAATTTACGCTTGACTTCCTTTTCCTCTTCATCACCAATCGGCTCAGCACCCATGATTTTCGTCCAATGAGTCCAATCTTTATTTTCAACAACAAGCGCTACAGGTGCTCCTGTCGTACGACCATGTCTAACACCACTTAAAATTTGAACTTGATCTTTTTCAATTTGCATTCTTCTCCCACGACCGTAGCCACCTTGACGACGAGCTAAATCGGTATTAATATCCTCAGCTAGCAATTCCAGTTGTGCAGGAATTCCTTCAATAATTGTCGTTAATTGTGGACCATGTGATTCACCAGCAGTTAAATATCTCATCTCGACTCCTCCTATGTATGTAGCGTTTCTCGCAAAACAGGAATACTCTAGTAGCGTATCACTTATTACTATATTGATACCGCATGTATTTTCTATGTAAAGCGTAGCAAGCAAATGAACGCCTTTCTCTTTATCGCTTTTATGCGTTAAATTATAACATGATTTTCAAACACTGTCTTGTAAAAATATAAGAACATTTCGTTATTAATAAGTCATTGTATCAAAATAACTGAAATCCGTCTAAGTAAAAAAGAAACTCGCCTTCTTCAACACTTGAGTTTCTTTGTCTTGTTACTCACTTTATTTTCTTATAAAAGAATGTATCTTCTGTATCGAAATTGTAAACAGAGGGATTGAAAATTTGTTCTGTACTCCCAACAAAGAGCACACCGCCAGGACGCAAGGCTCGACTAAATTTATGATATAGCTCATGCTTTGCTTCTTCTGTAAAATAAATCATCACATTTCGACAAATGATTAAATCAAATTGTTCTTCAAAGCGATCATGCAATAAATTTTGCTGTTTAAAGCGAACCGTTTTTTTCACTTCCTCTTTCACTTTATAACCCATTGGATCTTTATCAAAAAAAGACGTGATCGCCTCATGTGGAGCTTCTTTTAAGGACCGCTCTGTATACAATCCAACCTTGGCACGTTCGAGAATCGCACGATCAAGATCCGTTGCTAAAATAGACACTTTTTGAAGCGGCATAAATTTAGACATAATCATCGCAAATGTATAAGGTTCTTCTCCTGTTGAACAAGCTGCACTCCAAAGCTTCAACCGAGGATTTTCACTAATAAGGCGTGGAAGGATTTTTTTTTCAAGAACGTCCCAACGTTTTGCATTCCGATAAAATTCCGAAACATTAATCGTCATTCTTTCTAAAAATTCATTAAACAGCTCCTCATCCTTAGTCATCGCTTGATAAAAAGTATGAAAATCCTGATACCCTTTTTTATCTCTTAACGACTCAAGCCTTCGTTTCATTTGCGCTTCTTTATATAAGGAAAGATCAATCGCTGTTTTCTTTTTCACATTATCTACAAATTGAATATAATCTTGATTCATCGACATTCCCCTCATTAGCTATATCTATCATTCATTCTTATCATACGATGAATAAACAGAAAAAACCATGAGAATCTCCACTATCACAAGAGTGTTCCCGCAGTTAAAAATACTATTATTGTTCTCATTCTATCATCTTTTTAAAAATGAATCGTAATAAAAAAAAATTGCTTATCCATTTTGGACAAGCAATCTGCTGCATTATTATTAAAACCGTTTTGATTAAACCCACTTACTAACAGCCTTTTCATACGTGTTCAATTCACTCTCATTGAAGAAAATGCCAATTTCACGTTGAGCGCTTTCAGGTGAGTCAGAACCATGAATCACATTCATTGCTACTTGAACCCCAAAGTCGCCACGAATTGTCCCTGGAGCTGCTTCAGCAGGGTTTGTTGCTCCCATCATTGTACGAGCTGTTGAAATCACATTCTCCCCTTCCCATACCATTGCAAATACAGGTCCAGACGTAATGAAATCAACAAGCTCCCCGAAAAATGGACGCTCTTTATGCTCAGCATAATGTGTTTCTGCTATTTCTTTTGAAACGGTCATTAATTTAGCTCCAACTAATGTAAACCCTTTCTTTTCAAAACGTGAAACAACCTCACCAATTAAATTGCGTTGTACTCCATCAGGCTTAATCATCAAATATGTACGTTCCATTATCCTTTTCGCTCCCATCAAACTATGTATTGAAAAACCTCTATTAGTATAGCAAATATTTAAATATGTCACAATATTAATTGAGAAATAGTAGCTTGAAAACGCAATTATTAACAACTGCTAACACTGAAGAAAAACTGATCTCGAACCCTTGCAACTAAAATGCACATTTTATCGCAAGAAAAGAAATCAGTTTTCATTAAGTTAGTTAAAATTTTCGATTCCCTATGTAGGCTGCAATTTCTCGTAAATAAGTCTTTGCTTCTGTTTCCGGTATTAATTCTAATGCCTCATATGCTTTCTGTAAGTAACGATCACTTATTGCTAGAGAATATTCGATCCCACCAGATTGCTTGACTGCATTTAATATAGGAGTAACATCAGCTTGCTCAGGATATTTATCAGACAAAACGTCTTGAATAAGTGATTTAATAGTTGGATCATGATGCATGGCATACAAAGCAGGAAGTGTCACATTACCTTGTCGTAAATCACCACCAGCAGGCTTGCCTAATTGCTCCTCTGTCCCAACAAAATCAAGAATATCATCTGTAATTTGAAAAGACATCCCCACATTGTAGCCAAATTGGTAAAGTTGGCGTTGAATGGCTGGATCAGCATTAGATGCAAGTGCACCTAGTTCACAGCTCACAGCAATAAGCAATGCGGTTTTGCGCTTTATTCTTCTTAAATAAATGCGGAAATTCTGCCCCCAATTATACTGATCACGAATTTGTTCCATTTCTCCAATGCACATCTCCACTATCGCATTAGAAAGAATTTGATGGATCTCGGGATTATCAAAAAAAGTCGACGTTTCAACTGCTTTTGCAAAAATGTAATCACCTGTATACATCGCGACACGATTATCCCACTGTGACTTAATCGTCTTCTTCCCACGGCGGAGTTCTGCATCATCAATTACATCATCATGAACGAGAGAAGCCATATGGATTAATTCAAGCGGTACAGCAATATGCTTAAGAACGTTAATGTCATAGCGCCCAAATTTAGCAGAAAGCAGCACGAAAACAGGACGAATTCGTTTTCCGCCTGCTTTTAATAAATGAGTCGAGGCTTGCCTAAGCACCTCATGTCGAGCTTGGACTGTTGCTTCAAGCTCCTTTTCAATTACGACAATATCTGATTGGAATTTCATATAGATGTCAGTTAGTTTCATATCGTCCACCTTATTTCATCACGACGATTTTTTCAATTACGTCAGTTAGTCTTCTTTTAATCATTACATTTCATTAGAACATTCAATTCGTTTATTGGCAAGCATTTGCTTCAATCAACACGGAATCCCAGATATTTAATACTTGAACAGGCTTTGAAATAAAACCCATTTTATAAGCTAGGGAATAAAAGTAAAGCAGCCCTTTTTGCTCATTTGCCCCGAAATCATTACAAAGCTGTTGGAAGTATTGATCCCAAAATGGCTTTTCTCCGCCATACGTTTTAATAATATCCGTAATCATTGGTTGATAATTCCTTACTTCACTCATTTGCTTACTTTTTAAGAAAGAATGGTAAACGGTTGCAACAAGATTAGCCTGCTTCGTAATCGTTTCATTTCTGACAGCGAATACTGCGTACGTCATTGGCAAACCTGTCTGCTCATACCAAAGCTGACCTAAATCATAGCAGTACATCGAGCTAGGTAGCTCACGCTTTGCTGCAATAGCATCATCCCCAATTAAAAGACAAGCATCATGTTCTAGAAGCATCTCATGAAAGTTGGGTTTCATCGTTGTGTACGTGTTTTCAACGGAATGAAAATACTGAAGAATGATTTTCAGCAAATGAACAGAAGATGCAGAACTTGATGTTAAGGCGATCTTCTTGCCATCTATTTCTTGTAAAGGAACTTTGGAAAACAGAAAGATTGAATTAACATTTCCGTAAGACGTAACCGATAAATTTGGCAATAGCGTATAAGCGTCAGCATTTGCTGCATAAGCAAATGAGGAAATACCCCCAATATCAATTCGTCCTGCAGCCATTTCTCCATTTAAGTTGAGATGGTACTTGAGGAACAAAGTGGCATTGCTGCTCACGTAGTCGCTCTCGATCTAAATGATAGAAAAACGGCAATATATTCGTATAAGATATTTCACCGATGACAAGACTCATCGTCTCTTCCCCCCAACGTCTAAAAAGGTCATGCTCGACACCAAGACTATCCAGAGCTTTACCGACAAGAAAATCGATGAGATCGTCCATCGTTTTTGGTAAATGATAGAACCCAGGCATAGCGGGGAGGATCTTAGCACCAACCTTCGCCACTCGAAGCATATTTTCAAGATGTAGCTGATTAAGAGGGGTCTCTCTAGGAACGAGAATAAGCTTGCGTCCCTCTTTTAACATGACGTCAGCTGTCCGTTCGAGCAAATTGCCAGAAGCTCCACTCGCAATTCCAGATAGGGTACCCATAGAACAAGGAATAATAATCATGCCATCATTTTGATACGATCCACTTGCAATCGGAGCAGTGTAATCATGTAGATGATGGACGAAAAGCTCACCAGGATAATCGCCAAATAGCTCAGTAAGAACGGATTCTCTATTCGTCGTATCAAGGAGCAGTTCCTCTTTAAACACTTGCCAAGCTGCTTCAGTCAAAATTAAGTGAACCTTATAGGTTTGTCTTAATAATTCTTGAACGAGACGTACACCGTATACTCCACCACTAGCTCCCGTAATGCCCACAGTGTATATCCCTTTTCTATTTGAACTCATAGCAGGACATCTCCAATCGTAAAAATGAACATAACCAAACTTAAGATTCCATTCATTGTAAAAAAGGCAACATTGACCTTTGATAAGTCATCCGCTGAGACGAGAGAGTGCTCGTATAGCATAATTCCACCTGATATGATTACCCCTACTAAATAAAGCCAGCCAAGTGGTGTAACGAAAAACAAGCTAACAAAGGACAAGAAACTAACAATATGGAGACAACGAGCAATCCACAGTGCACGGCGAATGCCAAAACGACTAGGAATGGAATGTAAATGATGTTCCCGATCATAATCAGCATCTTGAGTTGCATAAATGACATCAAATCCTGCCGTCCAAAGAGCAACTGCGGCAAAAAGAAGCATCGTTTCCCATGTTAATGTTCCTGTTGCCCCAACCCAGCCCCCTAGAGGTGCAATTCCGATTGTGATACCGAGAATAAGGTGACATGCCCATGTGAAACGCTTCGTATAGGAATAAATAACAAGAAAAAAGACCGCTAGTGGTAATAAATACACGGCTAACATATTAAGCATAAAAGCAGCATAAAATAAAAGGGCAAATGAAACAACAATAAAAAAGAGCACTTCCACCTTTGAAATCAAGCCTGCTGGAATCGCCCTGCTAGAAGTACGCGGATTATGCTTATCAATTTGCTCATCAATCACCCGATTCAATGACATGGCGGCGCTTCTCGCACCTACCATTGCGACCGTTATCCAAATCCAATGTGATAATGTTGGCCATTGCCCATTTATAATATAAGCACCGAGAACCGCTCCAAAATAAGCAAACGGCAAGGCAAAGACAGTATGTTCAAATTTAATCATTTCGAGGATGATCTTTAACTTTCTAATCACAATATCTGCTCCAATTCTACTTCCCTATTTAGTACTTGGCTTTACTCCAAGATGCATCGCACATACTCCACCAGAATAAGGCTTCACTTCAACATCCACAAACCCTGCCTCGTAAAATAAATCTGCTAGCTTTTTACGATCTGGAAAGGACATTGTTGATTCCTGCAACCATGAATATTCATCATAACTTTTTGCAAATAGTTTCCCAAACACCGGCATCACCCGGCGAAAATAAAAAAAGTACAACTGCTTAAATACAGGGATCGTCGGTTGCGACGTTTCCAAACAGACAACCATTCCGCCTGGCTTAACGACACGATACATTTCACGAAGAACTTGGATATAGTCAGGCACGTTTCTAAGACCAAAGCCAATCGTGACATAATCGAAAGAATGATCTTCATAAGGAAGCTCCATTGCATTTCCATGTGTTAACGTAACCTGATCTAACCCACGTTCCTTTACCTTCACATCCCCAATTTTTAGCATATTCTGGCTAAAATCCAATCCCTCTACACGACCGTTTTGACCGACAGCTTCCGCTAATGAGATGGTCCAATCAGCCGTTCCACAACAAACATCAAGAGCATGGTCCCCTTCTTGCACGGCCATTCTCTTCATCGTATCCTTTCGCCATGCTTTATGACGCTGGAAACTGATAACTGAGTTCATCACATCGTATTTTTTATAAATCGATTCAAAAACCTGATGAACGCGTTCTTCCTTCGATTGAGTCATCCTGCTCACCTTTCTTCTGCTACTTTCTCATGAAATGATGCACAGCCTAATAATTCATCTACATGTTCCACAACAAAACTCTCAAATGATTGCAATGCCTTACTGTTCGTTAGTAAGCGGTCCTTCACGTCCTCCACCTTTTGTTCAATAGTATGAAGAACCTCTTCTGTCTGGCTTACTTCTCGCAAAATCGATTGAATAAGTGGATAGATTTTCCCTCCTAACCACTCTTTTCTTTCAAATAAAAGTCGTTTTAAAAAGAAGTAATCATTTATCACGGCTTTCCATTGTAATTGATCGAAGTGTCCGGCAATGTTTTGCATTAAAATCGATTCAATTAATGTTACATTTTGCTGTGCTTCGTCATAGGTAAGGTTTTCTGAGCCATAGAGATTCATTTTGAACTCATTAATTTCTTGTATCGTATGACTAAATACCTGAATCATAGGGAGATGTTTATTTTCTGCTAACAAGTAATAATAAAGACTACTATAATAATCACCTGCAAGAATCATTAATTGACGATTCTTACGCAACGAATCTGTTTTAATTTTATGGAGGGAGACTGCCTCGTGCACATCGAGTGCAGCTTGAACTAGTAGAACTGAAATCGTAAACATTTTTGCTTCCCTATTCGGTACACGTTCATGTAACATCGCATACAAGAAGCGGACCTTATCTTCGTCAACCTCTGGATCAGTTATGTATGATTCCAGATAAGGATGTTCAATTAAGCTATAAAAGCTCTTCTTGATTTCATTCAATTTATCGTTAAACTGACTCATTCTTACCATTTTTTACGTCCCCCAAATTCCGACAATCCTTGTTGTAAGTGGTATCTCTTTCGTTTATTCGCTATATGTCGCATCTATTATACCATACGTTTAGATCGACAATGAATTAAAAATACGACATTCACAATCAAGTTGTAGACTTTATTCCTCTGTATCCATTGTTCCATGACTCGTTTGAATCAATGCCTTGCCCCTTATTTTTACAGCTGAAGTGTGTTCAGTAAATTGAGCGATCATCACCTCGCCTTTATCTAATTTTTCAGAATGGTGGAAGCGGGTATCCGATCCCCTTGTCAGTCCTATGACGTTAACACCATTTTCCTTCGCTTTAATCACAAAAAATTCATTTTGATTACTCATTTCTCCACTCTCCTATTCGATACGTTTCCATTCTCTGAACGAAAGACAATTTATTCTAGCAAAAATGCTATATCATTTCCTATCATCATTCTCGTTGAATAAATGAGACTGCTCTAGTTTATCATGATTCAAACGTTCCTGCGCCTATCAATGCTCATTTCAATGATAGATGTGTTACTCGACTACTCATACGTTAAAATCTTAGCATATCGATTGGATGAAAAGCAAAAGAACTCCCTCAATAAGGGAGCGCTCTATGAACTAGTTATAAATCGTTTTGATGATCATGAGCTATTGAGAGAATCTCAACGATCATTACAAGATAATCGCGATTAAACCACCTGAACCTTCATTGATGATCCTCTCTAACGTTTCTTTTAATTTGTAACGCGCATTTTCTGGCATAAGGGAAAGCTTAGCAGAGATTCCTTCACGTACAATCGAATTGAGCGAGCGTCCAAAGATATCAGAATTCCAAATCGATAATGGGTTTTCTTCAAAGTCCTGCATTAAATAACGAACTAAGTTCTTCGCTCTGTTTTTCAGTACCAATAATTGGTGCAAATTCAGACTCGACGTCAACTTTTATCATATGAATAGAAGGAGCAACCGCTTTTAGACGAACTCCGAACCGAGATCCTTGGCGAATAATTTCCGGTTCGTCAAGGCTCATATCAGACAAGGCCGGAGCTGCAATTCCATACCCTGTTTGCTTGACCATTCTGAGTGCTTCTGCTACCTGATCATACTCAGATTTCGCATGAGAAAATTCTTGCATAAGCTGCAATAAATGATCTTTGCCTCTGATCTCGACTCCAACCACTTCTTTTAAGACTTGGTCGTATAAATCATCTGGAGCATATAGGTCGATTTCCGCAATTCCTTGCCCCATTTCAATACCTGCTAAGCGAGCGTCATCAATAAATTCATATTCTGCAAATTGCCCAACGACACGGTCGACATCGCGGAGCCGTTTAATATCCTTGACTGTTTCACGGACAGATTCTTCATAGCTTTGCCGTAGCCAATGCTCTTCCTTAGAACCATAACCCAACTCGGAAGATTCACATTCACTTCATGAACAGGGAACTCAAACAAAACTTCACGAAGCACATTATTTATATCCTGCTCAGTCATACTTTCAATACTCATTGCAGAGAACAGGAATATCATGTTCGTCAGATAACTTACGGCGAAGCTGCTCTGTATCCGGATGGTGCGGACGGACGCTGTTGACGATCATAATAAACGGCTTACCGACTTCCTTTAATTCCTCTACTACACGCCCTTCTGACTCAACGTAATCAAAGCGAGGAATTTCACCGATTGAACCATCTGTTGTGACAACAACACCTAATGTAGAATGTTCTTGAATCACTTTGCGTGTGCCAATTTCCGCTGCTTCCTGGAATGGAATCGGTTCCTCATACCACGGCGTATTAATCATCCGTGGACCATGTTCATCCTCATAACCCTTTGCTCCAGGAACCGCATATCCAACACAATCAACCAAACGAATATTCACATCAAGCCCTTCATCTACATGAATCGATACTGCTTGATTCGGAACAAATTTCGGTTCCGTTGTCATGATTGTTTTCCCTGCTGCACTTTGTGGTAATTCGTCCTGCGCGCGTGCTTTGTCTGCTTCATTTTCAATATTAGGAAGTACAACAAGCTCCATAAATTTTTTAATAAATGTTGATTTCCCTGTGCGAACCGCACCGACAACTCCAAGATAAATATCGCCGCCTGTTCGCTCAGCAATATCCTTGAAAATATCAACCTTTTCCACGTGATCCCCTCCCGATCGAGTAAAGATTTAAGATTCATCTTACTTTCTATAAACTATAGACATTATCATATGTATGATGTTGTCCAAGGTTTATGACATATGTTGCAAAAGATTCGCTGTTCTTCTAAAAAAGCACAGAAAAAGAGCATTCACTAGATCATGTACCGAACCATTATCGACGTTTTCATATTCGCAAGTAAGACGATTCTCATTTCTACTAGCGAGAAGGGGAGCGATTAGAAAAACATGGCTTCTCTCCTAGTTTTTAAAGCGAAAGCCGTCATGTTTTTTAATCGTTCAGAAAGTGATTCTTATTTTTAGCCTAAATGCTTTGTCAAGAAAAATGCCCCTTCCATTGATATATATCAATTTAGAAGAGGCATTAGACCATTTTTATATGACTTGTAGCTTATTTTTTTCGAAGTTCCATTGCATAGGTCGGTTCCCCGTTCTCATCAATCACATATGGAACACTTCGATTTGGAACAAATGGTGTTCGTTCATAAAGAAGGGGACGAATGTCCTCACCCTCTTTAAATGAATGCTCGTTTTCCTGCAACATCATATTTAAATCAATTCGATAATCGATAATGATTTCTCCATCATTTGTTAGTAGCAAAGGTAGCATATGTATCATGATATGGACTTCTTACATGAGGGGCTTCTTTATAATTTAAGGCCTCATGATCAAGCTTGAACAAACCTACATCAAGCATTTCCTTGATCGGAGCATAGGTATGTTTACGCATATAGTCATTCAACCGCTGTTGCAATTGTTGAATGTCTCGTTGGGTTGTTAAGTCAATCACTTTCACCTCTGGAGACTCTTCGACATTGACAAGGACATATTGAAAGACCCCACCGTTTTCAAATGCTGTTCCAGGAGGTTGTTGCATATACCTAGGAACCAATTGATTAAAATCAATCACATATCGTTGATAGAGAGATGTTGTCTCATCAAAATTCCGAATGGGCAGGACCCCTGTATCCGATTGAAATTGTTCAACTGCTTGTTGTACAGCCTGCAGCTGATCAGGATAAGCTAAGCGGTTTTCCATCCGTTCTTCATTTGGAAGAAGACAGCCACTTAAGATCATCGTCATAACGAATAAAGCAATAAAAACATTAACTTTTGACATCATATTCTCCTCTCAACGCTTACATCGTAGCTGTTGGTCCGCCAATGACAATGAGAAAAACAATGATCCCAGAAACGAGCAGACACACAAACGAAAAGGCTAACACTATTTTCTGTATCCAACCTTTTAATTTTTCTCGACTAAAAATAGCAGCTCCTGCCGACACAAACATAAGAGCAAGAGCAAAAAAAGAAATCCACATATTTAACAGCGCTTGAGACATATTTATCACTCCTTCTTACACACACTCGTATTATAGCACAAGGAAAAATCTTTATGGAATAGTAGCTCGTAACAGTCACAAAAACGAGATAATTACTCTATCAATATTGGTTTCACTGGAGCCATTTATTCATTCTAAAAGAAAGTGTACCTTATCGACAAATCAAAACCGCAAATGCGTTAATTGTCCATATTTAAAAATTGTTTAGGACTATCACCCGTTTTAAACGCAGAAAAAAGTTGGGGAAGCGGGGCACACTTCTCCAACTTTGACTAAACCCTTCGTTTATAGCCCTATTTAATGTTCGTACCATACATGTATATGCACGTCATGTGGATGTGCTTCGACAATTGCCTACACATCTTATTTTTTATTGAACATTTTAGCAAGTGAAGCAAAGTCCATTGGCATATTGTTCTTAATAATTGCATGAACAATTTGATCTTCTTTTTCTTTTGAAACAGGTGTATTTGCAAGCTTTGCTACCTGAGCAATTAGCTGTCTTACCGTGGCTTCATCTTTTAAATTCGCATTACTCACAGAGTTTGCCAACTTAAATAATTCATCTGGCCTAACGCTGGTCTTTTTTTGAATTTGATCCATGAACGATGAGTCATTTTTTTGAACACATTGCACCCTCCCTCATTCCTAATTTCTTCATATCGTATGCGGTAAAAATAAAGAAGGTGCATGCTCATCGTCCTCTTATATGGATCGATTATTTAGTTGGAAAAATAAGGTTCCATTTAATAAATCGGGAGAAAGTTGTTCGACTTCATGCTTTTTCACTCGTCCCATTAATTCTTCTGCCGCTTCTTTTGGATGAATGCCATCAAATAGTACGGCATGAAGTGCTGCTGTGATCGGCATATCAACATGTAACTTAGTCGCCAGCTCATGCGCCGCCTTTGTTGTACGGATTCCTTCGACCACCATGCCCATTGATTCAAGCACCTCATTTAGTGATTTTCCTTGACCAATCATATGACCAGCGCGAAAGTTTCGTGAGTGAACACTCGTACAGGTGACAATTAAATCACCAAGACCAGAGAGGCCAGCAAATGTTAATGGATTTGCACCAAGTTTAACACCTAGACGAGCTATTTCTGCTAAACCTCTCGTCATGATCGCTGCTTTCGTATTGTCTCCCATACCTAGACCATTTGTTAAGCCACATACAAGCGCAATAATGTTTTTCAATGCCCCACCTATTTCAACACCAATCATATCCGCGTTCGTATAGACACGAAAATGTTGATTCATAAATAAATCCTGTGCTATATTCTGAAGCTTGATGACTTTTTGAGGAAACCGTAACGGTCGTGGGCTGTCTAAGGCTTACCTCTTCAGCATGGCTTGGTCCAGATAAAACGACTATATCTTCTAGACTATTCGTTCCATCAAATTCTTCTTCAATCATTTCTGAAATACGTTTATGAGTTCCTGGTTCAATTCCTTTACTAGCATGAATAATCATGACAGGTTGCTTGATGACAAGCTTTAATTGTTGAATCGTTTCTCTTACAGCTTTAGTCGGTACAACGAGAAGAATCGTTTTCGCCCCACTTACAGCTTCTTCTAGATGATGATAGCCGACAATCGATTCAGGTAGCGTAATAGACGGTAAATATTTTGAATTAGTATGATGACGATTGATTTCTTCTATTTGCTCATAACGTCTTCCCCACAAGGAAACCTCATGCCCATTATCCGCTAATACCATTGCTAATGCCGTCCCCCAGCTTCCAGCTCCTAAAACCGCAACCTTACTCAAACGATCCACTCCTTTCCAAAAGAAATTTGTCCTTCCTAGGCTTTCTTTCCAATTTTACTTTCTGAGCCATTCAATAAGCGGTTAAGATTCGTACGATGCTTCCAAAGAGATAAACAAGCAACGATTAAGGATAAGTAGAAGTATATGAAAGGGTATTCGTAATAATCAACGAAGAAAAAGGTAAATACCGCAGTCAATAGTGTAAACAACAAGGATCCTAATGAAACAAAACGCGTAAGGATAATACTGATAATGGCGATAATACCTGCAAATAGAGCAGGGAAAAAGACCAATGTTGCTAACACACCAACTGTTGTGGCCACACCTTTTCCACCACGGAAACCGTAATACACTGGCCAATTATGTCCAATAATCGCCGCAAATCCAGCAAGAGCAGGAAATAACCCTGTCTGATCAGGCGCTAAAAATACCCCAATCCATACAGCAACAATACCCTTTAGAATATCAAGGGCAAGCACAGAAACCGCTGGCCCTACCCCTAATACCCGCAATGTATTCGTAGCGCCAGCATTCCCGCTTCCGTGCTTCCGAATATCTACTTTTTTTATTTTTTTAGCAATAATATAGCTAAAGCTGATCGATCCGAGTAAATACCCCATTAAAACGGTCAAAATGAGCGCAATAAATAACATCCCTTCCCCCATGTCACTATCTCCTTTTAAACATTTTTCTTTCTAGCAAAGATTTTAATCGGAGTACCCTCAAATTCAAATGTAGCTCGCAGGCGATTTTCTAAAAACCGTTGATACGAGAAATGCATTAATTCTGGTTCATTGACAAAAAAGACAAATGTGGGTGGTTCAACAGCCACTTGTGTCACATAGTTGATTCGTAGACGTTTGCCTTTATCCGTCGGTGTTGGATTCATCGCAACTGCGTCCATAATTAAATCATTTAATACATTTGTCGGCACACGTAAATGATGATTTTCTGATACTTTCTTGACCATTGGCAAAACATGCTGCAAGCGTTGCTTTGTTTTTGCTGATAAAAATAGAATCGGTGCGTAGCTTAGGAATAAGAACTCATCACGAAGCTTTTGTTCAAAGTTCTTCATCGTTTTGTCATCCTTTTCAATCGCATCCCACTTATTGACGACGAGAATAACAGCTCGACCAGCCTCATGAGCATAACCCGCAATTTTCTTATCTTGCTCGATAAGCCCTTCCTCTGCATTAATGACGACAAGAACAACATTCGAACGTTCAATTGCTTTTAGAGAGCGTAAAACACTATATTTTTCAGTACTTTCATATACTTTTCCCCGCTTACGCATACCCGCTGTATCAATAAGAACATATTCTTGTCCATCGCGAGTAAATGGAGTATCAATTGCATCACGTGTCGTTCCAGGAATATTACTAACGATGACTCGTTCTTCTCCTAGCATGGCATTAACAAGCGAAGATTTCCCAACATTCGGTCGTCCGATTAAAGATATGCGAATCGTGTCTTCATCATACGGATCTTCTACGTCATCTGGAAAATATTTAATAACATCATCTAACATGTCACCAAGTCCAAGTCCATGCGAACCAGAAATAGGATAAGGGTCACCTATTCCTAATGAGTAAAATTCATATAACTGCTCTTGCATTTCAGGGTTATCGACTTTATTCACCCCGAGTACGACAGGCTTATCAGAACGAAATAGGAGCTTTGCTACTTCTTGATCAGCCGCAGTAATACCCTCACGACCATTCACAATAAAAATGATCACATCCGCTTCTTTAATGGCGAGCTCAGCTTGTTCACGCATTTGTACTAGAAGCGGCTCATCTCCTAGCTCGATTCCACCTGTATCAATTAAGTTGAATTCGCGATTTAACCATTCCCCTTTGCCATATAAGCGATCTCTAGTCACTCCTGGCATATCTTCAACAATGGCAACTCGTTCTCCTACAATTCGATTAAAAATCGTCGACTTTCCAACATTCGGACGTCCAACAATAGCTACAACTGGCTTTGTCATAGCGTCACAACCTTTCTATGTAAATTTACTCCTACAGAAAGTAGGTTCGTAGCAGTGATGTTTCTCTTTAAAGGCTTAACAAATTCAAGCCCCGTAATAGGCAATTTGAAAAGTCTTCAGCAGCTAAACGTCTCTTTTCAAATAGATTCTCATCAAGAAAATCAATTTTACTGTAACTTATTCATATTACTTGATTTATCCATTCTTGTCGACCACTTCTCCTACTTTGATCCTATCGTACCTTTTTTTGCAGATGATAACATAGATTTCATCTATAGAATAAACTATTAAGATGTCTGCTTAAGGGGATGAGTTTGATTTTTCATCATTGTTTTGTTCATCCAGCTTGAAAGGCATTTTAGACTCCACCCTGAGCCGAATAATAGCCCAACTATCGCAACAGTATCAAAAAATGATAAGCTCCCTATTTCATTGTTTAAATGAAACAAACGGTTGACAACCAGGCTCAATAAGTACTCTCCTTGAATCAAACCGAGCAAAGCGACGATTAGTCTGGTCTTTAGTTTTATCGCTAATAGAAAAGCTAATGCAGAAACTAAACAAGCACTCATCCATCTTTCATCCATTATTTGAATAACAGGATCTAAAATAATAATAAGCTGAAGCGCACCATATGCAGTTCCAATGGTCCATGAAGCAAGCAAATAAAATAATAGCTCTTTAATGGAACAACATCTTATTTGCCACAATACATAAAAAGAAAATAATAAAAATGCAATCGGAATTGATCGTTCTGCCGTTTCTATGTTAAAAGGCAATAGTGATAAGAACACTAAAATAGCAGCGGCACTCCAAAGGCGTCGATTTGACTTTGACCAAAAGAAGCTAATTACGATCCACAAACCCCATCCAAACCAATATATAAAGATACCCTCCAAGTTTTTTCACCTCCAGCATCAGTATCGACGTTGGAGGACTATTCTAATCCTTAGATACATATAAACCCTTTTCTTAGAAATACTAAAGAGGTCAAGCAAGCAAGAGAATATAGAATAATGAAGGAGGTAGTGTAACAGTGGGCAGAGATCGCCAAGAACAAAAATTAAAGAAAGCAAAGAGAGTTGAATCTGATCGTGATCAAAGCTTAGAGTATGAGGGGGCAGCGAAAATGCAGTCACCTGAACAAGCAAGGAAACAGCAACGACCATAATAAATAGATAAGGAGAGAGGCTAACCTTTAATGAAAAGTCAGCCACTCTCCTTAGCAATCATTCAATATTAAACATTTAATAGTAGTTATTTAAAGATAAATCAAAACCACGCTGACTTGCCCAATGGTGCGTATCTCCTGATATGACCATAGGAACTTGGCGTAATTCTAACAAGTTACCTGCATCTAAAGCGGTTAAAATAAGACGTAAATCCATTTGAATTGCTTTAATTTCTTCGATTAGCGCATCTTGCCCCTGCTCAATTAATCGCTTTAAAAAATAGCCCGCAAAACCTCCTGCTGATGCCCCAAGAGCAATAGCCTTCGCTAAGTCCAATGCTGATTGCATACCGCCAGAAGCAATGATATCGATTTTACTCTTAGCTTGACATGCTTCGATGATCGAGCACGTTGTCGGTATTCCCCAGTCATCAAAGAAATCGAGACGGCGGGTGCGACGTTCATTTTCAATCTTTGAAAAATTTGTCCCACCAAAGCCTCCAACATCAATAATTGAAACGCCAATAGAAGCTAATGTTTCTACTGTTTTTACGCTCATTCCATAACCTACTTCTTTCACTACAACAGGAATCGAAAGTGCGTTTACAATTGCTTCAATTCGTTTGCATGTTCCCGTAAAATCACGATCACCCTCTGGCATCACTAGCTCTTGAATCACATTCACGTGAATTTGCAACGCATTTGCTTCAATCATTTCAACAGCTTTTTTCGCTTGATCAACCGTTGCCTCACTACCAAGATTAGCAAAAATAATTCCGTTTGGATGGGCCGCACGAACGACTTGATAACTTGACTCTTGCTCTTCTTCTTTTATCGCTGCCATTTGCGAACCGACTGCCATCCCGACACCTGTCTCTGCTGCAACTTCTGCAAGCTCACGGTTTATCTGCTCAGTACGTTTCCCTCCTCCTCCAGTCATCGCATTGATAAAAATCGGCGAACTTAAAGTAAGTTCGCCGATTTGCGATGTGAGAGAGATGGAATCCACCTTTTTCTCAGGAAGACTATTATGAACAAACTTAATATCCTGAAATCCGTGGGATCGCTCTTGTCCAGTTAAAAGAGCATGATTAATATGATCAAGTTTCCTAGCTACTCTACTCACGTCTCATCACCTAATAGTCACTAATTTTTATATTTTTTTAATTGATCACCAATCATATCGCCAAGAGAGAATCCACTTGGTTCATCATCTCTTGATGATTCATAAGCTTGGTAATCGCTTATCTCCATTTTCATCCTCTAATAAATCACGAATGCTTAACGATATACGCTTGTCTTCAATATTAACATCCAAAACCTTCACTTCAACTTTTTCACCTTCTGTTAAAACTTCAGACGGTGTCCCGATATGACGGTTAGCAATTTGAGAAATATGAACAAGCCCTTCAACACCTGGTGCAACTTCTACAAAAGCACCAAATGAAACAAGTCGACGTACGGTTCCTTCTACTACATCACCAGTAGCGATCTTATCAGCGATTTCTTCCCATGGTCCCGGAAGTGTTTCTTTAATTGAGAGAGAAATGCGCTCACTGTCAGCATCAACAGATAGAACCTTCACCTTCACAGTGTCACCTTCACTTACGACGTCAGATGGCTTTTCTACATGTTGATGAGCGAGTTGGGAAATATGGACAAGGCCATCTACACCACCAACATCAACAAAAGCACCAAAATCGGTTAAGCGCTGAACATTTCCTTCTACTACATCACCTGTTTTTAATGTTTGAAGAATGTCTTTCTTTTTTCGGACTAATTCTTCATCTAAAACGGCACGTTGAGATAAAATCAATTTGTTATTTTCTCTATCAATTTCAGCTACCTTTAAACGAAGTGTGCGTCCTTTATAGTCAGAAAAATCCTCAACAAAATGGCGTTCTACAAGAGATGCTGGAATAAAGCCACGAACACCTAAATCAACCACAAGCCCGCCTTTCACAACATCTGCTACTTCGGTTTCAATAATTTGACCAGACTCAAAAGCTTGCTCGAGATCGTCCCATGCTTTCTCTGCCTGTACGGCACGCTTTGAAAGGATCAGCTCGTCGTCCTCCATTTTAAGAACTTTCAATTCGAGCTCATCGTCAACTGAAAGAACATCACTCACCTTATCAACATGCAAACTAGAAAGTTCGCTAATTGGAACGATGCCATCGACTTTAAAACCGACATCGACAAACGCTTGTTTATCTTCGACTTTCGTCACCTTGCCTGTTACAACTTCACCTACAGCAAAGGACTTCATTTCTGTCACTTCATTGTTCATTTCTTCGACCATTGACTTTTGCCTCCTTCAATCTCCGCAGTCTAGTCGCGGTTATCTCACTAATATTTTAAACATCTTTCACTCTTGCGAAAGAAATTTAGAAACACGTTTTAATTCTTATGTTCTTCCAAAAGTAGGCCAATATGTTTCATAATATGCGCAGTTGCCTCGTCTGCAGAAGCCTTTTCTTCTCTTAATTGCGAAAAATCGATTGGCTTCCCGTAGACAAGCTTTAATGGTTTTGAACGCTTATAAGGACCGATAATGGCACACGGGATAACCGTTGCTTCTGTTCGTAGAGCAAAAAAACCAGCACCAGCTAACCCTTTTCCTAATATACCATCTTTACTCCTCGTTCCTTCTGGAAACAGCCCAATCATTTGACCATCTTTTAAAAGATTCATGGCTGTTCGCAGAGCTTGCTTATCACTCATGCCTCTGCGGACAGGAAAGGCTCCTAATTTCGGAAGCAATGTTTTTAGTAATGGCTTCTCAAATAATTCTTGCTTTGCCATATAATGAATAGGTCGCTCTATATAAGCACCAAGTAAAGGAGGATCAAAATTACTGATATGGTTGCAACATAATAATGACTCCACCTTCATTTGGAATGTTTTCTTTCCCGATAATTTCTACTTTATAAGAGCTAGAGAGAAAGCTTCTACAGGCAAATTGACCGAATTGATAAATGCCCATGTTATCTTGCCCTCTCCTTCACGATTTCAATAATAGTCTCAGCAACTTCTGGAATAGAGAGAGTCGTTGAATCGATCTCAATTGCATCACTCGCTTTTTTTAATGGTGCAAAAGCTCGTGTTGAATCCAACTGATCACGATGGGCAATATTGTTTCTTTAATTGCTCAAAATTAGAAGCTATTCCCTTTGCCAGTTGCTCTTCATGACGCCGCCTAGCTCGTTCATCGACGGAAGCCGTCAGAAAAATCTTAACCTTTGCATCCGGCAAAACATACGTACCAATATCTCTACCATCTAAGACCGTTTGTCCGTTTTCGGCTAGCTGACGCTGACGTTGAACCATTTCCTTCCGCACACTCTCATGACTCGAAACAAGTGAGACATGAGACGTGACCTCTGCAGATCTTATTTGCTCTGTGACATCCTCTTCATTTAGAACACCTTAACTTGTTTTTGATGATGAGAAAGTCGAATCTCGATCGTATTTAATAACTCAGTTAAACTTTCTTCATTTTCAAGGTTCAATTTTTCACGTAATGCTGCGTACGTTAACGCCCGGTACATCGCTCCAGTATCAATATATAAAAATGATAACTGCTCAGCTACCAACTTCGCAACCGTACTCTTACCTGCACCAGCAGGTCCATCTATTGCAATTTGCATCTTATTATTCATTTACAATTACACCTCATATAAAATCCAAACAACTGTGTAAAATACAATTGTTCTCATTTTTATCTTACCATACTCTTACAGGTCGGTCTAACGAAAGCTTTTTGAATCATCAATCTATTTGTCAATACACAGTCTTTACTCCTGTTTTTTTCGACGAAGTATTAATTGTCTTTCGAAACAATGACGCACAATTTTTTGGCGTTCACGTTCATCTATATCTAAAAATTGTAATGACACCCTCTCTCTTGATTCAGGTCGCGGTTTAAACACCCGTATAATTTTACAGCACACCCTCACATAAGAGAAATCACCTGATTGCATATGTAAAACAAGCCAAAGATTAAGTTCCCCTTCTTTAGGTAAGAATTTCCCATGAGGAATAACGACTGCACATCCTCCTCCACTTAGATCAAGAGAAACGGAAGCAAAAGGAGTAAATTCATCCTTTATTGGATGAACAGCAACATCAACTGACGCTTCTACCCTTACATAATCCCGACGTTGAATTCTCATATATGCTTCTTTTCCTGGGTCTTTTAATAATAGCATTGGTATATTACTTTTCTTTCTTCCGACAATTTCCGTATCAAAGGCGTACATCGCTGAATCTGTCCCTATGAACCACGCATGAAATTCTGTTCCATCAAAGAAGAAACTTGGTTTATGTGTTTGTTGATTAATTGGATAATCGATGATGAAAATAGACTTTTCTTGATCGACTAAACGACACCGAAAGTGAAGAATTCTTTCTTCTTCTCCAGTTGTATCTCTTAGTTCTAAGAAAATTGTTGAACCAATATCAATCACTTGACTTGCTCCTCTCCACAATTGATAAATCAATTGCGATCAAACTTTTTTGCATAGTTTACTCTTATTATCTCATGAAAAAGTAAAAAGAAGAAGCATCGACTGCTTCTTCTTTGAAATTACGTAAAATCATAGTCAGTCTCTGCTTGATCAAGTCGCTCTACTTTTTCTTCTTGTCCATCTTCAGCATTAATGAAAATACGATACGTATCATGATCAATAACACCAAAGAACTCGTAGCAAAGAACTTCCTCCTTCAATTCATTCTCGATCACCGCAATGTGGTCCTCCATAACTTCAAGTCGAGGATTTAAATTTGCTTGAGCTTCTTTCATTGAGAGCTTCGGTTTAGGTATGTCACGTTCTTTATGATGTATTAAATAACTTTTCGCCTCATACCCTAAAATATCCCCATCATCTAAAGCTACTTCAACTGTAATCGAATCTGGATACACTCTCACATTATCTTCAAGGTAAACAAATTGTAGCATGCCAATTGAATCATATTGTCTACTATCAATTAATTGCATATTTTTCTTTCCATTTTTTTCTAGAAAGGCTTTTGCTTTTTCAACTGCTTGATTTAAGCTTATATTTTGATCTTTGATTTGACGATCCTGTAGAAACCAAATTGGTTCTCCGCCTTTAACACTCATATCCATATAATAATGAGTTTCATGATCAGGATCATCAACCATGATCGTGTAAGCTGGATATGCAAGTTCATCGCCACTTTCAGATACGTGAACTGGGACTTGCTTGTCCATATTCAAATATTTGCGAGCTATTTTTTCTGCTTCTTGCTTCGATATCTTCTTTCCATTTAGTGCTTTCTTTAATTCTCCATTTAAGTTTTCAACTGCAGCAAGACCCGCTCCCCATTCCGTTTCACTAATTCCTTGCACGGATTTATTCATGACCTCGAAATTATTAACAACCATATTATCTATTGGTTCTGCAGAAGCTTCCATTTCTGCTTCAATGTCAAGCCATCGATCACCATTACTGAGCATTGCCGCTTGGGATTTCCTCATTTCTTTTCGAATGTCCTTTGAATGACTATACAGATTCTGAAGCGTTTCATATTCTTTGTCTGTTAAAGGGTCTTTATCCAAATCTCGGATTGAAGTACGGTAGCTGAATTTCCCAAGCTTGTAGAGAAATTCCTCTGTCTTGCCCAAGTCTAACGAACTAAGAGGAAGTTGTCCGATTTCTTCTTGTGCTAGGCTTGTTACACGCCAAACATCCGCTAATGCAGGTGTTAGTTGACGTCTCGTATTCATTGCCAACGTCGAGCCTAATTGATCTTCAATTTGATCAAGGTGGAAAGCAAGCTCATGAAACGCACGCTGATAATTATTTTCTGCCGTTATCTTAAGTGTTTCTTTTTGAACATGAAGCGTCTCTTTTTGGCTCTTCTCTTGGAAGCCCCATACCCCCATTGCTAGAACAGTAACAGCTAGTAAACCAATAACTATATTACGTACCACTACGATTCACCTCCAATGATTAATAACAAAAAATGTGTTTTCCAATTTTCTTAATTTGTGGTCTCGTCCAAATCCAGCCAGACGTTGCCGTGTCAGGATTAAAATAGTACATTGCCTCTCCTGTAGGATCCTGACCATTCAATGCATCAAGAACAGCTCTTCGTGCCGTCTCATCAGGTTGTAACCATATTTGCCCATCTGCTACAGCCGTGAAAGCTCTCGGCTCAAAAATGACGCCAGATACTGTATTAGGAAATGTAGGACTGTTCACTCGGTTAATGATTACCGCAGCAACAGCCACTTGACCAACATATGGTTCTCCACGTGCCTCACCATAAACAGCGTTGGCCATTAGTTGCACATCATTATCTGAATAACCTGGTGGAGCATTGGTTGCTTTTTCAATATTTGCTTCATTATTTTGTTCTTCCGGTATTTCTTCATAAGGTATAGGTTCCTCTGCAGGTGGTTGAGTTGGAACACCTTGTTCTGGCTGTGGAGGTTGTACTGGTTGTGCTGGTCCAACATCCGGCTGAGGTTGCCTTTGCTGCGGCGGCTGAGCTTGTTCTTCACTTCCTTTTGGTCCTTTTTGAATCTCTTTAGGCGTTCCGCCATAATGTGTAAACTTACGACCTTCTTGTAAAGATTGCTGCACGAATTTTTCATTGTAATTTGTTGACTTAGCGAGCTTATCTTTCATTTCCGGCCCGACTAACCCATCAATTTCAAGTCCAAATTCGTATTGATAGTTACGAACTGCCCAGTATGTTCCCCAACCGTATACCCCATCAATTTTGCCGTTGTAAAATCCGATGTATTGAAGACGTGATTGCAATTCAACAACATCATCTCCTGTTGCTCCTTGTTGAATGATCTGATCTGTAAAGGCTAGTGTTTGTGATGAATTCATAACGAAACCAAAGCAAACCAATGCCATAACTAGTAGAACCTTAAATGTGAACAGATGACGCTTCATGATGCTAGAACCTCCTTATGTTTGTGTTATCTGTTTCATGACACATCGTTTTTGGGTCATGATTGATAAAACTAGTGTTTGTTTCAAGTTCCTTTTTATTCAAATACTTATTAAAAACTTGGTAGCACAAACAAAAAAGCCCTCGACATTCGAGAGCTTCCATTGTTTATATTATCCCAATACATTAAAGTAACGCCCTTCAGGAGGGGCAAAAACCATTGCTGTAACGGATGCTTCTGGTTCCATCATGAATCCGATTTAAGTATTATTTATTTAAACGTTGATATATTAACCTTTTCTAATTATGTTATGTCTATACTAGCATTTAACAGAAGGTTTTAACATTATTTTTGGACAAGTATTTATTCCTCTTCACCTTCTACAACCTCTGCTTCATGTCCCATGATCTCTAATTTCACTTTGAGCGATAGAATTTCTTCTTCGGTGCATGTGTACTGGACTCCTTCATGCAGCCACCACCTATGAGGTACTATAAAAAAAGACACCCAGTTAAGAGTGTCTTCATGGGTTTAATTAATTTGGTAAATTATCAAGAGCGTATTGCGCTTGTTCTTTTGTATATTGATCGCCGTATTCCGATGTAAGTTGTTCCAATAATTCTTGGTCAGACATTGGCATAATCTCTTGATAGTTTTTCGCCGCTTCAAGGGCTTCTTCGTAATAATCCACTTCTACATTTTCTATAGCGTATTGAGCAGCGTCCTCTGGATATTGGTCTCCATACTCAGATGTCAATTGTTCAAAAAGTCCTTTTTCTGAAAACGACATGATGTTCACATAATTTTGAGCAGACCTTAAAGCATTTTGATGTTCACGTGGAACGTCATCTACTTCTTGTTCAGCTGGTTCAGCCTCTTCCACTTCTTCCTCTTCTTCTGCTACTTCAACTTTTTCTGCTACTTCAACTTCTGTTTCTTCATCGGCAGCAGCATCAGTTTCAGTTTCTATTTCTTCCGTTTCCTCTGGTACGGCAGTTACTTGTTCTTCTGCTCCTCCGCATGCAGCCATAACGGCAATCAATAAAGCCATTAAGGGTAAAGATAGTAATTTTTTCATAGTATTAACCCCCTTTTATTTTTAGTACAGGAATTATTATACTATTTTTTCAAATAGATGGAATGCCTTCGACAAAGTTCGATGTTCTTTGATGATAGAAAAGCACCACCCACAAAAGAGAAAGGTGCCTTCTTCACACTTCTACATTTTTCGCTAATACCATAATAGCACCCCTTTCTACCATTATATGGCTTATCTTTCGCAAGATGATTAAGCGCAAGGCTTCTAACAATAGTATTATCTACTCTGATAATTGGATGCTAATATCCCTAAATATACACAAAAACCTCCCACACATTCACAATGGAGCAGGGAGGTTTAGCTATTCATTAACTATATTCATAAATTCTTCAGATGTAAGAATTGAGCAATCACCTAAGTTGCATGAGTGAAGATTTGATTTTTTATCATTGCTAATAAGAAAGTTTGCTTTGCCCCAGTAAGCACATTCTAAAAACATGTCATCATCTGAGTCAGAACAGGTTAATTCAATACCCTCTTCAACTTCACTGTGCAAGGTAGTATTAATCGATTTTGAATGATAGAAGGTATACATTACATAATTTAGGAATTCAAGACGTTTATCAATTCCTCTAATTGATTTTCTAGCCATAATTTCTGATACATACACAAGTTCACCGATGGTATCTTGAGAGAATAGAGGAGTAATTTTAACTATGTCAAATAGGTCTAAGATTTCAACACAACTTTGATCAATGCCTAGCATACCATCAATAAAAATATTCGTATCAATTACGACTTTTGGTTTATTTGCCATTAAATCGATTAGGGAGTTCCTTCTTAATATCTTGTCCACTCATACCTTTAGCTTTTAATTCAGACTGAATTAGTTTTCGCATCTCGCCAAAAGCATGCACTTTTTTGACTGTCTCATTTGAAATAGCCATATCTTTCTCCTCCTCATTACACATATACTCACCGCCCGTTAATAAAAGTGGTACTAGTATATGGTTGTCTATAAGGAAATTATACCAATTATTGTTGACAAAAACAATACTAAAGGTTAACAGGGAGTTGATAAAGCTTTTCTCGACATAAGCCGTAGACACTAAAAGTTGTATTTCATGATGTGAGAAAAGCCTAGTAAAATAAGGTTTTTTCAGTTGTCAAGCCTCCAATAAAAGTGTCATTTTAAGTAGATTTGTATGTATATCCTAAGATAATATTCTGAATCGAACGAGCCGAGACACCAAGTTCAATCCCTTTCACTTAAAACAGTCAACTTGTTTGTATATATTCTTCTGTTTGAGCTGAATGCAAATAAGAATTGATCATACTGTTTGATATACCATTTTCTACTAAATAAAAGATAAAGTCTTTTGCATCGGATTCACTTATTTCCTTTACATCGATATCACTTCCAAATAAATCATTTAAATGTTTAAATACTTTGGTGTAATTTCTCAAGGTTTCACTCCGTAGTCCTTCGATTGATTTTCGGTTGATTACAATCTCCTGAGCTTCTTTAAGTGAGATGTGCTTAAACTTATTACTGCGTTTAGTTTTACGTTTTAGAATTTTGGACAAAAGAAAAACCTCCCCTACTACGTGATTACTCACATAATAGAAAAGGTTTAAATTCAACAGATGGTTTCATAACGATATTTAAGATACGATAAATACCAATTACTAATTATAGTTTTTCTTGGTTTTATTTATCTAATTATCATCAAAACCCTTATATACCAACGTTTAAGCTAACACGTTAAAATACCTGCCTTCAGGATGGGCAAAAACCATTGCTGTAACGGATGCTTCTGGTTCCATCATGAATCCATCTGTTAATTGAATACCAATTTTTTCTGGTTTCAAAAGTTTGAAAAGCTTCTCTTGATCTTCTAAATTTGGACAGGCTGGATAACCGAAGGAAACACGAACACCTTGATATTTAGCAGCGAAGCGTTCATCCATTGTCATATCAGCTGAATCCGGGTAACCTAGACGATCACGCATTTGTTGATGAACACGTTCAGCAAAACCTTCAGCAATTTCAAGTGCAGCTGCTTGGATCAGATGACTATTTAAATAATCGCCATCTACTTTTGCTTGTTCAGCTAATTCACGAACACCTTGTCCAGCCGTGACAGCAAGGAAACCGACGTAATCCATTTCTCCGCTTGAAACAGGACGGATATAGTCCGCTAAACATAAATAAGGCTTATGTCTTTGTCTGGGAAAGCTAAATCGTTCAAGCACTGTTTTCTGATCAGCTGGATCATAAACAAGAATATCATTGCCCTCAGATTGTGCTGGAAAGAATTGATACATACCATGAGCCTTTATCAACTGCTCCGCTTTTGCCTTCGCAAGGAATTGATCGACTTTTTCTTTTAACTGCACTGTGCGTTCATCGCCTTCAGCAAGGAGACGGCTTACCTTTCCTTGAACCCCTAAATGACGACCAAGTAACATTTGCATATTAATATAAGGCTCAAGATGAGAAAGCTTGTAATCACGTAAAATATGCGTATCTAAATCAGTTGGCGTAAAAATAGGTCCATCAACCGCCACATCTGAACGCAACCCCTCAATTTCAGAACGCTCCTCAATCGGCTTTCTTTCTGCAGGTCGAACAGCATCTTTCTTCGCTCTTGCTTCCGCTAGCTCTTCCGCTAACTTAACACGCTCTTCTGGCTTAGCAAGACGATTGGCAATATCAAGTCCATTCATTGCATCCTTCGCATACAAGACGAGACCATCATACTCAGCGGCAATTTTCGTATCTGTGAACTTTCTCGTTAACGCGGCTCCACCAACTAAAATCGGAATAGAAATTTGTTGTTGACGCAAATCTTGAGCTGTTAACACCATTTGCTGTGCTGATTTGACAAGCAAGCCAGATAATCCAACGGCATCAGGATTTTCTTTTTTGACTGCTTCAATTAATTCAGTCGAGGTTACTTTAATCCCTAGGTTCACAATCTTAAAGCCATTATTTCCAAGAATGATTTCGACGAGATTTTTTCCAATATCATGAACATCTCCTTTAACGGTAGCGAGTAAAATTTTCCCTTTACCATTGTCGTCTTCTTTCTTCTCCATATATGGTTCTAAATGAGCAACAGAGGCCTTCATTACTTCAGCACTTTGGAGAACTTCAGCAACAATTAACTCATTATTGTTAAATAGGCGACCTACTTCATCCATCCCATTCATAAGCGGACCATTGATAATATCTAATGGATCATCATACTTCGCTAAAGCTTGGTCAAGATCTTCAGTCAAGCCTTCTTTCGTCCCCTCAACGATATAAGAAGCAAGTCTTTCTTCTAACGTCAAAGTAGAGAGCTCGACTTTCTTTTCCGTCTTTTTCCCGCGATAAAACGCAGTAAATTCCGCTAAATTCTCGTCCGTCGTTTCAAACAAAAGCTTTTTTGACATTTCTTTTTCTTTATCCGAAATTGAAGCATAGCGTTCTAATTTCTCCGTATTAACAATCGCATAGTCAAGCCCAGCTTGTGTACACTCATATAAATAAACGGCATTTAAGACTTCACGGCCAACAGGAGGAAGACCAAATGACACATTACTTACACCTAGAATTGTTAAACATTTTGGCAATGCTTCTTTAATTAAGCGAATGCCTTCAACTGTTGCATTTGCTGAACCAATATACTGCTCATCACCTGTTCCAACAGGGAATACAAGTGGATCAAAAATAATATCCTCTGATTTCAAGCCATATTTATTGACAAGTAGATCATGTGAACGAATCGCGACTTCTAGCTTACGTTCAGCAGAAACAGCCATTCCTTCCTCATCAATGGTACCGACAACGACAGCTGCTCCGAACCTTTTGACAATCGGAATCACTTTTTCAAAACGCTCTTCCCCGTCCTCTAAGTTAATCGAGTTAATGATCGCTTTCCCTTGAGAATAGGTAAGTGCCTTTTCAATGACAACTTCATCTGTCGAATCAATCATCAATGGTACTTTCACTTTATTGACAAGGTAGCCAAGGAATTGTTCCATATCTTCTAACTCTTCACGGTCTGGGTCAGCTAAACAAACATCAATGACATGAGCACCACGCTTTACTTGTGCGCGAGCAATTTCTGATGCTTCTTCAAATTTCCCTTCAGCAATTAATCGCTTAAATTTTCTTGAACCAATGACATTCGTCCGTTCACCGACAAATAATGGACGCATGCTATCATCATAAATCAAGGGCTCAATCCCTGAAACAGCATGTGGATGCTCAGCATTTAACGCACGGGGTTTAAAGCCTTTTGTTGATTCGACCATCGCTGTAATATGATCAGGAGTCGTTCCGCAGCAACCACCAACAATATTAAGCCAGCCTTTTTCAGCAAAAGCCGTTAGCTTTTTTGCTAGTGAATCAGGTGACTCATGATAATGACCTTCTTCATCAGGTAGTCCCGCATTTGGATAACAGCTGACATACGTTGTAGCAAGGTCAGACAATGAACGAATATGATCACGCATAAATTCTGGACCTGTTGCACAGTTTAAGCCAACAACTGTTGGTTTCATATGCTCAAGTGACAGATAGAATGCTTCAATATTTTGCCCAGCTAGAGTTGTTCCCATCGGCTCAATCGTACCTGAAACGAATATTGGCAGCTTCACATTTAGTTCTTCAAAGGCTCGCTCAATTCCGATATAGCCAGCTTTTACGTTACGCATATCTTGACTTGTCTCAAGTAGCATAATGTCAGCACCACCACGAATGAGTCCACGTGCCTGTTCGTGATAATTGTCAACAAGTGCTTCAAAGGTTGTTCCACCGGTAACAGATAACGATTTTGTCGTTGGTCCCATTGCTCCAGCAACAAAGCGAGGCCATTCAGGTGTAGAAAACTCATCAGCCGCTTTTTTAGCTAATCTCAGCCGCTAATCGACTTAACTCTTCAGCTTTATGACCAAGATCATAGTCATCAAGTACAATATTGGTTGAACCAAATGTATTCGTTTCAATAATATCTGCACCTGCTTCAAGATAAGCACGGTGAATGCCTTCAATCACATGAGGGGCTGTTTCATTTAAGTATTCATTACATCCCTCATATTCCTCTCCACCAAAATCTTCAGCAGTCAAATTAGCCTGCTGTAACATCGTCCCCATCGCTCCATCGAGGACAAGGATTTTCTTTTCAAGCTGTTGTTCAAATAAAGACTTCGTCATCATGTCCGTCCTTTCTACTAATCCCTATAACGATACTAATGCTTCTTATTGTGGAGTATTTCCTTTTTTGCTTCAATATAGTGAGTAAGTTCAACTGTCATTTCATAGCGTAAGAAAGGAGTAATTAAATAAATACCATTAAAAAATGACAGTGCTGCATCAATGAGTGATTTTGCAATTTGAATCCCTTCACGAGTTGCTCTGTCTCGATCGTCGCCACATGCTGCCATTGCTCGTCCGAATATCGTCCGTCAATTTGATACCTGGTACTTCATTATGAAGAAATTCAGCATTTCTCGTTCCCGTTAATGGCATGATTCCAATATAAATAGGTTGCTCTATATGCTTCGTCTCATGATAAAGGGCTTCTATTTGTGCTGAGCTATAGATAGGCTGAGTCATAAAATAATCAGCACCACTTTCGATTTTCTTTTCCATTCGTTGCACTGCTTTTTCAAGATGGCGGACATTCGGATTAAATGCTGCCCCAATTGAAAAATTCGCTTTTTGACCAAGTTCTTTCCCAGAAAAAGAAATCCCTTCATTCAACTGTTTAATTAATGAAATCAGTTGAAATGATGATACATCATAAACAGAAGTCGCTCCAGGAAAATCGCCAATCTTAGTTGGATCACCCGTAATTGCTAAAATATCATCAATCCCTAAGTGCGTTAAGTCCCATTAAATGTGATTGCAGACCGATTAAGTTACGGTCACGGCATGTCACATGAACAAGTGGTCTTGCCCCAATTTGCTCCTTCACCATTGCTCCTAGTGCGAGATTATCCACACGCGGAGACGCAAGCGAGTTATCTGCCATTGTGATCGCATCAACACCAGCTTCTTTTAATACTTTCGCACCTTCCATAAACCGTTTCGTGTTCAATTTTTTCGGTGGATCAAGTTCAACAATAACCGATGCACGCTCTTTTACAATTTCTGGTAACGGCGTTTGTTTACGAGGGATGATCAATACTCTCCCTTTCTTGAGCAACGCTTGGGCGAACGCTTTTACTTACAATTGGCTTTACCTGCTGTTTTACTTCAGCAAACGCAGCAATATGCTCTGGTGTTGTTCCACAACAACCACCTAATAATCGTACACCTTCTTTGATGAACTTTTCACCCATTGCTTTAAAGTATTCAGCATTTGATTGATAAAAAACACGCCCATCTCGATAATTCTGGTAAGCTAGCATTTGGATAAGCAGATAAGTAAGCCTGATCAAGTAACGGAATCGTTTCAAATGAACGTAGCATATGAAATGGACCCATGCGACAATTCAAGCCAACCACGTTCGCTCCAACAGCAACTAACTGATCAAGAGCACCCGCAACAGGCACTCCTCCGTTCAACACACCAACTTCTCCTAATGATAGATTAACAATAATAGGCAGATCCGTCCACTTACGCGCTAGACTCGTTGCCATTTTTGCTTCTTCAAGATCATAAAATGTTTCAAGCAACAGACCGTCTACACCTTCTGAGAGTAGGTCATTCATTTGTACGGAGAAAGCCGTCTCAATTTCTCGTAAACTCCATTCTTCCAGTTGAAAACGCCTAACTCCACCGATCGTCCCCACGACAAATGTTTCGTCGCCTGCTGCCTGCCTCGCAAGTTGGACAGCAGCTTGATTGAGACGTTTCACATCACTCTCTAATCCGTACTTCTCAAGTTTCAATGCATTAGCCGCATATGTATTTGTTTGAATGACGTCAGCTCCAGCTTGGACATATTGCTTATGAGCATCGAGAACCTTTTCTGGATCAGAGACATTGATTTCTTCAAAGCATTGATCTACGCCTTGCTCATATAAAAATGTCCCCATCGCTCCGTCACCGATCAAAACGTTAAATGCTAATTGATCCAAAATATTCATCTGCTCAACCCTTTCTTAATCTAGTTAGTCGTTTCTTTTACAAAGCGAAAAGCTTGATCTAAATCCGCTACTAAATCTTCCACTCGTTCAATTCCTACCGAAAAACGTAATAGTCGATTGCATATACCATTTGCAATGCGAATATCTTCTGGAATATCCATATGAGTTTGTGTAGCAGGATACGTCATTAAACTTTCCACACCGCCTAAGCTCTCAGCAAAAGAAACTAATTTAAGCTGCTGTAAAAATGGGTTTACCCAATTTTCTTTTAAAATACGAAATGAAATCATTCCACCTTTACCTGGATAAAGCACATCTGTTACTCCTTCATGTTCCTCTAGGTAAGAGACAATCGCTTTTGCATTTTCTTCATGTTTCTCCATTCTTAAGGCGAGTGTCTTCATCCCTCGAATTAATAACCACGAATCAAAAGCTGATAGCGTTGCACCGATGCCATTATGATAGTAGCCAATTCGCTCACAAAGCTTCTCACCACGAGCAGCAATCAACCCAGCAATGACGTCATTATGCCCTCCTAAATATTTTGACGCACTGTGGATGACAATATGTGCACCGTCTACTAAAGGCTGTTGCAATAGCGGTGTATAGAAAGTATTGTCGACAATGAGCAATAGATTATGTTTTTCAGCGATTTTGGCAAGATCGGGAATGGACGCTTCTTGCATTAGTGGATTGGTCGGCGATTCGATAAATAACGCTTTCGTACGTTCATTAATACAAGCTTCAAATTGCTCCAAGTTACGAGGATCCGCATAAGAAAATGAGAGCCCCCAACGATTCCAACCTTGTTCGAATAAACGATACGTTCCTCCATATAAATCTTGTGACGCTAAAATTTCATCTCCATGTTCGAATAAAGAAAACACTGTTTGAATAGCAGCCATACCCGAGCTACAAGCAAAGCCACGATCTCCTTCCTCAAGTGTAGCAATCGATTTTTCAACGACTTCTCGAGTCGGGTTTCCTGTACGAGCATAATCATATCCAGTTGATTCACCAATTCCCGTATGGCGATAAGCAGTCGAAAAATAAACTGGAGTATTTATAGTACCCGTCCGATCATCGGAACGGTTTCCCATTTGGACTAAGATGGTTTCAAGCTTCTTACGATTCATCAAAAAAACCCCCATTACATTTAAGTATTTAAAAAGACTTAGTTACACTCAAGACGTGGGTACCTGGCGTTGTTCACAGGACGTGAACGCACTTAGCGAGGTTTCCCCTCACACGACGTGAGTTTCCTTAGCTAAGTTTCCTTTTCCTCTCGACGCGAGTGCCCTTAGTGAAGTTTCAAAACTATAAAAAAACACCTACTTCTAAAAATAAGAAGAAGGTGTTTGTGTTATCTTTCGCTTCTTCTTATCTTTCAAGTCATCCTTAGACTTGATGGAATTAGCACCTGACCAATAAGGCTGGTTGCTGAGACATCGTCGGGCCAGTCCCTCCGTCTCTCTAGATAAGATGGATATTTATTTTTGCTTTGAATCAAAATTACAACAATTCATATAATATTGCAAGTGATTTTTTGTTTTGCACGCAGGGACCATCATTTAATAGTGCGAGATTGTATTATTCTGGTGTTGCGTCAATGTTTAAATGTTCTTCATTTCCGCAGACGCAACGTTTAAACCCCGTTTCATATTCACCATCTTCATTTCGTCTTCCACGCAAAATATATTTTTCTCCGCATACAGGACAACGAATCACAATACGATATCGTCTATCAGCCATAGTGATCCTCCTTCTGTTCATACTTTCTTCGTTTTACTTCTTTCTTCACATTCAATTCATTTGAGCTTCATACAAGTTTATTGATCTAATTGATGCGCACGTTTGACCTTTTTTAAAGCTAACCACCATAGCAATAACATAAATGGAATCATCCCTATTAAAAAATACATATCAAAGACGACTAAGATCAAATCATACACACTGTGTAAGAGAATAGGGAAAAAAAGCGATAAAGTCAAATGTCTCGCTTTTTGTTGCGGTTCCATCTTTGCTCTTCCCAAATAATACCCCATTAAAACGCCAAAAAGAGCATGGCTTGAAACCGGGAGCAGTGCACGACCTATTGCCGTTTCTAATCCATTCGCAATTAAATAGAATACATTTTCAAGACTAGCAAAACCTAATGAAAGAGAAACTCCAAAAATAATGCCATCATAACGGCTTGTGAAAATTGCCTGCTGATAGGCAAAGAAATAAAGCAAGAACCATTTAAAGAACTCTTCCACAAAAGCATACAAAATAAACGCTCTTGAAAGCGGTTCCTCAAAGTATCCTTCGACGATAAACGCATATTGTAATACCATTACTGGAAAAACGAGCAGTATCCCGATTAAAAATGTTCGAAACACCAATATACCTGTATTTGTTGCATAATGTTTTCGTAAATAAAAATATGATAGCAATGCCATTCCTGGAGCCATTGCTGCTGTTACAATCGCAAACAATATGCCCTCCCTTTCCTCCTTGCTACAACATCCTATTTCTGATAAAGGCAAAGTGGATATATAGATAAATTATGGTAAGATAGATAGAATAAATTGAAGCTGAGGTGTACATGTTGAAAAAAATTCTTGTTTTACATACAGGAGGTACGATTGCCATGCAGGAAGATGAGCATGGCGCCGTTCAAACCAACTTAGTAAATCCATTATATTCCACGATCGAATCTCTATCAAGTATTGCCTCGGTGATTGTCGATGACTACTTGAACATCCCTTCTCCTCACATGACTCCTTCTTTAATGATCGACTTAGCAGAACGATTAAAGGAAAGAGTTGAAATGGATAAATTAGATGGGATTGTCGTTACACATGGGACAGATACGCTTGAAGAAACAGCCTATCTACTTGATCTTCTCTTAAATTGGGATATTCCTGTCGTTGTAACTGGTGCCATGCGCTCAAGTAATGAGCTTGGCTCTGACGGCCCACACAATTTAATTTCCTCCGTTCATGTGGCAGCAAGTGATGAAGCTCGTGGGAAAGGTGTATTAGTCGTTTTAAATGATGAAATACATACAGCGAAGAATGTGACAAAAACACATGCAAGTAATATTGCGACCTTTCAAAGTCCACAATATGGTCCAATTGGTATTGTCACAAAACGTGGCGTCTTTTTTCACTATACTCTTTCAAAGCGCGAATGCCACCCAGTTAAAAAGCTGACAAAAAGAGTCGCCCTATTAAAAACATATACGGGTATGGAACAATCGATCGTCCAAGCAATCGTAAGCACTCAATATCGATGGTCTTGTCCTTGAAGCATTCGGGCAAGGAAATGTACCACCGACCATCATGCCTGCTCTCGAACAAATAATAAAACAAAATATTCCTATCATCCTTGTATCTCGTTGTTTTAGTGGAGTTGTCCAAGACACATACGCCTATGAAGGGGGAGGACGTAGCTTGAAAGACTTAGGCATTATCTTCACAAATGGCTTAAATGGACAAAAAGCACGGTTAAAATTAATGGTCGTACTAGAACAAACCTCTGATCACACAGCTTTACAAGAGCTGTTTTTGACATAACAACATTTGGCATATTACTATGTCCTTAGTGGCGAAATCCTTAGATGTCTCTCTACCAATAACCTTCCATTCATAACGATGCCGATAACTTTCTAAGTCAAAGCATGTATCCTTTCGTAACCTAAAAAGAAGGCTTGTAAGGGGGAAGTTCTCCTCCTACAAGCCTTCTTTTTAAAATGACCTTTAATCGTTAAATCTCTCCATGATTTTTCTCGCAATTTGTTCACCATGAAAGCGACCATTCTCTATAAAGATTTCATTGGCATTATTTCCAGCTGCAATGACACCAGCAATAAAAAGCCCTCTTACATTCGTTTCCATCGTATCTGGATGAAATTGTGGTCGACCTGTTTCTTTATCTACAATGACACCCATTTTGCGAAGGAAGGAATGATCGGGATGATATCCTGTCATAGCAAATACAAATTGAGCAGGGGCGTTCTTTATCGTCGAACCAACTTGATAAACAACTTCACTTTCAGTAATGTTCAATACGTGTGCATTAAATTCCATATTGATTTTCGCTTGACGCACAAGCGATTCAAATTCTGGTAAAATCCACGGCTTTACACTGCTTGAATACTCACTACCTCGATATAAATTTGTCACACGTGCACCAGCTTTTTCGAGCTCTATTGTCGCATCAACAGCAGAATTTTTCCCACCTATAACGACAACATCTTTATCAAAATAGGGATGTGCTTCTTTGAAATAATGATGTACATGATCCTGATCTTCCCCTGGAACTCCCATAAAATTTGGCGAGTCATAATAGCCAGTAGCGATAATCACATCTGAAGTATGGTAGTGCGCCTTTGACGTATGCACAGCGAATGAATCATCTTCCAATTTCTCAACTGCCCTTACTCGCTCATACGCATTCACGCGAATTTGTTTTCTTTTCACGACATCTCTGTAATAGACAAGCGCTTGATTTCGTTTCGGTTTACGTTCCTCCGTTATAAAAGGCACACCGCCAATTTCCAGTTTCTCACTCGTGCTAAAAAACATTTGGTGTGTCGGATAACGATAAATTGCACTTACAACATGATCCTTTTCAATCACAAGTGGGTTAAGTCCTTGATCCATGCAAGCAATTGCTGCTGCTAACCCACAAGGTCCACCACCAACGATAATGACATCTTCTCGCTTCATACTATTCACCCTCTTTTTACACTTAAACGAACTTTAAGGGTCTGCCAAGGAAGCGCATTAACATTAAAGTAAACAGCGATTGCTTATCACGTTTACTTGCGCTTAATAGGGCAGACCCTTATTAGTATATCAATTTAAACCCAACCACGGAAACGAGACGCTTCAGCCATTTTTCGTACACCGATCATGTAAGCCGCAAGACGCATATCAACTTTTCGAGTTTTAGCTAAACGAAAAATATTCTCGAACGATCCCACCATCACTGTTTCAAGCTTACCTTCCACCTCTTCCTCAGTCCAATAATACCCTTGGTTATTTTGGACCCATTCGAAGTAGGATACCGTAACACCACCTGCACTAGCTAAAACGTCTGGAACAAGTAGAATATCGCGCTCGGTTAAAATACGTGTCGCTTCCATTGTCGTAGGTCCATTTGCTGCCTCCACAACAATCGACGCTTTAATTTTATGAGCATTTTGTTCTGTAATTTGATTTTCAATCGCAGCGGGAACAAGAATATCACAATCGAGCTCAAGTAATTCCTCGTTTGAAATGGTTTCTTTAAAAAGCTTTGTTACTGTCCCAAAGCTATCACGGCGATCGAGTAAATAATCAATATCTAAGCCATCTGGGTCATGTAACGCGCCGTAGGCATCTGAAATCCCGACAACGATTGCACCAGCATCATGCATAAATTTAGCTAGAAAGCTTCCTGCATTACCGAAACCCTGGATGACTACTCGTGCACCGTCAATCTCAATTCCTTTCTTTTTGGCTGCCTCACGAATGCAAATCGTTACCCCTTTTGCGGTAGCTGATTCACGACCATGTGAGCCTCCGAGTACAATTGGCTTTCCTGTAATAAAGCCTGGAGAATCAAATTCACGAATACGGCTATATTCATCGAGCATCCATGCCATAATTTGTGAATTCGTAAAAACATCCGGAGCAGGAATATCTTTTGTTGGTCCAACAATTTGACTAATCGCTCTGACATAGCCTCGACTAATGCGCTCGAGTTCCCGAAAGGACATTTCCCGAGGATCACAAATGATGCCACCTTTGCCCCCGCCATATGGGAGATCAACAATACCAGCCTTTAAGCTCATCCAGATCGACAGCGCTTTAACTTCTTTTTCAGTTACATTTGGATGGAAGCGTACGCCACCTTTGGTCGGACCGACTGCATCATTATGCTGAGCACGAAAGCCTGTGAAAATCTTGGTAGAACCATCATCCATGCGGACTGGAATACGGACAGTTAGCATACGAATTGGTTCCTTTAACAGTTCAAACATTTCATTTGGATAGCCTAACTTGTCCAATGCTTTTTTAATGACACTTTGTGTCGAAGCAAGCACATCGAGCTGCTCAGCTTGCTTTTCATTTTCGTCCATTTAAATTCACCTCTAAAATGAGTATCAACATGATTCCAACCACTACTTTAATGGTAGTATTCATCCCTTCTACTATAATGAAAGAACTATAAGATTTCCACCTTTTCTGCGAAAAAATATAAGCATTTCACCCTTGCGACCTATTCATACTTTTTACATTTTTCATTCAAATGACACAAAATGAAAGCGCATTTATTTCCTAATCTCTTTGATATTGGAATAAGAAAACAAATAAGACTGCTGAGAACAGCGATGTCTCAACAGTCTTTTGTGAACTTATTTATATTTATTTAATGATAATTGAATAAATTCTTCAATCATTTCATCATAAGAAAGGCCAATTGCACGGGCTGCATCCGGATAAAGGCTAGTCGGTGTCATACCTGGCAATGTATTTACCTCAAGAATAACTGGATGACGACCATCTTCTGGAACGATAAAGTCAACACGCGAATAGACATCACAGCCTAATGCTTGATGGGCAAGAACAGCATATTTCTGCACATAGGCAGTCTGCTCATCTGACAATTCCGCTGGAACGATGTGCTCACTCATTCCCGCACCGTATTTCGACTCGTAATCATAATACTTATTTTTCGGAACGATTTCAACGACTGGCAAAGCTTTTTCTTCACCACGGTTACCCATGACAGCAACTGTCACTTCTCTTCCACTAATAAATTCCTCTAACAGAACTGTTTCATCGAGCTTAAACGCAGCATCAATCCCGTCAAGCAGCTCTTGACGATTTTCTGCAAAGGTAATCCCAATCGTTGAGCCTTCTTGATTCGGTTTTACAACGACCGGAAACGGGAGAGAAATGTCCATCTGTTCACGCTTGTATGAATGCTTATAAAGCACTTGCTGACCGGCGATTCTAGCCCCTTCACGTTCAAAAAAGAGCTTTGACTTCGCTTTATCCATTGCCAGCGCAGAACCTTGTACGCCCGACCCAACATAAGGAAGGTTTAACATATCAAGCAACGCCTGCACCTTACCATCTTCTCCATAACGTCCATGTAATCCAATATAAACCATATCGACATCGAGCTTAATAATTTCATCTAAATGGGCTGGTTTAAAATCAATCCCAATCACTTCATGTCCTCTTTTTTGAAGGGCTTCTATGATGCCTTTGCCTGAGGAAAGAGAAACCTCACGCTCTGCTGATACCCCTCCATACAAAACTGCTATTTTCAATGATCTTCACCTCTCCACTCCGTACGTACCACTAGTATATTCGCCCACTTTTAGATCGCAACTAGTCTACGCTATTGTATCACAGTTTATCGTTAATCGAGCGTGAAAAAAGGACTGATAGCGATGTCATCAGTCCTTTTCGTTCGAAACAAAAGTCATATACAGACGAAGGATCGCTTCATTTTTCATGATCTCTTTCCCATACTCTTCGACCCGATAAGAAGAAACGGTAGAAGGGCTCCCGAATTCTGATAACAGCGCGACAAATCCCTCTTCTTCCACTTCATCAATATCAATCTCTTCGAATTTAAGATAGTAACGCGTTTCAAATGAAAACAATGCTCCGCCAATAATTCCAAGAGAATAAAGTCGAGACGACAGAGCAATGATATCCTCTATATCAACAAATTCATAAAAAATTTCATCCGTTTCATCTAACGTAACTTGCATCTCTATAAAGCCTTCTTCAAATCCGTCTAAATCAAATTGATCATCCGGAACACCCTTGGTTACAATAATAACCATTCCTTGTGCTGGCATTGCATACACTTCAACAGCAATCGGACCATCGATTTTAAACCCAAGTTCATCATCTGCCTCAAGCATCATATCTCGAAACAAATCATGTACTTTCGGTAAATCTTGCCAGAGATCTTCCTTTGTAATTCCTCGCTCATTCATATCGTCAAAGGTTAAGAAAACTTTGAATTTATTTGTATTTAATCGTTCAAGACGCATCGTTCACCCTCCCTTATCCCGAACTCCCTACCATGACATCTGTTCGTTCCGTAGAAAAGTCTTACTATACGGTATGAGCGGACAGAATAGAAGGTTCTCAATCAGAAGAGTCCATTTTCCCTTTTTATGATTTTAGTTGCTCTTGCAACCATTCCTCCCAATCCTGCTTTGTCTTCCCAACAAGATGATCTTTAAACACAGACGCTTTTCCATTTAACATGGCATCAAGTGCGTACCCACCTGCGCCAATAATTAATGAAGGAAACGTTTTTTTCAATCGCTCCACTAATTGTAGTGTTGCATCTAAATTATCTTCCATTGTACAAGAGGTGAAAAACATTTTAGCATTAATTTCATTTAACACTAGTTCAATATCCTGAGTCGGAATTCCTGCCCCTAAATAGATGACTTCAAACCCTTTACGGCGAAGGAAAAGAGTATAAATCATTAACCCTAGCTCATGCGTTTCTTTCGGTCCACATACCGCGAGAACTTTCGGAAGAAATCCATCAACTGGCAATCCGTGGAATATATTCCCTATTTTTGTTCGTAGAAAAGACGTTACGAAATGCTCATGCGCGACTGAAATTTCGTTATTTTCCCACATATGTCCTACTTTAACAAGCAATGTTCCAAGAATATCAATCGTTACTTTATCAATACTAAAAAGACTAAACGCTTGGTTTAGAAGCTGATGAGCCTTATTTTCCTCAAAAGATAGAAGAGCTTCCAATATCTCTTCAGATAATTTCACAGAATAATCATCATGATGTCCAGGTTCATTTGCATATAGCGTGATATTACCTTTTTCAAATAAACCTACAGCTTGTCCAATTGTAAAGCCTTTATTTACTTTATCAATTAACCACCGTAAAATGGCCACATGTTCATCAGAGTATAGTCGATGTCCAGCTGTGTTTCGAATTGGTTCGATAATTTGATAACGACGTTCCCATGCCCGCAACGTTCCAGGCTGAATTCCAAGCATAGTGGAGATCGCCTTTATATTATATTTCCCTTGTTTCAAGGTCATATTCTCTTCCTCCTATATTGATAAAAAAGGCCTTCCCATTGGCGCTGATTGAACCTTAATATTTAAGCCCTATCACTTCATTACAGCTCAAATCCTTAAGTCTTTCAAAGCTTCATACCAACAGTATAGCGAATGATACACCTTGTGTAAACTTTGTACAAGTTCGTTAAACAAAGCAATCTATTTTAGGGATAAGACAATTAGATGTGTTTCCGCTGGTGCTCCTAATCTCATTGGGATACCTGTCGTTCCAAAACCATTGCTGATCAAATGAATATAATTTGAGAGCCTGATCAAGCGTCCTTTGCTAGCAAGACCCCAACCAAATAGTCTAATTTGTCCTCCGTGTGTATGTCCACTTAGCACTAATGAAAAAGGGTGAGTAGCGGGCAAATCTCTCGCTACATTTGGATAATGGCTTACTAATATCGCGAAATGATCTTCACTTGCTCTTATTACTTTCGCTAAGTCATCGCGTTGATGCCCGGCATCATCAACTCCAGCTATAATGATTTTATGATCCATTCTCTCAATCATTTTCACCTTATTCGTCAGTTCTTCTACCTGATGCTTTTGCAATAACTGACTTAGCTTATCTCTACCTACTTCCTGATCATTGTTTCCCCAAACGAACATACAAGGAGCTATCGATGTTAAACGCTTTATGTTTTCTTCTATTCGTCCTATACTAACTCCTTTTTCACAAAGGTCTCCTCCAATAATGATTAATTGGGTTTTTCCTCTTAGCTGATCAATCATTGATAATGGTATTAATCTACGGTGAACATCGCTAATAAAAAAAAGCCGATAGCCATCGAATGATTTAGGTAATTGTGGGAAATGTAACCTATGAATGCGGATTCGATTGCGATACGCTTCATTCCACATATAAAGTGCGAGCAACAAAATAGCTCCTATTATGATAGTTATCACGGTTCCCATGATCTTCTAGCTCCTTTTACTTATCTTGTCTCTTTGGTAAAATTCAACCATGGTCAATCTGAATCGCTATTACTGTTAGATTAAAACAGACATTCATTATACCATATCAATTTGCTAGCAAAAGTGCGAAAAAACAATAAAAATGACGATTCTTGTAGCTTAATCGCAATAAAGATGAAACCTTTCGTCTTGCATTTAATCTATTTTAGAAAACTCGGCTTATCGCCAAGCTTTAATCGTGAAAACCTTAGTTGCACTCATACTTTAATCCTTTGCACTCGTGATGAGAGGACTTGCCTACGTGATGTAGGTACTTGGCGTTGCTCACACGACGTGAGCGCACTTAGCGAAGTTTCCTTTCTTCACGACGTGACGATTGACGTTAGCGAAGTTTCTATTTCGTTAAACTTTCTTAAAGTGCAAAAAGCTGAACAGCCTATAATCGCTGCTCAGCCAATTTTATCACTCACCAAAACGTGCATGTCGCAAAATAACGTCCATATCAGCAGCGATTCGATCAGATCTTTCGCCATAATAATGAATCGCAACACTATAATACGTGTCATTATATTCAACAATTCCGATTTGATATGCAGAACCTGGCGTCTCAAAAATCAATTCTGAGACAACATTTAGTTCCGTTTCCTTTTCTGCCAGACCATTTTCACTAGGACTTTCTGTATAATTCACACCATCTAAGGATAAAGCTTCGTATTGTTCTCTAACCAAAGACTCTAATTCGTCTACTGAATCATTTGCGTTATAAAATTCCGTTACGCTAAAAAAGAACGGCTCTACCCTTTCGCCTGTATAATTCGCATAGACTTGTAGCGTATGGCTTTCTACTTCTTGAATTGTTTCTGTCTCATATTGCTCATTAATTTTCGTTGAAAAGCCTAGTTCTTCATCTAAGATGCCTTTCACCATTATTGTTTCTGGCATCCCTTCAATGTGAATGACTTCCTCTTCATTATTTGATTCTCCTTCCTGCTCTATTCTTTGTGCTTCACTAGCAGGATCCGGCTCTTCTGGTGTCTCAAATGTATCCATTTCTCCTTCTGACGTCTCTTCTTGATCCATTGTCCCTGCAAATTCTTCCGTTTGATTGAGTGATTCTTGAGACGCTTCATCATTTGACATTGAGCCGAAATTGCTTAGCTGACTCATTGTTAGGACTCCCCCAATTCCTAACGCAAGAACAATCATCGCCACCGCTTGCCATTTATGAAAAAAGCTTCCCCACCAAGGACGTTTTTCCTTTTTAATTTGTGACATTATATTAGCTGCAGAAGACTTTGTTGGCATTTCTTCATATTGTTCTTTTAATTTATCGAGCATATTTTTCATATTTCGATCATTCATAGTTGTTCACCTACTTTTTCAAACTTTCCTTTTAATTGCTGTTTTGCCCGTAACATTCTCGTTTTGATTGCGCCTTCTGTCACTCCGAGAACCTCAGCAATTTCTTGATACTGTTGGTCATGAAAATAATGAAGGATGATCGGAACCTTATATTTATCATCAAGTGATTGAATGAATTCATGTAGCGCTCTTGATTCCTCATCAAAATGCTCTTCCACGTATGTTGATTCTGGTGCTAATCGTTTTAATGCATGAGCTTTACGCTTTTGCCGCTGCTCATGTCGATAAAAGTCTCTGACAACATTTAACGTAATCGAATAAAGCCATGTCGTAAATTTCCCACGATCATGCTTGTGCAAAAAACGGTAGACTTTAATAAAAACCTCCTGTGTCACATCCTCGACATGAGTATGCTGAACCCCTAGTTGAAAAGCGAATTTTTCCACGGTTTTTAAATGCCGTTCAATCAACTGCCCAAAGGCATCATAATCTCCTTGCTTTGCGCGCATTACTAATTGATCTTCCATCATCTAGACCTCCGATTTCGCTGTAAACCGTTCTCTCTATCTCCTGCTTAATCAATGATATCAGTGCTTATTTACCTATTAAACGCTTCATTCGTCATGAACGTTTCAACCCAAATTAAATCGTTTCATTAGAAAGCTTGGCTCCTCGCCAAGCTTTAATGGCGAAAGCCTTAGTTGCACTTATACTTTAATCCTTTAATAAAGGTAAACTTTCTTACAAGTATTAAAAAAACCACCTTCTAATTAAATTTGAAGATGGTTTAAGCTATACAATGCTATTTTGATACATGTTCTTCCTTACGTTCTAATTCGTTGTTCTTTGACAAGAAGCCAATAGCTGCTTGACCTAGACACTTAGCTGCAATCAACATCGCAAACTCATCAAAATCAAATTTCGGGTGGTGATGAGGGTAAATAATGCCTTTTTCTTCATTGCCCGCTCCCGTAAAAAAGAACGTTCCTGGAACATGCTGCAAATAATAAGCAAAATCTTCTCCTCCCATGACAGGGGCCATTTCTTGTATAAGGTGATCCGGTTGAACGTTTTTCGCTAGCTGAACGAATCGAGCTGTCTCCAGGGGATCGTTGACGACAGCAGGATATCCTTTTTTGTATTCGAATGTGTGGGTTGCACCCATTGCCTCAGAAATTCCTTTTGTCACTTCTTCTATCCGACGCATCACGAGTTGTTGAACCTCTGGATCGAAAGTTCTTACTGTCCCAATGATCGTTGCTGAATCAGCAATGACATTAAATGCTCCACCTGCTTGGAAAGAACCTACGCTAATAACAGCAGACTTTAATGGATCAACATTACGGCTCACAATATGTTGAAGCTGTCCGACTACCGCAGCTGCAACAGCAATAGAATCAACCGTCTCATGCGGACTAGCACCATGTCCCCCTCTGCCATGTATCACGATGTCAAATCGGTCAGCTGCAGCCATAATAGCCCCATTACGATAACCAATTTGTCCTAATGGCATCGTCGACCACAAATGAGTTCCGTAGATCGCATCTATCCCTTCTAAACAGCCATCTTCAATCATCTCAATTGCCCCACCTGGTGCGAGCTCCTCAGCAAATTGATGAATGAGCACAACTGTTCCTTCTAGCTTTTCACGGTTCTCTACCAATGCTTTTGCAAGAACAAGTAAAGTCGCTGTATGGCCATCATGACCACAAGCATGCATCACACCCGGTCGTTTTGAGGCAAATGGTAATCCCGTTTCTTCTTGTATTGGTAAAGCGTCAAAATCCGCCCTAAGAGCTACTGTTTTTCCAGGTTTGCTTCCTCTAATATACCCAACAACTCCGCGACCCCCTACTCCACGTTTCACTTCAATACCTAAACGTTCTAAATAGTCTGCAATCATCGCTGGCGTCTGCACTTCCTCAAATGAAAGCTCCGGCTCAGCATGAAGCATCCGGCGTAGCTCTACCATTTCTGGATAAAGTTCCTCTAATCGTTTCATAACTAATTCAATCATTTTCTGCCCCCCTCTAATGTTTTTATTGTACCTTTCGTGCTACGAAAAGAAAACAGTCTCATGTTAGAATGTTTCGAAAAAAGTCCTTTTATCTTATTCAATGGGTCGACTTATTGTTATGTATGAACGACTTTGAAAGTCTTAGTCTTTTTTAATCGTTCAAAAATTATCGTCATTTATACTTTTTGACTAGCAAATAAAAACTGACACCAGATAAGGTGCCAGCTTCCATTCATTATTACTCAGATTGTTGAGAAACTTTCAGCATGTAAATTGCCATTCCAATAGCTAAAATCATTGCTAGGAAGCCAAAGCCAAGGATAGCGAGTAATTGTACTGCAGTCATTATCCATCCACTCCTTATATCCATATACCTTATCAGCATTTTGCGATTAATTATCACCTACATCGTACCATAATTACAAGTATAGCTAAAGATATATTGTGACAAATCAACGAAATTTCCTTAATAGGAAGCTCAAAGTAATCGTTCATATTTATTGTAAGAAAAAGGAACAAATCGATTGAACATTCAATAAAATAGCGCTATACTGAAATTAACCGGAAATAGGAAACGCTTACATTTTAATCGATACTTGGATTTAAACTAACATACTAGAAGGAGTGATTCGCTTGTTTTTGACAAAGTTAACGAACAAGTCGCTCGTTACAAACTTAGACCTTTCCTTTAATCACCGTTTGGGCATTCCGATTGAAGTTTTCTGTTCAAAACAAGGTAAAACGATTGCCTTCGGACAAATTAGCTCATTTAATGATCAGTTTATTTATGTACATGACCACGCATTTTGTCGTTCCACCTATCTGTTTTTCGGTCAACCTGCCCTCCCAAAGTCATCCTAATCCCAGAACGTTACTCACATAAACTAGATAATGTACTTTCATATAGACACCTTTATCGAACAAGGAATGATAGAAGGTGTCTATTTATTTGTGATATAAATTAATGTCATGCTCTTGTTTCATAAAAGAATACAGACGCTCTCTCATCTCCCAAGATTGATCCTTTTCCCAAAGCTCTGTATTTCTCTCGATGACTTCAAATCGCAACTCGTCAAATTCTTTTTCTGCTTTAGCAGCCTTTTTATCAAAAAAACGAATTTGAAAAAAGGCAATGCAAAAAAGAAGGATTAACAATAAAAGGAAAGGTTCGTCAACTACGACAGATAAGACATTGCCATTCAACGAAAGACCATTCACAGCTAGGATCCTATAACCAAACATGAGTAAAATAGCTACACTTAGCAAAGCAAACCATGACCATCTTCGCTTAGCTTGTTCACATTTATCATACTTATTTTTTCGCGAAACCAATTCCTCTAGTATTACTTTGACAGTGTATGTTCCATAAGATCCATTCACATTCCACTCTTTAAACGGTTGCATCTTCTCTCACCTCGTTGTCCCAATTATATGAACAATGGAGTGAACCTAGAATGAACAAATGTCGATTGCTTACAGAAGCCAGTAAGGTGAAGAAAGGGCAACAATGACAATAATTAAAAAAAGCAATAAGAGCAGACGAATAAGTGGAAAAGAAAGCTTCATTTTCGTCTTCTTTCTTTTGTTTTTATGAAACTGAGCCCGAGGAGGAAGAGCTCCATGCTCCTTATTCTCTTTGCTTTCACCTGCCTGATGCTGTTCCATTTGTTGCCGAAGCATAAGCGCTTGGTCATGCTCATTACGCTTTTCAGACATTGTCTTCTCTCCCCTCTATTCGTTCAGTTGAACTTTTTATCTTTTTTAGATACTGACGACGAACTATGAGCCCTAAAATAAAATCAATTAAGAAATGCGCAGCTATTGTGACAAGAATATTACCCGTCCATAGAAAGATTGTACCGAGAAAGAAGCTGACGAGCCAGACGTTTAAGAAAAGAATTGGTTTATCTAAATAACGAAAATGAATCACAGCAAAAATCGTACTTGCAATCACTAGGCCAAAAGCTGTTTGTAAAACCGCTCGAAATAATAGTTCCTCAACGATAGAAACCACAAGGCAAAGTCCAATTAACCTAGGTAGCGTCAGGCCACGGAATACTCGTTCATTAATGCCTCCGTCATCGAGCCACCTTTCTGGCAAGAATCGATCCAATATGATATCAAGTATAACAACGGCAAGAGCCGCTCCTCCACCTATTACGAGGATACTTTGTAGATCAAATTCAATTAAAGCCCAAAATGCTGCCCAGCTTTCAAAAAGAAATAATCCACATATAGAGGCTAACACAAGCATCATCGCTTGAGACAAATAGACTTGAAATACAAGTTCTTTATCTGTTAAGGTCGCCACAACATCCCTCTGTCGTCTCATTGATTGATGATCTCTTTTTGACAACAAAGTTCCGCAAGTGCCTCTTCCCACGGTGCCAATGCAGGTATTGCATTCTCGTCACGAACACTCTCAAATTCTGCTAAGGTCGCCCCACATCTATCACAACATTCATCTGGCTTGTCATCGATTTTCTCTGAAAAGTAGGCTAACAACGCTTCTCTCCTACAACCGCTAGTTCCGATCCAACGTTCGAATATAGCAAGCTTCTCCTTTTTCTGATAGAGATGCTCCTGCTGCTGTTCGCGTATGCTTACAAACATCGAATCAGGAGAAAATCGCTTGATTTGATCATATCTCAATACACCTCTTATTTCCAATTGATAGCGAATCGTTCTCCAAGCTATTTCATGACAGCCAACTCGTTCGATCATCATTTGTTCTACTTGAGGGTTCCAATCCGCTATTTGAAGGATTTCATCGAGTATCTGTTTTAACTGATAATCTGGTATTTGTTGCCCTTCAATAAGCATACGTGCCAGACCCTGGTCCTCTTCACTGTATAAAAGAATGGCAAGACTTGGTTTCCCATCACGCGCAGCTCGTCCAATTTCCTGTACATATGATTCCAGTTCCGTAGGGTAATGAAAGTGGAGAACATAACGGATATTCTTTTTATTTATACCCATTCCAAAAGCACTCGTACAGCAAATCACGTCTATTTGTTCGTTCATAAATTGCTGCTGAATTAAAAGTCGGTCCTCTGTTGACAAGCCACCGTGATAATAGGCGACACGTTCATTCCCTTCCTGCTTCAGAATTCGTGCACACTTTTCGGCCCAATTTCTGCTTGAGAAATAAATCATTCCTGGCCCCTTTAATGTTTGAACCAACTCTTTCACGCGGTTCAATTTTATCTTCAGCTGTTTGCAAACGTTCAACGTGATACGCAATCATCGGACGATCAACCGAATCGATGATGTTTTTAGGTTGATTCATTTGCAGCCTTTGACGAATATCCTCTTGCACAGCTACCGTTGCCGTTGCTGTTATGGCGAGACAAGGTGGATGTCCAAGCAACGCTTTCATTGCACCAAGCCGTAAATAGTCTGGTCGAAAATCATGACCCCATTGAGAAATACAATGGGCCTCATCAACAACAAAAAAAGCTATAGATAAGGCAGATAAGCGCTTTTGAATATACGTAACTTGCAGCATTTCTGGCGATATATAAATGATTTTAAACGTATGTAACTTCCGCAAAGTCACCTCTCTTTCCCTTCTGCTCATAAAGCTATTTAAAGCAACGACAGACTTGATCCCTTCACTTCGCAATTGTTGAACCTGATCTTCCATAAGTGAGAGCAAAGGAGAAACAACAATCGTCACTCCTTCCGAAAGCAAGGCAGGTAGCTGAAAGCAAATAGACTTGCCTGTTCCAGTCGGCAGCATAGCTAATACATTATGTCCTTGCATAAGTTCAAAAATAATTTCTTTTTGCCCCGCTCGAAAACTCGAATAACCAAAGTATCGATGTAACGCTTGTTCAAGCTCCATTCTCCACCTTCTTTCTTGCCAGCACTAACCGAATGACAAAATAACTTATGTCTGAAGGCAGCTTATCCTTTAATACTCTTAACCGACTTGTCTGGAGGTTGTCTGACATGTCGAGAATTGTCATTTCCGTTTCATAATTGACGAAAGCTCTTACTGAGAACTGGGGATCTTGGATCGCAATTTCAACAATATGATCTTCAATTGTGTTTTGCTTCAATTTTCGTCTTTTGCTTATCGCTTCAATTGAATGACCTGCATTTAGCAATTGCAAGGTTTGCCTAGCTGATGCAGTTAAAACAAGCTCTTTTTTCATATCAGCTGTAAACATGGAAAGCACTGGGTATGACGTTCCGTCGTTTTCGATTGTCGCGAACAATTGATGTAGGGTTGAAATATGATATAAATAAAGGTCGAGATAATCGATGTTCAGCTCTTCTGCAAGCTGTTGTCTCGTTAAGCCAACTTTTGCTTTTCCAGATAACTGATGAACGAAAATCATCGCCTGTTCAGAATGACATGTCGATAAAAATATTAATAATTCATTATACACTTGAGCTAATAGCTTTTTCCTCTCATCAGTATGACGAGGCAGCTGTTTTTTTACCCAGTTTTGAATTTGAGTTTGATGGGTTAGCGGATAAAACGTTTGATCATTTTCCACTAAATGAGTCAACACCTGTAGAAACAAACAGAAGCGTAGCCAAACGGTTTCTGTATACTCATGGTAATGCCAACCTTTTATATGAACGAGAATCGGTCTTTTTAGATGAAAGTTCTTCAATTTGAGTTTCCCTTGGTCGGTTAATTTGATTCGGTCATCAGCAATCCAGGTCGCATCCCGATGATCAATTAATGCTTGAACATCAGCTTCAATATCTGAACGCCGAATCTTTGGAAATAAACCAAAATAAGATAGAATAGAAAAAAAAGAACCATCTTGAATCGTTTGGGCAGACTTCTTTCCCTTTAGCAAATGATAAGCTCCATAAATCGAACGCTCTTCTTGAAACGCATCAAGAATCGTGCTGATAATGCCTTGCCTTGTATCGATTGTCTTCACCACCCATAAGCTAACTCAACACTACTCTTATTGTATCAAATTCCCTGCTTTAAAGGGAGATGAAAAGGGTGAGGATAGGAATAATTAAAGGAGAAAAATAAAAAAATAACCGATTCAAAGGGATGAATTGGTTGAAAAGTTTGTCATTACGTTTTACAATAGGTCAGTAGAACAGACACTTATTCAAATACTTGTTTCGTTTGAATAAAGTAGAAATAGGAAATAAAAAATGGAGGGTTTACTATGGCAAAGTATACAATTGTCGATAAAGACACATGTATAGCATGCGGTGCTTGCGGCGCTGCTGCTCCAGATATTTATGATTATGATGATGAAGGGATCGCTTTTGTGATTCTTGATGATAACAAAGGTACAGCTGAAATTCCTGAAGAGCTCGAAGAAGATATGATCGATGCACATGAAGGTTGTCCAACAGATTCAATCAAAGTAGCAGATGAGTCATTTGATGGAGACGCATTAAAATTCGAATAGACAATGCTCGAGTATTGGGAAGGCTCTAAATGAGTCTTCCCTTTTATTTATACTAATTCCCTCTCTCATGCTTTACCGATACATTTACGAAATATAGACTAACTGATTGAGCTCTAAGTTGATGCAAAAGTTCATCACAAATCGTTTATGCTCTTACACAAATGAGTTAAAATTTTATAATTAATGATTTTCCACTTGAAATAACGCATTTTCTACACCTGTAATATGATTCATCATTCGTTCGGAAGCTTTTTGAGAATCTTGCTCAAGGATTGCTTCAAAAATTTGCTTATGTTCTTCATAGAGCTTTTTCATTTTATCGCTTTCTGAAAAAATAAACATTTTTCTTGCTTCTAGCATCGACACTTGCATCGTGTCTGATACCGTTTCTAAAAGCTTATAAAGCATATCATTCTTAGTTGACCGTACAATGGCCATGTGAAATTCAACATCCGACTTTTCGCCGATCTCTCCATCTCCTTCTGCTCGCTTCATTTCTTCCAAAATCTTATTCATCTCTACGATGTCATCAGCTGTACGATTAGCTGCAGCAATAGAAGCTGCACCAGTCTCGACAATTTTCCTGATTTCGAACAGCTGTCGTAAATCTTCTTGCTTCAGAAATGCCACAGAAGGGATTGCATAACCAGCAAGATCATGGTCAATTTTCTTTACAAACGTTCCCTCTCCTTGACGAATTTCCACAAGGCCAACAGCCTTCAAAGCACTTAAAGCTTCTCGAACAGCAGAACGTCCAACGTTAAAGTCTTCTGCAAGCTGCTGAACTGAGGCAAGACGATCACCAGGATTTACTTCTCCATTTTTAATCATTTCTGTTAAATGTTCTGCAATAATTTCATAGATTTTCTTCGGTTTCACATGCCGAATGACCATTGCTCCCACCCCGTTATTTCTCTTCATCTCTTGATGCAAACACTTACGCTCATTGATCTTCGACTAAATTGTATCGTTGTTTTCTCCTTTTCGCAACTTAAGAGAAAATTGACCTAGTGGGAATGAAAGCGTTAACCCTTCTAATGCTAACAAAAGATTATTAGACCAAATTTCAGCAAACGCATACGGTGACAAAGGGTTTGTTCCAACCCCAACTTCAATTGTAAATCCAGGACGTCCTGTTTCTTGAATAAACCAATCCTTATAGCCTCCATCACTCTCTGCAGTTTGAACGGGTGTATAAGAGCTAACTAATGAAAGACGATTGACCATTGCCTTACTCTCTGGTGGTTCCATTCCTCGATAGCCCCAGTAAATCATTTGTCCTTGCGAATGAAAAGCTAAAACATAATCAAATGATTGGCGTAGCGTTAACTGATGAATTGCAATCGCTTCTGGCTCCGTTAATGGTGCCCTACCACTATAATGCCGCGACCAAGGCTGCTGGGGACTTCCTGATGCTTCCTGCTCCCAACCAGCTGGCCATTGATGATTTAAATCAACGCCTCTAATATTACTTGACCAATGATCAAACCTTGTTACACCTTTATTTATGTCAAGCAGCTGCTCATAAAATGGATGATTTTCTGATACACCCTGTAAGACAAGATCGACTCCATCTGGATTGACAAGGGGAACGACATAAAGTGTAATTTCATTTAAAATACGCTTTATTTGATAGCCATGCCATTTATTATTGCTCTGATCATATGTAGACAATTGCTGTAAGAACAGCGTGAGAAACTTACTCGTATGCCACTCATTTGCATGCCAACCACCTGAATAGAAAATTTGCTTCGCCCCTCTTCCAATTACGAAAGCATACAGCGGCTTTTTCATGACGGAATGACCTATGACTTCCATTCGCACACCGTTTTTTTTCAATTCCAAAAGAACTTGTTTAATTTCATTTTGACCAAATTCAGTTTCACAATCAATTTGCTCCTTCCTTCCATTTTGATTTTTCATTTCGGGAATGAATAATTCGGTGCCAACGTGTACATAACTATTCTCAGACTTAATAACTGGATTAAATAACAGCAAATCAAAAGGTCGAATGCCATACTGACGTGCTATTTTAGCGACAGTTTCTCCCGTTTTGACAAAGTGTTTCATTTGCTCTACACCTCCCTTTTTTATGTATATGAAACATTTCTTATAACCATACAACCTATTTCCAACCTTAAACCCGTTCATTCCAGAAAAAAACAATTACTTTGTTCGTAATTTCTAATTGACAAGAAGCTATGTAATGTGGTAAATTATCAAACAATTAATACTATTTGTTTATGATCAATAGACAATTGTACATATCAAGAAACAATGATGAAGAATGAGAGAATGAGAAGCCAATTCAGAGAGCTAGTGGTTGCTGCGAACTAGTTTGGTCCATTCTTGATAGCCCTTCGGAGTTCATACATCGAACATTTGAAGTAGATGTATTCGGGTAAATCCGTTATCTTGGAGACTTTTCTCCCTGAGATGCGTCCATTGAAGACGCATGAATGAGGGTGGCACCGCGGTTTGAACCTTCCGCCCCTCACGACTCCCGTCGTGTGGGCAGAAGGTTTTTTTGTTATAACGCTTTCATAATGTAAATCCTAAAAAAACACAGAATGAATGAGGAGTGTAGAGTATGAACAAGCAAGCAGTTATTGATCGTACCAAACAACATTGAAACAAAGGTACAATACCAAATTTTAGTCTCAGATAGCATGAGTAAAGAAGGATTACTTCCTTTACTTGAAAGTGACAATGTTGTCATTGTCGAAAAAAATGTCAATGAAGTAGAAGATTTAACTCGATTTGATGCCCTACTCGTTCGTAGTGCAACAACTGTAACAGATGAGTTACTTGATAAAATGCCAAATGTTAAAATTGTTGCACGTGCTGGTGTTGGCGTTGATAATATCGACCTTGATGCTGCAACAAAGCGTGGAGTTGTCGTTGTAAACGCCCCAGATGGAAATACAATTTCAACAGCTGAGCATACATTTGCGATGATCATGTCTGTCATGAGAAACATTCCTCAAGCAAATGCATCTATTAAAGCTGGAGAATGGAATCGTAAAGCATTTCAAGGTTTCGAACTTCGTGGTAAAACACTTGGTATCGTAGGATTTGGTCGAATTGGTACACAATTAGCGAACGTGCAAAAGCATTCGAAATGTCTTTACTCGTTTTTGATCCATTTTTAACAAAAGCTCGTGCTGAAAAAATCGGTGTCAAACGGCTGAACTTGATGAAGTACTTGCAAATGCTGACATTATTACCGTTCACACACCACTTACAAAAGAAACAAAAGGTCTTTTAGGCATGGAAAATATTGCCAAAACAAAGCCAGGTGTCTTTCTGATTAACTGTGCTCGTGGTGGTATTATTGACCAAGAAGCTTTAAAGCATTATTTAGCAAATGGTCATATTGCAGGAGCTGCACTTGATGTATTTGAAGAAGAGCCTGTTGCTGATGAAGAGTTATTAGCATTTAAAAATGTCATTGCAACACCACATATTGCTGCTTCTACAAAAGAAGCCCAATTAAATGTAGCTGCTCAAGTATCTGAAGAAGTCATACGTTTTCTTGAAGGCGAACCAGCAAGCAACTCCATTAATTTACCTACTCTTTCTAAAGAAGTATACGAAAAGGTAAAACCATACTATGAATTAACGAAGAAAATGGGGAACATTACTTTCACAAGTTATGCGTACTCCAGTGCAAGAAATTGATGTCTTTTACGGTGGTACTGTTACGGAGCTTGAAACATCGATTACAACACGTAGTCTGATGGCTGGATTCTTGCAGCCTAGAGTGGATGCTGCTGTCAATGATGTCAATGCGAGTCATTATTGCAAAAGAACGTGGAATTAATTTCGGTGAAAAGCATCTGAACGATACGTACGGATATTCTAATATGATTCATGCAGTTGTTCGTGGTGAAGATCGGACATTTGAATTAAGAGGCACATATATTAAGGAATACGGTCCTCGCATTGTTAATGTAAATGGATTTAATGTTGATTTTGTTCCTGAAGGTCACTTGCTCTACATTCAACACAATGACCGTCCTGGTGTAATTGGCCGTATGGGTCAACTTCTAGCAGAACATGACGTTAATATTGCAACGATGCAGGTTGGGCGTAAGGAAGAAGGCGGAGAGGCGATCATGATGCTTGCCGTAGATAAACTTGTTGATGAAACAGTAATTGAAGCTTTACTTGGGATGGATGACATTCACGTCGCTGATACAATCGAATGCTAAATGAAAAAAAAGGATCTGACTTATCCATAATAAGATAGTCAGATCCTTTTTTATACCTATATATTTTTCATATGTTATCTGTCCTTATTTTCTCCTTTGCAGGCTTCGAAAAAAACCAACTAATGATGATGATGGACAGCATAACTCCCCAAAAGATGACTTTCCAGACAACTGACTCTGCGAAATGTTGTTCGACAATCCCAACTGCAGGATGACTCAATGTATAGACGGCTAATTTTACCCCTACCCATCCGACAATTAAATAAGCACCTGTTTCTAAGCCTGGTCGTTTTTCCAATACTCTCACAAATGCACCGGCTGCAAAACGCATGATGACAATACCGATCAAACCTCCAATTAGGATCACCAGAAACTGTCCTCCGTCTAGCCGTCCAACCATCGGTAAAGGAGTATCCGGTAAAGTCATTGCTAATGCAACAGCAGCCAAAACAGAATCAACGGCAAAGGCCACATCTGCAAGCTCAACTTTTATGACCGTTTTCCAAAAGCCATCTGTTGATGTTCGTACCGCTTGTTTACCTTCATTTTTTTTCAAATACTTCCGAACGAGAAAGTTAATGGCTAAATAAAGTAGATATACCGCTCCAACTGCTTGAATTTGCCAAACATTTATTAATACGGCAATAAGAAAAAGCGAGGCAAAACGAAAGACAAAGGCACCTGCAAGACCATAGAACAAAGCTTTTTTTCTCTGATCTTCGGGTAAATGTTTGACCATCATAGCAAGAACAACAGCATTATCCGCAGCCAGTATTCCTTCGAGACCAATTAATACGAGTAGAACCCACGCGTACTGAAGCCATATTGCTGCGTCCACATGTCATTCCTCTTTTCATTTCATAATAATAAGAGCGTAATTTTCCCTCTCTACAGTAATAGCAACTTGATGGTAAGAAAGAGTTGTTACGCTTTTAGGCGCTTTTTCACAAACTGTAAAATCATTTAACGGCGAAACAGTCGGCTCTTAATAACAACCTCATACCTTTATCTTTCCTTAATCTCTATAATAATCTCTATTCAATTTGTGGAAAACCAAAACAAAAAGGACTTCTACCATCATGGTAAAAGTCTTTCAAACAACATAAAATTTTGCCATAAAAGCCATGAGTCTCAATCACGATCCTAACTTCCACAACTGTTTATAATCAAAGGTCCACTATTTTTTATCAATACGATTTCATTTGTTCGATGTTCATACCTATACGAATACGAACGTTAAAATAGAAATGCCTACATTTTCATTTCATATAACCATTTATTAAATCACCAAATATAGGTGAAAAGAAGATCGAGCTGTTCATCTCTTTTTTTATGGAGATACATCTTTCCTGCATCTGTCATAATGAGCTGATTTCCACTAGTATGAACGAGACCTTCTGCAAAGGCTACGTCGATATAAAATTGATAAAGATGAGCACGCTTCTGCTTTGTTTTTTTACTCATTAACCGATACCCAAACGTGCGGTCATGAGAACGCCAAAAACGTGGGTGAATTTGTTTATCATTTACAAGCCGAATCGAGCCATGCAAGTTGATTTTACGCAACATGAAAACAAACCCATCAACTAGGTCAACTTGAGAGCTATTCAAATCAGTTTGTTCATTAAGCCATTGAAACAGCTCAGTACTAAGGTTCATTATGAGCAATCCCCATTCATCTCATCTATATTCCAAGTCATTATGCTGACTTAATATTACCATATTCGACAAGGATTTTATAGATGAAAGGGGGTCAAAATGACGCGATTCCTTTTTGATAAGTGAAGCGTTACATTGTTTATTTATTCTAATTCATTGATCGATAATGCCTGACCTGGAACGATGAGATCTGTCTCTAAATCATTTTCTTTCATAATCAATTCAACTGTTACATCGTGTTCTTTAGCAATTGCAGAGAGAGTGTCTCCCTCACTGATTACATAATCAGCTACTGACGGATATATGGTAAGAATTGAGCCGACGGAAAGCAGATCATCCTCTAAATAGTTCCACTCTTTTAGCTGATCGATCGATACTTGAAAATGCGATGCTATACTCCAAAGAGTATCACCTGCTAGAACAACGACTTCGACTGATTCCTCTCTAGGATTGTCCATTTCCACTTCATCATGACTTTGTTTTTCACTATCCTTTATCGTAGCTTGTTCATGTTTAGAGCTCATGACTGTCACGACGTCGCGAGATCTCCAGTCTTGACCATAAGGTGAAGCCTCACCTAAAGCTGCGTACATATATTCTGGTTCATTTGAGAGCAGGAGAAAAGGATCAACTGCTTCGGATTTTTCGAGGTTCCAACTACCTGCATGTACTTCAAAATGCAAGTGATTTCCAAAGGAGCGACCTGTATTACCAACTGTCCCTAATTGCTCTCCTTCTTCTAATACTTGTCCCTCTTCTGCTAGCCTTTGATGAAGATGAGCGTAAACTGTCTCCAATCTATTGTCATGTTGCACAAACACAACATGACCATACGAATCTGAATAATAAGAACGACTTACGGTACCGTCTGCAATCGAGACAACGGGTGTTCCTTCAGGAGCAGCAAGATCAATTCCATAATGCTTTCCACTCCTTGTCCCATATGTATCCGTCACTTCACCAACTGTAGGCCAAATGAGCGATTCATACAGCTCATTTGGAAGATTTTTTTCTGCTGCAAATGTCGTTGTCGTTCCAAGAAAAAGCAGGCCAATAAACGCTGCCAAAGCAAGAGCAATACAAACACGTTTTACAAAGTCAAGCATAGTTTCCTCCTTATGTATAGGGACGTTATTTTCCTTTTTTACTTCATTCACATACAGTTTATTCTATGCTGACGATTGTCCAACTATTCCTATTTTTTACAAGTATCTCTTTAAACTAATTTTGCATGCTTTTTCTTCAATTTTTCCAACCCTGTACACTGTTCACCTCCTTTAAGATGCTTTTAGTATAAAGTAGTTTTCATGGAATTATGCAATAATGATAAAGGAGCTATGTCAAAAGCTAGACAACATTTCATTGATCTATCTTATTTCACTAACAGAGGAATAAGGCTGAACATAAATAGCTTTGAGAAGCAGCTACAAGATCTTATGATAGGAAATTTGACAAGCTCTATTTGAATATGCTATTCTAATTCAAGTTTAATATTCAGAAAATATAGACAATAATAAAAAATTATCAAATCTAAGGAGATGATGGCTGATGGTACGGGAAGCAATGGAGAGTGCTTTGAAAGAAACGATTGATAAAGTTTTGGAAAATGCTGTAGGTCGTGCTGGAGGTGTCCCAGGTATCGTAGCGATGGTAACTGATAAAGATGGCAATATTTACGAGGGTTCAGCAGGCGTACGTGAACTTGGGAAAGAAACACCTATGACAACCGACACAGTGTGTGCTCTTTTCTCGACCACTAAGGCCATCGTTGGTGTAGCATTGATGCAATTGGTTCAAGAAGGCAAAGTAAGGCTCGATGATCCAGTCAAGAAGTATGTGCCTGAGATTTCCGAAATAAAAGTCCTCGAAGGATTTGATGCAGATGGACAACCGAAACTAAGATCACCTCGAACCGACATTACAATCGAAATGCTGTTGCTTCATACTGCTGGCTTTGGTTATGAGTTCTTTAGTCATGAAGACCGAAAATATCGAGATACCAAGGACGTACCTTCAATACTCACTAGTACCTTTGACTCCGTTAAAAATGTGCTGTTATTTGAGCCAGGCGAACAATGGAACTATGGCGTTAACATTGACTGGGTTGGCAAAGTCGTCGAGGCCGTTCGTGGTAAGCGTCTAGGTGACGTAATGGCTGAACATATTTTTGCCCCATTAGGAATGAAGGACATCGGATTTTCACTAACACCGTCGATGATGGAACGACGTGCAACCATCCATAATCGTGCTCAGGATGGTGCGCTCACGCCAATGCCTGATCTCAAGCTACCCGACAATCCCGAAATGGATATGGGAGGACACGGTTTGTATGCGAGCGTTGGAGAGTATATGAAGTTTATTAGGATGATCCTAAATGACGGAGCAGGTGTACTCGAACCAGAAACGGTCGTACAAATGGCTCAAAACGGGCTTAGTGGAACATTAAAGAGTGGTGGATGGATCACATCCGACCCATCGCTAGCTAATAGCGGGGAGTTCTTCCCAGGGGTGCAAAAGTCGTGGGGTTATACATTCCAAATAAACGAGGACCCTACTCCTACAGGTCGACCAGCAGGCCAATTAATGTGGGCAGGCCTTGCTAATCTGTTCTACTGGATCGATCGTGAAAACGGCATTGGTGGATTTTTCGCTTCTCAAGTCTTCCCTTTTCAAGATGTGGCTTCGTACTTAGGCTTCCTCGAGTTTGAATCAGCGGTATATCAAACGTTAAAATCAGGTGCTGATCTCCGTCAAAAAGCGCAGGTGGATGGATAGATTCATTTTATAAATAACATATTAGAGCCTGTTATGATGAATCTTTTCATAACAGGCTCTACTATTTTTATTTATGTGTATGAACCGTTACTGTGATCTCTCCTCGATCGATATTTACATGAGATTTAATAAGCACAGGATAAAGATGTGGATTAGTAAAACGAAAATCAGGACCTCCCCAAGAAACCGTCGCATCTCTCCCTTCTTGAACATAACCAATATCGCGCGAATGCGAATAACGCTCAACCATTTCTAAGCCTGCTGCATCAACGGCATTAAACAAGGTTGAGGACGTTTGACAGATTCCCCCACCAATTCCCATCACAAATTCCTTGTTCACGATTTCCATTGCTTCTTGATAGCCTCGCTCAACCGTACGCTCTCCTACTGTTTGATTGAAGGAAAAACTGTCTCCTGGTCCGAGCACAACATTTGAAATAGCATTTGAAGATAAAACAATATTTTCCGTTCTACCTGCCACTCCTTGATTAAAATATGTTGTAAATTCACCTATCACCTTTTCATCAATGCCAATGACGTCTTCTTTTGACACATTTGGTTCTGTTACTTCGATCGGTAACTGTACTTCTTTTTCACCAATGGGTAAGGATAAAAGCTGTTCGACAAGGTCATTTTCAGCTAAAATGACTCGCTCTTTCCCATAAATAAGCTCACCATTTTCATCAATTTTTGCATTTTGCATTGGGGTATCAATTTGCGAGGCAAGTTCACTGGCAAATTGACGTAATTCTTCTTCATGCAATTGTTCATCTGTCAAATATCCAAAATCATTCATCACGACATAATGAGCTTTTCCGTTCCAATCATCACCCAATGTTACTTCCCAATGAACGGGTATTTTATAAGCTACTTGTTCGTTTAACATGGAATGATTTTTGGCTAGTTTTTCGTTCTTCTCATCAGCTGATGCATACTCTCCCCCCACTATGAGAAGCATTGGGATCAGCAACCAACCTCTTTTCATCATATCCTCCTCCTATCCTGCACACGCATTTCAATATATGATAGAGGAAAAAAATGATGCCATTATTTCAGAGAAAAAAGAAGACAGCTAAATGATTAGCCATCTCCTTTTATCGTTTACTTCTCTTCTTTTCTTTTTCCACCACGAAAGACAATCGCACTACGCTCATATTCAACGTCCTTTACCTGTAAGCGGTGATTAATCACGCGACCAATCGCAAAGAAATAATCAGACAGACGATTTAAATATTTTAAAACGATTGGATTGATCACATCCGTTTCAGATTGCAGTGTAGCGACATGACGTTCTGCGCGTCTTACAACTGTGCGACAAACATGAATCGTTGCTGCTGCTTCTGACCCCCCTGGCAAGATAAAACGTTCTAGCTCAGGTGCTTCTTTAATGTACTCATCAATGCGCTCTTCTAGAAAATCAACTATTTCTTGTTTTGCCTTATAAGGACGTTGTTCCGTTACTTTTAGCATCGCTAAATCGCCACCGCAATCAAATAACTCATGCTGAATTTTGACCAATTCAGGCTTTATATCTGGAAAGAGCTCATCATCTAATTGAGCGATCGCAAGTCCGACAAATGAGTTTACCTCATCAGTTGTTCCATATGAAGTGACGCGAATATCATCCTTCGCTAATCTTCCACCAATAACACTTGTTTTTCCTTCATCTCCTGTACGTGTATATAATCTCATGTTCTCCTACCTCCCGTTATTTTAATTGCTCGTTCAATCCATACCAAATGAGATCGACTCTTACTGCCTGCTTGGCTACATCTTGATAGCACCAGCCTACAACGTCACGTAATAATCGTGCTTCCTTTTCCATCGGAACAATGCCTTTACCAATATCTGTTCCTATCAAAAAAAGCTTGAGAATGTCCATTGCGCATCTCCCACTCTAGCCATGATTGAAGCCAAGAACGAAAGACCTGCCGCGGATTGGGTTCCTCTAGAAATGATTGAATGATGCTCTCTAATCCAAAAATAATAACCGTTTCGCTTTTTTGTTCGTTTGGTACAATTCCCCATTCCTCATATCCATTATACCATGTGGAATCGGTTACTTGGCTTTTACGAAGATGATTGATTACCCATTGATTTTTACCGTGATAGGCTCCTCCTGTAATAAAGTGAATCGTTCTCCCCTCCTCACATCATCGCATTCTCCGATTAACGTAAAAGCAGCACCAATTGGAACTTCCCACTCAAAGAAAGCACGTTTTTCTGGAGCAAAAGATGATAACCATTGTCTCATAACCCCTCCATGCGTGATCACCGTTATATCAGCTACATCTTTCTCTGCTGCAAGGTCGAGCACCTGCTCCATCGCAAAATTTGTTCGCTGACGAAACTGTTGTAGACTCTCCCCATTTCGAGGAGTAACAAGACGTGGATCATCTAGCCAGCTTCGATACAGAGGTTCATCCTTTAACTCTTCATACGTTTTGCCTTCCCACTCACCAAAATCAATTTCTCTAAGTGATGCTAAGCACAAGTACGATTGCCCTGGGTACAAGAGCTCTGTTGTTTCCTTGCATCGTTTTAAATCACTTGAAAGGAGTAATCGCTCGTTTCCAATTTCCTGCCCTTTAGTGATCTTCAAAAGATCGGCACGTCCTCTATCTGATAATGGTAAATCAGTCGAGCCAATATAACGCTTTTCTTCATTAAACCTCGTTAACCCATGCCGAATAAGAGTAAGAGCCAGAGAATGCCCCATAAAATCGTTTCACCTCCTTCTCCGCCAGCTCCTGTCGTATCACCAGTAATGCCCCCAATCTGATAACGAACCCAGCTCAACCACAAAAAGAGAATGATTCCAGACGTTACAACTAATGAGAATAGCAGTGGAGAAAATAGCAACGTCACGAGCATGGCTAGTAACGACCAACCTATAAAGATCACCTTCATCGATCGTCTTTTTACCGACTTAAGTGCAGCTGCCATTCCGTCTTGTCGCGCAAAGGAACCAAGCAAAAGCTGCCAACCTAGTAATAACCTAACGAGAAAAGGAATGAGAACGAATGCATAGAAGACTTGAGCACCTGCTAACTGTAAGATTTCAAATATAAATAAGAATCGCCAGCCGAGAAGCAGCAGCAAGGCTAGTACACCAAATGTCCCAATCCGTGGATCTTTCATAATCTCTAATTTCCGCTCTCTATCTCTTCTTGAAAACACGGCATCATGAAAATCAGCCCAACCATCAAGATGTAATCCCCCAGAATAAAGGATAGAGAATGTTAACAGCCATACGGTTATCGCCAGTGTTGATAAAGGTGACCATTCCATTAATACATATGCTTGTAAGGCTAAGAGGAAGCCGAGTAGAAGACCAATGATAGGATATGCTGCGACAGATGCACGAGCTCGCCTTTCATCCCACTCTACTTGCTTTGTAATCGGAATCGTTGTTAATAGCTGAAAGGCAAGCAACATTCCATCTATCCAAATTTTAAAGCGATTCATGTCGTCTGCTTCCATACACGCATTTTTTGTAACAATATATCAACATCAAGTTCTCCCTCTATCCAATCAGCTGCCCTATCATACGCACGAAGACGTTCTAGGCTTAGGTTTTCTTTTTTTTGTTCAGCTAAGCCGCGAGCACGACGTAGGCGATTCAGCCACCACGTCCGCCACTCATCATTATGAAAAAGATGATGGAAATAGGTGCCAATAAGACGCCCTTCTTCAATAAAGACTCCATCTTCTCTTTCCTCAACCTGTAAAAAAGGAGTAGCTGCTTCATCTAATCGAGTCGTTTGTCCGAGATGAATTTCAAATCCCGTTACATCTGCTAAAGAGGTCAACTTCTGTGGGATAAACGTTCCTGTTGATTGTGTTGTCCATTTTTCACTAATAAACGTTGTATGAACAGGTAGAAGATCTAAGCCAGCCACCTCATGTCCTGCGATACCTGTATCAGAGCCTGCCTCATCAACAATCGATCTGCCAAGGATTTGATAGCCGCCACATATCCCAACAACCGTTCCTCCGTCATTTGCGAAAGCTTTAATTTGCTCACTTAACCCTGTTTCTTTCATTGCATCCAGATCACGAATCGTGCTTTTCGTTCCAGGGATAATGACGGCATCAGGGTTGCCAAGTGGATCATGCATGCCAACTAAACGAATCGTCACATCCTGCTCGTAGCGAAATGGCTCCAAATCGGTGTCATTTGATAAATAAGGAAGGTCGATCATCGCAATCTCAAGTCCCTTTGCTTGTTGCTTCGTCGTTGGATAGAGTGCTTGCCTTGAAAGCGAATCCTCTGACTCAATTCTGTGATTTTTCACATATGGAAGAACCGCTAGTACAGGGACATCGAGATTTTCTTCAATCCAGACGCGACCGCTCTCAAATAGAGTCGGGTCACCGCGGAATTTATTAATAATGACACCGACGACTCGCTTGCGCTGCTCGGCTGTTAACAATTGCAGCGTGCCTGCGATACTGGCAAAAATTCCGCCTCGATCAATATCAGCGACAAGGATGACGGGAACATCAGCTAGCTCGGCTACTTTCATATTCACAAGCTCGCGATCATTTAAATTCATTTCAACAGGGCTACCAGCACCTTCGATCACAATCGCTTCAAAATCACGCTCAAGCGCTGTTAATGCTTCCTTAATCGTTTCTAAGCCAAGTTCATAAAATTGCTGGCGATAATGGCGGCCTGAGAGCGTTTCATGCACACGGCCGAAGCGCACAACTTCTGACGTATGATCATTGCGCGGTTTTAATAAAATCGGATTCATCATCACCGTTGCTTCAATGGAAGCCGCCTCTGCTTGAATTCCTTGAGCTCGTCCAATTTCCTCTCCAGCTTTCGTCACATACGAATTATTGGACATATTTTGCGATTTAAATGGCGCAACCCGAATCCCTTTTCTAGATAATGCTCGGCAAAGTGCTGTACAAACAAAGCTTTTTCCAACATCAGATGAAGTCCCTTGTATCATAATGCCAATCACATGCTTATCCTCCTTTTTTCCAGCAAGGTATGCCGCATTCAACGATGATTGCTTCTTCTGCGAGTGAGACGATGTGCTGATGAAGCCTTCCAAGCAATCGTTTATAGACCTTCGTCCCTTCGTCACATGCTAACCCATCATAAGAAACTTCATTTGAGACAATGACAACATGCCACGGAGCAGCTGCTAATTGAGAAAACAATTGCTTAAGCTTTTGTTCGATCTCGGCTTGGAAAGCAATCTTTTTCCACTTTTCTGAATGTGTTTCCCATCCTGAAAATAATTCATTGCTAACAAGTGTCGTCACACAATCAAGCAGAAGCACATCGTCTTTTAAAAAATGAGTAAAAAGCTCGTCTATGTTTAGTGCTTGCTCCCAAACAATCCAGTTTGCACCGCTTTTTTCACGCGTTTGTTGATGGCGCTTGACCCGCTCTTGCATCTCTTTATCATAGACCTGATTCGTTGCGATATAATGAAGGTTTGCATCCCATTTGCCTTATAAAAGTGAGATCGCTCGTTTTTCTGCAAAATCACTTTTGCCACTTCTCACTCCACCAGTCACGAAGACAATCATCGCTGCCTCCACTTTGCCATTACGTGCAACAGACGATCATTTGCCTGCTTGTCTTTGACAGCGAGACGAAGGTACTTGCCATTTAAGCCATTAAAATTATATGTATGTCGGGCCACAATCCCGTGCTCTGCTAGAAAGAGCATAAGCGGCTTCAAGTTTTCTTTCTTTTGTTCTGACACGAGATAGAAATTCACGACTGAAGGAGAGATATCGAAATCAAGCTTGACTAGCTCATTCCTCATCCTCTCTCGCTCAGAAGACAAATCCGCAACCGATTTTTTGACAAAGTCATCTTCGTCAAGTAATTGCAAACCGATTTTTTGAGCAAGTCCATTTACGCTCCATGGTGGCTGACGTTTTTTTATTTGTTGAATGAGCTCTTCATTTGCGAGCATATAGCCAAGTCGTATTCCAGCAATCGCATACATTTTCGTCATTGAACGGAGCAGAATGAGCTTAGAGTAGGAATGGATTAGCTCTTGTAATCCTCTTTTCTGCTCACAAAAATCATAAAATGCTTCATCAATGACGACGTAGATCCCTGCTCGTTCAGCCGCTTCGACTAGTGCAATAATCGTCTCGTCTTCGTAACGTATACCTGTTGGATTGTTAGGACTACATAAAAAAAGCAAGTCAATGTCTTTGATCGCTGCTTTGATATGTTCTTTATCAAGCTTCCATGGTGCTTCTAAAACAAGTGATTGAACCTGACAATCATGTGCAAGACAAGCATCACGATATTCCGAAAAAGCAGGCTCGACAATTCGTACTTTTTTCCCGCGAAAGAGACCTGCAAGTAAAAAAATCAGCTCGGCTGCACCATTTCCAACAAGAATCTGTGTCGACAGGACAGCATTTTGTTGCGCTAATCGCTCTCTTAACTCTGTCACATGAGGGTCAGGGTAAGTAGAGATCGTCGATAAAGATTCTAGTAAATCTATATTAAGGAAGACATTTGGTGGGCCAAACGGATTTGTATTTACGCTAAAATCATTAACATGCTCAGGGAGCTTTATGCCAAGTGCTTCCGCTAAATGATTGGGGTTCGCCCCGTGATTAGGTAAGGACAATAATTACACCTCCGCATGCAATCAAAATAAGACTAAATGCCGTTGTTGTTCGAAGCATAATGGCATTTGTTTCTTCTATATGTACAGCGCTCATCGTTACAAGAGGATCGCCCATTTTTGCTCGGTTTGAAGTGATGCCCTTATATGTATTTATTCCTCCTAGCTGGATACCGAGTAGAGCGGCAACAGCAGCTTCTCCCCAGCCACTGTTCGGACTAGGATGCTTTGGGGCATCTCGTTTGACGATTTCCCAGCATGCTTTCTTAGATTTGTGATGCTTCGGTTGATTGACAGCAATCATCACGAGCGACGTTAACCTGCTTGGAATCCAATTGAAAAGGTCATCGCATTTGGCAGAGGCAAAGCCAAAATCGCCATATTTTTTATTTTGATAACCGACCATTGAATCACATGTATTAATCGCACGGTATATAAGTGCTAATGGGGCTCCACCAATCAAAGCAAAAAATAGCGGTGCTGTCACACCATCACTCGTATTTTCAGCAACTGTTTCAACAGTCGCTCTCGTAATCTCTGCTTCGTTTAAGTCATCCGTATCTCGTCCAACAATATAGGACACTTTCAGCCTTGCTTCCTCCAAATTGCCATTTACTAATGGTTCTCTTACTTCATTAGCAGCCTGCTTTAGCCCTTTTGCGGCAATCGTCGTTGATATCAACCATGCTTCGACTAAAATGCCGAGATAGAGGTGAACAGAATATGAAAGGGATATAATCACAACAGCAAGAAAAACAACGATCAAAAGAACGAGAACAAGCATGAGCAATCCCTTTGCTCTTCGATAGTTTCCATCATTAAAGCGCCTATCAAAAAAAGCAATGAGCTTTCCAAATCCAACAACTGGATGCGGCAGCCATCGCGGATCGCCGATGATTCGATCGATGATGACAGCAAGCGCTAAGGCGATTAAATGAGTGCTCATCCTTTTGCCCTCATCCGTTTTTTGTAACGTCCAATCGTTGCTATCATTCCCTCATAGACAAGTCGCGCGATTTCTTTTCCGACCGGTGTAATTGTTCCTGCATATTCATAATGCGGACCTGATTGTGTAGAAGCAATCATCACGCTATCAGTCGAAGTTCCAGTTGCAATCGTTCCACTCACTGGATCTCGAATATCTTCATCATGCAAGGCTTTTGCTTTTGCCTCTGTCACGGTCATTAACGCTTGAACATAAGCAGCCTCAGGTAACTCACCTTCGATAAAGACCCATGTATTAATTGTTCCTACAGTGGTCGTATATGCCTTAAGCTCATGCGCTTTTGATGCATCAACAGCATTCGATGTCCCTGCGCTAATCATCACTAGTATCAATGGTGCATCCATTTTAGAACGAAGAATCGATGCATCTTCAAGCCTCGCAGCCGTCATCATTGCGAGAGTGTCGTTAGCGTCAAGCTTGTGGTCATATAAATACGCCTTATATTCGCTTTCTGGATTATCACAGCGATAATCCTTATCAACATGCCGATTAATAAAGGTATCGTGCCAGCGAAATCCTGCACCTAGCACTGCTGATGATAATGCTTTCCATTTTTGATCACTTTTTATCAAAATCCACTCTGAAGTCTTTTCAATGGTTAAGCTATCAATCGCCGTTAAGTGATTTTCAGTCTTACGTTCAGGAATAAAGGTAATTAACGGCCTAGGTACAGACGGATGCTCCTTCCGATTTAAAGACGCTCTGTAAACATGCTCAAGCTGCCCTTCCTCCATCACACTATTTGGACTATTTAAGGCAACCATCTTTCCTTTATCGAGTAACAAAATACGATCACAATACAAACTAGCCATATTTAAATCGTGTAATACAGCGACAACGGTTAATTTCCTAGCACGTGACCATTGCTTTAAAGCATTAAGAAGACTCATTTGATGCGATAAATCAAGATGATTTGTTGGCTCATCAAGTAAAAGAATATCTGGTTCTTGCGCAAGAGCACGTGCTAACAGAACTCGTTGACGTTCTCCTCCACTTAACTGTTGAAGAAGCTTATCACGAAATTGATAGGTATCCGTTTGCTTAAGGGCATCTTTAATTACTTGTTCATCTTGCTTCGTCATCCCTTGGAGCCAACCTTTTTGATAAGGATATCGGCCTAAAGAAACAACATCCCATACTGAATAGGAAAAGGCCGTTTCTGATTCCTGTGGTAACACGGCGAGCTTCTTTGCGAGATCCTTTGAACGATAAGCAGACAGCGTACGACCATCAATTTTAATGATTCCACGATTAAGCGCGATCCCGCCTCCAATCGCTTTTAATAAACTGGTTTTGCCACTGCCATTTGGACCAATAATGCCAAAGACTTCTCCTTTCTCAATTTCAAAGGAAAGGTTTTCGACAACCTTCATTGATCCATATTGAACCGTCACATTCTGACATTCGATCATCTTTTCTCCTCCTTTCAACCATCCATCATGATTGCAGTCGACGCTGTCTAAGTAATATCAATCCAAAAACAGGTGCTCCGATAATTGCCGTAATCACACCAATTGGTAATTCAGTCGGAGCTATCAATGTACGAGCGACTAAATCAGTCAAGGCTAAGAAACCAGCTCCAACAAACATCGAGAGTGGCAACAAATGACGATGATCTGAGCCCCAAAGCAGCCTCGTTAAGTGAGGAATGACGAGACCAACAAATCCAACCGTCCCGGAAACTGCAACAGCACCACCAGTTAATGTTGTTGCACCAAGTAAAATCATCACTTTTCGTCTTGCAATATTGACGCCTAGCTGCCTTGCCGTCTCCTCTCCAAAAGCAAGCGCATTTAATTCATGACGATTAAAAAACAACAGGAGAAAACCGATTAAAAAAAATGGTACAACCATCCAAATATACGGCCAGCCCCTCATGGCTACACTTCCCATTAACCAGCCTATAATTTGCCTGAGCTCCTCACCCGTCAATGCTACCATTAACGAAATAAATGCTCCTAAGAACGAACTGAAAATAATCCCGGCTAAAATGATTGTCTCTGCAGCCATCGAACGTTGAACAACTCTGGCAAACATCATCACGAGAAAAAGCGTCACAAATCCAGCAATTATGCTCACAACAGGCAGGGTAAACGCTCCTAAAAAAGGGATTGTAATGGAAAAAAAGATAACAGCTACTGCTCCTACTGCAGCACCAGAAGATACACCTAGCGTATATGGGTCTGCAAGTGGATTTTTTAGAAATCCTTGAAAAGCAGCACCAGCAAGCGCTAGACCAGCTCCAACAAACATCGCAAGTAACGCCCGTGGAAAACGGATCTCCATGACGATATTGACGTACATTGGATCTATCACCACATCGAGTGGTATGTGAAAAACGTTTATTGCTAAGATCTGTAGCACAGTCAAGAAGGGAAGCTCAACGCTTCCCCGACCAATGCTAACAATTAATGCAACTCCGCAAAAGAGAATCACAAATGCATATGCTACAAATAGATTATTCGCCAAAAACCTCTGGATAGACTGCTTTAGCAATTTGCTCGACTCCTTCTGCTAGACGCGGCGCTGGACGAACAACCTCATCCGCATTCAAATCATAAATTCGATCATTCATGATTGCAGGAACATCCTGCCATGCTGAACGCGCCTTAATACCCTCAATCGCATTATCGACATAAAAACCATACGTAATTAAAATGACATCTGGATTATATGCCACTGCTTGCTCTTCAGTAAACTTTGGCCAACCCTCATGTTCAGCAGCTGCATTTTCTGCATTAATGATCGTCAGCATTTCATCAAAGAATGTACCTTTCCCCGTTGTATAAATCTCTGGAGCAGGCCCTACTTCAACCCATACCTTTGCTCGATCTTCTTCCGGAATCGTACTTGCCTTTTCTGCAATAGCAGCGAACTTCTCTTGCATATCAGCAATCACAACTTCCGCTTTTCTGACGTTCCTGTCGCAAGTCCAATCATTTTAATTGTTTCATACACAGTGTCAATCGAATCTGCTTCTTCGACTACAATGACTGGAATATCAGCATTTCTTAATTGTTCAAGACCGTCTCCGTATCTTTCTGCATGAGAGCTGTGAGTCAGTACGAGGTCTGGATTCAAGGCAAGCACTCTCTCAACATCAAAGTTCATCTCGCCGACACTCTCAATCTCATTTACTTCTTCTGGATACGTGTCGTTATCTGTACGCCCAACGATTGCATCTCCTGCATCAAGTGCAAAAATTGTTTCTGTTACACTCGGAATAAGAGAAACGATTCGCTCTGGTTCAGCCTCAAGAGTCACATCATTTCCAACTGCATCTGTAATGGTTAATGGAAATTGATTTTCTTCCTCGTCTGTTTCTTCTTCAACAGGTTCAACAACTTCCGTATCATTAGCACCTGTAGTCGGTTCAGTAGCAGAATCATCTGTTGCTGAATCGGAGCTACATCCTACCAATACTATTACCGTAAAAAGTGCAACCATCATTAGCATAAATTGTTTCCAATTTTTCATTGCTTTCTCCAACCCCTTTTTCTATTTCTTTTTCTTATCTACCTCTCTGAAACGAATCGCAGACGTCATAATCGAATGTAATAAACAACAAAAAGCACCCCTCAAAGGAGTGCTCGAAAGACAAAAGAATGAACTTTTTAGTAAGAATAATGCTAGTCTTACCTGAAGTGTATCGATTGCTTCCCCTTGTCCTCGAAGGTTTCACATCTGACGTATTGGCAGGTCTCCTGACTTATGCGTAACAATTTCTTTCCCTTCCCATCTCGTTATAAGACAGTGGAGTATAAAAGAAATCTAGCATTTACAGTGGCGGGACCGTGTTGGATTTTCACCAACTTCCCTATTAACATCTAGCTTATTAGATGACCGATACGTGTTTCATATGAGATTACGATAAGTATTTATAGTATACATGAAAAGTCAACATTTGACGATATTTTTACTTGTCTCTTGTGTAATTCGTTTTACAGTACGGAAATTTTATCAACAAATGTAAATGAGAGTGAACTAGCAAACTTCACGATACTCTGTTATTCCACGCTCGTTCACAATCATTTGTTTGCAGCGTCATTTCGACGTGGTAAGAAAAAAGAAAAAGTCGTTCCTTCCTTCATTTTACTATGGACAGACATATGTCCCATATGTGCATCAACAATATTTTTGGCGATGGCCAATCCAAGCCCTGTTCCACTACGACCTCTTGTACGCGCCTTATCAGCTTTATAGAAGCGCTCAAAAACGTAAGGTAAATCAACTTCTGGTATGCCTGAACCTGTGTCAATCACATCGAATTTACATCCTTCATCATACCCTGAAACTGCAAGTGTCACTTGACCATGTATACTCGTATGACGAATGGCATTATGCAGTAAGTTCGTTAAAACTTGTTCAATTCGATCGGGATCACATTCAACCTCATCGACACTGTCATCAATATCAAGTGTAAGCTTTATTTTCTGCTCACGAGCAAGACCTTGAAATTTTCGGACAATCCGTTCAGTAAAAGGCTTGATCTCTATCGTTTCAAGATTTAATTCAACATAACCAGCTTCCATTCGTGCTAAATCAAGCAATTCATTAACAAGACGTCCCATTCGAAGAGATTCATCGTAAATAATTTTTGCAATCTCTTTTTTCTCTTCGTCTGATCCAGCAATATCGTCAATAATGGCTTCGCTATAACCTTGAAGCATCGAAATTGGTGTCCGTAACTCATGTGAGACATTGGCAATAAAGTCTTTCCGCAGCTTGTCATGACGACGTTCTTCTGTCATATCACGGAAAACAGCGACAGCTCCTCTTATTGCACGATTATCATACAAAGGCGTCATTAAAATGGTCCAGCTTCTCCCCTGCATCTCGAATTCAGTCACCTGTTCTTTTTCAAAAATAACCACTTTCTCAAATAAAGTTTGTAAAGCCTCTGGCAACTGTTCTTCATCTTCTGTCATACCCTGCTCATAAAACCAAGATTGAATAAAACGTTCAGCCGGAGGATTGGTTAACACAACGCGTCCTTTTTTATTCAAGGTAATCACACCATCAGCCATACTGACCAAGATCCGCGCTAGCTGCTCCTTCTCTTGGTTTAAGGCATGAATATTATTATTTAATTCTCGCCCCATTCGGTTGAAAGCATTGGCTAATTGGCCGATCTCATCTTGTGTTAAAATGGGGATCTTTGTTTTAAATTTCCCCTCTGCAACCTCAAGCGCGACTTGTCTCATTTTTCGAAGTGGCGCTGTAATTCTAGAAGAAAGAAAAAAAGCGAAAATGGTCGTTAAGATAATGGCAATTCCTGCAGAAAAATAAATAATCCGTTTTGTTTCATTGGAGGTTTCCTCAATTGCCGAAAGAGATTGATAGAGAAATACCGCACTATCTTCTAGACTTGTAAGGTCTAATGGTACACCGACAATCATTATTTCAGAATGTACCTCTTCTCCATTTCCGACGAGAGGATAATCCCCTTCCGTTTTCACAACCTTTTCACCTGAAAAAACTTGTGATAATGTCTGATCGTTAACCAATGTTTCGAGCTCAACATGATGCTCTGCTGATTCATCACTGCTCCAAAGCTTTTCCCCTTCGACAAGAATGATGACCTGTGTGTCAAATGCACGACCATATTGTGCAATGGTTTGAAGGGCATCTTCTTCAGACTCATAACCCTCATAAATGGAGGCAATCATATTTGCATGATTCACAAGTTGTGATTCAGCTTCATCTACATGAAACTGTTCAAAAGATTGTAATAATAGCACCATTAAAATCGTTAAAACAACAGAAACTAGCAGTAAAATGGTAAACCAAAGCTTTCCTACGACGCTACGCCAAAGCATTATTCCTTCACTGCCTCGAATTTATAGCCAATTCCCCATACAGTTGAAATCATCGAAGCAGCTTCTGGTGAGATTTTATTTAATTTTTCGCGTAAACGCTTAATATGGGTATCAACTGTTCGCAAATCACCAAAGAAATCGTAGTTCCAAACATCCTTTAAGAGCTGTTCTCTTGAAAAGACTTTATCTGGAGATTGAGCAAGATAATGCAGTAATTCATACTCCTTAGGCGTAAGATTAATTTCTTCGCCTAAAACTGTTACACGGTGTGCATCATTGTCGATTGTTACGTGTTGAAAGACAAGAACATCCTTTGTTTGTGTATCTGTCTGCAAAAATTTCGTTGATGAAGAGCGACGAAGCAAAGCCTTCACACGTAATACTACTTCACGCGGACTAAATGGCTTCACAATATAATCATCAGCCCCAACTTCAAATCCTTGAACACGATTTGTTTCTTCTCCTTTTGCCGTGAGCATCATCACAGGAGTTGCCTTCGTTTTACGCAGCTCCTGACATACTTCAATCCCATCCATACCTGGCATCATAATATCAAGTAAGATAAGATCATACTCTTCTGCCAGAGCCATTTCAAGCGCTTGTTCCCCATTCTCTGCTTCCTCAATTTGATAATTTTCGCGCTCCAAATACATTTTCAATAATCTTCTAATACGATCTTCATCATCGACTACTAATAATCGTGCTTCTTTCTCCATCCCGACATTCCTCCTATAATTTTTATTTTTATTAGAACATTAGACGAAAACCCTCGCTTAAGCGAGGGTTAACTTATAGAGCGTAAGAGTGAAGACCGGCAATAACAAGATTAACAAAGACCAAGTTAAACATAATGATTGCAAAGCCAATCACACATAACCATGCAGAACGTTCACCATGCCATCCTCTTGAGAGACGCAAATGTAAGTAAGCTGCATAAAAAAGGAACGTAATCAGTGCCCACACTTCTTTAGGATCCCAACCCCAGAAGCGCGTCCAAGCTATTTGTGCCCAAATCATCGCAAAGATTAATCCACCAAGTGTAAAGACAGGAAATCCAATAGCAATGGCACGATAGCTAATCTCGTCAACCCTTTGTGGGCTGACATTTTTCAAAATTGGTTGAATGGCTCCACCTATTCGTTTGCGTAAAATAAGACGGAGTAACCAATAAAGCACAAGTCCTATTAGCAACGACCAAATCACTGTATTCAAATCATTTGCTTTTATTAGTGCTGGTGCATCGATGAGTGGCGTCATATGTCCTTCAGTCAATAACTGCCCCTCATGCGGTCCAATGATAGCGGGCAAATTATACTCCATTTGCGCTTCAATACCTTGCTCATTTACATATGAAAACTGTGCTTCATAGTCCATCATATTAAAGACAGAACCAATTAATATATAACCGATTAAACTGATAAGGGAATACATAATAAATTCAAGTGATCTCGTTTGCTTATTCGCTTTCGTGAAATCAATTGTCCGAATTAAATAAATAAGCCCAGCAGCAAAACCAATTGATAGAATTCCTTGTCCAAGTGCAGTTGTTATAACGTGAATATGTAGCCAACTACTTTGCAGTGCTGGAATTAATGGTGAGACTTCACCAGGAAACATTGAAGCATAAGCGATGACAAGCATAACGACTGGCATTGTGAACAAGCCGAGATAATTGGAACGATAGATCGCATAAATGATCACAAACGCAAACCCAATTGCAATACCGAGAAAAGTCATGTATTCAAACATGTTACTAACAGGAGCGTGACCTGCTACTGTCCATCTCGTAATAAAATAGCCAATCGAAAACAACGAGGCGATAATCGAGAAAATATAACCAAACGAGCCCCATCTATTTCCACTCATTTCTCCTTCTTTATTGCGCCACTTACGTCCTGTTACTGAGACAGCAAAGGCGATCGTCGCACCTAGGTAGAAGAAGAAGGCAATGTATAGCAGATTCCCACTAAGTGTCGCCATTTCGAACCTCCCTTAGAAAAACTTCGCTTATCGTCAAGTCTTTATGGCGAAAGCTTTAGTCATTTTTTAATCGTTCATAAAATGATTGGGAAGAATGCTGACGTTCTTCCCAACCACTTACTCTTTCACTTCAGATTTATTATCATTCTCTTTTTCCTCAACTTGATCAACTGGTGAAGAAATTCCTGTACCTTCTAGTGCAACGTCAATGTCTTTACGGAGAGCAAAGTAATTTTTGTTCGTATGACCAGCAACCCATACTTCACCATTGATTCTCTGCAACCACACACGACGATGCGCCCAATAAGATCCTTGAACTAAACCAATCATAAAAATAATTCCACCAGCAATCAAAAAGCCCAGTGTATTATCTTTTCTAACAGCAAGGGCAGTCACATGCTTTGTCTCCACATCAATAAAGGTCATTTTATATTGATTTTCACCTAGTGGTTCTAAGTTTTGACGGATTCCAACAAAGCTAACCTCTCCCTCAGGAGTTTCTGGGGTAAACATTTTAAAAATGAAAACAGGATTATCTGGTATTTTCGACCGTGTTGAAGGGACATTCTCATCATTTAAGAAATAATCCGCGAAATATTGAGTAATTTCTACACGATAACCATCACCCAAGTCATATTCAGGCTGAGGGTCAAATAGGTCAATATCCATTCGCCCAAATGTTTCACCCGTTTCTTTATTTTCCATTGTGAAGCTCATTGTATTTAATTCATTTAGTTTGTAATCCACTTGATAAAGAGCAAACCCATCAAATTTCATAGGCTCATTAACTCGAATTTGATGATGATCGATCTCCTTTAACTCCCCCTCCAATCCAACCGTACCTGTATCTTCTCGTTCATAGAGAACAGCGTCTGTTTGATAAGTCTTTACAACAGGAGCACCAGCACGTTGAATCGCATCAGCAAAAATCTCATCATCTTCATCATAAAGTTCAACGATAAATTCTTCATTCTCAACAAGATATTGTCCGCCTGTTCCAGGAACAACCTCAACCTCGTCTTCACGTATCCAGACATGATCATCAATATACATACCTGGGAAGTAACGCAGCATACAACCAATTAAAAAAATAATAAGACCAATATGATTCACATATGGACCCCAGCGAGCAAAACGTCCTTTTTCAGCAACAAGATTCCCATTTTCTTCAGAAATCTTATATTTCTTCTCTTTTAGCTTTTGTTTTGCCAGCTCGAAGGAAGCATCCATATCATCCACTTTCGACGTTCCATAAACTCGTTGTCTTTTCATGAAATTAGCATGACGAGTAACACGTTGGTGCTTTAGCGCACGATAAAGTGGCACGAATCGATCTAAACTTGCGATAAGGATGGAAATACCCAATCCTGCAATTAAGAGCATGTACCACCATGATCCGTATAAATTATGGAAGCCTAACTGATAGTATATTTCTCCCGTAAATCCATATTCGTCAGCATAATACACTGCGGGATTGACAGTTGGTGGAATGTACATTTCCTGTGGATAAATTGTCCCTAAAGCAGATGAGACAAGAAGAAGAACAATAATCCAAATACCAACTTTCACTGAAGAGAAAAACATCCAAATTTTATCAATAAATGTTGTTGTGTATGTCTGTGAACGTCTAGCGACACCTTCATAACGCATATTAAGCAATTTATTTTTATCGTTATTCTCTTCAAGCGGCTTCCCACATGATTCACATACAACCGTGCCGTGCGGGTTCAAAAACCCACATTCGCATTTAACTTTGTCCATTCTTTACACCTCAAGTTATGTTGCGGGTTTAATTCTCTCCATGAAGTCTCGTACCATCGGCTCTGTCATACCACCCGTATGCACATGAACAATTGTTCCATGCTCATCAATTAAGACGGTAGTTGGTAAAGGACTAATCCCATAAGCATCACTTACGTTCATTCCTTTATCAATCACAACTGGAAATGTCAAATTGTATCTGTTTACAAAGCGTTCAACCGTTAGCTCTGGTTCGTTTACGTTTACTGCAATGATTTCGACACCTTGATCCTTATATTCGTCATATAAACTTTCCATATAAGGCATTTCTTTCTCACAAGGCGGACAATATGTTCCCCAGAAATTCAAGAAAACCCCTTTACCTTGAAGACCTGCAAGCTCAATACGTTGCCCTTCCAGATCATTTAAAACAAAATTAACGGAATCATTACCTGCTTGTGCGACGCTTCTATCTGCTATAAAATTTGAATAAAACGTATAACCAATGGCAAGAGCAATCACCGCTAAAATGCTTGTACGCATAATAAGTCGTTTTTGTTTCAAGGTCTTACCTCCTAACACAAACAAATTCCCTACATTAGATTAATTTCATTATAACGTCCAAAAACGTTGTATGTAGGCATTCTTTATGACGGTTTCGTGACAGCTAATTCCCGAAGATGCTTGACTTCAATTGGCTTAAGTGGTCTAACATCTCCAGGGTTCATCCCACGAAGATGGAGAAAACTATATTGCTCTCGCTTCAACTTCATAACAGGATGATCAATCGCATCAAACATGCGACGTACTTGACGATTTCGTCCCTCATGAATAGTCAGTCTTATAATTGACGTTTGCTTTTTCTTATCAATAGACATCACTTTTACTTTTGCGGGAGCCGTTTTCCCGTCTTCAAGCTTAACTCCATATTGAAGCTCTTTTAATTTTTCCCTAGAAGGAATCCCTTTTACTTTCGCCACATACACCTTCTCTATTTTGAACTTGGGGTGCATGAGTACATTCGCAAATTCACCATCATTTGTTAATAAGAGTAAACCGGACGTATCATAGTCAAGTCTTCCAACAGGAAAGACACGTTGCTCAATTTCAAGAAAGTCCGTAACAACCTTCCGACCCTTTTCATCCTTGACACTGGAAATGACACCACTTGGTTTATACAACAGAAAATAAACCGGCTCTTCACGATCGATCGGCACACCTTCCACTTCAATATCGTCTTTGTTAGGTATTACTTTTACACCTAATTCACGAACGACCTTTCCATTTACCTTTACTTTCCCATCAATGATTAACTGTTCTGCCTTGCGCCGTGATGTAATTCCAGCTTGGGCAATTACTTTTTGCAACCGTTCCATTTCGTTCACCTCATCTATTATCATACTCCTCCAAAAGTGAATTCTCAAGCGAAAGCAAAAGCACAGAGTAATTATGTTAAAAAAGCAGAAGCAGATGACCTAGCCCACCTGCTTCCACTTATTATCCAAACATTATGGTAACAATCACAATTGAAGCGACAATAGCTACAGCATCTGCTAGTAAACCTACTTTAAGGGCATCACCCATTTTTTTAATTCCAACTGCCCCGAAGTAGACTGTTAAAACATAAAGAGTTGTGTCCGTACTTCCTTGCATGGTCGAAGCAAGGCGCCCAATAAAAGAATCCGGTCCATAAGTTGCGATTAAATCTGAAGTCATCCCAAGCGCACCTGTGCCAGAGATTGACCGGATCAATGCGAGCGGAGCAATTTCTGGTGGAACACCTATCGCCTCTAAACCTGGCTTGAGTAGGGAAATGAAGAAGTCCATTGCACCAGATGCACGAAAAACGGATATCGCAACTAGCATACCGACAAGGTAAGGAATAATAGATATAGCCATCCCAAACCCTTCTTTAGCACCTTCGACAAATACTTCATAGGTGGGAACCTGCTTGTACGTCCCATACATGAGAATAAATCCTATCAGTACTGGAGTGAACCAAAGCGAAATAACTGCTATCAAGTTCACCTACATACGCCCCTTCCTTAGTCGTCTGTGATAAAAATAACGATCAATTAAAATAGCTGCAAGTGTTGAACAGATTGATGCGATAAGAGTCGTACCAACAATGTCTGTTGGAGAAACAGAACCATAGCTCATTCTAATGGAGATTACTGTTGTAGGAATAAGTGTGATACTTGCTGTATTAACCGCTAGTAACGTAATCATTGAACGACTGGCAGACTCTTTTCCATTATTCAACAATTTGAGCTGTTCCATTGCCTTAATCCCCATAGGTGTTGCGGCATTCCCGAGCCCAAATAAATTTGCGGTCATATTTGATAAAATGTAGCCCATGGCAGGATGATGTGGGGGGATTTCTGGGAAAATACGCCCTACTAATGGCTGCATGAATTTAGCCAACGCTGTTAATAAACCAGCCACCTGAGCAATTCTCATCAATCCCAGCCAAAATACAAGAATACTAATGAGCCCGAAACAAATGGTAACGGCATCCTTTGCGCCAGAAAAAATGGCTTCATTTACTTCTGGCATTCGTCCATTAATAGCTGCAAAGCCAATTCCAATGACAAGCATCGCCACCCAAATTTTATTAATCAATGCTCCTCACCCCAATAGTAAAGGAGAATATGTCAAGGAATCTGGACCAAAACCCTTGCTTCTCTCCCGCATTCGGTGGGTCATATAAAAGTGGAACTTGGCCAATTGTCTCATTATTTAGAGAGAGTTCAACCTTGCCAACAGGACTAGGGGGTACATAGCCTTCTTCACGCTTTTTGGTTGGAGGCTTATAAAGCGTAATCTCTTTTTTTAATTCTTCTTGTTCTTCTTCAGAAAGAGGGTAATGAAAGGAGTAAGGGGCATAAACATGATCTTTATAGAAATGGTCATCAATTTCTTGCTGAATCCCTTTCTCGACTAGCGTTTCAATAGTATAAGCATCAAAAGCCCAATTAAAAAGATTCATATGATCATGCCAATCGCTCGGTGCATTTAGTGTCACAGCAATGAGGTTCATTTCATCTTTCGTTGCAGTCGATACAAGTGTGCGATGTGCTCGCTTTGTAAAGCCAGTTTTCCCACCTGTTGAGTAGCGGTATAATTCTGTTAACAATCTATTTTTGTTTCTCCATACCCTTAGATTATCTCCCTCCACACGATGACTTTTCGTTGAAGAGATTTTTTTGTACTGTTCATTATTCATCGCATATTGCGTTAAAATAGCCATGTCGTAAGCGGATGAAAAGTGGTCTTCATGGTCATCAAGGCCATGCGGATTCTGAAATAACGTATGTGACATCCCGATTTGACTTGCTTTCTCATTCATCATAAACACAAACCCTTCAACACTTCCACCAACATGTTCTGCTATCGCGACGGCAGCATCATTTCCACTCCTCAGCATCAATCCATAAACCAGATCTTCAAGCCGGATTCTTTCTCCCTCTCGTAAATAGATCCTGGATCCCTCCGTCCCTTGAGCACGAGGTGAAACCTGAACCATTTCATTCATTTTTCCCGATTCAATGGCAAGGATCGCTGTCATAATCTTCGTAATACTAGCAATTCGCAAGGGTTCATGCTCTTTTTTTCCATATAAAACTCTTCCAGACTCCTGTTCCATTAATACAGCTGCTTCTGCTGAAATCGAAAAATGCCGTTGCTCTGCCAGACTGTGAACAGGTATCGCTGTTATGATTAACAAAAAAACAATGATGATAAGTGCTAGTTTTCTTTTCATCTCAATCCCGTCCTGTCTATAAATGTGTCCATTCATAAGCCACCTTTAATTAAGTTAATCATTTTACATAGTCGCTCTATAAGCCAAGTCTATGCAGGACAACCAATGATATGACACTAAATGTCCGAACGAGACAGACATGTTTATTTTTAAAATAATTGGACAGAATGAAGATTTCAAAAGAAAGATTGGAGAGATAATCTCATGTTACTTAACGAATTTGTACTGATATTAGGACGAATTTTAACCATATTTCCATTACTTTTAGCAACAGCGCTGATTATGGGAAAGCGTTCGATTGGCGAGCTTCCGATCTTTGATTTTCTTGTCATTATTACACTCGCTTCTGTAACAGGAGCGGATATAGCCGATCCATCGATAAGTCATCTCCATACAGCCTTTGCTATTTTAGCGATTGGTTTCTTCCAAAAATTCGTAGCCATACTTGTCATCAATAAACGGTCAGTAGGAAAGTGGATTACATTTGAGCCAACCGTCGTTGTAAAAGATGGTCAAATTCTCATTCAAAATATTAAAGCGATCCGTTATTCTATTGATAATATTCTGCAAATGTTACGACATAAAGACGTTTTTGATATTGCCGATGTCCAACTTGCGATCATTGAATCGAATGGTGAGATCAGTGTGCAAAAGAAGCCGGAGAAATCGACTCCTCTGATTGAGGATTTAGGGATAACGAAAAAATCAAGTGGAATATCATATCCTGTTATTATCGAAGGGGTCATGCGCGAAGAAGTGTTGAAGGACCTGCAATTAACGAAAGAAGCCCTTCGCAAGCGATTGCAAGACGAAGGGATTATAAGGATTGAGTCAATCTTCCTTTGTACCATTAATGATGAAGGAAAGCTTCATTTAGCCTATACGAGAACAGATGAACGAATAGAACGAATTCAGCATTAACATCGCTTACTACTTTTAATCGCCTTGCTAATTGATGAATAGTAGAGACGATGTTTACAGCTGTAGCTGGTTGTTTTACACTCTTTATTCATGTCATGGGGGAAAACAGAAGAAAAGTTATGACATCGGAACTTGCCTAACGACCTGCCCTTCTATTCGAGCAAAGATGTCATCCAAATCATAACCCGTAATCGTCAGACCGTGATTTTTAGTCCGATAATTGCCTGAGATGGATTATCTGTCTTGCATACTAAGTTCGCAACCGATTCAGCTAATTCAATTGTGCCACAAGGAAAATTACATTCCGTAGCCTCTACTCCATCGATCCATGCATGAATATGGACAATAGCACCAACCTCAGGATGTTCCTGATAAATCATCCAATGTTCAATGACATCAACTCGACATTATTCAACACGGATAGCACTGTTTCATTGAATCGTAATCGTTATAGTTACTTTGCGTTTATCATTTCTTAAATCCTTCAGCAACGCTTTGGTTGTTTGCTTTCGCTTTAAATTTGACGGACTTATTGTCGGGATAGGGACGTACACTCGTGACTTTCTGGTAATAGCTCGCTTCTCGCTCATATGAACTTCCTTTCTGCACGTGCTCTTGATTAGTGGCCCTGTTTAGCCAGAATCCTCAAAACCCGTTGATTAGCTTGACGCAATTCTTTATTCACGAAAAGATTATCAGGCACTTCCATCTTCTTTCTATTTCGATTAAGGTTGTTCCGCTTCACCTTCTTATTCAACACCTCAACACCACATTTCATTTTTAAATAAACAATGAAAGCCTTGGCAAACTACAAGCACATCTATGTTGAAATGTGAACTGTGTTACCAAGGCTTATATTGAAGTTATATTTGTTTATGATTTTTAACGCAATATCAAAGTGATACCGCCTATAGTTTGACTGTAAACTGCCTTAACTTGCAATCCGTCCGCTGAAAGTTTCCTGGGATATCGTTGTAGTTGAAGTCGTTCCATAGCTTCGTAGACTCTTCACCGAAGTATAGTTTAAACAAATAACTCTTTTAAGATAAATAGGTAAACCGTATAAACTTAGCAGAATAGCAGTATCTTCTCGTCCAAAGAATGTGACGCTGATTACCTTCCCTTCTTGTCCAATAACATGAATAATGCCTTTAGGATATTCAGGAAGGGCATATATTCTATATTCTACCACCCACAGTAAAGCCTAATTCATTTTCAAGTGTTTTTAGTTCACTGACTGGTCAGGATTCCCTAAAGACTGCAATACTGATACTGCCCACCACTAATATGTCCTAACATTACCCAAATCGAACAGTAAAGGGATAATTTCTATCTTCTCTTATTGCTTTTATCATTTCTTACCGACTTCAAGGTAGATGCTCGCATCTGCTGGAATATAAGAAGCCTTGACGGTTCTTCCGTTCGCAGTGAACTGCTCTGGAATGTCATTGCTCTCGAAATAGTTCCATACACGCTGGGCATCTGCTCCAAAGTACAGCTTGAACAGCTCCATGGAGACAATCGGGATACGGTAGCCTTCTGCAAGACCAGTATCTCTCCACATGTAGTATTTGAAGGTGACTTCATTTACAGAATCCCCACCATTTACGACAATGGCACGTTGTTTGCCATAGATGCCATAAGACACGACAGGGTTTGCTTTGAAACCTAACTCATTTTTGAGTGTCGTCATGTTTGTTGCATGGTTCGCATTCCATGAAGATTTCAACACAGGTGAAACCCAACCATCAGGATAGGTGTCTCCAACAGGTTCTTTAGGTTCTTCTGTTTTTTCTTGCTTAAAAGATTCATCTAATGTGCGAGCCATCATTACTGCAAATTGAACTCTTGAAAGATAATCAGCCCCTCCAAACCTTCCGTCAGGATAGCCAACAGTTACCTTGTTTTTTGCTAATCCTTGAACATACGGATAAGACCAATGAGACTGAGGAATATCTGAAAATTTTTCATTAGAAGTTCCTGTTAAATCATAGGCAAGAGATAAAATCTTTGCCATTTGTGAACGTGTTAATACACCACTTGGGTCAAAAATCTTTTCGCCTTTTTTATTAACTTTTCCATGAATGATGCCTAATTCAACAGCTCGTGCTACTTCGTTATATCCGTAATCACCAGGTTTAATATCTTTAAATCCTGGATTCGGCATGTTAGAGAAGTCTTTGATTCCCTTTTCACGCAACATCATTTGAACAGCTTGCAATCGAGTGATAGATTTTCCAGGCTTAAATGTACCATCCTGATAACCATAAATGATTTCTTTGCCCGTTAAAAACTGAACTTCGTCATAAGCCCAATGAGATTCAGGCACATCCTTAAACTTGGCCTGTGCCAACGTATCAGGACTCATAATGAATGTAAAAACAAGAGCGATGATAATACCAGATATACACTTTTTCATAGATGCATTTCCTCGTTTCCTGTAGTAAATTTAAATTTGAGTATATTAAAAGCTATTGAGTCCAGTTACTCTTTTATTAACCGATTATGATAAATATCATCATTTCTCATTTACAATCGGAGAGTAGTAAGAACTAATAATCAAGAAAATTTACTCATACAGGAACTAATTTTACCATACGATGTCTAAAGGTAACTATAATTTTTAATCAATTATTTGTCATCCTCAAACTTCACTGAAATATGCTCTTGTTTGCACAAACTTCTTTTCAACAAACATTCGACACTTAGACATCCTTCTTCAAGGTCTTTATGCCTATATGTTTCTCCACTCCTAAAATTTAAATCTTTCTTCTTTGTCAACAATACATGAACATTTTCAATCACTTTATAATAACTATCCTTCCTTGCGCTGTTACTTAGCAAGTTCATCGTGTCGATTGCCCAAAGTAGACTACGTGAGTGAGTAGTCTACTTCATATTTGAAAGAATCCTTAGGGGAAGTTGTCACACCATTAAATTACGCCTTTGTATAAACAGATACCATTTCATGCACATTCTCCATTTGATCTGCACACCATTGATACGTTTGCCTCGCCTGATTATTCTCGGTATCAAGAGCATATAATTGTAGATCTGCTTGAACTTTCTTTAAGCTTGCTTCAAGTAACGGCAATTCTGTCGGTTCTGGAACTTGAATCAGATCATCAAACAAATCGATTGTTAATTGGCCGTACTCATCCACTTGTCCAAGAAAGACATTTTCGACAATGGCATCCATTTTACGGAGTTCTTCTTCTAGCCATTGGCGGTTGAAGCCTCTTGTCACCAATGGTTCATTAAGCACTTCCCCGTCCATAATGACTGTTTCTGGCTCTTTGATCGGTGCCACTTTTTTATCGAGTATTTTAGCTGTGACTGGCTGCTCCTCTTTTTTCACTAAGACATTTAGCTCTCCATTTCCTTCAAGGACAGCAAACTCGACATCCGCCACTTGAAAGACTTGCTTGGCTCGAAGCTTCCTTAGCAATTCATCAGATGTAACATGCTCCTTATTTAAGTTATCCTCGAGTACTTTTCCGTCTTTTATCAAAGGTACTCCTTTTCCCGTTATGATTGTCCGAAAAGTTAAACTTTTCATACTCAAAAGAGCGATTCCAATAGCTGCACCCGCCCAAACTATAAGCGAAATAATGACAAAAGCGACGGGGATTGATAATTGAAAGGAACCAACAGCAAGAATAATCGCAACAGATGCAATTAGACCAAATTCAAATTGCGACGTTTCGCCAATCGGTTTTCGGACAAAAAAACGGGTGATAGTAAACAATAAAAGAAGACCAACCAAGCTTCTTATTCCTACCTCAAGCCATCCAGGCATGTCCATCCTCCTTTATGTTTGTTGATATTGTGGTTCTTCATATTCAATTTGACCGACTCTCTTCTTTATCTCATGAATAACTGTGCGCGTTTTTACTGCACCTTGGTGAAAGGCTTCTCTTGCTTCTTGTTCAGATGTCTTAAGTGCTAGCGAAGACAGCGTTGCTTCAATCGATTGCAAAGATACGAGCGTTCCATGCACTTGACTTCCTACAGTCATAATACCTTCCTCCTTTATCCTTTTGGTTTAAATACAAGGGATGCAAGAAACCCAAAAATAATTGCTGCGGATATACCCGCACTCGTCACTTCAAAAATCCCAGTAATCACACCAATCATTCCTGTCGTCTCTGCTTCAGCCATTGCACCATGAACAAGTGAATTACCAAAACTCGTAATTGGGACAGTTGCACCGGCCCCCGCAAAGTCAATTAATGGCTCATATAAACCAAAACCATCTAATATCGCTCCTCCGACAACGAGTGCACTCATCGTATGTGCAGGTGTTAATTTCATCACATCCATTAATAATTGACCAATCACGCAAATCATTCCTCCGACAACAAATGCTGATAAAAAAATCATACCTCCTCACCCCCTGCTTCGATCGAAACAGCGTGTGCGATACAAGGAATCGTCTCTTGCTGCTGGAATGAAAGAGGAGATAATAACGCCCCAGTGGCAACAATGAGCATTCTTTTTAACTCACCACGCTTCATTCTGTTAAGTAAATGACCGTACGTCACTGCTGCTGAACAACCAGGCCCACTGGCTCCAGCAAGAATAGGCTGCCCTTCCCTATAAATCATTAATCCACAATCTTGGAACGTACCATCTGGAAGCTCCAACCCTTTTTCAGCTAGTAATTCTTTGGTAATCGGAAGTCCAATTGATCCTAAGTCACCCGAAGCAATTAAATCATAATGATCCGGCGATAGTTCCAGGTCACGAAAATGGGCGATAATGGTGTCCGCTGCAGCTGGTGCCATCGCTCCACCCATATTAAAAGGGTCAGATAAGCCCATATCAATTACTTTTCCAATTGTGGCCGCTGTAACAACTGGTCCTGCTCCAACATTGGCGATAATCGCGGCACCTGATGCCGTCACAGTCCATTGTGCAGTTGGGGGCTTTTGACTTCCATATTCAGTTGGGTAGCGAAATTGCTTTTCCGTTGCCGCATTGTGGCTAGAAGCCGCTGCAATGACTCGCTCAGCTCCTCCTCCATTGACAACAAAGGCTGCCAATGCTAAGCCTTCCATCGAAGTCGAGCAGGCTCCAAATAAACCTAGATAAGGAATGGCTAACGTTCGACTTGCAAAGCTTGAAGGGGTTAGCTGATTGACTAAATCGCCAGCAAACATGAATTGAATATCTTCTTTCTGCAATTCAGCCTTTTCAATCGCCCGAGTTACAGATTCTTCCAAAAGGACACGCTGAGCTTTTTCATAGGAATCCTGTTCGAGCCACAAGTCATCATGGAGCAAGTCAAAATCATTCGCCAACGCTCCTTTTGCTTCAAATGGCCCTCCAACTGTACCTGTTGAGATAATCACTGGCTGATTTTCAAAAATCCACGTTTGATGCCCATGCAGCATATTACATTCCTCCCCACTGAATGAAAGCGGTTTTAATCAAAGCAATAATAAAAGCAGCGACCGTTCCAAAGACAATAACAGATCCTGCAAGCTTAAACATATTCCCACCTACACCAAGCACATACCCTTCTGTGCGATGCTCGATTGCTGCAGATGCGATTGAATTAGCGAACCCCGTTACAGGTACAGCTGTTCCCGCACCTGCAAATTGCGCAAAACGATCATAGACACCAAAGCCTGTTAGAAGGACAGCTAAAAAGATTAATGTCGCAACAGTCGGGTTTCCGGCCGTTCGTTCAGTAAAATCAAAGTATACATAAAAAACGGTTTGAAATACTTGCCCAATGATACAAATCAATCCTCCAACTAAAAATGCAAAGATACAATTTTTTACGATTGGACGTTTGATTTCATGTTTTTTCGCTAATTTCTGATACTTTTCTTGAGCAGGCGTCACATTTTTTAACTTGCTCGACGACATCACATTTCACCCCTTTAAGAGCCTTTCATCATCTCTTCCAATTTTTTCAGTTCTTCTTTTAATTGTTTCTCACTAATTTGTTTTCGCTTCAGCTTTTTCTCTAACTTATCTAGCTCCATAAAAATTTTTTGATCAGTTGACAGATGAATACTTGCATCAGGGTAGCGCTTTTTTACGGCATCATGACCTCTTTTTCGAATATCCTTTAAATGCAAGCGGTCAAAGTGTTTCACCTTTGGAGCTAAATAAATTTTTTTACTTTCATTGACCCCTTTTACTTCAACAACTTCCTCCATTGAAAGAACGATTTGCTTTGCTTCATCCGCTAGATTTTGATTGATGATCACATTGTCTGCTAACGTCATCGGTTTGATGTCTCCCTGTGCGTTAAATGATTGACAGCCTGTAAGCAAACCAATCAATAGCAACCCTTTTATCAGTTCCTTCATAATTGCTCTCTCCTTCACATTTACTATGTAGAATAGAGGGTGACTTACAAATAAAAGCCACCCTCTAAACTCCTTATTGCTTGTATTGAGGCTCTTCTTGCTCAATTTCTTGTAGCCTAGGTTCAAGCCCATTCACAATACTTTGTGTTTGTGTAGCCATTTGTTGGAAAAGTTGCTTTGCTTGTTGATTTTCCGTCTCTAATGCAAATGTCTCCAAACTTGCTTGTGCACTTTTTAAACCTGCTACGGTCTGTTTCATATTTGATGCTACTGTCATTTACTCGTCCCCCTTATAATGGTTGAAGATCATCGCCTTCATGTTTAGAATGAAAACTTTTACTGGAATCTATGCCATGCAATTTATGTCAATTGCTTTTTGCTCTTTTATGGTAAGCTAATCAAAAACAAATGAAAGAAAGGTGTTTCATGAACGTATCAATTCTCATCATTTGTTACTTATCTTTGATGATGATCCTCCTGCTCTTTTTATTAAAGAAACAAGAGCGCTTATTAAAAGACGTTCACCAATTAAAGGACATCTTAGCAGACTTAACACAACACTCAAAAACTACACAGCACCACCTACAAAAAGAATTACTTCTTGAAAAAAAAGCTCACGTTCTCTTACTTGCTTACCAACTTCGTGAGACCGTTTCTAAACAAGAGCACGCGATACACGCAAAGGCTATTGAAGATACGCCAGTAACGCATGGGCTAACGGTCGAAGAGTTAGCACGAATTTTCTCTCCTGAACAAGCCCTTCTGATTCAACAATATTGGTCTTCTTATCGAAGCTACGTCCATAAACATTGGACGAATGGCGAAGGATCTATAAAAACCGTTTTCCGCGGAAATCCAAATCATCTAGAATCAGAGCTTGGACAGCTACACTATGCATCTTCAACCCTTGTCAAACAACTAGATAAATGGCTTATTCAATTACAGTAATCTACATAATCTCTCCTTTTTCCGATCACACTACACGATGAAGCAACACGAAAAAGGGGTAGTTGTAGTGTGAATACGAACTTTCTTTCCTTAACGGTAGAGCTCTTTGTCGGTTTTTTTGCCTTGCTTATGATGACAAAGATTCTCGGTAAAACTCAAATAACACAACTAACACCGTTTGACTTTATTTCTGCACTCGTACTCGGTGAACTTGTCGGAAATGCGATTTACGATAACGAAATTGGCCTTCAGTACGTCCTTTATGCGATTGTCTTCTGGGGCACACTCATTTATGTCATTGAGATGATTACGCAGAAATTTCGTGGATCGCGTTCCTTTTTGGAGGATAAGCCTTCACTCGTTATTTCAGAAGGGAAAATTCAATATGAAGAGCTCAAAAAAAACAAACTCGATTTAAATCAATTGCAGCATTTGCTTCGAGAAAAAGATGTTTTCTCTGTTCGTGAAGTTGAATATGGTATTCTTGAGACAGATGGCTCGATCAACGTCCTAAAAAAACAGCCATATGATTCACCCAAAAATCAAGATTTAAAAATCCCAGCAAAGGCTGTATTTCTGCCCATTCTTCTCATCTTAGATGGCGAAATCATTGAAGAAAGCCTAATAAAATTAGGAAAAGAAAAGTCTTGGTTAACGGATGAATTATTTAGACGTGGCATACCAGGTCCTACCTCTGTTCTTTTTGCTGAATGGGTAGAAGGAGAAGGATTTGAAATCCAAACGTATTAGTCGTTTTTATAATCGAGGGTGACTCACAAGAATCGTGCTGATGAACAACAATCGCTTTACAACAAAACGAGATGAGAAAATGAAGGATATGTTTAAAATACAAAGTAAAAGTGCCTGACATCGTTTCTTACCACCCGTCAGGCACTTCAGTGTGTATCACTTGTTAGTTAATAAGGTTGCCACCTTAACTGACGAGCATGAAAATATCGATTTTCGACAGCTGGCCAATTGACAATATTCCACCAATTGTCAATATAGGGCTTTCGTTCATTTTTATATTGAAGATAGTAAGCGTGCTCCCAAACATCTAAGACAAGTAAAGGAATCATATCTTGTTGACTAAGATTTTGATGTTTCTCCGCTTGAAGAATTTCCAGACGATGGGAACGAGGGGACCAAATGAGCATCGCCCAGCCACCGCCTTCAACACTCTCAGCTGCCGCAGAAAAATGATCTTTCATTTTCTTAAAACTTCCAAAATCTTGCTTGATTTGTGCTGCAAGCTCACCACTCGGTTCCCCGCCACCACGAGGATTCATGACTTCCCAAAAGATTGTGTGTAAATAATGACCTGCACCATTAAATGCTGCCTCCCTCTCCCAATGCTTTATGAGGGCGTAATCATTTTTTTTACGTGCATTTTGCATTTCTAATTCAGCCTTATTCAACCCATTAACGTAGCTTTGATGATGCTTATCATGATGAAGCTGCATAATTTCAGCTGAAATATATGGTTCAAGAGAATTGTATGGATACGGTAATGGAGGGAGCTTATGCCCTCCAATTGGCACTGGATTAGGCTCATGGTCCCGTCCTTGCATACGCATATGATCTAATTCATTCCATTTAGTCAAAGAGATTCAGAAGCTAGCTCATCAAGAGGTCTGATTTGCTCATCACTTCCACCTCGCATTTCATCCTCAGCTTCCTGTAAGAGAGTAGAAGAGAACCAAGAAACGGTTGAATTTTATCATAATTAACTCTCTTTTCAATTGAAGAACCGTGCTGATTCCATACATTTTTTATTTCACATGCCCATTCATAAATTGCCTTTTTGATGCGTGTTCACCTCAATACCTCCCACTTATTTATTTGATTCTCTCATCTGTATGAAACAGAGTAGTTATGTGTGATTGTCACAATAAAAATACAGAAATAAAGTTCATTCATAACGCTGAAAGGTAAGTTCAATTTTTTTAGAAAAACTTAGCTTATCGCCAAGTATCTTCATGGTGAAAGCCTTAGTCTTAAAGTATAAACAAATCAGAGTAAGGACTCCCCTATTTTTATTCCATGTTTCCTCAAATTTATTAAAGAAAAGATCTGCTTCACCTTCAAGTGATTGCTCATCAATGTCTTCTGGTAAAGGAGGAAGCTCATCTATGCTTTTCAAACCAAAATGATCTAAGAAAAACGGTGTTGTTCCATATAAAATCGGTCTTCCGGCACCTGGAGCTCGTCCAACTTCCTTCATTAATAATTTCGACGTTAACGATTGTATCGCTTTTTCCGACTTCACACCGCGAATATCTTCAATTTCCATTCTTGTAATGGGTTGGCGGTATGCAACAATCGCTAGCGTTTCAAGCGCAGCCTGAGAAAGTCCCGAATGAATAGGAGATGTCGCTAGCTTTTTAAAAAAAGAGGAATGCTCTGGTCTCGTCGTTAAACGATATCCCCCTGCGACTTCAATGATCTGTATGCCTCTTTTCTGTTCTTCACATATGCGCTGAAGTGAGCCAAGGGCTTCTTTTACCGACTCGGCTTCCATTTCTAGCACAGCGGCTAGTTGCTCAACGGTTATTCCTTCGTCTCCAACAACAAATAATAACCCCTCAATCGCCGCGTGTAATTCCTCAAGCTTCACCATTACACCTCTCCTTCCCTGCTGTAAATCATGATGTCTGAGAAATTGCTCGATTGTTCGCATTGAATCGTTCTCGTTTTCATTAATTCAAGGATTGCTAGAAACGTCACAACGATATGACCTCGCTCTGGAATAGTAAATAGTTCATCAAACCGGCACTTTCCATGCATTTTCGCTAAGTCTATTAAAACCTCTTGCATCCGATCTTCAATCGAATACTCTCGACTCTTTACCGTTGTCATCCGTGGGGCTTTCAATTCTTTTCGTTTTAATAATTTCTGGTAAGCACTTAACATATCAAATAAAGATACGCCTTGTATCGCAATGTCTCTTCGCTCTTCATCTGAGATATAATGATCCAAGTCTTCAGGAGGCCTTGTATGTACAAGACTACGTTCCTGTTCCTTTTCCTTCAATTCCGTTGCCGCTTCCTTGTATCTTCTGTATTCAATTAACCGATACATTAATTCTTCACGTGGATCTTCGTCTTCTTCTGTTTGCCACTCCTCATCAAAAAGCTCTTCCTGCTGTTTAGGAAGAAGCATTTTACTCTTGATCATTAGTAAGGTTGCGGCCATTACTAAATATTCACTGGCTACATCAAGCTGTAAATCCTGCATGGCATGGACGTAAGACATATACTGATCCGTAATCACCGCTACTGGAATATCGTAAATGTCGACTTCTGCTTGATTGATCAAGTGTAGAAGAAGATCAAGAGGACCTTCAAATGTATCGAGCTTGACACTATAAGGATTCATCTAACCACCACTAGCTTCTAGTTTTTGCGCTAGAGCAGATTATACCATAATTCATCCGTGCGGGGAACAAGCCTTCGTCTACCTAGGTATGTTAAACTATTAATGGGAGTTGATTATCAATAAAGGAGTTTCTCTATGTATCCAAAGCCTTATTTAGACTATCTTATTTATTTTCATGTTGAACGTGATTATTTTGAGTGCCATGAAATATTAGAAGAATACTGGAAAGAACAACCTCGCGGAAAACGGCAATTGCATTGGGTAGGGTTGATTCAATTAGCTGTAGGTCTCTATCACCAAAGAAGAGGAAATAGGAATGGAGCTAGAAGAATGTTTCAGAAAGCAGCCTCGATTATCATTAGTCGGACTGATTCATTAACCAAACTGGGTCTAAATGTTCCTGCTCTTCTTGAACAATTACATAGACAACAGCAAATGCTCGATCATCACAATCAAGCATTTATCGATATTAATTTACCACTTAGTGAAGAGTCTCTTCTTTTAGCATGTAAAGATCGCTGTCGAGAAATGGGGATTGAATGGAGGATCAGCAACAGCTCGCCTAATGAATCACTCATTCACAAGCATACTCGACGTGACCGAAGTGACGTTGTAGCCGAACGAGCTAGACAGCTTGTTGTAAGACAATTAAAAAAGGAAGAGAAGAACTAAATGTCGTCCTCCTCTTCCTCCTCGCATGATAGCAAGAATTCTTTTGTAGCCTTCGTTGGTTTCAATTCACAAGGTAAGCTCTTCTTTAATTCTTCTAGTATTCTTTTACCGATCCCTTCATCTCGGAAAGAAGGATTAACACAAAGATGTTGAAGTTTTGCCTCCATATCCTCAATTGATATTCCGACGACGCCTACGAAGTCTTCTTCTTTCCAAAGATAAAGCTTCCAATCAAGATCATTCTCATATCGCTCCATCGTCTTCTGCAATTTCTTAATGTCTTTTTCTTTCGGCATAAAAGAAAGAAGACCCATTGCAATTTTTCGATTAGCAGTTTTGTACGGTACTAGCATAATAACCTCTCATATTTTTGACCTCTTCTTCAAAGAGCACTTTTCTGAACCAGCTTTACGGTTGTATCATTCTATCACGATTCACAAGATTTTATTCATTTTTTTACATATTTACAATGAGTCTATTCTATCATATGGTTCCAATAAAACAAATGATCCCTGAGAGAATGACACAATTTCCTCACTTTCAACACGTGCAAAAACGTTCTTTTCAAGTATATCTATTCAATATGAATAAAAAACACGACAGAGACCGTTAAAGTCTTTGTCGTGTTACATTTTTACTGCTCAAAGCTGCGGCTAAGGTTCGCCATTTCAATCGCGGCTGTTGCGGCATCCCAGCCTTTGTTACCAGCTTTCGTACCCGCACGCTCAACTGCTTGTTCAATCGTATCCGTTGTTAATACTCCGAATATTACCGGTTTGCCACTTGAAAGAGTTAACGATGATACACCCTTTGCGACCTCGCTACAAACAAAATCAAAATGTGGCGTCGCCCCACGGATAACCGTTCCAAGCGTAATCACCGCGTCATATTTGCCTGTATCTACCATCTTTTTAGCAGCGAAAGGAATCTCAAATGCACCTGGCACCCAAGCAATATCAATATCAGCTTCAGCTACTCCATGACGTTTTAATGCATCTTCTGCCCCGCCAAGCAGCTTGCTCGTAATAAATTCATTAAAACGTCCCACAACGATCCCTACTTTTAATCCAGTTGCAACTAACTGTCCTTCATACACATGTCCCATTTTCTATTTCCTCCTCAAATTTAACTACACCTTGTTTTACAAGCTTACATTGCTTTTAAAAGTGAAGCATATGACCCATTTTTTCAACTTTTGTTTTCAAATAGCCTTCATTATCTTTATTATGTGGCAATTGCAATGCTACACGATCCACAACCTCAAGACCATAGCCATTTAATCCTGTAATTTTACGCGGATTATTTGTTAGTAAGCGCATTTGAGTGACACCTAGCTCACGCAAAATTTGTGCACCAATGCCATAATCACGAAGGTCAGCTGGAAAACCCAGTTTCTCATTTGCTTCCACCGTATCATAGCCTTCTTCTTGAAGCTTATAGGCTTTTAGCTTATTCATCAAGCCAATCCCTCGTCCTTCTTGGCGCATGTACAGTAGAATACCACTGCCAGCTTTCTCAATTTGAGCAAGTGCAGCGTGTAGCTGTGGACCACAATCACAGCGATGTGAACCAAATACATCCCCTGTTAAACATTCAGAATGAACACGAACGAGCGTTGGCTCACCTTCTAAAATTTGGCCTTTTACTAATGCAATGCTTTCTTTCCCGTCAATCACTTCAGAAAAGCCAATTGCTCGGAAATCACCGAACTCAGTTGGAAGGTTAATTTCAACTTCTCGTTTCACAAGTGAATCTTTACGATGACGATAGCGAATTAAATCTTTGATTGTAATCATCTTCAAATCATGCTCATCAGCGATTTTTCTTAGCTGCGGAACACGTGCCATCGTCCCATCTTCATTCATAATTTCACAGATAACACCAGCAGGCTTAGCACCTGCAAGACGCGCTAAATCAACAGCAGCCTCGGTATGACCAGCACGACGTAAGACACCGCCATTTTTCGCAACCAGTGGAAAAATATGTCCAGGACGCTTAAAGTGATTCCTTTTAGACTCTTCACTCACTAATGCACGAACCGTGTCTGCTCGTTCTTTAGCTGAGATCCCTGTTGTGGACGTGTGGTGATCAACACTGACTGTGAATGCTGTACCATGAGGATCCGTATTATGATCTACCATCGGAACGAGGTCCAGTTCTTTCGCACGATCCTGTGTAATCGGTGCGCAAATCAATCCTCGACCATGGGTGGCCATAAAATTGATCACTTCAGGTGTCGTTTTTTCAGCAATTGAAAGAAAATCTCCTTCATTTTCACGATCTTCATCATCACAAACGATGACCACTCGTCCTTGCATTAGCTCATAGATTGCTTCCTCAATTGGATCAAATAGCTTTGACTTTTCTTGTTTGTCCGCCATCCTTCTCACCATCCCATTCACCGATTATGTTATTTATAACCATGCTCTTGCAAAAATTGATCTGTTAGAGTCTGACTAGGCTGCTTTTGCCCTTCAAATCGTCTTGTTAAAAATTGCTCAATATATTTCCCGATCATGTCACATTCAATGTTCACACGATCGCCAACACCCTTTGATCCTATTATCGTTTCATCGAGCGTATGAGGAATAATGGAAATCGTAAAGCTTTTTTCATCGACAGCAAAGATCGTCAAGCTAGTTCCGTCAACGGCTACAGAGCCTTTTTCAACCATATACGCTCTCAGCTCCGGACCAACCCCTATTTGATAATAAACAGCATTATGCTCAGGTGTTCGAGCTAAAATCGTTCCTGTACCATCAACATGCCCAGATACGAAATGGCCGCCAAACCGTCCACCCGCACTCATTGCCCGTTCAAGATTCACTTTCGCACCACGACCTAAGCCTTGCAAGCTTGTTGCCCGAACCGTTTCAGGCATGACATCGACAGTGAAGCTCTCATTCGTGAAGGATGTAACAGTCAAACAAACACCGTTTACCGAAATACTGTCACCTAATTTAACATCTTCCAATATTTGCTTAGCACTTAGCTTCATAACCATCGCTTCTCCACTTTGACGAATATCTTGAATCGTACCAATTTCTTCTATGATCCCAGTGAACATCTAGTTCCCCTCCTTTACTTTTGCAATGACTTTTATATCTTCTCCAACCGTCGTTACATTGATCACATCCAACTCTAATGCCTCGTCCACCTCTGAAAAACCCTTACCACCGATTGCAGTTGGTGCACTGTGCCCTCCAAAAACTTTCGGTGCCAAATACATAATTACTTGATTAATCGCTCTTTCTTTTAAGAAACTACCATTTACTTCCGCTCCGCCTTCAACAAACAAAGACGTCACACCTTTAGCGCCAAGAACTTGGAGAACCGTTTTGATTGAATCATCCTTCAAACGAATAACCTCAATCCCATAATCCTCAAGCGCTTTCTGCTTCTCTATCGACGCCTGCTCCGTTGTCAAAATCCAAGTCGGGGCTTCCTGATCTTGGATGAGCTTCGCCTTAATCGGTGTCCGTAAAGTACGATCAAGTACAATTCGAATCGGATTTGTACCTCCATTTGGTAACCGTGTTGTTAATGATGGATCATCAGCTAATACTGTGCCAATCCCAACGAGAATCGCATCATGTGTATGCCGATAGCGGTGAACATCCTCTCTCGCAGCTGGTCCGGTAATCCATTGACTCTTCCCCGTTACCGTAGCCGTTTTCCCGTCTAATGTTGTTGCTGATTTTAATGTAACAAATGGAGTTACATGCTTCATATAATGAAAAAACACTTCGTTTAACGCATCAGCTTCTGTTTGACACACACCAAAAGCAACCTCTAATCCCGCCTTTTTTAGCTTATCAATGCCTCGACCAGCTACTGCCGGATTCGGGTCACCCGTCGCCACAACAACGCGTTTCAACCCATGCTTAATAATTAAATCAGCACAAGGTGGTGTTTTCCCATAATGACTACACGGCTCAAGAGTGACATAAATCGTTCCACCATGTGCCTTATCACCAGCCATTTTCAATGCCTGTACCTCTGCATGACCTTCTCCGGCTTTGAGGTGAGCGCCCACACCCACAATTGCACCGTCCTTGACAACAACCGAACCTACCATTGGATTTGGTGACGTCTGACCACGTGTACTCTCAGCTAACTGGAGGGCAAGCTTCATATAATCTTGATCGTTCATGATTGATCCCCCTATCATCGTCCCAACAGCTTCTATTTAGTCATATCATTTTTCAGACAGAAAAAGCCCTGAGCATGGTTCACTCAGGGCTTTTGATAAAAGTGTTCACGAAATAAACGTTCACTATATAATATGGACGTTATCACAATGTGTATGTAAAAAAGGTCAGACTTCTCCCTTTTAATTAAGTATGATTTTTAAAGAGAACGTAACTTATCACCAAGCTCGTCGGCAGTATTCTTCGTTCCTCTTACATTTAGGGAAACTAAACTTTCTTAACGTTCAAAAAAGCTTCACTTCACTAAAAAAATCACCTTAACACATCGTCTCGTTCCTTCTCCCATCCAGACTTTCACTGTCGGTCCCGGAGTTTCACCAGGTCCACCGCCTCCACAAGTAGAGTCGGGTCACGGACTAAGAAGCTATGCTTCATCACCGCCGGTCGGGATTTTCACCCGGCCCCGAAGGATACGACCATTAAGGTCTACTATTTAAGTTGTTGATTGAATTGTATCCTTTAATAGCATCTTTCGTCAACTAATATGATTTCAAATTGCGAGAAAAAATTATGATTGTTCAGAAAGTTCCTATTATTTACTCTTTCTAACTTAAAAAATCTAACAAATTCCTCTACTCTAAAAATAGATAGGACAAATCTTCTTCATTAAATCTATGCCAGCTGCTTTTCCATTTCAATCAAATCCGTGCACTGGATGCCATTCTCCCAAATGGGTTCAGAATAATTCTCAAGAAAGAAATTAGCGACAATTTTCTTCATGCGAAAACCAAGCTTTTGATAAAAAGCAAGATTGTCGATGCTTGAGTTCCCTGTTGCGACGATCATTTTTCTAGCTTGATGTTCTTGACCATAAGCGATAGCTTGATTGACTAAAGCCTTTCCAAAACCTTTTCCTTGAGAAGATTCTTGCACCGCTACGTTCTTTATTTCATAGACATTTTCTTCTAATCCCTCAAGAGCAAGCACGCCTACAGCAACACCATTCTCCCATGCGACAAATAAAATACAGGAGTTCATATACATGCGAATCGCCTTTTCGGAAGGATCTGCTAACAGCAGTAATTCTATAAATTGTTCACGATCACTTTCTACTTTCTTAATATTCATCAGAAATCACCTACTACCTATAGAGGATCATATCAGTCATTATTCCTTATCACTCTTGTCTTGTTTTTCTAGCTCAGCTAATTTGGCAATGAGAATATGCTGAGGCATATGCATAATTTGTTCAATTGGTACATTTAATGATTTCGACAGCTTTTGTGCAGTTTCCGCTGATATTTGTAATGGTCTCATGTTAATCGCTCCCTCTTAAAAATTAGTCATGTTGTGATTCTTGCTTCTGAAACAGTTGATTTGTAAATGCTTGAAATGTTGAGGCAAGTGGATACTCTTCAAAACGTCCATCTCCATTTTCACTTATAACGAGATAGACAACCGCTGGCTCCTTTACCTGATTCCGGTAATCAAGTGCAACCCAAGAATCAAAATCACCCGTTAATAAGACAAGTCCCGCTGGAAGACCACACTCCTCAAGAAATACTGGAGATAATCCAATCCCACTTTCCATCTCAATTTCATATAAATAAGGGATAATCGCTGCATCACCGTCTTCAAATAAAACATATCGATAGGTTAGTTCCCCACCGTTTTGTTCAAGCATGTAGGCAACATATGTGGCAGGCAATGTCACTCCGAGCAATTGCTCGACTTGCCTAATTTTTTCGGGCGTTAGACGCTCACCGGGTTTATATTCAGACGGTGATTTCCAAAAGTTCTGACCTTGATAAAACTGCAGACTCATGACCATCCTCCTTTTCCGATTTACTAGCCAATTTTTATGACTATTTTACTTAAACGTCTATCTCCATTATAAATCAAGGAAGCAATTAACGCTATTCGTTCATCCTTAATAGGCAATTTCGTCGTATAGTGAATAATAGAATAAGCGCCTTAATATTGAAAGCATTTAACCATCCCTGCCTCCATAAATAATCGCTCGACTTTTTAAACGAAATTGTCATCGAGTTACACCTATTTTATTTCTAAGAATACTTTAAGAAGAGGACTCAAAATCTTCATGAACGGGAGGAAACGAAATGACAGAAGAGCTGATAGGCCCATGGGATCTTGATGGTTCACTTGGGGAATTTTATGTTCCTTCATATATTGAGGAAATGGCACAAAAAGTACTTGATTATTATGACTTGAGTGTGAGTGATATGCAGGTTATTACAACGAAAGCAGATAAAGGAGGTCTTATTTGGAAAATTGAAACGAACCTTGGTCCACTTAGCTTTAAACTTCTACATCGCAGACCGAAAAGAAGTTTATTTAGCTTAGGTGCTCAAGAGTATTTAGTCAATGAAAAGAAAGCAAGAGTTCCTCCTATTATTAAAACGAAGTCTGGAGAGATCTCTGTAGAAATGGGTGGAAAGCTTTGGTTTGTTGCTGATTGGATTGAACCTCTTACACCTGTATCAAAAGATTTAGAAGGCGCTAAAGCTCTTTGCTATGCACTTGGTGAATTCCATCAGCTTTCCAAGGGATATACTCCTCCAAAAGGTTCTGAAAATCCATCGCGCCTTTATCGCTGGCCTAAATCCTATGAAAAGGTAGTTAAGAAAATGGATTGGTTTCGAAACATCGCAAGAGTATATGATGAGATGCCCGCAAGCTCGACGATTCTTGAGGTCACTGACATGTTTGATGAGCAGGCACGTCAAGCATTAACGCGTTTACAGCAATCAGCCTATTACGATTTAGCTACTAGAGGAAATACAGCCTGGGGTCTCGTCCACCAAGATTATGGATGGTCAAATGGACAGATGGGGCCAAACGGTATGTGGATCATCGATTTGGACGGAGTTGCATACGATTTACCGATAAGGGATCTTCGTAAATTAATTACAGGAACGGTTGATGACATGGGTGTGTGGGATGTGAATTGGATGAAAGAAATGATAACAGCTTATCATGAAGCAAATCCAATCGAAGACGAACTCTATGAAATTCTGTTAATTGATATGGCTCTTCCAAATGAATTCTACAAAAACGTAAAAGAAATGGTTTATGAACCAACTATCTTTATGGATGCCGAATTAGATGCATTATGCAGTAGAATTGCCGAATCCGATAAAACGAAATGGCCAGCTTTAGAGGAATTACAACGATGGAAAGGAGAAACTTCCTAATGAAGATTCTTATGATCTGCACTGAAAAGCTTCCTGTTCCTCCAGTAAGGGGTGGTGCGATTCAAACGTACATTGAAGGAGTCTCCTCTATTTTAAGTAAGCACCATGAATTAACCATTCTTGGAACGCCCGATCCTTCTTTACCAGATGATGAGGTCGTTAATCATATACGGTATGTTCGAACACCAGGAGGCCTATTAGAAGATTACCGAGTAGGGGTCGCTCAATTTCTTCAATCACATTCTTTCGATCTCATTCACATTTTTAATAGACCTCGATTAGTTCAAACAGTAAGGGAACATGCACCTGATGCTCGACTCGTCTTAAGCATGCATAATGATATGTTTTTCCCACAAAAAATAAAGGCAGCAGAAGCTGAGGCAGCTATTGAAGAGCTTGATAAAATTGTCACGGTCAGTGATTATGTAGGACGAACAATTGCTGAATCGTTTCCACAAGCTGCTTCAAAGTTAAAAACGATTTATTCCGGAGTGGATTTAGAACGATTCGTTCCGCCAAATTCTAAGCAAGCACAAGAAATGCGCGAAACGATTCATGAAGAATACAACCTCTCCAGCAAAAAAGTGATCCTATTCGCTGGAAGGCTTTCAGCTAATAAAGGTGCTGATATTCTCGTTCATGCGATGTCTGAATTAGCAAAGGAATATCCTGACATTGCTCTCGTTATAGTAGGAAGCAAATGGTTTAGTGTCGATGACATTAGCGATTATGTAGCATATGTGCGAGCACTTGCCTCACGTCTGCCCATTACTGTTATTAATACAGGATTTGTCGTTCCAGATGAAATTCAAAAATGGTTTGCAGCAGCAGATATTTTCGTCTGCCCTTCTCAATGGCAAGAACCACTAGCTCGTGTCCATTATGAGGCAATGGCGTCTGGACTGCCTATCGTCACAACCGCACGAGGCGGCAACCCAGAAGTCATTATTCCAAATGAAAACGGGTTAGTTGTCGAAAAACCTGAAGATCCTCTGGCATTTGTAGAACATTTATCTACTCTTCTTTCCAATCCAAAGCTCGCCAAAAAAATGGGGGAATACGGAAGAGAGTTAGCGGAAGAAAAATACACGTGGAACCGAGTTGCCACAGAAATTCTAGACGTGTGGAATGAGGTTGAAAATAAAATGAAAAATAAAAATTTAGTTACAGCTGAGGTGGTTGAAAATACCACATCAATAATCGAAGAAACACAGGAGGAAGATAACAGCAGAAGTAACAGACCTAGAGCAAACTTCTAATGAGCTAATCCAAGAAACTAAAAAGAAAAAGAAACTGTCTAAGAAAGATAAACTAAGATTGTTGCTATTAGAAGAGCTAGCAAATAACAACACTTTACTTGAGTCATTGCTAGAAACCATCCAACATAAAATAAATCATGATGAAGCAGAAGCTGACCTCCAACTCATTATTCAAAATGTCGTTCAAGAAGCAGAAAAATTAATGAATCTGGAATCATTAAATCAACAAAAATCACGAGTTAACGTTTTGATACAAACAGTAAATGATATAACAACTGCCAAGCTATTTACAGTAAATGAAAAGAAGCGTACACGGAAGAAAAAAAACACTTAAAACGTTAGTTCAGTGTTAGATTTCATCGATTTATAAAAAGAAAGAAAAACGTATAAAAGCAACACATTTACACGCTCTCCATCACTAAATGAATGTCCTAGAATGAAGCTATTGACAATGAGCATATCATTCAATCAAAAAAAATCAGCTACTTCCAATCGAAAAGCTGATTTTTTTCTGTTTTAACTGGACAAATTCCGACTACCTCATTTATTGAATAAATTATCAGAAGGAAGTAGGCTCCAAGGAGGAAGCTAAATGAAAATAAAAAAAGCAATTATTCCAGCTGCTGGATATGGAACGAGAAACCTCCCAATAACAAAAGTAATCCCAAAGGAAATGTTTCCAATTAAAGGAAAACCAGCTATTCAATATGTTGTGGAAGAAGCAGTTGCTTCTGGAATTGAAGAAATTTTAATTATCGTATCAAGAAATAAAAATACGATTGTCGATTACTTTGATCGTTCGTTAGAGCTTGAAGGGTTTTTACAAGAAAAAAACAAACAACATTTATTGCAGAAGCTAGTGCTGCCCAATGTCCATATCCAGTTTGTACGTCAGCCTTATGCAAATGGTTTAGGTGGTGCCATCGCAACAGCAGAGCGCTTTATTAATGGCGAGCCTTTTGCCGTCCTTCTCCCTGATGATTTATTTATTGAAAAAGAACACGGACTTATCGAACTGATGAACGTATATCATACATTCAACTCAAACGTGATTGGTGTAAAATCTGTCAAAAAAGACTTACTTAAACATTACGGTGTTATTAAAGAAAAAAAAATGGAGCAAGACATAATGGAGATTGTAGATATCGTAGAAAAACCACAAACGTCTCCCCCTTCTAAGTTAGCAGTTATAGGACGATATGTTCTCCATCCAAAAATTTTTTTCTTTTTAAAAAAAATAAACCTGATCATAACGGAGAATTACAACTAACTGATGCCTTAAGGCTAATGTTAAAAGAGCGTAAATGCTACGGAAAAGAATTCAATGGGAAGCGCTATGACATCGGTACAGAAAAAGGATATGCAAAATTAATAAAAAAAATGAGTAAGAGAAATGGATAAATGAAAGACTCTTGATTCTTACATTGCATAAGAATCAAGAGTCTTGTGACTATAAAAAATTTCCCCATTTAGTCAATATACTTAATTAGATAAATGATGTTTCGATCGAATAATTTTAAAAGATGAATCTTGAAACATGTCGGTTTGCTCCTGCTTTGTATCGGAATCAGTAATCAGGTAGTCTATTGCTTCAATTGAGGCAATACGTGAAAATGCTTTGACATCAAACTTTGTATGATTAACGAGTAAGTAGACTTCCTCTGCTATCTCGATCATTTTCTTTTTTACTAATGCTTGCATTTCATTCGAATCACTTAATCCTCGATCTAAATGAACCCCCGTACACGAAATAAAGGCTTTATTGACATAATAAGAATCCAATGCATTTTCTGCTTGTGGTCCGACAAATGAAAGGGAAATAGGCAGGAGCGTTCCCCCAATTGAGATTACCGTTACTTTATCATGATTGGCTAGCTCCATCGCCACTTTCATAGAATTTGTTACAACGGTTAAAGGCATATTAGGCAATATTTTTGCCATATACCAAGCTGTTGTACTTGCATCTAAAATAATACGATCATTTGCATTAACATATTTAATCGCTTCTTCAGCTACTTCTTTTTTTTCTTTTACATTTGTTCCTTCTCTTTCATAATAAGGAACCTCTAGCTCATAGCTTTTTCTTTTATACTAACTGCTCCACCATGGCTACGCTGCAGCCTGCCTTCATTTTCTAATTTCTCTAAATCACGGCGGATTGTTTCTTCCGTTACTTTAAATATTTGACTTAACTCAGATACTCGTATACTTCCTCTTTCGTTTACTAAAGAAGTAATTTTTTCATGTCTTTCTGCTACAAGCATGTCTATCGACTCCTTTTACTAGCGCCGCTACTTTTGTTTATTTGCCTATTTTATCATTTGATCGCTACTAAAAGTAGGGTAGACGTGTGAATCATTGATTACTATATCGCAGTCAGATATCAGCTAAATAAACAACACCTGACTGCATGTCAATCATTTTATCGTTTTGAAAGAACCTCTTTTTCATATTCATGAACATCATCTAACCATTGTTCTTTTACTGGTGCATCCATTTTTTTGCAATAGTAATTCCATATTGCCCCAAATGGATATGTTTTAAATTCTTCCATAAGAGCGAGACGTTTTGTGTAGTCGCCACTCTCTTGTAATTCCTTCAATTGTTGATTAGGCATTAACATGGCATACAATAGTGCTTTCACCATATTTCGTGTGCCTATTGTCCAGGCTGCAATACGATTGATACTCGCATCAAAGAAATCTAGTCCAATCATGACATCATCGATTGCCTCATTTCTTACGATTTCAATCGCAATCTCCCTTAATTCATCATCAAAAGCGACAACATGATCACTATCCCAGCGTACAGGCCTTGATACATGAAGAGCCATTTTTTCATTAAAAAGCAACATGGAGGAAATTTTATTTGATACCGACTCTGTTGGATGAAAATGCCCTGTATCAAGTAAGCACAACTTGTTATTTTTTAGTGCATAGCTTAAATAAAATTCATGAGAACCAACGACATAAGATTCTGAGCCGATCCCAAATAATTTACTTTCAACGGCATCAATATTAAACGATTCATCGACATCTACAGCAAAAATTTCATCGAGCGACTCTTTTAAACGCTTTCTTGGTGTCAATCGATCACTAGGAATATCTTTATATCCATCTGGAATCCAGATATTCGTTAAACAAGGTGTCCCTAATTCTCTTCCAAAGTATTCACCGATTTTTCTACTAGCAATACAATGGTCAATCCAAAATTTACGGACAGCAGGGTCTGGATGAGATAACGTTAGGCCATCAGCTGCTTTTTCATGAGAAAACAAGGTTGGATTAAAATCTAGACCAACATCTTGTTTTTTTGCCCATTGAACCCATTTTTCAAAATGCTTTGGTTCTAGCTTGTCCCTCTCGACAACCTCACCTTCCGTTTCCGCATAAATCGCATGCAAATTAATTCGATGCTTTCCTGGAATAAGGGAAAGAGCTTTTTCTAAGTCCATTCGTAACTCTTCAGCTGTCCGCGCTTTTCCAGGGTAGTTACCTGTCACATCTATACCGCCTGACAATTCTCCCTTAATTGGTTCAAAACCAGTAATATCATCACCTTGCCAGCAATGAACAGAAATAGAGATATCTTTTAGCTTCTCTAAAACCTCATCGACATTAATCCCCCAATGTTCATACTCTTTCTTGGCTAATTCATACTGATTCTCAACACCCATAATAGCCCTCCTGATCATTCGTTTATTTGAGACGATGATTGAACGTATTTCTTCACTTCAAAAGAGTGTTTAACGATTCTCTTCGCGTCGTTTATGTCTTTTATTTCTCCAAGAGCAATAAATTGTACGATAAGATTACCGATAGCAGTTGCTTCAATCGGACCAGCATACACTTCTTTTTTTGTAGCATCCGCTATCATTTGATTCAATAACTCATTTCGAGAGCCACCACCAATAATATTTATTGTGGTAAACTCTTTTTCAAAAATATCCTCTATTTGAGCTATGGCATTTTGATAACTTCTGACAAGACTGTCAAAGACGCATTTCGCCACTTCTCCAGGATGTCTTGGCGCCACTTGATTCGTTTCTCTGCAATAATGTTGAATCTCTTCAATCATATTAGATGGTTTCAAAAATCTTGGATCATCTACATTTACCACTGAAGTAAAATAATTAGCCTTACGCGATAATTCTACGAGCTCAGCAAACGAATACTTATGATCGTAGTTTCGACTGACCTCTTGAATCATCCAAAGACCCATTATATTTTTTAAAAAACGAAAACGATAATCGACTCCGCCTTCATTCGTAAAATTATAATCCAAAGCTTTTGTTACACATATCGGGAAATAATTTTCAACACCGATTAAAGACCAGGTTCCAGAACTAATATAAATCGAATCGTTGATTTCTGGAACGGCCAAAACAGCTGAGCCAGTATCATGAGTAGCAGGCAAAATAACGTCTAAGTTAAAACCGAATTCGGCAACAAGCTCTACTTTTAAATGGCCTAATGTCATCTTTGGCATTTTTATTTCTTGAAACATATCAGCGTTTAAACCTAATTGATTTATTAATTCTTTGTCCCATTTCTTAGTAAACGCATTGACTAATTGAGTGGATGTTGCATTAGTATACTCATTTGCTTTTTCACCTGTTAAGAGGAAATGGAGGTAATCAGGAATCATCAGAAATGTTTTTGCTTTTTTCAAAATGTCTGGATTGTGTTTTTTTAACGAATATAACTGATAGATTGTATTAAATTTTTGAAATTGAATGCCTGTTTCTAAGTACAGACGTTCCTTCATCATAATCTTAAAAACTTCATCCATCATTCCGTCTGTCCGCGGATCGCGATAAGCCACTGCATCTGTTAGTAGTTCATCATTTTCATCTAATAAAACAAAGTCAACAGCCCATGTGTCAATTCCAATGCTAATTGGCTTAATGCCCATGTCTTTACACTTTTTTATGCCTGTTTTTATTTCTGAAAACAGTCCTTCAATATCCCAGCAAAAGTGATTATTTTTCTTAATCAGTTTATTTTCAAACCGATGCATTTCTGTGAGGTTTAATTGCTCATTTTCAAGGTCACCTAACATCACTCTTCCGCTTGACGCTCCTATATCAACCGATAAGCAATACTTTTTCATATGCCCCTCCTTACCGTAAAAAATAAGAACAGATCGTCATAGAGAAGGGTGACTCAAAAGAGTTTGCTCCCTACTAGTCAACACAAACGATAGCCTATGCTTCAAAACCTATTTGAGCCCATGATTGTGTACTAGGGGGAACTCGTTCACTTTGAGTCCCCCTCATGATTATTTATGCTTAGCGTGTAAACGCAGCAGGAACCCCACCATCAACTGTAATCATGCAGCCTGTCGTTTTCTCCGCTTTAGAAGATGATAAAAAGGCAATTGCATCAGCAATATCTTGCGGATAGATATTGACTAATAACGTTGTACGTTTACGATAATGATCCTCTAGTTGATCTGGCTCAATACCGTACGCTGCCGCACGTTCTTCACGCCATCTTGACCCCCAGATTGCTGAGCCTTGAAGCACTGCATCTGGAAGGACTGAGTTAACACGGATGCCAAATTCTCCACCTTCAGCTGCAATACATCTAGCCAAATGAGTTTCCATCGCTTTGACAGCACTGTAAGCAGAAGCATTTTTACCTGCGTATATAGAGTTCTTAGAACCAATAAAGACCATACTTCCTCCAATTGCTTGGTCCTTCATTACCTTAAAAGCTTCACGAGCTACTAAGAAGTACCCTGTACCGAGTACATTCATATTAAGGTTCCATTCTTTTAACGATGTTTCATCAAAAGGACTTGACGTCGCTAGACCTGCATTATTAACAATAATATCTACTCCGCCAAATGCTAATGCTGTTTGTTCATATGCGGCTTGAACTTGCTCTTCACTAGTAACGTCCATTTTCACTGCAATGGCACGCCCTTCGCCATAAGCTTCATTTAATTCATCTGCAACCTTTTCTGCTCCTTCAAGATTCAAATCCGCTATGACAACATGCGCGCCTTCTGATACAAATTGACGGCAAGTCGCACTTCCAATTCCACCTGCTCCTCCTGTTACAAAAGCTACTTTTCTCGAAAACTCAGCTTCTGCAGGTGCAAGTGATAGCTTGTAAAGCTCAAGTGGCCAATACTCAATATTATAGGATTCATTTTCATTTAAAGAAACAAAGCTTCCTAGTGCTGTTGAACCTTTCATAACGGCAATCGCACGATGATAAAGGGCACCGCTCACATTGGCCATCACGACATTTTTACCTGAGTTAACCATTCCAATACCTGGAATTAAAATGACACGAGGTGCCGGCTCAAACATCACATCTCCATCATTTTTATTACGTTCAAAATACGCTTTATACTCTTCTTTAAAGTTCTCTACTCCGAGCTTTATCGCTTTAATTAATTGATCAACATCCTTTGAGGACGGATCCCAATCAATGTATAAAGGGATCATTTTTGTATGAACTAAATGGTCAGGACACGCAGCACCAATTTGAGAAAGCTTCACTGCATCTCTGCTATTTACAAACTCTAACACATCCTCAGCACTGTCATGTGTTAAAAGCATTTTCTTCTCGTCACTAACCGCCCCACGAATAATCGGCATAACTTTGGCAAGTATACTCTTTTGATCTTCTTCAGCGAGAGATTGATATTTCGCCCCACCAAATACAGCGTTTTCATCAATTTGTGCATGTGATATATGCTTCTGCTTCGTTAATGACCGAAATGGTTTTATTATAGCTTTCCTTTGCTGTATCTCCCCAAACAACAAGTCCGTGCTTTTCCATCAAAACGAGATCTGCTTGAGGATTATTTTGCACACCTTCTGCGATCATTTTTGAGAGAGTGAATCCGGGACGTACATATGGGACCCATACAAAGCGATCGCCAAAGATCTCTTTTGCAATTTCTTTCCCGTTATCTGCACAACAGATGCTAATGATCGCATCTGGGTGTGTATGATCAACATGCTTGAATGGTAAAAAAGCATGAAGTAATGTTTCGATTGAAGCACGTGGATGCTTGCTATCAATCATACAATGAGACAAATAGTTTACCATCTCTTCGTCTGGCATTTCATCTCGCTCAAATAATGGGCGAATATCTTCCAGGTTTAATCCAGTAAAATTTTTTGCTCCCATAGTTGCAAGATCTGAGCCACTTCCCTTTACCCACATCACTTCAACGTCACGACCACGAAAATCCTTTTCAACAGTTTTCATTGACGTATTTCCACCACCCCAGTTACAAACAGCACGATCAGAACCAATTAAATTTGATCGATAAACTAACTCATTAAGCCCCGCATTTAGAGATTTTGATTTTTCTTCATTCCATAGGTTTTGTACCATAGCAACCTCCGTTAAGTGTATTATTTTTCTATAAACCAACTATATCATATTTTGTTTTTGTTTGTATATATTTATTTGTTTTTGTTTTCACCGAGAAAAATAAAGTGTAATCAAAAAAGATGTTTCCCTCAATTAAATTGAAGTAGAAACATCTTCTTGTTGCTAAACATTTTCATTTAAAGGACTAATTTTCAAATCTTTGTTAATCAATGTCGTAGCGTTACTTCTTCTTTCATAGATTTCAAGCGTTTCATGACATGATTTTCTCCACGCCCGAAATAATCATGTAAAGTCAAATATTCTTGATAGAGCTTTTCATAAATAGCGACATTTTCTGGAATCGGCTTAAATGTTTCTTCTTTCACACGTCCCGTTTGCTTTGCAGCTTCTTACACATCATCATGCCTTGGTCAACGGATAGTTTCATAATTTCTCCATTTGCTTCTTCTACTTGGAAATACGTTTTTATCTCTTGATCCGCATTGTGAATGTAATCATTTACACTATTGATCTGCGCTTGATTTTCTGTCGTTCTTTTTACCCAGACAGGGAAATCATATTGTTTTTTCTCTATGTCTGAACGAATGACACTTAAATCATTTTCTTCTAGTAAACGAGCCCATTCCTTCAACGATAAGCACTCGTACATGACTGTCGTCTCTTAACTTTTCAAACATATTCATAAATGTCGCTAGCTTCCTATCATCTGGAACCACATTATCAATTAATATAAACGTTCCATCCGGAGCCAAGACCCTTGCGACTTCTTCGATAAATTTGTCCGGATTCGGGAAATGATGAGGGGCAATTCTGCATGTTACCACATCAAAGGATTGATCTAAAAATGGTAACGCTTCGGCATCTGCAAGTATATAGGTTAAATTTTCAAAGTCTTTTAAATGTTTTTTTGTGTTTTCTAGCATCTCTTTTGTCAAATCAGTAACAACAAACATTTTTGACAAATGGAGCTAATTTCTTAGCAACATGTCCCCCACCTGTTGCAATATCTAACACGATAAAAGTTGGTTGAGGTTTTAACCACTCAATCAGGATATTTAAATCATTGCTAGTTGCATGAGAGACACTTTCAACGTATTTCTGTGCATTTTTACTAAACTGTTTTTTTACTTTATCCTTCGCATTCTCCTTCATCCCATCACCCTTTTACGTTTGTTATGTGAACATTTTTCACAACTTATAGATACTTATTCACCATTTGCTCAGTTATAAAACTTTTTCCCACAAAATATTATCATTATTATAAAGATTCTGTCACTATAAGTATACTAGCTTCTACAAGGTATTTCCTACTGATGATTTATCTAACATATTCAACAATTTGAACAAATATGGTACAGTCGTGAAAGTTGCAGCAATATTTCAAATAAATCGTTATGATAAAAAGTTATTTTTCTTTTATGATAATTAAAATTATATGTAAGAAATGGGTGGAATGATGTATATACCTAAATATTTCAAAAATGATGATGAAGAAATGATTTATGATTTTATTGAACAAAACAGCTTTGCTACGTTGTGTTCCCAGCATAATGGAGAACCTTATGCCACTCATCTCCCTCTCATTCTTAATAAAGAGGAGAATGTTTTATACGGTCATTTTGCACGTCCAAACGAACAATGGAAGAATATCGAAACGCAAAACATTCTTGTGATTTTCCAAGGTCCTCACTGCTATATTTCGCCTTCTTGGTACGAAACAAATAAAGCTGTACCAACTTGGAACTATGTATCGATCCATGTATACGGTCATGTGGAAATCGTCGAAGAAGAACAGGTACTGTTCGATTCGTTGTTCAATATGGTAAATAAATACGAAAAGCAGGATAGTCCTTATCACCTCAATGATGTTGATTCCGATTTTATTGAAGGTTTAAGTCGAGGAATTGTAGGCTTTAAAATGAACATGACAAAAATAGAGGCTAAAGCGAAATTAAGTCAAAATCATTCTGTCGAGCGACAAAAATTAATTATTAAGCAATTGGAAAACTCTTCAGAGCAAAATCACCAACAAATAGCAGACCTCATGAAGAAAAATCTTCAAAAGCATTAAAAAAAGTCATCCAAAAAGAGTCTAATTATTAAAAGGGGCTGATCCTTAGTATACGATTTCCTGTGCTTACTTTCTTTTTAGCACAAGACATCGTGTTTACTAGTCTGGATCAGCCCCTACTAAGTTTACCTCTAGCCTGCTCCTGTTTTCTCTCTTAGAACAGGGGCAGTTACTTTACTACGTGATTTTTTCTTTTATTTTTCTAGAGGACGATCTTCTTCAAGCTCTTGTTCTGCTTCATTGTACTTCTCTAGTGCTAGCTTCCATTTTTTTCGCATGTCTTTCATGCTTGAAACTAAGCTATAGATGACTGGAATCACAATTAACGTTAACAAAGTTGAAGTGAACAATCCACCTATAACAGCAATAGCCATTGGTGCCTGTAGCTCAGCACCTTCACCACCACCAATTGCTAACGGCAATAATCCTAGAATTGTTGTTAATGCTGTCATGATAATTGGTCGCAGCCTTGTTAACCCTGCTTCAATTAATGCATTGCGAACGGTATATCCACGATCACGTAGCTGATTCGTATAATCAATATACACAATCGCATTATTCAAGACGATCCCTACTAGAATGATAATCCCGAGAAATGCCGTTATACCAAATGCATAATCTGTTGCAAATAACCCTAGAATAACACCACTTACAGCTAATGGAATGGTAAACATAATGATCGCAGGCTGTACTAACGATTCAAATTGACTCGCCATTACCATGTAGACTAAAACAATTGCTAAGACAACTGCTAACAAAAGACTAGCAAAGGCATCATCCATCATTTCGGTTCCGCCAGTCGTTTTAATCGTATATTCATCTGTATTAATTTCTAGGTCTTCAATCATATCATCAATTGTCGTTTGAACCGCCATCGATGCTGTACCAAGATCTGGACCATCAAAGCTTGCTGTAACGACGACTGAATCTTGTTGATTTTCGCGAACCACTGTTACAGGTCCTTCTCCTCTAACCACTTCACCAATATCCTTTAAAGCGACTTCCTGACCTGTTGGTGTAGCAATAGTGAGGTTTTCAATCGCCTCTTTTGAATTTGAGACATCAGCCATCTGAACGCGCACTTCAGTATCATGTAAAGTTGCTGCAATCGTTCCTTGCAATGATTGATTAATAAAGGAAGCAACTTGATATGAAGTTAACCCATATTCAAATGCCTGACCCTTATCAATAAGATACTGATATTCTGGCTTTCCTTCTTCAACACTATCTGTCACAGTTCTAATTTCACTTTGTTCTGCCAATCGATCTGTTAACTCTCTCGAATATTCTTCAACTACTTCTGAATCATCACCTAGTAATATAACTTCAACTGCATTAGGGGCTCCGCTCATTGCAGCCATTGAATTACTTTCACTAAATGAAATATCTGCACGATTGTCTAATTCTGCAACACGATCTTCAAGATCATTCATAATTCGATCAGTTGAACTGCTTCGATCATCAGCAGGCACAAGCTTTACAATGATACTACCTTCATTTTCACCAGTACCAGTAGCCGCAGCCATAAGAGCATCTGCATTTCCAATCGAAGATGTCGCAATATCTACTTCCGTTGTTTGCAAAACAAGCTCTTCAACTGATTCTACCACTTCTAATGTTCGATCAAATGCTGTCCCTTCTGGTAATTCAATATCAATTGTGAACATTCCTTCGTCCTGTGCTGGCATAAATTCTGTACCGATTTGTGGCACTAGAGCTAGTGACCCAATAAATATCAATGCAGCAATAAATAATGTTCCAAATCGATGATCTAATGCCCACGTAATAACAGACTTGTAAAAGCGATTTTCTTTACGTTCTTTTACCTGATCAACCTTTAACAACAGACCAGCCATTGTCGGCACAACCGTTAATGCCACTGCTAATGAAGCAATTAATGAGAACGTTACGGTTAAAGCCAGTTCCTTAAAAAGGTCACCAACCAACCCTCCAATAAAAACAATCGGTAAAAAGACTGCGAGAGTCGTTAATGTCGAAGCCGTAATCGCTCCTCCAACTTCAGTAGCGCCATTTATGGCCGCTTGCTTCCTTGATTCATTTTTCTTCAGATGACGGTAAATATTCTCAATTACAACAATCGAATTATCAACAAGCATCCCTACACCAAGCGCTAACCCACCTAGTGACATAATATTTAATGACATTCCTGAGAAATACATTAATACGAATGTCGCAACAACAGAAAATGGTATTGCCACGCCAACAATTATGGTCGCCTTAATTGAGCGCAAGAAAACAAGAATAACTGCAATCGCAAAAATCGCACCAAATATGAGGGCAGATAAGACGTTCGATACAGATGTATCAATAAGCTCTCCTTGATCATTTGATACTGCAAAACGCAAATCACCATGTTCGTCTTTAATTTGCTCTAATCGTTCTTGTACTTGAGATGACACTTCCGCTGTGTTTGCAGTGCCTTCTTTTTGAATACTTATTAATAAGCTTTCTTTTCCATTCGTTCTTGCAACCGTTACATTATCCTTCTTAGCAAGAGTGACATCCGCCACGTCCGATAACGTAACCAGTTCAACTTCTTGCCCAGCTGGAGTCATACTTACCGGCAGAAGTCTTAATGCTTCAATTGAATCAACTTTCGCTAAAATTCGTAAGTTTAACTTCTCTTCTTCTTCTTCAATAACTCCCCCTGGAAGAGTTAAATTATTCCCTTGTATTAATTGTACGACTTGTTCTTGCGTTAACTCATGTTCTTGGAGGCTTTCTTCATTTAATAACACGATGATTTCCTCTTCGAACCCTCCCGTCACATTGACACTTGCTACTCCTTCGACGTTTTGCAATTGCGGTACAATCGTATCATTGACCACTTCCTGCAAATGAGCTAAATCCTCTCCGTTTGAAACCGCTAGTTGAACAATCGGCATCATTGTCGGATCAAACTTTACGATCATTGGGTCTCCAACATCATCTGGTAGCTGCACCATTCCCATTTGTGAACTGAGATCTTCCCTCACTTCAGAAATATCCGTTCCCCAATCATATTGAGCTATGATCAAAGAAGAGTTGGAGCTAGACCGAGACTGCATCGTAGTGAGACCAGCGCTCGTGCCAATGACCTCCTCCAACGGTTTTGTGACCAGATCTGCTACTTCTTCCGAACCTGCTCCAGGATAAGTCGTCATTACTGCTACAACAGGCGGGTTTATATTAGGCATAAGTTCAAGCTTCAAGCCTGATAATGATACAAAGCCTAATAATAAGACTAGGAGCATCATCATAATTGTTGTAACAGGGTGTTTAACAGCATACTTTGGTATTTTCATTCGTGGCTTTCCTCCAAAACAAGATCATATTTTATATTTCAGTAACTTTTTATAAGATAACACTCTTATATGAACTCAATATGAACATAAAAAAGAAGATGTCTCTTAAGCATCTAAACCCGAATAGTGAACTTGATACCTTATGCTTAGATACTAAATTAAGCACTCAATTGCGTGTATTAGCGGTCAGACACTTTCGTTTTAAGACATCCTCTTTGATCTTCCTATTTGCTATAAATGATCTACATGTAATGTAATGTAATGTTACACGTATAAGCTTGTCGTCTCCTTCAAAATCCGGGTCAAGGTCCAAACCCATTAATCCACCCTCACCCTCTGCATGAACAGCTTGCTCCCATTGAACCTCTTGCCGAACCATTTCATCATCTGTAATAGACACGATTGTCCCTGCTCGCTCAGAAATATAAAATGCGCCTTCATTTTCTGTAATTCACCATGGCACCTCTAAATGATTTGCAACAACAACTTCCATTTCCTCATGACTTTCATCTACAGATTCCGTACTTTCACGTTCACGGTCATTCTGATCACTTCCAGCAGAACAAGCAGCAAACAAAAAGGCAGATATTGCAATAATAAAATACCTCAAGTGAAACACCCCAACTGCATACATACACGTTTTAGCAAGCTTTTAAACGATATGTCATTCCTTTTCCTGCTGGGCTCGTTTTGATAATGGGAGAGTAAAAGTAAAAACAGACCCCTCTCCAACCTTGCTTTGCATCGAAATCGATGTATGGTGCAGGTCGATGATGTATTTCACAATTGATAACCCAATCCCTGTCCCCACTTTATTTGAGCGAGCCTTATCAACCTTATAAAATCGTTCCCACACATGCTTTTGATCCTCTTCATTGATTCCCTGACCATGGTCTTGAATACAAATTGTCGCTAAATCAGCATTTTTATTTAAGTTCACTTCAATCCTACTTTCGACCGAAGAGAATTGAATCGCATTTTGAATAAGATTCGTGATTACTTGCTCAATTCGATCTGGATCAGCAAAGACAATGATATCTTCATCTTCTCCCATTAATTCAATATCGATTTGATATTTAACCAATTCAGGCTCCATCTTTGCAATAATGAGTCTTAGCTGTTCAGAGACATTATAGGATATCGGCTTAATTTCAAATTGTCCTGCCTCTAGCTTTGTCACATCTAATAAATCATTGACAAGCTTGATCAACCGTTCTGTCTCATTTTTCATAATGGAAAAATAATGATGATAGCGCTCCTTAGGGATCGTCCCATCTTCTAATGCCATCAAAAAACCTTTAATCGACGTAAGCGGCGAACGCAAATCATGTGAAACATTAGCGACAAAATCTTTTCTCATTTGATCTAAGCTATCTAATTCTTTTGCCATGTAATTAAACGTCTCACCTAGCTGGCCAAGCTCATCCTTTGACTTGACGTTAATAGTCTGAGAAAAATCACCTTTAGCATAGCGCAAGGCCGTTTCGTTCATATCACGAAGAGGTTTCGTTATTCTTCTGGAAATGAAAAAGATGATAATCCCTGTAAAAAGCACAGTAATAAAAATCGTAGTGATGTTTAACCAGATAATTTCTCTTGATTCATTGTCATACTCATGAAAGACCATGACAATGGCATGCCTCGGTGTTTCTTCTGTTGGAATATCAATCGGAGCAGCCATTAAATATAGAAATTGATCATTTCGTTTCATTCTTTCAGCTATTTCCTCGCCATTTAATGCATTTTGAACAGTATTAGAATCGATACCGAATTCCTCAATGCGAGAAGGCTTAGGATAATATTTCAAATTACCTTTTTGATCATATATATAAATCATTCTACTCTCCTGATTCATACTTAATTCAAGAGATGACTGAAGCAGTTCCTGATCCCAGTTATGATCATGCGCATATTGAATGTGCTCAACTAATTGTTCACGATGATGTTCAAATGTTCTTTGATTGTTATTGTAGAGAGTATTCATAATTAAATAATTGAAAATGATTCCGAATAATAAAAAAGAGAGAAAGAGAATCAGTAAATACGTCAAGAATAGCTTCAAAAAAATACTTTTTCTTGTCGTCATCTGATCACCTCAAATTTATACCCTACTCCTCTAATCGTTTTTAACGACCATTCATTTATTTGTTCCCCAATCTTTTCACGTATTCGTTTAATATGAACATCGATGGTTCGTGGATCTCCATCATAATCATAGCCCCAAAGACGATCTAAAAGCTGCTGTCTCGTAAAGACTTGATTCGCATTTAATGCCAGAAAATAAAGTAATTCTAACTCTTTTGGCGGCATCACTAATTCAATACTCTCGATGTAAACCTTATATTGTTTTATATCAATCACTAAGTTCGGAAGTTCAATGTTTTCTTGAATTTGGCTTGTTCTTCTAAGGACAGCCTTGACTCGGGCCATTAATTCATTCGGATCAAAAGGCTTCACGACATAATCGTCAGCTCCCAAATCCAAGCCTTTAATTTTATCGTAGCTTTCCCCTTTTGCTGTGAGCATAATGATCGGTGTCATTTGATCTCTTCTTATCTCTTGGCATATCTCCCAACCATTCATTTTCGGTAGCATAATATCTAAAATCACTAAATCAGGATTTTCATCAAAATAACGCTCTAAACCCTCTTCTCCATTACTAGCTGTTATGACCAGATAGCCTTGTTTTTCTGTATATAACTTAATCAGCTCACAAATATTTGGATCATCTTCTACAATTAATATTTTCAATTGTTTTTTCATTGAAATCTCCATTTCATGACTTTATACGATCTAACACATTACTTCTCATCATTTTAACTGACTGTATAATGAATAAAAAGGCTTTCATCATGATAGCAATCCAACATGAACAGACAATGAACAAACGATAAGGACCATTTGAACATTAAAAAAGAATGTCTTCATATAAAAAGATCTTCCTCCACATAAACACTTTTTATGCCCGTTTTCTTTCTAAGCATAAGGGTTGGTACGACCGGAGGGAGATCCTTTTTAAGACATTCTTTTTCCAACTATTTTCTTTCTCCTATTAACTCATACTGTTCGATAATCAACTCGACTAGCTTTGAATCCTCTTGGAGTTCCGTTATTTCATGAATCGCTTGCTTTAAGCCGTTTTCTTGAATCAACTCTTGAATTTCAACAGCTTCTGGATCTTCCTTCACATCATACTTGAGCGCCGCAGCAATCCCTTTGGCTAAGTATGTTGGCTTATCCGCCTATTACTTCGCTAAACTGCTTCGCAGGAGAAACAAGGCGATCATTTGCTCCAAGCTTACGCAACGGTGCACGTCCAACTCTTGTAACTTCATCTGAAATATAAGGATTTAAAAAGCGATTAATGATTTTGTTAATATATGCCTTGTGGTCGTCCATTTCAAAACCATATTTTTTCACTAAAAGTTGACCAGTCTCATTCAGTGTATGTTCAAGATTCGCTTTAATTTCATTATCTGCTAAAGCTTCATCAATTGTTTTCATACCTGCATGATAGCCTAGATATGCAGCAATCGCATGACCTGTATTAACGGTAAATAATTTACGTTCAATAAAAGGAGTTAAATCATCAACGAAGGTAATCCCTTTCACAGGCGGAACCTCATCTTTAATCATTGATTGATCAACGACCCACTCATAGTAAGGTTCCACAGTGACCATTAGCTTATCATCGTTCGTTTGATTTGGCACAATGCGATCAACCGCTGCATCTGGAAATGAAAAATATTTGTCAAACTCGACCTTTTCTTCTTCAGAAAGGGCTTCATATACACTGTTTTTTAAAAGCGTACTCCCACCAATTAAGTTTTCACAAGCGATAATCGAAAGATCTTTTTTATTTTCAGTTACTCTTTTTCGTAGACCAGCAACAATTGATTTCGCGATGATTGGTAAAATATTCGGTCCAACTGCAGTCGTGACGATATCTGCTTGCACAATCGCATCAATCACTTTGTCTGGATCATTCATACTATTAATGGCTGCGACATTCGTAACCGTTACTTCTTCCTTCGTTTGATCAGCTAAGACAACACGGTACTCTTGTGTTGCGTTAATCAGATCAACAATTTCACCATTAACATCCACAAAAGTCGTGTGATACCCAGATTGATTTAAGAGTAATCCAATAAAGCCTCTTCCGATGTTACCTGCACCAAAATGTACCGCAAGCATCTTAGTTCACTCCTTCAAATAGTTCGAGGATTTCCTCCGCTGTTGTAGCTGCTACGATCTTTTCAACATTTTCTTCTTCTGAGCAAACAATGGCAATTTGCGATAAAATATCTAAATGCTCGTTGTCCTTACCAGCAATGCCAATTAATAATTTAACCTCATTTCCTGGACCGAACTCTACACCATTTGGAACTTGGAGAATGGCAATGCCTGATTCCTTTACAGATTGCTTTCCTTCTTCTGTTCCGTGTGGGATTGCCACGAAGTTCCCCATATATGTGGAGGTTAACTCTTCGCGCTCCAACATCTTCTCAATATAAGAAGACTCAACATACCCACGCTCTACTAATTTTTCACCAGTCATTTTAATTGCATCTTCTTTTGTATTTACTGAAACATTAAGTACGATATTTTCTTTTGCTAAAATGGGTAATGACATGTTTAAACACTCCTCAGGTTATTTAATTTCTCATGAAAGAATTGTTCTAAAGTTGATGCAAGATAAGATGAAATCAATTTCTCATCTTGTGACTCAAACAGCGAAATGCTTTGTTCATTTTCGATAATGGATGCACTGATTTGACTTAACACTTCTAATGCAGCACTTGTAAGATCCTCTGGTGATAACAAAACTAAAATGGTCTCTACACTCATCATCGTCTGATCCATAGCCAAAAGCGTTAGCGGGTCATTCAGTGCGTTTATAACGAAAGCTGGCTTCAACACTGCAGCACTTCTTGTGTGGTACAAAGCAAGCGATGTAGTCGGAATTCCTAAACCGCCCAGTTTTTCCCGCCTTTTAAGATCTTCCAAGACAATGTCCATATCTGTAATAACATGTTGCGTGAACAAAAACTCGCATGTTTGCTTTAAAACGGTCGATAGCACGCTATTTTGATCACTTTCTAAAATGGTGAACTCCTGTAAAATCGAGGCAATTGTTTCAGCGTATAGAGTAATGTTTTGCATCTTCTCTATCGTTTGTTCTTTTATCGTAAAAGGTTGAAATCCAGTGTTTTCATTGCTTTCAACTCTTTTAACCAATTTCTTTTTTACATGCTGCTGAATAAACGCTTTTATTTTTTCCACTTCGTCTTTCGTTAAAATCGGATTGACGACGATATACTCCCGATCCATCTCTGGTAATCGCATCGTGGATAAAATGACATCATATTGCTCATGATCCATTTGATTAAATTCAAATAAGGAAACATTTTTAAATTCTTTAATTTCCGTGATTTCTTTTTGTAATCTTGTTGCGAGCATCTTAGACGTCCCAATTCCACTTGAACAAACGACTATGGCTTTTAACGGTTCAACATTTTGACTTTCTATTAATACAGAGCCAAAGTGCATCACTAAAAATCCAATCTCTTCGTCCGGTACGTCTAAATCTGAAAAAATCACGTTAACTCCGTCCTTGACAATCGCAAACAACTCGGCATAATCACTTTTCATTTTTTCTAATAATGGGTTTGTAATACCCATGTTTTGTTTAATCCTGAAAATGGCTGGACTTAAATGAGCAACCAATCCTTGTAACAGCGATTGATTAGAAGACAACTCTTGATCGACTCTTTTTTCCACATAATGAATTAAACTCTTCGCTTTAAGCGCGATTTGAAGGCTCGTCTCTTCAATAAAATATTCCTTGTCATGCCTAAGTTTAGCCCCAAGAAGATGCATCGTAATATAGCCTATTTCCGCTTTAGGAATACTTGTATTGAACACTTTTTCTAACTTTTCAACAATCTTTTCCGCTATTTTGAATTCAGACGTTTCTTGCAAATGATCTAAATAGCTTTGATCCATTGAAATGTTTTCACCTTGTAAAATGCGCTCCATTGCTAATGCTAAATGAACAACTAATCCCATATAGGCACTGTCGGCAATCGAATAAGGTAATTCGTTGTTGATTTCTTCCACTGCTTTTTCTACAATGAGTAAGTTCGTTTTCTCTACTAAACCGAGTAATCGCTCTGAAATAGCGTTTGTTTGCTGACTAGACTTCTTTTGAATGTTTTCTTTAATAAGAGAAAGCAACTCAAATTCATCAACATTTTCAGCGATTACAACGCTCATTGCTTTTCTTTTCGCCGTTTCTGAGCCAACAATTTCAACGCCATACCCTCTTTTTCGAATGAGAGATAAATGATTGAACTTCTGCAATCGATTCTCTATCTTATTTAAATCATTACTTACTGTTGCAATCGTTACGTTTAGATCATTCGCTAGAGCAATTAATTTCACAGGTTCAGTCGATTCAAGTAACGCACATAAAATGATCGTTTGTCTTTCCTCTGGCGTATATTCGTTGTGGGTAATATTAAAAAGGAATAGCCTCAAATTCTCTACTTGTTCAGCATCACCAATGATTTGAATCCCAACACCAGATTTCTTTATAAGTCGCAGATCATACTCTTTTAAAATATCCTCAACACCCTTTAAATCTCGGTGAACAGTCCGCACACTTACATCAATCTTACTTGCAAGGTCTTTCACTGTGATTTCATGCTCAGTTGATAATAAAATCTCGAGTATTTGCCTTTCCCTTGCCGTCATGTACATGTTGTTCACCTCATTAGAATGATGATGACAATATTTAAGTAAAATGATGCTATTTTTATCATAACCCGAAATCTTTTGTTGATTCAATAAAAGTAAAATGTAGTTTCGTCTTTTGTATTGTTGCCAAAAATGAAAAAGATGAGAGTATCGACTGACTCTCATCTTTTTCATTTTATTTTAATTTTTCGATAAGCTCATCATACTTTGGACTGTTCAAGAAGTTTTCTACTGATATATGAGTAGCAGTTGGTAACTTTGCTTTTGCACGATCTGTCAAGTCTTTATGTGTCACAACGATATCAGCATCATTTGGAATATTACTAATTGACGTATTGCTAACATCAATCGTTAATCCAGCTTTCTTCACTTTGTTCTTCAAAATCGATGCGCCCATTGCACTTGAACCCATACCTGCATCACAAGCAAAAATGATTTTATTGACTGTTTCTTTCTCAATGTCTTTTTCTTCTGCTTTCGGTTCTTCTACTTTCTCTGTATTCACTAATGCTGAAGCTCTACTTTCTTTTCCTTTTAATTCAGACGTTTTTTCTGTTGCTTTCACTAAAGCATCATCATTTTCAGTCGCTTTAGATGTTTTCAGAATAACTGACGCCACAATAAATGAAACAAGTGCTGCAAGGATAACGCCAAGTAGGACACCTATATGCTCGCCTCGAGGAGTCATCAATAACACAGCAATGATACTACCAGGTGATGGAGGTGCATTTAAACCTGTGTTGAACAGCAAGAACGTAAAGACCCCAGTTGCTCCACCTGCAATAGCAGCTAAAATGAGTGCTGGCTTCATTAAGATATACGGGAAGTAAATTTCGTGAATCCCACCAAAGAAATGAATGATAACAGCCCCTGGAGAAGACATTTTCGCCATACCTCTTCCGAAGAACATAAACGCTAACAAGATACCTAGTCCTGGACCAGGGTTTGCTTCAAGTAAGAATAAAATGGACATTCCTTCTCTTGCAGCTTGCTCAATCCCGATCGGACTTAAAATTCCATGATTAATTGCATTGTTTAAGAAAAGAACCTTCGCTGGCTCGATAATAATACTTGCTAACGGTAATAAATTTGCTTGAATTAAAAAGTTCACTCCAGATGCGAGTGCTGTGTTCAAAGATAAAACAATTGGCCCAACACCAACATAGGCTAGAATCGTTAACGCTCCCCCGATAATACCGGCAGAGAAATTATTGATTAACATTTCAAAACCAGACTTCACTTTACCTTCAATCAATTTATCGAACTTTTTGATCAAGTAACCACCTAATGGACCCATGATCATCGCGCCTAAGAACATTGGGATATCTGCACCAACAATGACACCCATTGTTGCCGTCGCCCCAACGACCCCTCCTCGCAGATCATACACCATTCGACCACCAGTGAAACCAATTAATAATGGCAATAAATAGGTGATCATTGGACCAACAAGTGTTGCCAAATTCTCATTAGGCGCCCAACCCGTCGGAATAAATAACGCAGTAATAAGTCCCCATGCGATAAAAGCACCGATATTCGGCATAATCATGCCGCTTAAATAACTACCAAAGCGTTGAATTTTCACCTTGATATTTGAATTTTTTTGTTCTGAACTCATTTGCTTGGCCTCCTTTATACAGGCAATGAATTGCGCTGCTAACTTACATGTTTATAATAAAGCGGTTTCAACAGAGAAGCTATTGATAGAAAAAACCGTTTTGGCAATCGTATTGTTGACATTATTAAAAATGCTTCATTAAAGGATGACACGTTCCTCTTTAAATATGGTAACCAACTTAAATTTTTCTATTTACACATATAAAAAACGTTAGAGACTGTTACAACTTTCCCAGACTCTAACGCTATTTTCTTTAGACTCACTTATTCTTCTTTAATGCTGAATGTTCTGACCTGGATTTGGCATTTGCGGCTGTCCAGTTAAGAGGGACAAAACTCTGCGTCATTTGCATCATATCTTGAGGCGATAATTGGGGTACTTGATAATAGTGATGCTTATTTTGATAGAGCGATAGTTCGTACGCCATCTCGATGAAATTTGGAACATTATCGGCAAGTACACGTCTCACAACTGGATTCGTTACTTCTACAGACGTCATTGTAAGCAGAGAAGCTGTCGATTTAATTAATCCTAGCATATGTCCTGAAATGCCCTGATCTTTAATTTCGTTAATGGACTGGTTTGGTTTTTTTGGTTGAGTCGGTTTTAATCCATAGATGAAATCATTGCTTTGATTCATCTTATAAACGCTAGTGGAGCGTGATGGTTTTGATCCTGTCGTGAAGCATTCACACGTAATATTGTACTGTTCCAAAATAAAAGCATATTGTCGATCTAAAATATTCAACAACTCTTGATCTTTCACATAGCCACGAAACATCATGTATTGGTCCAATACATTGATCATGCCAGATAAGACCTCGTGAAGATCAAAGACTTCATGACCTCCATGGCTCATTTGAGTAGGCATTTGATTTGATTGTACCAATTTGTTTGGCTGACCTTGCTGGTTTTGTGAACCGAATTGATTTTCCATTTATAAACCTCCAAAAAATAGTTGTGTTAACGAACTTATTATGAACTAAATACATGGAACACTTTCATATTTATTTTTGGAAATAAACGGTTTTTGTTTATCTGATACCTTTACACATTATTCATTTTTTGCGAAACAAAAGAAATCCACTACAAAATAGAATGTAGTGGATGTATGAAAGAACAATAGAATGTGTGATCAACCGGTATTAACTAAACCTGCAGCAATACCACTAATCGTTAATAACACTTCCGTTAACAGCTCTTCAGATTGTTCTTCTGAAGCTCGCATTTTTGAAATTAAATCAACTTGCAAGAAATTAAGTGGATCGACATATGGATTACGTCTATGAACGGATTCTTGAATATTTGGCGTATGATCAAGAAGTTCTTCGTTCCCTGTAATGCGTAAAAGGATGTCTTTGGTTCGTTTATATTCTTCAGAAATATCCCCGAAAATTTGTTCTGCAATTGCTTTATCTTCTACTAAATGTAAATACTCCTTCGCTGTTGCTAAATCAGCTTTCATAAGGGCCATTTGAAGATTATTAATCGTTGACTCAAAAAATGGCCAACTTTTATACATATCTTGTAGCAATTTTAGGTTATCAGCACTTTTTATTGCAAAGGATTCGAGCCCAGTGCCAGCTGCGTACCAAGCCGGAATCATTTGACGTGATTGCGTCCATGCAAATACCCAAGGAATGGCACGTAAATCTTCAAAACGTTCACTACCTTTTCGACTCATTGGTCTTGAGCCAATGTTTAATGCCCCCAACTCTCTTAAAGGAGTAGCCTGTTTAAAATACGTTAAGAAATCCTTATTTCCAAAAACGAGAGATTGATATTTTCGTAAAGCCTGTTTTGAAATATCCTCCATCGCTTCTTCCCATGCTTTTTCTCTAAAATGTCCTTGCTCTGGACTCTTTATCACTTTTGCAGAGGCTGCAAGTAAAGCTGAAGCTGCCTGTTCTAAATTTCGATAGGCAATATCTTCAAGTAAATAACGAGAAGACAACACTTCACCCTGCTCCGTTATTTTCACACCATCACCTAATGTTTCAACTGGTTGGGATAAAATGCTACGATTTAACGGTCCACCCCCACGGCCTAATGAACCACCACGACCATGGAAAAACTTCAATCCAATATTAAATTCCTTTGCCATGTCATGGATCTCTTGCTGAGCCTTAAATAGCTTCCAGTTAGCTGTTAGTGTTCCACCATCTTTACTACCATCTGAGTATCCAAGCATGATTTCTTGATGATCGCCACGTTCCTTAATATGGTTACGATAAACATCCATTTCGAATAAAGTCTTCATGATTTTTGGACCTGCAATAAGATCATCAACTGTTTCTAGTAAAGGGGCAACATGTAAACTACTTTCCACTTTCCCATCAGCATGAAGACGATAAATTCCAGCCTCTTTCGCCAACACAAGAACTTCCAATAAATCACTAGAAGACTGAGTCATACTCACAAGATACACTTCAATTGAACGACTGCCAAATTCACTATGAGCTCGCTTTATCATTTGAAAAGCTTTTAAAATCTCTTGAGTCTCTTTTGAGTAATCTTCCTCAAGCAATAAAAGAGGTCTTGGTTCACTCAGCACCTTTTCAAGCAGTTTTATTTTTTCTTCTTCAGAAAGTTCCGCATAGTTTTCTGAGATATTTACTACTTTTAGAATTTCCGTAACGGCAGCTTCATGTTCCCCACTATGATTTCTTATGTCAAGTGTTGCAAGGTGAAAACCGAACAATTGAACTTGACGAATTAATTTTCGAATCGTTTTAAGCTTACGATGAGCTGGCTGATGCTTCTCTGCACTTTCTTTAATGAGCATCAAGTCATTTAGTAATTCTTCAGATTGTTGGTAACCGACGTCTGACTTTCCAACATGTCGAAGACGCTTTAGCATCACCGCAAACTTACGGCGATATACCTCTGCTTCAATCGGCCACCTTTCTTCTTGTTCCATATATGCTTGTTCCTCTTGCTCCACAACATGTATCAACGGCTCACTTATTGTTACACGTGAAGTCGATTGACTAAATCGCTTCATAAGATCGACGATTGCTTCATTATATTTCTTTAAGACAAGCTGTCTTTGCAGTTCAAGTGTTTCCCAGGTGATCTCAGGTGTAACATTCGGATTTCCATCACGATCTCCACCAATCCAAGATCCAAAGTGAAGAAAGTTAGGTACCTTCCAATTATTATTTGGAAAATATTCCCCTAATTGTACTTCTAATTCCTGGTGGATGTCTGGTAACACCTCAAATAAAGTTTGATCAAAATAATAAAGACCGTTTTTTACTTCATCTAGGACAGTTGGCTTACGGTGACGCAATTCATTTGTTTGCCATAAAGCCGTTACCTCATTAAATAAACTTTCATCCAAGTTTCTTTTTTCTTTAGTCGTTAACAAGGGATTATCAAATTCTTGAAGAATCGTCGATATTCGTTTCTGGATTTCAAGCACGGTTCGCTTTGTCGCTTCGGTTGGATGAGCTGTAATAATTAATTCAATAGATAAATCATTCAAAACTTCTTGGATCGCTTCTTCTGAATACTTGTTTTCTTTAATTGCAGCAACAGCACTCTCAAGTGAATAAGGTTGTATCACTCCATCTTCCTGTAATTGGTACTGACGTTGACGTCTAACACGATGGTTTTGTTCTGCAATATTCACAAGATGGAAGTATGTTGAAAAGGCACGAATAACTTGCTGACGTGCTGGAGGCTTAAGAGTGCTAATTTCTTCTATTAATTTTTTATAAGTATCCTCATTGTAATTTTCCCGCAAGCTTTTAGTCATCTCTCTAATCGTTTCAACCTTATTGTATAGTGAACGACCACCATGGTGAACAAGGATCTCACCAAGAATATTTCCAAGCTTTTTAACATCATTTCGTAAAAGAGATCTATTGTCTTCTACAGTTCTCATGTACATACCCTCCTATAACCAAAACGTTCTTTCTCTCTATTTCCTTTCAAATCTCGTAATCAATATAACTGACAACAAATAAAGCATACCGGGCCTTCTTGCGTCCATCAAGGACAAAATAAGTCCCTCATTAAGAAACATGTTGGTCAGTAATTACTATTTATATTAACTGAAAAAGGATGAAGAAATCAATTGTTTTCTGATTATTCGGGTTTAAAGAATCCTGTTAATTTTTACTCTAACTCACTTTCACTTACTCAACTTTCGCATACCAAATTAGGAGGTAAACCCTGATGTAGCTTGGTAAATCTACAATCCATTGTGATTGTTTATTTTTAACATGAAGGCATGACCGTCTGACCAGCCTAGTGTAGTAAGCCTTCGAAACCCTTTATAGAATCGCATTTTCAAAGAAGCATGATCAAAGCAACGGGCAAGTAACTCAACATATTTACTCGATTGCGATTAAACGTAGAATTGTCGATAAGGAGCACATTTGGACGGTTCTTTGATGTAAGTACGCTGACTTTTTGAATGGTCGCTGCACTAAAGTACAAAAGAAACTTCCTCCATGCAAACTTAGAATGATTTAAAAACGTTAGACCGTATCTTTGCTTGGAAAGGAATCACTTTTCTTAGACGTAACAAGAGCAAATCAATTTTCGGGATAGAAAATGAGACAAGCGATCTAAAACAAGATAGATTTTCAAGGTGCGAAAGTTGAGTTACTTAAAAAAATAGTATTATTCAATTGATTAAAAATGGAGAAACAAAATTATTTTGTCTCTCCATGTTTCTTTCTTAAGTTAGAGAATGAACCCATTTGTGATCAGGATCTTCATAAGGTTTTAATATCCTACCAGTATCACCAGCCATAAACCATAAATAGTATACTTGGTATCCTCCTGCTCCACTAACTGGATGATATCCTCTATCAATAGCATAGCTATCCCCATGACGAACGATATGCGCTTCATCAATTGATAAATCTTTCGTATAATGCAGTTGAATTCCAAAACCTTGCTCTGGATTTATTTGATAGTAATAAATTTCTTCAAGATTCGGTTCTTCGGGAGCAAATTCACCGTCATGTTTATGAGGAGGATAACCGGACCATTGGCCTGGATCGTTAAAGGTTTCTCCCAATACCATGCGTTGTACGCGATTATCAGCGTTGTCAGCTATAATATCATGAACTACCCGATGCCATTGAGCTTTTCCACGCTGATGGATGGTTACTTCTTCTGGCGTCACAATAAATGGTTCAAACTTTTCTTCCGCTTTTACTTTACAAATAGCAATATCGACATCTGTTTCAGCAAAAATTTGAAAAGTAGATTGGCAAGGCGCATAAACCGTCGTTGCTTTTCCTTCAAAAACAGTTTTTCTTCCACCTAGATTACTCCATTTCATTCCTTCAACATTAATTGTTGATTTGCCAGATAAAATTACCAATGCTGTTTCATATCCATTTGTTAAAGCTTCATAAGATTGTCCCTGCTTCAAGGAAACTTTACCCAAAGAAAGATACTTTAACATTTGATTTTCTTCATTGATAATGTCTTGATAACCTGTGATATTTTGATGTTTGAATAATCGTAACATATTAACAACCCCCATAACTGATTATGTTTATTTCTAAAAATGAGTAAATTTAATTCAAAATATTTCCACGGTAAAAAAAGATACTTATTTTAAGTTTATTATTAGAAACCAAATAGACTTAAGATTTTTGTTAGAGTAATTTAACTAAACACTTAAAGAATTCATAATAAACAATTTAAAGGAAGTTCATAAAAAAAGTTCCGGGAGCCACATCACAATATCTGGTACAAATGCAACTAGTAACAAAATCGCTAAAATCCCTAATAAATAAGGAGTTACAGCTATTATCCCTTTATTAATCGGTAATTTTGCAATGGAAGAAGCTAAAAGTAAACAAAGTCCGTATGGAGGAGTAACTAGCCCAATAGCTAAACAAATGATAATCACCAAACCTAAATGAATCTCGTGAATGCCCAATATTTGCGCCGTTGGTAATATAACAGGAACAAATAATATCATTGCGGGGATTGCATCCATGAACGTCCCTAAAAATAAAAATAAAATAATAACCATTAATAAGAATAACCATGGATATGAAAATGATGAAAAAAACGTTTCTGAAACAAATTGAGCTACATTGTAATAACTCATAAGCTCGCCTAATGCACTGGCTGTTGCTAACGCAAATAAAGCAAGTGAGCTCAAAGTTAATGTATCACGCATAATACTAGGTATTTCTCTCCATTTAAGAGTTTTATAAACAAACATGCCTAAAAAAAATGCATAAATACAAGCTATCGCCGCAGCTTCAGTAGGTGTTACTAGACCACCTACAATTCCAACAATTATAATAACTGGAGTTAAAAGCGTCGGGGAAATAGTTACAATCATCTTCAATATACTTAATACTTTTACACGTTCATACTTTGGATAGTTATGTTTAAGAGCCTTAAAATAAACAATAACCATCATTGAAACCCCGATTAATATACCTGGAATAATGCCTCCTATAAATAAACCACTTATTGAAGCACCTGCTAAACTTCCATAAATAACCATTACAATACTTGGAGGAATAATTCCTCCTATTGTAGAAGAAGCTGCTGTAACAGCTACTGCTGTATCTTTTGAATATCCTTCTTTCTCCATGCTTGGAATTAAAATCTTTCCTAATCCTGCGGTATCTGCAGTAGACGAACCAGATAAACCAGCAAAGAACATAGATGCAACGATATTTGAATGAGCTAAGCCCCCACGAATATGACCTACTAACGCTGTAGAAAATTGAATTAATTTCTCAGATATTTTCCCACTATTCATTAAATTGGCAGCCAAAATAAATAAAGGAATAGCAAGTAAGACAAATGAGTTTAAGCCTTGAAGCATTTTTTGAAATACCGTGATCAGTGGTATCGTGTCTAACAACCCAATTCCGAGAATAGAAACGATTCCAATTACAAAGGCAATTGGTGTTCCTAATATAAGAAGTAATAAGAACACGGTTATCAAAAGTATACCAATCATCCTACCTCACCATCCTTTTTATCTTTTGAAATCATTTGATACTTCATATTGCTCGGCTTCTAATAATTTAGTAACCATATCACTTTCGCCTTCTTCCGGAGGATTCCTTAGTAATTCGTACATGTTAAACAAAGAATAAATGGCAATTGTTGCGCCACAGACTGGCACTGCTGCCCAAAGATATTGTTGGTCTAATAAAGGAAGTGACTGAAAAGACCACCCCCAAAAACTAAGCGTTAATGAATATCCATAAAATGTCATCATTACACCGAAAACAAAAATTAATAGTTGATTAAAAAGATTACATATCTTCAATATTAAAGGCGGGAATTTCTCTATAATAAAGGTCATTGAAAAATGACTACTTTTACTTACCATGACTGCCGCACCCATAAACACTGCCCAAATAAAAGAATACTTAGCAACATCCCCTGTCCAATAAAGGGAAATAAAGGGTATGTACCTTGTTAAAACTTGCAATGTAACACAAATAACAAAAACCATGAGAAATAATGTACCTAAACTTATTTGAACAAACTCTATCTTTTTTTCATTTTTATCATTTGACCTCCTCTTTTCAAAATAACAAAATCATTAAAAGAAAATAGGGATTAACTGGACATTTATAAAATTAATTCAATTTTAACTTTAAAATAAAGTGCATAACCCCGACTAAACCCTATTTGTTCCATTACACCAAGTTCCATAGTTCATGATTGTTAGTCGGAGTCTGTACTACTTTCAAAGCACTCTTCAAATTGTTATACTAAGTTTTACTAGTTAGTTGTTTATTATTTTATTCATCAATTCTTCTAAACCTAAGCTTTCAGCAACTTCTAATTGAATCGGTTTTGTTAATTCCACAAAAGCTTCCTTATCTACTTCATTAATAATGGCACCGCTTTCTTCTAACTGTTGTAAAGATACCTCATTTAATTCTCGATCAATTTCTCGCTCTGCTTCAGTTGCTGCAATGGCAGCTTTTTCAATAACCTGCTGCTGTTCTTCCGTTAATTGGTCAAATTTCTTCTGACTCATAAGAAAAGCAGGAGTTAAAAATTCATGTTCAGTTAATGATATATAAGGCGCAACTTCATGAAATTTCATCTGATAAATATTTGTAAAATCATTTTCAGCTGCATCTAATACACCAGTTTGAAGAGCTTGATATAGTTCATTAAAAGCTACAGAAGCTGGTTGAGCACCATAAGCTTCCCACGTTCTTGTAATTGAATGACTGTTTTGTACACGAATTCTCACTCCTTGTAAATCTTCTGGACTTACTATTGGTTGGGCTCCAAAATAGCTACGAACTCCTCTTATCCAAAATCCTAAAACTTTAAAGTCGCTATTATTTTCTATTAATTCTGTCATTTCATCACCAACTTCACCATTCAGTACCTCAGCCCAATGCTCTCGACTTTCAAAGAGATAAGGAGTAGACAAAAGTCCAACTTCATTTACAACTTCAGATAAAAATCCAGGAGCGACTGGTACTATATCTAATGTTCCTGTATTCATCTTCTGTACAAGTTACACTATCACTTCCACCAAGAGCACCATTTGGATGTATTTCAATCTCAATTGACCCATTACTTTCTTGTTCAACAACCTCTTTAAATTTTTCCATTCCAGCTTGATAAGCACCTTCTATTGGTTCAACATGCGCAGCTACTAAAGTTATATTTTCACCATCACTACCTTGATCATTCCCTTGAATTTCAGCCATATCTTCATTACTAGCTTGACTACCACAAGCATTCATTAAAACGACCAGCATCAATGTTATTGCAGCTACTAAACTCACTTTTTTCATTATTAATCCCCTTTTCTTAAATAATTTAAAGATCAATATTCCAGATAAACTAGATAAGTAAATGAATATATTAATTTAAATAAAACTAAGTGAGGTGTTACTAATGTTCTTTTACAATTTCCTTAAGACAATGACTATCATCTAGATAGGAAAAAAGAATATGCAAACCTAATTAATGCAATGGTTCAAATTACTGATTGTGTAATGATCACCTCCTTAGAATTTTAAGAGCTTTTAATAACTACATATAACTCTGTATTCCTCATTCACTTTCATCCTTATCAAGAACAACTAAGGATTTAGTTGAATTTCCTTCTTTTAAAATTGGATATATTGTTGTCAATCTCTCACAAAGAATCATGTCCTTTGATCATTTTCACTAAATTATTGGCAATAGTAGCTCCCATTTCAAAAAGAGGTAATGACATTGTTGTTAATGTCGGATTAATTAATTGAGAAATCGCTATTCCATCAAAACCAACAACTGATACATCTTCAGGTACTTTAAGATTTAAATCTGTACATGCCTGTATAACATGAGCAGCAGTTAAATCATTATAGGTTGTGATTGCAGTAACGTTCTTCTTTACTAATTGTTCAGCTATTTTATGAACTCTGTGTTATCGGCTTCTACTTGTATGATTAAATCTTCATCTAATGAAATGTCATATTCCCTCAAAGCCTTTTTATAACCTTCCAATCTCTGAATATTACTGAAAGCACGTGGAGGACTTACGATGATCCCTATCTTGGAATGACCTTTTTCAATTAAGAACTTAGTTGCTGTATATCCTCCATAATTTGCATCAACTAAAATACAAGTAGCTCCCTCAACATCAAGATTTCGATTTAATAAAACAACAGGTGCGATTTCTGGTATTAATTTCCTTAGATTTGCTTCGTCAAGTCTAGGACTACATAAAATCATTCCATCAACATTATAATTCTGCGCTAATCGAATAAAAGAGTTTTCTAATTCAACATCCTCTTCAGTTGTCATAAGAAAAATGTTTAAATGATTTTCTCGAAGTGTCTGTTCAATCCCACGAACAACTTCTGCAAAGAAAGGGTTTGAAACATCTGGAAGCAATACTGCGACTATATTTGTTTTTCTCGTTACCATACTCCTTGCTTGAAGGCTAGGTTGATATCCATACTTTTCAATAATTCTCAGAACTTGTTTACGTGTCGCTTCGTTCACCTCAGGTTTATTATTCACTACTCTAGAAATTGTTTGGCGTGATACACCAGCTAATTCAGCAATATCATTAATTGTTAGTTTTTTTCGATTACATTTCCTTTCTATTTTGTGAACGCTCTCATTCAGTCACAAAATTTTGCATACTTTTATTCTAAGTATACCTTAATTCTCAAAACTAATTAGTGATTTTCTAACTCCCAAATAAATTTATCGTTTTGTGAGCGCTCTCATTATTGTTCACAATTAAATTATCATCTAAATTATTAGAAAGTCAATACTATTTTTAAATAAAAATCTATTTTTTTAAAATTATCAGAAAAATATTGACTGTTTTAAAAATATGGAATATTATCGTTTTGTGAACGTTTACAATTTCCAGAGATTTTCCCTGCTTTTTATGCAGGATCATAGTATTTTATCTATCAATTAAAAACGGGAGGAATTTAAATGTCATTAGAATTGGTAGCAACTGAGTTCGAGCGTAGATTAACGCGTACTAGAGAACAAATGAGAAAAGCAGGTATAGACGTATTATTCGTTTATAGTGACGAGTATCACCCTGGATATTCATTTTACTATACCAATTTCCGCACAATTAATTGTATTGAAGAATCTGCGCATGCCCTTCTCATTCCATTAGAAGGCGAAATTCAAGCATTTTTAGGAAATCTAAATCGATTTGCAGCTAAACGATTCTCTTGGATTAAAAATGTTAACAATATTTACGACATGAGAGAGTTATTACCTAAATATCTTAATGAGCTCTCTTATCAAGTAAAAAAAGTTGGAGTAGTTGGTGAGGAGCTATTTCCGATTTCACTTTATCGTGAAATGGAGAATGCATTTGTAAGTGAAAATATTGATATTGTTGATGCTGGCGATATCGTAAGAAAAGAAAGATTATATAAAAGTAAGGGTGAACTTGAATTAATTCGAGCGGCAGGAAAATTAGCTGATGATAGTATTCTTGCAGCTCTTGAGCAACTAGAAATTGGAAAAACAGAGATTGAACTATCAGCGATTGGAGAATATATGACGCGTTCACGTGGGGGCGATATCGGTTCTGCTTACTTAGTCGTTTCTGGTCCAGATCATACGAACCTTCCAACATGGCGACCAATGGAGCGTAAAATTGAACGAGGAGATTATGTTTGGTTTGATTTTAATCCTTCTGTTCAAGGCTATTGCTCTGATACAGGGATATCTGTCGCAATGGACGGTGCAACAGACGACCAAATCAGACTCATGAATTTTGCCTATGATACAAATGAGCGTATGGTAGAGTTTATTAAACCTGGTATGACTGGAAAAGAATTGTTTCAAGAAACACTTCGTATGTGTGAAAATGCAGGATTATCTGAGTACTTCCTTCCTTATACTAAAGGTATGAGAGCAATCGGACATGGAGTTGGTTTAGAAGTAGTTGAAACACCCGACCTTGGAACAAATAGCGCTTTTATTTTTGAACCAAATATGGTTTTTGGAATTAAGTTTGATTTACATGGTTTTCCATTTGGAGGAATTCGAGTTGAACCAACAGTTATTATTACTGAGCATGGTGCAGAACCAGTAAATGATCTGAGAGGACTCCGAAATAAAATACGAATCGAGTTTTAAATAAAAAATCCTGTAATACAAATGCATGTTACAAAAAAGACAGTGAGAAGATGCGATCACTGTCTTTTTGCATGTCTAAGTCCAAACTACATTACTCATCAAGCAGCTACTTTAAAAAGTAGTCTATTTCATTTGACTTTATAATAATAAATAGATAATATTAATATATCGCAATTTCTCGATATAACTTGCTTGTATCATGAACTGAGGATTAACTAGCCACAAAAATCATTATTTGATATAGAAACCTTAAGAAAGGAGATGAACATTTTGACTCGAAAATTTCCTGAAATGACTGATGAAAAGGCAGTAGAAATCTTTAAAGCCCTATCGAATCAGACAAGAGTTAGCATTCTTCAATTGCTAAGAGATCCAGAAAATAATTCTTCTATTCAAGGACATGTTAGTAAAGACTCTGAATTTGAAGGTGGCGTTTGTGTCGGTGATATCCATAAAAACACGGAAATCTCTCAGTCCACTACTTCACAATATTTATCGATTTTGCAGCAAAGTGGCTTATTAGAAGCAAAAAGGATCGGACAATGGACGTATTATCGGCGTAATGAAGAGATAATTAAGCAATTTGAAGATTATATTCGTTTAAAACTTTAACACAAGGTAGGAGAGGTTTAGTGAGCTTATTAGGAGAACATCGTGCATTTCAACGCATGTACCAAAAAGACAAATTGACACTTGGTTTTGCAATCCCGACTGCGAAAATGTCTAAATATCCAACGATGGAAAATCAGTTGGAACTCGCTCAAAAAATTGAGGAATTTGGCTTTGCTGCGCTTTGGCTACGGGATGTTACGATCCAAAACTTATCTGTTGATGATAATGGACAATTGCATGATATGTGGATCTATTTAACGTATCTCGCTGCACGTACTCAAGAGATTGCCCTGGGAACAGCAAGTGCTGTCCTTTCGTTACGCCACCCTGTTCGAATGGCCAAAGAAGCAATGTCAATTGATCATTTGTTTCCTGAACGATTGATATTAGGAGTTGCATCAGGTGACCGTGATAAGGACTTTATTGGATTAGGTGTATCAAAACAAGATGCTGGGCCGATCTTTCATGAGAACTACGACATTCTTGAGCAATTAATGAAAACAGAAAGCCCAACTATTCATTCTAGTAAGGGAATCATTGATGGCAGCGATATGAGAATCATTCCAAAGCCTGTTTCCACCATCCCACTTATGCCAACTGGTTTTAGTAATCAATCACTTGAATGGATTGCCAAGCACGGCGATGGCTGGATTCAATACCCACGAGGCTTTGAACAACAAGCTAGATTAATTAATGATTACCGTACGTTAACAGAGCAAAACGCACTAGGGGTGTTTAAGCCTTTTTCTCAAACCTTATTCATCGACTTATCGGAAAATCCCGATACAGCACCTGTGCCAATCCCATTAGGCTTTCATGTCGGCCGTAACCATTTAATTGATATTCTCCATCGATTCCAATCGATTGGTGTCAATCATATTGCATTTGTTTTATATTTTTCAATGCGACCACCAGCCGAAGTAATCCAAGAGCTTGGCGAAGAAGTGCTCCCTTACTTCCCAACTCACAAATTTGATGAAAACCATAATAAGTAGAAAGTAGATGATACTATGTCAGCAAAAAAACTTAATGATATTAAATATTCAGTCCTTGATTTAGCACCTGTAGTCGAAGGGAATACACCTGCAGATTCTTTTAAAAACACTGTAGAACTTGCCCAACTTGCAGAAAAATTAGATTACAACCGCTATTGGTTAGCAGAACACCACAATATGCCATTCATCGCAAGCTCAGCGACATCTGTCGTCATTGGTCATGTAGCAGCTCACACGTCAAAAATCCGTGTAGGTTCAGGAGGAATTATGCTGCCTAACCACTCTCCTCTTGTCATCGCTGAACAATTTGGAACGCTTGAATCTCTTTATCCAGGACGTATCGACCTCGGTCTTGGTCGCGCACCTGGTACAGATGGTTACACAGCGCAAGCACTAAGACGCGGGCACGGAAGTGATGGCAGTGATTTCCCTGAACAATTAGCTGAGTTACGTGCCTATTTTAATCCGTCATTAGCATCTGGTAGAATGCCTGTTAAAGCCGTTCCAGGAGAAGGGTTAAACGTTCCGATTTGGTTACTCGGCTCAAGTGGTTTCAGTGCGCAACTAGCTAGTCATCTCGGACTACCGTTTGCATTTGCGAGTCACTTCTCACCTCAAGGTACGCTCCAAGCATTAGAGCTATACCGTCAAACATTCAAGCCTTCCGATGTGCTTGATAAGCCATATGCAATGGTCGGACTTAACGTGATCGTTGCAGATACGGATGAAGAAGCAAACTTCCTTTCAACAACTCTGCAACAACAATTCTTAAATTTAGGTCAAAATAATGACGTGCTTCTCCAGCCACCAGTCGAAAACTTAAATGAACACTGGAGTGAGTATCAAATCCAAGCATTAGAGCACCAGTTAGGCTCTTCGATTATTGGTAGTCCTAAGACTGTTCAAGAAAAATTACAGAAATTTTTAGATGAGAGCCAAGTCGACGAAATCATGGCGATTGCTCAGGTCTTCGATCACAAAGCCCGCCTTCACTCATACGAATTATTAGCTGATATTGTAAAATAAAGATATAAAAAATAAACCCCTGTAATGTAGCTGAATCGCTCATTTCAGGGGTTCATTCTATTTGATTATTCTGTTAAGTACGAACAACAATAATCAACGACACTATGTACTTTCAATTGAAACGTCTCATTAGCAGGAACGTAGAAAACACCACTTCCCTCAATTGTTTTCCAGTCTTCACCAGCTAATTTATATTCAAAATTCCCAGCTAAAATCTCCATTTCCTCTTTCAAAGAAGTAGAAAATTCATAGTTACCAGGCAGCATGATTCCTAGAGTCTTTTTCGTACCATCTTCAAATAGTACCGTTCTACTCGTTACTTTTCCATCAAAATAAATATTTGCTTCCTTGATTAACGTTATATTTCCAAATTGTGACATCCGTTTCTTCCTCTCGCGTTATTTTCTTAATTTACCATAAAATGTTGTCCGTTTAAATAGCTAATTATTTTTTTGATTGATTAAATTATTTAATCAAAAAAGTATTCTTCTCCGCTATTAAACAAAAAATCTCCTCCATAATAGACAATAAGGAAATTCCTTCTATCTGTCTATTATGTGGAGATTATATTTTCATTATCGCGTCAGTTATAAACATTAATCTTTTGAAACGATACCTGCCTTACGAAAGCGCTTTCCATTCTTTTGATAAAATTTGATACCTTCTTGAATCCGTTGTTTTAAGTCTTCTCTAATAGGCTTTAACGGCTTAGCAGGAACGCCTGCAGCAAGCATTGATTCTTCAACAACTTTATTTTCTCCTACTACGGCTCCAGCAGCAATTACTGCTCCCTTTTTTATATGAGCACCATTTAAAATAATGGCACCCATTCCAATTAGTGCTCCGTCTTCAATCGTACAACCATGAATCACACAATTATGGCCAATCGTAACGTTCTCACCAATTAAAGCTGGAAATCCCTCATCTGCGTGAATCATCGAATTCTCTTGAACATTAGAGCCTTTCCCAATGATTATTGAATTATTGTCGCCTCTAATGACTGTATTAAACCAAATCGATACATCAGAAGCAATCGAGACATTTCCAATAACGTGGACACCTGGCGCAAGATAAACTGACTCATCAATAGAAGGTTTGATTCCCTCTAACTCATAGATCATCGTTATCCTCCTTAATTTTAAATCGATTCTCCATTATTTGTGTGCATTTTATCATTATTTCTATTATCAAACCATTTTTTCACAAATGGGTAAAGAATACTTATTACAGCCAAAATAATAAATGTTAAGCTAATTGGTCGAGTGAAGAATATCGAAAAATCATTCCCAGACATTTGCATCGCTCGTCTAAAATGATCTTCAGCAATCGGACCTAGTACAACCCCTAATACAATTGGCGCGAGTGGAAATTTAATTTTTTCAAAATAATAACCAACTACACCAAAAGCAAGCATAACTCCTACATCAAAAATAGAGTTTCTCACTGCAAACGTCCCGACAATACAAAATAAAATAATTAATGGGCCAATAATCGAATAAGGAACTCGTAATATTTTTGAAAATACTGAAATAAAAGGCTTAGCGATGACGAGAATTAAAATATTGGCAAGTAACAGTCCAATTAAGATCGTATACACTAATGTACCTTGAGTCGTAAACATTAATGGCCCTGGTTGAATACCGTGCAGAACAAAAGCACCGAGTAATATAGCCGTCGTCGCACTCCCTGGAATCCCTAACGAGAGCAAAGGAACCATTGCACCCATCGCGGCAGCATTATTTGCTGTTTCAGGAGCAGCTACTCCTTCTGGAATTCCTGTTCCGAATTTTTTAGAATCCTTCGACCAACGTGCTGCTTCACTGTAACTTAACATAGCTGCAGTTGTTGCCCCAATTCCTGGCAATATCCCAATAAAAACCCCTAAAAGAGAAGAACGACTTATGACATTCGAAAGTCGCTTAATCATTTTTAATCCAGGTAATGTAGAGGTTACTTTTTCTGAAGAATTCATTTTTGGTCTTTGTTGTACTCGACGAAGAACTTCTGAGATTGCAAATAATCCTATTAATACTGGAATAAAGTCGATACCAGACATCAACTGGCTTGATTCAAAAGTAAAGCGTGGAACACCAGATGATGGATCAATCCCAATAGTTGCAATAAACAATCCTAGGAATACACCTATAAAACCCTTAACAAGATTTCCTGCACTTAAAGAGGCTACTACGGTAAAACCAAGTAATGCAAGTGCAAAATATTCAGGAGAAGAGAATCTCAAAGCAAACGTTGCAAGAATCGGCGTTAATAAAATCAATACAATGGTGCCAATCACTCCACCGACTGCCGAGCTGAAAATCGCAATACCTAACGCTTGACCCCCTTGTCCTTTTTGTTGCATGGGGTAACCGTCAAATACTGTTGCAACAGCCTCAGGTGTTCCAGGAGTTCGAAACAATATCGCACTAATCGAACCTGAAAAAACGGACGTCGCGTAAATCGAAGTTAGCAATAAAAAAGCAGCTGTTGGATCTAAAGCATAACTGACTGGTAATAAGATAATAACTAACATCGTTCCGCTTATACCAGGTATACCGCCACCTAAGAAACCTAATAAGATACCACCTATTAAAATGAGTAGATGGTAAGGCTGTATTATGTTTCCAAGACCTCCGAGAAGACCTTCAATCATGTATTTTCACCTCTGTTATTGTCATTACTTTCTATCTAATAGAACAACGAACTAATTGTTCTAAAAATTCCAACACCTCTAGGGAAAGGTGTGCTTAATAATATAGGGAATATGATAATAAAAGCTGCTGTACTCGCTACTGATGTCGCTAAGCGGTTAAGCCAGTTTTTCATACCAAATAGTAGTGTCAAAATAAAGATAATAAGTAAGGTACTAACCACAAAACCTGCGTAACCAAGGATAAACGTATAGATTGCTAATGCCCCTATAAGAATAAAAAACTTTGCTGGATAGATGAGACTATCTTCATCATCTTCAACTTCCTCTTTAACAGTAGTATTCGATTTCCGAAAACTTCTAATCAAATCTACGATAGATAATATAAGCATTAATAACATAAGAACTGCTGGCCAGGTTCCTGGAGCTATAAACGTAGAAGATCTGTTTTCTATTTGTAATGACATGACTAGAAAAAAAGCAGAGAATATTGTCAGTAAAATGGGGATAATTCGTTCCGCTTGCATGTCTTCCTCCTTCATATTATTTATAAAAAGGCGAGATTTCTCGCCTTTTTATACTTTCAATTATTCTAAACCCTCAACGATAGATTTATAAGTTTCAATTCTTTGTTCAAGATGTGATTGGAAATCTGCAGAATTCAACCAGCCTTCTCTTAAATGAAGGAAATTCTCCTGCTCATAATTTAGGTAATCCTCACTGTCTTTTGCTTCTTCTAAAGCGCTTTCTAAAATACTAACAATTTCTGGAGGAGTATCAACATGTACTAATAACCCACGCTCTTGTCCATCTGTTACTTCAAAACCTTCATCAACTGACAAAGGAATATCCTCAAATCCTTCTACTGGTTGATCTGTGAAAGCTAATAGCATATCAATTGTTCCACCCTCGATGTGAGCAATCGCTGGACCAATTTCTTCTAACATGGCATCAATGTGACCACCAAGTAGAGCCGCGTGCATTTCTCCAGCACTTTCATAAGAAATATAATTTAACTCAAGTCCCGTATTCATCTCAATTTGTCTTAAAACTAGCTCATCAAACCCTACTGCACCTGTTCCACCAATAGAGATTTGTCCTGGATTTGCCTCTGCTTGTGCCATGAAATCTTCAAGATCAGCAAATTTCTCCCCACTTAGAACTTGTAGAGTCATTGTATCTTGTTGGACACGACCGATTGCCGTATATTTGCTTAAATCATGTGGTGTTACACCTGTAGCTACGTTAATAGGGTAATTTGATGAGATAGCCCAAATCGTATAGCCATCTGCTGGTTGTCTTGTCACATGATCACCAGCATTTGCACCAGACGCCCCAGGCATATTCACAACATTAATATTCGTATCTAATATCCCACTTAATTCTTGAGCAATCGCACGTGCGAATGTATCCGTTCCACCGCCTGCTCCCCACCCGACAACGATTTCAATATTTCCTTCAGGATAATTAGTATCTGTTTCTACATTCGTTTCTTCTCCAGCTTCTTCTGTATCTGTGTCAGTATTTGAACTATCCGTCGTATCAGAGCCACCACATGCTTGTAATATTAATAGAAATGCAAAAATAGAAATCATTAATAAGAAGTTCTTTTTCATATCATTTACCTGCCTTTTTTATTTAAGAGTATTTAAAGTTGGGTTTGCGTTTCTCTAAAAATGATTGAACGCCTTCTTGATAGTCTTCTGAGATAAAAGAATCAATTACGAGCTTCGCAGCCTCTGGAGAATCCTCTGTTGCGCCTTCTAGAACTTCATTTATGATTTTCTTAGAGCCTCGAACAGCAAATTGAGCATTTTTACATATTAATTGTGCGTAGTCAAACGTTTCATCTTTAATAGAATTTGAAGGAAAAATGCGATCAATAAGCCCAATTCGATAAGCTTCTTCTGCATCAAGCAATCTGCCTGTATAAAGGATGTCCTTAGCCTTTGCTGGGCCAACAAGATCAACTACATTTTTTGTCCCTGGTGTGTTATAGACCAATCCTAGCTTTGCGGGGTAATACCGAATCTACCTTTTTCATCAGAAAATCTAAAATCACATGCAACGGCTATTTCACAGCCACCACCAACACAAAACCCTTGGATCATTGCAATCGTCGGTTTTGAAACGTCCATTATTGCTTTCTCAGCCACTAGCGTAGCTTTGTTATACTTATCAGCACCTTCAGCAGTATACCGAAGAGTTTTAAATTCACTAATATCTGCCCCAGCTGAGAAAGCGCTATCATTTACACCCTTGAAAATGATGACTTTGACCGCAGGGTTATTTTCACATTCTTCTATCAATTTCGGAATCAATGTCCACATTTCAAAACTAAGTGCATTTCGTTTCTCTGGACGATTAATATTAATAACAGCGACCTCACCTTCTAATTGAAGGTAAATAGGTTCGCTACTTTCTGTATTAATTGTCTCTACATTATTAGACAAAACTCTTCAGCTCCTTTAGTATTGATTTATTTTGTCGATAGATTTGTTTTGGCTAGGTGAATGGCACCTGCTTCAAGCATTTTTTCAATCGTTTCATTATCATAACCTAATGAACGAAGTACATCTTCAGTATTTTGGCCAAGAACTGGTGCAGCAGATCGAACCTCACCTGGAGTTTCTGAAAATTTCGTTGGAATCCCAATCATTTTCATTTTTCCGATAATTGGATGTTCGACTTCCTGAATCATACCTCGAGCTTGATAATGTGGGTCTTGAACAGCCTCAGCGAAATTATTAATAGGACCAGCCGGAACTCCTGCTTTTTCACATAGATCAATCCAGTGTTGGGTTTCATGCTCACTTAATACCTGCTCGATTTCTTCTTCCAAATCTAGCACATTTTCATGCCTTAATAGATTTGTTATATAGCGAGGATCCTCTATCCAATCTGGTTTATTAATAACGTCTTGACAAAATCTTTCCCACGTTCTTTGATTCGCACAGCCTAGCATCATATAGCCTGTCTTTGTTTTCACAGCTTGATAAGGCGCAGAAACACGATGACGCCATCCTGTAGCTTCAGGAATTGTACCATCAGCGAAATACGCTCCAGCTTCCCATGTAAACCAAGGCAACCCAACCTCAGCTAATGCAATATCAAGATGCTGTCCTTGGCCTGTTTTCATTCGATGAATTTGAGCAGCTAGTATGGAGTAAACAGCTGTAATACCAGCACCAATATCATAAACTGCCATTCCCGATTTCATTGGACGCATCCCTTTTTCGCCAGTCATGCTCATTAGCCCTGTCATTCCTTGAGCTACTAAATCAAAACCACCTTTATGAGAGTACGGTCCCGTTTGGCCAAAGCCTGAAATCGAACAATAAATAATACTCGGGTTAATCTTTTTTAATGCCTCATAATCGATTTTTAACGATTTAGTTACTCCTGGACGGAAATTCTCTACGAAAACATCCGCCTCTTCAACTAGCTTATACAAAATTTCTAAGCCTTCATCACTTTTAAGGTTTAAACCAACACTTTTTTTATTACGATTAATTTGAAAAAAGCAAGTGGATTCACCGTTAACATACGGCCCCATCTGTCTAGAATCGTCACCACCATTTGTCTTCTCTATCTTTGTAACTTCTGCACCTAGATCTGCTAACACCATCGTACAATAAGGGCCAGCCATAATTTGTGAAGCGTCTAGAATTTTCAATCCATTTATTGGTCCCATTTCATACCACCTCGACTTTTTTGTGATTGAAACGAACCCAAAGTAAAACAGCTCAGTTATATGTTTTATTATTTCGTGTTATAATAAAACCCTATTATTTTTTAAGGTGTGAACATTTCAGTTTTGGCGAGCGGAAATGTTCCCCTTCTTTTTTATACTTCGAACATACCAGTTCCGCGTTCCTTGTCATTAAAGAGATGATCTTCTATCCTTTTTGTGATAGCTTCCTCATTTCTTTCCTTAAGAGCTTCTAGAATTTGGCGATGTTCTTGTAATATTTCCTTATTGTGAGTATCGTCTTTTAATATATTTGCACGATAAATTAATAAAAAGGAACGAACTTGCTGTAACAACTGGACTGCTCGACTGTTTGGGCTTGCTTCTAACAGTTTGTCATGAAACTGCGCGTTCAGTTCAAGTAACTGCAAATGATCCCCTTCTTCAAGTGCCTTCTCCGCAAGATTGAGAAGCTCATCTATTTCCTTCAATTGTTTATCAGTAATCGTTCGTAAAACTAACTTCATAATGTCTCGTTCTAGTATTACACGACATTCATATAGTTCCTTAAAGTCATTTACATCAAGCTCGATAACAAATAAACCTGAATTTTTTTGAACTAACAACCCTTCAATTTGTAACTGGCGCAGAGCTTCTCTTAGCGGAGTACGGCTGATATTGTATTTTTCAGCTAACTGAGTGACAACAACTTTTGACCCTGGTTTTAACTCACCTTCCAGAATGGCTCTTTTAACGATTTCATAAACTTGTTGATAAAGCGGTTGGGTAAATTGCAAGCTTTGCACCTTTTTTAACACCTCCTATCAAATTTCCCCTTCAAAATCTGTCCGATAGTACACTGCATTAACATGTAAGACCTGTTTATGATCTAACTGCTAGATCATAATTCGAACAGAAGGTTGATTATCGTTTTAATCATTATTCCAAATGCTCTTTAGATACTGGATCCAGGATACAGCGTCTAGCTCGATAGTACGTAATATTCAGAAAAATGTCAATGCCTTTTAAAAAATGTTTTTTTCATATTTTTAATACTTTGTTGTGACGCAATCGCATGTCAACTTGGTTAGTATTTAAAACAAATAGGCTTATCGTCAATTATAATCAACGTAAGCCTTATATGTTTTAAAAAACTCTAGCAAGCCACCCCAGCACACCCAAAACATCTAAAAAGACAATCACAATCGCAACAGGGATCAAGTATTTCAATAAATAATACCAAATATTGAAAAATACAGTCCCTACTTTCGATCCTTGCTGTAGTTCTTCTAACAAAGCAGATTTCGAAACGATATTCGTAACAAAGATTGCTGTCGCTAACGCTCCTAAAGGCATCAATACATTACTTACTGCATAGTCGACCAAGTCGAAAAAAGTTCGATCAAACAGTTTGAAATCGGTCATTAGGCCATATGATAAACACGACGGAATCCCAACAACAAAAATAAGACCACCAATGATCCAAGCATATTTCTTTCTTTTTTCCCCTCCATTTTTCGTCATTATTGCCACCACACTCTCTAACATTGAAAAAGCTGAAGTGAGGGCAGCGAATAAAAAGAGGATTAAAAAAGCAATAAAGAACAGCATACCAAATGGCAATTGATTAAAGACAGCAGGTAAAACGGAAAAAATTAACGTTGGACCTTCGTTTACTTCTAGACCAAACGTAAAAACTCCTGGAAAAATAGCTAGTCCAGCTAATAATGAAATAATGATGTTCATGATGACAATAGATGAAGCAGACCTAGGCAAATTCTGTGTTTTAGGAAGGTATGAACTATACGTCACCATCACTGAAACACCTAATGAAAGAGCAAAAAATGCTTGACCCAGAGCAAATAAGATACTTTCTGAAGTCAATTTTGTAAAATCGGGTACGAGTAGAAACTTCACACCTTCCATTGCTCCTTCCAAACTAAGAGAACGAACAACTAAAACTAAAAATAAGATAAATAAAGCAGGCATCATAATCTTACTTGCTTTTTCAATCCCTTTTTGTACACCTTTTGCAACAACGATAATCGTACATAATAGAAAGATGATTTGTCCGACTAGCGCCGAAACCGGATTAGAAATCGTTGCTCCAAATAACTGACCAAATTGTTCCTGCGTAAGTCCGTTCAAGCTACCCGTAAATGCTTGGAACAAATACAGAATGATCCATCCCCCAACGACACTATAAAAGGATAAAACTAAAAAGCTCGTAAATACCCCCATTGCCCCAGTTAAATACCATAACGTGTTTGGTGCTAACTTTTTATAAGTCAATACTGCATTTGCTTGAGCACGACGGCCGATTGCGAATTCACCAACTAATAGTGGATATCCAAGCAACACAGTAAAAAGAATAAACAAGAGGAAAAATGCTCCCCCACCAGATGTCCCCGCAACATAAGGTAATTTCCAAATCGCACCTAACCCGATCGCAGAACCAGCTGCCGCTAAGACAAATCCTATTTTCGACTTCCATTGTTCATGTTTTTCCATTTTCTATCAAACCCTTTACTCTCTGTATAAATGCATAATTTTTTTGACACAAAGAGGATTATAACGTTTATTTTGTCTTTTTATAAGGGCTTTTATGTAATTTCCCAGATCTGCTAATAATCCAATGCTATTTCTGGTCAAAGCCGGTGTAATATTTTTTCGAAAAAATAAAAAAAGCCTAGTAAGTCTCAAAACGGCCGTCTCTATTCCTAGATTTACCTGGTACAGAGACGAATGAATGAGCTATTCTCAGCTTTCTATCGTCATATTTATATATTTTGCAAAACAACTTCTAATAATAATTCTACCCCTATAGCGATATCTTCTTTTTCTGCTTTTTCACTCGGATGATGACTGATCCCTTTTTCACACCTTACGAATACCATTCCGATTTCTGTGATCTCTGCCAGGAGCATGGCATCATGACCAGCTCCACTTACCATTATTGGAGCATTGATTCCTTTCTTTTTGCATGCAGCTGATAACATTTCAATGATTGGCTTGGAACAGTGTACATGATCAATTTCAAACTGTTTATCCATTTTGGCGTTTAATTGATAAATATCACATATTCCTTGAATTTTTCATCAATCATCACTTAAAGCAATGCGCTGAACTCCGCCTTCTTCAATTTGGACAACTTTCTGCATGGTTTCCTCCTGATCATTTAGGCATACTTCTCTACTCTTATTCAGTCTAAATAATAGTAAAGTCTATAGAGAGACGCATGACATCGAAAAACTCCTATTTTATTGTAAATAGGAGCTTTTTCGACAGCGTCTTTGTCATTAAGGAGACTACATTTTTGATCATTTATTAACTAACACTCAAACAAGAATGAGAGACGACAGCGTATTCCTTTTCCACTACCTTATATTAAAAATACTTGACGTGTTCAGTTATCACATCGTTTCTTTAGGATTTCTGCATTTGTAAGACAGTTCGATAAAGGACTTCAGCCCCTATCGCGATATCCTCATCTGATGCATACTCTGCTGGATTATGACTAATTCCATCCTTACATCGAACAAATATCATCCCGTAATCACAAACATTCGACATAATTAGAGCATCATGAAACGGCCCACTCATTAATTCTGGAGCTTCTAATTTCATTTGTTTACATTCGTCACGAATAATGTCTTTTATCCAATTTGCACAATATCGGGGCTCGTTATTTTGATCTTCAGTGATTTCATATGCTAATTGATGCTCTGTTGCGATAGCTTCTATGCTTTCTCTTAATTGAAGCTCGTAACGGTTTCGTCGATCAAGATCAATATCCCGTAAATCAATTGAAAATACAACTTCTTGTGGAATGACATTACGTGAGTCGGGATAAACGTTAAGTGAACCGACTGTTCCTACTGTAGTAGCAGACGGATCTTGTTTAGTAATTTCATTAAAAGCAACCACCATTTTCGCTGCACCGACAAGCGCATCTTGGCGCATCGTCATCGGAACCGAAACAGCATGACCAGCAAACCCTTTTATTTTTACTGTTAACCATAACGGACCAGAGATTCCTGTAACAATGCCCACTGGTTGATCTAATCTTTCAAGCAAAGGTCCTTGTTCAATGTGGAGCTCTAGAAAGCTATGAATGCTTCCTTTAGGATAAATGGATTCAGTTACCTTATCTGGATCACATCCAAAATCTCGTAACGCTTGTTCTCTCGTAATCCCATCTTTATCTTTCCTTTTTAGTTCCCCTTCCTCTAGCAATCCTACGATCCCTCTTGATCCAAAAAGTCCCTTATTAAAGCGCCAACCCTCTTCATCACAGAAGGAAATTACTTCAATTGGCCGATCAGGAACAATCCCTTTTTCTGTTAATATAGTAACAGCTTCAATACCGCATAGTACGCCAGCCGTACCATCAAACCTTCCACCACTTGGTTGGGAATCTAAATGAGAACCTATCATTAAAACAGGAGCATTTGTATCCTGTCCTTCTAGCCTTCCAATCAAATTACCAAAATGATCAAGACGACAAGTCATTCCCGCCTCTATCATCCATTTTGAAACCATCTTAAATGCTTCTTTTTCAACAGATGATAAAGTAGGACGATTTACACCCGTTTCTCCTAGCTTACCGATTAGGCTTAATTCCTCAAAATGTGTTTTAAGACGTGTTGCATTAATGTTCATCAGTTTACCACCTTTCGTTAATCCTCTTAATTATTTGTAATATTATGCTAATAAAAATGGATAACATTTCTAAATGTAACTCAACTCTGTAACCATCACATATTTACTTCCTCTTCCCTCATCTTTGTATTTTGATTCAAGTGAAGCATCACACAGCAGATCGCCCCACCTAAGCTTATAAGAGCTGAAAGTAGGAATGCCCCAAAATAATTGCTCGTTGCCTCAATCATCATCCCCATAACGACTGGAGAAATAATCTGCCCTATGCTAAAAAAGATTGTGACAAATCCCATTGCGACAGGGACAAAAGAAGCCGAAACAAATTCAGAGACACTCGCATTCATGATAGTAGGAACCCCCCAAAGTGTTAAGCCATATACGATCACTTCCAAAGCAATAACTATCATCGATGTCGAAATCGATAGTAAGAGTAACATTGAACATTGAATCGATAGAACGAGCGACAAGGCAAACATTCGACCAAGCTTATCGGAAAGTCCACCCCAAATGAACCCACTAACAATACTTACAAACCCTGCTATCGAAAAAAATAAACCAGCTACCCCTTTTGAGAAGCCGATATCATTCATTAAATAATCAACAAGAAAGGTTGAGAAAATTAAATAGCTAAATCCCCAAGACATATAAATGAGCCCAACAATCCACACCTGTTTATTCTTATATACATTCCACTTATCACTTTTTATTGATGTTTCTCGCTTTTCTGGAGGCTTCACTTCTTTATTTTCGTTCCCAATTGGTTGTAAACCTAGCTCTTCTGGTGAATTTTTAAGAAAGAGCCAATTGATCATCACAAATATGAGTGTCATAAGAGTAAGAATGTACCAGCTTACTCGCCAACCTTCATCCGTGATATTGATAATCGCTGGAACAATCAGACCACTAATGACAATCCCAAGACCAAGTCCCCCCATTGCCGTCCCTATCGCCATCCCTTTTTTCTCGTTCGAAAACCACCGTCCGGCAAGCTCCATCGCAGGTATAGAAGAACCACCAGAACCGATCCCTAAAAGGAAACAACCAATATAAGCTAACCAAAAGGACATGGCATTCGCGCAAATGAGCATCCCTCCACACAGAATAAGGAGGGAATATATGATGACCGCTTTTGCACGGAATCTCATAATGAAATAGCCCACAACAGAAACACTGAACAAATAGCCGATAAAAGCAGAAGAAGCAATTAAGCCCATTTGCCGATAATCAAGTTCTAGACCTTCGCGCATAAATGGTAATATAGCACCCATTGAAAACCGACCAAAACCCAAGCTACCAAGCATCGTGCAAAATAACAAAAGAAGAATGAACCATCCTCTATGTATCCGTCCCACCACACGCCTCCTCTCCTCACAAGCATCTTATTAGAAAAACTAGGATTATCTCCTAGTCTTTATGGAGAAAGCTTTAGTTTTTTTATTCGTTCAAAAAGTTATCGTGATTTTTTACTTTCTGATTCGTTTAGAAAAAGTTGTTTCAACACCTATTCAATTATCGTATTTTTCAGATAGTTGTGTCAAACCTTCTTTTTAAGTGAACAGCAAAAAACAACTCAGAAATTCTGAGCTGTTCCCTAAATCTTTTTATTATCATTTTATTACTTCACTTCAACCAACTCTAACTTAAAATCACCTACTGATCCTTCTTCATAAAGGTTCGTAATCGAAGTCGAATAATTTGAGATCGTTCCTCTAAATTCCATCTTCATTTCAGGAATCTTCACATCAAATGTTTGCTCATATAACAACGTCGTAACATCGTGATATTCCTGCCCGCTTCTCACTTCGAAATCAAAGCGAATCTTCCTTTTATCATCAATGGATTCCTCTTTAAATCCAGTTACATTTATGACCATATCATTTAGCTGTACTTTTGTTACCATATCCTTCACCTTTCCTTTCTAAGTATAAAAAATAATAGCATTCATATTGACTTAATACAAATAATGAAGACGTTACTTAGTCAGCCCAAAGTACAATGATTTCTTTTTAAACACAAAAAGACGGAGAATAATGATCTCCATGTTTGTACATGAGCGAGACTTCTCTCTTTATCTTGTTCAAGTGGAAATGGCATTGTATCTGCTTTCACGATAAAAACAGCTTGGGATCTAGACCTTTATTGCTAGTGAATGTACTGATATTAATATTAGGGATACGGTCGTTAAAAATGATATTGAAGATATGGCTACTAAAAATCCTCAAATAGCCCAGTGAAAATCCAAAAATGCACTGAGATACACCAGTGCATTCAAAAAGATGGAATTTCATAATTAAAATAAGGACAAAACCTGAATATAGATCAAGCCAACAATAAGCAAAGGTACTGCAAACAAAATATTCGAACGGAAACCATTCTCAGCTAAGCTGCGCCCATTAAGACTGCTTATCATCAGAAGAGGAACGGTTACTGGTGCAATGACCAATGTAACAGTGACACCTAGTAATAAGGAAAGAACGAATTAAATCTGGTGAGTATCCACCTGGAATGTCCACTAAAATACCTGAAAGCAAGACCATTGCAGGGATCGGAGAAAAGCCACAAAATCCTAGCAGAATCACGACGAACGTTAAGCCAATAAGGATATTCATATTCAGTAAATCAACCGCACTTAAAAAGTATCCGAACAAGATTTGGCCATAACCTGTTTCTTTTAATGCGCCAACTAATAATCCTGCTGATAAAATAAGAAACATTTCCTTTTTCTTCTTCCCTAAATCAACGGTTACTAATCGAACCCACAATTGCTTATACTCTGACATCGATTTGTTACTGATAAAATAAAGGGTTGTGACAATCACAATCACAACAGGAACCGCAAGTAAGATATCAAGATGCAACCATTGACTTGAGATGAGAATGCCGACCATCAGAAGCGAAACCCAAAACAGAAATTTCCAAACAAGACCTTCAAGCTGGTCCTCCGAACGAACAGAAAGATCAGGTATAACATCAACAGAAATATGTCTTCGTTTCATTTGGATCTGATAAATGATGATACTAATCAAGATACCGATACAAGCAAGACCTAACCCTTTAATCACAGTAGGCAAAAGTGGCGCATTCGTTCCTGCAATCCCATATGCAAATGCCGGATGAACGGCTGTCCATAAGACGGTTAATGTGAACCCACGCATAATCGCCGTACTCAACGTATAATCCCAAGACTCTTGAGAAACGGATTGCTTTTTCGTGTCACGAAACATTTGATAAACAAAGGCAATCCCTCCAACAGTCATAAAGGAAGAAATGAGATGCGATAATGATGCAACAAGAGAGAAAAAACGAGTTGGTGTTGTAATCTTCTGTTTGCCTCGATTCATAAGTGCTTTTACATAAGGGCGATGACCGATAATCCAGCTAACTAGGCTAACCAAGATAATGAGTGAAACAATCGCACTCATCTCACGCAATCCTTTCCACAAAACAACAGGAGACGAAGAAGTGGTCCATACAATTGTAATTGACAACATGATCAATACAATCGGTAGGATGAGTCCCCGTTTTGGAAAGACGATAAAGATCGAGACAAGCATCACCAATCCCATCGCTGATATCAATTCAAAAATAATCGGCTCTTGCCAAATGGTTGATAAAAAATACAATAAAATAAACAGCACAAGCGCCGTAACAAATAGGTTATGTAAAAATCGCTTCATTGCTTCCCCTTTTCTTAACAATGACAATATTTTTTCTATAGTCGCTTATTTTTAGTTGTTTACTAATCTAGTTTATTATATCTTTTGACTAAAAGACATCATTACAATTTGAAGAAAATCCTTCTTATACCTTCGTACCAGTGAACCACATGCCATTAAGTAAGATATCATGATAGCTCTGTTAACAAGAAAAAAGGTGATGGAGAAATGCTTCATCATCCACACCTTCACAGTCTTACACCGCAACCACAGAAAGTCCATTCCACATTACGAAAAAAATCAACTGCCTATACTATACGACAATTGATTCTCTTCTCTACGTATTTCGATGGAACAGACAGGCACGTTCCAGTCTTCTATGAATCCTTACTCAAACTCAAACAACGCCATCTGCTCATTCTCTCCAAGTCTGTCCATTGATTTAGGTTCATGGTCCTGGAAGTAGGCATGGTGCAGCCATTTTTCTTTTGTCATCACTTTTTTAGAAGAGTCGACTGATTCGCGTAAGCGGCAGCTATAGATGACCGGGAAAAAGTCTTGCAGGAATTTTCCTTCTGCGTGAGCCGTTAGGGCAATGATTTGGAAACCTAGTTGTTCAGCGACAAAAAAGACTGGGCTTAAAACGTGATCACTTGAAGCTTTTCCAAACGGATTGTCTAAAATTACCGCTCTGTGACGTTTCATGTTTGGTTGGATGTGCTGCTTTTTCTCCGCAATATAATTTTGGATGCCCAAAAAGAGCGTCATGTTCTTACTCCATTTTTCTCCACCAGACCATACGTTACTTTGTTCCCACGAATAAGACCTTGTTGTGACCTTGTTATCATTTGTCACTTTGCGGCAACTGACTTTCATGCCTTCGTTTTTCATGACCATTTGAAGCAACTGCTTGGATTGCAGCCACATATCAATTTCTTTTCTGACTTTGCCATCATCTTGTATCCCTTGATCATTGAGGAACCGCTCAGATTCTAGCTGCTCTAGAATCCATTCAATATAATCACGAATCCGATTTTTTCCGTCTTCCTCTTCCCATTCTGGAATCGTGAACATGAAAATTTGTTTCCAGTCATTTTCTACTTTCACTTGCGTCTTTTTAGGAATGTGTTTTAATTCCTCAACGAGCGTTTTTAAGTGAGCATGAATTTGGTTAATAAAGGCTTGTAGCTCTGTATCCTTTTGACGAATATATTCATTTGCATAGTTGGTCGCTCTCTCAACACTCGTGAGCATGTTTTTCTTAAAATCAATCAAGTCTTCGTACGTTCGTTTATATTCAATCCCATTTTCAGCCATCTTCCGCATCTTCATATCGGTAATCGTTTGGCTAAATTCTCTAAAGGATTGCTTTTCACGCTCGACTTTCTCATTCTCACCTTGCAATGCTTCCTTCACTTGTTCGAGCTCCCGAATAATCGCGTCAACAAATGGTTTACGTTGATACGTGAACGTTCTGCTTTCTTCTGAATTCAACGAGATGGCCTTAATATCTGGTGCATTAAAGTGATGCTTTTCGATAAAACGTTCTAAGCCACGTTCAGCTCCCTCAATGCTTGCAAGCTCTTGTCCCATTCTGTTCTTCTCTTGTTCAAGGTAGCTTTTGCTTTCTTTTAACGTTAATGCTGCACTCTTTAATTCTTCCTTTACTTCCGCTAATGCCATGGTAAATTCAAAGATTGAGTCGTCAGGATACTTTTCTCTAAATTGCTCGACCTTAGCTTCCCACTTTCCTTCTTGCTTTTCCTTTGCAGATGATTTTTGCTTCACCTCTTGATTGAGAGAGTCAACTTGGTTCTCCGTCTTTTCTATTTTCTCCCAAAGATCCTTCAATAATTGCATCCCGTCACTTGGAAAAAGCATTTCCTCATCAAGCTGTCCATGTTCGGTTCGCAACTCATCCATTGCCTTACTCGTACGTTCTATGCCAGCCTTTGCGTTTTCTAATTTCGCATTCCATTCTCCGTAACTGACTTGAATCGCTCGAATTTTAAATTCTAGGTTGCGAATTTTCTCTTGAATCATTTGCTTGCCCTCACCTGAAAATAGTGGCGTAAGGGGTTGAACAGCAATAAACTGTTCATCACGTTTTAAGATGCTTAATTCCGTATTTAAAGAGCCGATTCTTTTGTCTAGCTCTTCCTTTTGTTCAAATAAAGCATCATATTGGATGTTTGACGTTATCTACTTCTTTTTCGAAGTGCCGCAAGCTCTTCTTTTACCTGTTTCTCTTTCTTTCTCGCCTCTTCTACTTCTCGGCTATATTGAAGATAAGTATTTCCTCGTTCAACCTTCCATTCCAGTCCTTTCATTTCTTCCTGGTCTTTTTCAACAATATCTTTTAAAAGAGTAAGCTTGGAGCGTAATTCTTCCATTTGGTTATCTTCTTTTACAATACTCAGAGAGAGCCGCTCTATCTGACGTATGATCGTTGAGCGATCTTCCTGTAACTTGGTCATTTTTTCATATGGAAATTGTTCCGTAAAGTCGTCAAAGGCTTTTTGAGCATGTTCCCACTTTTTCATTTCCTTTTCTTTTTGCTCTCGTGAAAGGATTGTTTCATTCGCTGTTTTAGCGATATCTTCTTTCCAATGTTGGAACGATTCAGCTTCCATTCCCTTTCTCCAATGGAGAGGTGCTATCCACGTGTGTGGGCTTTCGTCTTTATGAGCGACAGCTGCTTCTTCTGTCGTCATGACATGGATTGGAAATTGCAGTCGGTCCGCTACACCGTTTAATTTCTCTTGCAACATAGCCTTGGATTTATTCGTTGTTATCAGTGTTAACGACCAGAGAGGATAGCTTTTTTTCTCAAGGTAATCAGCCGCATCTAATGACTGGATATATTCCACACCTGTCAGTAATAAATCGAACTGATTTTTCCAAGCCTTTAAATGCGACTCGACAAAGGAATCACTAAAGAAGACATTTTGCTTGTCATAATCATCTACAAACCGATGCGCGATCCGCTCCAAGTACAGTAAATGGCTTCGTTCTTTCTCAAATCTTTCAATTGTTTCAACTAGTCTTGAAGCAATCGAGCTTTCATTCTCATACACATTTTCAAGAGCTGCCCATTGCGGACGAACAGCAGAAAGGGTGGCAATCAAGTTTTTCTGCTCTTTGTTGATTGTATCAAGCTGATATTCGATGGAATCACGCTCGCGCCCTCGTTTCACTCTTTCTTCTTGAAGAGCATCTTTTCGCTTTTGCGCCTCACTTTTTTCAATTTCAATCTGCTTTTCCTCTTGCTGTAATCGAATAATCTCATCATCTAAAAATTGATAACGATTATTCCAGTTGACGATTTCTTCTTGGACACTCTCTTGCTTTGGGTTGGCTAACAGCTGCTGCTCTAGTTGGTTCATATCCTTCGTTCGCGTATCAAGCAGACTTTTGATACTAGAAAGCTTCTTTTCCTGTTCTGTTTCTTTTACCTGCAATGAAATTAACCTGTCTTGTGATTGCTGAAGCTGCTCTTCGATCGGATTCAACTCAAAGTTTACACCCTGAATCTCTTTTTCGATTGCTTCCATTTTCCCGATAAAAAAGCCAAGCAACGAGCGTTTTGCCTCTTCTAACTGCTCCTCCAAATCCTCAAGCTCTTCTGTCTGGTTCAGCTTGTCCATTTCCTCTTCAAAATGCTTCAGTTGATCTTTGAAGTTCTTCTGCTCGGCCTTTAGCTCCGCTAGTTTAAGCGAATAATAGTCCAAATGATTACGTTTAAGCTCTTCTTCTAACTGGGCATACTTCGCAAAAGCTTGATTATACTCTTTCGTTAAGCTGTCTAGGGTCGATTTTTCAACAGCAATCTCATAAGAAGCAGACTTAATGGCATGCTTGTAATCTTTTTGCTTCCATTCCTCCAACTTTTCAAACAGAATCGTTTGTTCGTCCGTTATCTTTTTCTTTTGCAGTTGGGTTTCTTCCCACGTACCTTTTGCCTTTTGCTTTGTTTTTTCGTATGCTAGTTTCTTTTGATGAAGCTGTTCAAACGCCTGAACAAATGTTTCTAATTCCTGTTGAATCCGTTTATTTTCTTCAATCGTCTCTTTTAACTTTTTATACTGCTTAAAGCTTGTATGCTGCTTTTCAAACATATCGGCAAACATTTTTTCATCATGACCAGCAATCGATTGTTCAACCGTTGGAATTAACAGACGATCAAACAACTGATTCGTGTTTTTACAATCATCAAAAAAAGCCTCAACTCCACCTTCAGAGCTATTAATTTTGACAACACTTTCCCACTCATTGGCAATAATATGATACTGTTCTTCAAGAAAGCTACGATATTCCTTAATCGTCTGGAAGGTACGAGCCAAAAAGGAACGTTCACGCATTTGGCTATAATAGTCTTGCATTTCTCCTCGATCCGCCGTTCGTTTCGTCTCAGTTCCGCGAACAAAAGGAATTTCATCAATGCCATTTGGGGCATTTGCTTCATATTCATAGACGTATCGAAGCGAATCAAGTCCATGCTTCGTCATAAAAAGGGTTACAGCCGTCACGACATATCGCCTTGGCTTTTCATTTATGATCCATTCGATCGCGATATGAGCAGGGGCATTTTCAAGAAGAAGCGTGTTTCTCAGTTGCCGCTCGGCTAAATTCGTATGAGGAATGATTGCTTGTAATGCAGTTTGAATGAGAACCGTCTTTCCGCCACCATTTTCCAGTAAAATTGCTCCGTTATGTCCATCAAACAAGAATAGCTCATCATTATATCGCTTATTCCCTTCTTCATATACAACGTTTGTTAACCGAATTTTACTAATCGCTGGCATGCTCTTCCTCCCTTTCAAATCCGTAAATAAATTCAAAAATACCTTTGTTATACTCCACTTCCATAAAGAAGCGCTGAATAATCGTTTTTGCTTTTTCTGTTAACGTAATTTCATCGTTGCCAATCTCTTGAACTACCTCTTGATCAACCAAAAATCGTTTCACCGTATCAATAAAGCTTAGACGGCTAATGGTGTTGCCGCTTTGCTTTTTCGCCGTTTCCTTAATATCATTCATATCTTCCCATTTCTCAATGATTAAAGACCAATTATATGAAAATTCCTTTTCTAATTCCTTCAGCTCTTCCGTATCATGAGCTTTTAATTGATCAATCCGCTCTTGTATAAAATGAACCCATTCATCTAAACGAATAAATTGCCTCGTCGGCTCTTGACTTTGATACGTATCATAGAAGCTACCAAACAGAATAATCGTCGAAAAATATAACAGATAAATATCTCCATTTGTCGCACCAGAACGCAAATATTGTCGCTTAATCCAATCATTGCTGACATGAAAAGGAGAGAGCCGCGTTCTTGGTACCATAAACATTTGTTCACTCGTTAGAATGATCACGCAATCAACTTGATGGCTAAACGTATCAAGAAGAGCACGAATATCATCATCCGCTTTATAGAGTTGGACCGCTTGTACGTCTGAAACCCCATCTCGTGCTAGTTTTGTATAAAGCTGAAAAGCCAGAATGACTTTTTTCTCAGGATAATTCATCCTCTGCTCCCTCCATTTCTATGATCATTTCTTGAATCGAATAGCGGTCCACTTTTTGAATGATCCCTTTTCCTTCTTTAATGATCAGAGTGAGATCTCCAATAAGCGCTAACGCCTCTCCAAGCAACGTCTTTCCTTCCTGTTCATCGACATCCCCTTGAATAATCGGCGATCGTTGGTGTAGAATCAACCAAAAATCGTAGAAATAACGCTGTTCATACACAGCAGCTTGATCATTTTCACAAAGAAAATTCATAAAGGCTGAAAGTGTGCTACCTTTCTGCTCACCATAAGCTTGTAGGAAAAGCTCCATTAGCTCTTTATACTTTTGCTGTCAGCCACTGTCGGTATGGATGATCAGCTTGTTCATCGCCCACCTCAATAAAGCCTTGTTCCACTTTGTCCTCTCGTTCTTCGGTAATATTTTGCTCTGCTAAAACAGCTAAAGGAGACCAACGCTCATTCTCTTCAACTTTTAAAAACGGATGGAGCACTCCTTTCATCGCTTCGAGCGGCAAAGGCCCCGAGACAATATGAGAAACTATATCCTGATCAAAGTTAAAAGAATGAATACCCGTATAATAAAGAGACTCTTGCGCTGTGATAAGCGTCGTGTTTTTTAGCGTTAGCGTTTGATCTAATAATCGCGAATGGTCATAATGAACCGCCTCTAGCTCACGATTAATTTTTAAAACATAGCCATATGTTTGTCTTTCCTTTTGATGAACGTCTTGCGAATAAAGGCGCTCTCTCGTCTCTTTGACAAATAAGCGCAGCTCCTTGAACTCTTCATCCTCACGCGCAAGGCGCTCATAAATGTCTTCAAGAAGCTGCTTATACCGCTCGAATGTTTCCTCTGACACAATGCTCCGCTGAATCTCATGCTTCAGCCTAATCATACGTTCCTCTAACGTTTCCACATCAATGCGCATTTCATTAATTTGCCTAAGAGCCCCTTTAAACTCCCCTTTTTCTAACTGCTTTCTAAGGATCAGCTGATTAATCGAAAGCTGGAACTCACTATAAAACTCCTTCGTTGCAAAAAGTAGCTCAAGCCCGTCCTCATCTAGCGTGTAATATTGCGTATTCGTTTTGACATCGAAATTATTGGCTTTCAAGATCGAATATTCAATCGTTTGCTCCTCGTTCACTTCCCAATCATAATACGAATAACGACGCTTCTTTCCGTCAGTCGGACGAAAGGTTTGAATGATCGACCTTGCCAGCACTTCATATTTTTCTTCTGGCAGGAGATATCTCTGCTCTGATACGCTTTTTAAAAAAGCTGCCAGCTGCTTCACACCTGTTTTCGTTTGCCTCATCAGCTTTTGCTCAAAGAAAAATAATAACGTAAGCAGACCGAATCCTTTCATATCAATGCTCTTACCTTCTAAATCCTCTTCACGTTTTCTCTCTAATACATGCAATGGTTCAAAAAGAGCAAGCCGTCTGATCCGCTCCCGATATCCACGTGTTAACTCATTTACATCAAGGCCTTCCAATCAGCTTCCCTCCAAATCATCTGTAATTCGTTTGTCTTTAAAATTTCTTGAGGATAATACTTACCTTCCGCTAATAGCATTCTGATCACATCCTGCTGTTTTGGCAGAAAGAAAAGAAGAAAGGCCTCAATAGCTTCGATGTGTTCTCGCTGATAATCCTTTCCTGCAACTGCCTCTTTTGCTAAACAAGCTAGATAGAATGGCAAAGCGACATAAACAGGCTGCCTTTTCATTAACGAATACCAAATCATCAAACCTTCTCGATCTAAATCACCAAAATAAAAAAACTGATGATCTGCCTCGACAGGATATTGAATCGAAAACTGCTCAATGCTTTTTATCACCGATTTTCCACTACCATAGATAAGCGTCGAAAACTCAGTTTCAACGAGAGCAGGCAGTAAACCTTGATAGGTTGTCTTGTTTTCAACGATTAAATGAAGCTGAATAGTGTTTTGAATATTCGTTGGATTAATCGCAAACATAAGAGGTTCAGAAACAGGAATAATCTTAAGCTGATCGAATACACCAATTCGCTCCAAAAGCTCCTTGCCGCCCTTTTCAACCAGCCACTTCTCATCCCCGACTATTTCAAAGCTGCGTTCAGGTGCAGGCACTTGTTCTGATGGAAAGGAATATGTCTTGATGTATTCATCTACTTTTAAAATATTAGCTAGGTCATTTTGCCAAATTGAAGGATCTTTACGGTAATAGTCATCTATATTAATTGACGGATGCAGAAGATTACGGAAACGTTGGAGCTCCTTGTGATGGTTCATTGCTAGTAAGCTCTTATCAATGCGGTACTGCAACGCAAGAGATGGCGTTCTGGCCGTTCTTCCTTTCGCTTTCACCATCCCTAATACTTCCTCTGACTCCAATTGTAAAATCGTATCCGCAAACTGTTCGTATGTATGAATATATGGTTTAATCAACTCTTCAAGCTGAGTTAACGTAATCGTTCTTTTTGGATATGTTGCTAATTGTTTTTTGATCTCTTCCATTTGAAGTGCACCTCTGATGGATTACGGGATTTTTCTATTAATCATTTATTATAAACAGCTTCCTACTACGTATCAATTCACCTGATACCTAGCTGGCCCCCTAAAAACCTCTCGCGTATGCCAATGTATAAAACGTTCCTGTGGTTGATACAACGGATGAATCGGTGATCGAAGCTGTTTACCATGATACCTCATCAACCACTCATCAAAACCATGCGTCCCATGTGCTTGTGTTGCGACCAATAACTCTCGGCTCTCTGAAAAAGTAAAAACACCACGATCAAAAAACTTATGGTGCATCGAACATAAAGCAATTCCGTTCTCTTCCGTATCAGGCCCACCCGCTTGATGCCACTTAATATGTGCTGCCTCGACTCCTACTAAATTGTGTCCTAACCGAACATTGAATCCACACACTGCACAGCTGTATTCGTACGCTTGTAAAATCTTTTCTCGAAACTTAGCATCTCTTTGTCTTCGTTTAGAAGTTTCAAAATCAAGTCCTACTGCCCGAAGAATATCTTCATGAATCGTCTCTGGAAAATGTTCATGCAGCAAAGCTTCTGCAATATTCTGAACTAACTTGTTATCACTAGTAAGTAACAAATACACTTCTTCCTTAAAACCGCCCACTACCTCATGATGTAACAAAAATCGATCTGTAAATTTCCTCTTATCCACTTCCTTGTTCAATTGCCATAAACCATCACTCGTTAACCTGACAAAAGGCTGCTCTGGATGATAAGAAGAACGTTGAGGTCCAAATTCAATTAATAACTGTTTTAATGGCTCTCTTATTTCCTCATAGGATAAGCTTCGCTGATTGTTTACCTGCAGCTGTCCAAGTGCAAATAAAATAAGCAACGGTTTGTGCGGAGCCCGTTGATCACCTTTTTTCCAGATGCTTAAATGTTTGATTTTATTAAGTAACTCTTCACTATTCATTCCTCATCCAGTTTCCTTTCGTGGAATTTCCGTTTATGTATTATAAAAATCATATCAAATAAAGCCCTACATTTAATCCATTCTATTTTACCATTACCATGGCTCATCTCTCTAACAGAATGTCACCTTATTTCTTCCATAAACCTTCCACGTGATATAATCGCTAAAACATTGTCGGAGGTTCCCTTGAAAAAACTTATAAAAGTCGTTGCAGCCATTATCGAAAATGAACAAAACGAGATTTTATGCGCTCTTAGATCTCCTCATATGTCCATGCCAAACATATCGGAATTTACTGGTAGTAAAGTTGAACAAGATGATGTTTTTACCAGCAATCATTTATCCCCCGAAAAACAACCCCTCCAATTGTTAAACTAACAGTTGGAGAGGCCATTCAATCGCAGATAAATGCATTTTTCTTAATTGATCTCTATTTTCTTACCTTCTTTACGCCACTCTTTAAATTCAGCTGCTGCCGTGAAAAGAACATCTGTTGATGAGTTAAGTGCCGTTTCAAACGAGTCTTGTAAAACACCGATGATAAAACCTACCCCAACGACTTGCATAGCAACATCAGCCGGGATTCCAAATAAACTGCTGCTAGAGGAATCAGTAATAATGATCCTCCAGCAACACCTGAAGCACCACAAGCACATACAGCTGCCAGCACGCTCAGGATAATGGCCGTAGGAATGTCCACTTGAATGCCAAGAGTATGCACCGCTGCAAGTGTTAAAACCGAAATCGTAACAGCAGCACCTGCCATATTGATCGTTGCCCCTAATGGAATGGAAACGGAATAATTATCTTTATTCAAGCCTAAATTTTCACATAATCTCATATTAACTGGAATATTAGAAGCTGAGCTGCGTGTAAAGAATGCGGTAATTCCACTTTCCTTTAAACATTTAAACACAAGCGGATAAGGGTTTTGACGGATAACTGCAAACACAATGATTGGGTTAACAACAAGCGCCACAAAAACCATACAACCAATCAAAACGGCAAGCAGTTTCCCATAGCTTAGCAGCGACTCAAGTCCATTTGTTGTAATAGACTCAATGACTAGACCCATGATTCCTAGTGGGGCCAACTTAATGACCCATGCAACCACTTTTGATACCGCATCCGACAAATTCGAAATGAGCGTTTTCGTTGTGTCAGCAGCATTTCTTAGCGCCAAACCAAGAACAATCGCCCAAGCTAAAATACCGATATAGTTCGCATTCATAATCGCATTTACTGGATTATCGACAACGTTCATCAGCAATGTTTTTAACACTTCTATCACACCACTAGGAGGCGTGATACCTTCCGCTCCGTCTGCAAGCGTTAAACTAACAGGAAAAATAAAACTTACAATAACGGCGATTAAACTTGCTAAAAACGTTCCGAAAAGATACAAGACAATAATCGATTTCATGTTCGTTTGATGGCCGCTTTTATGCTGGGCAATGGCTGACATAACCAAGAAGAGTACCAATACAGGCGCAATGGCTTTTAAAGCACCTACAAATAAAGAGCCTAAAATGGCAACTGGTTTAGCTACTTCTGGAATTGTGACAGCCAGAATAATACCAACAATCAAACCTATAATGATTTGTTTGACCAGACTCACTTGATTCCACTTTTGCAGTATGCTTTTCATAGATGTTCCCCCATTAGTTCAAGTTAAAATTATCACATTATTCCTATAAAGTTATTGATTTTCTTTCTATAACCTAGTAATAGAGTGAAGTCTGTTACAAATAGATATGATAGAGTCATAGACGAATTTTAATAAATATGTACCAACCTCAATCTAGGTATGGCTTTTATTCATCGTATCTTTAGAGTCTTTCCAAGAGCCAACTATCAGAAATCATAGCTAACTAAATAGGTTTTGGGATGATTGATCCCTCCATCATATTCCATCTGAAAAAGACAACTGTCTTCCTGATAAATAACATTATAATACTATTTCGATATATTACAATGCTATTTTCACTCTCGAAAAATATTGTAATAATTAGAATATTCTCATAAAACGAAGCCAAAAAAAATTATCCATCAATAATTTCTTGTAAGTTCAAATACTTATTTTTTGATGAAAGAGAGAATCTTGAATCGTAAAAACGGGGTCCACCATACATTCTAGTTGCAAGACAGTCGGGGTTATAAAAATTTCAATGTGAATTTTTTTTTTAAGGCTCATAATCTTCAGATTATATGACAATTGAAAATAAATATTCAAAATATTCACCTGCATTAAATGGAAGGGGTAAATTTTGGAGGGGATTGTATATACATATTTAACTAATGTTAACAAAAAAAGAAAAGCTAAAAAGCGAGACTGCTGAAAATGTAAGCATTATAAAATTATCGCAATCAAAATAAGAACCATCTAAGTATACAATGATAATTAGATGTGTTTCTATGTAAGATTCAAAAAAGCAAATCGCTTTAACACATCACTATACCGAGGAGCTGGCCAAAATTACATTTCAGTAGGTAGATTTAAAACATGCCTCTTTAATTCTGTCCAAAATTGATCATGATCGAGGAGTGACAGTCACACTAGCTTAACAGCGTCTATGCCCGAACGATCCCAAAGAATGATGAGCCTCCGTCGGTTTCCATCCATCTACAAGATGACACAAACTACGAATCTTTAAAAGAAGCGTGAAAAAGAGATTTTTCTGAGCACCTAAAACCGCTATCAAAACACGTACAAAAGGAAAAAACCTTAAAAGTTAATCCATCGACGATTCAAAAAAACTAAAAAAATACTGAACCACTCTTAGGGAGAATTCTAATGCCAAATATCATTCCAATGGCCCTAGCACAATTAAAGTGTGAGTTAATGAAAAAGGAAATGAATTAAAAAAAAACCCTTGAAAACATTAAGGAAGCAAAAGAAAAACAGGCTGACTATGATGACTCACTGTTTTAACCGGTTATGTGATGACCCTGAGATCAAAGAGAAGTAGAGCCCGTCGCTGGAGATAGCATCAAGCAGATTGCTGTTTGTCGAAAAAAACATGAAGTCGGCGTGATTATGGTCTTCCTGAGCTCGAGGGGGAAAAGCTTGATAACTCAGCGGTTTATATCAATCGATTCGCTGAAGGTAGAAGGCGTTTATCGCAAGACACACCTATCGATCCATCATTAGCGAAGGATTTTTGAGCCAGGTAACGATTGTCCGGCGTTTCGTTTCCTAAAGGACGTGTGGGATTGTAATCACCTATGACATGGAGTTTCCGGAGATGGCGAGAATTTTAGCTACTAAAGGAGCACAAGCCATATTTGTATTGCCTGCTAATATGGTCCCGTATCAAAGCTACAGCATACATTTTTACAATCAAGAGCGATTAAAAACCATGTATTTACGGCCTTAACCAACAAATTCGGACTTGACTCAGACAAAATTTTTTTGGTGAAAGTCAGGTCGTCGGACCAGCAGACAACATTCTTTATAAAGCAGGGAATAACGAGGAAGTTCCTGTTGTTGTACTTGACTTGGACGATGTTGAAAAGTCGAAGGGGGTTCTCGATTATTTGAAAAACCTGCGGGAGGATTTGTATATGCGGGATGGGTGATGAGGGAGCGATGTGTTAGTGCAATGCTGAATTTTTACGATTGCTTACTATTTACACAGAGGTAATGACTAAAATCACAGAAAGATCCTGTTCAAAGATATCACTTCCATTTTTTATAAAAACTTCTTGATTAACTAGAAAACATAACTTAATAACTCTAAGGCCATTCTTTCGCAGATTTCAGTTGGCAAGTTTAGAAGAAAACATATATCCAAGATTATGGTCAAATAATCCTTCTACAACCGATCAAATAAACCTCCCAGCTCGATCCACTTCATCACATAAGATATTTCTAGCCTAATTGATATCTGCACTTATTTCCAATCTTCGTTCATACTAGTGACGATTAGGCTATGTAACATTTCTATTTAATGCAATCCGCAAAATTTGCTCTGTTTGCTCTGTCGCCCATTTCTGCGTGTGCCCAAATGCCTCCTGCAGAGTGCATGGACCAGGAACAATTGAGAATCCAGCTAATAGTCCAAGCTCATCCATTTGTTTTCCGCTCAGTGCATTCTTGCCACACAAAGCAATAACAGGTATGTCATATTTTTTTGCCAGATCACAAACACCTGCAATGACTTTTCCGGATAACGTTTGGTGATCTAACTGGCCTTCTCCTGTAATAATTAAATCTGCATCTTTGATGTCTTCCTCTAATTTCATCACTTTTATCGCGAGGCCAATACCTGATTGAACGCTAGCGTTTAAAAATGCTAATAACGCTGCGCCCATTCCACCCGCTGCTCCAGCTCCAGGAATCTCAAGCGTATTCTTGCCGCCCTGACTAGTGATCACTTTAGCGAATTGAGCTAAAGCTGCATCTAATAGCTCAATCATTTCAGTAGTTGCTCCCTTTTGAGGGCCAAAAATGGCAGAGGCTCCTGTAGGACCACATAATGGACTTTGAACGTCGCTTGCAATCGTGAAAGCGCAATCCTTTATACGTGGGTCGAGCCCTGTTGCATCAATAGAAACTAAATCAAGTATGGCTTCCATGTGATCTTCTGTTATCTCGTTCGCCTTTTGAATTATAGAAAGTCACGCCTAATGCTTTCAACATTCCGATTCCAGCATCGTTTGTTGCGCTTCCTCCTAATCCAATGATAAATGTTCGATACCCATTATCTAAGGCATTTTTGATTAATTGACCTGTTCCATAACTAGTTGCTTGCATTGGATCTCTTTCCAAATCATCTAATAAGGGTAAGCCAGATGCTTGGGCCATTTCAATGACAACGGTTTTTTGATCTCCTAATACTCCGTAACAAGAGGTGATCTCTCGTCTTAGTGGATCAAGAACTAATGCAGGATAGATGGTTCCACTTGTTGCATGAACTAGATTTTCCATCGTTCCTTCACCGCCATCAGCTAACGGTCTTTCCATTATATTTAACTCGTTCGACACTCGTTCAATGCCTCTTCGCATGGCTCCACATAAATCTTTGGCTGAAATGGATCCTTTAAACGAGTCCGGCGCTAAGACCACCTTCACAATACCGTTCCCCTCCGATCGTTCAATTTATTTTAATAGATTAGGTAGCCATAATGATAGTTGTGGTAAATACGTGATGATTGCGATATTAATGAGTAAGACAATGTAAAACGGAATCATCGGTTTTAAAATATGCTCAATTCGTAAACCCGCTATTTGAGAAGCGACAAATAAGTTTACACCAATTGGTGGTGTTAACATTCCAACTGCTAGGTTGACAATCATGATAATTCCAAAATGGACAGGATCTATTCCAAACATGACTGCCACTGGAGCCAATATTGGTGCCATAATGACTATTGCAGCCCCTGTTTCCAAGAACATTCCAACAACTAATAGAATTAAATTGACAAGCAATAAGAAAATGACCGGACTATCTGAGATTGAAACGAACCAGTCTGCCACCATATAAGGAACCCTTTGTGAGGTTAATACCCAACCAAATAAACCAGCATTACCGATGATAAACATGATTATGGAAGTAGATAAAACAGAATTCTTTAAAACTTCCATAATTTTGTCATAGGTAAACGTTCGATAAACAAACATCCCTAAAAATAATGCATATCCAACAGCTACAGCTGCTGCTTCTGTCGGGTAAAAACACCACCATAAATACCTCCTAAAATAATAACCGGCATCAATAGTGGCAGAAGAGCTTCTTTAAAGGCTCGAATACGACCTTTTGCCGTCATTAGCTCTTTCTCTTCTTCTGTTAATACAATATCCTTGCCATATCCTTTTACTTTACTAATCACAAAGATTGTTAGCATTAACGATACAGCTATTAATATCCCAGGAATTACACCAGCCATGAACAAATCGCCAATCGAAATGGACATCCCTGCACTTAGGGCGAAAATAATTAAGGGAATTGATGGTGGAATAATAACTCCGAGCTCCCCTGACACCGCTTGAACGGATGTTGAAAAACTCTTCGGAAATCCTCTCTTCACCATAGCAGGGATTAAAATACTTCCAATCGCTGCTACTGTTGCCGCACTAGAACCAGAGATAGACGCAAAAAACATCGCTGTTAAGACCGTTACCATCCCTAACCCACCCGTAATTTTCCCTACTAATGAATTGGCAAGATTAATTAAACGTTGTGAAATTCCACTATACTCCATTAAGCTTCCTGCTAAAATAAAAAATGGGATGGCCATTAATGGAAACGAATTAAGAGACGAAAAAATTCTTTGGATTGCCACTTGTAACGAAGTGCCGTCCTGCCACATTGCTACCATCGATGCAAGACCCATCGAAAACGCAACAGGCACACCAAGTATAAAAAGAACGAATAAACTAATGAATAATAGTGCTGCCATCTTGATCGCCTACTTCCTTTTTTGTTACTAAGTCAAATAGAACAGCCACACAGTTAATAATGCCTAATATTCCTCCAACGGGTAAGGCAGCATAAATCCAGGATACTGGTATATCTAACAGAACCTGTGTTTTGATGAGCTAAATTCTCCATAATTTCGAACCCAAATGTTATTAATAAAGATAAAAAGATCATACTGATTAGGACAATTAAGATATCGCATAATTCTCTTAACATTTTTAGGGACTAGGTATAGCACTACTTCAACTGAGATAAGCAATCCTTTCCCTAACGCAATACGCTGTTCCAGTAAAACGATCCAAATCATCGAGTATTTCACTACGGATTCGAACCATATGAGAGGAGCTGTTTAACACAATCTAGCAAATACTTGATAAATGTGTAAGAAGTGCGACCAAACCAAAAATAATTGCTATAAAGTGAAAAATCCAATCATTTAAGCGGTCAATTGCATTAACAATCATTTTCATTCTATACACCTCTTCATCTAAATTCTCTATGATTCTTCATATATACCTTACTGTCTATCGATATATATGAAGGACTAATAGATTAAGGTAGGGGGTACCCCCCCTTAACTCCTATTTAGCATTAATAATCATTTCGTAAATTTCAGGTATTTCTGGGAATTGTCTTTCAACAAATCCTTCTAGTTGATCTTGGAATAGAGATATCTGGCTCAATAATTGTCATGCCTTCTTCCTCTAGGCTAGTTAAATAACCAGCTTCTCCTCACTAACTTCTTCATCAGCAAACTCTTTTGCTTCTCCATTAGCGGCTTGGATTAAATGGCTTCTTGCAAATCTGCATTAAGGGCTTGAAATGTCGAATCGCTGATAACAATTGAATCGGCTCTCTTACATGTTTCTGTTTTCACTAAGTAGTCAACAACTTCATGGAATCTTGAGTTGTAAATGAAAGAAGTGGGTTTTCTTGTCCATCAATAACTCCTTGTTGTAGTGCCGTAAAGACTTCCCCAAAGGCCATAGGTGTTGGGGCAGCATAAAGTTTCCCATGATGTAAAAATACTGGACTTTCAGGAACACGGATTTTCAGACCTGCTAAGTCTTCCGGTGTGTTCACTTCTTGATCAACTGTTAACATTCGCGCACCACGTGCAAGTAAGAAAGAATTCGATTACCTGATTCTTCTGTAATAAGCTCAGAAATTTCTTGACCTATTTCTCCATCGTATACTTTGTCAAAATGTTCTTGGATTTCAAACATAAACGGAACTGTGAAGATTTGAGCGGTTTTAGATGAACCTGTAAAACACCCTGCTCCCCAAGCCCAGATATCTGCTGTACCAATTTGCAATCCTTCCAATAATTCATCATCATCACCTAAGTGAACCATTTTCATAAATTTCGATTATTGATCTTTCCATCTGTTAATTCTTCAACTTCTTCTTTGAACCTTTGCTACGGCCTGTGCATGGATTTCTGAATTCGGCCAAATATGCCCTAATTTTAATACTTCTTGTTCTCCAGAACCACTCTCAGTTTCACCTTCATTGTCCCTTCACTAGCACTCTCATCTGATGAACACCCAACTACCATTACCATTGTTAAAAGCACTAAAAGCTGTCTAAGAACCATTTTTTCATCGAAGATTCCCCCTTGAGTTTTCTTTTATATAAATAACTAGTTTTCTAGCTATTAATACTGAAAATAAGCAACTTTCATTTCTGTGAAAAAATCTTTATTTGTCTTTCCAATTGAAAAGGCACCATAACCTGATTCCTTCACTCCCCCAAACGGAACGTGGGCCTGACTTGCGGTTCCATGGTTTACATGGACCATTCCACTTTCAACTTCATCAACGAATCGATAAGCAAAAGAAAGGTCGTTGGTGAAAATAGAAGCTGCTAAGCCATATTTCACGTTGTTCGCAACATCAATGGCTTCGTCTAAATCTTCTACTTCAATCACCGATAATACCGGACCAAAAATTTCTTCAGTAGCAATTTTCATTTCCGGTTGAACACCTGTAAATAAAGCAGGTACGATATAATGGCCTTCTGCCAACTCACCCTCCGTTAAAACCTCTCCACCATAAACAAGTTTTGCGCCTTCTTCTTTCCCAATTGCAATGTACTCCATTGTTGTATTCAGTTGCTCTTGACTAACTAATGGTCCAATCGTTGCTGTTGGATCCGATGCAGGACCTACTTTTAATTGTTCAAGTTCATGACGAATGGCTTGAATCAATTCTTCTGATTTCTCTTTTAATACAACCACTCTACTGATCGATGTACAACGTTGCCCACTACAAGCAAATGCAGCGCTAACAATCTGTTTAGCCACATATTCACTATCTTTGTAATCGACGACTACTGCAGGATTTTTCCCGCCTAGTTCTAATTGCGTTCTCTTTAGTTGTTTTGTTGCCATTTCATTGATACCAAGGCCGATCCCCGTTGAACCAGTAAAGCTAATTCCTTTAACTAAAGGATGACTACTAAGTGGGTTACCTACCTTTAGTTCCACTTCCTGTTACTAGGTTCACGACTCCATCTGGCACACCTGCCTCTGCTAAGAGTTCCATTAAACGGATCGACGACCAAGGCGTCTCTGATGCTGGCTTGTAGACAACCGTACAACCATAAGCTAGAGCCGGCGCAATTTTTCTAACTGGTGTTACAACAGGGAAATTCCAAGGTGCAATTGCTGCTACAACCCCTAACGGTCGGTGTAAAACGGTTGCCGAAATATTGCTTTTCTCACTTGGTAATGTTGAACCCTCTACGCGAAAGGCTTCTCCTGCGACAAAGCGAGTTTCTTTCACCGCCCGTCCTACTTCCCCTTTAGATTCAGCTAAAACCTTTCCTTGCTCAGCTGATAAGATAAAGGCAAGTTCTTCACTATGTTGCTCTAGTAAATCGGCAAATCTCATTAAAATGGCGCCGCGGTCCGGACCTGGAACATTGGACCAGTGTTTAAACGCTCGGTGTGCAGATTTAACAGCAACATCCACATCATCCTCAGTAGATGCTTGGAAAAACCCAAAGTACTTGAGTTTTTTTTGCTGGATTAAAAATTTCAAATGTTTCTCCACTCTGACTTGGCACCCATTCCCCATTTATAAAATTGAGATGAGTTTTCCCAACTTTTTCTTCAAGCCATTCATTAATGATCGTCATTACAAACACTCCTCGTATATTATATTTAACCCCTTATTTTTAGGGCGATTTCCAGTTAATCTTTGTTCTTTGATAACTTCATAGAGAGTCCCTTTCAGAAGAGGGGGCTAGCCCCCTCTTCTGAAAAATTTTGAAAAATGGGGTTGGACTCTTCATGATGTCCCTAGATAATGGTCTTAGGATCGTTTGGGAAAGTCTTTTCGCTCCTGTAGCTTTGACTACTAAAAAAGTCTGTCTCCCCAGTTCTTGTTCGAACTTCTAACCCGCAGGCTGTTCCCTCTGGCAACCCATGCTGGAAGTAGCGGCTTCCAGGCAGCTCATGGATCAGAGTAAGTTCTCATACGCGAGGGTGATTGACCGACAAGTTCACTGGGGGCATCCCGAAGAGTCCAAATTTCCCAGAATGTGAAATCGAAAGGAGGTTATCCCTTATGAAGTTATTTGTTGGAATTGACGTAAGTTCTCAAGATATGAAAGCCTGCATTATGACCCCTGATGGAGATACTTTATCTTCTCCTACGGTTCAAAATAATCTTGTTGGTGCTTCATTTCTTCGTGATCAAATCCTGCACTTTGCCAATAAGCTTTCATCACAGAACATTGAAATTGGACTAGAATCTACATCTGTTTACAGTTGGCATCCTGCTATGTTTTTTATGAAGATAAGGACCTACAAAGCTTTCATACCAAAGTGTATACCATCAATCCAAAGCTTATTAAAAAGTTTAAAGAAGCCTATGTCATGATAAGAACGATCATATTGATGCTTGGATCATTGCTGATCGCCTTCGTTTTGGTCGTCTGCCTTTGACAAGTGTCATGCAAGAACAATACATTGCTCTCCAACGTCTGACACGAATTAGATACCACCTCGTTCACAATCTGACGAGGGAAAAACAATATTTCTTACAACACTTGTTTTATAAGTGCAGTTCTTTCACCACGGAAGTAGAAAGCTCTGTCTTTGGTAACGCCATCCTCGAATTACTACTCGAACAATATAGCCTTGACGAAATTGGGTCTATGAATGTGGATGAACTCGCTCATTTTCTTCAAGAGAAAGCAAGAAATCGCTTTGCTGATGCGGAGTGTATGGCGAAATCTATCCAAAAAGCGGCACGCTCATCCTATCGTTTATCCAAGTGTGTGGAGGATTCCATTGACATTTTGTTAGCTACTTCCATTGAGTCCATTCGTAGTATTACAAAACAAATTAAAGAGTTGGATAAAGCCATTTCAAAGGTATTGGATGGTATTCCAAACACCCTTCAAACCATTCCAGGCATTGGTCCAGTCTATTGTGCTGGTATTTTAGCCGAGTTAGGCAGTATTGAGTGCTTTAAAGACCAAGCCTCTGTGGCTAAATACGCTGGGCTCGTATGGTCTAAGCACCAATCCGTAAATTTCAAGCTGAGGAGACCAAAATGATACGTTCTGGTAACCGTTATCTTCGTTTCTACCTTGTTGAAGCTGCCAATTCGGTGAAACGATTTGATGATGAGTTTCATGCGTATTACCAGGGAAAGATATTAGAATCTTCTTAGTAAACAAATAAAAGAGCAACTGCTTAATCCTAAGAACGTTTGGTTTATGGGCTGCTACGCAATGACCAAATCTACACGCCTAGAAGGAAGGTGAATAACTAAGGGAAAAAGCCCCTAACTTGCCTTCACTAAATTCCAGTATTTTACATATAATACTCGGTTTCTTAAGCATTGTCTTTTTTCCTAAAATTACTTAAAAAATTTCCAATTCTTTTGTTTTATGGTCTTGACATATTACCGCAGGACTTTACTTAGTTGTTTACAACTTCTGGATTAACCGGAGTTAGCGGTTTTAATCCGTTTAAAACAGCGATTACATTTTCAACTGCTAAATTCGCCATCTCTTCTCTCGCCTCGATGGTTGCACTTCCAATATGTGGAGCTAAACACCACATTATCAAGTTGGTCAAGTACAGGTTCTAGAATTGGTTCTCTTTCAAATACATCGAGCCCAGCTCCTGCAATTTGATTCTCTTTAAGCGCCTTACTAAAGCGGACTATCGATAAGCGGACCTCTAGATGTATTAATGATATAGGAGCTTGGTTTCATCAGGGAGAGTTCCTCTTTGCCGATTACATGATAACTTTCATCTGTTAAAGGAGCGTGTAAAGATATAAAGTCCGATGATGTTAGCAACTCTTGCAAATCTACATACTTCGCATTTAATTCCTGCTCTTTTTCTTGTGATAATGGACGACGATTGTAATATAAAACATTCATCTTGAACCCTTTTGCTCGTTCCGCAACGGCTTCACCGATACGCCCCACCCAATGATCCCAAGCGTTTTTCCTTGAACCGTTCTACCTAATAATAAGTTTGGTTTCCAGCCGTCAAATTTTCCCTCGCGGACAAATCGGTCACTTTCCGGAATTCGACGAGCAATCCCGAGCAACAAGGCCCATGTTAGATCTGCGGTTGCTTCCGTAAGAACATCTGGTGTATTCGTCACAATTACATCACGATCTGTAGCAGCTTTGACGTTAATGTTGTTATAACCAACCGCGTAGTTGGAGACCACTTTTAATTTAGGAGCCGAATTTAGTACTCCTTGATCAATCTCATTGACAAGCAATGAAATAACAGCATCCTTATCATATAACTGCTCAATCAACTGCTCCTTTGTCAAATCCTTCTCACCCTATGAATGTGCACATCAGCTATTTGCTCTAATTTACTTATTGCATTTCCTGGAAGTTCACTCGTTACTAGAACCTTGGGTTTCATAATAAATCCCTCCCATTATTTTGTAATGATTTGTTTTCTTTCTTCTTTCATAGCAGCTCTGCAAATATTTTTTAAATCTTCAATGGATGGTTTTCTCGGATTAACTGGAACATTTCCTGATAACATTGCTTCTTCCGCGATAAGATCTAGATGCTCTTCTTTCACACCAAAATCAGAAAGCGTTTGATGAATTCCACATCATCTTTTAATTGGCGAATCGCATCTATGATTTTTCTGCCGCTTCTCTTTCAGTTAATTGATAAGTATCCACTCCGAAAATAGAAGCAATTTCAGCGAACTTTTTTGTATTTCCTATTACATTAAACTTCATAACTTCAGGTAATAGAATTGCATTAACTGTTCCATGTGGAATTTTAAAATGTGCTCCAAGTGGAATCGCTAGTGCATGTGCAAGACCTAAACGAGTAGAATTAAATGCCATTGCAGCAATTAAACTTGCAAGGAGCATATTTGAACGCGCTTCCACATTCTCGCCTTGAACAACTGGTAGTCGTAAGTTCTCTGCAATCATTTTCATAGATTGAACTGATAATCCTTCTGATATCGGTTGTGTCGCCTTGTTCACGTAAGATTCTAATGCATGAGTAAGAGCATCCATCCCCGTTGCTGCTGTAATATGTGGAGGTAAAGACGTTGTCAATTCCGGATCAGCTAATGCTAGATTAGGACAGTTATATACACTTCCTACACTAAGCTTCACTTTCGCTTCTTTATCAGAAAGCACTGACCAAATGGTAATTTCACTTCCTGTTCCAGCTGTTGTCGGTACAGCAATGACTGGTACACTCGGATTCGGGACCATATTAATCCCAACATAGTCTCGAATATGACCTGGGTTATTCAACATAAGCCCTATCGCTTTCGCTGTATCGAGTGAACTTCCTCCCCCAACTCCAACTACGATGTCACACCCTTCTTCATTTCCAAGATGTAATCCTTTATCAACCGAGTCGATTGCAGGATCTGCTTCAATATCAGAGAAAATCGCATAAGGAATTCCTGCCGCTTTTAAGGGTTCTTCTACTCTAGTAACAACACCGGCATTTACAACTCCTGGATCGCAGACAATAAGCACCTTTTTCCCACCAAAAGCCTTTACATGCTCATGTAGCGTTTTAATTGACCCTCTACCAAATTCGATTGCAGTTGGAATCTCATATCTAAACAAAGAATTAATCGTCATTTCCTTACCTCCCCTAATGGTTGTACATCAAATGCAGCTTCCGCAAAATTCACACCGTACCTTGCTCCGATTTCTTCGAGTTCTTGAGCCACTTTTAGTGGTAAAACAATTCCATTTTCCATTCGTTCCTTAGCCTTAATTGATTCAATTTCGCCTGGAATAAAGATTTCCTCTACTCCTGGTGCTTTCGGCTCAGCTTTAATTTCAGTAATATATTGGTCCATTCTTGCTTTAAAGAATTCAATTGGCATAAACCGGTTGATATCAATCGCTAAAAAAATATGACCGACATTTTGTGGTTCTTGCCAATTTTCGTACATGTTATTTACGTATTTTCCAAACCCTGCACCTGTTAGCACGCCTGCAAGTATGTCAATAAACATGGAAATTCCGTATCCCTTAGGCCCACCTAAAGGTAAGACTGATCCCTCTAAAGCTGCATGAGCATCCGTGGTTGGATTTCCCTCTTTGTCGACCGCCCACCCTAGCGGAATCGAGTTTCCTTTTTGAGCTTCGACAATGATCTTCCCTCTCGCGACCACACTAGTGGCCATATCAAGAATAAAAGGACTTTTCTCTCCAGCTGGAACTCCCACCGCTAAAGGATTTGTCCCTAAAAATGGTCTAATTCCTCCAGTTGGTGGCATCGTTTGTGATGCGTTTGACAACACAAGTAGAATCATATCTTGTTCGATCGCTTTTTTTATGTAGTAAGCACCCGTACCAAAATGGTTGGATTGTTTGACCCCTACTAATGCTACACCACTTTTTTTTGCTTTTTCTAACGCAACATTTAAAGCTTCCATTCCAATGACCGAACCAAAGTTATTATTTCCATCTACTAAGACAGCTGAATCACTTTCTGCATAAATGTCGATTTTAGCATCTGGATTGATCATTGATTTTTCAATTCGTTCTAGATAAATCGCTGTTCTTACAACTCCGTGAGAATCAACTCCGCGTAGGTCAGCCTCAATTAGTGAATTTGCTACAATTTTTGCATTTTTATTTGAAACACCCGCTTTTTCTAAAACACTAGAACAAAAGTTTTCGAGCTTTTCCCATTGATATCTAGTTGCAATTGTCATTTGAAGTCACACCCTCTTTGCTCTAATAACTTATCGACCCAAGTACGGTCTACCGTTCCATCTTCAATCGAAATCATAATTTCTTCTTCGACTTTTTGTTGTTTTTTTGCTAATGCTAAAATGTTTTCTGCTTGCACTAATGGAACCACAACCAAACCATCTTCGTCTCCAACCATAATGTCGCCTGGCTCAATGACCATTCCTCCCAATGAGATTGGCACATTGACTTCACCTGGCCCATCCTTATAAGGCCCTTTATGAGTGACACCACATGCATATACCGGGAATTCATCTTCTGCAAAAGCAGCCATATCACGAATCGCACCATTAATTACAAATCCGCCAATCTTATTCCGCTTAGCTAAACGGAGCATGATCTCTCCTGCATAGCATCCGTTAAATCTCCACCAGCATCAACAACGATGACATCTCCAGGTTCTGCGATATCAATCGCTTTATGTACCATTAAGTTATCACCAGGTCTTGTTCTAACCGTTAAAGCAGTACCTATTAATTTCCCACCTTTATGGTAAGGTCGTAGACTAGCACTTGCCCCAAATATACGAGATAAATTATCACTTATATGAGGGGTTACGATCGAGCGAAATTCATTGATTAATTTTTCACTAGGACGATTTTCGATTGGCAACACTCTAAATCCTAAATTATTCATCTTGTTTCCTCCTTGATTATATGTAATTTTAGTAATTTTAAGAAACCGGTTTCGGAAACCGGTTTCAGAAATCGGTTAACCAAACAGTAACATCAACTTCTATCGTTTTCAATGATTAGTTTTGCATTTTAGAAAATTTCAACTATTAATTTTTATATTAAAGGTTAAAATTTCATTTAGGATAAACGCTTTATCAATGTTTACTACAGCCCTTATCGTTTATTTTTCATAACTCTATTTAAATACGCTTATAGAGATAGCGCTTTCATAAATGATTTGGATTCTTACTCTGATTATAAACGAGTATAATTAGATTTTTTATTTCTTAAAACCACATGAATTTCTAATAATTAAATTAGGTTCCAATTGAGTAATTGTTACAATTCTTTCATCTTTTACAGTTAATCGGTCAATTAATCTCTCAGCTGCAAGCTTCCCCATTTCATAGCTTGGTTGATTCACTGTTGTAAGAGGCGGATTTAAATGTTTCGACCAAACCGTTTCGTCATAGCCAATTAAGCTTATATCCCTTGGTATCACTAGCCCTAGCTCCTTGATTCCTTCCAAGATCTCCAGCGTCATCATATTATTCGTTGAGAAGATTGCATCAGGCTTCATATTTGAGGTTAGTAGTTTTTTAACCTCTTCCTTAGCTAAGCCCTTTTGTTCTTGAATAATTCGAATAAGTGTATCATCTCTTGTAAAACCATTCTTTTCTAATGCTTTAACATATCCTTCAATCCTCTCTACCCTTGGACTGATCCCTTCTGGAGGATAGACAATCATCGCGATGGCTTTTCTCCCTAATTTAATAAGGTGATTGACAGCCAACATTGATCCTTTAACATTATTAACAGCCACTGTATCAACTGAAATCTCTTCAATTTTTCTATTAATCGCAACAAGCGGATAATCGTTTTCTAAAAGCGAAGTAAAAAGTTGTTTGTTTTTCATTGTCGGGTTGACAATGATGCCATCGACTTGTTTCATTTGTAATTGTTCAATATACTCTTGCTCTAGTTTAGAGTTGTCATTGGCATTGCAAATCATTAAATTATATCCTTTGGCATGACAACTATCTTCTACCCCTTCTAAGACACTAGACCAAAAAGGGTTTTGAAGATTTGACAAGACAATAGCAATAACGTTTGTGTTTTTTTGTTTTAAACTTTTTGCTACTGCATTAGGCCTATATTGTAATTCTTCAATCACTTTTAAGACTTTTTCTTTTGTAGCTATATTAACATGAGCATGGTTTCCATTTATTATTCTTGATACTGTCGTCTTTGAGACACCAGCTTTTTTCGCAACCTCATCCATTTTCACTCTCATATCTTCCAACCACCCTAATGATACTATTAAGAATCGATTACCGAAACCGGTTTCATAACTTTTAACTTATAGTATCAGAAAATTAAAGGTATTACAAACCTTTTTTTCAGAAGTTTGATCTAAGATTATGCGTTGTTAGCTGGATCCTTTTCTCAAGTAACCGACCCCGTATCGCCCCGGGTCTTTGACAGTTACATAAATATAGATTTTTCTTAAAAGCCTTGAAAACAGGGCTTATTTTATTGGAAAAATGTCAAAATATTTAATTTAGTTATTGAGTACTTTTGAGTACTTCGTTATAATATAGACATAGGGGTGAATAAATTGAGATTAAAAATCACGAAGTCTAAAAATTCTTCTTCACTTTATGTCATTAAATCGACTTATAACGATGGAAAACACTCTTCGAAAATTGTTGAAAAACTCGGTACATATGATGAACTTCTAAAAAAATTAAATGGACAAGATCCTATGATGGGCCAAACAATATATCGCTGAACTCAATAAAAAGATAAAGAAGATAAAAATAAAATTATGGTTCAATACTCACCTACAAGTTGATTGAAAAAGATGAGCAGCATTGTTTTAATGGTGGTTACCTTTTGCTAAACAAATTTACTCATGATTTAAATCTGCATAAAATTTTCAGCCAGATCTCTGATAAATATAAATTTTCATTTAATTAAACCCCATTTTGTCACGCTTAATATACGGGAGGATCATTTTCCCCTCTTCAAAAGTTACCACCCATCAACTTTCTTCGAAGCTCATCGAACAACCAGACTTTGAAATCCAACATGTTTATAGGGCTCTTGAAGTCATTGCTAAGGAAACAGATTTTATTCAATCCGAGTTGTACAAAAATAGTTTGAAAGTATCTAAAAGAAATAGCGGAATTCTTTATTATGACTGTACGAATTATTTTTTTGAGATTGAACAGGAGGAAGGTCTAAGGCAATACGGTTACTCTAAGGAGCACCGCCCTAACCCTATTGTGCAAATGGGGCTATTTATGGATGGTGATGGTATTCCGCTTGCTTTTAATATTAATAAAGGGGATACCAATGAACAGATTACGTTAAAACCTTTAGAACAAAAAATATTAAAGGATTTTAAGTTATCTAAGTTCGTTGTTTGCACGGATGCTGGCCTTGCATCGTTGGCTAACAGGGAGTTTAATGATAAAGATGATCGTGCTTTTATCACTACTCAATCCATCAAAAAGTTAAAGAAACACTTAAAGGAATGGGCTATTTCACCAGAAGGTTGGAGGCTGGGCGAAGACAATAAGACCTACGATATGACGAATCTAGACGATACTATGTACGTAGATAAAACTTTTTATAAGGAGCGTTGGATTAAAGAGAATGGGTTAGAACAAAAGTTGATTGTCACCTATTCGATCAAGTACAGGGATTACCAACGACAAATACGTCAATCGCAGATTGAACGTGCCATTAAAGTAATGGATACGAATCCTACAAAGTTAAAAAAAGCTCAATCAAAATGATTATAAGCGCTTCATTGAAAAGACAAGCATAACTTCTGACGGAGAAATTGCGGCCAAAGAGTTATACAGTATTAATTCAGCTGTTATTTCAAAAGAAGAAGTATTTGATGGCTTTTATGCTATATGTACGAATTTAGAAGATCGTGCTCCCGACATTATCAAGATCAATCACAGACGTTGGGAAATTGAGGAGTGTTTTCGTATCATGAAAAGTGAATTTAAGGCAAGACCTGTCTACTTAAGTCGTGATGATAGGATCGAAGCTCATTTTACTACCTGCTTTCTATCTTTGGTGATATACAGGTACTTAGAGATGAAGCTAGGCTATAAGTTCACAACTAGAGAGATCATTCACGGTTTAAGAGATATGAATTTTCATCAAATCATCGGGGATGGCTATATTCCAACCTATACACGCACTGATTTCACAGATGCTTTACATGAGGCATTTGGCTTTAGAACAGATTATCAGATAGTAAGTAATAGGCAGATGAAAAAAATTTTGAGTGACACAAAAAATTAATAAAGTACTCAATTTTTACGATATACAAAAAAGCTTGAAACTCCATATTCATAAGGGTTTCCAAGCTTTTTCTTTTCTACAACTGTCAAAGACAGGATAGTATCAGAAAATTAAAGGTATTACAAACCTTTTTTTTCAGAAGCTTTGATCTAAGATTATGCGTTGTTAGCTGGATCCTTTTCTCAAGTAACCGACCCGTATCGCCCCTCCAATCCAAGAAAAATAGGAAAAGGTGATGCCTAACCTACATCACCTTCCCTATTCCTAAAATATCCTTTAATAACTGCAACCCCACATTGTTCGTATGGTGAGACGAACCATCATACCATACAATATTACTAGTTCGATTTCATCTTGATTGTATCAACTATTTGTGTGAGGAATATTTTCCATCTTACTACTTGTAAGCGGATTCGCATTTTTAGAGTTCTCCTTTGTTGTCAATCATGTCTTTTATATGCCTTTTAAGTCATTTAATGCTCGGTATACAAGGATATTTGCTCGTTTGTTCAGGTACATGACGTTGTTTCGTGTCGCTTCGCCAACCTGTACAAATTTAAATGATGGAAACTCCAGCTGACTTTGTAAGTACTGCATCATCATTATTGGCTTGAAATCCATGTTGATCATGTCTGTTAACTGCAATGCAATTTCATCCATTTCATCGTTCGTTAAGTCATAGTATTTGAGAAGAAACCGAAGCATAGTATTCATTGCAGGAGTTTTTTCAATATAACCTGGCTCTTCAGCTCTTAATAACTGTTTCTTTGTAAAAGGATAATAGTCGATACTAGCTCTTATTTTATGTTCGTCAAACATTTTCTTTTCATCAAACACTCTATGATCAGAGAGGCTATAAGCAGAAAATTGAACTTGTCCATAATAATTACTTGCAAATGAAATAACTTGGAAATATTCATATATCATGCAAAGACCCAGTAAACTGCTTAATCTCGTCAATAATTATCCCAGAATCTATAACTCCATAATAATATAGTGATCCATGGGTTAGCTTGATCTACGATGTATTACGATGGACTATTTTTTGAAGTTCTGTTCCATCGATTTGTAAAAAAATGTCCATCAGCTCCAAAGGCATGAACTATACTTTTTTATTTTGATATTTTCCTGGAAACAAGATACTGTATTCTTTAAGCGTCTCTATTTTCGAAAAAGGAAATCCATCATCAGGGATATAGCCTGAATGCATGACAATTTTTTGACTAGCTCATATCTTTCTTGATCTAATCTATAGATTACAACTTTAAACAGCGTGGGTAAGATATTGACAAGTTCAGATGCTAGCTCACTTTTTTTCAATGCACTTACATTTTTGATAGTAAGATTTTTTCGTATTTTATCCATTTCATTTTTCGTCAAGTTGCTAATCGCTTCTGAAAGCGCGCATGGAATGTTTATGTTTTTCCACGCCTGTTGCTCTCTTTTATTTTGCAATTGCTGTCTGTCATTTTTTGCCCTTTCTAAAGCTTTTATTAAAAGATCTTTTGTTTTGGCATCAATTTTACTATCCATATTATTCTCATGAGTTTTAGGTAAAATTTATTTATTCAGAAAGGGTATCAAAGTCTATTCTTCACCTTAAAATACCCTCTTAATACTTCAGTTAGATAATCAAGCGGAGTTGTCTCTACCTGACGATATACTCTTTGCGTGTATAAATGAGTGGCATTAGGTAATTCCCTTTTTAACTGTTTTCTCAAACTTTCACCTGCATCATCAGCATCGACAAGTATGTAGACATCCTTATCCTCGATGGGTAAAATCAATGTTTCGAGCTTTGTCTCACTTAACGTTCCATATGTACAAATAACATTAACAGGCTCATTAAGAACTTGTTTCACCCGCTTACGGTCACTTGTTCCCTCTACAATCAACACTTTATCTTCCATACTACTCATCCTTTTACCTATATTCATGCAGCTGGTTATTATTTAACATTTGTAACTTTATTATGTAGCAGTATGTTTATTGAAACAAGTGACATGGATAAAACATTTAAAAAAATCAATAATATGGTTAGAAAGAAAGGAGCGAGTGTTGGATGAGCGTTGATTGGACTATAATTAATGAGCGATTACCTGATTTCAAAAGTCACGAAGAAGCAAGAGCGTGTTTTAAAGAGAAATTTGAGGATCGATTTTTGTTACGAAGTGTTGATGTAATCGAAGGAAAGAGGGTCTATTTCTATCATCTCATCAAAGACCTTGACGAATATCAAGAATACATGGAAAGCCTTATAAGCTCGGTGAAGCAGGAAACAACAACTGTGAAACCATTTGAGAGTTATTCAACCGTTGAAATTAACGAAGATGGAGTCATCAGCTTCTCTATTTAAGAAATAAAAATAGCTAGAGGGTGCTTCCCCTAGCTACTTCATTAGTCGGTAGTCCAAAAACAGCCCTATTCAAACTTAATAATCGGTTTAATGGTCGTTCCTATTTTTGTATCTTGGATCGCTTCATTAATTTCTTCAAAGGAATAGTATTTAATTAACTTATCGAAAGGAAATTTACCCTTTTTGTAAAGCTCAATTAGCTTAGGAATATATAATTGTGGTACTCCTTCACCCATTAGAAATCCATTTAAACTTCTTTCAAATAGGATCGTATTAATATCTACGGATACTTCTGAACCAATAGGTCCTCCAGCTACCTGAACAGCGATTCCTAACACATCAAGTGAATCAACGGCAAGGCGAGTATTTTCTGGACGTCCACTAGATTCGATCGCATAGTTTACTCCCCTTCCAGTTATCTCTTTAATCTTCTCGAGAACATTCCCTTCTTTTGCATTAATGGTGTGTGTTGCACCTAATTCCTTCGCTAATTCAAGACGGTTTTCGTGTATATCGACTGCAATGATCATTCCACAATTCGCTACATTCGCACCCATAATCGCACTTAAGCCAACCGTTCCACACCCAAAAATAACGATACTTGAACCGTGCTCTGGCTTGAGTTTATTCAAAACAGAGCCACTTCCTGTTTGAACACCACAACCGAGCGGCCCAAGCATTTCAAGAGGTACATCTTTTGGAACCTTTACTACGTTACGAGCAGATGCTACTGCATAATATGCAAAACTCGACTGACCAAAAAAATTAGAAAGATCATGGTCATCCTTATGTAAGCGACTAGTACCATCTATCATTTTTCCACCAAAATTCAGATCATAAAATGATTCGCAAGCATAAGCCTTTCCACTTAAACAATTTCCGCATATCCCACAAGAACTATATGATAATACAACATGGTCTCCAGGCTTAATGTGCGTAATTCCTAAACCGACCTTCTCGACAACACCAGCTCCTTCATGTCCTAGAACGGCGGGAAGAGGTACGGGGTAAGCTTGTGTTTGTGCTAAAATATCCGTATGACAAATGCCTGATCCAACTATGCGAATGAGCACCTCACCCGCTTGCGGATCATCAACGGTAATATCAGTGATTTGAAATGGTTCCCCACTTCCGAATGTAACAGCAGCTTTTGCTTGCATTAATATTCCTCCTAATTAGTTACGGTATCAACTCCTAATAATTATTATTTCCAGTTACGAGAGAATTATTTTGTTTTAAGGAACATTTAAAAAACCTATCATCTGCTAATAGATGATAGGTTTTGCTGTTTAGATGAGATTGCATTTAAAGTACATCTCATATTATCGCTCTCAGTTTTCCACCAGTTCCAAATACGTTTCCGTCGTTTTGATGTCGGCATAAAGACTACCTAATGCAGCCATGAATGTATCATGAACATCAATAGCTGGGATAGTTCGATTGTGCACAGTGATATCTGGAGACGTGCAGGCGTCTTCGATCACCGTACATTGGAAGCCCAAATCAACAGCAGCGCGAGCGGTAGCGTCAATACACATATGACTCATCATACCGCAAATGACAACATGTTCAATGTCAGCTTCTTGAAGATATTGTAGAAGGTGAGTCTCACGAAAGCTGTTGGGATAGTTCTTCTGAATAACGATTTCGCCTTCAAGTGGTGAAACAGCCTCGTTAATCTCAACCCCTTCCGTTCCTTCGACGAAAAATGGAGCATCTGGGCTAGGGAAGATATGCTGAATATGAAAAGTTTGCATATCTTTGCTACGGTAGAGATCGAGCAATTTTCGGGCATTTGCTGCTGCCTTTTCTGTTTCGTATAACTCCATACGTCCATTCGGGAAATAATCATTTTGAATATCAACAAGAATTAAAGCTGTATTTTTCATTCACTCTCCCCCTTCGTATACCTCTTATAATATCAGATAATTATTTATTTTCAAATATTAAGAGGTTTATTCTATTATTTTTAAATGTTAATGAGCGCTTCTTTTGCAGCTAAAATACATTCTGTCATTTTCACAGAAATATCAGACTTGTTTTACAGTTCAATTCAATCAATAAAAAAAGAACGGGCAGATATTTCTGCTTCCGTTCTTTTTTTATTTCACGAGTCGACAATGACTCGTATTTCCTTCTAACTCACTTTAAGCATTAACCTTTGCTCTTGCTTCCTCTTGTTTCATCAGTTGCTTAATTTGGTTATCGATTCTTTCGATTTCTGCCGAGGAATTTTTCCACCAATTACGACTCCAAATACGGTCAATATTCCATCCCCTTGATTCGAGGAAGCGCTGGCGGTATATGTCTCGCTCTTTTGCATTTTTAGAGCTATGGTACATAGCGCCATCACATTCGATCCCTAGAATATACCGATGTGGATCGTTAGGGTGTATAACAGCTAAATCTATACGGTATCCTGACATGCCTACTTGTGTATCAACTTTATAGCCAAGGTTTAGTAGCTGTTTATACACTTGCTCTTCAAACGGTGAATCAAATTGTAGGATCGTATCTTGAGCTTGCGTACTTGTACTTTCCGTTATTTCTTTTATGACACTCTTTATTTGCTCAAGATCATTTTTCGATACAGCTCTTACATATTTTAAATACGATTTTAATAGTCGAGGACCGATATGTGCTGTACTTGATACATTTAACTCCTCTGGTTCTATACTCGAAACAACAATGATCCCTTCTTTAGCTCGAGTGACAGCAACATTTAATCTGTTCTCTCCACCTTGTTGATTTAACATACCAAAGCGATTGAAGATTTTACCTTCTTCGTTCTTTGCATAGCCGATTGAAAAGATAATAATATCTCTTTCATCCCCTTGTACATTTTCGATATTTTTCACAAAGATGCGTTCGTCTAATTCCTTCGCCATTACTTGTGAGTAGAGAGCATTAAATTCAGGATCATCTTGTACTTTTTTATCAATGATATCAAGGATCTTATCTTGCTGTTTCGCATTAAATGTGATAATCCCAACTGTTTTATCAGGGTTCTCGACTAAAAGTTGTTTTAAAGACGCTACTACCTCTGTTGCTTCCATTTCATTACTTTGGTTGAGCCACTGACCCTCAACCTTTTTCCACAATAGTGCAGGTGGTTCTTTTAATGGTTCTACATTTGGCGCAATCTGAACTTGCCCTTGATAAAAGGCATGGTTAGAGAAATTAATTAAGTCTTCATATTTGGAGCGATAGTGCCATTGTAGAATCTTTTCTGGATACCTTCTTTTAGCAAGATTTAATAAACTTTGTGACTCGTCGATGTCATAATCAGTTTCTTCTTCATCGTCATTTGATACAGAACTTTGAAACATGTTAAATGGTGGTAACTGCTTTTCATCACCAGCAACGATCACTTGTTTACCTCGATAAATGGCAGGAATGCTACTTTCAACGGTACATTGTGATGCTTCGTCAAAAATAACAAGATCAAATAACCCTTCCTTCAATGGGAAAACCGATGACACCGACTCAGGTGATATAAGCCATACTGGTAAAATATCTAGTAAACCATTTTCTGCAAATTCTTCTACCAGCTTTCGAAGTGGCCAAATTCGACGTTTTTTCGTGACTTGATGATTTAATTCTTTTATTTTTCTTCCTTGTTCTTGTTTTACTTGAATCGATACTTCAGAAAGCTCATGACGTAAATATTTCTTCGCAATTTCTCTTTTTTCATCAATGTTTTTTGCAAATAAATCACGAATGCGATTAAATTCACTTGTAGAGATTTTTTGCTACGTCCGGATTTTGTTTTTCAACTTGATCAATCCAATAGATAAAGCATGAATTTTTCACTAATTCAACCCAATATTTAGGAAGATATGCTGTATCGCTTATTGTTTTATCTGTTAGCTTTTGGACAATCGTTTTGACAAGCTCAGAGCTATTTGCTAAGAATGCATCCATTTGTCTTAAATCATCAAAGTCTCGATGAATGTACTCGAGCATTTTATCAAGTTCTTCAAGTGGAATATCGCCTTGAGAAATCCTACCTTTCATTTTTTCAACTACTTGATCATCAATGTATCTCTTTAGTTTCTCCATCTCTGTTGACATGGTAAGTGTTTCATTTGAAAGCTCATACATGATTTTCAAGCCTTCTCTCACTTCAAGCCATTCAGAAGAATTTAAACCTTTAAACTTATTCCCATTTAACAGTTCTTCAATAACTTGCTTCCCAGTTACCGAAGTCCACCACCATAAACGAAGTCCTTGCAAGGTACGCTTTTTTGTTGGATCTAGATCTTCATAAATTTTTTCAATTTTATTATTCACTAACCATGTATAAGCTGGTGTAATTTTATCGTGATTTAACGAGTTCAGATAATCTACTGATTTTTTTGCCTTTGAAAGGACGTCATTCAATGTATCAATAAGTGCTAATTTGTCCTTCATTTCCATCGTTGCAAACGTTTTTCTCATTTTCAAAGGGTAGTCCTCTGTACCAAAACGTTCGTACCATTCCCCATACGTGTAAAGATCAGCAAGCGTATTCTCGAGTAGAACTTTATTTAACTCGGGCATTATCTTACTTAAATCTAAGTAAGATGATGTCTCTTCCATAGGCTTAGCACGTGCATAGAGATCATATAGACGATAACCAAAAGGTTGATATTCAAATAATGTTTTTGCAATCGAATTCAGTAATGCTTCTTGGGATGCAATTCGATTAGACATCTCATTTAACTCAAGAGCCGCTTGATCGAATAACGTCTCGGGTTGATTAAGGATTTTCTCGATTTGAGAATATAACCCTTTTCGGTCATGTTTTTCATCATGAATAAGCGCAACATTGCCAGAAAGGCTTAAACTATCTAGTCGTTGATAAATAACATCTAGTGCTGCTCGTTTTTGACATACAACTAAAATCTTCTTTTTTTGATGCAGAGCGTCTGTAATTAGATTCACGATAACTTGCGATTTACCTGTACCAGGAGGTCCATGGACAACTAAACCCTTTTGGTATCTCGCTTCGTTCAGTATCTCTTCTTGAGAGCCATCTGTTTGCATAAGAAAAAGCTTATCTTCTTCAGATACAGGATGAATTTGCTTTTCTTCTCCATCTATAGATCCTAAAGTAGACGAATCATTAGCATTGTCTTGCGGATTAATTAGCTCCTCTGCTAACGCTAAATGTTCATCCTCACTTAATTGGATTAGTTGATCATAATCCTTCACTAGCGCAGAACCACCTTGAGGAAAATTCCCAATAATCGCATGTTGGAATAAAGTGAATGGTACAACGTCGGGAATATCATCTTTTTTATATTCTTTTAAACGTTTGATCCCAGTAGATTGAAAGGACAAAGTTGGAAATACCTTTTGTAAAGACGTTACCCATTGTTGAATGTCATGTTTTAGTGGGAGTTCATTCACTTCATCAAGCCAATCATCCGAAAAAGACAAACCATTTACTTTTTTAAATGCTAAGAAAAGGGTTCGATTGATTTGAGGCTCATCCTCTACTTCTTTCAACACCCACCTTTGTTGATTCACATTTTCTTTTTCTAATCGAATAGGATAGAGAAACAACGGGGCTTGAAAAAATGTACCATCAGCCATCGTTCCTTGGATAAATGGATAACCCAAATAAAAATCATAAACACCCGACTCATCTTCAATTGCTTTCATGTTACGATATAAATCCGTTAACTTTTTCGAAAGCAGCAAAGACTCGTCATCTTGCATTTTTGGAGTTAGTAAAGGGATATCCTTTTTTTGATTTGCAAGCACCTTTTGAACAATTTGCTCTGATAGCCCCTCTTCTATTTTTTTATCGAGCTCAGCTAAATCAAAGCTCCATTTGTTATATAATTTTAATAAGCGGATCGAACGATTTCGTTTACTAATATCATTTAACTTATCCCGCATATGCAACAATTTATCTTTCATACATGTCCCTCTTCCCACTACCAGCTTAATAGTCAATCATAAGATTTATATGTGAATTCGTTTTTCATTTATGTCTTTATTTTGCAAGACCAAACCTTAAAATCACTCATTCATGCTTTTTAAAAATAATCATATTTTGTCTAATTTTAGCAAAACATAAGATTGAAATCAAAGTTTAAAGTAGTAAAAAAGCCGGGCATAATTATGTCCAACTTTTTTACATTATTTAGTTAGGATTTTTATAGAATTATTAATATAGAGGTGACCTAGCATTAAAACAAAGTAATTATTTTCACTGTCTATAAACCCACTGAATGTAGCTTTGAACACAGGTAATCCTTTTTTGGTACATTACCTCTTACACCTAACCTCCTACCCCAACCTGCTCGCTCTCCCAAAATCCACTAAACCTAGCGTATGCGAGTGGTTTTCCTAAACGCTTTAAATTATCGGCAAAATCAATAATTGTACAATACTCTGTCCCGCCGAATTTAGGCCCTCTTAATCCCCTTCCAACAATTTGTTCGTAGAGGACAACACTGGTTGTTGGGCGGCATATGACGATATACTCCGTTTTCGGGGCATCAAACCCTGTTGTTAATACACCATAATTGAATAAGAATTCAATTTCTCCTTTTTTAAACGCATCAATATACATACGGCGTGTTGCCTTTGGCGTATTTGATGAAATTGTTGCTGATTTTCGGCCGATGGCATTCATAGTCGACGAGAGAAACTCTGCATGCTCAACAGTACAAGCATAGACGAGCGTGTTTGTTCCAACTGGTATCTCAACTAGTCTTTTAATAATTTGATAGTTTCGGTGTTCATCGTTAGCCAGTACATTTAGTAATTCAGCATTAATCATATCTTCATCGACATCTATATTTTGTTCGTCTACTTCATAAGCACGTCCCGATTCATAGATAATATGTTTTGGCTTTGCTAAAAAGCCTTTATGTCTAAAGTATAAAAGCGGATTTCGATGATATTCTGGGTCATTTGATATTTGTGGTTGAAGCAAATGCGCTTGGAATTTATCGACTAATTTTATTGTTTCACCGTCACTTCTACCAGGCGTAGCCGTTAATCCACATATCGGAAAAAGACTCGGTCCACAAATATCTTGTGCTTTTTCAAGAAGGTGATTGTACATTGGTGCAACGGCATGATGAGCCTCATCAATGATCATTGCTCCACAATGACGAAGGATTTCTTCTAAGACTGGGTCATTATTTTTGACTCTTGAATACAATTGCTGAATACTTGCGATCACTGCCCCACCAATCAACTGCTCTTCTCCAATATTTTTCCCAGCAAAATAACGGTAGATTCTAAGTGACTCTGGATACTCTTTTTCTTGCCACATATCTGAAATACAAGAGATAGCTTGTTCACACAATTCTTCACTTTGCGCAATCCAAATCAAGTATTTTCCTTGAGAAAATCTCGTGTGCATCCATTCAATATAGCTTTCGACCGCAACCCTCGTTTTTCCGCCTCCCGTAGGCAATGTTACAACGCAACGTGTATGTTCCCCTTCTGAACTCAACACACGTAGCATTTGTTCCTTTAAACCTAACTGAAAATCAGCAAGTGGCGGAACGGCTTTTCTCGCCTCTACATCGATAATCGCTTCTGTAGCTGCTGTTTTCGGTACAGAAATCCCTGAAAAAACGAGCGGAAAACCTAATGTTTTAACAAAGTCACGTGGCCACACTCCACCCATCATCCACTTTTTCTTGACTAATGGTGAAATCATATAAGACGGGGATGTGATCGATTTATTAGTCGCTGGATTTCGCAAATATAATTGAGTCAACTCATCTTCTGATAAGTTTTTTAATAAGTGAGTTCTTAGCGCCCTTACCTCTTCACCACTACCAGCAAAGAGATAAGCTCCTTTTTCGATAATAAGCATTTTCGTTAATTGTTTTAGATCAAGTGTTTCTTTTCCTAATGATTTGAGTAAAGTATTTAATCTATAGATTGAACTTATTAATTACCTAAAATTTTAAAGGATTTCTATAGACACTACGTGAATAAAGAATTAACATTTCTTGGGTGGTGGTATTAGATGAAATCCAATATTGATGAATTGCAAGAAGTTGAAAATAGACTTAAAGCACGAAAAAACTCGTCGCATGTATGAACGCTACCAGGCGATTCGCTTGCATCTATGGGGAAATACCGACCATGAAATCGCCGCCATTCTCAAGCGGACAGATAAAACAATCGGAAACTATATCCGTTCCTATAAGAAGATGGATTGGATGGTCTTACCATGAAGTTCTCACACTGGAAAGCCGCCAAGATTGACTGTGGAACAGCAGGAGCAATTAAAGACAGACCATTATTGGCTGATTTCCCTAATGAGTGCGGATTTCCAGGCCAAGTTAACTGGACGCTGGAAATCATTAGGTAATACATCCTCCGTGAGTTTGGACAGGAATACTCCATCCGTGGTGTATCGAAAATGATGAATCGAATGGGTCTGAGTTACACCAAGCCGACTTACACATTGGCTGCGGCTGACGAAAAAAAGCAAAAAGAATTTGTCGAAACCACCTTCCCAGAGGTAAAAAAAATACGAGAACGGCGAAATTGATCACATTTTGTTTGAAGATGAAAGCATGATCCGTGATTACCAGGCGCTGCAATATACATGGTTTGAGAAAGGAAAGCAAAGAATCATTAAAACGACCGGCAAACATCGTGGCGTAAAACTATTGGCTACTGTTGATTACGTCACTGGAGAAATCGTATGGCAGGAAGAAGAACAATATACGGCAGAAGAATTCCTTGCTTTCCTTAAAAAAGTGACAGAAGCCTATCCGACCGGGAACATCGTCATGATTCTGGACAACGCACGGATTCATCATGCAAAATTGCTTGAACCCTTCCTCAAGGAAATGGAAGGAAGACTGAAATTTGTATTTTTGCCTCCGTACAGCCCTCAACTTAATGTTGTCGAGGGGCTTTGGAAATGGTTAAAATCCGATGTCATTAACAATGTTTTCTACCATACGTACGTAAGTGAAATTCGTAAAAATGTTCATGCCTTTATGGAGAATATAAATCCTATGAAAGTAATTGACCGACTGTGTGTAAGAATGGAATCGAATGCAATTCAGGAAAAATCTTTAGTTCAACTTATATAGTAAAGTTTGTTTGACCAAACATATTTTTAATGATTCGATCTGGTACTTTATATTGATTTAATAATAGATCTACACATTGTTGTACATCCTTCTCAGTTGGAAATGCATTCATTTATCCTGGCTCCTCCAAGTACGCTCTCTCTGTTTATCCACTTTTATCACGCAAAAATAACTTAGCATCACTTCATAGTTTAAAAGTTTATAAAAGAAATTTCACTAAAATCTTTAATTGAAATGATTTACAGCTTAATGATTCATTATGTATCACAAATTTAGCATCGCTCATTGCATATTTTGTTGAATACTAATTGATAGAGTATATTTTCTAAAGCATCCTTGATATCTTCTCTAACTGGTTGTCGATTGTAGACGTTCTCCAATTGTTCAAAGGTCATCATTTTCTCTTCCACTAATGTAAAGTACTCATCTTTCGTATATTCTCCATTTTTTATTACAAGCATTGAGTTGCGATCTTTTTCGTCATACTGCATAGCACCTTTAAAATCAGTAAATCCACTCTCTGCAAATCTCTCAATAAAATCCATAATTCGAAATGCGTGCATCGCAGACTTTGTGTCATATCCGAATTTTTCAACTAAATAATGTGTACCTTCATTCCCTTTTTCAATATACTTTGCTTTGCTGAAGTACATCCCTTTACATGCTTTGTAGAGATAAGGTAAATTCATTGCTGCAATCTCATCTTTCATTGCAAATATGTTTTCGAGAGATTCTTTGATCAAATCACTTTCATTTATCGTGATATTCGTCGAGAAAAGCACCTCGACAAAATTTACGTTAGATTTCCAAAATAGACTACTGAGTTTTCGAATGTCATGATAGTCTTCGTCGAATGATTCATTGAATTTACTTTCTGTGTACAGCTTACCGTGGTATAAATCGTTGAAGGTTGGCAGCACAAAGACTTTGTAATCCTTATCTGACTCTGCAGTTGATAAGTTATAATTCGCTGATCCGACTAATGCTTTAAAGGCTAGCTCTCGTTCCATTTTATCGCCTCCTTGTTTATTATTATTTCTATCTTTCACTCGTCTAAACCGTAGTACAAACCTTTAAAATGACAATAAGCCTCTCTTCTTTAGAGAGACCCACTGTATTAAAATTTTAGGTTTGTCTATACTGTTCGAATGTTTTCATCGTTTCTTTTTTGATCGCTTCAACTAGCGACTCTGGCGATAATACTTTTGCTTTACTTCCCCATGATAAGATCCAGCTATTTAGGCCAAGGCTGTTTTTAACTTTTGCTTTTAAAATAAAGGTTTGATCGTCTTTCTTTTTGATATCTGCTTCTATGCCAAATTTATCAAAGTAAATGTTCTTTGGGGATGGCCTTGTGGAATTTGGACAGATAATAGTGTTCGACCGAAAAAAAACGAATTAGACCGAATTACCTCTCCCTTAGACCGAAAAACGTAAATAACACACCCCTGGCCCTATTCAACTAACAGAAAAAAGCTGTTGAAAACGTGTTTCAACAGCTTTTTTGATTAAAGGAACCTTTTTCAATTTACTTTATAACAAATTCCGTCTTGCTATAGCCTTCTTTTGTCTTTTTCACTTCTAATACAGCTGGGATTGCTTGTTTTAATTCTTGAACGTGTGAGATGACTCCTATTAGTCTTCCTGATTGCTGAAGATCAACCAGAGTGTCGATGGCTTTATTTAATGACTCTTCATCTAAAGAGCCGAAGCCTTCATCAATAAACATCGTTTCAATTGAGATCCCACCTTGATGCGACTGAATCACATCTGCCATGCCAAGTGCTAAACTTAGTGAGGCATTAAACTTCTCGCCACCTGATAATGTTTTAACGTCGCGGTTATGTCCTGTGTAATTATCGTAGACATCAAGGCTTAAGCCGCTTTGCTTGCCTCGTTTTTCGAGTCTGTCACTGCGGATAAGATAAAATTGTCCATTGGAAAGCCGGTGCAAGCGTTGATTGGCCGCTTGAACAATTTGATCTAAAAATTCAATTTGTAAGTACCGCTCAAATGACATTCTCTTGTTGTTATCTCCTCTTACGACATCATAAAGGTCTTTATGCAAATAGAAATTCTCCTCAGCTTCCTTTACTTGCTCACTCGCCGCTAAAATATTCTTATTGGCATCTTCTGCTGTTGTTAAATGATGTTCGACTTGCGTTAACTCACTTCTTTTCTTCTCAATTTCTTCTTCTAGCATTCTTAATTGTTCTTCGAGTGTGACAAGATTAAAGCGTTCTTTATCTTGGAGCTCTGTCTCAAGCTCGGTGATTTGTTTCTTAATGGATGTGAAGTCTGTCTTAAATGAGTCGATTTCGTTCGTTAACGCTTCACGTTCTGTCTTAGTCATTTTTGAGCTCGTATACTCATCTTCTGTTTGAAAATCCGCTTCTAAAAGTGCTTCTTTAAAAGTCGTTAGGGCTTTCTCCAGCTTTTCTGATGTTATTTTCTGTTGGTTCGTGAAGCTCTCTACTTTTGTTTTCACCGTGAGCATACGTTCTTTTGCAAAGTTGAGCTGTTCTTGTACTGTTTTCCATTTTTGTTCTAACGTTTGCTTGGCTTGCTCTGCTTGTTTGATTTCTTCTTGCAAAGCTTCAAGCGATTGTAGTTCTTCTGGGATTGTTTTTAACCTTTGATCATATAGTGCTTGTTCTGTTTTATAGGTTGAAAGTGTTTCGTTCCATTGCTGTTCATTTAAGTTCTTATTCCCTTCTAGTTGTTCAATTGTTTCTTCAACTTGTGCTAGCTTATCCTTACATTGGTCCAGTGTTTGTTGATCCGCTTTCTGGCGTGTTATCTCCGTTTGTAGATCCTGTTCATGATTTAAGACGTTTTCAAGAGTTGCCTTCATGACACTAGGTTCAATCCCCAGTTTACGTAATTCTTGTTCTTTCGTCTCAACTTGTGAAGTAATCGTCCCTAGCTCTGCTTGTAAGCTAAAAAATGCTCGCTCTACCTCATCTTTTTCACTTCGTTTATTCTCAAGCATCTCTTTTGTCGGGATCTCTTCTGCTAACTCGGCTTTATTTGGATGTTCGTGACTCCCGCAAACTGGGCATGCTGCTCCATCATGAAGATGTTCAGCTAGAATACTAGCTTGTCCTTCAATCCATTTTGTCTCTAGCTCTTTGTATTCTTCATTCACATTACCTAAGATTGCTTCTGTCTTGAAAGCTACAATCGATCGTTCTGTTTGTTTCGTTGTTAGGTCGATACATTCTTGTAATGCTTTTACTTGTTCTCGGACTTCGAGCAGTTGCTCCGTTTTCTCAGGTAGTGATTTAACACTTGCCTCTAGTTCTTTGATCTTGTGAGAGAGATTGCTTTTTTCATTTTTGTTTTCTTGTAGCTCTGTATTTAGTTGATTGGCTTTTTCTTTTAGCTGTTCGACTTGTTTCTCGAGTTTAGCCAATTCTTGTTTTTTCTTATCAAGCCCTGTGACATCAGGAATGTATTCATGTAGTTTACTGACTGAAAGGGTAGCTCGTTCACGCTCTGTTTCTTTCTGCTCTTCCTCTTTATAAGCTACCTCTGCTAACGTTAACTCTTTATCTGCATGTTCTAATTCCAACGCTTGTGCTTCTAACGTTTGCTTTAACTCATCTAATTCACTTTTGACCGCAAGATAGTGATCTTCATGTATGTCAATTTGACTCGCTTTTACTGCTTGTTGTAGCTTTTTCTCTTTTGCTTGTACCAGTGGGAGTTGCTGCTCCATGTCTTCTTTTTGCTGTTGCATAATACTGAGAGCATCGAACCGTTCATTAACCGTTTTGGCTTGATGATAATGGTTTGTTTGTTCTTGTAACTTCTTTTTGTGTTCGTCATGCAGGCTCTTTTGCTTTGTTGCTTTTTCTTTGTAATGCGTCATCTCTGCTGTAAGAGCTTCTAGAACTTGATGCGTGTTGTAGTTCTCTTGTTCGAATACTTGCGTAAGGAGTGAGTCTTCGCGCTTTGGTAACGATTTTTCTACATTTTGAATGTAGAGATCACGTTCTTGCTTCTTGGCTTCATATTGTTTTTGTGATGTGATTCGCTTTTCGTTTAATCGTTCGGTCATCGATTGATATAGGCCTGTTTTGAAAATTTTACGAAGTATTTCTTCTTTGTTTTCCGTATCTGACGTTAGAAGCTTACGGAATTCCCCTTGGGGCAGCATGACAATTTGCTTAAATTGATCCTTTGTGAGCCCTATTATGTCTTGAATCTTTTGGTTCACGTTACCGACTGTTAACCGATCGACTAGTAGTACTTCGCTTCCACCAGTCGTTTCGTAGATTTCATACTTGTCACCCGTTGCTGTTTTGTTCGTTCCTTTCACATGAGCCATTTGCCTGAACACTCTGTATGTGCGACTACGCAATTCAAATTCGAAGTCAACCGACGTGCTTTCTTCATCTGTCGCAAATTGACTCCGCAGCATTTTAGCGTCTTCGCGATCTTCTCCACTGGCATCCCCATATAAGGCAAAGCAAATCGCATCAAAAATCGAAGTTTTACCAGCTCCAGTATTACCTGAAATCACAAATAGACGTTGTTCGTTTAGCTCCCTAAAATCAATCGTTTCAGAATGTTTATATGGGCCAAAGGCAGTGATCGTTAGTTTAATAGGCTTCATCCTCGTTCACCTTCCTTTTCGATCGTCTCCTGTAAGGCTTCTTTAAATAAATTTTCCGTTTCTGCAGAGATCTCCTCTCCTTTTACTTCCTTATAAAAAGCCTTAAATAGTGAGAGTTCATCCATTTTCGAACGTGCCACCACAGCATCGTATTCGTTTCCAACCATCACTGGAACGATCTTTCGTTCAACATGCATTGCATTAGGATAAACCGAGCGAACACGTTCCATTGGGGAAAGGACAGGGGATTCATCTAGTAGTTTAATAAAGACATAATCCTCGTTTCGTTCATGCTGTTCAATGTCGTCTATTCTACCTTCGACTGTTCGAATATTCCGTCTTGGTTCAAGTAATCGTTTTTCAATCGTTACTTGTCCATCTCGATCTAGTTCAACAATAAAATAACCTTTTTGATGATGCTCTTCTGAAATCGAGTATTTCAACGGAGAGCCTGCATACCTGATCGTTTCATTGCTGACATAGTGAGCTTGATGCAAATGTCCCAGTGCTGTGTAATGAAATGGTTCAAAAATACTTGCATGAACATGCTCTACCCCGCCAATAGCCAACGGTCGTTCAGAATCACTCGTATTCTCTTTTGGCTCACCACCAGGAGTGACAAACGCATGACCAATCAATACATGTCGAGCCTGCTCGTCCATCGATTCTGTGATGTGTTGAATGATCGCTCTCATTGCATCATCATGAGTACGAATGTCATCTCTTTGCAGCTCAAAACGTACCTTACTAGGATCTGCATATGGAATTAAGTGAAAATGCACGTCTCCATGTTCATCTTTCAATACAACAGGCTCAAACGTACTGCTGAATTGACCAACAATATGAAAGCCAGTTGATTTCATGATCTTACTACCGAAGTTCAACCGTTCTGGACTGTCATGATTTCCACCAATCGCAAGCACTGGCGTCTTCAACTTAATGACAATGGTCTCTAACATCTCATCTAATAAATCAACCGCTTCTGTCGGCGGAATCGCACGATCATACAAGTCACCTGCAATGATCACTGCATCAGGCTTCTCCTCTTCAATCGCCTGAACAAATTGTTGTAAAACATATCTCTGATCTTCTGTCATATACACACCTTGAACAAGCTTTCCAAGGTGCCAATCCGCTGTGTGGAATAATTTCAAATGAAGCACCGCCCTTTTCAAATTGATCATATGTCAATGTTCACTCTTTCTATAAGAACAGTATGTCAAAAGAGGTATACCATTTTTGGTATACCTCTGGAATTGATTAAGAAAATCTATTGTTCCTCATTTATAATAAAGCATAACTAGACATTACTCTATAGAAATATCTTCTATAGAATACGGATGCTCATTTGACTATTTAATTCAGCAGAAGGTGCGCAACCATTGCAATGATTTAACCTTTCATTCCTGCTAACCAATCTTCATAACAATCCGTACAAAGAGGCTTATCTACATGCTCGTGGCTTAATAAAAAAATGCCTTATTATCTCTAAAACAATAAGGCATTTTGCAAGATATTCCTCTAATCCATCACCAAGCCGCCATCAACGACTAAGTTCTGACCGGTTATAGCACGGCTCCAAGGGGACGCAAAAAACAGGACAGAGTCTGCCACTTCTTCAGGGCTTGTCACTTTTTGAAGCGGTGTGTTTTGTTCGATGATTTTAAACACTTCATCAGGCGTCGCTGCACTAGCATCCGTTTTCTCTAAAAGACCACCAGAGACCATATTTACTGTTATTCCATTTGCTCCAAGCTCTCGCGCCATTGTTCTCGTAAATCCTAAAAGAGCTGCTTTACTCGTGTTGTATTCATGATAGGCGACAACTGGATTTTGGAAGAGATTTGTCCCGATATTGATAATTCGACCAAAGTTAAGGTCAGCCATATCCTTCTTGCCCGCTTTCACTGTATGTAATGACCCTTTGATGCTTCCTTCGAATTGTACTTGGTAATCTTCCCACGTAACAGTATCTGCATTTTTCTTATTAATTGCATCAAATGTAAAATTAATTAATGCATTATTAACAATCGTTGTAATGGGTCGTCCAAAATGATTCTTCGCTTGTTCAAACATCAGTTCCACTTCACTCTGTTCTCTAATATCTGCTTTGATCGCAATAGCTAAGTCTTTTCCAATGCTTTCAACTACTTCTTGTGCTTTTGCCTCGTTTTGAAAATAATTAACGACAACCTTTGCTCCTTCTCTTGCAAAGGCTTTCGCGATAGCCGCTCCAAGTCCTCTACTGCTTCCTGTCACTAAAACCACTTGTTCTTTAATATCCATTTTCAGCTCTCCTTTATTATTTGGTCATTAAAAAAAGACCACTAAATGCTAGTGACCTTTTTCAACCATACGTTTAAAAGTGTCACTTCCCTACGCTAGTTTAAACTAGATCAGGTTCAAAGGGTCAGAGTTATTCACTCTTCTCAGCTATTATGCACCCCTAGTGATAAGTATTTGTACGAATAGTTTACCATATTGATTTGTATGATCACCAAACAAAAAGTGTTTACAATAAAGCAACGTCATCATCACAAGATAACGACGCTTCTCTCCTTTCGTTAATCTTGGTTCTATCTACATCATTTTCCAACCCAATTACTATCGCTGTCTTTCTTATATTTCTGTTTAACTGCATTCCACGCTACCTTAAATGCTGTTTCTTCTTCTGTATATTCTTCACTCACTGAATTAAAGGCTTCTTTAAAAATCTCTTGGGCATGATGTGGCAAATTGTCTTTTACTCCTTCAGGAAGTTCGCTTAAAGAATGAAAGGACATCGATTCATTCCTCCGTTCTTTTGAGAAGTATTTTAATGTTATATAACCAAGTATTAACGGATTCAAACACCCTTAAAGTCTTCTCATTACTAAAAATAATAAAAAAAGACAGGAACCGAGCCCTGTCTCTACATTATTTAATCAATCATGGAAATTCGTACCATCTGTCGTTGCTTTAATGACGCCAGCGCGAATGACAAAGTCACCAAAGTGCTCGCCTTCTTGGCGTTCTTTTGCATAGCGAGGAAGAAGTACACGAAGTTCATTTAAAATTTCTTCTTCACCGATGTTTTCGCGATACATTTTGCTTAAGACGGCTGCCGTCGAAAGCTGCACCAAGATACATATTGTATTTGCCTGGCGCTTTTCCGATAAAACCAATTTCGCCTAATGCATGGCGGGCACAGCCGTTTGGACAGCCTGTCATACGAATCGTAATTTCTTCGTTTCTTAGGCCGTTTTCATCAACAATCGCGTCGATTTTATCAATAAGCACTGGTAAATAACGTTCTGCTTCTGCCATCGCAAGTCCACATGTTGGAAGAGCAACACACGCAATAGAGCTACGACGAAGTGCTGAATGATGCTTACCATCCGTCAATCCGTATTGATCGATCAATTCGCTAATCTTTTTCTTTTTTGCGCTTGATACATTAGCAATGATTAAGTTTTGATTTGCCGTAAGTCGAATATCACCAGTATGGATTTTAGCGATTTCGCGCACAGCCGTCATTAGCTTGTAATCATCAGTATCTACGACACGTCCACCTTCAACAAACATTGTAAAGTGCCATTTTCCTTTAACGCCCTTCACCCAGCCGTAACGGTCGCCATTACTGTCGAAATGATATGATTTCGCTTCGTCGAGGCTCCAGCCGAGACGGTTTTCTAGTTCAGCCTTGACTGTTTCTAGTCCAAGACGATCAACTGTGTACTTGAAGCGGGCATTTTTACGTTCAGAACGATTTCCGTAGTCACGCTGAATCGTAATCACTTTTTCTGCTATATCAAGAATTTGGTCTGGCGTACAGAAGCCAATAACTTTAGCAAGCTGTGGATACGTTTCTTTGTCCCCGTGCGACATACCCATACCGCCGCCGATTGCTACGTTAAACCCGATAAGCTTATCATCTTCAACAATCGCAATAAAACCAAGATCCTGTGAATAAACATCAATGTCATTCGATGGAGGTACCGCAATACCAATCTTGAACTTACGCGGCAAATAAAGCGGTCCGTACATTGGTTCTACTTCTTCTGTTTCTGGTGTACCAGCTACTTTTTCTTCATCCAACCAAATTTCGTGATATGCTCTCGTACGTGGTAATAAATAATCACTTAATTTTTTTGACCATTCATATACTTCAGAATGGATGTCTGATTCATCTGGATTTGAAATACACATAACATTACGGTTCACATCACCACAAGCCGCAATTGTATCTAGCATAGAGGCGTGAATTTCTTGAATCGTTTTTTTCATATTCCATTTTAAAATACCGTGCATTTGAAACGTCTGACGTGTTGTCAGTTTTAATGTACCGTTGCCGTATTTTTGAGCAAGCTCATCCATCACAAGCCATTGAGCTGGTGTTGCCACCCCACCTGGCATACGGACACGTAGCATGAATTGATACGCGGGTTCAAGCTTTTGCTTTTGGCGCTCATTACGGAGATCTCGGTCATCCTGTAAATAGCTACCATGATGTTTCATTAGGCGGTTGTCATCATCTGGAATTCCAGCGCTGATCGGATCCAGCATAACTTCCTTCAATGTACCACGCAAATAATTACTCTCTCTTTTTATGCGCTCAACATCGCTTGGAGTGCCGTCTGGCGCTTTTAAAATTTGGTTCACCATGTTGTGTTTTCTCCTTCCAGTCCAAAATCAGTATACATCACGTTGATAACGTTTTTGCTGTTGCATGTCGGCAAGATAGTCTTCCGCTTTTTCACGGCTCATGCCGCCTTCTTTTTCAATAATGTCGATAAGAGTGTTATGGACATCATGTGCCATGTGCTTCTCATCTCCACAAATGTAAACGACTGCTCCTTCTTGAAGCCATTCGAACAATTCTTTACTCTGTTCTTGCATACGGTGCTGTACATATACTTTTTCATCTGTGTCACGTGAAAATGCGACATCCATTTTTGTCAACACGCCGTCCTTCAACCACTTTTGCCACTCAGTTTGGTAAAGGAAATCTGTTACGAAATGTTGGTCACCAAAGAATAACCATGATTTACCTTCTGCTCCGATTTCTTCACGCTCTTGTATGAAAGAACGGAACGGTGCAATACCTGTCCCTGGCCCAACCATAATGATTGGTGTATCTGGGTTCTGTGGTAGCTTGAAATTTTGGTTATTCTGAATGTAAACTGGTAAGGTGTCTCCAGGTTGCAAGCGATCTGCACATAAAATCGAGCAAACGCCGTTTCGATCACGCCCATGTGTATTGTAACGGACTGCACCGATTGTTAAGTGCACTTCATCAGGATTCGCTGATAAGCTGCTTGCAATTGAATAAAGACGCGCTGGCATTTTACGAAGAATCGAGATAAATTCTTGTGCTGATACACCCCACGGACCAAAATCACGAACTAAATCTAGCAAATCGCGTCCGTCAATATACGCTTTTAATTTGTCTTCATTGCCCGCTGATAAAAGATCTGTTAAATCCTTATTCGCTGAAAGCTTTGCTGCCTGCTCAAGAAGAGGTTTTGTTAAAACGGTAATTTCAAAGTGAGAAGTGAGCGCTTCTTTAAGCGGACGAACGTCTCCCTGTTTATTGACCGTCACAATTTCTTCTGGATCCCATTTCATCTCCTCAAGAAGCATATCTACAAGCTTCGAATCGTTTTCTGGATAGATACCAAGGCTGTCACCTGGTTCAAATGTGAGTCCAGACCCTTCAAGTGATAATTCAAGATGGCGCGTTTCTTTATTTGAACCGCGACCATTCAAATTTAAATTTTCAAGCACTTCCGCTTTAAACGGATTTGTTCTAGAATATACCGATTCAGCACTTTGAGTTACAGCTGCTGCCTGAGCAGGAGTAGCACTTCCACCCTGCGCTTCACTTAAACCACTAAGAACTCCTTCAAGCCATTCTGCTGCTGGCTCATCATAATCAAGATCACAGTCCACACGCGGATAAACCGTGTACCGCCAAGCTCTTCTAAGCGCTGATCAAATTCTTTTCCTGTCTGACAAAAAAATTCATATGAGCTGTCCCCAAGCGACAAAACAGAAAAACGGAAATCGTCAAGCTTTGGCGCTCGTTTACCATGAAGAAACTCATGGAACGAAATCGCATTATCTGGCGGGTCGCCTTCTCCATGTGTGCTCACAACAATTAAGTAGGTTTTTGACTTTTTTCAAATTGTTCGGCTTAAAATCACTCATAGACGAAACAGTTACTTGAAATCCTCTGTCCTTCAAGCGTCTTGCCCGCGTTCTTCGCAAGCCCCTGTGCATTACCTGTTTGTGATCCAAAAAGAATCGTTACTTCTTTAGAGATTATTTGTGCAGCACTTTCTGCAGGAAGTTCTGCCACTGGTGCTGCTGCTATCGCTGTCGCTGCTGGAATTGAGACGCTGACTTGGGATGCAGCCAGATAACCAGTCAGCCAAACTTTTTGTGATTCTGTTAAGGTCGGCAGAAGGCGGTTAAGAAGCTCTGCCTGCTCCTGATTAAACGGACTGTTCATTACTTGAAGTTGCAACTAAATCCACCTCACAAAAGATTATAAACTTATCATACGTCATTTTATTTATAGTGCCTGATTTCAACAAATCTCACCAAACACTTCCAAGGAAAATGATTAATTTCATCGTAGACGTATTATTCCTATAAGTCAAGTAGGTTTTAATAACAAGATCATTAAAAATGCTGATAAATTAGTTTTTTAAGAGATTTTTGTCACAAATTAGTTTTTTATTCAATCCACGATAATCTGGATTAACTTTTCAAGAAATAATTAATTTCATGTTCGGACTTATGCAAGAAGATTCACTAGCAATTATCGGCTATGCCGCCCTGTAAACCTTTCATTTGCTACTACGTTTACCAGGGGCTTGCAACGATAACCGAAGTTCTTGGTCAATTCATTCAACATCATGGTGGAGAAATCATCAAACGAAGCAAAATGATAGGAATTCAGAAAAAGGCAGATCTATGGCATGTGCAGACTAAAAGAAAAGAAATTTTTACAACAAAACAGCTTGTCTTAAACAATTCGATTCATAACCTCCATAGCCTACTAGCCGAAGATGTAAAGGGAAGAGTTAATATAAAAGAAGACAAAGAAACAATACGACAAGCCTGGGATGCTTTTCCCCTTTACGTCGGTTGCAGTGATTTTAGTATAGCTGGTTAACGTCTTATTCTAGTTATTCAGGAATGGATGGAATCTGGTTGTGCGGAGATACGGTCTTTCCTGGAGCTGGTACACTTGATACAGCTCTATCTAGCTGAATGTTGCTAAGCAAGTCATGCAACATTGAAAGAAGAAGGCGGGCAGCTAAACTGCCATACCTTCTTCTAAGCCGTTTCTAAAATCGTGGTCGACAAATCCTCATCCACTTTCCAAAGGCCATTGTCCCTAAAGATAATGAAGACACCTCTAGGCCTGTTTTGCCTAGATGATTGTATGACATATCTTGTCCCCTTCAATAAAAATCCATATCATTACATCTTTTTATGCCAAATTTATCTATACATGTCATAATAGAGCGTCATTCTTATACACATTTTCTTTTGTTTAAACGTTTGGAGGCAATAAATGCTCTCCTTCATTAAACAGTAGAGCTTCAGACAATCGTTATCTATTTGTCTACGCTTTTATCTCTTGATCACTTAAGGCGCTTGTCCTATTTGAGATTCTGTAGGTATATCCTACACAATTCTGTTAATAAATAGACTGTTAGATATTTAATCATTCGTTCCTTTACAGCCTTTTCTCATTTGTAGAGATAGTTGTTGTAAGTGTTCTGGTATCTTATTTGGCTTGTTGCAGTTGTTACAATAGACATGGCTTGCTATCCAAAAGTACTCCCTCATGATGTATTCTCCGATCGGTTTAGGCATTCCACAATGATTACAGAACATGAGATAGTCCATTCTGTTACCTCCTCTCTTCAAAACTATTTTATTTCTAAAAAGGTAGCTAATCTATTTGCTTTACATCATTCCACAATTAGTCCGATCCATTGTTTATTTTTATAGTTTATGCGGTTAAATAATCAAAAATTCTGATTATAAATGATTTGTATGCTTTTACTATTTCTGCAAGGAAGCATGGTTCATTTCTTTATTTATATTTAAGCTTGGCTGAGTTGGTTAGGGCGTTCAAATAATTACGCTAAAAGGCTCTTTCAAAAAAATGTCGTACCATCAGTACTGCACCTTCATCTCAATTGTACTAAATAAAATATTATTTTAAAATTAAAAACCATTAAACTTAATAGATTAGTTTGATTTTTCGAATATTTAATTGTATTTTTAGATTATGAAGTTTTTGTTACATCAGATATCAGATAAGTATTAACGAAATTTCTTGTTATAAGAAGGGAGAATGAATATGGGAACTACTAAGAACAGATGGTTGATAGCGCTTTCAGCCGTTGCAATCCACCTTTCAATTGGTGCTGCATACGCTTATAGTGTCTATACAAACCCCATCAGTGAAGCAATTGGTTGGGAACCAACTCAAATTACAATAGCGTTCACAATAATGATGGCGCTCGCAGGAACATCAGCTGCTTTCTTTGGAAGTTTTGTTGAACGAAATGGTCCACGAAAATCAGCGATCTTAGCTGCTATTTTATTTGGTTTAGGTCAAGTTGGTTCTGGTTTAGCCGTTTTAATTGACTCACTTCCTCTATTTTTGATTACTTATGGGTTAATGAGTGGGATGGGACTTGGGTTAGGATATATATCACCTGTATCAACACTTGTAAAGTGGTTCCCTGACCGGAGAGGTTTAGCAACAGGAATGGCGGTATTCGGTTTTGGAGCTGGCGCTCTAATCACAGCACCAATTGCTGCATCACTTATGTCATCAATTGGTATTTCAAATACGTTCTTCATTTTAGGCGGAAGTTATTTTATTATCATGATCCTTGGAGCTTCTTATATCGCACCTCCATCACAAAATTGGATGCCTGCTGGAATGAAGAAAGATATTGCATCTGGTAAAAAAGTAGTAAAAAAAGATTTGGCACAATTAACAGCGAAAGAAGCAGTAAGAACAAGACGCTTCTGGTTGCTTTGGGGAATGATGCTCATTAATACGACTACAGGGATAATGGTTATTTCTGTTGCATCTCCAATGGCTCAAGAGATGGTTGGATTATCAGTTGCTGGCGCTGCCACAATGGTAGGAATTATGGGTATTTTGAATGGCGGTGGTCGTCTAGGATGGGCGGCAATCTCTGACTACATTGGTCGCCCTACTGTATTCATGATTTTCTTTTTTATTCAAATAGTAGCGTTCTTGTTACTTCCTAACGTTACAAATGTTATATTATTCCAAGCGCTTATTTTAATTGTTATTTCCTGTTATGGAGGCGGATTTTCCAATCTTCCTGCATTCATTGGGGATATTTTCGGTACAAAACAACTTGGTGCGATTCACGGTTTTCTTCTTACAACGTGGTCACTTGGCGGTGTCCTAGGGCCAATGATCGTATCCCAAATCAGAGATACAACAGGGAGCTACATTCCTGTGTTCAATATTTTTGTAGGATTAATTGTATTAGCTTTCATTTTATCGATTTTAATTCGTTTTGATATTAAAAGAATCGAAAATCAACAAAAAGAACATAAGACACAGGTCGCTTAAGATGTTGTCCCTATAACGATCAATTTAAAAAGACCGACTAGTCGTTATATTTGATTGTCTTAAAGTATTACCCAAGCAGTTATTACTTTTCTACATGCTTGTGGTAGTGCTTTTTTGTCTAACAAAAAAAGCCAGCTCCAATGAGAACTGACCTTATTGTATCGTAAGTTAGTTTGTGCCGCATTTGCCGCTTAAATAATAGAGTTCCAAACCACCACTCCTAAAAATGAGTGTTTGCAGAAATAGTTCAGTCTTCCCCTGCACATTGAAGGCCTGACATCCGTATTTCGATATAAAACTCTCTAATAAAGTATAAAGGTTGAAACATATATTTATTAACGTACAACGCAGCTTGCATCAGTATATTACAATAATATATTTCACTCTTTCAATGGTAATTTATAGATGTTTACTTTATTTTACTTGTTTATCATTTCGTTTAAATTCCTATTGAAAATGGTATATGAAACCATGATGTATGCTTTATTTACGCAAAGCCTAATAAATGATACTCTAAAAACAATAGGATTATCCACTCTTTATCTAAATGAGATCGGAGGTGCAACAATGGATCAAATGATGAGTACAAATGTTTATAAAAAAATAGACGATTCTGCAAATGGAATTTTCGAAGTATTAAGTCAATTCGTTGGTGTTAATACATTCTGTGTCACAAAATTAGAAGAAACAACTAGCCAAATTACAAGTGTTTTTAATAGAGACGAGATATTAATTGAAAAAGGAAATTCACTCATTCTTGAACACGCTTACTGACAAATGGTATTACAGAGTGGTCGTGAACCACTCATTATTCATGATGTTTCAAAGCACCCTATCGCTTCCCAATTACCTCCAACACAACAATTAGGGATAAAGAATTTTTTAGGTGTGCCAATCATTTTAAAAAACGGAGAGATATTTGGAAACATTTGTGCGATAGGTACACAACCCTTCACATATTCCAACGAGCATGTCACATTAATACAGTCATTGGCCAATTTTTTAGCCTATGTAATTGATTTAGAGCTTTCGATTTACCTAGACCAGTTAACAGGTTTATATAATCGTGGATATTTAACAGAATCATTTCCAAATCTAATGGAAGAGTCTAATGACATTCACGTTTTATTTTTAGATGTCGACAACTTTAAGAAGGTGAATGATACGTTTGGTCATACGACAGGAGATCAGCTTTTAATTGAAATTGCTGTTCGATTAAAAGCTAGTGTTCATCAATTAGGCATTGTAGCACGTGTTGGTGGTGACGAGTTTGTTATTCTAGCACCTAATCTATCTGTTTTACAAGTCAATACGTTAGCGAGACAAATTCTTAATGATTTATCTTCATCTTTTCACATTGCAGATTTCGAATTTGCCTTGCAAGCAAGTATGGGAATCAGTTCATTTCCAAAAGATGATGATCATTTAGAAGCTCTTATAACGAATGCTGATAATGCTATGTATCAGGTTAAAAACGAAGGCAAAAATAACTATGTTTTTTTCAATCCAATTCGTAACACTACTTCTTCACTCTTAACAATAGAGTCTCAACTTAAAAAAGCACTAAATAATAAAGAACTTGTTTTATATTACCAACCTCAAGTGAATATTTTTTCTGAAAAGGTTATCGGACTTGAGGCTTTAATTAGATGGATCCATCCCGAAAAAGGTCTTCTTTTACCAGGAGAATTTCTTCCTCAAGCTGAAGAGTGTAATCTAATGGACGACATCGGATTCTGGGTATTAGAAAATGCATGCTTCCAAAATAAAAAGTGGCAGGAAGAACTAGAAGAATGTGTACCTATTGCTGTGAATATTTCCGTTAGTCAAATGAAAAAACTCGATTTCCTTAAAAAGATCAAAACGATTTTAAGAGATCTATCGATAGAACCTAGCTATATCGCATTAGAAATCACTGAAAATATCGAAATAGATGATATGGAGGAAATCATTGGACTATTAAATCAACTGAGACGAATAGGTATTAGTATTGCACTTGATGATTTTGGCACGGGCTACTCCTCCTTAAGCTATCTGAAGCAATTACCTATTAATAGTGTGAAAATCGACCGCTCTTTTATTAAAAATATTTTAAATGAACCGAAAGACATTTCCATTGTAAAATCAATCGTTACGATTGCAAATGATTTCGATTTAGACCTTGTTGTCGAAGGGATCGAAAATCAAAACCAACTTAACCTTGTAAAAGAATTAGGTTGTCAAATGATTCAGGGATATTTTATTAGTAAACCACTTCCTGCCGAAATAATAGAGCAATTATACTTTTCAAACAATCAAGTTATATGACAAAAGCGGTATTAAGTATGATGATATCGCTTTGTCCTCTACCTCCCTACTTCACCATTGTTTCCTAATATAACTTTCTCTCTCAAGCCAATTATTTAGAACTCCCATCAAAAATATGGTACTGTAACGTTATCTTAACGAAAGTGGTGTGCATGATGAAAATTGAAATCTGGTCTGACTTTGTCTGTCCGTTTTGCTATATTGGAAAAAGACGTTTGGAACAAGCTTTAGACTCATTTCCTCATAAAGATAAAGTGGAAGTTGTTTATAAAAGCTTTGAATTAAACCCTCCTGGAAGCATCGATACTTCTTTAAAAATTGATGAAGCGCTTGCTAAGAAATATGGTACATCGATTGAAGAGGCAAAAAGAATGAACGAGAATGTTGCCCAGCAAGCAGCTACTGTCGGATTAGACTTCAAATTCGATATCGTTAGTGAAACATTCGACGCCCATCGTCTTGCAAAATTTGCAGAATCAAAAGGAAAAGCTACTGAAGTGACTGAACGACTCTTACACGCCTATTTTAGCGAAAATAAAAATGTAGGCGATCATCAGGTGTTACTTGACTTAGCTGTCGAGCTCGGATTAGATCGTGCGGAAGTAGAATCTGTTCTAAAAGGAAATGACTTCGCGAAGGACGTTCGTATTGATGAAGCAGAAGCTAAAGAGATCGGTGTACGAGGTGTACCTTTCTTTGTCATCAATCAGAAATATGCGATTTCTGGAGCTCAACCACCAGAAACATTTAGTAGTGCTCTGCAACAAGTTTGGGAAGAAGAATCTCAAAAAAAGACGCTACAACCACTTGCACAAAGTAATGAAGACGGTGCATTTTGTACCGAAGATGGTTGCGAAGTGCCTAGTCAACATAAAGAATAAGACACAACAAATGCCCTTACTTACGAAAAAAGTAAGGGCACTTCTTTTATTCATTTAACTGTTTTACCGCACGAGCCACATCATATAGCTCGAGATCAATTTCGGTTGGCTTTCCAAGAGCAAGCTTTGCAAGTTCGGCTCCAAGATAAGGTCCCACTGTTAAACCTGAAGAACCGAGACCATTCGCAAGCAAGAGTCCTTGAACGTTTGGTACTGCTCCGATAATCGGCAAAAATTCTGGGGCAACTGGCCTGAAGCCTACCTTTGTTTCAAGTACCGTGCTATTTGCTAAGCCTGGGGCAATTTCAAATGCCTTATCAAAGATTTCATGTATGCCTCCAGCTGTCACGCGGTCATCAAAGCCGACTCCATTTTCATGAGTCGCCCCTACTACCACTCGACCGTCATCGAATCCGATCACATACTGGCTCGTTGGTGACATCAC